>CAWGFI010000015.1:0-17460 GCA_963821845.1 uncultured delta proteobacterium
GCATGGCCTCGATGGTGGTCTCCATGTCATGGTAGGCGGTTATCATGATCACGGCCACGTCCGGGTAGCGGGTTTTGATCGGCTTGAGCATCTCCAGGCCGCTGATATCGGGCAGCCGGATATCCAGGATCACAATTTGAGGTCGCCAGCTCTCCAGGAGGGCGAAGCCTTCCTTGGCCGACCCCGCGAGGCGGCAATAGAAACCTTTCTCGCGCAGAAACATGTCCAGCGTTTCGCGAATGGAAACTTCATCATCTATAACCAGCACTCGTATCATATCGAAATCGGCGCCTGAACGCTGAACCTGGCTCCATTGCCGGGTTCCGACCAGACAAGCAGCCGCCCCCTGTGCGCTTCAACGATTCGTTTCACATTGGTAAGCCCCAGGCCGGAGCCATGCCTTTTGCCCGAGAAAAATGGGGTAAAAATTTTATCCAAATGTTCCGATTTAATGCCTATCCCATTGTCCTGTATGGATATTTCAAATCCATTCTCGCCGTTGAGCATGATCGCCCTGGTTTGAGCGGAAATAACGCCTTTTCCGGGTATGGCTTCGATAGCGTTCAGCAGGAGGTTGATGAGCGTTTGTTCGATTCATGCCGACGGTCGATCTTGGCCAGGGAAGCGACACGTCGAGGCTTTTGCGCACTTCGATTTCCGCCCTCCCGCAGTTTCGGCTTCCCGAAGATCGACGCAGGCCATGATAATCTCGTTTACATTTTCCACGGTCGGTGAAGGAGCTAAGGATTTCGCCTGATCGAGAAGCTGACGCAGAATGGACTCCAGCCGCGTCACTTCATGTACCACGATATCCAGTCGGCGGCGATCGAATCCGTCAACCGGAAGCTTCCGCGATAGTATCTGCATATTCATCTTGATGGCGGAAAGCGGATTACGGATTTCGTGGGAAAGCGAAGCAGTCAGGCGCCCCACATAGGCCATTCTTTCATGTTCCTGCGCCTTTTTTTCCATTTGAATCCGTTCGGTGATGTCCCGGCATATGCCGATGGTCACCAGACCTTCGCCCAGATCGGCGATCTTCGCCTTGATCTCGGTGTCGCCTTCCTCCTGTCCGGACCCTCCGACTCTGGTATATTCGAGCTGCCGGTTCGACGGTCGACCGTCGAACAATTCCCGGTAGGCGCTTCGGACCCGTCGCCGATCCCGTTCCGCCACGAAAATCTCGAATCGTTGCCCCAGTATTTTCTTGAGCGTGGCCTTGTGCATCTTGCAGAACGCGCGGTTGGCGAAGATGATCTCTCGTCCTGGAGCACAAAGTATCCGTCGTTGATTTCTTCCACCAGGGTTTTATAACGCTGCTCGCTGGCCGCCAGATCCGCAGTGCGTTCCTTTACCAGCGCCTCCAGATTTTCGGCGTGTCGGCGGATAGCCTCTTCATGCATAAGCTGGAATTGGTCGGAAAATCTATGAATCTGATACGATACGCAACTGTTTACCGCTTCGATGATTTTCAGGCCTTCCCCTGAAATCGTGTAGGAAGGCATTCTGGCGGTCAATATGATCCGGTACAGATCGAACGCTTTCTGCACCACGGAGAGCAGGAAACCGGCGCGGAGCCGCAGCTCGGTAATAAAATCGACGAACTCGATCAATGGCTCGGCGCTTCCCTCTTCAAGGGACCGCAGGTTGGCTTCGAAAGACTTGCCGATGGTGCCCTGGAGTTCTTTTTGCGAGCTTGCCCCGTAATGATGACTTAATGCGCGGGCCCTGGAAATCCATTCCTCGATGATTTCCTCCCGATTGATTCTCAACCAGGAGATGAACCCGGACGGGACGCGTAAAATGTGGTTATCGATTGACATGGTCAACGGATCTCGAATCCTTGCGCCTATGGGCCAGAAGGGGCCGATATTCCTTCAACATAAAATGTGTACAGTGTACGGATACACCTATCACTTTACAAGCGCTATGGTTTGGATAAGGAAAACAAGGAAAACGAAAAAGAACCTTGCGGGGGAATCTCCTCCCCCGCGCCCCCTGCGGCAGATTTCTCGCTGCGCTCGAAATGACAGCAATACCCCTGGTTCTCCCGGTTAGCCCCGACAACTTGTTGTCGGGGTGGCGAAGCCACAAGAGGTTTTGCGTCATACGGCCAGCCCGCGCCAAATTCAAAACCCACTGCATAAAAACTGAAATCCTGGATTGCCCGGTCAAGCCGGGCAATGACGATAGTTGTCCGCTCGGCAGAGGCGATCGAACTGCTCCCAACTATTTCTTTCGCCCCAGCCTTTTTCAGGGGCGCGGGGGAAGAGATTCCCCCGCAGATGGTCTGGTGAATGCGGTAGCCGTGATTGCGCTCATATGATACTCTTTTTCTTTAATCCGGCGTGCCCGGAAGAGTGGTTGCGCGACTTGATTTAAAAATTATAAAAAACTTATGTGGTAATAACTTAGCGGGCGCATATAAAATATTTGTTTCTGTTTTTAAGAACCTCGAAAACAGGTTTTCATGATTAATCCATGGCCTTGAACGATTCCCCCCTGTCGCTCTTTCACCCGCTTGTCGCGCAGTGGTTCCGCGACCGGTTGGGCGCGCCCACGGACGCCCAGGCCAAAAGCTGGCCCGTGATCGCGCAAGGCGGGCACGCGCTGGTGACCGCTCCCACCGGCAGCGGCAAAACCATGACCGCGTTTCTCTGGGCGCTTAATCAGCTTATAACCGGCGTCTGGCCCACCGGCCAAATCAGCGTCCTGTACGTGTCTCCGCTCAAGGCGCTGAACAACGACATCCAGAGAAACCTGCTGACCCCATTGCGGGAACTGAAATCCATGTTCACCGCTCGTGACGTCCCTTTTCCGGCCATCCGGGTCCTGACCAGGAGCGGCGACACGCCCCAGGCGGACCGGCGGTTGATGCTGCGCCATCCGCCGGAAATATTGATCACCACGCCCGAAAGCCTGCACCTGCTGCTGAGTTCCGTCAGCGGCCGGTCCATGCTGTACGGGCTCAATACGGTGATCCTGGACGAGATACACGCCGTGCTGGGGACCAAGCGCGGGACGCTGCTTATAACCTCGGTCGACCGGCTGGTGAATCTGGCGGGCGATTTCCAGCGGGTGGCGCTGTCGGCCACGGTAAAGCCCCTGGAAACGGTGGCCGAGTTCATCGGCGGTTATGCCATGACCGGCGACGCGGGAGCGCCGAGGTACACGCCGCGCGAGGTGGCCGTGATCCGGTCGGCGGCCGATAAGCGGTATGCGGTGGACGTGCGGTTTCCGGCCGACGCGGTAAAGCGTGATTTTCAGGAATCGATTTGGGAGCCGCTCACCAGGGAGTTCAAGAAGATCATCAGCGCCAACCGCTCCACCCTGCTGTTCACCAACAGCAGGCGGCTGTGCGAAAAAATCGCCATGAAGATCAACGAGGGCGAATCCCAGCCCCTGGCCTACGCGCACCATGGATCGCTTTCCCGCGAAATCCGGGCGGAGGTGGAACGAAAGCTCAAACAGGGCGAACTGCGCGCCATTGTGGCCACCAACTCGCTGGAACTGGGGATCGACATCGGCTCGCTGGACGAAGTGGCGCTGATCCAGTCGCCGCCGTCCGTTTCATCGGCCATTCAGCGGGTGGGCCGGGCCGGCCACAACGTGGGTGAAGTCAGCCGCGGCGCCATATTTCCCACCCATGAACAGGATTTTCTGGAAGCGGCCGTGCTGGCCGAAGCTATCGCGAAGCAGGATATCGAAAAAACGACCCCCATACGGCAGCCGCTGGACGTGCTCGCGCAGGTTATCGTTTCCATGACCGGGGTGGAAACCTGGGATCTGGACGAACTCTACGCCCACATACGAACCAGTTACCCCTACCGCTATTTGAGCAGGCAAAGCTTTGACCTAGTGTTGAACATGCTGGCCGGGCGCTATGCGGACAGCCGTATCCGGGAGCTGAAACCGCGCGTGTCCATCGACCGGCTGGACAACACCGTCCGGGCCCGCAAGGGGGCGCTGCTGGCGCTCTATATGTCCGGCGGGGTCATCCCCGACCGAGGCTACTACCGTCTTCGCCACGGCCAAACGGACTCCCGCATCGGCGAGCTGGACGAAGAGTTTGTGTGGGAAGCGCGGGTAGGGCAGGTATTCACGCTGGGGGCGCAGAACTGGAAAATAGAGCGCATCACCCACAACGATGTGTTCGTGACCCCCGCGCCGCCCAACATCCAGGCGGCGCCGTTCTGGCGGGCCGAGGATTTCGGGCGCGATTTCCATTTTTCCGAAAACATGGGGCTTTTCCTGGAAACGGCCAACGACCGGCTGGACGACTCGGATTTTACGGATTCCCTGAAACGCGACTATCATATGGACGACATAGCCGCGGAACAGCTTGTCGAATATCTGAAACGGCAGAAGGAGGACACCGGGACCGATCTGCCCAACCGCCATCACGTTCTGGTGGAATACGTCAGCTCCGGGCCGGGGGCGGCTCCAGGCAATCAAATCGTGATCCACACCCTGTGGGGAAGCCGGGTAAACCGGCCCTTCGCCATGGCGCTCGACGCCGCCTGGGAACAACGGTACGGCCAGCGTCTGGAAATATTCGCGGGCAACGACTGCGTTACCATCATCCTGCCGCATCAGGCCCCGGCCGAGGAGTTGCTGGGGCTCGTTCCCAGCGGGAATATCGAATCTCTTTTAAGACAACGTTTGGAAGGGTCTGGTTTTTTCGGGGCGCGTTTCCGCGAATGCGCGGGAAGGGCACTGCTGGTGACGCGCAACAAGTTCAACGAACGGCTGCCGCTGTGGATGAGCCGTTTGCGTTCCCAGAAACTCATGGAAGCGGTTTCCCGCTATGCGGATTTTCCTATTTTGCTGGAGGCGTGGCGATCGTGCCTGCAGGACGAATTCGACATGGACGCCCTGCGGCTGGTGGTAGGCGAGTTGGAAACCGGCGCCATAGGCTGGTCCGAAACGCATACCGCGCGCCCCAGCCCCATGGCGCGGAGTGAAGCCTGGAGCCAGATTAACCAATACGTGTACATGGGGGACGAGCCGGTCACGGACCGGGCGTCGCGGCTCAGGGAGGATTTGTTCCGGGACGCGGTTTTTACTCCGGAACTCAGGCCGAGCGTGAGCCCGGATCTGGTCGAAAATTTCGAGGAGAAAAGGCGGCGTCTGTATCCGGGGTATTCGCCGGAAACGGGTTTTGAACTGCTGGAATGGGTCAAGGAACGGGTTGTCATTCCCTCCTCGGAATGGAACGATCTGTTGCGGACGGTCACGCGCGATCACGACGTCAGCGAAAACGAAATTCTGGAGCCCATCCAAGGCAAGCTGGCCGTGATCGCGCCAACCCTGGCTCGCGAACCCCTGGTGTGCGCGCTGGAATACCTTCCCCGCGTTCTCAATGATCTCTATGAAAACGACCCGCGCGTAACGGCGCGAGACCTTGCGTACGCGCCGGTCTCCATACCGCAGATAAGCGGCGTGGAAGACGGCGAAGAGGCCGAGAGCCGGTACGGCGATTCGCTGGGGGAATGGTTTTCCTTTTACGGGCCTCGGACGCTGGAGTTTGTCGCCGATACGCTGGGATTCACCCCCGACCGCGCGGTACAGGCGCTGGAAGAACTGGCGGATTCCCGCAAGGTCATCGCGGGAACCTTGCTGACCGGCGATGACGCCGTCTATTTTTGCGACGCCGCCAATTTTGAAACGCTCCTGCGCATGGCCAGACGCGCGGCCATGCCGGAACTGGAGCCCGCGCCCATCGAGCGGTTGCAGCCTTTTATCGCTCACTTCCAGGGGATCACGCCGCCGGGCGAGAATCGTGACGACCTTTTCCAGCATATGGAGCGGCTGGCCGGGTATCGGGCGCCGGTGGAGCGCTGGGAGGAGGAGATCCTTCCCGCGCGTATGCGCCGCTACGACCGGACCTGGCTCGACGCCATCATGCAGGAAGGCAATTTCCGGTGGCTGGGGTTCGCCAACAAGCGGATCGCCTTCTATTTCGAGGAGGACTGGGACCTGCTCCGGGAAGATCCGCCGGAAAACGGTGAAATCGACGACGATTCCGAGGACACGTCCAAAAAAGAGCAAAGCGCCGGGAGAAAAAATCGCTATGACGCGCTTTTTCCCGATCCCGAGGGCAGGTATGACTTTTCCTCCTTACTGAGGATATCTAACCTGAGCGGAGCCGAGCTGACCAAGCGGTTGTGGGAAGGCGTGTGGAAAAGCCGGATCGCCAATGATACCTTTGCCGCGCTCCGAAAAGGCGTTGAAAACGATTTCCGGTTCCCGGAATCGGCGGACCGGACCGCAGCCCTGGCCGGCCGCCGCGGAACCCCCGGCGGACGCGGCGCTTTTTCCCGCTGGAAGGCGTCCATGCCCTTCGCCGGGAACTGGAGCCCGGTTTCGTTTCCGGACCCGGAAAACGGGCTTCTGGATAGGGAAGAGCGCAAAAAAGACCGGGTCCGGCTGCTGCTGGAGCGCTACGGCGTACTTTTCCGGGAACTGCTGCGCTATGAAAGCCCGCCCTTCACCTGGGCCGCGCTGTTTCGGTCGCTGCGGCTCATGGAACTGGGTGGCGAGGTCCTGTCCGGCTATTTTTTCGAAGGAATTCCGGGGCCGCAATTCATCTCCCGCCGGGCGCTGCGGCTGTTGCTGCGTGGCGAGCCCCAAAATGAGGTATATTGGATGAACGCCGTCGATCCGGCGTCGCTCTGCGGAGTCCAGGTGGAAGGGCTCAAGGCCGCGCTGCCCAAGCGGGTCGCCACCACGCATCTGGTTTTTCGCGGGTCGGACCTGGTTATGGTTTCCCGAAGAAACGGAAAAAGCCTGACCATTCATCCGGCCCCGGACGATTCCCTGCTGCCGGAGCTTTTCGGCTGTCTGCGCCACCTGCTGACCAGGGAGTTCCGGCCCCTTCGCAGTGTAACCGTGGAGAAGATCAATGACACGCAGGCCGCCCAAAGCCCGTATGTGGACGCGTTGCGCGTTGGTTTTGACGTGATTGTGGACTATAAAAATGTGACTATCTATAGACGGGTGCAATGATCGGGGCGAAAGCGCCGCATGGGGAAGGTGAACGGATGAACGAGGCGGAGAGGACATCGGGAGCGATCATCGGCAAGGACGGCGCCGCGCTCTATTATCAGACGCGCCGGGCCAGGACCGAAAAAGCCCGCATGGTGATCGCTCACGGGTTGGGTGAACATTCGGGCCGATATCAACGGCTGGTGGATCGGTTGGTGATGAAGGGAATCGGCGTCTGGACCTACGATCAGCGCGGCCACGGCATGAGCGACGGCCCGCGCGGCCATACGGATTCCTTTGATTCCTACGTGTACGATCTGGGCGAAATCATGAAGATCGTCATTGAAGACAAACCCCCGGATTGCCCCCTGTTTCTGCTGGGCCACAGCATGGGCGGGCTCATCGCCATCCTGTTCGCGCAGAAAGATCCCCACGCCGTGGACGGATTGATCGTTTCGTCTCCCGCGCTGGGGCTCCCCGGCGAGCCTCCCCGGCTGAAGGTCGCGCTCGGCAGGGTGATGTCGGTCATCTGGCCGCGCCTGCCTCTATCCAACCAACTCGACGTGGGCAAGATCAGCCATGACGAGGCCGTGGTGGAAGCCTATAAAGCCGACCCGCTGGTGCACGGCCGCGTGAGCGTCCGCTGGTTTACGGCCTTCGAGGAAGCGATCGCGCTGGCCAACAAGAACCCCGACAAACTCACCACGCCCGTTCTGATGCAGATCGCCGGCGACGACCATCTGGTGAGCGCCCCGGCGTCACGCAAGTTCTTTGAACGGCTGTCCGAGGGCGACAAGACCATCCACGTGTACGACGAGTTTTACCACGAAGTGTATAACGAAAAAGGCTCCTGGCGAGAACAGGCGACCGCCGACCTTATGGACTGGCTGGACGAGCGGATTATAAGAGCGCGCAGCGCATCGGCCTGACTAAAGGAGAGAAAACATTCTCGGGGAATCTCTTCCCCCGAAGATCCCGACGCGGTCGTCAACGCCCTCTGAAAGTGTAGCGACTGTAATAGTCGTCAAGAAAAAAGCGATATTTCTTCTTTCTTATACGGCTGTCTCTGCGCGATAGTACGAGCCTGTTTTGAGCATGCAATTAAGCGTAATGATCAGTTTTCGCATACATGCAGTTAAAGCGACACTATGTTTTTTTCCGGCGGCTCTGAGACGTTTGTAAAAAGCAATTAATTTGAGATTCCATCGGGTGACCGCGGCGAGGGTTGGCATATGCAAGGCATGGCGAACAAACCCTCTGCCTCCGGTGATGGTTCGACGTCCTCGAAAATTTCCGCTATCCCGGTTCATGGGAGCCACTCCGACCAAGGCGGCAATCTGTTGTCTGTTCAGGGATGCCAACTCCGGCAGCCAAAAGAGCAGCACACGCGCGGTCTTATCGCCGATGCCGGGAACGGAAGTCAGGATGGAAAGCTTTTCCTGGTACACGGGATTACCTTTGATCATGCCGTCAATTTCTTTTTCAATGTCCTTGATCTGGGTATCCAGGGTTTTGATTATCTCGGTAATGCCGGCGCGAACTTTCAAGCTTACCACTCGGAGCAGACGATTCTTCTCGGCCACGCGCATGTCCACGAGTTGTTGGCGTCTGGTAATCAGCTCCTTAATTTCCAATTCACCCAGTGTCAGACGATCACGGACATCAGGCTTAACATCCCTGGCAAAACGGGCGATAACATAGGCGTCAATTTTATCCGTCTTAGCCAGGCGGCCGATAGCGCGAGCATAATCTCGCACTTGCCTGGGATTAACCACGGCAATGACCTTGGCAAAGCCTGCATTGCCAAGCTGCAAGGCGATGCTGATTTCGAGTCCACCAGTGGATTCCATGACGATGAGCGTGGGCTGGCATTGTTTTAGGTCTTTGATTAATGCCGAAATTCCCGAATCATCGTAGTCATAGCGTCGGCTCTGCTCATCAGGAAGCATGACTACATCGAGATTCTTTTGAGAAATGTCTATACCAACAAATATCTCGGGCATAGCTGTTCCCTGCCTTGTAATACGAACTCATCGTCCGGATGGTTCTAGCGACTGTACGGGTTTACTTTATAAGTCCGGAAGCGATCCTGCTACGGACGGTCTTCTCAACCGAGGGGCGAGCGATCTGCTTCCGGCCACTTCTCTTTGGTTTGACAACTCGACACTAATCAATTTCTATTTCAATATACAAGGGGCGAAAGATTTTTCGCCCCTACTACTTGATTGCGGAATCCAGCGAAAAAGCGATCAGATGGTCCGCACGGGCTTTGACACTCGGCGTTTCATCGCCACCACCGCAGCCATGGCCAGCAGGACGGTGAGGATAATCGCGCCCCATTCGCCGAGCGTGGGAATGGGCTGAGCGATTGGCGCTTGGGCCAGTTCCAGAGAAAAAATCGCGCCGTTATTATCAGCGGCGCCATAAGATGTCATGCCGTAGAGGGTTGAATCATAAATGGCGGGAGTGCCGTCCGGTATGTATCCCTCTTCCGCGCTTGAGGTAAAACTATGCAATAATTCAAACCCCGAACCGTCGGGATCAATCTTGAAGAGCGCCCCCTCATCGGTTTCGCCGCCGTACCTCGACGAGCCATAAAGCGCGGAACCATCGCTCGTAAGTGAACCTTGCGGGTATCCACCGTCGTCCGTTCCGCTGGTGAACTCATGCAACAGCGCAAAGCCGGAACCGTTATAATTAATTCGGAAAATCACACCGGAGCCACTGTCGCCGCCATGTTCAGCCATACCATAGAGCATCGAGTTAACAGCAGTAACGTCGCCCTTCGGATATCCCCCGTCGTCGGCTCCTCCGGTAAAATCATGCAACAGCTCGTAGCCGGTCCCGTCGGTATTGAGTCGGAATATGACTCCCGAATCACCGGCGCCACCGAAGGGCGTCATGCCATAGAGCATTGAGCCGACAACGATCGGGGTACCATACGGAGTCGACCCGTCAGTCGTGGTGCCGCCGAATTCATGCAGTAACGTATAGCCTGTACCGTCGGGATTGATCTTGAATATAACGCCCAGATGGGAGCCGCCGCCGCTCGCCGTCATTCCATAGAGCGCCGAGCCGTCGCTAACCAGAGAGCCCGTCGGAGTCGCGCCGTCAGTCGCGCCGTCGGCAAACTCATGCAGTATCGTATAGCCTGTGCCATCGGTATTGATCTTGAATATAACACCGACGCTGTTGGCGCCACCGTAACAGGTTATGCCATAGAGCGCCGAGCCGACAATGATCGGGAAACCATACGGAAAAACCCCGTCAGCGCCGCCGGCAAATTCATGCAGCAGCTCGTAGCCCGAACCGTCGGGGTTGATCTTGAATATAACGCCGAAATCATTGGAACCGCCATTCGGCGTCATGCCATAGAAAACCGAACCATCGTTGACAAGATAACTAGCGTCAGGATGCGCGCCGTCCGTCGGAAAACCGGCAAATTGATGCAGAGTGTTTACCTGAGCCAGTACATTCCCCGGAAAAACCGTCAGTATCAGAATACCAAGCAGGAAAAAAACAGGAATCCTCTTCATAACCTCCCTCTTTTCATAACATGTGTAGTTTTTTAAGCGACGCCCAAATTTCGGAACGTACGACACAATAAAGATTAAACGTGGTGAATTTAGCACATTAGGAATAGATTATCATTTAGATATATAAGTTAATAAATTATACTAACCTGCGTGACGCCGGTCATCCTTATTCACGAAACTAAAATCAGGAAAATAATGGATTATTTTCGGTTTGTCGGGAATATTCTCATGTTTTAAACTTCAGCGATCAAGGAGCGGAATGCCTGAAGCGGGGTACGCGGAGTGATAAAAGTGAAGATTCGTTTGAATGATGGGCAGCGGCATTAAAAGAGTTTGATGCTCTCGTGAAGCGCAAAATTTCTCTCTACGCTCGAAATGACAGACCCGCTTTCTCTATTGTCCACGAACGAAGGTTTCCCATACCGCCCGACTCATCGGGCCTCTTGTTCTCGTCATTCCGTGGCTTGATCGCGGAATCCGGATTTTTCAAAGTGTTTAATGACTTCCGGACCCCGCGATCAAGTCGCGGACGGAATACCAAAATTGAGGGCGTTATTGAATGTTTGGGCTGAGGAACGACGAGAAGAAGGATGACTTGCGCAAATACCGTCTTTGCCATTTCGACCACAGGGAGACCTCCCGTTGGCATCAAGAGGCGTCCCCCACAACGTTTCTTCCGCTCCTGAAAACCGGATTTCCCCGATCGATCGCGCTAAACTTCTTCCAGATTATCGGGCAGCCCTTCCACAAAGGCCTTTATCTCGTCCCGCACCCGGCGGTAATGGAGCAAGGCTTCTTCCTCGTCCGCCGCGTTCCGGGCCAGTTCCGGCGGGTCTTCAAATCCTACATGAACGATTTTTGTATCGCCGGGAAACACCGGGCAGGATTTCCGAGCGCCTCCGCAGAGGGTCACCACGTAATCGAATTCCAGGTCCATGAATTCTTCAACGCTCTTGGATTTTTGGCCGGAAATATCCACGCCCGCCTCGGCCATGGCCTTGATCGCCCGGGGATCGATCCCCTTGGGGGCCACGCCTGCGGAATACGCTTCGATTGTGTCGCTTTTCAACAGTTTGGCCCAACCTTCGGCCATCTGACTGCGGCAGGAGTTGCCCGTGCACAGGAACAGAATTTTTGTTTTCATGGGTTGTTTATTCCGGTTATGGTTAAAGTTAAAACATAAAGTAAGACTTTATGTTACGGGCGCCGGTCGGGACGCTGAAAAAGTCTCTTCGATTTGAGTCCCGGCCACCATCGCGGCGTGGAATATACATCCAGCCATATTCGCGGAATGACGAAGCGCGCGCTTACGCTACTATGTAAAAGTAACGTTAAGGATGTATGTTTGAACGGTTTTTTTATGGTTTGGCATTTCCTTCCATCCGCCGCCGCATGATCTCCCGGAAGATAACCAGTTTCTGCACGTCCTGGGTGCCTTCTCCCAGGGATGAAGCCCATACGTCCAGGGGAAATTTATGGATGGGGTGTTCGAACATGACCGACGCGGCGCCGAACAGGTCGGCGGCCCACATGGCCACTTCCCGCGCCACGCCGACGGAAAAATACTTGGCCAGGCTGGCGTCCATGCGGAAGTCCTCGCCCCGGTCGGCGGTCCAGACCGCCTTGTGGAGCATGAGCCGCGTGGCTTCGATCTTGGCGTACAGGTCGGCTATTTCAAAGGACTTGGCCTGAAAGTCCGCGATTTTCCGTCCGAAGATGGTTCGCCTCCCGGCGTGGTCCAGGGCCAGTTCAAACGCGCCCACGGCCGTTCCCAGGGTCAGCGCCGCGATCCCCACCCGGCTGTTGGTGAAGATGGTCAGCACCTGCTGCATGCCTTCGCCTTGCTTGCCCAGCAGATGGTCGTCGGGAACGAACACTTCGTTCATCCGGATGCGCGTGAGGTCGGAAGGAATCCACACCTGCTTGTGGAGCTTCTTGCGGGTCACGCCCTGGGCGCGCAGATCCACCAGGAACATGGATATGCGTTTGGTGCGATCCCTGCCGGGATCGGAAACGGCGGTGATGATGGCCATGTCCGCGATGAGCCCGCCGGTGACGTAGGCTTTGGTTCCCGTGAGTTTCCAGCCGCCGGAAACCTTTTCGGCTTTGGTGGAAATTCCGCCCACGTCGCTGCCCGCATTGGTTTCGGTGTTCCCGAGGCACATCAGGATTTCCGCGTTTACGGCTTGTTGGGCGTATCGCTTTTTCAGATCGTCGGACCCGAAGAGCCAGAGTCCCATCATGCCCAGATCGCTGTGGGCCAGGGTGGCCACGGCCACGCCGGGGGAAAGGGCCGCGATGGCTTCGCCCGTGAGCGCCGACCGCAGGATCGGCCGCCGGGTGAGCGCGCCGTTTTCCAGATAAAAGTTGTACCAGCCCTCCGCGCCCATGGCTTTATGAAAGCTCCGCGGAACCTCTCCCTGGTCGTACCAGCTTGCCAGATGGGGAGCCATATTTTCGTGAAGGAAGGTTTTAAAGCGGTTCACGTCCTGCTTCACTTCAACCGGAATCGAGAAATCCATACGTTCTTTCCTTTCGCCTTGGGGAAGCCCGCTCGTTATGCGTTCGCGGTTCGGGTCGACGCGCGGGAGCGCCGTTCCACAAACTCCTCGTAAGTTTCCAGGTAATAGTATAAAACTAAAAGGCTGCGGACCAGCTAAAAAGGCGGACAAGGACGGTTTCCCATGCAATCCTTCCTTTTCCGCGTTACCATATTGATAATAAGTCTCTGACGAAAAGGTTTTTCATCCGCCGGGATCTTCGGCCGGCAAAAGCAAGGGGACGCCATGGAAGACCCGATTTGTTATTGTTTCGGCCACACCAGGGACGACATTCGCAGGGACGTCCTGGCTCACGGCCGTTCGCTGATCATGGAACGGATCGCGGCGGCCAAAAAGAGCGGCGGTTGCGATTGCGCGGCCAAAAACCCTAAAGGGCGATGATGCCTCTCCGACGTCCGCCAGGTGGTGGAACAGACGCGAGGCCACGATCAAAAAAGCCCGTTTTCGGTACTGTAGAGCCATGAAAGAGGTTGAATTCAAAATCAGCAACATGAGTTGAAAAAGTTGCGAATGGCGCGTGGTACGCGTCTTGATCGACCTGGAGGGCGTCGAGAAGGTCAGAGTCTTCTGGCCGGAAGGGGTGGTGAAGGTCACGCTCCATTCGGATCAGACCCGGCCGGAGTCGCTTGCTGAAGCGCTGGCTGAAGCCGGATTTCCTGCCGCGCCCAGGGACCCGAAAGCGCCATCGCCCTGAACGTTTATGCGCTTCGAACAATGGAAACAGAGCGCGAGAAAACTGAAACGTGAAGTGTTCGCGCTGTATCTCGCGATGAAAGACCCTCGCACACCTTGGTATGCGCGGGTGTTAGCCGTCATCGTTATTGGATTTACCGTGAGTCCCATAGACCTGGTCCCTGATTTCATTCCGGTTCTGGGCTACCTGGACGATCTGATTCTGATTCCGCTGGGAATTATCATGGTGAGAAAACTGATACCGTCCGAAGTTATGCGCGATTGTCGAGAGCAAGCGGCCTCAGGGGTAAACCTGCCGAAAAGCCGTATTGTGGGAGGAGTTATCCTCGGCGTCTGGATCTTCCTTTTGGTCATAATAATACTATTGTCGGTGAGGGAGCTTCAAAGATGAGTTCAATCCAAGAAAACAGGGGCGTCCACGCGCGGATTTACGACGATGATCCGCATCACGGAGTTGCTGTCTCCTTTATTGCAAAATGCGCGAGATGATTCAGCATTTTATCGAGACATACGGCTATGCGGCGGTGGTGGTGGGGACCTTCCTGGAAGGCGAGACGATCGTGATTCTGGCCGCGGTGGCCGCTTACAGCGGTTACTTGAAATTGGAGTGGGTCATAGCGGCGGCCTTTGGCGGGAGTCTTTGCGGCGATCAGCTTTTCTTTTATCTGGGGCGAACCCATTATCAGCTTATTCTGTCAAAACGCCCTTACTGGCGGGACCGTATCGATAAGGCGCACCGGATGCTGGAACGGTTTCGCACGCCGTTCGTCCTGATTTTCCGGTTTCTTTACGGCCTGCGGACCGTGGCGCCATTCATGATCGGCATGAGCAACATCGCCACGAAAAAGTTCGTCGTTCTGAACATCATAGGAGCCGCCATTTGGGCTACTACCATAGGCGTGGCGGGCTTTTACCTGGGAAACGCCATCGAATCCCTGCTCGGTAACATCAAGAAATACGAACTGTGGCTTTTGGGCGCCATCGCCCTGATAGGTTTTTCCCTCTGGGTCTTTTATCTGTACCGCCGGAGAAAGGCCCGGAATAAGTAACGTTCCCGTCATCCACTCCGACCTTGCAAGAGCGCGCGTCCCGGCGCCGCCCTTCATTCATCATTCAACGATCTGATACATAAAATACGCGCCATAAGCCGGTTACTCATGATGTCCCGAGGCCGCGCTTCGATTCGGGCGGCGTTTCCCGGAAGCTTTTACGACGGAATCGAGAAAAAGCGGCGACATATCGAAAGAACGCCGCAGGTTATGCTCACCTTCCGCGCTTTTGTGTTAAAATAGGTTTCCGATCTTAAATGCGGTTTCAGCTTTCCTCCAGGGGGATGGGTACATGAAGAGGAAAAGATATTTATTCGGATTACCGGCGCTCGGGGCCATGGTTTTCCTGCAAGGGTGCGACGGAATGCTTCTGCTCGACCCCAAGGGGCCTATCGGGGATTCCGAGCGGTTCCTGATAATCGTGGCGTTCGCGCTCATGTTGCTCGTGGTTATCCCGGTTTTTATCATGGGTGTCTGGTTTCCCTGGAAATACCGCGCCTCGAACAAGAAAGCGTCCTACAGGCCCAAATGGGACCGTTCCATCGGCATCGAACTGGCCATCTGGCTGGTCCCCATCGCCATCGTCACGGCTCTGGGGCTGCTGGCCTGGAGTTATACCTACAAGCTCGACCCCTACAAAGCCATCGAAGCCGACGCGCAACCCGTCAAGATCGAAGCCGTGTCCCTGGACTGGAAATGGCTGTTTATCTATCCCGACCAGCATATCGCCACGGTCAATGAACTCGTGTTTCCCGCCAATGTTCCCCTGAGCTTCAGTATCACCTCGGACACGGTCATGACCTCCTTTTTCATACCGCAGCTCGGCAGCCAGATTTACGGCATGGCGGGCATGGAAACCCAATTACACCTGCTGGCTCACGAACCGGGCGTCTATGTCGGTCAGAACCAGCAATACAGCGGCGCCGGATACGCGGACATGCGGTTTGAAGCCATCGCTACCGCCTCCCGTGAAGAATTCGACGCCTGGATCCAAAAAGCAAAACAATCTCCCCACACTTTGGACCTGGCGCAATTCGAGGAACTCAGAAAGCCGACTTCCGGCTACCCGGTGACCTACTACTCTTCGGTCGAGCCCGATCTGTTCGATCACATCGTGGGCAGCTATTCATCGGACGGCAAGAACATGCGTCACAAGAGCGAAAAACCCGCTCCCACCCCTAAGACCGCCGCTTTGGAGGATTGATTATGTTTGGAAGGTTAAGCCTTTCCGCGATACCTTTCACGGACCCGATCGTCATGGGCGCCGTAGGCGGCGCAGGCCTGCTGACCATAGTAATCCTGGCCCTGATCACCTACTATCGGAAGTGGGGGTATCTCTGGAGCGAATGGCTCACCAGCGTGGACCATAAGAAGATCGGCATTATGTACATTATACTGGCGCTGATCATGCTGCTGCGCGGATTTTCGGACGCCATTATGATGCGCTCACAGCAGGCTCTGGCCGCGAGCGGCTCTCAGGGTTACCTGCCGCCCGATCACTTCGATCAGGTGTTCACCGCTCACGGCACGATCATGATTATCTTCATGGCCATGCCTTTTCTGGTGGGGTTGATGAATATCGTCGTGCCGCAGCAGATCGGCGCTCGTGACGTGGCGTTTCCCTTCCTGAATTCGGTCAGCCTGTGGATGACGGTCGCCGGCGCCTTGCTGGTCATGGTGTCTCTGGCCATAGGAGAATTTTCCACAGCCGGCTGGTCGGGATACGCTCCCCTGACGGAACTGGAATACAGCCCCGGAACGGGGACGGACTACTGGCTCTGGTCCTTTCAGATCGCGGGTGCCAGCTCCTTGATGACCGCCATCAACTTTCTGGTCACCATCATTAAAATGCGGGCGCCGGGAATGAAGCTGATGCGCATGACCATCTTCGTGTGGGCCATCCTGTTCACCCTGGCGCTGATGCTTTTCGCGTTTCCCGTGCTCACCGCCGCTCTTACCATGTTGACGCTCGACCGCTACCTGGGCATGCATTTTTTCACCAACACCATGGGCGGCGACATCATGATGTATGTCAATCTGTTCTGGATGTGGGGGCATCCCGAGGTCTATATCGTGGTCCTGCCGGCGTTCGGCGTCTTCTCGGAAGTGGTCGCCACTTTTTCCGGAAAGAGGCTGTTCGCCTATAAATCCCTGGTCTACGCCACAGCGGCCATCATGGCGTTGTCCTTTACCGTGTGGCTGCACCATTTTTTCACCATGGGCGCCGGCCCCAACGTCAACACCTTCTTCGGAGTCGCGACCATGCTGATCGCCGTGCCTACCGGGGTAAAGGTTTTCAACTGGCTTTTTACCATGTACCGGGGCCGGGTGCGATTCACCTCGCCCATGTACTGGACCCTGGGATTTATCGTGACCTTTGTCATCGGCGGCATGACGGGCGTGCTGCTGGCGTCGCCCCCCGCCGACTATGTGCTTCACAACAGCCTGTTTCTGATCGCGCATTTTCATAACATGCTGATTCCCGGCGCCTTGTTCGGTTTCATGGCGGGTTATTCCTACTGGTTTCCCAAGGCGGTCGGATTTCGGCTGAACGAGGAGTGGGGCAAGCGCGCGTTCTGGTGTTGGGCGATCGGTTTTTATCTGGCGTTCATGCCCCTGTATGTCCTGGGCTTC
>CAWGFI010000016.1:0-280867 GCA_963821845.1 uncultured delta proteobacterium
AAGCGTTATGGTCTGATCGGAAGTGAGATTTTGCTTTTTATTCACCCGGGCGGCGTTCAACAACACGATAGGCGCTGTTGCGGTTGAGGCGCGTGACAAAGAAAACGCCTCGCCGAGTGAGGTTGTCGAGCCAGGAATAATCCACATAGCCCCGGTCAATGGCGACGATGGAGCCTACGGGAAGGCTGAGCGCGCGCGCTATCCTGGTTTCATGGGTCTTCCCCTCGGAGACGGCCACAAAAGCGGGCAGGTAACCGGAATGATCGAGGAGGATATGCAGTTTGATCGCCCCTTTTCTCCGGCGAAATGAGGCCCAGGGAAACAGTGACAGAGAAAGCTTTATCACCGTGGCGTCCAGGGAGAGCTTGTTTTTGAACTTGAAGGAATGTTTGGGGGCCGACGGCGCAAGCCGTCGATACAGGACATTGAAGAGTTCCTGGTAAAAAGACGCCGGACGCCGGTTGTTGGCGTCGGAAAACGTGGATCGGGCCACCGGCTGGGAACCGAGATGGTAAAGATTGCGCTCCTTGGCTCTCAGGCTATCCACGCCGTCACGCAGACTGGCCCGCGAGGTTACCTGCATGAACATGAGATTCACAAACTGGCTCCGGCGGGTGAATGAACGGGCTCTTCTGCCCGTGGAATGATCGTTTTCAAGCTTGTCAAAAACATGTCTCGGAATAAGTTTGAGCATCTGATGAAAAAGTGTGTTATTATGAGCCATAGTCCGAAATCTCCTGTTTGTTTAATGAGTTATACGCAAAATCATTATAACAGATCAATGGAGTTTTCGGACTTTTTTTAACCTCTTAACCGGACACTACTGACTGAAAATGCATCCTAAACCTTCATCGGCTGTTGCCAGTTCCTTCATCGCCAATGCTGAAACCGAAACGTGCGTAGGCTGTGCCTTGTGTGTAGACCGCTGTCAAATGGGCGCAATAGAATTGGAAGACGAGCGGGTGTCATTAAACTTAGCAGGATGTTGAAAAACAGTTGTTAATAAATCGCCAAATTACAGAGTTATTTGTTATATTCCTGCACATAATCGATGACCAATGCAGGAGAAATTATGCGCGGAATTGACGATCAGCAAGAGCCGATGTTCAGTTATGTTTCCCTGGAGTCCCGAATCCCCAAGGATCATCCGCTGAGGCCTCTGCGAGCCATGGTGGATAAAGCGCTGTCTGATCTGTACCCGCTGTTTAAGGAGATGTATTCGCATACCGGCCGGCCTTCGGTGGCTCCCGAGCAGCTGCTGCGGGCGTTGTTGCTTCAGGTTCTCTATTCCATCCGCAGCGAGCGTATGCTCATCGAGCAACTGGATTACAATCTTCTGTTCCGCTGGTTCGTCGGCCTTACCATGGACGATCAGGTCTGGAATCATTCGACCTTTTCCAAAAACCGGGACCGTTTAATCAGCTCGGACGTGGCCTTCGCCTTTTTCGACCGCGTCCGTGAGCAGGCTGAGGCGGCGGGGCTTTTGAGCGACGAGCATTTCACGGTGGACGGAACACTCATCGAAGCCTGGGCCTCCTTGAAAAGCATTCGCCCCAAAGACAACGACAATTCTCACCACGCCTCCCTCGGGAGGGTCCCGCAACCCCTCGGTCAACTTCCGGGGAGAGAAGCGGACCAACGACACCCATGCTTCCACCACCGATCCGCAGGCCCGACTCTATAAAAAGGGCAAAGGCCGGGAAGCGAAACTGTCGTACATGGGCCACCTGCTCATGGAAAACCGGAACGGGCTCGCGGTTGACGCCCGTCTGACGCTGGCTACCGGCACGGCCGAAGGGGAAGCGGCTCTGGTCATGGTCGAAGAATGGAAAGGCTCACGCCGTATTACCGTGGGTGCCGACAAGGGTTACGATACCAAAGCCTTTGTGCGCCGCCTGCGAACGCTCAACGCCACGCCCCACACTGCTCAGCGCGCCAAGGGCTCCGCCATTGACCGTCGTGTGACCAGACATGAGGGATACTCCATAAGCCAACGCGCGCGGAAAAGGGTTGAGGAAATTTTCGGGTGGCTCAAAACAGTGGCCGGTCTCAGGAGAACGCGCCACCGCGGCAGAGAAAAAGTGGATTGGATGTTCACCTTCGCCACGGCAGCTTACAACCTGGTTCGCATGCGCAACCTCGCGCTCAGCGTCCGGTAAAGGGGAAAACCGTGCAGGTATCGCAGAAAATACCCCTCCCCGAGCCGACATGAGCGTTGTCGCCATAAAATCAGCGCCGAAAACATAACAAACAGCTTGTCAAAGAACTGAAAAATTAAAAAACGAACCTCAAAAGAACTTCATTTATAAGTTTTTCAACGACCTGCTAGACCGATGCATCGGATGTGGCCTTTGGTTTCTACCTGCCCATCAGGTTCGTTAACCCTGGTTCGTAAATCGCCTGGCGAACAGACCGAGATACCTTTTGATATGGACGCCGTTTGGAGAGAAATAGACGCTGTTTGGGGCAAGTAGGAATACGTGCTCTCATTCTATCCTATTTTAAAGAATGGTAACTCAGCGTTGGGTTCAACAATTACACACGGAGACAAACATGGCCTTTCTGACGATTGACGAAACCAAGTGCAAACAGGACGGAATCTGTGCGGCCGAGTGCCCCAGACGGATTATAACCCAGGAAGATGACAAGAGTTTCCCTCAAGTTGCCGAGGCTGATGAAGCCTATTGCATGGTCTGTGGACACTGCGTGGCCGTCTGCCCCCACGGTGCCTTGAGCGTGACCGGGGTGGACATTGAAGACTGCCCGGAGATAGAAAAAGACTTGGTCCTGTCCTGGGATCAGGCCGAGCAGTTCCTCCGCTCCCGGCGATCCATCCGGTTGTTCAAGGACAAGGCCATGGACCGGGAAACCCTGGAAAAGTTGATCGAGACGGCCCGCTACGCCCCCACGGCCAGCAACGCCCAGAACCTTCAATGGACGGTGATCGAAGGGCGGGACAAGTTGGAGTGCTGTCCCAGGAAACCATCAACTGGATGGAACGGGTCATCGAAGCCCAGCCCGACTCTCCGGCGGCCGATTACTTCCGTCCAGTGGTGGCTCGCTGGGCCACCGGCTACGACGGCATCCTGCGCACCGCCCAGACCCTCATTGTTCCCTCCGCTCCCAAAGAGAACGCCAACGGCTTGGTGGACTTGAGCATCGCCTTGGCTTATCTGGAGCTGGCCGCCCTGCCCCTGGGCGTGGGTACCTGCTGGGCCGGATTGCTCCGGGGGGCCATGCTGGCCACTCCCGAATTGGTGGAATCCATGGGCCTGCCCGAGGGACACACCTGGTTCTACCCGATGATGATCGGGTATCCCAAGTTTAAGTATCATCGGTTGCCGGAGAGGAAACGCGCCGGTGATTCACTGGAAGTAGGGCTACCTGAACAGGAATGATTTACACAAGACTGGAATCGGAAAATTTAAGAAATAAGTTGCTTATCTCCCCGTGGTTTTTTACAGCCGGAGATCGATGCCCTGATTGACAGCGGGGTAATCTACGATGCTGTTTATTTGAACAAGTTTCTGCATATGAACCATAAAAAATTACGTGTCGCCAAGCCTTGCATTATGACAACCCAATCTAACAAGTTGACCGACGATATTTTAAATGGACCGATACTACCATTGCTCCTTCGTTTGGCAAGCCCAAATGTTATAGCCTTTCTCCTTCAGTCATCGGTAAGTATTGCGGAGGTGTGGTACGTGGGTCAACTTGGTACGAGGTCTTTGGCAGGATTGGCCTTGGTTTTTCCGATGTATATGCTGATGCAGATGATGTCAGGCGGAGCACTGGGTGGGGCAGTAGCATCTTCTGTAGCGCGCTCGATTGGCCAGGGAGCCATTGAACGTGGCCAGGCGCTCATCTGGCACGCTCTGATAATGGCGCTGAGAGGAGCATCGATATTCAGTGCAGTCTATTTCAGCTTGGATGATGTCATTCTCAAAGCGCTCGGCGGTCAAGGCGATGTATTGCTTCAGGCCAAAACATATGCCGTGGTTCTCTTTTCAGGTTGTGCCTTGATATGGATCGTCAATATCCTCAGCAGCGTATATCGCGGCATGGGCAATATGAAATACCCCGCTGTACTGCTGGCGCTGGCCGTCATCATTCAGATACCCTTATCCGGCAGTTTGATTTTAGGATGGGGACCCTTTCCATCAATGGGGATTGCCGGTGCGGCAGTATCCGCGATCTTGTCGGCCCTGATCACCACAATACTGCTTTTACTACCGCTTATCTTTGGGAATCCCCTGGTTAAACTGCGGATACATTCTCTTCGGTTGGAGACCGCCCTTTTCAGGGATATCCTGAAAGTGGGATTGCTGGCCTCATTATCACCAATCCTCAACGTTTTTACGATACTATGCATCACCAGCCTCGTCAGTCGCTTTGGTCCTGCCGCTCTGGCGGGATACGGCATCGGGGCACGGTTGGAGTTTCTGCTGATACCCCTGATATTCGGAATCGGCGCCGCCCTGACCTCCATGGTCGGCGTGAATATGGGAGCCGGTAAACTGATGCGAGCCATTCGTATTGGCTGGACCGGCACCGCCACTGCCGGCCTGCTCTCGGGTTTTATCGGAATGGTCGTGGCTGTATTTCCTTCGTTGTGGGTCGGCATGTACACTGAAGATCCGGCCGTATTCAGCGCCGGTTTCGCTTACTTGAGATTCGTTGGCAGCGTATACGCCTTCCAAGGCATTGGTCTGTCCATCTATTTTGCCTCCCAAGGGGCCGGCACAGTGATCTGGCCCGTGATAGGCGCAATCGTCAGAGTCTTCGTTGCGGTTGGAGGTGCGGCGGTGGCGGTGGTGACTCTAGGATATGGAATCACCAGCCTGTTCCTTTTGGTCGCAGCCGGCATGTTGGCGTTCGGCTGTTTCAACGCATCGTCCTTATGGCTGGGGGCCTGGGGTCAGGTTCGAAAATAGGGGGGCAGGGTTAGACTGCAGGGTTTTGTTGCCAGCCGCTATGAAAAAGCAAGTACCCTGATCACTTCCAACAAGGCCTTTTCAAATTGGGCGGAATTGTTTTGTGATCCGGTTGTCGTAATGGCTATTTTGGATCGCCTGTCGCACGATAGCGTGGTAATCAACATTAAAGGAAATAGCTACCGACTTAAATCAAAGGAGACCATGAATGCCGTAAATGAATGTCAGAAAATGAAGGCGTGTGGCCCACTTTTGACGACAGAAAATGGTACACTTTTAAACTACCGTTGACAACTGGATACCAGCTTCAGTAAAAAAGACCCTGTAATGACCTACGCTCCCATTGAACAAACAATAAGGGAACACTTCAAGCAGATCTTCGACGACGGTTTGCTGGTAAAAAACAATAACGAGCAAAGGGGGGTCAGTCCAATGAACGCTATCGTGTCGTACCTTGATCAGGAAGTCTATGCCTTTACGGAATGTAAGGAATTCGATATTGGTATGATCAATTTTGACCCGTTGGTCAGAAAATATTGTGAAAAGAACACCTGTGGTCATTTTGGTAAGAATCACATGTGTCCCCCGGCGGTGAAGGACATGGAGGCCTGGCGGGAAGAAATAACATCCTTCCCCAATGCCGTCATGGTCACCAAAGTATATCCCACTTCGAGCAGCTACGATATGAAGGCGTGGATTGAAGCCATCGCGGATTTTCAGAAAAGACTCAGTACCCTCAAGGAAAATCTGGCATCCGAGTTCCCCCACCGGAGAAACCTGGTATTAGGGGCCGGCGCCTGCTCGTTTTGCAAAGAGTGCACCTATCCCCATGGCGATCCCTGTCGGTTCCCTGACAAGGCCCTGAGCTCCTTGGAAGCCTGCGGCATCGATGTCATGCGACTCAGTAAAAGCGCCGGCGTAAAATACAATCATGGGAAAAATACGGTGACCTATCTTGGGGTGGTGTTGTTTCAGTAGCGGGAAGTGCTCCGGAACTCCCGATGAGGCCGCCGGAGAGTTTGAGAAGCGGCCTCTAGATTAATGTATTTTAGTGGCAATCGTTTGATCTTGCTACCCGAGAAGTCCCGTTTGAAGGGTTGTGTATCTAGCCATCACCCACCCATAGAGGCCATCGGGTGTCTTGATCGCAAACCACCCAGGGGTCCTGTCCACCAGTTCCAAAACGCCCCCCTGGTGGATTATCTGGGCGACATAAATCGGTATCAGGACAGAGTCGAGCGCTTCAGTGACCAAGCTGGGCTGCCCGTCCTAAAACACCGAGTTGTGGGGCTCACCGGCTTCAAGACCCTCATCAAAAAGAGGCGGCAATGACAAAGCTACTTGAACTTATTGAACAATACCGGCAAGGAGCCTGAACAGTGTTCACCCCCCCGGCCCGTTTTTGTCCATCGAGAGTCTGCTGGCTAGATGCCTGCTATTTGATCGCGTGTTGCAACATGCCGAAGAAATGGCAGAGG
Source organism: uncultured delta proteobacterium (assembly GCA_963821845.1). Classification (GTDB taxonomy): domain Bacteria; phylum Desulfobacterota; class Desulfarculia; order JACQYL01; family CAWGVV01; genus CAWGFI01. The sequence continues at coordinate 6,416 of CAWGFI010000016.1, forward strand.
CAGCATTGTTGAATATGGATCTCGGATTTGAAGCCACCGTTATCCCCGTTCGATATGAACGTGGAAGCCTAACTGATTGGTCACAGGGTGAACTCCTACAAAGAGGTGGACGGCGTGCGTGTGTATCCAAAAATGAGTGGTGGATTGAAACTGTAGACGATTTCGACCTGCACGAAAGATTGGCCGAAGCCGGCAGGATACCAACGATTGCGGCGGCCATAGAGCTGATTAAAAGAAGGACCGTAGGGCGCGCCGCCGTGGGCGCGTTAATCCCCGATCCGTTAGCGCTCACAGGACAGACACCTAGACCCGGACAGGATGTTCCTGACAGTCAAGAAACAGCCTGGCATAATCACAGGAGTTGATGTCAAAGTATGCAACTCTGCTATGAAGCCAAACTTTTTGTAGATCCAGATTTTTTAGGTCTGCAGATCATTTCTACAAAATTCAGTCAGTAGGAAGAGGTGATGGTGGTTGCGCACCTCACCTCTGTCGATTTTTTATCCGTATAGGTTTTCGATCCATCTGATTGCTTCGGTGTCGGTGATTTTTCCAAGGTAGCGTTGTGTTGTGGAGAGGTTTGCGTGTCTGAGTATTACTTTGCTGACGATTTCGATTGGCAGGCCGGAGCGGGATGCATAGGTTGCCGCATGTCTTCTCAAATCGTGACACCTGAGCTTAACACCGATCAGGTCACCGGCTTTATTTACTACAATTCTGGCGGCGTTGTAAGTAATGGGAAAAATCCTTTGATTCGGCTGGATTCCTTTCTCTCTAATGTAGTCTTTGAGTCGGGTTGCCAGCTTTCGTGGGATGAAGACGACTTCTGATTCTTTTCCGCTTTTTGGCTTTCTGACTGTCAGCTTTTGATCATCGACATCGTTGGGAGTGAGGTTGAGTACTTCTCCTATTCGCATGCCGCCTCTTGCCATGAGTTCGAGCATGATTCGATTTCTTGGTTTGGTGGTTCTGAAGATAATTTCGTCAATGGTCTCTTTTTCCAGGATGACCCACTGATTCATCTTCGCTCGTTTGAAAAGCTTGCGGAGCATTGGTGTATCGCAAGGATTGAGAAGGTCTGAATCGAGATTGTTTTTAATGAAATTGAAAAAGGCTCTGATATGCGAGTAGCGGGTGTGTTTGGTCGGCTGTTTGGTTCCTTCGGTGAGAGTGGTCAAAAAGGAGAGAATTGAGTCTGGCGTTATCTGCTCTAATTCAATATCTCCAAAATGATCTGAAAACTTGGCGAGCGTGTTGCCATACACCTTTGTCGTATTTTTTTCCCGAGTTCACCTTGTGATAATCCTGGTAATAGCGGATGGCTTGAAACAGCTCCATGGAACACCTCCTTTGGTTTAAAGGGTTAAGGTACTTGAGAATATTTTAAGAAATGCTATGCAGAAACGCAATAAAATGAGCGGCTCATCTGGTATAGGTTCTGGCAAGCTATATTCATTTGTTGTTGATTCCCGCCAGAGTCCGCCTGATCGTACTGATATCTAAAATTTTCATTATTCTCAGGTTACTTTTTCCAACTATAAACGATCAGAATCGTTTTTCCCGCTGCCTCGGTTAGTATGCTTTAAAAAATCAAAGATCCGATCTTGATAAGTATTTTGTCTCCGAGTGGATGGGAAGCCACGATATAATCAACAGTGGTGTCGGAGAGAGGTAATTCAGAGACTCAGGGCGATATAATTGACATTGAACCGCCCGTCTCTTGCTGGTTTCTGCGCGTTAGGTCAGTTATGATTCATCCTTTCATAGTTTTGAAATGATTATAACGTTTTTATAGAAGAAGAATTCACCACTAGCGAACTTCAACCCAAAGTCTCTTCAACCGCTTCCTCGAAGACTCCGATACTATCTCTCAGGGCGCCTTCGCTTATGCAAAGCGGAGGAGCGATTTTGATGGACTCTCCGTTCGGCCCAACCGGGGCGAACATCAACAAACCTTTCTGGTAACAGGATACATTTATTTTCAGAGCCGTTTCAGGGTCCGGTTCCCTGGATCCTTCTTTTACGGCCAGTACTCCCGCTACAAGCCCCCTCCCCAGGGTCGTCCCGAGCCGTCCGGGGTATTTTTGTTGGATACGCCTAAGTTCAGGGATCAATATTTCTCCCATACGCCAGGCATTTTCCACCAAATCTTCTTTACGGAGCGTTTCCAGATTGGCCAATGCCGCCGCAACCGCCAGGGGAGAGGCCGAATGGGTGGAGGTCATGGAACCTGGATGAATAAAGCTCCCTCCCCCGCAAAATTCTTTGTTTTTGGCGAAAGGAGAATGGGTGCCGTTGTGAACCTCCTTGGCCTTTACATAGAGGACTTCTCCGATTCCCCCTTCCCGCACAAGTTCTTCGGCTTTCCGCAAGGCGGGTGAAAAGAGCCAGTCTTCCGCGTACATGAGGAGAACCTTATGCTCATTGCAGACACGGACCATTTCAACCGCGTCTTCTACGGTTGTGGCCAGAGACTTTTCCACGATAACGTGTTTTCCATGACGGGCCGCGTTCAGCGCCACCTCATGATGCAGGAAATTGGGAACACATACCGAAATAACGTCGATATCATCCCTCTTCACCATCTCGCGAAAATCAGTATAGGCGTGAGGGATGTTCCACTTCTCAGCCAAATTGAGCGCGCCGGAGGGAGAAGCCGCGGCCACAATTTCGGCATGTTCGTTCCGCGTAAAGGCGTCGCAATGAAAATCAGCCGCAAACTTAGCGCCGACGATTCCGACTCCAACTCTCCCGTTTTTCACTATGAAGCCTCCCGCAGTTTTCAAATGGTTAGTGTTTCATCAAACCCCAGACTCAGAGATAGCTCCTTCGCGGCGTTGACCACCTGAGGCGCCAATCGCCTGCGAATGGTGTTCATCGACAAACGGAAGCGGGGGCCCGATACACTAATGGCGGCGATCACTCTTCCCAGGGTGTCGTGAATAGGGGCGCCCACGCATCGAACGCCTTCCTCGTTTTCTTCATCATCGATGGCGAAGCCCTGTTTCCGGACCCGGGATAATTCCTTCCTGAGTTCGTCAGGATCAGTTATGGTGTTCTTTGAACGCTGGGGAAGGCCGCGTTTGGTTATGATTTCCGTGAGCTGCTTTTCGTCCAGATGGGAAAGCAGCGCCTTGCCTCCGGCGCTCGAATGAGCCGCGTTGCGCATGCCCACATAGGAAGCCAGTTTGAGGCTATGGGTGTTTTCAGCGCTTTCGAACTTAAGAAGGTAAACCATTTCCCCCTTATCCAAAATCATGAGGTGCGCGACCTCTTTGCTCTCCTCGGCCAGCTTCCTTAGTATGGGCTCGGCCTCCTGAACGATGTCCAGATTGCCGGCCACCCGATGGGCGAGGTGGATGAGCCGGGGGTCCACGCCATATCGCTTGCTGGAACTGTTCTGCTTGGCGAATCCGTGTTCTACAAGTGTAGCGAGGATATGGTGCGTGGTGCTTTTGTTCAGATTCAGCTTCTCCGCTAGCTCCATGAGACCAAGCCCTTGAGGGCTGTTGCTGAGCTCTTCCAGGACGTCGAGCGCGCGGCTTACCGATTGGATGGTTCTAGACTTCATAATATCAAACTCATTTTGTTATTATCAAAATTTAATGCGAGATAACCGGCCACGTCAAGTTGTATTTTCAATAGAGCACCCGAGCAGTCAGCGCCTATCAACTTGAAATAACAAGATATTACAAAATCTGACACTATCCCCTCCTCATCTGACCCTCTTGACAAAATGAAATCACGCATGCTTAATAAATGCGACTATCGGAAACACTAAATCCTGGAACGAAGAAGGGGTCGCCATGCTGGAACACAGAAAATTCAAGTATGATTCCTTGGAAGAGCTGAAAAAGGACGCCTCAATCGCAGGGGTTGAACTCCCCTTCGCATCCGGAGTGGAGCCGCTACTGGCACCCTTGACCATCGCCGGAAAAACTTTGCCCAACCGCATCGTAGCCCAACCTATGGAAGGGTGCGACGCGGAGCCTGACGGCTCGCCTAGCGAATTGACCATTCGCCGGTACCGGCGGTTCGCTCGAGGCGGCGTGGGCATGCTCTGGTTTGAAGCTACCTCCGTTGTAGAAGAAGGAAAGGCCAATCTACGACAGTTGCTGCTCACCGAAGCAAATCAGGACGCTTTCAAACGGCTGCTCGAAATTTCGCTCCGCGAAGCGCGGGAACAATTTGTTCCCAACCATACCCCGTTCACTGTAATCCAACTTACCCACTCCGGGCGTTACAGCAGGCCGGTCAAAGCTCCGCAGCCGATCATCGCCGCCCGCAATCCGTATCTGGATCCCAGGCTTGCCGAAGGGTGGCGGATGATCAGCGACGATGAATTGCAAAGACTGGAAGACCGGTATGTCGAGTGCGCCGAGATGGCGCGTGACGCGGGCTTTGACGCGGTGGACATTAAAAGCTGTCACCGCTATCTGAATTCGGAGCTCCTGGGCGCCCATACACGGGAAGGGCGCTACGGGGGCTCGTTCGAAAACCGCACCCGCTTTCTGCTGAACATTTTCGACAAGATCCGGGATCGACTGGGCGACAGCCTTTCTGTGAGTCTGCGCATGAACGCATACGACGGCATGGCCTACCCTTACGGATGGGGGGTCGATCAGGAGGATTATATGGTCCCTGACCTTTCGGAGCCCATCAAGCTCGTCAATTCCCTGCGATCCAGAGGCCTCGCCTTCTTGAACGTAACCGCGGGCAACCCCTACTACACCCCACACTTGACTCGACCCTACAACGCCGGTCCCTATCGGCCAGGAGAACATCAGCTCACTGGGGTGCATCGGTTGTTGTCGCTCGCCCGAAAAATCCAGGAATCCAACCCGGACGTGGCCGTAGTAGGCACCGGATTGTCGTGGGTCAATGAGTATGCGGCGTTGTTGGGCGCCGGGGGCATTGAGGAGAAATGGTTCTCCCTGGCGGGATTCGGCCGATCGCTGCTCGCGTATCCCGATTTTCCAGCCGACTTGATGACCAAGGGCGCCATGGAAAAGAAGAAATGCTGCATCGCCTGTAGTAAATGTTCGGAAATCATGCGGTACGACGGGAGGACGGGTTGCGTCATCCACGACTCGAAGGTCTACCGGCCCATTTACAAAGCGGTGACCGAAGGCAAGCCCTCACTGGTCAGCCGCAAAGTGGCGAACCACCTGTAACAGGGCGCATAGTTCTCATGTTTGGAACCGGGAAGTGATTCACATGAGTGACCACATCGAACTAAATGGGCTCAAGCTGAGGATATACCGGTACAACACGCTGGTGGTGGGAAGCGGCGCCGCTGGATTGAATGCGGCCGACCGTCTCTACTCCTTCGGTCAGAAAGACGTGGCGGTCCTTACCGAAGGGGTGTTTATGGGCACGTCCCATAACGCGGGGTCGGACAAGCAGACGTACTATAAGCTCACCATGGCCGGAGAAGCTTCCGATTCTGTCATGGAGATGGCCAAAACGCTCTTCAGTGGCGGCGCAATGCACGGCGATCAGGCCCTGGCGGAAGCGGCCCTGTCGGCCAGATGTTTTTTCCGGCTCGTGGAGCTGGGGGTTCCCTTTCCTCAAGACCGCTTCGGCGAATTCGTGGGATATAAAACCGATCACGACCCCAGGCAGAGAGCCACGTCGGCCGGGCCGCTCACTTCCCGGATTATGACCAAAAGGCTCTTTGAACAGATCGAGGCTAAGAATATCCCCGTCCATGACGGGCTGCAGGCCATCAGAATACTCACCGATCCAGCGGCGAAAACGTGCCTGGGTATTCTGGCGCTGGACCTTCACGCATTGGAAGATCCCGACCGGCGGTACGCATTGTTTAATTGCGCCAACGTCATCTTCGCCGTGGGCGGACCCGCTGGCATGTACGCCGATTCCGTATATCCCCTGAGCCAAACAGGCGCTTCCGGCATTGCGTTCGAGGCGGGCGCGATGGGACAGAACTTGACGGAATCCCAATTCGGCCTGGCGTCCATTGCTTTCCGCTGGAACGTGTCGGGAACATACCAGCAGGTCCTGCCGCGCTATCTTTCCACCGAAGCAAACGGCACCGGGGAGCGCGAGTTTCTGCTCGACTATTTCTCTACTCCCACCTCCATGCTTAATGCGGTATTCCTCAAAGGTTATCAGTGGCCGTTCGACGTTCGAAAGGTTACGGGGGAGGGGTCTTCCCTTGTGGATCTGTGTGTGTACCATCAAAGAGTCCATCTTGGGAGACGGGTGTTTCTGGATTTCCGTCAGAACCCGTTGGGCGACAGGTTCGATTTCTCGCTGTTGGGCGAAGAAGCCCGATCCTATCTGGAAAAATCGAGCGCGACCTTCGGCGTCCCGCTGGATCGTCTGGCTCACATGAACCAACCTGCCATAGATCTCTATGCGTCACATGGCATCGACCTGTCCAATGAGCCACTGGAAATAGCTGTATGCACGCAGCATACCAACGGCGGCCTGTGGGGAAATCATTGGTGGGAGAGCAATGTGCGCCATTTCTTCCCGGTCGGCGAAGCCAATGGCAGCCACGGTATTTACCGGCCAGGTGGCGCTGCTTTGAACGCCGGCCAGGTGGGCGGGACCCGAGCGGCGCGGTTTATCGCCATAAAATATACCGAACCGCCTCGCACCAACGAGGCGTTCTTTCAGGCATGTGGTCGACAGATAGAAGATAGAATCGGACTGGCTGAATCTCTTGTTAAGAATCGATCCATCCGTGGAACGGCGCAGCGGATACGCCGACGGATCGGTCGCCGCATGAGTGACAACGGCGCCATCCTTCGCAACGAGGAAAACGTCCGTCGAGCCCTGGCCGATGCGCGGTCTGATTTGGCGGCGTTTGCGAAAGACACCTCCCTCGCCGATTTGGAAGAACTGCCTACCGCGCTGCGCAATTACGACCTGCTGATCTGCCAGATCACCTTCCTCGCCGCCATAAAGGACTACTTGGCCCAAGGTGGAGGGAGTAGAGGGTCGTTCATCGTCAGTCATGCTTCGGGGGAGAGATTGAGCTCCCGCTTGCCTGAAGAGTTCAGGGCTTTGCCCGAGGATGAACGCCTTCGCGCGAAGGTTCAGGTTGTCGAATTTGGCCCGGACGAGTGTACCGTGAGGTGGGACCCCGTCCGTCCTTTGCCTTCGGAGGACCAATGGTTCGAGAACGTTTGGCGCGAGTTCCAGCGGGACGGGAACGTTTCATAGGGACAAAAGGTCACCTACATTCCGCACGCCGGTTAGTCGTGGCTAAGTTCCTTTATGAGGGCCGGAAGGATCGCTTTGTAATCGCCGACGAGGCCGATATCGCAGTTGCGGAAAATCGCCGCCGCTGTATCGCTGTTGATACCGACAGCCAGGTCGCACTCCTTGACGCCGACCATATGATGAGAATGGCCGGACAGTGCTACTCCTATATAGAGTTTTGGCTTGATCGACCGGCCCGATGTGCCAACCATCTGTCCTTCCGCAGCCCATCCCTCGTCCACGGGCGGACGGGTCGAGCCGACCGCGCCACCGAGGACTTCGGCTAGTTTCTCGATCAGTTTCCAGCCTTCCGGGCCACCAACGCCCCAACCACCTGCGACCACAATATCGGCGGTTTCGAGGCCTTCGGTCCTGACCTCCTGACGCTCAACCGAGACGATTTTGTAGGTGAGATCGGCCGGGCCGACTTCGACCGGCAGATAGACCATAGGGCTGATATTTGTCGTTTTCTCCGGTAGGGTGAACACGCCGGGCATGACCGTAGCCATCTGTGGCCGGGCGGTCGGACAACTTATCTTAGCGTTGAGACTGCCGCCCCAGCCAGGCACCACCGCCAGCAGTCCTCCTTCGGCGGTCAGTTCGAAATCGATGCAATGAGCTGACAGGCCGGTCCTGAGCCTGGCGGCCAGCCGCGGGGCAAGATCAGTGCCCTGAGCCGTGGCCCCTAAAAGAATTACCTCCGGCCCCCTAGAGCGAATGTGTGGCTCCAGCGCCTTGACCCAGGCAGTGTTGCAGTAGTCGGCTAAGAGAGGGTCGCTCAGGACCAGCGCTTCGTCCGCCCCGTATGCGACCGCTTCATCCGCAGCCACTTGCAGATCATGACCGATCAGAACAGCAGCCACGCCCCAGCCGGTCGGCCTGGGCAGGGTCAGAACTCGCCCCAGTATTTCCAGACCCACCTCAGCCAGACGGCCTTGGCGGATTTCCATGATCACCCATATCTTGCTTTCAGCGGTCATCTTCTTGTCTCATCCCTTCCGGCTCAAGCAAAGCCCAGCCGCCGCAACCGATCAGCCAGTTCAGCGGCCATCTCCTCCGCATCCCCTTCGAGCATTTCCGCCTGCCGCCCGCCCTCAGGCTTGAACAAGTCGGCCATTTGGGTAGGCGAGTTGGACAATCCGACGCATTCCTCGGTCAGTTTACACTCGACGGCCGACCAGACCATCAGTTCCTTATCCTCGGCTTCCAGAATATTCATCATAGTCACATAGCGAGGCTGATTGATGGTCTTGACCACCGACAGAACCACCGGCGGAGCGACTTCGACCATCATCGATCCGTGCTCGATCTGGCTTTTAACCAGCCACGCCCCCTCTGTCTGCGCCTTGATCGAGGCTACGTGCATCAGGTTGGGCAGGCCCAGGAACTCGGCCACCTGAGCGCTAACCTGGGCCGTTCCGCCGTCCAAAGTCTCATCGCCGCAAAGGATGACCTCGGCCCCGCCCAGGGCTTTGATCGCCTGAGCCAGGACGTGGGCTGTACCCAGGGTGTCGGAGCCGGCAAAAAACCTATCCGATAGCAGGACCGCTCGATCAGCGCCCATTGCCAAGGCTTCCCTGAGGGGCGGCTTCGCCTCGGGGGGAGCCATCGACACGACCACCACCTCCCCGCCGAGATTTTCCTTTATCTGAAGCGCCACCTCCAACGCGTTCTTGTCAAGCGGATTGATAATCATTGGGATCCCAGCCCGGATCAGCGTTTTGGTCTCTGGGTCGAGTCTAAGCTTGCTCCACTGCTTGGGGTCGGGTACCGGCTTTAGGCAGACCACAATTCGCATAAGTGTTCCTCGATTGCGCCGGGGCGGAGGACTCCGCCTCGGCGCGGCTTTCTCTACTCTTCGGCCGCAGTCAGAGCCGCACGGGCCTGGACGATACGGGCGATCTCAGCCGTGCCTCCGGCCGGTATGGTCACCAAGGCGTCACGCAGAAGACGCTGGACTGGATATTCTTTCATGATGCCGTAGCTGCCGTGGATCTCTATGGCATGCCGGGCCGCCTGGGCGGCCGACTCACACGCGTACTGTTTGGCCAGAGCCGACTCGGCGTCAACCCGCATGCCCTGATCCAGCATCCAGCCGACCCGGTAGGTGGCCAACCGCGCTAATTCTCTCATCTGCCAGATTTCAGCCAGGTGAATCTGGATGGCTTGAAGCTTGCTGATCGGCTTACCGCCGTAAAGCGTTCTTTCGTTAGCGAATTTGGCGGCCTCCTTGAGCGTAGCGCCAAGGATGCCAAGGGCCACGGAAGCCATGCCCGGCCGACCGCAGTTGATGATGTCGCCGATGGCGATGCTCATGCCCTGTCCCTCGGCCCCGAGCATGTTCTCCTTGGGGACCTCGCAGTTTTTGAACGCCAGTTCACCGGTGTTGGCCCCCCTGAGGCCGACCTTATTCTCTTTGCGGCCGACCGAGGCTCCAGGAAAGTCTTTTTCAACTATGAAGGCCGACAAGCCCTTACCGCCCTCGCCTGTACGGGCGATAACGACCCAGTTGTCTGAGGTGTGAGAATTGGTGATGAAGCATTTCCTGCCGTTGATGACCCATTTATCGCCTTTCAGTTCGGCCGAAGTCTCCATGCCGGCGACGTCGGATCCGCCGGAGGGGTCAGTCACGGCGACCACGCCCATGGTCTCGCCCTTTACCAGCGGAGGAAGGTACTTCTTCTTTTGCTCCTCATTGCCAAAGGTCTTCAAGGCGTAGGTACACATGTGATGAACCTGAAGGCCCATCGGGATGGCCGGACAGACACAGCCCAATTCTTCAAGGACGATGATGCGGGCGAGGTCACCCATCCCCGTGCCGCCATACTCTTTGGGGGTGATGACGCCCAGAATGCCCATTTGGCCCATGGCCGGCAATAGTTCGACCGGAAACTCCCCGGTTTCTTCCATGGCTTCCATCTTGGGTGGAAGTTCTTTCTCCGCCCACTCTCGAATAGTTTTTCTAAGCAACTGCTCTCGATCGGAAAATGAAAATTCCATTAAAAAGCCTCCTGAGTTTCAAATGAGTTTCATTCATGATACCCGTCGACCAAATCGCTTCCTTGCTCCGGCCGGGACGACTTTCCACCGAGCGTAAGCCATCGCGCTCTCGGCGCGCCTGATCAATCGAGGCGCAGATTGATCCCGGCGCCCTTGTCGGCCGGGTTGGCCAGACGGGCATAGACAGTTAAAAATCCGTCCTTAACCCGTGGGGCGGGCTTTTGCCAGGCAGCCATCCTGGCGTTTATCTCATCCTCGGGTACCAAGAGATTGAGACTCCTGTCAGGGATGTTCATTTCGATCTCGTCACCATCACGGATTATAGCCAAAGGCCCCCCCTCGGCCGCTTCAGGGGTTACCTGACAAATGAACGGTCCCTTGGCAAAGCCGGAAATCTTGCCGTCAGTCAAGAGTGCGCACTTCGACTCCAGACCCAAAGCCCGCATGAACCCGATGACTTTGAAGACCTCGGTGAGCCCCGGTCCACCCTTAGGCCCTTCATATCGCACCACAAGAACCTCGCCTGGCTCTATCCGCCCAGCGCGTAGAGCGTCCAAGGCCTCCTCCTGACCGTCGAAAACCCGGGCTTTGCCCCGGTGTCGCATCATTTCCGGCACGACCACCGTGGGCCGGACCACCGCCGATCTGGCCAGATTTCCGCTCAATATCGCTAGGCCGCCTTTGTTGACAGGATCGTCCAGGTCCTTGATGACCGGTGACGGTCGATGCTTAACCGCAGCCAGGTTTTCACTCACGCTTTTCCCGGTCACGGTAAGGGCATCCAAGTTAAGGAAACCATGGAGTTTCTTCAAGATTGCCTGCACTCCGCCGGCTTCATCGAAATCGCCGACCGTGTAAGGTCCGCTCGGCCTGACTGCGGCGATGCAGGGAGTCTCTCGCCCCAGATCCTCGATCAGCCTCAGGGTGATCTCCTGGTCAAGTCGCATTTCCCAGGCCAGAGCCAGCAGGTGGATGATGGCGTTGGTCGAGCCACCGATGGCGTGCAAGACTCGGATGGCATTGACAATGCTTTCCCGGGTGATGATCTGGTGAGAGGTGATCCCTTCCTGAACCAGTTCCACAATTCGATTGCCGGTTTGCTTGGCCAGACGCAGCTTCTTGGCCAGAGGAGCGGGGCTGGTAGCCACACCAGGGAGGGACAAGCCCATGGCCTCGGTCAGGCACTGCATGGTGTTGGCCGTGCCTAAAAGCGCGCAGGCGCCAGCCCCGGAGCAGGCGGCCTCCTCCAACTCATCCAGCTCATTCAGAGAAATCGACTCCTGACCAACGGCGTAGGCCCAGCAATGCACGTCCACCGAGGTGGTGTCCAAATCTTGTCCGCCGTGGCGGCCGGCCAGCATGGGACCGCCGGTAAGGACGATGACCGGGATGTCCAGTCGAGCCGCGGCCAGCAGGTTGGCAGGAACGTTCTTGTCACAGGAGGAAATCATGACCAAGCCGTCAAACATATGTAGCCAAGTGGCCGCTTCTATTTCAGCGGCGACAATGTCACGGGTTGCCGTGTCATAGCGGATGCCGTGAGTGCCTATGTCCATGGGACACTGACCGAAACTGTTGAACTCGAAGGGGGTTCCCCCGGCCTGCCAGATACCGGCCTTGACCGCGTCGCCCAGGGCGCGCAGGTGGAAATGGCCGGGGCTGGTCTCGCCCCAGGAGTTGGCCACTCCGATGCGGGGCTGCTTGAGGTCCCGACTGGTGTAGCCCATGCTTTTGAGCAGAGCCCGTGATCGGGCGTTCTCGGGCGTCTGAAAAAAATCTTGATGAGTCTTTATCTTGGCCATATTCTTCTCCTGAATTCAAGCCACGGCCTGATACAGTAGGTGAACCTTATTGCCGGCCGGATCGCGCTGTTTGAAAAAAACAGCTTTGTTCCTCCCGAAATCCTTGACCGGTTCGAACTCGATTCCTTTCGCGGCAAGCGCCTCCACGGACGCTCCCAAATGGCGGACCTTAATAGCGACGTGACCCCGCGTCGGCTCGTAATCCTTGAGGATCTCCAGCCGGCCCGGGCCCGCCGAATGGACGAAGTGGAAGCCTTCCCCCTCCAGATGTTTGAAGGAGAACAGATCCAGGTACCAATCCACGATCTCCCTGGAGTCCCGGCCTCGCTCGGGGTAGGTGCCCCAATGCTCCAATCCGGCGAATAAAGGCAAACCGCGTCCCCGGGCCGCCTCCCAAATCAGATCGGCCGCGCCGGCAGGGTATTCCTCCTCCGCCTGTTCAGCTTCGAAGCTGAGGCAGGCCGCCCCGGCTCTGAACCATGCCGCTATCTCTTCGGCGCCCACTCCCTTGGCGGGTAGAAGGTTGGAAGCGGGACACTCGGTCAGGAGCGCCGCTAATTCCTCTGGTCCTTTAAGGTCGACCCTCACCAGTTCCACGCCGGTCTCATTGGCGGTGTTGACGCCGACCGCGTCCGAGACCATGGGCACATAGAAGATCCTGTTACGGTTACAAAGCCGGGCTGTTTCGACGTCCAAGACGCCGGTGATGAAATCGGCACCCGCGGCAATCAGCCTATCCGCCGTTTCAGAATTATTGGCCGGCCCGCCCCCCAGGACCACCAACGGATCGTTGGCCCCGAAATGCCTGGTCAAAGCGGCGAAATCCTTGTCTCCATCGGGGGGGATGACCTGTTCCACCACGAAAGCCCCGCCGTCAGCCAGGGCGGTGATCATTTCTTTAGTTTTTTCATATCCGGTCCACTTGACCCGGACAATCAGCCCTCTGTTGTAAATCGTGTTGGCGACCTCGATTCTCTTGCGTCGGGGCATTGCAAACTCCTCGTCCCATCTGGGGCGGTTCAATCATGGGGATAGATCACCGCCTTAACCGCCTGCTTGTTGGCCATCACCTTGAGGGCATCGTTGGCCTGCCCCAGCTTGAAGCGGTGAGTGATAATCTCCTTGAATTCGTTCAGCCGACTGCGGGTCAGTTTGAGCGACATATGCGTATGGCGGACGTCGCTGACCCATACCCCCTGGAGGCGCAGGTGCTTTCGGCCGATGTCATGGAAGCAGTCCAGTTCGATGGATCCGTGAGGCTCGCCAAACCCAGCGGTGACGCATGCTCCGCCGATGCGGGTCAGGCTGATGGCTTCTTTTAGGGCTGTCGGCGAGCCCACCATCTCCAAAGCTACGTCTACTCCCAACCCGTGGGTCGCTTCCAACACCGCTTCCCGTCGTTCTTCGAGCGTAAGCGTGTGTCGGTTGAGGATGTCGGTGGCGCCCATCCTTCGGCAGATCTCTAATCGTTCCTCTGTGCCGCCGATGCAAAAGATCCGCGAAGCGCCCTGGGCTTTGGCGAAGGCTACAGCGTAAATACCCAGCGGACCCGGCCCCTGGACCAGAACGCTGTCACCGGGCTGTATGCCGGCCAAATCGATGGCGTGGGCCGTCGTTCCGCCGGAGCAGGAGGCCGGGGCGTAAACCTCGATGTCGGCCGGTTCGGGCCCGACGTCGTCCAATCGGAACAGGTCGACACCTTGATGCAAGGGCAGGTATTGAGCGTAGTTGCCGGTAAGGTACGGAGGTTCGGCGCAGGAGAGGTGAATGCCGTAGACCCATCGATTCAGGCACAGCGAGGGGGTGTTCTTGATCTTACAGAAGTAACAATGGCCGCAGGTCACGCCCCTGCTCCATAAAACCCTATCCCCGATCTTTACCGGGCTGCCGTCGGCGACGTAATTCTTTGCGCCGGCCAGCTCGACCACTTCGCCGACACCTTCATGTCCCAATATCATCGGCAGTTTAAGTCGGGGGTCCTGGCCCTTGTGCATGTAAACGTCCGATCCACAGACTCCGGCCACCAAGACTTTGACCAAAACCTGACCCGGTTCCAGTTTGGGAACAGGGAACGTTTTTAGCGTCAACGGTTCATTGAACTTCTCCAAAACCATGGCTTTTGCTTCCACAGACCACTCCTTAATTAATTGTACTTGATCACGACCTTTACGGTTTCTGACGCCGGGTCGCTCAGACGGTCGAAGGCCTCCTGGAGCCTATCCGGAGGGAAGGTGTGCGTGATGAGCGGCTTGAGGTCCATGGCTCCGTTATCGAGCAACTTCAAGGCTGTCCTGAAATCTCGACAGTAGCCCTGGGAGCCCTTGAGGGTAATCTCCTTGGCGACAAAGATATTGGCCGGCAGAGCAGTCTCGGGCTGACTCATCAGGCCGACTATGACCGCCGTGCCACCTTTTTTCAGGGCGGCCAGGGCCTGGTTGAGGGTCTGGGACAGGCCGACCGCCTCGAAAGCGGCTTCCACTCCCAGCCCACCAGTCCGTTCCACGATTTTGGCCACCGCCTCCCCATCTCGGTTATCGAAAACCCCGGTAGCGCCAAGCTCCAACGACTTTTTCAGTCGAAAATCCTGGACGTCCACTGAAAAAACATCACCCGCGCCCGACAATCTGGCCAGCATGAGGACCAACAGTCCGATCGCCCCGGCCCCGAAGACGGCCACGCTGTCCCCCATCTTCAGTCCAGCCCTGCCGACAGCGTGGATGGCCACTGCCAGCGGTTCAATCAGCGCCCCCTCCTCGAATGAAATGTTGTCCGGCAGGGGGTGGACCCAGTCCTCGTCAGCGACGAAGTAGGGCGTGAAGGCTCCCTGGCCTCGGCGATGGTGGAAGCTGACGTCACGACAGAGATGATAGTCGCCCCGCAGACAGAATTCGCATTTGCCGCAGATGATAATCGGCTCGAGGACAACCCGGTCGCCAATCTTGAACCGGCTGTTTTCCGAGCCCAGTCCTGCGACCTCGCCGGCTAGTTCATGACCCAAGGCGGCCGGAAGCGGAGCGAAAGGATGCTTGCCGTGGAAGGTGTGGATGTCGCTGCCACAGATGGACACCGCCCGGGTTTTGATAAGGATCTGGCCCGGCCCCGGTTCAGCGACTTCCCAGTTCCGAAACTCAACACGGCCAGGCTCGAAGACCATGGCCATGGGTTGGTGGTGGCTCATGTTCGCACCTCTCAAGCGTTGGGTTCGAAAGAGACCGCGTCAAAGGGGCAAACGCTCAAACACAGTTCGCAACCGATGCATCTGTCAGTATGCCTGACCACTTCTTCTTCTCCTCGGCTCATGGCTCCATAAAAACAAGACCGAACGCAGTTCCAGCAAAGCGTGCACTTGTCACGGTCGATGACGGCGTGCCGGCCCTTGTCGCTGAAGGTCTGGTTGTAGGAGGCGATTGCCGCCTTGGAAGCCATGCCGTGGATGGCGTTCAGGTCCGGATAGCCGTGAGTATCGAGAAAGTCATTGATCCCATTGATTATTTCGGTTAACCGTTCATAGCCCTTGAGCATGATAACCGAGCCAACCTGCATGAGAAGGGCCCCGCTCATGATGAATTCCACGGCGTCTCGCCAGTCGAAAATACCGTTGGATCCCGCTATGGGCATTCCCAATTTGGAATAGATGTCGTGGACCCAGCGTAGCGTTACCGGTTTTATCCACGGGCCTCCGACGCCGGCTGGGCCTCCGATGTAGGGACGACCAGTCTCGATATCGACGCAGAAGCCGGTGAATCGGCTGTTGACCGTAACCGCATCGGCGCCGGCCTTCTTGACCGCATCGGCGATAACAGTCAGATTGGCCGCTTCAGGGGAGAGTTTGACTATGATTGGGATGGTTACCGCCTCTTTCACGACCGACGTCGCCTCGGCCGAGGCGTCGGGATTCTGGCAGATGAGCGCCCCGGCTCGAGCGTTTTTCATTTGCGTCGTATGGGGGCAGCCCAGGTTCAGCTCAAGCATGGGCACGCCACTGTCCTCGGCCATGCGGGAGATGTCCCGCCAGCCTTCCGCCGAACCGCCAGAGACGCTGGCGATGATATGAGCTCCATTTTGGGCGGCGTAGGCTTGGGTCTCCTTGAGCCAGGCGGCCCAGTCCCGGTAATCCTCCTTGGCGAAGCCGGAGCGACTGTAGAAGGTGTAATGCCGGGGTACCTTACCTTTTATGTAGCGTCCCTCCTCGTTAAGGATGGCGTATCTCGAGCTCCTGGTCAGGGCATGCATTGCAGGTATGTCGGTCAGGGTCTTGACGATAGCCCCGGCAGCCCCCGCGTCGATGCATTTTTTCAGTTTTTCGACACTATTGGTCGGCTCGATGGAGGAAACGATAATGGGGTTCTTAAACCCAAGCCCGCAAAAATCGACTTTCAGGTCAGCCATGGCTCACGTCCTTTTCATGTAATCAGGGTTGTACATGGCGAACTCGAGCCAGGACAGCTCCTCGAAGATGTTCTCCATGTTTTTGAATAGCTCCGGGTTACCCTTGCCTCGACTGACTGCCATAAATTCCGGTTTTTCGGCCACTTCAGGTCTGACCATCTCACAATAGAGCAAGTATTTCTGGCGCCCGGGCCCACCGCTGTAGATGGCTCGTTCCGCGGTCTGGATATTGGAAATCTCTTCGTCAACCTCGAAGAGGCGCGCTCTAAATACCCCCTCGACCGCGGTTAACGCGCGCAGGCAGTCTGTGGAATACCAATCGACCGTCTCTGTTTCGGCCTCGGGTTTGATGTTGAAACGGACCGCCATCGTGTAGGGCGCCTCCGAAGGCGCCTGCTCGCCCGAGGCTTCCACAAGGCGGTAGATGTTGCGCATATTGTTGTTGAAGTGGAGCAGCGCCTCCTTGGTCCATGGTGTCGGGTTGTTGAGCCGGTCCATATAGGCTTGGCTTTTGAAGACGGCCGGTTCGGTCGTCTCGTAACTGATGAAAAACATCGGCGAGTCGCCGATACCCCGGTAACGACGGCCTACCATGAAGCCAGGTATAGAGGTCCGCTCAATTACGTGTTCGCAGTTATGCCACTCCTGAAATCGCAGAATGTACTCTTCGGTGATGTCTGTCCAGAAGGCCATCATGCCTTTTGCGTCGTTTACCCGCACGATTGCGTCTCCTCTGTCCCGGTGCGCCGGTCGAGCGCAGATTTGACTGGCGCCCGATAATATCGCGCCCGCCCGCGAAAGCGTTTTTCGGACAGCCCGTGTGCGGGCCGTCAGGTTTTTGGGGCTATCGCCCCTTTCGCTGGAGATAGTCGCGGGCGATGAAACCGAACTCCTCCAGGCTGATAACCCCCTTGACCAGGTTGGACTGTTCCTTGACGATTTCAAGCAACTCAGTCATCTCCTCTTGGCTGGCTTCCAGTCCCAACTCCTTAAGATACAGCTTGATGGTCCTGGCTCCTGAAACCTTGCTCAAGAGATATTCGTAGCCGTTCTTGCCGATAATCTCTGGCGCGAAGGCGGCCCAAGTCCGCGAGCCCAGCCCGGCCTCGGCCATCTTCTCAACGGCGTGGATGACCACCCCAGCCTGGAGCTGAAAGTAAAACTCACCCGAGATGGGCTTGGTGCCCTGGTTCTTGAAACGGCTGATCCTCTGGGCCAGCTCGCAAACCCGACTGATCTGGGACAAGTCGATAGAAGTGGGGATCTTATAGAGCAACTCCAGAGCCATGGCGATCTCATCAATGGGGATGTTGCCGTCTCGCTCGCCCAGGCCCAACAGGGCGCCGTGGACGCAGCTCGCTCCGGCCAACACCCCGGCCACCAAATTCGCCATGCCCAAACCGAAGCCGTTGTGGTTGTGAACTTCGATAGGAACGTCTGAGAACCATTGCTTGAAGGATTTGACAACGTGGCCCATGGCCGCGGGGGTGAGCACACCGAACGTGTCCACAAAGATGATCGATTCCGGCGTAACCTGCTCGCAGATGTCAGAGTAGAGCCGTTTGAGGTAGTCAAGCGTTGTCCGGGAGGCGTCCCAGCCCATCAACCGCGCCTTGATTCCGGCCGACTGCGCATCTTTGACCGCGTTGGCCATCCGGGTGGCCGTCTCCTCATGGGTCAGGCCATATGCGTGTTTGCAGTAATAGGGATTGACGTTATGTTCGATGATGACGCTCTTGATTCCCAGGTCGGCCGCCACCTTGATGTCATCCGGATGGGCCCTCAGAAACGCGACGATCTCAGAGGTGAAATTCATCTTGGCGACTTCTTGGAAGGCCTCGTAGATGTCCTTGGAGACGACAGGCATGCCGAACTCGATCCGGTCGACGCCGAGATCGTTCAGGGCCTTGGCGATGGCGATCCGCTCCTCAGTGGTAAAGATCACATTGGGGGTCTGCTCGCCGTCACGCAGCGTCACGTCGTGAATGGCCACCTTGGGCTGAACCTGGGACTTATCATGCGTCTCACCAAGGAAATTCATGGGCGAAACCCAGTATTTCTCTTTTTCGAAGAAAGGGGCATTCTCCAGGGATACGCCTTCGTAATTCAAGTCGGTCATATGTTACTCCTTTTCACACGCGATACTTTGCTTGCTCAGTCTCTCGAACACAGTATGCTGAAGAGGCGATTCCGTAATTCAGCCGTACGCCACGCGCTTGGCTCGTTCAGGTCACTCCTGCTCAATTCAGTACAATAATCCAGGAAGCCAGAGGACAAGCTCCGGGAAGAGGGCCAGCAGCAGGACTAAAACCACCGCCGGTATCAAAAACGGCAGGGTGCCCATAAATATGGTGGTGATTTCGTAATCCGGCACCACGCCGTTGAGGACGAAAAGGTTGAGGCCGTATGGCGGTGTAACCAGACCGATTTCAGCCAGAACCACGTAAATGACTCCGAACCAGATTTTGTCGAATCCCAGATCGTTGATGATCGGGGCGATAAACGGCAAAGTCAGGACCAACATCGATAGGGCGTCGAAAAAACAGCCGAGAACTATGTACATGGCGCAGATCACGAACAAAATGGCGTTTTTGCCCAGCGGGAGGTTCGTCATGAACCCGGAGAAGGCCTCGGTTAGACCCACAAACTGGAAAACCTGCCCCAGCATTCGGGCGGTGAAAAGAACGAACGCGATCATCGAGGTAATGATCACCGCTGTCCACATGCTATCCAGAAAAGCCCTCAGCGTCAGGCGCCGATAGATCATGGCCATGACCACGCTAATGAAAGCGCCCAGAGCGGCCGACTCGGTCGGGGTCATGATCCCGCCGAAGATAGTCCCCAAGACCAAGAAGATGATGCCCAAAAAGGGCAACAATTCAACCAGCGCTCTGGCCTTTTCAGCCATGGTGAGCTTAGCCACCTTCGGGGCCAGGGAGGGATTGCGGAGAACCAGCACTGTCACCGTAAGGATCAGCATGGCGGTCAGAATGACTCCGGGAACCATGCCTCCGGCGAAGAGACGGGCTACGGAGACGTCCTGCCAACCAGCATAGACAATGAGAATGACGCTGGGCGGGATGAGAACGCTAAGGGTTCCGGAGATGGCGATGGCGCCCAGGGAGAGTTTGACATCGTAGCCGACCTTTTTCATTTCCGGGAAGCATATCTTGCCAAAGGTGGCCACAGCGGCCAGAGACGAACCGGAGATGGCGCCGAAAATTGAATTGGCCACAATGACACTGGAGGCCAGGCTACCGGGAAGACTGCCGAATATCTTTTCCGAACCGCGGAAAAGGGTCGTAATGATGCCGGTATTAGAAAAAATTGCCCCCATGAAGACAAATAGGGGGATGGCGGTGAACGTAAAGTTGTTCATGATCTCGAAGGCCGCTCGGGCGAAATAATCCATTCCTTGGCCGACGAAAACGATCAATCCAAACGCGGCGACGGTTCCCATGGCCGGAGCGATTTCGACTCCGAGCGCCAACAGCAAAATCAATCCGCCGAGGAGAGTCAGAGATACCAGCAATAAACTCATTCGACCTTGTCCTCCACCGGTTTGCCGGCCCGGATTTTGACTATCACTCTGGCAATCTCCATCAGCAGGGTCAGCGTCAACATAAGAAAGCCAAGAAATACGGTCATTTGCGGCCAAAAGAGGGGGAACATCAGCCAAGTGTCCGACTTGAGCCCGATCATCTTGGCATAGACGACCATGTCGTAGCCTGCCTTGGTAATGCCGATCATGAAAGCCAGGATCAGACACAGGACGAGCAGCCTGATCCATGAGGCAACCTTGACCGGTAGGCGGCTGACCAGGATGGTTATGCGGACGTGCCCACCCCGCCTCCACGTGTAGGCCAAACCGAGATAAGACAAGCTGACCAGGAGATAGGCGCTGAATTCATCAGCCACCATGGGTGGATTGTGGAGGACATACCGCATGAAGACTTCGACCGCCACAAGGACGACCATGACCGGGACCATGCAGCCCGCGATATAGCCCATCAGATCGGCCAGTCTGTCTAGGTACTTTGCCAGTATATTCATTGTGGGATGCGTCCATTTTCAAGGGGGCCGGACGATCTACCCGATCCGGCCACCCATTGGAGCCAGATTTATTTGCTCATCATGATCTTGGCGCCACTGGCGTACTCGGCGGCGATGGCCAGGACCTCCTGCCCGTCAGGTCCAGCCAGCTCGAGCCATTTCTGTATGACAGGCCTGCATATCACCCGCGCCTTATCGATCTCCGCCTTATCCGGATGGACTACGTCCATTGAGCTCACCTTGGCGCCGATCTCGGATTCCAATTCCTCGATCAGGGCGCCAAACGCGTTCTGCCCTTGCATCTCGAGACCGGTGTCGATGAGGATCTTTTTCAAGTCGTCCGGCAACGCGTCGAATTTCTTTTTGTTAACAATGAGCATGCCTGGGAAGATCGACTGGACGCTCCAGATGCTGACGTTAGTGGCTACGTCGGGCAGACCGAAGCCCATACCCCAGCCTCGCGAAGTTTGGATGGCGTCGACCGTGCCACGTTGAAGCGCCTCCAAAATTTCCGTCGTGGGGATAGTCAAAGGCGAGGCGCCCATCAACTTGAGCGCGAGCGTAGGAATGACTCCCGCGGTCCTGACCTTGAGGCCCTTGAAATCATCCAGAGTTTTGATCGGCTTTTTGGCGAAGATACCGTCGGTAGTGGCGCTTTGGATCTCAGCGATCTTGATGAGGCCATGCTCACCGAAGGTCCTTTCATTGATAGCCTGCATCCTTGGATCGTTCAAAAACGCCTCATACTCGAACACATTGTCCCAGAAGAACGGTAGCGACAGGTCCCACAGCGGGAAGGTTCCAGCCAGCCACGGGGTCCGTTCCCAGCCGATCTCAACTTGACCGGCGATGACAGCGTGAATGACTTCCTTGGGCGGATAGAGTCCAACCTTAGTCTCGAGAATGAAACGTCCGCCTGAGTTTTTCTCCAGCAATTTCTGGAAACGCGGGTAGGGATGGAATGACCATGAATTAGCCGCTGGTCCGGGGTTGGTGGCAAAGGTCCAAACCACTTTTTCTTCCGCGGCGGCCGAATTGGTGACCTGGGCCGAAATGACAAGGCCAAAGACCAGAACAAGAACTAAGGTCATTTTCCACAAATTGATATGTCTCATCGCCTCCTCCTTCTTAGGTTTGTTGGTTTTTCTTTGATAAACCTTGTGGCGCTTAAATCAGTTCATTTTGCGGTTGATAGAGCCTAAACCTGTGATTCCGAATTTTTATGACAGACCAACTCGGGGCTGGAAATTCATTTGGCTTCCAGCCGGTTAGCTCAATAGCTGAAGTGATGAGAGATAGCGCGATATGTATGCAACCAATTGCATAACCAATTTAAAACCATTTAACGTTACGCATCCGCCGCTGTCAAGGAAAAAACGGGTAAATAAGGGGCGGGTGATATAGGCCTATTCCAGACCAATTAAAAATTGGTTGCGATTTAAACCGATTCGGTGTAAAAAAGCATAATGTATGACAAATCCACAGATAGTGTTGAAGCAATCCGTCAGATGATTCTGTCAGGACAGATACAGAAGGGTAACCGCCTGCCCCCGGAAAGAGTCTTGGCCGGACAGCTGGGTATGAGCAGAGGCGCTCTGCGCAAGGCTCTGGCCGAACTGGAATCAGAAGGTTTGATCTGGCGTCATGTCGGCAGAGGAACCTTTGTTGGTTCAGCCCCCCAACCGAGCGAAATAAATATACGTCCTCTCATGGAGCTCACTTCACCCTTTGAGATAATGGAAGTCCGGCTTGTCATCGAACCGAAGATGGCCGCAATGGCCGCAATGCGGGCTAATAGCAAAGAGATCGATAAGATGAAGTTAGCCGTCCATCGTTCAGAGACGGCCACCGGTTTCGAGGACAACGAGAAATGGGACTTGGTCCTTCATGAGACAATCGCCCAAGCTACCAACAACCTTTTGCTCCGGTCTCTGTTTAACATAGCAAACCAGTTGCGCAAGGGACAAGTTTGGGGACGGATGAAAGAAGCCAGCCTGACACCCGAAAGATGGAAGACTTACGCCAGTCAGCACCATAAACTGGTGGCCGCCATTCGGGATCGCAACGCCGCCTTGGCCGAGTCTATAATGCTCGACCACCTCCATACCGTTCTGCGCAACATGCAGAATGAAGCCTGATTCTGGCCGTATCTCTGCCCAGCAGAGGAAAAAGATAGCGTTCAAGGGAGAGAAAAGATGGCAAACAATTTCCGATTTTCGGGGGTTATTCCTGCAAACCTGCTTCCGTTTAACGCCGATTATTCGATACATGAAGAGGATTATCGCCGCCATCTTTCTTGGCTGGCTGACGTTCCCGGCGTTACTGGAATCGTGTGTAACGGCCACGCGGCGGAGGTTTCGTCCCTCACGAGAGAGGAAAGACGCCGTGCCTTGGCTATCGCGCTCGATGAAGTGGGCTCACGTGTGAACCTGATTTCCGGCGTCTACTCAGACGGCACAATGGAGGCCGCTGAACTTGCCAAGGACGCCAAAGCGGAAGGCGCTCACGGCTTACTTATTTTTCCTCCCACTCTTTTTATGTGGGGAGCTCAGTACCGTCCCGAAATGGTGTATCGTCACTTTGCGACAATCGCCGACTCGGTAGACCTGCCAATGGTCGTTTTTCAATATCCGCCGTCATCCGGAATTGGATACAGCGCCGAGACTTTGATTGAACTGACCAAGATCCCGCAAGTCGTGGCCGTCAAAGAATGGAGTAACGATATAGTCGCGTTCGAAAAAAATCTGCGCGCCATAAGATCCACCGGCAAACCGGTGGCGATTCTCTCAAGCTTTACCATGTCGCTTTTCGCTAGTTTTACACTTGGCGCTGACGGAGCCATCTCGGGGATGGGGAGTGTGGCGGCGGATCTTCAGGCGCAATTATTCAAGGCCGCGAAACAAGGCGACTTGGATGAGGCCTCAAGAATCAATGATCGACTGGATCCTTTGGTGCAGGTTTTTTACGCCAATCCCTTTGTGGATATGCATAACCGTATGAAAGAAGCTCTGGCTCTGCTTGGCAGAATCAGTGTGGCCGTTGTTCGTCCACCCCTTCAACGTATTACCGCTGATGAACGAGAACGCATTCGGGAGGCCCTAAGAAAGGTGGGACTGCCGAGCGTATAAATGGAGTAGAAGCGGAAGCTTTCTAGAAACCTGTGCTCTATTGGGCTTCAGCTTCTTGAGAAACAAGATATTCTAAATTCTGATAACACTGTTCGTCTTCAAAAGCGGATGGGGCATCTTTCAGTTGAGGATATTAAATTTGGCCATAAGTTTTTCACTGGCCTGGGTACCGATTTCAAATTAGCGCTTAGTATACGCATGTATATTTTACGGAGCGCTACAGGCGCTGAAAACCGACCTATACGCAGCTAAGGTAAATCACGAGATTTAGATTTGGGGGCTTGTTGCTAAAATGAGAATTGAAGTTGGATAAATCGATCCAAGGGATATAAAATTATGGGTCATGACTAGGACAGAGTAAGGAAAAGTATTATAAGTTCTAGTTATGACAGTTAAAAATAAGTATATAAAACGTGCAAAAATTTCTGCGGTCAAATTTCGCCATATTGTGCGACTTTTTTCACTGGATCTGAACGCCTCTCAAATTGCACACATTACCCGACTCAACAGGAACACTATTAACCGATACCTGAAACAACTACGAGGACGAATCGCAGCCCATTGTGAAACCCAATCACCCCTTTCGGGTGAAGTCGAGGTCGATGAAAGCTATTTCGGCGCACGCCGGGTCAAGGGAAGACGAGGCCGTGGAGCGTATGGAAAAACCTTCTGTGTTCGGCATCTTCAGACGCAATGGCAATGTCTACACCGAGATCGTCCCTGACTGTAAACGCAAGACACTTCAGGCAGTTATCCGCGGTCGAGTCAGCATTGAGAGCGTTGTTCACTCGGTGGCTGGCGTGGATATGACGGCTTGGTGGACATTGGCTTTCAAAAGCATTTTCGTGTTAATCATGGCGCTAATTCGTCGATCGTTAAAATCGTTTATGTGTTTGAATTAACTGGAATTATTGCCGTGTTTATGGTATCTTGTTTTGCAAGAAAACGATCATTTAACCCTCATTTTCTGGCAAAACCATGCGACCGAAGAAACCTGTTGCACGACCCCAAAACGAGCTTTTCCATATTCGTCTGGAAGTTATTTGTAACCCAGCCCATCCTCTGGTCAAGCTGGCGGACCGGATCGAATGGGACCGCCTGGATGGGCTATTTGCGCCGCTGTACGCCGAAGACGGTCGTCCCGCGACAGCAACCCGACTGATGATCGGTTTGACGCTCCTGCAGAGCCTTTACAAGCTGAGCGAGGATGACGTTGTCAATCGCTGGCCGGAAAATCCGTACTGGCAATACCTGTGCGGAGAGACCTTCTTTCAGCATCGGCGTCCCATCGTTCGAAGCGGCCTGAGCAAATGGCGCAAACGGATCAAGAGCAGGGGGATGGAAGCTCTTTTGCAACAGACATTGGCTGTCGGTCTTGATGTGGGCGCGGTCAGGCCGACCAGTCTGAAACGGGTCAGCGTCGACACCACGGTTCAGCCCAAGGCGATCGCCTATCCGACCGACGCCAAGTTATTCAACCGCAGTCGGGAGCGGCTGGTTCGCCTGGCTGGAAAACAGGGGGTTACCTTGCGCCAGAGTTATCGCCGCAAGGACCCACAAGCGGTTCTCAAGGCTGGTCGATATGCCCATGCCCGGCAGACACAGCGAATGCGTAAGCAGATCAAACGGTTGCGCACGTACCTGGGGCGCGTCATTCGTGACATCGAACGCAAAGTCGAAAAACCGCCGGAGGCTCTCCGGCATGAGCTGCATCTGGCAAAACGGCTGCTGAAACAGCAGCGTTCCGACAGCAACAAACTTTACAGCCTGCATGAGCCCCATGTGGCCTGTATCAGCAAAGGCAAGGCGCACAAAAAATACGAATTCGGTAACAAGGTTTCATTTTTGTTATTAATTAGTCGATCGTTCCAAAACCCGAACTCAGGCTGAGGTAAGTGCTTTATTAGATATTTCGTTTTGAGCGAGCCATTTTGGTCAACAGCTCTTTGAAAATTTGCAGTAAAGAACTCAGGGCTTTCAGGATCAGCCTGAGGTTGTAACCGATTGCGGCCATGAGGGCGTTGATCTGATCACCAAGAATGCCTCGCAGACGGTTCCGGCCGAGTTGCCCTTCGGTCTTCTGATGTCCGATGACCGCTTCGATGGCGCTGCGGCGCTTCATCTCACGTTTGATGGTGGGAGTTACCTTGCGTCTTTGACCGGACAGAAACACTTGGGTGTCGGTCACTCCATGCCCTCGATAGCCGCGATCCACATAGCAGCGTTCCGGTCTGGCGCCGGTGAGTTCGGTTACCTGATCGAGAGCGCCCTTGAGGGAGTGCCCGTCATAGGGATTGCCTTCCAGACCTTGGGCGCCCAGGATGAAGCCCTCCCGGTTGGTGACGCAGATGCTGACCTTGTTTCCGAACTCGTATTTTTTGTGCGCCTTGCCTTTGCTGATACAGGCCACATGGGGCTCATGCAGGCTGTAAAGTTTGTTGCTATCGGAACGCCGCTGTTTCAGCAACCGTTTTGCCAGATGAAGCTCATGCCGGAGAGCCTCCGGCGGTTTTTCGACTTTGCGTTCGATGTCACGAATGACGCGCCCCAGGTACGTGCGCAGCCGTTTGATCTGCTTACGCATTCGCTGCGTCTGCCGGGCATGGGCATATCGACCAGCCTTGAGAACCGCTTGTGGGCCCTTGCGGCGATAACTCTGGCGCAAGGTAACCCCCTGTTTCCCAGCCAGGCGAACCAGCCGCTCTCGGCCGCGGTTGAGTAACCTGGCGTCGGTTGGGTGGGCGATCGCCTTGGGCTGAACCGTGGGAGGGACGCTGACCCGTTTCAGACTGGTCGGCTTGACCGCGCCGGCATCAAGCCCGACAGCCAATGTCT
Organism: uncultured delta proteobacterium; assembly: GCA_963821845.1. GTDB lineage: Bacteria > Desulfobacterota > Desulfarculia > JACQYL01 > CAWGVV01 > CAWGFI01. Next base: position 32,856 of record CAWGFI010000016.1, read on the forward strand.
GTTGTAAGAGAGCCTCCATCCCCTTGCTTTTGATTCGTTTACGCCATTTGCTCAGGCCGCTTCGAATAATGGGACGCCGGTGTTGAAAGAAGGTCTCTCCATACAGGTGTTGCCAGTACGGATTTTCCGGCCAGCGATTGACAACGTCATCTTCACTTAACTTGTAAAGGCTCTGCAGGAGCGTCAATCCGATCATCATCCGGGTCGCCGTCGCGGGACGCCCCTCTTCTGCGTACAGTGGCGCAAACTGCTCATCTAGCCTTTCCCATTCGATCCGGTCGGCCAGTTTGACCAGGGGATGGGATGGATTACAAATAACTTCCAGACGAGTATGGAAGAATTCATTTTGGGGTCGTACAACAGCTTTCTTTGGTCGCTTGGTTTTGCCAAAAAATGAGGGATAGAAGATTCTTTCTTGCAAAACAACATACCATAAACACAACATTTATTATGGCAAATTCAGAAAGTTAAATGTTTTTAACGATCGACGATTTAACATGGCCACAATGCGGACATCGGCGACCATTGGACCAAATAACCGATTCCAAAAAGTTCCGACAGGCGGTTTCATCGGGAAAACACTCCCGAAGCTGATCTAAGTTCATGATATCTCCTCCTCATTCTGGATTTTATGGAGAAGATAGCAGACTGTTTTGTCAGATCAGGACAATGCAACCTTAATTTTGTTTATAGGCCCGTTCACTTTTGCGGATCAGTAAAATCAGGATAACCACCTTTCTCAAAAGCCGAACCCGGAAAGCCTATACGGTTCCAGACATCTTCATCCGTACAGTAAATAAAGCATGCATCCTGTCTTATATTGCTGTAGAACGCCAACGCACTATTTTTTTTTGTCCAAACATCACCAGGAGGATTGTCGGATTTGAGCGCCTTGATTACCTCACCACATTGTGTATCATCCAAATCTAGAAATCGCTTTCCTAACATCTGATTGCTGATATTCTCAATACCTTGTAAACCGATCGCATATAGTTCCGCCATCCAAGGCTGATATTCATTACGCGTTTCAATCGTGCCGGCAAAGCCCATATCGCTCAAACCATCATCAAAATCATCCTTTGGGATGATCAGCGTAGCAAGTCGTTCAAGAACCTCTATTTGTTCGTCCGTCAGTAGCGTTTTCTTTTCCATGATATCCCTTTCTGGCAAAGTAGTTTATTGCTTTGATGATTCTTGCGTAGTTGTCACTCTTCCCGGTCGGATTGTTCCTGATTTTTTATTATCTGCTGACGAAAAGCTTCGATGAGGATATCATTCTTTCGCTTCAGGTATCTTGAAGCGGTCTTCAGAAGGTATTTTCCTGCCCGTCCCGCCTTAATATAGGTTTCGAATGTAACCAGCGCCCCATCTTTTGTCGGCTCAATATGCCAACTGCCTCTCATGCATTCAATCATTGGCCCCTCGATCATTTCGAAGTGAACGCCTTTGTTTTCTTCTAGTATGAACTTGGACCGGACGAGGACTCGCAACGGGCCAACTCGGTAGATCATGTGGCAAATGTTATCGGCTTCCATTTTGGCGACTGCAACATCAGTAAGGAAATCCGAATAGCCCTCTACCGCTGAAATAATATTGTAGATCGCCTGAATCGATCCGGTGAATTCGATAGTATTTTTGTATTCGAATTCATCGCCTTCTATTTTCCACATTCCAGAATCCCCTGAGTTAATTGATCACGTGTTGTCACAGCTCGTGACGTTTAGCCATTTCCGTCATATAGTGACCGGCGCGACTCGAGATTGCCATTGACGTTAACGTATGGTTTGTACCTCCACCGGTCGGTAGCACGCTCGGATCGCAAATGAACAAATTCGAGATATCGTGGGCTTGACAGAAAGAATTGACTACCGATTTATTTGGATCCACCCCCATACGGGCAGTTCCCATGGGATGCGCTCCCATATTTTTTCCCACATAAGTCTTCTTAGCGCCGGCGGCTTCAAGAATGGCGACACTTTTCTCGATGGCGTGTTTAATGCTTGCCCTGTCATTGTCCAACCACTCGTGGGTTCCCTCCACGACCGGCAGACCGCGATGATCCTTTAACTCTGAAGAGAGTGTGAGGGTATTGTTATCATTCGGCAGACCTTCACCACAGGTCCATAAGCCGTGCGCGTGGTCATAAACTTTAATCATATTCTTAAGTTCTTGCCCCCAGAAGAGTGGGCCAGCAATTGCATAGTAGAAGGGATGGGGCAGAAAGTCTTCTATGGTATAACCTCGCGCAAAACCGCGTTTTCCATCCGTCTCGTACCAGTCTTGGATGAACAGGTTACCCATAATAGGCCCTTTGAAAGCGTTCATCTTCTGTTCAAAGATTCCATAAATGGAATTTGTATAATGGTACATGAAGTTCTTACCAACTAATCCGGATGAGTTAGCAAGACCCTGCGGGAACGTGCTGTTGGCTGAAAGTAAAAGCAGTCTTGTGGTTTCCATAGGATGTGCGGACAGGATGACAGTTTTTGCCTTTACCCGATGTTCCTGGAGTTCTTCATCATAATATTCGACGCCCGTAACGCGGTTGATCTTGGCGTCATAACAAATATTGAAAACAAAGGCTTCCGCTATGATCATGGCCCCATTGGCTTCTGCTTCCGGAACATATCCATGCAGCGTGCAGCTTTTCGCTCTGCTCGGACAACCCGAGATGCAAAAACCACATTTATTACACTCTTCCCGTCCTCTATATGGCTTTGAAGTAATTGCCAGGGGCCCGTGCATTGGCTTAGCGCCCAGCTTCTCTACCCCTTTGGCCACTACCTGATTAGCCCAGCTCCATTCGATAGCAGGCATGGGATACGGCCCTCGAGGCACCGTCCAAGGATTTTCAAGATGGTTCCCCGAGACACCAAAATCTTGTTCAACTCGGTGGTAATAGGGGGCAAGCTCCTTGTATGTGATAGGCCAATCAACGCCTACGCCGTCTAAACTATGAATCCGAAAATCAGATTCATGGAAACGGGGGGACACTCCACACCAAACTAAAGTTCCACCTCCTACGCCAAAGCCGGACATAATATGGGCTGGGTCTTTTCCGGAATAGGATCGAGGTTCATTCCAGAAAAGCTTAAGCATGTCAGCTTCATCGTTTACAAAGTCCATCTGCTTATAGCGCGGGCCGGCGTCTAGACCAATTACTGAAAAGCCTCTTTCAGACAGTTCTTTGGCGAGCAAACCGCCACAGGCCCCAACGCCGACAATGCAAAAATCATATGTCTCGTTCATTATTTTTCCCATATGCCCGTTCCTTTTCGCTAGGTATTGGGTTCCATCTTTGCCACCCTTGCAGTGGACCTTGTAAAAATTACAAAAATAATAAAGATAATTATATATATCAAATATTCACTTGAGATGTTTTAAAAATTCCAGAAGGGCTTTCATGGCTTCCAGAATATGTTCTCTTAGATTAACTCTACTTCTTTCTCCCAGGATAGTAAGTCGCAAGTATTTTCACGATTCGCACATCCGTACGTTATCGATCATCCAGACAAAGAAAGGAGGTGCTTTTCGCATACTTTGTCCTGAGATCCCTGAATGATGCCATTATAAACAATCTCACCTTTCTCCATGATGGTACACTGCTCAGTCACGCCACAGGCGAAATCGATATTCTGCTCAACCAGCAGTGTGGAAATCTTCAGGTCCTCCACAATGGCGCAGATGATATGCCTGATACGCTGTACAATGCTTGGCTGAATCCCTTCAGTGGGTTCATCTAGGAGGAGCAATTCTGGTTTTCCCGCCAGCGCCCTGGCAATGGCGAGCATTTGTTGCTCACCACCGCTCATGGTTCCGCCTTTCTGCTTCAAGCGTTCTTTCAGAAAAGGGAAGTATTCAAAAACACTTTCCGGTATTTTCCTACCCCTGCCGAACGTGGCCGCCATAAGGTTTTCATGAACGCTAAGCTTTGGGAATATCTCCCGCCCTTGAGGAACGTACATAATTCCCTTACGGGCTATTTCATACGGCTCACTCCCATCGATTCGTTCATCTCGAAAAAAAATCTTTCCTGAGCGTGGTTTTATCAGTCCCATGATGCTTTTTAGCAAAGTCGTTTTTCCCACTCCATTTCTGCCCAAGAGATTCAAAACCTCGCCTTTTTGAAGCGACAAATCGACCTTACGGATGATGTGGCTTTCTCCATAACAGACGTCGAGTTGCTGAATGGAAAGTATGGCTTCAGAATTGAAGCGATCATCATTCGCATCGTTCATGGTTAATTCCCTACACTATCCCCGAGATAGACTCTCTTTACCTCAGGATTTCTCATAATGTCTTCGAGGTTACCTTCCGCAAGTTTTCCGCCACGGTGCAACACCGTCACATTATGGGCAATCTCACGTATGAATTTGAGGTCATGTTCAATGACCACGACAGTGACGCGGTTGGATATCATTTTAATCAGTTTGGCCGTATGGCTCGTTTCCTCCGGGCTCATGCCCGCAGTAGGTTCGTCCAATAGCACGAGCTCGGGTTTGTTGATCAAAACCATACCGATTTCAAGCCACTGCTTTTCGCCGTGGGAAAGAACATCCGCAATTTCCATCCTTTTTTCTACCAGTCCGATTTCCGACAGGATATTCTTGACCTCCTGATCATCGTTCTGGCCGCCTCCCTTGAAAAGGGTTAAGGCGCCGCGCTTACCATGCAGGGCTAAACGAAGGTTCTCATCAACCGTAAGCGAGGGAAAAATGTTGGGGACTTGAAATTTTCGACCGATCCCTAAGCGGCATATTCGATTGGGATTCTTGTGCCCCAGCTTGGCGCCATTAAAAAAAATTTGCCCCGAACTCGGATAAATATAGCCGGTGATCAAGTTGAAAAGGGTTGATTTTCCAGCTCCATTTGGACCGATGATGCAATGAAGTTCCTTATGGGTAATTTGAAAATTCAAGTCATCAATAGCGACCAATCCTCCAAATCGCTTGCTGAGATTAACGGTGCGCAGGATAGGCTGCTTCGCAGCTTCATCTCTTTTTGGAGATAATGTCAATGTTTCACCTTATTGCGAAAAATCGAATAATTGTTCATTTTCCAAGGGGATTTCAGCCCAAAAAGGTGCTCCCGAATCGCTGTTTGACATAGCCCATAATCCCCTGGGGCCAGAAAAGCACTGAGGTAATCAGAGTACAGGCAATAAGCAGAAGCCAGACACTTACAAATGAACTGCTTAGAAAAGCCTCAAGGTAATTGACTAAAAATGCGCCTACCACACCGCCGATAAGGGTTCCCCTGCCACCTACGGCGACCCATACCAGAATTTGGGTGGAAAGCAAGAGACTAAACAACGTGGGTGAAACAAAACCGACCGGCACGTAAAGCGCCCCCGCATATCCCGCCATTCCCGCCGAAATGGTAAAAACGATCAGTTTGAAAAAAGGCACGCTGTAGCCAAAGAAATCCATCCTTGATTCATTGTCCTTAATACCCTTTAGAACCCTGCCGAAGGGGGAACGCACGATGAGCCGGCACAGAAAATAACATGCGACGAGAGAAATTAGCGCGACGTAGTAGAGGGTGTTTTCGTTTTCAAGAAAGAGGGTTACCCCTCCTGGCAACTGCAGTTCAGGAAACGGAAACCCATAGAGACCATTGTCTCCCCCTGTGTACTTTATCGAGGTGACAAAAATTTGTTGCAGGATGGAAGCAAAGGCGAGGGTGATCAGCCCAAAATACACTCCGCTTACCTTGCCGTAGAACACAAAATATCCCAGGGCCATGGCAACAACCATGGGCGCTATGATGGACAAAATAAACCCTATATACGTATAGCTTGCGGAATCGGTATTCCTTAAAAGAACACCAAGGGCATAAGCCCCCAATCCGAAAAATGCGGAGTGACCGAAGCTGAATATGCCAGCATATCCCCACATCAGGTCCAGACTTAAAGCCAAAATGGCGAACGTCATTATTTTAGATATCAATATGACATGATACGAGTTTCCACTCAGTGGGATTAGCAAAAAAATGGTTATAACCAGTATATTGATCAAGATGGATCGTTTGGTGTTCTTCCTTTCCGGTTCCACGGCTTATGATCCTCCGAACAGCCCCTTCGGTTTGAGTCGAATGAACACGATTGCCAAGAGCAGAACGATGACCTGAGCGGTGACTGCAGAGGTGAAAAATGAAAAAAACGCCTCGGTGCCGCCGATGATGCCGCCTCCTCCGAGTACCCCGAGCAAGCTTCCAAGCCCTCCCAGTATGACGACGAAAAATGAACGCGCGAGAAATGCCAACCCCATTTCCGGGTTGACGGTGACCAAAGGACTCATGATAGCTCCAGCGACTCCCGCCAATGCCGCGCCAATTGAAAACACAAACGAATCGCAAAATCTGGTGTTGATCCCGAGTGCGGACGCCATCTCCCGGTTGGATATTACAGTCCTGCATTGAAGGCCCAGATTAGTCTTGAGCAGAAAGATGAAAATTCCTATAAGTATCGATACGGTAAGCCCAATGATGATAAGCCGGTACGCTGGATATTCCACGCCGCTGAACAGTTTTATGGCGCCGGAGGTCGGAGAAATGACCATTTTATGTCCGGATCCCATGATGATCTTGACGAGTTGTCGCATCGCGATGCTTACCCCCCAGGTGGCAAGCAATGTTTCCATGGGTCTTTTATAGAGGCGTTTGATAAGCGTTCTTTCCAAGAAAAGTCCGATCAAGCCCACCACAAAAGGGGCCGCCAGAACCCCTAACCAAAAGCTTTTGACTACGTATTCGTTCATGGCGACTACGGTATATGCGCCCACCATGAACAATTCGCCGTGCGCCAGGTTGATTATCCCCATAAGTCCGAAAATAATGACCAGGCCTAGCGAAATCAGAATGAGAATCATGCTCAGACTGATTCCATTCAGAATTTGTACGATAATCTGATCGTATTCGGGCATTATTCCCTCGATGAAGACTACTATTCGGTAAATGGGGTAGATGTGGGAAACACCTTCGGTGTTCCCCACACATCGACTAGGTTATCAAAAGCTTATTCTTTACTTTGTTCGATTTCTGGAACCACCTGTTCGAAAACTTTAATGAGTTTAAAGCTCTTGTCCGGCTGGATTTCCGCCATATAAACATTTTCAATCGCATGGTGCGTGTCCGCCATGAGGGTAACTTTTCCGGTCACACCGTCTATGCTTACCCCTTCCAGCGCTTTGATAACCGCATCCGTGTCAGAGCTTTTCGCATTATTTGCGGCTTTGGCGAACAGCATGATGTTATGGTACATACCCAAGCCAAAATTACTCATGACAGCGTCTTTGTCGTATTTCGCCAATTTCTCTTTAAAAATCTTGTTTGCCTCGGTATCTACAAATGAATAATAGCAGGAGGTATTGATGGCTCCGGCAACTTGTTCCGGGGTGAGCGCCGGGACCAGTAATTCATCAAAATAATCCGACAGAATCATGACTTTCTTTGTGACTCCGAAGTCGGCCAATTGCTTCATGAAAGTAGCGCCGTCCAGTCCGGCCACAAAGGGAAATATAATGTCGGGATTTGCGGCTTCGATTCTCCGAATGATAGAGCTGAAGTCAGTGGTACCGAACGGGGTGTATTCCTCGCCCACGACACTTGCTTCGGGGATCGTTTTCAGGTGACGTTTGGCGGCCGCTATGGAACCATGAGGCCAGACATAGTCGGAACCTACGAAATAATAAGTCTTCTTTCCCTGGCTGGTAGCATAATCAATAAGTGGGAAAATAACCTGGTTTGGTGTTGCGCCGGTGCTAAAGAAATATTTACTCTGCAACGCCCCAGTGTAAAATGTGGGGTTCATAAATATTTTCTTCATTCTGTTGGAAAAGTCGAAAATAGCATATGTCTCGGCCGAGGAGAGGGTACCGACCAACAAATCGCATTTGTCCTGACGGATGAGCTTCTGCGCTTTTTGCACCGCCACATCGGGCATACAGGTCGTGTCCTCGAAAAGGAGTTCAATCTTCTTCCCATTGACGCCTCCCGCCGCATTGACATCATCCCGTGCGATTTCAGCGCCATATTTCATGGATAACCCGTTATGAGTCTCCACACCGGTAAAAGGAATCAGACAACCGATTCGAATGGTGTCCTTTGCCTGACCAGTCGACGGAAAAACCATGAACGCCCATAATGCGGCAAAAAAAACGATGCCCACCACTCTCAAGCTGGAAACAAAAACATTGTCTCTCCCCTCGAACCTTCTTCCAACCAAGAACTTCATGATTCCCTCCTCTTGTGTTTCAGGTTAATGTAAGAAAAGAACAGTTCGTGACCATTGTTTTTCAAAATCCTGCCAGACCCTCTGATTTATAAAATTTTCATTGTTCCCAGGTTATTTTTCCCAACAATAAACCGTCAAAATTGTCTTCCCGCTGCCTCAGTGAGCATGCTCGAAAAATTCGTAGATCCGATCTTGATTAGTATTTTGTCATCAAGTGGATGTGATACCAACGAGGTAATCGCCGTTACGATGGAAGGAGGTAGTTCGAGACCGAGAGTGGTATAATCGACCTTAAACCGCCCGCCTCTCTCTGTACGCTGAAAGTTTCTTTTATCGTGATTCATTCGTTCATAATGCCTATGGGAAGAAATTCTCATGTTTTGTAGACAGAGGATTTGACCTTTGGCGCCCTTTCCAAGGTTTCATCAACCGCCTCCTCGAACACCCCGATACTCTCTCTGAGGCCGTCTTCGCTTATGCAAAGAGGGGGAGCGATTTTGATCGATTCTCCTCCTCTACCGACCGGGGCGAACATCAACAAACCTTTCTGGAAACAGGACACATTTATTTTCAAAGCTGTTTCCGCATCCGGTTCCTTGGAGCCGTCCTTCACAGCCAGCACTCCCGCCACAAGCCCTTTTCCCAGAACCGTCCCAAGACGTGTAGGGTATTTCCGCTGGATACGCTTAAGTTCAGAAATCAGTAGTTCTCCCATACACCGAGCATTTTCGATCAGATTTTCTTTCCTGAGCGCCTCCAGATTGGCCAAGGCCGCGGCAACCGCCAAAGGAGAGGCCGAATGAGTAGAAGTCATGGAACCTGGAGGATAGAGATCCATTATGTCCTGCCGGCCGATCACCGCCGCCAGGGGAAGGGAGGAAGTGATGCCCTTGCCGCAGGCGATCAGGTCCGGTTTCACGCCATAGTGTTCGTAACAAAACATCTTCCCCGTGCGGCCGAAACCCGCTTGCACTTCATCGAAGGTGAGGACGATGTCATGTTGACGGCAGAAAGATTCCATTTCCCGGGCATACTCTCCGGGCAGGAAATGAGGCCCGCCACCCTGATACGATTCGGTCATCACGCCCGCGATTTGGTCGGGGGATACCCCCTGTTCCTTCAGCGCATTCAGGAAGACTTCGAATGAGCAGCGGGGTTCGTTATACCAGTCCGGAAAGGGTACCTGAATAAAACTGGAATCCAATTTGCCCAGCCATTCTTTCTGCTTCTTGATCCCACCGGCCAACTGGGCTCCCATGGTTCGGCCGTGGAACGCGTTGTGGAAGGATACGAAATATTTTTTCCGCGGACCGTACTTGCGCAGCGCGTAGGTCTTGGACAGCTTGATGCAATTCTCGGTGGCTTCGCTGCCCGTAGTGAGCAGGAATACTTTGTAGTTTGCGGGATCCGGAGAGATGGCCTGCAGGGCTTTGGAAAGCGCGGCGCGTTTTTCGTGGACGAACACATAGGTGGCCACGAGCCCCTGATCGATCTGTTCGCGCAGCGCCTGTTTCACCGCAGGATGGCCGTGGCCTACATTACTGATAAGGACGCACGAAGACCAGTCGATCCAGCGATTTCCCCACCGGTCATAGACTGAGAACCCTTCGGCTCTATCCCACACCACCGGAGGCATCCCCATCATGGATCGAGGTTCGCTTTCTTGCAGGGCGCGAAAGATGGGGAGAGACTCCGGCACGGGTAGTCGCGTACGAATTTCCCGAAACCGGGTGGACACCTTTTTCACTTCTACCGGCTGGAGAGAGTATTCAGCCATGTCAGATCCCTTTCCTCGACAACCAACAGCCGCTTCCGACTTGTTCTTTGCGCCCTCAGACTCCGTATTTTTTCCGAATATGGGGTCGCGGTTCATACTCGATGAACACCGTATCTCCTCCGCTGAGGATGGAGGCTCGCGCGGCTTCGTGGACCAGTTCATTCATCCAGGAATTTGCGGGGGTGGCGATCAAACCCCTTTGGTCGATTTCCTGGCACAACCTTTGACGGAGGCGCATTTCGTCATCGCCCTCCGCCGCCGCGACCCTGCCCTCTATCCGGCTCATAGCCGTGAGGATAGCGCTGACTGAGTCGGGTCCGTACCCGATCGGTTGGTAGCCCGGCCCTTCCCAGGGAACATACTGGAAAAAATCGGGATTGACATACTGGAACTGCTTACGACCCGGCCCCTGAGGAGTGAGCACTCCGTACTCCACACCGCGGAATTGGTCATTGTGCTTCAGCGCGCCGCTTGCTCCTTCTCCTTCGAAAAACATACTGAGGCACTGCTCGTTGCCTCCCGCGCCTTTGTCCGGATACCCGAGGCCGTCCGTCACCGAGAGCAGCGCCCCGTTTTCGAAGCGAACCCTCCCGCTGGCCCACATGTATCCTTTCTTGCCGTTGGGGAACACGCCTTCAACCCCGGCGACCGAAACCTCCGTAGGCCTCAAGCCGGTGATGAAAGTGACCAGATCGACATAATGGCAGCCCACATACACGAAGGGGTCGGTTGCTTCCCTGGTGAACCAGTTTTGGAAATTGGAGAAACGGTAGAAGTAGGGCTCAATCATCTTGGCTTCGCCCATGACGAACTCGCCAAGTTCTCCCTTCCGGTAACGGCGCCGGGCGATGAGAGAACGACGATCGAACCGCTTGTGATACTCAACGCCGACCAGCAGGCCGCGGTCCCGGGCTGCGTTTCCGATTTCCTCAGCCTGCCTATAGCTGTGGGTCAGAGGCTTAACGCACAACACGTGCTGTTGAGCCTGGATGGCGTCCATGGCCGCTGGAAAATGCAACTCATCGGGTAGCGCTACGATGACGGCCTGGAATGGGTCACGCCGACGGAGGATTTCTCGGTACGCGTCGGGACTCGCTGTCTCGGTCGCGTCTGGATTGGGACTCGCGGTGAAATCCTGGCCGGGAAAAGCCTCCTTGATGTCTCCGTCGTTCTTAAGGCTCGCCAGCGAGGGCGGGCGTGTGCCGCACACAGTAATATCGCCTACAATTCCCGTCCGCTGCAGATGATATACCGTAGGCAGGATGAGATCGCGCACAATCATGCCCGCTCCGATTATGGTTACATCAAGAGTCTTATGGTCGTAGGTCACGAATCCCCCTGAAGTATCCTTTTACTCTTTCTCAGCCATTTCGCCGCAGCGCGGAAAAGGGCGGTGATTTTGCCTTTATGAGATATTTCCGGCCTGCGACCCCTTAGCGGTCGACGCGGGCGCCTCCGCCTTTCATAATCTTTTCGACCTCATCTTTTGTGGCCATGGACGTATCGCCCGGCGTAGTCATGGCCAGCGCGCCGTGAGCGGCCCCGTAATTGACCGCTTGCGCAAGGTCGCATCCGTTCATCAGACCGTAGATCAGTCCGGAGGCAAAACTGTCTCCTCCCCCTACCCGATCATAGATTTCCAGGTTCTCCCTGAGTATGGCCTCCTCGAAACGACCCTCGGCGTACGCAATGGCGCCCCAGTCGTTGACAGTGGCAGTCTTTGCATTCCTCAAGGTGGTGGCCACGACTTTGAAATTCGGGAATTCACTGACGGCCTGAAGGATCATCTTCTTGAAGTTGGCCGGGTCCAGTTTGGAAAGACTCTTGTCCACGCCCTCTACATGCAAGCCGAGGCAGGCGGTGAAGTCCTCCTCATTGCCCAGCATGACATCCACGTAGGGGGCGATTCGGCGGTTCACTTCCTGAGCCTTTTTCTGTCCGCCGACATCTTTCCATATGGACGCGCGGTAGTTGAGGTCGTAAGAAATGACCGTGCCGCACTTTTTCGCCATCTCCATGGCCTCTACAATGACTTCCGGCGTGGCTTCGGAGAGGCCGGCGAAAATTCCGCCTGTATGGAACCAGCGCGCTCCTTCCCGACCGAAAATTGTTTCCCAGTCGATGTCGCCCTTCTTCAACTGTGAGGCAGCTGAGTGGCCCCGATCCGAGCAGCCCAGCGCCGCTCGGGCGCCGAATCCCTTTTCCGTGAAATTCAGCCCTACGCGCGTCTTCCGGCCTATGCCGTCAAACGGCGCCCACTTGACGTGCCGTATGTCCACCCCTCCTTGATAGAGAAGGTCTTCCAGGAGCCTGCCCACGGGGTTGTCCGCAATGGCCGTCACCAGGGCGCCGCGCATGCCGAAACATCGTTTCAGTCCTCGAGCCACGTTGTATTCTCCGCCCCCTTCCCAGACCTGAAATGTTCTGGTCCTGGAAATGCGATTATCGCCGGGATCGAGACGAATCATCACTTCACCCAAACTGAGAATATCGAAGGCGCACTCTTCAGCGGATTTTATTTTCAGAATAGCCATGCCATTAACCTCGCCAAAAGGAACTGTCAGAGTGGGTGTTCATCGAGAATTAAGGGTTCACCACAAACGGACAATCTTCGCCCTGGAGAACGGCAGCCACGTTTTTTGCGCACTTGGTCTGCAATTCAATTTGAGACTCTTCGGAATACCAGCCGGCGTGGTCGGTAAGCGCCACATTTTCCATTTCGAACCAGGGTGAGCCTTCGGAAATGGGCTCAATATCATGAACATCCAGACCAGCGCTGTTAATTTCGCCATCCTTGAGCGCCTCGTACAGCGCCTTGCCGTCCACCACAGGCCCTCGCGCCGTATTGATCAGAATAGCGCTCTTTTTCATGGCTCGAAATTGCGGGGTGGAAAACATGCCCTTTGTTTCCGCGGTGAGGGGAGTATGGATACTGATATAATCGCATTCCCGCAGCAGGATATCGAAATCCGCGGGTTCGGCTCCCGCCCGGGTAATGAGTTCCCGCGGAATGTACGGATCGTACACAAGGATCCTCCCGAGTTCAAAGCCTTGCAGCTTGCGGCAGAAGGTCCCGCCGATCCTGCCAAAGCCAACGATGCCCAATGTCCTTCCCTTAATCCTGTGGATGGGGTCGGCGCGGCCGATGTTCCATTGCCCGTTCCTCACCTGCCGGTCGCGGCGAACGACCTTCCTGACACAGGCGAGCAGCAAGGCCATGGCGTGATCCGAAACATCCTCTTTGCAATAATCGGGTACATTGACCACCTTGATCCCGCGCGCCTTTGCCGCGGCGAGATCAACGTTGTCATACCCCACGCCGTATCGCCCGATCACTCGACATTTTTCCAGATTGGCGATCACGTGGGCGGTGATGGCCGCGAGGTTCACCGTGACGCCGTCCGCGTCCCGGCAGAGGTCGATGATTTCATCCTCGCTCAGCGGTTGACTCGCTTCGACCACCTCCACGCCCATACCTTCCAACACCGTTCTCTCCGGCGAGTGATCGCCAAACCGTTCCTCCAGCAGTACGACTTTCAATGCCGCCATAGCCCCTCTCCGCGTGTCTCAGTTTTCGATTTTCTCCAATTGTCGCATGGTTACGGCCCCCACCGGGCAGATGTCCGAACAGGTGGCGCAGCCGGTGCAATCCTCTACGTTCACCCGGGCCTTGCCGTCCTTTATGGTAATGGCGTAGCAATGGCCGATTTTCTCACACATCCCGCAGCCCGTGCAGCGTTCCTGGTCAATGATGGAATGGCCGCGATAGAGCGTGAGCCCAGTGGCCGGAGTGATATGCGGCGCCACCACTGCCCGAAAATCAGTATACTTCCGGTAACCCTGCTCTTGCATGAACTCCTTCAGTTTACTCACCATCTTGGGCAATATGCCGTACCCTTTGAGCATAGTGGCCGTGCACACCTGTACGAAGTCCGCGCCGCACATTATCATCTGCGTCGCGTCCTTCCAGTCTTCCACACCCCCGCTGCCCATGACCAGGTCCTGCGGCCGGCAGAGTGTTCTCATTTCATACACGTCCCTCAATGCCAGCGGCTTGATCCAAGGCCCGGAAAAACAGGCCAGCGTCGGCTCGTCCTGCAGATGATGGATACCTTTGGTGGGCTGATAAATATCAAAGTCCACAATCGCCAACCGGTTGGCGGTGGTGCCGGCGCAGGCTATTCCGGCGTCAAAACAGGCCTTGGCCACCTGGCCGATTTTTCCGCCCTCCGGAGTCAGTTTCACGAAAACCGGAATTCCCACCGCTTTCTGAACGTCGGCCGCAATTTGTGAAACCAGTTCCGGAACACATCCCACGCTGGCCCCGGAGAGTTGTGTCGAACGCCCCCCCGAGCTGTCCACGTTGAAGGACATATTGGGACAGCACATATTCAGCTCGATCACGTGGGCCCCGGCCTCTTCGTACTTCCTGGCCATGTTAATCCAGCCCTCTGCCCCGTCTTCTCCCGCATAGGCCATATTGGCGTAGAGGATCAGTTCGGATGTGCTTTTCCGCGCTTGCTCCATGAGGCGCAGCCCCTCCTCGAAGCGCAAGCGGGTTTCGGCGGTGAAGGCGTGGTATTTGTGTTTTTTCAGCCAACGGTACCGGGGGGGCTTGCTAATGTAAGTTGGATCGATAGTGAGCTTCAGGCTGGCGGCGCCCCATCCGTTGCGCTCGATTTCCTGAACCATCCCGATCGTCTTCACTGTCGGGCCGGAGGCTACGACAAAGTTGTTGCGAAATGTGAGGCCGGCGGCCTCAAACGGCATCAGGTAATCGTTTTCCTTCTTCGCCATGGATATTCCTTTGCTCCTGAGTTTCAGAGGCTTTCTTTTATATCCACTTGCCAAACACCGTGCGGGCCGTCTGATTCGATTCGTAGAAGGCCTGCACCAGCTCCACGCAGGCGACGCCCGCTTGGCCATCCACCCCGTAGAACACCGGGTTGTCTTTTCGTACGCAATCGATGAAATAGTCGAGTTCCGGGACATAGCCCAGATTCATGAATTCATCCACCGCCGGCTTGGTCCAGCCGAGGTTGTGGTCGGTTTTCTCTATGGAGTAGGAAATACCCGGACGGGAATAGCAGGTAATAGGCGATCCGAAGGTCAGATCAACTTTGAGGACTCCTTCCGTGCCGTAAATCTCCACCTTGTCGTCCATTCCACCCACGGTGATGTAGTTTCCCTCGACAAAACCGAACTGTCCGTTCTGGAACCGCATCATTCCCATGCCGAAGTCCTCCCCGCCATTCTCCTTATGAACGAAATTTTTGTCCAAGCCGCCGGTCATTTTGCCGGTCACCTCCACCACGGGGTTTTCGCCTCTCCCTAGAAAGTAGAGCAGCCAGCCAATAGGGTGGACTCCAAGATGCAGAAAGCTTCCGCCCCCGCAAAATTCCTTACTCTTGGCAAAAGGGGAATGGGTGCCGTTATGAACCTCCTTGGCTTTCACATAGAGGACTTCCCCGATTCCCCCTTCCCGCACCAGTTCCCCAGCTTTTTGCAAGGCGGGTGAAAAGGCCCAGTCCTCCGCATACATGAGGAGAACCTTTTGCTCATTGCAGACGCGGACCATTTCAACCGCGTCCTCCACGGTCGTGGCCATGGGCTTTTCCACGATGACGTGTTTTCCGTGACGGGCCGCGTTCAGCGCCACCTCATGATGCAGGAAATTAGGAACACAGACCGAAATGACGTCGATATCATCCCGCTGAATCATCTCGCGAAAATCAGTATAGGCGTGAGGGATGTTCCACTTCTCAGCCAAATTGAGCGCGCCGGAGGGAGAAGCCGCGGCCACAATTTCAGCATGTTCGTTCCGCGTAAAGGCGTCGCAATGAAAATCAGCCGCAAACTTAGCGCCAACGATTCCGACTCCCACTCTCCCGTTTTTCGCCATGACCCTGCTCTCCCGCAGTTCTCACTTGGTTATTGTCTCATCAAACCCCAAACAGAGCGATATCTCCTTCGCGGCGTCGACCACCTGCGGCGCCAGGCGCTTGCGGACCGTGTTCATCGACAACCGGAATCGGGGACCCGATACGCTTATGGCGGCGATCACTCTCCCCCGCGCGTCACGGATCGGGGCGCCCACGCACCGAACACCTTCCTCGTTTTCTTCGTCATCGATGGCGAAACCCTGTTTCCGGACTTGGGACAATTTCTTCCTGAGTTCACCAGGATCGATTATGGTGTTCTGCGAACGCTTGGTAAGGCCGCGGTCGGTTATGATTTTGGCGAGCTGTTTTTCGTTTAGATGGGAAAGCAGCGCCTTCCCTCCCGCGCTCGAATGAGCCGCGTTGCGCATGCCCACATAGGAAGCCAGCTTAAGGCTGTGGGTGTTTTCGGAACTTTCGAGCTTGAGGAGGTAAACAATTTCCCCTTTATCCAAAATCATGAGGTGAGCGACCTCCTTGCTCTCCTCGGCCAGCCTCCTCAGTATGGGCTCGGCTTCCTGAACGATGTTCAGGTCGCCGGCCACCCGATTAGCCAGGTGAATGAGCCGGGAGTCCACGCCATATCGCTTGGTGGAACTATTCTGTTTGGCGAATCTGTGTTCTACAAGGGTAGCGAGGATATGATGCGTGGTGCTTTTGTTCAGATTCAGCTTCTCCGCTAGCTCCATGAGACCAAGCCCTTGAGGGCTGTTGCTGAGCTCTTCCAGGACGTCGAGCGCGCGGCTTATTGATTGGATCGTTCGTGATTTCATAATATCAAACAGGCTTTGTTATTCTCAAAATATACTGTGAGGACGCTGAAAGTGTCAAGTTGTATCTTCACAGACGGGATCGGGCGATACGCGCTTATAGCAAGGCATTGCCGAATCTGACGTTATGCTCGGGTGCCTGCGCCCTCTTGACAAAATAAAACGGACCTATGAACAATAAAAGGGTAAGTAGTTCACCAAAGAGCAGGGGCTGAGAGAACAATTCCTCTATTCTTGGTTCTTCTGAGTTGTTTACCAGCACAGCCGGATATGAGCGAAGTGAGCATTTCGCTTACTGGCAGAGGGACCATGACGATCTTCTTTTTCCCTTTTTTAGGTGACATGTTCTTTGGGTTCACGTTGGTTCCTGCGAAACCAATTTCACGCAGGTAGCGGTGGAGATGCTCTCTGCTCAGGCTATGGAAAACCCCGAATTTGGCTCTTTCCAGGAGGGCCCCGAAGCATTCAATCTGTAGACCCTAGCCTCGTTGCTTGAAAGTGAAATTTTTAATCCTTCTCAAGGTTGAAAGCCTAGCCTTAAATAATTTGGCGTCTATTACGACGCTTCCTCCTCTGCTTTTCTCTTCGCTTCTGCTATTTTCTCTTCCACTTCAGCGGCCAGGGCGTTTGCAGCGTCGCGCGCGTGATCGGGAATGAGGTGAGCGTATCTCTCGGTCATGACCAAGCTGCGATGGCCCATTAGCTCTTTGATGGTCAGGATCGGGGTTCCGCGCAATGCGAGCCAAGAGGCGAACGTATGTCGGAGCGTGTGAAAGGTTACCTTCTGTCTCCGGTCTTTTATATTGGTATTGAAGCCTAAGCCCTCTACCACGCGGCCGATTGAGTTACTTACCTCTTCTATTTTCTCGCCCTTACGGGACAGAAAGACAAATTGTTCGGGATTTTCTGGTTTATCCAAACGTTCAAATATTTTTCTAATCTGCGGGACAAAATGAGCCTTGCGAGGCGTTCCGCCTTTTGGGTCGGCTATATGAATGAGGCCGTTTTGCATATCTACATGGGTCCACTTAAGCGCGAATATCTCTCCCGCTCTCATGCCGGTATAAAGGCTTAAGCAAGCCATATCCCTGAGTTTTTGGCTGCCTTTACCTAGGGTATCTAAAAGCAAGTGAGCCTCTTCATAGGTGAGGAAGCGCTCTCGCTTATTTTGGAGCTTTGGTATCTTCACCTTCTTGACAGGGTTCTCCCCGCGCCAGAGTCCCCACGCAATGGCCTTGTTGAACATCTGTCGGATAACTACGATGCCATGCTTGATGGTCGCATCGGCCAGTCCAGACTTCTTGAGATCGCTCTTGAGCCTCTCAATATCGAAGGGGGTGATCTTGGAGAGAGGCTTATCGGCAAATCGTGATTTCAGATGTGTTTTGTATCGGCCCCGGTCATGCCGAGGATGCTTCTGATTCGTTTCCACCCATTGATCATAACGATTCCATAGCTCACCGAATGTGAGTTCTCGCTCCTTTTTTTTGGGTATTTCCTCTCCGTGCCGAATGGACTGCATCCTTTCGGCTCTGACACCGGCTGCAAACTGGGCAGTATAATTTTCAGATTGCCAGCCTACCTTTTCCCATATTTTCTTCCCAACCTCATCTTTGAAGGTGATGTAAAAGCACCGATCCGGCTTTCCTCTGTATTTCTTTGACTCAGATTCCAAGTAATATACACCCTGAAATTTCGGTACCCGCTGTCTGGTGTTAGCCATCTCTGCTACCCTATTGCTACCCTGAGAATCAAAGTCATGGTAAATTGAAGTAAAGTGACTATCGTATAACATGTTGATTTTACAGGATCAAGTAAAAGGAAGGGGCTCGCGGTAAAATGTATTTAGGGGACTGAAAATCCCCGTGTCGGCGGTTCAATTCCGTCCCTCGGCACCAATATTAAGGGCTTACAGTGATCTTTCTGTAAGCCTTTTTTTCAGGTTCCCTGGCCTAGAATTCCTTCCCCCTGTGCGCTTCTCGTTGATTTGAAGACCGGTCTCTTGCGCCTTCGGCGGTCGGACAGATCCCGAGGTCGTCAAGGCTCAGGCTAACCGTCGGTCATGTCATTGATATTGTTTGTCATTTTGAGCGCAGCGAGAAATAGCCCGTAGGCCGCGCGGGTGAAGCGATTTCCCCGCACAATTCCTTTTCCGCGCTTTTATCGACAGCCTCCCAAGAGGGGATGTCTGATAACTATCTGAATTATTGAAAAAACGTTATTTCCGGGTGGGAAGATGAAGGCTGCGGTCTTGGGCGGCGGAGGCCGCTTCCAGTATGGCTTCGGAGAGGCTGGGATGGACGTGAATGGTGGAGGCCAAATCTTCGGTGGTGGCGCCAAGGCGCATGGCTAACGTGGCTTCGGCGATCAAATCCGTGGCGTGTGGGCCGATGATATGGACGCCGAGAATCTTCCCGGTCCGGGCCTCGCTCACGATTTTGACTTGCCCGGCAATATCGCCCATGGCCTGGGCCTTGCCCAATTCCCGGAACAAAGCGGTGTCGGCCTCATATTCGATACCCCGCTCCCTGGCTTGAGCCTCGGTCAGGCCGACGTTCGCCACTTCTGGAAAAGTGAATATTCCCGCCGGAACCACATCGTAATTCATGGTCCGGTTGCCGCCTAAACAATTCTCGGCGGCCACGAGAGCTTCCGCCGACGCCACATGGGCCAGCATAATCTTCTCGGGACCCAGAACGTCGCCAATGGCGTAGACATTGGGGATGTTAGTTTCCATCTTCTCGTTGACCGGTATCCATCCTTTAGGATGCAGCTCAAGCCCGATCTTTTGCAGTCCCAACCCCTTGGTATTGATTTCCCGGCCCACGCAAGCCAAAACCAGGTCCGCGGTCAGTTCCAACGGTTCCCGATCCTTTTCCTTGACCTCCGCCAGGAAGGGGGACGGTCCCAGGGTGACCCCGACCTTCCCGTCGCGCATGGTTTCGGTTTTGGTTACGGTCCTGTTCAGATGAATTTTTATTTTGTTCTTTTTCATTTCCCGCTGAAGGGTCACGCTCATATCGTGATCTATCGACGGGAGACCTATTATTCGATCCAGGGCTTCCACGATCGTGACCTTGGCGCCCAGTTCCTTGAAGATGAAGGCAAACTCGGAGCCGATCACCCCGCCGCCGATGATGATTATTTCCTCGGGAATGGAATCCAGGAGCAGGGCTTCGTTCGAGGATATGATCTTTTTCCCGTCAAAGGGAAAGGAGGGAAAATCGAGCGGTTTGGAACCCGTGGCCAGGATGAGCCTGTCTCCCAAAACTTCCGTGATCCGGCCGTCTTTTCCTTCCACCGTCACGCGATCGGACGCCTGGACCGTTCCGGTCCCTTCCAGCAGCTCGATGTGATAGCTTTTGAAAGCCTTGCGGATGCCTTCGACCAGGGTTTCCACGATTTTATTCTTGCGAGCCATGACGGCCCGGACATCGGGCGTTATCTCTCCCGACGCCGTGACGCCGAATTCGGGAAGGCGGCGCGCGATGGCGATGGCTTCGGCGGTGGCCTTGAGGGCTTTCGTCGGGATGCACCCCCAGTTCAGGCAGGTCCCCCCCACATTATCGTTCTCGACCACCGTTACCTCGGCGCCAAGCCGCGCGGCCCTGATGGCCGCGACATATCCTCCCGGGCCCGCGCCCATAATGGTTATCCTGGCAGCCATATTACGCAATCATTCCCTTGACCGTACGCATATTGTTAAACACTTTTCAATCCGCCAGACACGGATGCCGAGCCGCCTCGATTTCGTTCATTCTCCGCGCCTTGCACGTTCGAGGCGCTTCCCGCAGAAGTTCCGGATTTTCCTGGGCGTCTTGCGCCACGGCCTTACACGCCGCGATGAACTGATCGATGTTTTCCTTGGATTCGGTTTCCGTGGGCTCGATCATGATCGCGCCGTCCACCACCAGGGGGAAGTAAACCGTCGGGGGATGAAAACCGTAATCCATGAGGCGTTTCGCCATGTCCAGCGTCGTTATTTTGAGCGGCTTCTGAAATTTGTCCGAAAACACGCATTCATGCATGCAGGGTCTGTCATACGCCAGATGAAAGACTTCCTTCAGTTCCTCTTTGATATAGTTGGCGCCGAGAACCGCCAACTGACTGGCCTTCTTCAGGTTTTCAGGCCCCAGACTCAAGATGTAACAGTAAGCCTTCAGCAGAACCGCGACATTCCCGTAAAAGGCGTGCAGTTTGCCGATCGATTGCGGAAAATCCTCGGAAAGGAAATACCGGTCATTTTCCCGCGCGATCCGTGGCGCGGGGAGGAACGGTTCCAGATGTTTTTTTACGCCTACCGGCCCGGAGCCCGGTCCGCCGCCGCCGTGAGGGGTGGAAAAAGTTTTGTGAAGATTGAGGTGCTGAACATCCACCCCGATTTCGCCCATGCGGACGATCCCCATGACGGCGTTCATATTGGCGCCGTCACCATAAACCAGCCCCCCCTTGGCATGCACGATCTCGGCGACCGTTTTTATGCGTTCTTCAAAAAGTCCGAGCGTATTGGGAACGGTTATCATAATACCGGCCGTTTGTTCGTCCATGACCGCGGCGACGGCTTCCGGGGAGATGACGCCTTCCGCGCTGGACTTCAGCGCCACGGAGCTATACCCACAGAGGGCGGCGCTGGCGGGATTGGTTCCGTGCGCGGTGTCGGGCACGAGGATTTTCGAACGTTGCTCCCCTTTGCTCTTGTGATATGCGTGAATGATCAGCATACCCGTGAGTTCCCCCTGGGCGCCGGCCGTGGGCTGAAGCGTTACCGCATCCATTCCGGTGATTTCCGCCAAAAAGCGTTCAAGCTCGAACATAAGGGCCAGCGCGCCCTGTGACAGGCCGGCCGGGAGAAGAGGATGGGCCCCGGCAAAGCCCGGAAGGCCCGCCAGTTTTTCGTTAATTTTCGGGTTATACTTCATGGTGCATGAGCCCAGGGGGTACATGCCGCTGTCAACGCCGAAATTCCACTGCGACAGCCTGGTGTAATGGCGAACCACTTCCAGTTCGCTCAAATCGGGGAAGTCAAGGGACTCGGCCGTCAGCTCTTCGGGAATCGCCGAAGGCTCCACTTCACGCCTTGGCAGCGAGAATCCGCATCTCCCCTTGCAGCCTTTTTCCCACAGCAGCGGCTCATTGAACACCAAGCCTGAGGCGCCCGGAAAATCTTTCATTGCTTAACCTCTCTGACCAGCGCGTCAATTTCGGCCCTGGTCCGGGTTTCCGTGACGCATAATAGATAGTGGCCTTCCAATTCAGGATAGTAGGGGGCCAGGCGTAGTCCGGCGACTATTCTCTTTTCCAACAATTGTTGGTAGGTAAGGTGAAAATCATCCGGGAACCGAACAACGAATTCATTGAACGTGGGTCCGGCAAAACTCATCTCGAATCCGGCCTGTCGAAGTTGGCTTTTCAGATACTCCGACTGGTCATAATTGAGCCTGGCCAGTTCGTTCAAGCCGGTACCGCCTAGCGAGGCCATGTACATGGCGGCGGTCAGGGCGCACAGACTGTTATTGGTGCAGATGTTGGAAGTCGCCTTTGCCCTTCGTATGTGCTGCTCCCGGGTGGCGAGGGTTAAAACAAAGCCTCTTTTCCCATCCATATCCATGGTTTGACCCACCAGCCGCCCGGGCATATTGCGCACGTATTGCATTTTACCGGCGAACATCCCCAGCCCGGGGCCTCCGAAAGACTGGGGAATACCGAAACTTTGACCTTCGCCGCACACGATATCCGCGCCCTGGCTTCCCGGATTTTTCAGGAGCCCGTATGCCAGCGGTTCCGTAAAGGAAGCGATAAGAAGGGCTTTTCTTTCATGCGCCTTGTCCACGAAGGATTGCAGGTCCTCGATGGTTCCGAAGAAATTGGGCGATTGAACCGCCACGGCGGCTAGGCCGTCCAATTCGTCCAAACCCGACAAATCAGTGCGGCCGTCCCCCAGATAGGCAAGCTCGATAATCTCGCAACCGGTGGGTTCAAGATAGGTTCGGACGACTCGGCGGTACAAGGGATGAATCAGGCGGGAGACGGCCACACGTTTTTGTTTGGTAATGCGCATGGCCATGAGCAACGCTTCGGCCAGGGCCGAGGCGCCGTCGTAAAGCGAAGCGTTCGCCACTTCCATGCCCAGGAGCCGGGCGACCAGGGTTTGATACTCATAAATCGCCTGCAGGGTCCCCTGGCTTATTTCGGGCTGGTACGGAGTATACGCCGTGGTAAATTCGGATCGGCCCAGCAGATAGGGTATCAATTCCGGGATGTGGTGGTCATAGCTGCCCGCGCCCAGAAACGTTTTGTAGCCCGAACCCACGCCCATGTTCCCGGCGAGATCGATCATGCGCTCCTTGAGTTCCCACTCGGTCAAGGCATCCGGCAAATTGAGATCGCCCCGGCTCCGACAATCCTCGGGGATGGTCGAAAAGAGCGCATCGAGGTCAGCGACGCCCACCGCTTCGAGCATTGCAGCGACGTCTTCGTTGGTGTGCGGAAAATAACGCATTTATTCAATGCCTTTCAGCAGGTCCAGATACGCTTCTTTATTCATAAGGGTGTCCGCTTCACTCGCGTCGGCCGGTTTGACCTCGATCATCCATCCTTCCAGATATGGATCGGAGTTCACCAGCTCCGGAGAATCTTCCAGGGCCGCGTTTACGGCCAGGATTTCTCCGTCGATCGGCATAAAAAGTTCGGAAACGGCTTTGGTTGACTCCAGCGTGCCGAACACATCACCCTTATCGAAAGAGGCGCCCACTTCGGGCAGCTCAACATAAATAATCGCTCCCAGCTGATCCTGCGCGAAATCACTGACGCCGACCTTCAGCGCATCGCCGTTACGCCTGGCCCACTCATGATCTCCGGTGTAGCGCACATCATCAGGCAAGTTTAATTCGCTGATATCCTTCATTATTAAAGCTCCTTTTCCTACAGCATCTCTCTGATGGAGTAGCGCGCGGTACGATTGGGACGAATGTCGTCCACGATCATTACTTTGATTTCTCGTCTGTTGTCCTTGAGTCGCAGGGTTTGACCCGACTCCAGTGGCGATCGCGCCTTCACGAATCCGCAGCAAAGACCGCGAGGATTAAAGCCTTCCGGCTTGTCGGGACTTGCGACGCTGAAAATGCGGCCGTCGTGGCGGTCAATAGCCAGTTCGCTTACGCAGCTCAAGACCGTTCCGATTTCATGGCCATCGGAATCCAACACCAAGGCGGGATCGGAAACCGAAACCTTTCTGGGGTCGTTTCCCACAAAGGCATGGGTATATTCAGGGACGGCTATGTTTTTTAAGGCCTCGCCGCCGATGAATTTCTTGGTAAATCCCGTACCATCGGCGTTACACGGAAGCGCGAAGGTCCAGGGGTTGTTGATGAAGGGCCAGTGGCCTATGTCCTGGTGGGAAAGCGGAAGGACGGCCCCCGCCCTGAGAGAGTCCCGGGCGGCGAGCCCGCAGGATAAGAGATCGAATTCCCTACCCGCTTCGAGGATCGACTCCCAAAGCTCGGGGAGCTTACCGGGTTCCACAAAGATTTCAAATCCGAATTCGCCGGTGTACCCGGTGCGCGAAAGCAGGATGGGCGTTCCGTCGGTGAGACGCGCCCCGTCGGCGAGCGGTGAGGTTCGATCGAAATGGCCCTTAAAGGAAAAATAGCGCATGTCCCGAAACACCTCATCGGGCCGCGCCAAAATTTTTGCGAGGACCTTGGCCGACAGGGGGCCTTGGATATCCATCTTGCCGACCTGGTCGGTCAGGTCGTTCACCTTGACGTCCCTGCCCTCGACATGATTCATCAGGTGTCGCGCGATCGCACCGCCCATGCCCGCGTTGACCACGGTCATGTACGTTTCGGAATCCAGTCGGTAAACGATGGCGTCATCGATGGCTTCCCCGTTTTCATCCAGGTACACGCCATACACGCATCGCCCCGCCTCCAGCGGTCCCTTGCCCTTGCCGCACGCGCTCAGATCCTTGCTGAAGCACTGCTGAAGCAGTTCAAAAGCGTCCCGGCCCGATATCAGAGCCACCGCCATATGACTCGTGTCGAAAATGCCGGCGCTCGCAAGAACCTGAAGATGTTCCTTTTTCGTGCCCCAGGGATACCAGAGCGGCATATTGTAACCGCCGAAATCCGCCATGTTCGCATGGTGGGACACATGCCAGCCATGCAGAATTGTCTTTTTTATAGTTTGTTCCATGGTCCCTGCTCATCGTCAGAAATTAAGGGATACGGGCGCTCGACTCTAAAGAACGTAGGGGACTCTCAGATTGTAATTTTTATAAACAACGAAGGTTTCCACGGACTGGACATCCTCTATTTTGCCCACTTCCTGCGTGTAAAAATCAAGGAGGCCGTATTCCTTATTAAGAAGGACCAGAAGCATCAAATCAAAGCGGCCGGTCACGACACCAACCGAGACCACCCCGCGTAATTCGCTGAATTCCTTGCCCTTGTTTATCAAGTCCATGCTGTTGAGTTTTACGCCGACGATTATCATCATGTGTCCGGGCAACTCGTCGGGATTTACCAAACCGCAGATATCCAGCAAACCTTCCTCGACCATCTCATTTACCCGGAACCTTACGGTGTTCTCGGCGAGAGAAAGTTCATCGGCGATTTGCTTGAAGGATTTTCTTCCCTCTCGAAGATGCTTTACGATGGCGATGTTGGTTTCATCTATTTTCATCAGAAAACTCCGCGCTTCTCGGATTGCGTTTTCGGGATGCCAATCATTATATTTAATTGATGATTTTGTCAAGATAGTTTTTTAAAAAGGCAGAAAGCGTCAAAAATATTCTCCAAATTGATTATATTGTATATTCGAGCGCTCATCCCATGGCTGTCCCATCCGGTTCGAGGGCTTGGGAAACAGGGAAGGTTTATAACGCGGAGACAAAGACCGTGGCGGTAGCGATGAGGGCGATCCGTGGAACAAGGCTGGAAGCGTGTACGCAGGGGCGGTGAGAGCGCATGAAAATCAGAGGCGATTCGCGGAAATGAAGGGGAAATACGGGCCAACCCGTTGGGACGGGTCCGAGAGACGGCCGATCAAAAAACGTAGGGAACCTTCCAGTTATAATTCTTGTAAACCACGAACGTTTCCGCGGACAGCACGTCTTCGATCCGCGATACTTCCTGCGTGTAGAACTCCGTCAGACCGAATTCGCTGTTTAAAAGAACCGTAACGATCAAATCGAATTTCCCGGTAACCACCGACACCGAGACGACGCCTTTAAGCTTGCTGAATTCTTCGCCTTTATTGATAAGGTCCATGGTCTTCGATTTGATGGCCACGATCGCCAGAAAGTGGTTATCCATTTTTCCGGGGTCGATCAGGCCGGTGATGGTCAACGAGCCCTTTTCCGTCAGCTTATTGACCCGCGCTCTGATCGTATTGACCGCTACGGAAAGCTCTTTCGCGATCTCGGAAAATGATTTCCGTCCATCGCGAAGATGCTGGAGTATTTGAATATCAAGTTCGTCTTTCGGCATTGTTATCAATCTTTAAACAAACCCTGGTTTAATCCAGGGATAAGGGAATTACATAACACGTTAAGTAAATCCGCGCGAGGCTGCTTTGCAAGACCACCAACCGTATATGTTATATTTTACGAACCTTGACCGAGCGAATGAGTTTCGTTGAATTGATTTATTAGAATTATGCAATACTTTATCTTGGCAATTAATTATATCGACTTAAAAATATTCTGTACTGAATCCGTCATCTAATTTTATTCCCTACATTTTTCCGCCTTCCATGGCAAGGCGACATTTGTCTTCAAAAGCAATGCGAAACTCACGTCGCATTTTTGAGCTTGTCCTGGAGGTATTCCAAACGCTCTTTCGCGTCGGAGTCGGTCGGTTCCAGTTGTATAATCCGTTGAATGTCCGCCAGAGCTTTCTTCAGTTCTCCCATCTTTTCGTAAACAATGGAACGGTTATGATAACAGGTGATAAATTCCGGCCGTAACTCAATGGCCTTGCCATAGTCTTCCACGGCCTTGGGGTAATCTTTCAAGTCGCTCCATGCCAGGCCCCGGTTATAGAAGAGTATGGAGCGGTTGTGCGCGTCTTCAGTAAACGCTCCTTCATCGATAAGCTTTGTGTACATTGCTATGGCTTCGGTGACATTGCCCTTTTTTTTGGCGGCAACCGCTTTTCTGAGTTCCTCATGTCTGTTGTCGGCTTCACACCCACCTAAAATTAAAACTAACAGAAAGAGCAAACTTAAGCAAAATCTTAAATTCATACTTCTCCGAAGAGCGGTAAACCGGTGACCATAACCCATTGCGCTATTCCTCGGGTGGCTAAGTAGCCGCCATCCTTTTAATTCTCCAACCTTGCGCCGAGCGAGCGACTCCCTTGAAAGGGGAATACTCCACCAGGGGGCCGTGGACCCCGCGACTGCATTTCCGCCTTTCGTTCAGGCAACCCGTCATTGCTGAAATCGTCACAAATCTATCAGTAGATTGCATTAAAAGTCAACTTTTTTAAAAAATGATTGACATATATTCAGAATATTCCTATTCCTATTCCAGGTGACGGAACGGCGCGGACGGGTGGTATCCGGGCTCGATGGCGCGAACCGGTCCGCTGACTCCGGGGAGTGGCGAACGTCCGCTTCATCCGACACTTGGAACAACCAATAACGTGGTTATTAGTAGTGATTTAAACGGGCTATAGCACAACCCGGTGTTCCGCGACACGCTCGGGCAAGCGCGGATTTGGAGAATTATCGTGGCTTAAATCCCGTAATTCCTAATGCCCTTTATTTTTCAAAAGGAGGTACTCGATGGATGTAGCAAAAATCGTCGAAAAGTATCGGGAGCAAATCATCGGTATTCGCAGAGATCTGCACCGCATACCGGAACCCGCCTTCACCGAGGAGAAAACGTCCGCATATGTGGCGGATTATCTCAAGAAGCTGGGGTTTGCCGTTGATACGGGGATCGCCAAGACCGGCGTGGTGAGTTTGCTGGAATCCGGGACTCCCGGCAAGACACTGATGCTCCGTTCCGATCTGGACGCCTTGAGAATCACGGAAGATACCGGTCTACCCTTTGCCTCGACCCACGACGGCGCCATGCACGCCTGCGGCCATGACGGCCACATGGCCATGTTGTTGGGAGCGGCCATGGCGATCAGGGAGTTCAAGACCGATTTGAAGGGTAACATCAAGTTCGTGTTTCAGCCGGCCGAAGAGGGGCCTGGCGGGGCCAAGCCCATGATCGAGGCCGGTGTATTGGACAATCCCAAGGTTGACTACGCGCTGGGTTGCCACTTGTGGCCGGCCTTGCGTGAAGGGACCGTCGGCGTCAAGGCCGGTAATCTCATGGCGGCGATGGATCGCTTTGACGTGAAGATAATCGGCAAGGGAGGGCACGCCTCCATGCCGCACCTCTGCGTGGATTCCCTGGAGGTGGCCGTCCAGGTCATCAACGCCTTGCAGCGTATCGTGAGCCGGCAAATGAACCCTCTCTACCCGGCCGTGGTGACCGTGGCTTCCTTTCACGCCGGCGACCAGTACAACGCCATCCCGGCCGAGGCGGTATTCAGCGGCACGACCAGGACCTTTGATCGCGAGGTGTGGGAATCCTGGGAAGGGCGCATTGAAAAAATTATCAGTGGCGTCTGCCAATCCATGGGCGCCGAGTATGAACTCACCTACACCAGGGGATATCCGCCCACCATCAATGACCGGGAAGTCAGCGAGGTTGTCCGCAGGTGCGCCGAGGCGGTGGTCGGCCCCGAGAAGGTATTGGAACCTCAACCTACCCTGGCGGGCGAGGATATGGCGTTTTTCCTCGAACGCTCCCAAGGTTGCTTTTTCTTCCTGGGCACCGGCCGCGAGGGCGGCTTCCCCTTGCACAATTCCAAATTCAATTTTAACGAAGACGTTCTCCTGAAGGGCGTCGAGGTCTTGTGCAACGCGGCCCTGGAGCTGCTGAGGTAAGCGATTTGTCGCATGGGAGTGGACGTCCACTCGCCTCTGTGTTCGCAAGCGCGCGCAAGGATAGCCGGACCGGACGGTCGGCCGAAACCGGCGCTTCACCGGTTCAAATTTGATGAAAAGAAAATGGTATGCGGGAGTACGTACATGAGTCTTAAAGGAGTCCTGAACAAAATCGCCTGGGTTGATCTGAGTTCGCGGACTATAGAAATCGAAGAACCGGGTGATCGGGTTTACGCCGATTATCTGGGTGGTTACGGTACCGGCGCCTATTACCTCTACCAAAGGCAGCCGGCCATGTCCGAGCCCCTGGGACCGGAAAACACCTTGGGTTTCGTCACGGGTCCGTTGACCGGAACCGCCGCCATAACCGGCAACCGATTCACGGTGGTCGGCAAGTCTCCCAAGACCGGTGGCTGGGGCGACAGCAATTGCGGCGGCTCGTTCGGACCGGCCCTGAAGCAGGCCGGACTGGACGCGATCTACTTTACCGGCGTCTCGGAGAAACCGGTTTACGTTCTGGCGCAAGACGGACAAGTCAGCCTCCACGACGCTTCGGAGCTTTGGGGAAAAGGGTGCGTCGAGACCGAGGATTGGTTCAAAAAAACGTACGGCAGGAAAGCCCACTCCGCGGTTATAGGCCGAGCCGGCGAGAACGCCTCGCATCTGGCGTGCATTATCAATGATGGAGGCCGGGCTGCCGGGCGATCGGGACTGGGCGCGGTGATGGGCTCCAAACGGATCAAAGGTCTGGTGGCGGTGGCCACGGGCAGGGTTCCGGTGGCCGAAGAGGAAAAGCTGACCGCCCTGCGCAAACAAATTTTGAACCGGTACTACAACGACGACAACGGTATATATTATCTCCTGCATCACTTGGGGACTCCCGGCGTGCTGGAAGGCGGCGTGGTCAGCGGCGACACCCCCATCCGGAACTGGCGCGGCTGGATGGAAAGCTTCCCGGAATACAATGCCATCGACGGGGACGCCGCCAAGGCTTTGGTCAAAAAGCGGTACGGGTGCTGGCGTTGCCCCGTGGCCTGCGGGGCCCATGTGGAAGTCGCCCAAGGGCCGTACGCCGGACAGGGACACCGGCCCGAATACGAGACTCTGGCCGCCTTTGGCTCGGCCTGTCTCAATCACAACCTCGAATCCATCTGCCGGGTGAACAACATTTGTAACGACGCGGGCATGGATACCATCTCCGTCGGGGCCACGGTCGCTTTCGCCATCGAATGCTTTGAAAAAGGCGTCATCACCAGTCAGGACACCGAAGGCCTGGAACTCACCTGGGGGAACCATGAGGCGATCGTGAAGGTCACCGAACAGATGGCCCGGGGCGAGGGCTTTGGCGGGGAGGCGCTGGGCGACGGTATCAGACAGGCAACCGGCCGCTTGGGGGCCGAAGCGACCGGTTGCGCCATGGAATGCGGCGGTGAAGAGCTGCCCTATCATGATCCCCGAGCTTTCCCGGGCATCGCCGCCAGCTACGTGGCGGACGCCACCCCCGGCCGGCACACGCAATTTGGCTCATTTTACGCCGAACTCGGCTTTGTTCCCCCGGAGCTGGGTCATCCCGAAATCACCGACAAATATACCTATTCCGGAAAAGGCGACGCCCACAAACATGTGTCCAATTTCGGCCATGTCGTCAATATGGCGGGTGTTTGCCAATTCGCCTCCTGTATCACCCCGGCCCCGGTGCTGGCCGAGTTTCTCAGCCTTGCCATGGGCATGCCTTTCACGCTGGAAAGCATTCTGGAGATCGGGGAGCGGGCCGCCAATTTGCGGATAGCCTTCAATCTTCGTGAAGGCGTGCTTAACAAGAATGATTACAAACTGCCACCTCGCGTTGTCGGAGATCCTCCCCTGGACGGAGGCGCCACCAAGGGGGTGACCGTGGACAACGAGATCCAGCTCAGGGATTACTTTGCCGCCATGGGCTGGAACCCCGATACCGGCGTTCCAAGGCGTGATGTGTTCCAGCGTCTGGGTCTGGACTTCGCCTGCGAGGTGACCGAACCGTAGCCGCGGGGTTACGAACCAGGCGTATTCGATTCCCGGCCCGAGACGGACTGCTGGCGTCCAGGCCAACGGGCTCTATCCGCCTCCGGAGATTGAAACTCCATGACCGATTTTCCGTTCCCGCGCGTCCTGGATTTTGTCGCAAAGGTGACGCCGTTCGATACGCTCGATCTGGAAGAACTGGCCCGGGTCGTTCGCCAGATGAAGGTAGCCTTCTATCCGCGCGGCAAGGCCATCCTTCGCATGGGCCAGGAACCGCCGGATTATCTGTATATCGTGCACGTCGGGTCGGCTCGCGTTACCCTGAAGGACGAAAAGGGCGAAGAGCTGTTGGTGGACATCCGCGGAGAGGGTGACACCTTTGGCGCGCTGAGTCTGTTGCAGGGCCGGAGCGCCCTGTTCGACGTGGTCGCGGACGAGGATATCATCGCCTTTTTGTTGCACGCCACGATGTTCCGTGCGCTGGTCGACAATCACCCTCAGTTCAGCAGACATTTCAGTTTTTCCATGGCCCACAACTTCAAGTCCATGCGCCTTTCCACGCGCTCGTCTTCCGCCCGCTTCACCAAGACCAATATCGTCAGTCTGGAGATGTCCCTCATCGGAAGGACCGTGGGGGAAATTATGGTCAACGACGTGCTGACCTGCGCGCCGGAAACCTCCCTGCAACAGACCGCGCGTCTCATGAAAAAGCGCGAAGTGAGTTCCATGGTCGTGGTGAACGAAGGCAAGGGACCGGTGGGGATCATTACCGACACCGATCTCAGGAACAAGGTCCTGGCCACGGGGCATGACGTCGAAGCCCCGGTTTCCCACCTGATGAGCGCCGACCTGAAGGTTATCTCCCCCCATGAATACGCCTACGACGCCATGCTGATGATGATCCGCAGCGGCGTCAGCCATCTGTTGGTCACGGAAGGCCAAACGCTGGTGGGCATCATAAGCGTGCACGACCTGCAAAAGGCGACCGGCGGCGCGCCGGTGGGAATCGTGGGCGATATCGTAAAAAGCCGGAGCGTGGACGATCTGGTCAGGCTGAACCGGGAGATCTACCGCATACTGGAATCGCTGTTGCGTCAGGGAGGGCCGGCAAAGAAGCTGGTGGGCCTGGTGGCCGAACTCAACGATCGCCTTACCCGCCAGATGCTGAAGATCACCATACACGAAATGGCGGATTCGGCCCTGGGCCCGCCGCCGGCGCCCTTCAGCTGGCTGGCCATGGGAAGCGAAGGACGTCGCGAACAAACCCTGACCACCGACCAGGACAACGCGCTGTCCTTCGCGGACGCGCCGCCCTCCGAAAACGATGAAGTTCAAAAGTGGTTTCTGAATTTCGGCGAACGGATAGTGGAGGGGTTGGTGCGCTGCGGCTACCCGCGCTGTTCGGGAAACATGATGGCCTGCAATCCCGACTGGTGCCATCCCCAAAGCGAATGGCGGCGCAAGGTCCTGTCCTGGATAGAGCACCCCTTTGATAAAACCCTTTTATTGGCGTCCATGTTTTTCGACTTTCGATCCCTCTACGCGGCGCCGGGCTTCGAACCCGAGCTGCGCGAACTGGTAAACAAGGCGGTGAAGGAAAAAAGAGGCATGTTCCTGAGGTACTCGGCCAAGAGCGCCCTATACAACCGTCCGCCCCTGGGCTTTCTGCGCCAGTTCGTGGTGGAAAAAAGCGGTGAGCGTAAAAACAAGCTGGATCTGAAAAAGAAAGGGCTGCAACCGGTGGTCGATCTGGCCCGGGTCATGGCCATGGACCTGGGGCTGCAAACCACCAATACCTTTGAAAGGCTGGAAGAGATCACCCGGCAGGGATATCTCAAGGAGGATATTTCCGCTGACCTGGTGGAAGCCTACAGCTTCATAATGCTGCTCAGAATCAGCCAGCACGTGGAGGCCCGAACGGCGGATCAGGAGCCCGATAACTACGTGGACCCGCAACTGCTCAACAGCTTGCAGCGCAAGATGCTGAAAGAGAGCTTCGCGGCGGTAAACCGGGCGCAGGACGAAATGGCCGCTCGCTACGCCACCGACGACCTGAAGGATATTTGACGTGAATCTGCTTACCGCCCGCCTGCGCAACCTCTTCGCCAAGGCCGGAGTCGTGGGTAGACGGTTGCCGGAGATCGCCCAGGCCAACCTGAGCGCCCTGGATCATCTCAGGCCCTCTTCCGATCCCAGCGCCCTGCGATTCGTGGTCTTTGATCTGGAAACCACCGGCCTGGCCACCGGAAAGGACAAAGCGGTGAGTCTGGGCGCCGTTCGCATAGCGGACGGCCTGGTTTGCCTGGGTGATTTCTTTTATGAGTATATAAACCCGGAGCGGGACATGCCCGCCCGGACGGTTACCGTGCACGGCATAACGCCGGATATGCTGGCCTCGGCCCGGCCGTTCGGTGTGGTGCTGGACGAATTTCTGAAGTATTTGGGAACGGACGTGCTGGTGGCGCATAACGCCGCCTTTGACCTGCATTTCGTCAACAAGGAGATGAAGAAGCGCTACGGCTTCCCCCTGCAAAACCTGACACTGGATACCCTGCTTTTATGCCGCGCCGTGCTTCCGCCGCGGCCCCTTCCCTACGATTCAAAACTGGCGGCGCGACCCTTCAGCCTGGACAGTCTCATCCAGACCTTCGACATTACCATCGCCCCCCGCCACACCGCCCTGGGCGACGCTCTGTCAACGGCCATGGTTTTTCAACGCATGTACGCGCGGCTTACCAAGGCGCGGGGAAAAACGTTGCGGGGCCTGTTGAAAGTGGCGGGAATTTAACGCGCGCGGCCTCCCCGATCCCTACGCCCGCGCTCCACAAAAAAAGGCGCGGCCCTTTCAGGCGCGCCTCAGACTGTTGGGAAAGTCTCCACTGCGTCTCCCCGGCGAAAGCCGGGGTCCAGAACTATTTGAAAATACTGGATTCCGCGATCAAGTCGCGGAATGACGAAGCGTATTGGATAGGTTTGTCAATACTCTCGGGCGCGCCGTCCGTATCGCGGAACCCCCGTCCGGGTTTATTGAAAATACTTTTTCAATTCCTCGGTCAGGGCCGGCGCCACTTCAAAAAGATCCCCCAGAATGCCGTAATTGGCGACTTTGAAAATAGGGGCCTCGGGGTCGGTGTTGATGGCCACGATGACTTTGGAACTGCCCATGCCGGCCAAATGCTGGATGGCGCCCGAGATGCCGCAGGCTATGTACAGCGTGGGCGAAACGACCTTGCCGGTCTGCCCCACCTGGTCCGTCTCCGGCCGCCATTCGGCGTCCACCGCCGCTCGCGAAGCGCCGACCGTGGCTCCGATAACGTCCGCGAGCTGTTCGATGATATGGAAATTTTCCGGTCCCTTCATGCCTCGACCGCCGGAGACGATTCTATCGGCTTCCGTAAGGTCGGCTTTTTCGCTGGCGCCGGGGATCACATCGACCACTTTGGTTTTTAGCGCGGCGTCATCGAGCGTGACGGGCGCATCGATAAATTCCGCCTTTCCGGATGCGTTCGGCTCCAGGATATCCATCTGGTTGGGCCTGGCGGTGGCCATCTGCGGCCAACTGTCTTCAAAGGTGGCGGCGATATAGGATTTACCCGCGTAGACGGGCCTGAGGGCCACCAGATCGCCGTCTTCAATGGATAATTTCGTGCAGTCCGGGGCCAGGGCGACATTCAGCCTGGCCGCCAACCGGGCGGCAAGGTCCTTTCCCTGGGCCGACGCGCCGAGTATCAGCACGGCGGGATCGGAAGCCTTGACCAAGTCGCCGATGACCTGCACGTAGGCGTCCGTGGTGTACACCGCCAGCCGCGGATCGTCGGCCACCAGAATCCGGTCCGCCCCGTATTGAGCCAGTTCGGCCGCCTGGTCCTTGACGTTGTCCCCCAACACCACGGCGGTCAGCTCCTGTCCCAGGGTGTCCGCCAGACGCCTGCATTCGCTCACCACTTCATAGGTGATCCGTCTGAATTTTCCGTCTCTTTGTTCGGCTACCGCCCAAACTCCGCTTGGCATTGTTACCTCTTCTCTCTGTGCGCCGGTTCGCGCCTTCCCTTATTAGAAAACCTTGGCCTCTTCATGAAGCAGACGACCGCATTCGGCCGCAAGCTCCTGGGGAGTCTCACCAGAAATCATGGTGACGGCAGGTCTGGGAGGGGGCAGCGTCATCTCTTTTATTTTCAATTTCCTGGCCGCCTTGCCGAATTCGGCGCCGTTCAATCCCAGGTCCGCCAGCGTTTTCTGCTCCAGGAGTTTCTTCTTGGCTTTCATGATGTTGGCGAGGGTGGCGTACCGGGGTTTATTCAAACCCTTGTCCACGGTGACCAGCGCGGGAAGGCTGGATTCTATCACCAAAGTCTGACCTTCCACCGGCCGGTGGGCCCGCAGGGATTTGCCGTCCTCGGAAACCTCGAGCTTACGGATGAGGCTGAGCTGCGGAATCCCCAAAAGCTCGGCGACCATGGCGCCCACCAGGCCCTGATCGAGATCCGTGCCACGTTGGCCGGTAAAGATCAGGTCGGCGTTAAAATCCTTTATAGCGGCCACCAGAGCCTTCGCCGTGGCCAAAGCGTCACTATCCGCCGCGGCATCGTCAACAATGGCGATACCCCGGTCCGCCCCCATCGCAAGCGCCTGGCGCACTATTTCATTGATTTTCTTGGGCCCCACACTCACGGCCAGAACCTCTCCCCCAAATTTCTCCCTGAGGCTCAAGGCTTCCTCGACCCCGAACTCGTCATAGGGGCTCATGATCCACTTGACGCCTTCGGCGTTGATCGATTTCCCGTCGCTACCGATCTTGATCACGGTTTCCGTGTCCGGCACCAGTTTTAAAAACACGACAATATTCACTTCGGATATCCCTTTCGCCGGCCGTGGAGTCACGCGCGTCCTCCCGTTACGGCCGATGATCTCATGCTCTCTTCAAAGCCGAGGAGCGCCAAGTGGGAAGGAGACAAGCTCCTTCCCATGCGCTTGATGGTTTCCCGCCCCTCAATGAACGGTTATGAAACGGTTTATATGTCTTCGCAATCGAAGTAGTATCGCGCGGTGTCCAGGCGGCACAGGGAACGGCCACCCATCCACAGGCTCATGATCTTGGAGTCGCGCCATATTTTCTCGATGTCATACTCGAGAGCGTACCCGTAGGAACCCATCAGGTCCACGGCCGTGTTGCATATTTCGGTGAGAACGTCAGTCGAGTACAGCTTGGTGCTTCTGGTTTTGGCGAGCATGGACTTGGTGTCGCCGGGGCCGTAGAGGTCGGGGCGGTCCAGCATGCGGGCCTTGCAATACACATCCGATTTGACCGTTTCGATGGCGGTCATGATTTCGCCCAGGTGACCGGCGATGATGCTGTGCTCTTTCAGCGTCTTGCCGGCGACCACGCGGTTGTTCACCCAGTCCATTAAGATCTGATAGACTCTGTTCATGCTACCAATAGCATAACCGCCGGTGATCACGTTACCCCAGGAGATCATTTCGCGACCGTACTGGGCGTCCAGGCCGGGGCCCTGAGCGCGGTTCTCGGCGGGCACGCGCGCGTTTTCAAACCAGATGTCGCCGTTCAGGTCCGCGTTCATACCGGCTTTCTTGTAGGGTTTACCCTGGGTAACACCGGGAGTGTCGGCGGGCACGTAAATGACCGCGACGGCTCCGTCGTCACGCTGGCCGGGCTTGGTGGTGCAAAATACGCCAAACAGGTCGGCGAATCCACCACTGTTCGTGCACCACAGTTTATGGCCGTTGACGACCCAATAATCGCCGTCCAGCTTGGCCGTGGTGGCGATGTACTCGCCATGCGTATGGTCGACGTTCTCGACGTCGGAGCCGCTGCGCGAGTCGGTGATGGCGGGGCAGCCGATGTACATTTCCTCGGTGTCGCAGAACAGGGGACCGAACTTCTTGACCAGTTTGTCGTTTTTATGCCAGGGCAGGCAAATGTGCAGGAAAGGCCATCCCACGCAGTTGGCGGCCGTGCACATGCCGGCGTCGCCGCGGCCGATTTCCTCGCAGCAAACGATAAAGCTGACGCAAGACGATACGCCCAAGCCGCCGACTTCTTCCGGCCAAACGCCTCGCTGGTAGCCGATGTCCACCAGGAGCTTCTTCATGAGCGGTTTTACGATCTTGTGTTCTTCCCAGTCGTCGTCGATTTTGTGCCGCATGGGCCACACATCTTCGTCCGCCCATTTCGCGATGGCCTTGGCCACCTGAATGTCTTCATCCGTTATCCACTCTAGGGGACGCGGAATGTCTTCATACGTTGGCATTTTTTTCCTCCTTCTCTTAAAGGTGACTACCTAAGCTACATCAGTGTGAGATAAACTTCCGCTCGGGTCAAGCCGGTCATACTCGCCGGCGTCTTCGACCCGAGGTTCACACTTCCCTTATTTAATTGGTTACGGCTGCCGCGTGGGCCGCAATCGCTCGCTTCTTGGCCATCTCAATGTCCTTCCACAGTTGTTCCGCATGCGGCGTGGGAGGTTTTATAAAACCGCTCAGCCACACGATCAGGACGCCCACGACTACTCCATACATGCCGGGCGTCCATCCCCATTGTCCGATAAAGGGAGGATTGACCAGGGTCAGGATCATGGATACCGCGGTTCCGCCGAGCATTCCGATGAGAGCGCCTTCCTTGTTGGCCCGCTTCCAGAACAGTCCGAACATCAGCGGGGGGAAGATCATGACGATGCCCTGATAGGTCAGCAAAGCGATGAAGATCAACAATCCGAGATCGGTCGTGGCAAAGAGCAGCGCCAAGGCGCAGATACCAACCACGGACCAACGGGCGGCCTTGACGGCGGTGGCGTCGGAAATGTCGCGCTTGATCACCCCGACCACGTCCTTGGAGATGGTTGAACTCATGGCTTGTACGATTCCCGCCACGGTGGCCACGCTGGCCGCCATGATCATGGTCGACATGAACGCCAGCGGCCATGCGCCCGCCTTCGCCGAAATCCACAAGAACGCCTCTTGCGGATTGCTTCGGGGCAGTTCAAACAGGTGCAGGAAGCTTCCGCAGTAGACGAAGATCGCCCAGAAAATCATGCCCAGTATGGGGGCGAACAAGGCGGATTGCTTGATACTGCGGATACTGTCGGCGGCGAACAGCTTGTTGTAGATCCAGGGCCACATAAACGCGCCCAAGCCGCTCGTGACGACGATGGATGTCCAGTAGGGGGTCGAGGGGCTCCAGCCGGGTCCCGGATAGGTCAGCATTTCGGGGTACTGTTCCAGTATCTGATTGAATCCGGACTCGAAACCACCGAAGAAATGATACACGATATAGATCATCAGACCGTTGCCCACCAGGAACATCACGATGCCTTGGAAGATGTTCGCGGTGATAACCGTCCTCATGCCTCCCAGGGAGACGTAAACCAACACCACGATAACGCCCAGGAGCATCCCGAGAAAGGGAGGCAAGGTGCCGCCGCTGGCGTAGCTGAAGATGTAGCCCTGGGTAACCCACTCCATCAAAAGCCAGGGCGCCGTCCACAATACTCCCAGCGCTCCGACGATAAGCTGAACCGAGGGGCTCTGGTACCGCATGCCCAGCAAATCTCCCTGGGTTTCCAGTCCATACTTTTTGCCCCAGATGAACGTTCGCGCGCCGGTTACATACATGATGAAGACGGTGAAGAACGCGTAGGGAATCACGTAAAACGCGATCATACCAAATCCCACGGCGAAACCCGCCCAGGCGGTGAACATAGCCCCCACGTACCAGGTGGAGAAAATAGCCAAGGTGATCCCTAAGGTTCCAATGGCGCGGCTGGCGGTGGCGTATTCAGAAAAGCTTTTAACTCCAAGATTTCTTCTGTTGATCAATATCAACAAAGCGAAAAATACGATAATCATTCCGATTGATATTACTGCGCTCATTGTTCTCCCTCACTTTTTAATCGTCGGCCGTGCGGAAAGATTAGTTGATGTCGTCACTCAGCATTGGAAGACGCGAGCGTTAGTCAGGCTCGACATCCATATCGAGGACCCCTTTGGCCTCTTCAATCTTGTAAAAGACGCCGATCCCAATAATTGCCAAAGCGGACAACAACAGTTGCCAGAAAGAGGCAAAGGGCATTCCCATTACCCACGGCTTTATTGTATTGGACCAGTCAAAGACTCCGGGGAAACATGACAGAGCGAATAATAGACTGACAAAAATTATAAAAGCGGTCCACCAACCTAAATCCGAGCTTCCTTTTGATTCCACTATTCACTCCTCCTTTTGTTTTACTGTCCCTGGCTTTTATTATCACTCCGATGGAAGACGCGATTGAGCCTTCCACTATATTGCTGTCGCGACCTGCGTGGGGGATTGGAAGATCAATCTTTTTCCGTCGCTTGCGCGCTCGTTACCGTCAGGTGGCGCTGACCAACGCGTTGATGTTCAACATACATATATGTCGGAACGCGATGGTGCTGCCACCGTAAATGAAGTTGCGTATATTGTCAATCTATTTTTTTATAATTGCGCTTTTCTCAAAAAAAAATCATATTAATGCTCAATAGCGCAGTAATCACTCCGACCCCACGTCACGCGTTCAGGCAATTTTCAGGTCCCCGAAAGCCCCTCGCCGGACTGAAAATGAGCGCCGGGCTCGAGGATGGAGCGTTCCCTGCTCCCGCGAAATATAAAGCTATATGGCGTAAACCGGCGTATTTTGGCGTTTTGTGGTAATTGGTCGTTTTGAGGAAAACGGGCGCCAAAAGTGTCGGGCCATTGGGACCGCGCCGGAGGGGTCCGCCGCCGGTCGCTACTCCGTGGGAGCGAACCGCCCTTTCGCATGGCGACCCACGAAAAAGCTGCTTTCGGCGGAGGCCTGAAATGAGTACATTGACGGCTCGATAGTGGCTGGAAAGCTGACCCTTCCCGTCCTGGAGAGGCTCTTCGGCTCTGTCGATTCATCACTTTGAGATAAGGAGGATTACAGATGGATATAGGGTTAACGCCATATCCTAAGTGAAGGCTTGGTTTATTGAATGCGGCGCTATCTCTGGGCAACCTTTTCATCGTGTCACAAAAAACGGCGCAACAAAAGACCAAGCGATTGCCGAAAAAAAATTTTGAAATCGCAAGGAAAGAGCGATCACGGGAGTTGGGTCTTGACCCCGCGCCTCTAACGTTTTTCCTGCGCACGTCTATTTGTAATATCTATAAGGACTGTACAACTCGGCCGCCTCCATCATGGCTACAGCCTTCAATAGAGAGCCGTTGGGTGGAAACTCACATCCGGCCGCCAAAATATACCCGCCACCTTTGGCCATCACTTCAATCTGTCTTTTGCACTCCTGTTTGACGTCCTCGGCGCTACCCAAGAACAGATACTTGGGCGGATCAATGTTGCCACAGAAAGTGATCTTGTCGCCGTATTTTTCCTTGGCCTCGGCCATATCCTTGCAGTCATGGGGAGTATGATTGTGGGATATGACCACGGGGTTCATGGCTTCAATCTG
The DNA here is from genome assembly GCA_963821845.1 of uncultured delta proteobacterium. Classification (GTDB taxonomy): domain Bacteria; phylum Desulfobacterota; class Desulfarculia; order JACQYL01; family CAWGVV01; genus CAWGFI01. The sequence goes on from CAWGFI010000016.1 coordinate 72,987, forward strand.
GGCGCCGAAATAAGGGCCTTTGCCGCAATTGTGAATAGAGACGCCAGAACCACCCTCGCGGATTGCGTCAGCGACGCGGCGGGCGAAGGGAGCCTCCAATTCGTTCCACATCTTCTCGCTCATGATGGTTTCCGATGCGAACAACGTATCTATGGTGATCACTCCCACGCCGGTTCTGGCCTGAGCCTTGACGAAATCCTCCAAGGTTTGGGTAATCACTTCCACAGCCTGGAGTACCAGCTCACGGTGCTTAATGCAATCGATGAAAAGAGATTGAGCGCCTCGCATCATGCCGAGGACCCCCAAAGGGCCGTAGACGAAACCCATGACTGGTACCGTATTGCCTCTTTCGTTCATCAATACATCACAGCCCTTGATAATCTCCTTCATCCGGCCCCCCGCAGTGGGGTCAATTCGCTTGATCTTCAGGTAATCGTCAGGGGTTTTAATGAAGGGGTTGTTATAATTGGGGTGCGCAGTATCCTCAATTGGATACACCATCTCCTGACCAAAATCCGCCGCTTCCACTGACAGATCCAGAAACGGACTCATACCGTCAAAACCGATGAGTTCCTGCGCCTCCAATTGGCACTTGGCCGCCAACTCCCCGTCCTGAGACCACTCCGCGTAACTCACCCCCAGTACTCTGCGAGTAGCCCCGCAGAGCAAAGGCGCTACTGGGACTCGGTCCGCTTCTTGATGGTTAACCGCCAAATCCACTCGTTCCGCCGATGTCATAATGATTTCCTCCAACTCTATAAAATTGAACTGAATAGACTTTATTGCTCTATCTTTTTTCAAGAGAACGAAGGCCAAATTAGCGCTTGATGGGTTCAGTGTCGGCAAATTGCGAGGGGGCAAAAGTTCTGATTCTTTCCATGGCGCCGGCCCGCCCTTGTTCCGTTCTACGAAAATTGGGAACCATGACTGCGCTGGAATTTCCACCTACATTAGGATGCGCCAAATGAACGCGGTAAGACAATACTACCATGAAGCAAAATTGAGTATATTGTCAATTAATTTTTTAGTATTTTGCTTTTTTTGCTGTAATTTATATAGATAATGACTATTACCGCAATATAGGCTCGGCTTTGCATGTGCTATCCAAAATTCCAGCGAGATGCAAAAAACGTTTCGATTAAACCGGAAATGAGTTCAGAACAAAGGATTTTGCGCTCATTAAAGCCAGGGAAATAAAGGTTATTTGGCGTAGGTTGCTTTTTTAAAGATTTTCTCGAGCCTGATGTTTTTTTATGTGAAAAACGCGCGTTATGCGTCTTGAAACTATCGAGACCGCGCTTGGAGACGCGCCGCAGGATGAGACAGCTTCTACGGATAAAGCGCTTCAAACATCCCGCATCCAAAAAAGCTGCTTGCGGCGGAGGCCTGAAATGAGTAAGTTGGCAGTTCGACGGCGGCTGGTATGACGAGAATCGTCTTCCGTGGAAGGCGCATCCGCTCTATTGAATTATCACGGTGAGATAAGGAGACTTCCAGATGGAAATCGGAATAAAGCCATTGCATAACCTGGTGTTTATAATAAGGTCTAAACCGGAGGAAATAAGCGCCGGCGGGGTCATAATCCCGGAAACCGCCAAGAAACCTCCCCTTCAAGGCAAGGTAGTCGCCACCGGACCGGGGAAAGTTAAAAAGGACGGCTCACTGGCCAAGATGGAAGTCAAGGTCGGCGATACGGTTCTGTTTCCCGATATGCATGGCTGGGAAGCCAAAACCCACGACGACTATACCATTCTGCGCGAAGACGACATACTGGCCGTATTGGAAGATTGATCCTCGAAGCCGCCACTCAGGCCTTTGTCCCTGGCGTGGCGGCTCTCGATCATTCAAATCCAAGGGAATCGGAGCCTCCCGGGTGGGCCGCTCAGCCACGCGTCGATGCGGACGCTCTGTGTGGTTCAAGAGGGTCTTCCCGAATCGCGCCATAATTCGACAAGGTTTCCGCAAGCTCCCGCTGAACGAGCAGCCTGAGTTCCTCGGGCTCCACTACGTACGCTTCCTTGCCCAGGCCCAATACCCAGCGTTTGATTTCGTCCAGGCCGGCGACCTGGAAGGTTAGCTCGATACCGCCATCCGGCAGCCGCTCCGCGCGCTGGCTTTCATGCCATATCTTCTCCCGGATATAGCGGGCCCAGGCGGGTGAAATGCGGATCTTCACCGTATGGAGCCGATCCTTCATCACCTTGAAGCTGCTCTTCATGAAGTCGTCAAGGTTGAAATCATCGGGCGTTTCAAAGCGCTCATCGGTAACCCGGAGCATCCTGATCCGATCCAGAACGAAGATGCGGATTTCCTCTCGCAAATGGCACAATCCCACCATATAGAGAGTCCCATCGAAGAACCAGACCTTATAGGGGTCCACCTTCCTGATAGTTTCCTCGTCGCGGCGAAGCGCCTTGTAGGCCATTTCGATTCGTTTGCGCTCGAAAACCGCCTCGTTTACCTGGCCGAGAATCTCCCGGAACGCGCCGTATTCCTTGTAGGGCTTAATGCCCACCTGAAATGACGACTGCATGCGTTCGAGATAATGCAGCGCCTGGGGCGGCAACGTGGCCTGGACTTTTTTGAACACGGTCTCCAGGGAGTCGTAAAACGGAGTCCCCTTAAAGATTTTGGAAAAATCGGCGTAGAGGCTGAGCGACATCAGTTCGGTCAGGGTGAAAGGTTGGGGAACCGTAAACTTGTACGTATCCACGAAAGCCCAGCGGATCTTGCCGTCGATCTTTTCGCAATAGAGCGGAAAGCCCGCCTCTTGAAGGGCTTCCACGTCCCGGTACGCCGTCCGCAGGGATATCTCTTCCTGGTCGGCCAGTTCCGCCACCGTCAAACCGGACCCGCCGACTTCGATAAGCCTCAGGATGCGCCATTGCCTGGCAAGCTGATCACCACGCATAAAATACCCGCAAGAGTAAAAGGATGGTTCTCTATAACAAGTTTTTCTCAATATTGTTCGCGACTATCAAGCGAAAACAAGGCGCTCGAGGCAAATCCGACCGCTCCGCTCCTCCCATCATCGATAAACCTGAACGAGATATCCCCTGTTCACCCCGTAACCCGAACGTGTTTTCCGTGCGCTGGTGACGCGATAAACCGCCACGAGCAAGGGCGCCGACAGGACCGGAACAAACCAGGCGGGGAACAGGATATTGGCGACGATCACGGAACCGTAACCGATGAATTTGGCGGCGAGTTGGCCAAGGCTGATTTTTCTATGGGCTCGCGAGTACATGTTTCTCCTCCTCAAAATCAGGGTTCCAATTATGAGAGGAGCATAACAAGCGCGTTTGTCAGATCAGGACAAAACCAAACCGGGCCGGATACGATTTTTCCGGCTTTGCGGCAAGTTTTTCCGGCGCCGAATCAAGCCGCGAAACGCCAAAACATTCGGCCCCCAATCTTCCCCTCATCAAGCCAGGTACCGTCCGCCATTGACATTGATGGTCTGTCCGGTGATGTAGCCGTTTTTCGCCAGCATCACGACCACGTCGGCGACTTCGTCAACAGTCCCGAAGCGCCCGATGGGAATCAGGTCCGGCCGCGCCGTCAGATCCTTGGTGACCATATCGGTTTCGATCAGCGCGGGCGCTATGGCGTTTACCGTGATTCCTTCCTTGAAGAGCCGGGAAGCGTAATAATGGGTCAGGCCGATCAAACCCGCCTTTGACGCCGCGTAATGCGGGCCGACAATGCCGCCGACCTGGGCGGCGGCGGATGATATATTGATTATTCGGCCCCAACCGCCGGCGCGCATCGCGGGCAGCGCCGCCTGGGTCACCAGGAAGGCGGATTTGAGATTGACCTCGATGGTTTCGTCCCATTCCCGCGCGCCTATTTCCTCGATCGATCGCGGCCGGGCGATTCCGGCGTTGTTTACCAGAATCCGCGCAGGGCCGAACCGTCGCCCGACGGCCTCCATCATGCGCGCAACCTCGTCGCCCTTGGACACGTCGGCGCGTACGGCCAACCCCTTTGACCCGCAATCGGTTATTTCGGAAACCACCTTGTTGGCTTCGTCATCGTTTTTCAGATAGTTGACCGCTATGAAAGCGCCCTGCCGGGCGAGAGCCAGCGCGACCTGCCGCCCGATCCCCCGGCTTGCGCCGGTAACCAGCGCGACCTTACCGGCCAGATCATTGTTTTTAATCATGTATTCGTCCCCCTTATCATGGATGTATTTGAAATTAAGGGATTTTACAATGATTCCCCTGGAACGACGAACCTGTCCCCATGATAGCACTCCACGGAAGGCTTGGGGGTATACGTTTATTAATTGGCGGGAATATGGTTACCAGGGATGATAAAACTTGCGGCTCTGTCTGAAAGGCTCCGCCGCATATTCAAGCATTTTCGTGATTTGTGGAACGATGAAGAGCATGGCATCTCACCACGACTCTCTGGTTTTGCTACAGAAGATAATTTAGTGGAGGGCGGAGATTTTAATATTTTTATTAACTCAAACTGATATAGCCTTGTTCAGCCAATTCCTCCACGGCCTCGCTGATGGCGCCACTTTTGAATTTTGGCTTAATCTGTTTGATGACCTTTACAACTTCTTCCCTTGAAGGACTCACTCTATGCCCTATAAAATCACGCTGGACATAGACAATAGTCGACCGCAACTCCAAATCCTTAGCTACGAAGCATCCGAATCCATCCACCAAGCTTACAATAGCTTTTTTCACATTTTCATCGTCAAGAAATTCAGCGCCCTTCTCTCGCAACATATCTGCCTTTTCTCCAGGACTAATCAGGTACCCGCCGGTAATTGCCCTGACAGGGTGAACCGACACGCCACCCATATGCTCCACAACATCGAGGTCATGTAATAACTGCGAAGTGAAAGGACCATACGTATACAGCTCGAATTCGTAGCCGCAATCTATGCCAAAGGCCTCTTGAAGAAGATAGACCATTTTCTGCAGTGCGGTTTTCCCAAACTGTGGGCTTTTTTCTTCAAGGCGTCGAGCAAGCTCGGCAATCAAAGCATATCTCCGCCAGGGAAAATCTAAACTGACCTTCATGATTGGGCCTCCTTTTCATTACGGAGATCACGGACTATCGCTCGCGCAGCCTTTTTATTTTCTAATGCGACGTAGACCCGGGTTTGGCTGACCGATTTGAGACCGTTTACAACGTTGGATCGCCGGGAAAGCACAGTGAGTTCCTCGTCACCTTGACCCGGTCTGAGCAAAATAGGAATATCGGAAGCTTCAAATTTATACCATGAACTTTCCGCTTTATCCACGAAACTAACGCGGTCGCCCAAATTAGCGACTACTTTCTCCGCAAATTCCAGATCGGTCGTATCAGGAACTTCCGGGGTTTCATATACTCGTCTATGATGTCCTCGGTCCAGCAATATTTTCCCGCTCTCGCCTCCCAGACCGCTACGTAACATCCCGAAAACACGCCAATCATCCCACTCCAAATACTGCTCGATGTTTTTAAGAGAGCTAGGTGGAGGAAGAGTAAACTCATTGGTAGCGTCGGTTTTATTTTGAACCTTTGCCAAAAGGTTTTTTAAAGCCTGAACAGAATGATAATCATATGCGCGCCTCGTATGTTGAAAATATACCTGAGTGAACATCATGTAGCGTGCAAGGATCAGGGCCTCGGCGGCGTGCTCACCCCCTTCTTCAACTGATAAGACCGGTGACTCTGTTTCAGGGTCTAGAGCGACGGTTAATGTGACCAAAAGGCGATTCAGATCGAACTTCCCATAAGCCACTCCAATATGGTGTGAATCGCGCAATAAATAATCTGCTCGGTCAGCGTCCAATTGGCCAGCAACCAGGCTGCGCCATAGTAGCCGTCGACCAAGAGTTGGTCTGTTATTGAGAAAGTCTGCTATTTCCTGCGCCGTTATGTGGTAGTTTTGATTCAGCGGATGGTTCTCGATCACGTCGCTCATTAAATGGGTGACTATCGCGGCTGAATAGTTTTCATGTTTGTGGGCTTTTTTGGTACTCGGGTCCTTGGCCATGAGTTCTTCGGCGGCGTGTGAAAACGGAGCGTGACCTATATCGTGCAAGAGGGAACATATTCTGATAAGAATAAGATCTCTACCCAATCCATCCTTGGTAAAGTAGAGTTCTGATTTTAGAAAATCTAGCCTTCGCTTAACTATTTCATCAAACATCCTTGTTGCAACATACATAACGCCCAGCGAGTGTTCGAACCGCGTGTGCATGGCGCCTGGGTATACCATGTCTGTGAGGCCAAGCTGACGAATTCTCCTCAGACGCTGAAAAACAGTATGGTTTACTATATCTCGTTCCCATTCATTCAGCTCAATAAAACCATGTATGGGATCTCGGATTTCATAAGTTTTCCCCATTGCAATCTATATCACTCCATCGAATCCTTGAGGCTCACGTCGCCGTTTACTTAGCGTTCTTTATAGCTTTTTATAAAATAAGTGTTCACAAATAAACATAACAAGATCACCCAATAACAACAAGATTTATTTGTATTTTTGACAAAATCAAATTCACTGCCTTTTCATCAATCTTGATTAGAATCTTAATCACTCCCAGAGAACCAGTATTATCTTTCCACGCCTCGAATTTCCTTATTACGGGTGGGCCTGATCACTGCGCCTTCGCCCTGTCGTTTCTTTCTTGATTCCCGGCAGGAAAAGGAGTAATCCTATTTTTAAACACGTCATTATGTACTGTTTATTACGAGATGACGGCGGATAGGCGGGAAAGGAAAGCTTATGGAAACGCTTGCGGTCCATGACCTCAGTTTTGATTACGACTCCATACCGACCTTGCGCGATATCGATTTTACCGTGGAACCGGGAATGATGTGCGGACTGCTGGGGCCCAACGCGTCCGGCAAGAGCACTCTGTTCAAGCTCATCAACGGTATTTTAAAGCCCAAACAAGGGCGGGTTGTTGTCCAGGGCCGGGAGATCGGCCCCCTTTCCCGAACCGCCGTGGCCGGGCTTATGGCGGTGGTGCCGCAATATTCGAGCGTCGCCTTCTCCTTTACCGTCTTGCAGATGGTGGTCATGGGGCGAACCGCCAGACTGGGCGCCATGGGCAGGCCGTCGCGAAAAGATTACCGCGACGCCGAAGCCGCGCTTGACGATCTGGGCGTCCTGCGTTTGAAAGACCGGCTGTTCAACGCCTTGAGCGGCGGGGAGCGGCAGATCGCGCTGCTCGCCCGAGCCCTCGTGCAGGCCACGTCCATATTGCTTCTGGACGAGCCGACCTCGCATCTGGATTTCAAGAATCAATATCTCATCATGGACCTGGTGCGGTCCCTGACCGCATCGAGAAAGCTGACCTCGCTGATCACCCTCCACGACCCCAACCTTGCGGCGAGCTACTGCGGCCAGATGGTGATGCTCAAACAAGGGCGCGTGCACCGCCAGGGCATGACCGACGACGTGTTCGAGGAGGGCGCGCTGGAGTCGTTGTACGGCATGAAGGTGTCCGTCAAAAGCGGGCCTGGCGGAAAAAGCTACGTCCTGCCGTCGGCGGATCGCCCGACATCGGCATTGCAGTAAGCGCGGGCCGATGACGAGCGCCAAGAGCCAAAACCGTATTATCTTTTCCCTGACCTTCCTCGCCCTGCTCGCCGCCGTTCTGATCGCCCTATCCACCGGCAAATACCCCATCGATTTCGCCACCCTCGCCAGACTGCTGCTGGCGCCCATCGGTTTGGCCAAACCGGTAACGGGTTCGTCCGGGCCTGCGCTGGTGCTCTGGTCGGTGCGGCTGCCCCGCATCCTGATGGCCCTCATGACCGGGGCCGCGTTGTCGGTCGCGGGCGTGGTGTTTCAATCGCTGTTCAAAAATCCGCTGGTGTCGCCGTCCATCCTGGGGGTTACCTGGGGCGCCAATTTCGGGGCCGCGCTGGCCTTGCTCCTGTTTACCGGCTCGGCGGCCATGCTCGAGGCCTCGGCCTTTATCTGGGGCCTCGTCGCGGTGGGCGTGGCCTATCAGATCGGACGGCGCGGCGATAATTCGGTCACCACCATGGTGCTCGCCGGGGTCATCGTTTCCGCCCTGTTCATGGCGGGGCTTTCCTACATCAAATGCAAGGCCGATCCCATCGGCCAGCTTCCGGCCATTGTTTTCTGGACCATGGGAAGCTTCAACACCGTGTCCTGGAAGGACGCCACGCAAGGCGGGTCGCTCATCTGCGTCGGCTTGCTGCTGACTTACGTTCGCCGCTGGGGACTCAACCCCCTGTCGTTGGGCGACGAGGAAGCCCTGGCCCTGGGCGTGGACGTTTCCGGCAGGCGCGCCTGGCATATCCTGATCGCCACTTTGATGGTTGCCGCGGCTACCGCGTCGTGCGGAACCATCGGGTGGGTGGGGCTGGTCATCCCACACACGGCCCGCATGATCGTCGGCGCCGACCACGACGCGCTGTTGCCCTACGCGGCCCTGCTGGGGGGACTCTTTATGCTGCTGATGGATACCCTGGCCCGAACCCTGCCGGGCGGAGAGGTTCCCGTGGGAATTCTGACCGCCATTATCGGCGCTCCTTGTTTCGGCTATCTGTTGATCAGAAACAAGCGCCGGGCCTGGAGTGAATAGACGTTTCGCAACGAAATTATGGAAAGGAACCCGCGATGCGAGCTGACAAATTGAACCGGAAACCGTGGAGACCGCTGAAATACGCGGTTGCTTCCCTGATTCTCACCCTCGTTCTGGCCCTGCCGGGGAGCCCATCGGAACTCCGTGCGTCGGAAGCCGAACCGGCGACCCGCCTTATCGTGGACCGCATCGGGCGGGAAGTCCGCATTCCGGAAAAACCTCGACATATCGCCTGCTTGTTCGGCCCCAGCTACGAAAAGATTTTCGCCCTGGGCGCGGCGGACCGGGTGTCCATCGTCGCCAACGTCACCCTGCCCTGGGACTTTCAATTGAATCCCAACCTGAAAAACATCCCGGTTCTGAACAACGCCATGGCCCCGGATTCCGAGCAGCTTCTTAATTTGAAGACGGACCTGGTCATCTATCATCCCTTTCCCAAGCAGATCGAGCGATTAACCGCGTCCGGCCTGCCGGTGGTGATCGCCTACGACGGCCACGTGCGCCAGATGACGCTTCCGGATTTCATCGAGGACTGCTACGACCAGGTGCGTTTTTACGGCAAGGTCCTGGGCGGCGAGGCCAATGACATCGCCGAAAAATACTGCGCCTACGCGGACGAGCGAATCCGCAAGGTGATCGAGATAACCTCGAAAATCCCCGCGGACCAGCGCCCCAAGGTATTTTACCAGTGTGGGCAGATCAACGGCGGCGCCAACACCCAGTCGCGATTTTCCACCGCCTACTGGCTGGTGAACGCGGCCGGCGGCGAGATGGTCACCTATGACGACCGCGCCTATTTCATCGCCGTCAACACCGAACAACTCATGGCCTGGAATCCGGACTTCATCATCGTGGGAACCTCCCCTTCCATTGAACCCATCGTCAACGACCCTCGGATGCAGGGGATAAAGGCGGTGAAGGAACATAACGTCTATGTCAGTCCGGAGGGGCTTTTTTACTGGAGTCATTTCAGCACCGAATCGTTCCTGTGTATCATGTTCATGGCCAAGCTGTTCCACCCTGATCTGTTCGCGGACATCGACCTTAAACAGGAATTGCAGTCCTATTACCAAGATTTTTATCATTACGATTTGACCGACGACGAGGCCGAGCGAATTCTGAAACATTTGCCGCCGGAAACGCAACCGCGTTCGTGATTGAAACCGGCCCTTGAAAGGAAAACGCATGAGATGCTCGATTTGTGAAATGAACTGTGACCTTCGGGACGGCGGGGTCGGCGGGTGCGGGATGTACGCGCGGGAAGGCGACGAGATCCGGGAGCGCTACCCGGACCGCTACCTGGCGGCGGTGGATACCGCCATCGAATCCATGCCCATGGTTCATTTTCATCCGCGCGGCAAATTCCTGCAGGTGTGCACCGTGGGCTGCAATTTCAAATGCGCGGGGTGTGTATCGGAAATATTGACCGACCATCTTTCGGCCATCGAAGGCGGTTTTCAGGAAATGACGCCGGATCAGGTCATACAAAAAGCGCGGGACGAAGCATGCCTGGGAATCATGTTCTGCTTTAACGAGCCCACGGTTTCCTACTTCACCTTTCTGCGGCTGGCCCGCATGGCCAAGGAACGCGGCCTGCTGGTGGGCTGTTCCACCAACGCCTATATGACCGAATCGGCCCTGGAAGGACTGCTGCCCTTTCTCGACTTCGTGAACGTGGGGCTGAAGGGGGTGACCGACGAGTCATATCGAATCTGTGGGATCGCGAACGTCGCCCCGGTGCTGCGCAACCTCGAAATCCTCTTTCGCAGTGGTGTTTATATTGAAATATCTGCTATTTATCGCAAAAACGGCGACGGCGACATACTCCGCTCCGCCGACTTTGCCGCCTCGCTTTCCCGGGACATTCCTTTCCAGGTCATGCGTTTTGTTCCTTTCGGAGACGCCACCATCGATATGGAACCCAGTTTCCGTGAGTCCGAGGCGGTCTGCGCCGAGCTGCGTAAACGCCTCAACCATGTTTATCTGTTCAATTCGCCGGGGACCGATTATCTGAACAGCCGTTGTCCCCGATGCGGCGCCAAGATCATGGAACGCGGTTTTTACGGCCCCATGTGTTCCAATCTCTTCCGATACCAGCCTCAAGCCCGCTGCAAGTGCGGCTACGCCCTGCCCATCGTGGGAGAAATCCACGATTCCCAGCTCCGGGAAAGCGGGTATTTCGGCGGCTACCGCACCATCAACGCTCTGAACATGATTCGTTCCATACTGGCCGTCATCGACGTGACCGATAAGGCCGCCATCGACGTTGTCCTGAACCGGGTCCTCAAGGAAGATTTCATCAAGAATCTCTACGAGCGGCTGAACCGCATCGACACCTATTTCGACACGGTGGACTACTTCGCCTCCTTGACCGGGCGGGAAGCCCGCGCGGCCCTTTACCGGGACTATGTATCGTCGCGCATGGCCCTGGTTGAGGAAGCGGTCAAGGGGCTCGAACAACCTCTGGTTTACTCCGCCATGGGACACCCGCTCATCGCCATGTTCGAGGAAAAAATGGAGTCGCGGTTGATCGAAACCGTCGGCGGACGTCTGGGAAACGGACTCATTGACCGGGAAGGCAGGCCGGGCATCACCATCGCCGCCGACCAGTTTCGTAAAATGGCCCCGGAAATCATCATCGTTACCGGCGTCGCCGCCTGGCCCGTGGATGATTTCATCCGTTTTTGTGAGGAAAACGAATTAGACGCGCCGGCTATCGGGAACCGACAAGTCTTTCATCTGCATCCGTACCGCGCCTCCACCAATCCCGATTGGATTCTGGGGTTGCTTCGCTTGGCTCGAATTATCCATCCGAAGGTATTTTCTTTTGATCTCACCAAGGAGGCGGACGACTTTTATCGGGAATTTTATAACATCCCCTTCGGAGACGGCCATGCCCGCGCTTTTCCGAGCCTGCGCCGGATGGAGCGCTCCGAAAGCGCTCAATGTTCGATACCGGGAAAATAACGAGCAAAACCATGCAAAAAAACTGGACTCAAACCAGAAAGCCTGCCTTTGATCGAGACGGCGCGTTGAAAATGAACCGGATCGCCAAAACCGTTTTCGCGCCCATTTATCCGGTGATCGCTCGAAACGCCCTGATGGTCACCGGCGTTACCCGTGGCGTGTGCCTTGATTTGGGAAGCGGCCCTGCCATGCTGGCGGTGGCCGTGGCCAGGGAAGCGCCGGAAATGGAAGTGGCCGCGTTCGACTTTTCCTCCGACTCCCGCGAGATCGCCGAAGAAAACATCGCCAATGCGGGGCTTGAAGGACGCATCAGCATTACCGCCGGCGACGTGCACGCCATGCCCTTTAAGGACGGCTACGCCGACCTGATCGTAAGCCGCGGTTCCATGTTTTTCTGGAAGGACCTGAACGACGCGTTCCGCGAGATTTACCGGGTGCTCGCGCCCGGAGGCGCCACCTACATCGGCGGCGGGTTCGGAAGCCTGGCGCTTAAAGACCAGGTGGTCGCGGAAATGCTTAAAATCGATCCTACCTGGGATTGCTACGCCAAAAAGAAAGCAGGCGGCGAGGACATCCAGCGTTTTGGCGAGATGTTTCATAAACTGGGTTGCCAGAGCTATGAAATAATCGACGATGAAACCGGCTTTTGGGTCGTGCTATCCAAACCCGGCGTAAGAAAGTAACCGTATCCGTCAACGTGCGACGTAGAATAGAAATCATGCGAGGTAATTCTTCCCGCGCGCCTCCTGTGGGAGATTCCTCGCTGCGCACGAAATGAAAAACAATATTGCCAAAAATATCATTCTAAATTACAACGCATGGCACGAATAAGGATGAATCGAACCTCCTGAAGAAGCTATAATGCGTCGAAAGATCAAGCCATTAGAAGGTTGCGCAGCGAATCACCAGAGTGAAGGAGGTTTTGAAGATGAAATTCGAAGATATAAAGTCTATCGCGGTCATCGGCGCGGGCATCATGGGGCACGGCATTGCCCAGAGTTTCCTCATGGGAGGATACCCCGTATGTCTCTATGACGTTCGGGACGACGTACTGGAAACCGCGAAATCGCATATCAAGGAAAGCCTCGAAACCTTTAAAAACGCCGGGTTGCTAAGCGATGAGGCCGTAAGCGACGCGCTGGGCAAACTGAAGACAACCACCGATCTCGAGGAAACCGTGCGCGGACGTGAATTTATCATCGAAGCCGCGCCCGAGGACCTGACGCTCAAGCAGGAACTTTTCGCCCTGATCGAAGGGTTCTGCGGCCCGGACGTCATTATCGGCAGCAATTCCTCGTCACTGACCATCACCGCCATCGGCCAAAAGGTAAAGCACAAGGATCGTCTGCTCATTGTCCATTGGTTCAACCCGCCTCATCTCGTGCCGACCGTGGAATTGGTCAAGGGCGAAGGCACCAGCGACGAAACCCTGGATGCCATTTACCTGCTGATGGAAAAAATACGCAAGCTCCCGGTGAAAATATACAAGGAAGTGCCAGGTTTTCTGGTTAATCGCATCCAGATCGCTCTGGCGCGGGAAGTGCTGGACCTTTATGAACAGGGCGTGGCCAGCGCCGAGGACATCGACAAGGCGGTCATGGGCAGCATAGGCTTTCGTCTGGCCAGCATCGGGCCTCTGCGCACCATGGACCTGGGTGGAATCGGGCTGTGGATCAGGGTCTACGAAAACCTCATCAAGGAAATTCAAAGCTCCACCGGCGGCCCAGAACCATTGCTGCGACTGGCAGCCGGAGGCCATGACGGCCTTAAGAGCGGCAAGGGTTTTTACGACTACGCCGCCTCGTTCTCCAGCGGGTCGCTCGACGAAATCGCGCAAAAACGAGACGCCGAGTTTTTGCAACGCCTCAAAAACCTCTATTGGAAAGACTGAAAGCGCTCTTATCCGAACGATTTAATTATATCGGGATGCGACGCGCGGGTGGGACTGCGCAACGCCTGGTGACAAGAAGAAGGCAGGCCGCGACTTCATTGTCGCGGCTTACGCCACGTCGAGTTCTTTTTCCAGAAGCTCCACCGTTTTTTCAATGTCCTTGCGCTCCTCGGGCGTCAGTTGTTCGGTTCGAAGCCTTTTCCTGAGGATCGTGAGCTGAACGCCTTTTCCATATACCGAACATGCCATGGGCATAGCTAACCTTTCGATATTACAACAGATAATCAGTTCGCACGTTTTGCAGCGCGTGAAATAAATTGGCGACCAGCTTCTCGTTGGATTGGGAAAGCGTATCCAGCAGGTCTCGTATTTCCGTTCTTTTGGACGTACCCGCCGATGGGCACGGATTGGCTATGACCGGCAAATCCATCTTTTCGGCGAAGCGACGAATGACATCCGCCGGGGTAAAAGACAGGGGACGGATAATGGTCAATTCCCCTCTGAACATCTCCTCCAGAGGCTTCATGGTACTGATCTGTCCGGCGTAAAACATATTGAGCAGGAGCGTCTCCACGATGTCGTCGCGATTATGGCCTAGCGCCAGCCGGTTGCAGTTCAGTTCTTTAGCCATTAAAAACAATCGCTTACGCCTATTTCTCGAACAGAGGAAACAAGGGTTGAGACCCGCGTTTTCGCGGTGAGCGTCCGGCCCGAAGGTGGTGGCTTCAATGGCGGAACGCAACCCCAACGATTCAAAATGGTCGCGCATCATGCGCGCTCCATCGGAAAAATACCCCATTTCCAGATGGACGGGAATGATTTCGTAGTTTATGGGGGCCCGTCTGCGATGATCGTTCAAATACCAGAGCAGGGAAAGGCTGTCCTTGCCTCCGGACACCGCGACCAGTACCCGATCATTAGGGCGTATCATGCTATAACGGTGCAGCGCCGTGCCCGCGCCCCGTCGCAGCTTCCGCGAAATGGTTTCCTGTTCCTTGCTATCAAATGCGCGCATGAAATCCGTATTGAACGCCCGTGCGCCGGCGAGGCCGATCAGCCTTGACGCAGGGTCTTCACCTTTTCGACAATGGCTTCCGTCATGGCCGACGTGCCCACCGCCGAAGGATCGTCCCGTTTTTCCTTGAAATCGTAGGTGACCCGCTTGCCTTCCGCGATAACCGTTTCCACCGCTTTACGCAGCGCTTCGGCGGCCTTGGCTTCGCCCATGTAATCGAGCATCATGGCGCCGCTCAGGATGAGCGCGGTGGGGTTGGCCTTGTCCAGGCCCGCATATTTAGGAGCGCTGCCGTGGGTTGCTTCGAACACCGCGATTTCCTTACCGATATTCGCGCCGGGCGCCACACCTAGCCCGCCGATCAAACCCGCGCACAGGTCGGAAACGATATCGCCGTACAGGTTGGGCAAAACCAAAATATCGAACTGTTCCGGCCGCATCACGAGCTGCATGCACAGATTGTCCACCAACCGCTCTTCATACTCAACACCCGGATATTTATGGGAAATTTCCTCGGCTAGCTTTCCGAAAAGGCCGTCCGTGTACTTCATGATGTTGGCCTTGTGCACGGCGGTCAATTTAGTTCTTTGGCGTTGCAGCGCGTAGTCAAAGGCGAAACGGATGACTCGCTCGCTTTTGGTGACGCTGATGGGCTTGAGACCGATGGCGGCGTCACGGTCCACGCGCATCCCGAATTCATCGGAAAGGTATTGGATCAGTTTATCGGTTTGCGGGTTATTATTCTTAAATTCCAGCCCGGCGTACAGGTCTTCCGTGTTTTCCCGCACGATCACCAGATCCACGTCATCATAACGGGAACGGACGCCTTTAATGCTTTTACAGGGACGAACGCAGGCGTAAAGATCGAAAACCTGGCGCAGGGTAACGTTCAGGCTGCGAAAGCCTTTTCCCACGGGCGTGGTGATGGGGCCCTTGATGGCGATCCTGTTGGAATTGATCGAATCCAGGAGACTCTGTGGCAAGCCGGCTACATTACCCGCGGAATCGCCCCATTCGACATTGGACTCTTCCCAGTCTATGGCCACGCCCGTGGCGTCCACGCACTTCATCATGGCGGCCGCTACTTCGGGGCCGATTCCGTCTCCAGGTATGACCGTAACGCGTTTCGACACTGGTATCTCCTCGTATTTCCGTATGGTTACGTTTTTTAAACTTCCAATGTACCCATTTGGGAACAGGCATGTCAAGCATTAGCCCCCGACCTGAACCGTATTTTTCAAGCGGCAACTCCTTGCGGATTTCCTCAATCGGGATATAATAACCATGGTCATATACACGCTCTTTCGCAACGGGGGGGGATGATCATGAGAAAGAAACGCGACCGATACGTTACATCGTTAAATTCTCCCTTTCACCAAGTGCGGGAACAACTCCTGCAATTTCGGGATATTGCGCCCGTGCACGTGTCTATCCCGCGCCATTGCTCCGGCGACGAGGACCTCTTTCGGGAAGCGATGCGCGACGTCGTCCCCATACCGGATAAGGAAAAGCGCGCCGCGTTGCATCGTAAAGTCCCTCTTGAGCCCACCACCTGCCCCTGTCCCGATTCGGTCGAATCCATCCAAAAACTTTTCCATTTAATTGACGGCGTCGATCCGATCGATCCTTCTCACCTTGATGAGTACCTGTGCTGGCGCTCCCCTGAACTGAACCCGCTCGCCTTTGAACGGTTAAGGTCCGGACTGTATCCCATCCAGGCGGTTCTTGATCTGCACCATCTACGCGCCGATGAAGGTGAGGAAGCGACTCGCCAATTCCTGTGGGATCGCTATGTCGCCGGTTTGAGTTGTGTTCTGATCGTTCATGGGAAGGGCAATAATTCGCGAAACCGCGAGCCGGTGCTCAAGCGGCGGCTGTTCTCCTGGCTCAGAAGCGGCGTCACCGGAAAAATCGTGCTCGCTTTCGCTTCGGCCAAAGGCATTGACGGCGGTTTGGGCGCTCTCTATGTGCTGCTTTCACCTTCAGGTAAGATCGCGACTGCGGAAAAAATCAGGATGATGAGAAAACGTCGCTGCAAGCGAAGAAATAACGGTAAAGGGAACGGACAGGCAACGTAAAGTTCATTGGGACGCTCACAGCTTGGAGATCTTTGACCTGCTTTTTCTTTCTTTTTTGGATAATTTCTTGGAGGGCCCTTTTTTTCGCGTCATGAACCGGGATGAAGAAGACTCATCCTCCTCCGGTTCCACTTCCTTCTCCCCCATGGACGCCATCATTAGCGTCGCTTCAAACTCCGGCGACGAAACGCTTACGGCGCCGGAATGCTCGGCCGCGTTGGCGAGGTCCCGGTCGGAGGTCACCACGATGGCGCGTTCCCCCTCCTTGTGGGCCAGTCGCTTGATCACGTCGTCCGCAGTTTGCCCTTTTCGGGAAAAAATGACCTTGATACTCTTTTCGCGATGCGCTTCTTCGGTATAAGTAGGCTCGTAGGCCGCGTCAAACACGACGGTGATACGATGTTTCTTTATTTTTTTGTAGGCGAAGAGATATTCCAGCAGAACCTTGCGGCCTTGTTCCAGGCTGAATTCTTCTTGACGGCTGAACAGAGGTGATTGGCGGATTAGATTATATCCGTCAACGATGAGATGAATTGCCAACGGACTAACCTTTAAACAGCGTAAGCAGCCTGTCCAAGTCATCATCGGAATAAAATTCGAACTGGATAGTTCCCTTTTTTCCTTTCTTGATGATGTTGACCCTTGAACCAAACCGCTGCGTCAGCCCTTTGGCGATTTCTTGGAGACCGGGGTTCGGGTCGAGCGCCGACCTTTTCGTGGTTTCCTGCCCTTCCTTCACTCGGTTGGCTTTTCGTTCCGCCGCGCGGACGGACAGATCTTTTTTGATGATTTCATCGCGAAGTTCGATCATCTGCGATCTGCTTTCCAGCGAAAGTAAGGCTCGCGCATGCCCCATGGAGATGGCGCCGCCCAGAAGATCTTCCTTGATGGTGTCCGGCAGCTTTCTGAGACGCAGGTAATTGGCGATGGTGGCGCGCTTTTTTCCCACGCGTTCGGAAAGCTTTTCCTGGGTGAGCCCGAACTCGTCGATCAGCCGGGCGTAGGCGTCGGCTTCTTCCAGCGCGTTCAATTCTTCGCGCTGAATATTTTCGATGAGCGCGATTTCCAGCATCTCCGCCGGCGCGAGATCCTTGACGATTACCGGCACGCTTTCGAGCGAGGCCATCAGAGCGGCGCGGAGCCTTCGTTCTCCGGCGACCAATTCATAGCCTTCCTCGGAATTGCGAATGATCAAGGGCTGAATGACGCCTTTCTCTTTGATGGAATTGGACAGATCACGCAACGATTCTTCATCCATCCTTTTGCGTGGCTGGTAGGGATTGGGTCTGATTTCGCGAGGGTCGATACGGTAAAAACCTTCGCCGGACGATTCCAGCGCGTCCCAGTCCGGGAGCAGCGCGTCCAATCCCTTGCCCAATCCCTTCTTTTTAGTCATCATTTCTTTCCATTCCGCGCAATCTCCTTGGCTAGTTGAAAATACGCTTTGGCCCCCGACGAATGAATGTCATAGAGCGCCACGGGCAGGCCGTGGCTGGGGCTTTCGCTCAAACGGACGTTTCGGGGAATCACCGTTTTGAAGACCGCCTTTTTGAAATGCTTGGACACTTCGTTCGCCACCTGATGGGAGAGCCGGTTTCTTCCATCGAACATAGTGAGCAGAATGCCTTCGATCCTGAGACGAGGATTGAAACTCCTCTGGACGCGGCGCACCGTGTTAAGAAGCTGGGTGAGCCCTTCTAGGGCGAAGTATTCGCACTGAATGGGGGCGATGACCGAATCCGCGGCGGTCATGGCGTTGATGGTAAGCAGTCCCAGGGACGGCGGACAATCCAGGAGGATGAAATCGAATTCCGACCGGACGGAACTGAGCCGTTCCTTCAGGATCTGATGCCGGTTCTCATGACCCATGAGTTCCACTTCGGCCCCGAAAAGATCCGTGTTGGAAGGGATGATCTTCAGCCGCTTCATGGGGGTGTCGCGTATGACGTCGATGCACGACGCTTCACCCAGCAGCAGCCGGTAGATATCCAGGTTGGCTTCATCGCGTTTGATTCCCAACCCGCTGCTGGCGTTTCCCTGGGGATCGCAATCGACCAACAACGCCTTTTTGTTGATCGCCGCCAGGGACGCCGCCAGATTTATGGCCGTGGTGGTCTTCCCGACGCCGCCTTTCTGATTGGCGATGGATATTATCCTCGCCGCGCCGAGTGTTCCACGTGGAACATCCATAATCATCCTTACCTTTTGTTCATTTTAGATAGTATCGGAGCGCTAGTATGGGACTATGGCTACTATTGATTACCAGGAAGCAATAACTCTCGCTAACGTGAAAATACGGCGATTATCTCTCTAAGGTGCCTTCATCCTCACTGTAGTGAATGGAAAAGACACTGGCGCGGCCCTTGAAAATATTCATCTTGGTCAGCACATAATCAGCCAACGCTCGGCGACGCGCCTCGCCCATCTTATTGAAAGCCTTGAAAAATTCCTCATCGGACGCTATACCCTCAAGCCCCTGCCAGTTCGCTTCCGGGCTGTCGCAGGGTGTGAATTCCAGAGCCGTGGCCGGTTTCTTTCGCAGGGGCTTTTCAAACAGCTCCCTGGCTTTCTCCATCGCGCTGTCCAGGCGATCCTTTATCTTCTTCACGCCTGCGGCCGTTTCGTCAAACGTTTCGAAATTCATCCTGAGCATGGTCGCGCCGGTAGCGCTTTCCAGCCTCAGGCTGAGTTGCACGCCCTCTTCTTCCTCAAGTTCGATCACTTCGACTTTAAAACCTACTTCCATGCGTCGCCTCTCCTCGGATAATTTTCAGGTAACACTCTTCGGTAATAGCATCTCAGTCGCGGCCCATCATATACCATGAACGGCAATGTTGAAACCATAAACAATCCGGAAAATAAAAAAGGGCGCAAGCGAGAACCGCTTCCACCCTTTTGAAGTCACTTTATGTCGCTGTCAGACGTCAAGCCATGAATCTGAATACAGCGAATGTCCCATTATGACCTTGGCCGTCTTGGAGAACTGTACCAGTTCCGGAGAAAGGTCGCTTTCGCTCTTGGGTTCGCCGTCCATCACCTTATAGACGACTTCGACGATGTCTGGCCGCTTGTCCCAGGCGATTTCATGCAACAGCTTGTCGAAGCTGTCGCCAATCACGGAGTACATCCCGTTGCGCGCGAGCATGATCATGTAGGTCTGGTTCAGGATAGGACGCAGATGATCGGGCGGCCCATTGGAGATGTTGGAAAGACCGCAGGTGGATTTGCATCCGGGGGCGATATCCTGCAACATCTTCTGGAACTCCAGGAGCGCGATGGCCTGGGGCTGCTGAATGTTGACCGGGGTCACGATTCCGTCAACGAATATCTTTTCATTGGGAATCCCGGCTTCGTTCATGGCGTACAGCAATTCCACGGCCAGGGCCGCGCGTTCGTTTTCGTCCCGGGGAGACCCTCGGGGCCCCACATGAGCGCGATCACGTCGGCGCTGTATTTGGCCGCCAGCGGGATCATCACTTCATACCGTTCGGGGCGAGCCATGATCGAGTTGACGATCGCGGTTGCCCTTGTGCGTCTGCAATCCCGCTTCCATGGCTTCCATGTTGGACGTGTCCAGACACAGCGGCACATCGGGCACCACTTCCTGTACGGTTTCCACCACCCACGCCATCAGCTCGTCGCCTTTTTTGCGCGCGGGTCCAAGGTTGATATCGATGTAGTCGTCACCAGCTTCTTTTTGTTTGAGAGCCATTTCTTGGATCGGACGCGGGTCCCTCTCCTTGAAAGCCTTCCCGATCACCTTGCTGATGACATTGAGGTTTTCACCAATGATCTTGATGGTCATCCGATCCCTCCTTTAGCTCGTTTACGCTGCTTTCCATTCCTTGAGAAATTTGGCGAGGTGAGCGGCTTCTCGCGGTCCAATGAGAACCTTCCAGCCGGGTAGCTCTTCTTCCATATCACCGCTGATAGGCGCGGCGTAGCCGGGAATGATGAGGTTTTTATGGCTCGACCTTCTCTTCGATTCCGCTCTTTCTCACGAAAATACCGGCGGCGTCGCCCACGAATTTACCGGCGGCCCATGCCGTCATAACGGAAAGACCTTCGGTATCCATGATCAACAGCCAGGTCGGCACGCGGCTGGCTTCGATTTCACCCGATACGATAAAGTATGTCAAGGAGAAATTCGTGGTGATACATACCGGCGAGTTTTCGTCCGGACCGTTGATTTCGTAGATACCCTGCGTCACCACCATGGGCCGTTGCGGGTCGGTGTAAATGTTCAGTCTCTCAAGCAAAAGCGGGAATACGCTTTCACCCTGGAAGTCGGACATAACCACCAGTCCGCCGTATTTGGCGACGAACATGGCGCCGATGACTGTTTCCATTTCCAGGCTGTCGGCCATTTCACAGGGAAAAGTGATGGTCGGGAAGCCCAAAGAGCGATCCTTGTTCAAAAGGGCCGCCCGGCGCAGGGCGATGCAGTCTTCAAAAGCCTGCTTCGGTTCACGCGCGCCGGAATCGATGACCAGATCCTTGTGCCCGGCCGCGATCAGCTTTTCCGTCAGTTCCTTCACTTCGGCGACATTCGCGGCCTTGACCGCCAGGGGCAGGCCTTTTTCCAGGGCCAGCGGTCCGATCTGCATCGGCGTTGTCCTTGGTGGCGGCGTAAATCAGCGGCCGGATAACCGTCGCTCGCTTCGATCCCCGCCTTCATGGCGTCGATGTTCTCGCTCATCAATACCATACCGAAGTCGCTGTTATCTTTAATGAAATTGACAACCGCGCCAAAACGGTCGGCTTTGCCGTCGACATCCTTAATGGCCACCATTTCGGGTCGGAGATTCAATCCGACGCGTTCGTACTGATAGGCCATCCAGTTTTTCAGCTTCGCGCCGATGACGTCGTCGGTCATATCCGTGGTAATCACCGCGGCTAAAATGGGCTGATTAAAAAAGGTTTTTTCATGTCTGAACAGAACGGTTTCACCGCCAACGGTTCTACTCGGTGTCGCCGCTTCCGATCTTCAGCGGCCGAATGGGCGGAGCCGACGCCTCTGCCAGTTGCGCGCGCGCTTCTTCGGAGACATAGGGGCAAGCGTCCAATTCCGCCTTGCCCGAAGCGAGATTCATCGCAAAAGCCAAACAAGTGGGCACTCCGCATTCCCCACAATTGGTCTTTGGTAACAATTTGAATATCTGAATTCCTGAAAGTGCCATGCTTTTCTCCTAAACTCGCGCTTAATAAAGCGTCCCCATTGCAGGGGACGCTTATTTCATCACGATTATCCGACGATAGGATCCATATCAAGCGCCGGGTGTTTCTTCTCCTGGAGGAAGGGCATGATTTCCTCTTCGGTGACACCTACGGTCTCATCGGCGATCCTGTCGACCAGATCCGGCATTCCAATTCCTCGCCTCGCTTGATCAGACGTTCCCGGATTTCTTCTTTCAGGGACTTGGGCATCCACACCAGGCGTTTCAGGCCGCCGTCGCCGGCGACGAACTTACGCTGGGTGATGTTGTACTTGCTGTGTCCCACGAATCCGGGTGACGCTGCGCCGCCGCCCATGACGCCGGCCAGGGTGGTGAACTTCATGCCGCAGGGGGTCATGCCGGTGTAATCCCGGTGAACGGTCATGATGCCGTTGCAGGTGGGCAGCACCGCGGCGATGCATTCGCAGCAACCGCAGGTGGTCATGGGATCGATACACCATGCTGTAGAAGTTATAGTGCGTGACCGCCTGCCGTGACGCCTTGTAGACGAAGTCGTTGACACCCTTCCACTGACCCAGCTTCGAGTCGAGAACTTCGCCCTTTTCGATGGGCTGGTTGGGGCCGGTGGGGTTGATTTCAAAGGAGGCCTTGCAGTCCATCCAGTTGTACGCGCCGCACAGACCGGTTCTTTCGGGGCTGACCACGCATACGTGGTTGGGCGCGAAGGACTGGCACAGCGTGCAGGAGTAATAGGTTTCCGTGGTTTCGTCGGTCATGTTCTCGACGCGCTCGTCGCGGTACCTGTACATGCTTGCGAGCCTTCTTCGTCATCTTGTCCACGTCTTCCTTGTTGGTGAACAGCTTTACCTGGACTTTGTCCAAAATGGCGCCGAAGTCCTGATGGAATTTGGCGTGCAGGATGGTTCCGATATGGTGCAAGCTTGAAGCCTTTTTCCACTGCCGGTTCGCCGATGCGGATCCAGGCGATGTCGCGCTGCCCGATGTGCATGACGCCCTGGGCGTAGTTGATCAGGTGGTGAATCTGCCGTTCCAGGATGGGCTCGAAATCTTCCTGCATTTCGCGGCCGGCAACTTCCACGTAGATGCCCAGAGGCAGCCGTGTCGCCCTTTTTCATGTCGCTTATTTCGGGACCGATCACGGTGACCTTGCCGTCTTCGATCTCGTTCATGTCCTTCATTTCCACCAGCTCGGTGGCCTGAGTCTTGCCGCCGCCCATTTCCAGGTACAGGTCGTCCTTGCGAACGCGCTCGCCTTCGAAAGCCGGGCCGTATGCAAGAGGAATGTCGATGTTGGAGACGGTGACCTTGAGGCCGCGGATTTCGATGGATTTCTGGGTCATTTGATCGTGAGGAACGTTGCCGACCACGTGTTCGTAGGTGCAGACACCGTAGGGCAGGATTTCCGGAATGTCGGTGTCAGCGATGGTGGGGAAGCCCCAGTTGACGCAACCGGCCGCGTTGGCGGCCCATTCCGCGTTCACATCGCCCAGCGCGTTAACGAACGCGAAGATACGGTCCTTGTTGTACAGCAGAATCTTCTTGAAATCGCCGGGTTTGATGCCGCCAAAGGCCATGGCCGCGCGGTTGGCGAATCCCAGGGCGAAGACGGCCGCGGAGATGTCGGGACCGAAAGGCACCAGCCGCGTGTTCCAGCCGATCTGCACGCCGGCTTCCACCAATTGCTCGGAGAAGGTGGTGCCGTTCTGGTTGGCGCACATGAACACGTACAGGTTCTTTTTCTGATATTCTTCGGCGATTTCCTTGGCGATTTCCGGGGTCGGGGCCGCGCCGACGATGGCCGCGAAGCCCGGGGCCGTGCCGTCGACGAATTCCACGCCGCGTTTCCGGAAAACCGTGTCTTCGGCCGCGCCCAGCCAGATCTTTCCGTTTTCAGGGTCGGTTTCTTCACTGACATAGTAGAAATCGGGATCTTCCACGTAGCGGATGGCTTCGCACGATTTCTTCGGCGAACAGGGTGGCCATACCGGCGTCCAGCAGGGGTCCCAGGTAAGGCAGTATGATGTTTTCCCTTGACGTGCGGCGGCAAGCAGCTTCTTGCATATATCCATGACCTTAAGCGCGTCATCCAGTTTTTCGACTTTTATACCCAGAAGGAATAGATGATCGGCAGATAATAGCCGGTGTTGGGGAATTCCAGTTTCTGCGTGGCGCCGATACGATTCCATGGCCCTCTTAATCGTGCCTTCGGCCTTGGAACGATATTGTAAGCGCCCTGAATAGCCGCAAATGCTACCAATCTTAGACATTTTAAATGTCCTCCCTTCTTAAGAGGCTGTATTCGATATAATGTCTCTAGAGGGGATCTGCATCCCCTTATCTCTTAATTTACGCGGCGTCCAGAGATCGTCTGTCGGCCATATCCATCAGCACGCGTTCCCGGGCCTTGTCGATGCCGAGCGCTTTGCGCTTCTTGTCGATGTGCGCGATCATCTTCTGCGCATGTTCGTAGGGGTCTTCCACCAGATCCCACTTGCCGCCGCACGATGCCTTCCAGTTCCTCGGTCAGATGATTCTGCAACTTGGGAGCGCCGGACAGCGGAAGCGTCACGCCGAACACGGTGTACACGCCGGAGGCCACGAAGTACTGGCCGATGCTGATGGCTTTCTCGCTCATCCATTCCGGCGCGGAACCGGCCGCGGGCAGGTCGCGAGATGTCGTTGCCCAGGCCGCCGGCCTTGACCACTTCCGGTGGCCGCCATCAGGATGCGGCTGTTGTCCACGCAGGAACCCATGTGCAGGACCGGCGGGATACCCACCGTCTCGCAGACTTCCGCCAGACCGGGGCCGCAATAGACCGCCGCCGCTTCCGGCGTCAGAAGACCGGCCTTGCCGCAGGCCATGGCGTTGCAGCCGGTGGTCAGCACGATGACGTCGTTCTTCAACAGCTCCTTGACGATGATCAGGTGCGAGCTGTCATGGCAGGTGCGGCGTTGTTGCAGCCGACCACGCCGCCGATGCCCCGGATACGGCCGTTGATGATGTTTTCGTTGAGCGGGGTGTAGGAGCCGCGGAAGGTGCCGCCCAGGTGATAGTTGATGGCTTCGTAGCTGAAACCCGCCACCATCTGCTCTTTGTCCTTGGGGATCAGGATCGTCCGCGCGACGGTTGGGGAAGTTGTCCACCGCCGTCTTCACGATTTCCTTGGCGTCTTCCAGCGCGTGATGCTCGTCAAACTCGATGTGCACCGTCTCGCCCGAAGCCATCTTGGCTCGCGGGTTGGTGGTGATCAGCTTGGTGTGGTAGCAGGTCGCCACGTTGGCAATGTTTTCCATGATGCACTGCACGTCCACCACCATGGCGTCCACCGCGCCGGTGACGATGCGCCAGTTCCTGCTGCAGGTAGTTGCCCGCGATCGGCATGCCGTGACGCACCAGGATCTCGTTGGCCGTACAGCACATACCCGCCAGGGTGATGCCCTTGGCGCCCTTGCTCTTGGCGTATTCCTGCATGTCCGGGGAGTTGGCCGCCACCACGATCATTTCGGACAGCAGCGGCTCATGGCCGTGCACGATGATGTTGACGTTGTCGTCCTTCAACACGCCCAGGTTGATCTCGCCGCTGCACCGGATACGGCGTCCCGAACATGACGTCCTGCAGGTCGGTGGCGATCATCGATCCGGCCCAGCCGTCGGCCAGCGCCGCGCGGGAACACTGCTTGATGATGTTTTCGTAGTCCTGGTCCACGCCCATGTGCGTGCGGTGCATGATTTCCACGATTTCACGGTCGATGCCCCGGGGAATGATGTCGAGTTTCTTCCACAGCTCGTAGCGGGCCTGCGGAGCGCGTTTGGCGTAGTAGATCTCGCCTTCCTGGCGGCCCCATTCGCCCAGCGCCTTCTCGCCCACTTCCACCGCGATTTCATATATGTCGCGGTCCTTGACTTCGCCGTTCACCTCCACCGTGGTGGCCACTTCAAAGTCGGGAGCGATCTCCAGAAGCTTCACGGTGTCTTTGATGCCGTAGTCCTCGGTTTCCTTGCGAGCGGCCGCCAGAAATACTTCCGCCACGCCTCGGCCGTGGTCGGAGTGCGCCGCCGCGCCCGCCGCCACCATGCGCGCGAAGTTTCTCGCCGCGATGGTCTCCGGGGTAGCCCCGCACAGACCCTTGCGCGTGTCCTCGCCTTCAATGCCGCCCTTGGGCATGGGCAGCCGGCACGGACCCTGGCTGCAGTTCTTGCAGCATATGCCCTGAAGTCCGATGTTGCACGGCTTCATACTCTCCGCGCGGTCGAATATCGTCTCCACATTATCCTTCCGCGCCTTCTCCAACATCGTTATCGTCGCGGAATCTACGCTCTTGTCCTTCAAGGACACTTCTTTCTTGGCCTTCACGACCGGCGTTACATTCTTGGCTTCTTCCGCCATGAGGTTTTCCTCCTGCCTGGGCGTTTTTTATGGGGAATATTCGCTATTCCTAAAGGAAAAGCCCGTCTATAATCTTTTGTGAACTCTATCCAGCATAAGAATCAGTCTATCGGTCTTCGAAAGCTGAACGGCCGCCGCGGTCATGCTGACCTCGGCGTGAGCGCCAGCATGTCCTTCGGATCCGCGAGCTTCACGCTCGGCGAGCCTGGCGGCGCGACGTTCATCTTCGGCTTTCTGCTGAGCCGCTTTTTCAGCCGCTTTCTTGGCGGCGGCTTCGGCCGCGGCCTTATCGGCCGCTTCTTTTTCGGCTTTCGCCTTGGCTTCTTTTGCGGCCTTTTCAGCGGCCGCCTTGTCGGCGGCATCCTTGGCCGCTTTTTCGGCTGAAGCCTTCTCGGCCGCGGCCTTTTTCTCGGTCGCTTCCTTGGCTACTTCTTCCGCGCTCTTGGCCGGAGCGGCCGCAGCGGGTTTTTCTTCCTTAACCGGCGCGGCGGCTTGCGGTTTGGCGGCGGCGGGGGCCGCTTTCTTTTCTTCCTTAACCGCGGCGGGTTTGGCGGGAGCGGCCTTTTTGGTTTCCACTTCCACTTTTTTCCGCTCAAATTTTACATCTATGCCCAACACTTCCGGCATCTTTTTCATAAGGGACAATTTCTGAGACATTGAATCGTCGGTATATGCGGCGCCTCCGTCAATCATCTTATCGATGAAGGACTTGATCAGCTTGACGCTTTCGGGATGGCGCAGAATAAGGATGTCGGCTCCGGCCATAAGATAAGAAACGGCGCCCACGGCTTCCATGAGGTATCCCCGTTTGGTGGGGTCGCCCAGGTTCGGACCTTCTTCCTTGCTGAGCTTGGCTTCCTTGGATTTCCAAACTTCGTTTCCGACGTTGCTGATGATGGGGTATTGCAGTTTTTCGTCTTCCTGGATCAGGCCGGCCATTCTGATTCGTTCGATAACCGAATAGGAGTATTCCATGCCGTATCCCAGCCCGCCGGTGGTCGGATCGATGATCAGGTCGTTCTGCACGCCCAGGTTCTGCAAAAGGATGTTCACCTGTTTGGCGAGATTGACATCGATGGGGCTTGAAGAGATGATAGTGTGCTTGTAGCCCAGCGCGGCGGCGCCGATCTGCTTGTGATTGCCTTCTTCCACGGGCCCCAGGGCGATATGCTTTCCATCACACGCCTCGGCGATCTTCTTGAGCACTTCGGCGTCTTTTTCCACGTTGGCCACGCCCCATACGATGATGGGCGTATCCACGGCGTCAGCGACTTTCTTCACGATCGCGGCGGCTTCATCGGCGCTTCGATTCATGCCATTGGGATCGGTGCTTTTGAGCTGAATCACGATCATTTCGGCGCCGTATTGGTCGACGCACTTCTTGGCCCAGGCCACCGGATCGTTGGCCACGTCCTTGAACGGTTCCAGCGCGGCGGGCGCCCAGTCGTCGGGCAGCATATCCCATATTTCCATGGCTATTTTGGGACGGTTCTTGACCGACCCTTCAAACAAATGAAAAGGATAGGAATTACCGCCGCCCACGGCAACGGTCTTCTTTCCACTTCCGAGCTTCACTTCCTTTACGTTCCCGGAGTATTTTATTTTGCTTATTTCGTACGGCAAGGATCATCCCTCCTTTGAGGCTAGTGAAATATTTAACGTTCAGCGGGAAAAAAAATAGATTTCAGAAAGGAGCACGATATATTACAGCGCCGCAAGCTGTCAAGACAAAAGGCTCCTTTCGCAGTCAGGAATAGATAGAAACGTTCATGTATATAAAAGGCCATCAACAGACTATACGAATTATTTCACACCTCCTTCACATGAGTATAGACAGATAAGAGCGATTAGACAAACCGGTTCGTCCGGCTCCGGCTTTTTCAAAAAATCTCCCGAGGCCGCCGCTCTTATTTTTCCACCAGGGTGTCAAAAATGGAGAACGCCGCCTTTACCGCGGGATTATCTCGCGGCAGGGTAATAGTGGGAACACCTTGCATATCATATTCGTAGACCGTTTCGTCCTCGGGCACGAAACCGGCCAGGGGTAAACCGTTCTTTTCCAGCGCTTCCTTCAGGGCCTTGGGCGAATCGGGTTTGGCCTGGTTGACGATGAGCGCTTTTTTCTTGACCAGCAGGTTCATCTCATCGGCCAGTTCATCTATTCTTTTGGCCGCCTGCAAGCCGCGTCTGCTGGGGTCGGAGACGATCACCATAAGATCGATCTTCTTGGTGGTAAGACGGCTGATGTGTTCCATGCCCGCTTCGTTATCCACCACCAGATAGGGGTAGTTGGTTTCCAGGCGCTGAATGCAGTCCGAAAGCAGGTTGTTGGCGGCGCAGTAGCAGCCCTCGCCTTCGGGACGGCCCATGGCGATGAGATCGTAACCCTGGCATTCCACCAGCGCCTGGTTTACCTTCATCTCCATGAAAATGTCCTTGGTCATGCCGGGCGTGGCGCCGCGCTTCATCTGCTCCCGCGCGTCGCCGACGGTCGTGTCGATCTTCAGCCCCAGGACTTCGTTCAGATTGGAATTAGCGTCCGCGTCCACCGCCAGGACGGGCGTTTTATTGTTTTCAATAAGGTATCGAACCATCAGTCCAGCCAGCGTCGTCTTGCCCGTGCCGCCTTTGCCGGCCATGGCTATTGTATATCCCACGTTTCTTGCCTCCTTGGCGACAAACTATCCCCGATTATCGCGTTCCGCCGCTCCGCACCGTATATTTTTAGCCACACTGGGAAACAACTTCCCGTCGGTGTGCGGCAGAAACAGCGCGGCCACGTAGCGATCCATAAAGGTCACGCTTTCGCTCAGTTCGAAGTTTGTCATCATTTCAACTATTTTTCTCACATGGTCACGCATTTCATTGGAGAACGAAACCGTTTTGGCGCCCATGAGCGAAGCGTTTCCCATGTAGAAGAATTTATTCATGTCCAAATCGGGCAACAGCCCGATGGTAATGGCGTTTTCAAGATCGATAAAGCTGCCGAAGGCCCCCGCCAGTATGACTCGTTCCACGTCGTCGAAGCTCAATCCGACGCTTTCCAGCAGCGTATGGTATCCGGCGTACATGGCGCCCTTGGCCCTGATGAGGTTGTCGATATCCACTTCGGTCAGGACGATGTCTCTTCCCACGGCGGTATTCTCGGAGTAGGCCAGAACGAATTCGTTTCCGTCCGGGCCGGGCCTGAGCCGGTCGATGTCCAGATCCATGTTGAATTTGCCGTTGGGATGCAGAATGCAGTGTTTCATGAGTTCGGCGACGGTGTTGATAAGCCCGGACCCGCAGATGCCCTTGGCTTTTTTCATGCCCACCGTCAGAAGCATGGGTTCGTTGGTCTGCGGATTCCAGCTGAATCCCTCGATGGCGCCGGTGGTGGCCCGCATGCCGAACTTTATGCCGCCTCCTTCGAAAGCGGGACCCGCCGAACAGGCGGCGCAGGCCAGCCAGTCCTTGTTGCCCACCACTATTTCACCGTTGGTCCCGATATCGATGAACAGGGTAAGTTCTTCCTTCAGATACATGCCGCAGGCCAGCACGCCGGCGACGATGTCGCCCCCCACGTAACTTGCCACGGCCGGGAATATGTAGGTGTACACGTGCGGGTCCAGGCTGAACCCGATTTCGTTGGCCGGCATGCCGGGATAATAATTGGTGGTCGGGGTGTAGGGCGCCTGCCGGATATATTTGGGATCCAGATTCAGCAGGAGCTGGCTCATGGTGGTGTTGCCGGCGATGGTAACGTGGGAGATATCGGTGATTTCCACGTGGTTTCGGCGCAGCAGTTCCTTGATGTTATTGTTGATGGTGGAAACCACCACTTCCTGCAAGCGCTTCAGGCCTCCGGGTTTCTGCGAGTATTCGATGCGTGAAATGACATCCTCGCCGTACCCGATCTGGCCGTTATAATCGGAATATTGATCCAGCGTCTCGCCGGTGTTGAGATTGAGCAATTGCGCGCCGACCGTGGTGGTGCCCACGTCGACCGCGATACCGAAGTTTTTATCGGTGGTGTCGCCGGGCTCCACGTTGACCAGCAGAATCTTACCGCCTTTTTTCCAGGACGGCGCCAGGGTGACCGTAACTTCCCAATTCTTTTCCCGCAGAGTGGGGGAGAGTTTCCTGATGATCGCCATGCCCACGTTCAGATTGCCCATACCGTGCTGGCTTTTGATGTCCCGGATGAGCCGGGTCAGATCGCTGACGTTATCGGTGATGGTGGGCGGGGTGACGTTGACCTTTACTTTCTGAAAGGGCGGGACGAACTTTTGGTCGATCATCAGCGAGGTGATATCGTGATCGAAGGCCTTGAGTCCCCGTTCGCTGAATTTCTTTGGTTCCAGATCGAGAGTTTTTCTGTCCAGATACGATTCCGCGGGAATTCTTACGGTAACGTCCGTCACCACCCTGGTCAGACAGGCCTGCCGATACCCCCTGGCGAAATCCTCGGCTGAAAGCTTTTCCGTTCTTTCCGTTTCGACTTCGCCGGATTCTATCAATATCCGGCATTGCCCGCACACTCCGCCACCCCCGCACGACGCGTTGATATGCACCCCGGCTTCGTGGGCGGCCCACAAGAGATTTTCACCGCGATCGACTTCAACGGTGACGTCATAGGGTTCAAAGCGAACCGCTACCTTTTCAGTCATGCGCTTCAGCTCCTCGAACAACACACACTTTCCACTGATTCAGAAAACTGATTCTATTGATCGCGTCAAAACTATTGGTATGTCAACCGCTTGTCAAGATATTTTGCGATATACAAATTTTTGTCTTGAATCATATAATTAACTATGTTTTTTCGCTTCTTATCACTTTTTGCGAGAGTATCCTTTCCATTCATTCCCCCAGCTTGCAAAATCAATAGAGCCTAAATACGCCGAATGGTTTCAATTGGGTTGAATTAAAAGCCTATTTTGACTATATTCGAGCGGGAGCCTCACTAGAAATTAAAATAATATTAGGAACTTGAAATGTCCGAATGGAAGGCCGCGCTTGACGCGCTGCGATCCCAGATTGGCGAACGGGAGTTTAAAACATGGTTCGAGCCTATCAATCTCCTCTTTTTCGGCCCGTCCTCGGTTGATCTGGAAGTTCCTAACCGCTTTTACCTCTCCTGGATCATTGATAAATATGACGATCTGGTCAAACAGACCTTGTACCAGGTTACCCATCGAAAAATAAAAGTACACTTTCATTTGGCCGACACACCTCCTCCCGAGGAGGGACCCGACCCGGTTTCCATCAATCAGTCTTTTAACGATCAGCGCAAAAATACGCTACAGAATTTCGTTTTCAGTGAAGCCAACGGGCTCGTTCAGAAGATCGTGCTGAAAGTCGTGGACCCGGCCCCCTGCGCCTACAATCCGCTGTATATTTTCGGATCGTCCGGCGTGGGAAAAACGCATCTTTTGAAAGGCATAAAAGATCATCTGGATACCAGCAACCCGGACACCAAATCCAGATACATCGACGCCGAAAGCTTCATGAAGGGACTGGACGAATCCTACCGGCTGAATTCGTCCGCGGCCATGCTCCAGGAATTCCACGGCCTGGATTTTCTCCTGTTCGACGACGTGCAAAGACTGTCCGGCGCGGCTCGCCACAATCATGACTCCCAGTCCATCATCAGCGCCCTGCACGACGCGCAAAAACAACTGGTGTTCTGTTCCGACCGTCTCCCCCGGGCGATCCCCCAACTGACTTCGAGCCTGCGGTCACGACTTTCCAGCGGCATCATTATTCCCTTGTATCCGCCTGATTTTACGTCCAAAAAACGCATACTCGCCATGACCTGCGCTACCGAGAACATATCGCTCGGCGACGATATCATCGAAATGGTGGCCGGACTGGACGAACATGACATGAACCGGCTCATTCACTTTATCATCCGCCTGGGAGCCATTTCCTCCATCGGCGGAAAACCGGTGGACCGGGAAGCCGCCGAAAAGATGCTGAGCAAACATGTCCTGAGCAGCGAAGGCCAGATCGAAAAAATTCAGAAAATAACGTCTGAATATTTCAAGGTAAAGACCAAGGATCTGTTATCGAACAAGAAAACCAGGGCCATATCCCTGTCCCGGCAGATCGCCATGTATCTGTGCCGTTCGCAGACGGGCATGTCCTATTCGAAAATCGGAGCGCGTTTCGGGGCCCGGGACCATTCGACCGTGCTCAAGGCGTACCGGAGAATCCGGGACCTGATCGAGTCCGATTCCGAGGCCCGGCACACCGTAAACGAGATATACACGTTATTAAAAGAATCCTGACAGAAAAGTCTCCGATATTGAGGATAGAATTCAGATGGTTATACGAAGCTATTAAAATCGCTTTTCTAAAAGCCTCCTTTTTTGCAAATCGGGATCGCTCGGTCCAACGCCTTACATTGGACCTTGAATGCCCGTGTAAAAAATTACCGGGTAAGCGCTTGAAAGGACGAGGATAAATCTCTTTATCAACAAATCACACGCTTATATATTACTATAGAATATTTTATATACCTAATATAGGAGAGTATTATGGAGCTGACCGTTAAGAAAAGTGATTTCATCGAAGCGCTCGCCAGAGTCCAATCCATCGTGGAACGTAAGACCACATTGGCGGTCCTATCCAATGTCATGCTCAAAGCCCAGAATCACTCTCTTATCCTTTCGGCGACTGATCTGGAAATTGGATACGAGGGCGTGTATCCGGCGCATGTGGCGAAGGAAGGCTCGGTGACGGTTCCCGCGAAAAAGCTCTTTGAAATCGTGAAGGAGCTTTCTTCCACTGAAGTATACGTGCAGGAACGGGACAAGAATTGGGTGTATCTTTCCGGCGGCGAGGCCAAGTACACGTTGTACGGTCTTCCCTCCGACGAGTTTCCCGGTCTTCCGCAGTATGAGACGCTGAATGAAATCGAAATCAGCGCCGCCGCCCTGCGGAGAATGATCCAGTGCACGATTTTTTCCACCTCCTCGGAAGACACCATCTACAACACCAGTGGGGTTTATCTGGAAAAAATCACGGATAAGGAACCGCATCTGCGCATGGTCTCCACGGACGGGCACCGGCTTTCCTACATGGAGGATACGTTGGAGGCGGCCGAAACGCTGGATTTTAAAAAGGGAATCGTCATATCCAGGAAAGGAATATCGGAAATCGCCAAATTGATCGAAGGTCTGGAAACGGTCAAGATAGCCTTTTCCGAAAAAGTCGGCGTGGTGAAAACGGACCACGACCTGTTGGCCATGCGTCTTCTGGAAAACAAATTTCCCGACTATTCCCGGGTCATACCGCCCAAAAGCGACATAGAAATCGAGGTGCCCCGGATCCCCTTCGTGGAGATGCTGCGCCGGATGTCCATTCTGGCCACCGAACGTCATAAGGCGGTTCGGCTTGACTTCAAACCCGGTCTGTTGGAAATATACTCCACCAATTCGGATATCGGCGACGCTCAGGAAAAAAAGGAAATAATATATGACGGCCCTGAACTGAGCATGGGATTCAATCCCCGTTATATTATAGAGGCGCTGTCCGTGCTGGAAAGCGAGCAGGTCAAGATTCTGCTCATCGATGAAAATAACGGATGCATTTTAAAAGGGGATCTGGATCCCGGATTTTTGGGACTCATAATGCCTATGAAAATAAACTGATTTCAGGGCGAAAATAAAATTAGGCGGGAATGTAAAAGACAATGACTGATTCAACAACGTACGACGCAAGTAAGATTCGAGTCCTCGAGGGACTGACGGCGGTTCGCAAACGACCCTCGATGTACATCGGCAACACGGGTGTCGAAGGCCTCCACCACCTGGTGGACGAGGTCGTCGACAACTCCATAGATGAAGCCGTTGAAGGCTATTGCACGCAGATAAACGTCACCGTCCATTCCAACAACAGCATAACCGTGGAGGACGACGGTCGAGGAATTCCCGTGGACATGCATGAGGCCGAAGGCGTGCCGGCCCTGGAAGTGGTCATGACCAAACTGCACGCCGGCGGAAAATTCGACAACGCCAGCTATAAAACCTCCGGAGGCCTGCACGGCGTGGGCGTATCGGTGGTGAACGCGCTGTCGGAATTCCTCAAGGTGGAAGTTCGCCGGGACGGTAAGGTGTTCATGCAAAGCTATCGCGAGGGCATTCCCGAAGGTCCCATGCAGGAACTCGGGAAAACCAAGCGGTCCGGCACCAAGGTCACCTTCAAACCCGATCCGACCATTTTTGAAATCACCGAATACAGCTTCAGTCGGCTTTCCAAGAGACTGCGGGAGCTTTCCTTTTTGAACAAGGGGCTGTCCATAAGCATCGAAGACGAACGGACCAACCGCAGGAATGATTTCAAGTATGAGGGCGGTATTATTTCCTTTGTGGAATACCTCAATAAAAACAAGAACCTCATCCATGAAGAGCCCATTTACGTGGAAGGCGAACGCGATGATATGTCCATCGAGGTGGCCTTTCAGTATAACGACACTTATAACGAGGAAATTTTCACCTTCGCCAACAACATCAACACCAGGGAAGGCGGATCTCATCTGAGCGGGTTCCGCGCCGCGCTGACCCGGACCATCAACAGTTACAGCGCCAGCGGGGCCATCCCCAAGAATATGCAGGCCAAGCTCTCCGGAGACGATCTGCGCGAAGGCATCACCGCGGTGATCAGTGTCAAGTTGCGTCAGCCGCAGTTTGAAGGCCAGACCAAAACCAAGCTGGGGAACAGTGAAGTAAAGGGACTGGTGGAAAACCTGGTCAACGAGGGGTTGGGAAAATACCTTGATGAAAACCCCGGCGTGGCCAAGAAAATCATCACCAAGGTAGTGGAAACCGCGCGGGCTCGCGAAGCGGCCAGAAAAGCCAAGGAACTGGCCCGGCGGAAGGGCGTTCTTTCCGACCACACCCTGCCCGGAAAACTGGCCGACTGTCAGGAGCGAGACCCCGCGTTCAGCGAAATATTCATCGTCGAGGGCGACTCCGCCGGAGGTTCCGCCAAACAGGGGCGTGATCGCCGTTTTCAGGCCATACTCCCCCTGAAGGGCAAAATACTCAATGTGGAGAAGGCCCGGTTCGACAAAATGATCGCCAATCAGGAAATAAGAACCCTGATTTCGGCTCTGGGCACAGGGATCGGCCGGGGGCCCAGTCAGGACGATTACGAAATCGAAAAATTGCGCTATCACAAAGTCATTATCATGACCGACGCGGACGTCGACGGTTCGCACATCCGCACGCTGCTGCTTACCTTCTTCTACCGCACCATGCCCGAACTGGTGGAGCGCGGATATCTGTACATCGCTCAGCCACCGCTTTACCGGGTAAAGGATAAAAACAAGGAGCCGGTATTCAGAAAGGACGAGCAGGATTTTCAACAGTTCCTGCTGCAGCGGGCCCTGGAAAAACGTTCCATCGCTTCCGGCGGGAACGGAAAGCCCATCAAGGGCCCCAAGCTGATATCCTATGTGGAAAAGCTCATAAGCTACATCTCCATACTGTCCAAAATGCGGGACAAGGGCTATGACCGCGAGATCGTGGAGATCCTGCTTTCCAGAAACCTGGACGCTCGCGGCTACTTGTCCTCGAAGGATAATATCAAGGAATTTCAAAACCTTTTGGCTCAAGAAGGGTACATTGTGGACAGCCTTCCCTTTGACGAGGAACACAACATTTACGCGCCGGTAGTCCGGCGCAGCTCCGCCGGTTCGCAGCCAACCTCCATCGGCTGGAATTTGATATCCTCCTATGATTTTCAGAAAGCGCATATCCTGAAAGAGGAAATGGAAGCGTTTTTCGAACCGCCCTTTGTGGTCACGATCAATGATACTGATATCGAGATCGATTCCCGCGAAAAGCTCCTGGATTACATCATCGACGCGGGCAGAAGAGGGTTAGGTATTCAGCGATTCAAAGGTTTGGGTGAAATGAATCCCGACCAGCTCTGGGAAACCACCATGAATCCCGAACGCCGGAATCTCTTGCAGGTTCGGGTGGAAGACGTGGTGGAGGCGGACGAGATATTCAATATCCTCATGGGGGATCAGGTCGAACCCCGGCGGGCATTTATCTATAACAACGCCATGGAGGTTCAGGGACTGGATATCTAAAGTAAACAAAAAAAGAAAGGAAGTTAGCGGCAACTAACTCCCTTTCATAAAGATGTGAGCCCTCGTAGCGTAAAGGCTACGCACAAACCCTCGTCAAGTTTGATCATTCCGGTTCGAATCCGGGCGGGGGCTCCTTTTGGTGCGGGTGCGGGGATATGCTATCCCCTTAATCATAGACAACTAGCAACATATAATGTGTTGGCTTTTCTGTCAATCTGAAAGGAAAATTCCATATGGTGAAAAAACGAAACGAGCACACCTCAGAGAGGGTTGCTTCTATTGCGGCAAAATTGTTATCAAACCCCAATATACCCAAAGATATCAAAGCTGTCTCTGGATCAGCCCTAACGCAGGCACGGAACAAAACAAAGAAAAAGAAATAATCTAAATTGTCATATCCGCGCACCCTAAATCAGACACTATCAAGAGTCCTAGCTTGCAAATTCTGGTTTCTTTTGAAGTATATAACTTCATTTTTTGATATTAATGTTTTTATTTTTGAAAATACATAAATTTTGTTATTTCACTATTACCGATTTGATCGATGAATCAAATAATTAGATTCTATTAATACCCTGGTTTTTACAGGTTGACAGCTGCGGAAGCTCTCTCAAAAGTCTACAAGAGAATTGATTTTCTAAATGGGTTGAGTAACGTGAAGAAAAACGATATATTGCATCGGTTAAAGACATCCATTTCGGATAGCTCTCACTGATCAACGAGTAATCGATACTATGAACACGAGTGAACCGACCAATAACATAAATATAGAAGACGAAATTAAAAAGTCCTATCTCGATTACGCCATGAGCGTCATTATCGGAAGGGCTTTGCCGGACGCGCGAGACGGCCTGAAGCCGGTTCACCGCCGAGTTCTTTTCGCCATGCGCGAATTGAACAACGATTACAACAAGCCGTATAAAAAATCGGCCCGCGTAGTCGGTGACGTGATCGGTAAATATCACCCTCATGGTGATAGCTCCGTATACGACGCGGTGGTGCGCATGGCGCAGAATTTTTCCATGCGCTATCCCATCATCGACGGACAGGGCAACTTTGGTTCGGTTGACGGCGATCCCCCCGCAGCCATGCGTTATACCGAAGTCCGCATGGCCAAAATCGCTCACGAATTCATCTCGGACCTGGATAAGGAAACCGTCGGCTTCATCGAGAACTATGACGGATCGTTGACCGAACCGGTGGTCCTGCCCACGAAGATACCCAACCTCCTGGTGAACGGATCGTCGGGAATCGCGGTGGGAATGGCCACGAATATCCCGCCGCACAATCTGAACGAAGTCCTGGAAGCGATCTTCGCGCTTATTAAAGACCCCCTTATTTCGATTTCCGAACTGATGAAGTTTGTCCCCGGCCCCGACTTTCCCACGGCCGGTTTTATCTATGGCAAATCGGGAATCAAAGAGGCGTACACGACCGGACGCGGCATCATAAGGATGAGAGCCCGCGCTCTGGTGGAAAAGAAGAATCGTCTGAACCGGGAAAGCATTATCGTCACCGAGCTTCCCTATCAGGTCAACAAGGCCCGTCTGCTGGAAAAGATAGCCGAACTGGTTCGCGACAAAAAGATGACCGGCATTCAGGACATCCGCGACGAGTCCGACCGCGAAGGAATGCGCATAGTCCTGGAACTGAAAAAGGACGAAAACGCGAGCATCATTCTGAACCAGCTCTTCAAATACACCCAGATGCAGATGACCTTCGGCATCATCATGCTGGCCATCGTCAACCGCCGTCCGGAATTGATGAACCTCAAGGACGCCCTGTCGCACTTTATCGACTTCCGTAAGGAAACCGTCATCCGCAGGATACGGTTCGAACTCCGGAAGGCCGAGGAACGGGCTCATGTTCTGGAAGGCTATAAGATAGCCCTGGACAATCTGGATGAAGTCATCGCCATGATCAGGTCCTCCGCGTCCGGCCCCGAAGCCCGCGAGCGCTTGATGGCCCGTTTCGCCTTCAGCGAAATACAGGCGAACGCCATTTTGGATATGCGTCTGCAAAGGCTTACCGGGCTCGAACGGGATAAAATTATTCAGGAATACGAGGCCATCCTGAAAGAAATCAGTAGAATGCGCGAAATCCTCGGTAACGACCGCCTTATCATGAAAGTGGTCGAGGATGAGCTGCTGGAGATCAAAAACCAGTACGGCGACGCCCGGCGGACCGAAATCGTTGAAGAAACCCAGGAAATCGGCATCGAAGACCTGATCACCGAAGAAGAAATGGTGGTTACCATCAGCCACCGGGGTTACATAAAGAGAAATCCCATCAGCCTGTACCGCAGCCAACGTCGCGGCGGCAAAGGCGTGACCGGCATGGAAACCCATGAAGACGATTTCGTGGAACGCTTATTCATAGCGTCGACCCACGACACCTTCATGTTTTTCACCAATTTCGGCCGCCTGTATTGGAAAAAGGTGCATGAGATACCGCAGGCGGGCAGGCTGGCCAAGGGTAGGCCTCTGATAAACCTCCTGGAACTCCAGCCGGGAGAAAACGTGGCCACCATCCTTCCTATTCGCGGCTTCGAAGAGGAAAAATTCGTGGTCATGAGCACTCGCCAGGGGTATGTGAAAAAAACTCTCCTATCCGCCTTCAACAATCCCCGGGCAAAAGGGATCATAGCGCTAACGATCGCCGAGGGAGATGAACTCATCGCCGTGGGTCTCACCGAAGGCAAATGCGACGTGCTGCTGGCTTCCAAAAAAGGCAAATGCGCGCGGTTTGACGAGACCGAAACTCGTCCCATGGGACGGACCGCTCGCGGGGTCATCGGCATGAGGATCGAAGAGGATGACGAAGTCGTCAGCATGGAACTCATCACCACCGAAACCACGCTGCTGACGATAACGGAACACGGCTATGGGAAAAGAACCTACGCCGATGAATATCGGAAAACAGGCCGGGGCGCGAAAGGTGTTATCACCATTCAGACCAACGAAAGAAACGGGAATGTTCTCGGGTTCCTCAAGGTTTCCGACGAAGACGAAATCATGATGGTCACCGACGGGGGCAAAATCCTGAGAATCGGCGTCAGCGGAATATCCATTATCGGACGAAATACCCAAGGCGTGCGCCTCATAAACATCGATCCAGGCGACCGGGCGGTGGCGGTGGCCAAATTGGCCGAGAGGAACGGAGATTGACGCGAAGCGATTCCATAGGAGTGATCGGCGCGGGTAGCTGGGGAACCGCCCTGGCTAATCTGATCGCCGAACAGGGAATACGAGTCGATTTATGGTCCCATGAAAATGAAGTGGCCGAACAGATCAATCAGAGCCACGAAAATTCCGTGTATCTGCCGCAGGCGACCCTTTCTCTCAATCTGACCGCGTATACCGATCTTGAACGGGTCGCTCGGAATAACAAAATTCTGTTGGTCGTGGTCCCTTCGCATGTCTATCGGACGGTCGCGGGCCGGTTCAATAAACTGGTCGATGATGACACCATCCTGGTGAGCGCCACCAAGGGGATCGAAAACGAAACCTGCCTGTTGATGTCGGAGATCATCGCGGAATTGTTTTCTCCGTCGGTAAGCGCCCGATCCTGCTATCTTTCCGGACCCAGTTTCGCTCGTGAAGTCGCGCAACGCCTGCCCACGGCCGTGACCGTGGCCTCCCAGGACCAGGAGGCCTGCTCGACCATTCAGAAGCTGGTGTCATGCTCCTATTTTCGAGCCTATACCAGCGACGACGTCATCGGCGTGGAATTGGGCGGCGCGGTGAAAAACGTCATCGCCATAGCTGCGGGAGCCTCGGACGGTCTCAAGTTGGGCGATAACGCCCGGGCCGGTCTCATAACCCGTGGCCTCGCCGAAATATCGCGCCTGGGCGTGGCCATGGGCGCCAATCCGCTCACCTTTTCAGGGCTCGCCGGAATGGGCGACCTGGTGCTCACCTGCGCCGGCGACCTGAGCCGCAATCGGACCTTCGGCTATCGCATCGCGCAAGGCGAAACCATGGAACAGATCGTCTCGCATATGGTCATGGTGGCCGAAGGCGTGAAAACGTCCAAGGCGGTTTCCGAACTGGCTCGGCGCAAAAAGGTGGAAATGCCCATTTGCCAGGCGGTTTACAGCATCCTCTATGAAGGAAAGAGCCCCGCGCTCGCGGTTCGCGAACTGATGGAGCGAGACTTGAAAAGCGAATTGCAGGGGATCGTGCTCGGCGCCTGACGACGGATGGGGAACGTTCACTCGGTTTCTAAAAAATTTCCCGATCAAAGTAAGGTTTCATCAGTGGGCTAGCATCCTTTTTTTTTCCGTCCCTGTAAAAAAATATCAACAGAACCGCTATACCGGACAACAAGGCGCCCACCAGTAATTTGGTTACCCTGAAAGGATTCTCTTCCAGTTCATAGTCCATGTCGAGAGAATAGGAAGCGGGCGTTATGCCGGCTCGCGCAAAAGGTGAAATGGAAATCACCTTTTCGAAATAGATCGATTCGAGCGAAGAAACATCGTACACTCTGACTAATAATTTGTTTTCGAACCAGTCAAAGCTGATTTCCTTTTGAAAACTGCCGGAAAGCGAAAAGGAGCCTTCCTGGACCCTGCTGAAATCGGGCTCGCCTTCCTTCCCGAGGGGCGCCAGTTGCAGGTGCACGGGGCGCAGGGGCTGACTGGTGTAACCGCTGTCGAACGCCTTGATGTTGATGTCGCATGAACCGGGGATGACGGGGTTCAAAAGGAAATAGAGCCCCAGGGTCAGCGTCGGAACGCAGAGAAAGACCATGACGATGAGCCGGGCATAGCGGTTTTGATAATGGGCCGGAAGCGCCGCGTTGACGATTTTTCGAAAGACTCCGGCGGGAATAAGGAAAGGCGCGCAGAGCAGACAACCTCCCAGAATTATTTGCATGTACAGGGGCATGAAGCTTTGAAACCTTCCCGCGCCGGGGGGCCCTCGTATAAGGCCGGGCGCTCCGCGCCGCCGACCGGATTAAATCAAAAAGACCGTCCCTAAAATGGCCTTTTCCGCACAATGTATCGATGTATAAAAACTATATCAATATCTTTAAATTTTAGCAAAATCGTTAATCTCGATTATTATTAAAATAAGAGCCAAAGCCCAATTTTTATCAAGCTATAGTTACAAATAGTTTTATTATCCTCGGTTTTTCTCAGCTTTGGATCAAAAAGAGCGTTCTACAGAGGAAACAAAAATGGTCAAAATAACCGTCACGCTGGAAAATACGACTCCCATGAGCAAGGGGTTGTTGGGCGAACATGGATTTTCCGCTTTTATCGAGAAGGATAACGATAAAATTCTGTTCGATACCGGTCAGAGCGGTTTCGCCTTGCTGAATAATCTGAAAATTATGGGGATTGATCCCCGTGAAATCACGGGCGTGGTCCTGAGTCACGGCCATTTCGATCATACGGGCGGGCTTCTGGCCGTGCTGGAAAATACGGGCGAGGTGGATGTGTATTGCCATCCGTCCGCGTTTGAACCTCGATTTTCGGTTCGCCCGACCAAAACAGGCGAGGAGGAACGGGCCATTGGGCTGCCGTTTTCACGCGACCAGCTACGGGAAAAGGGAGCGCGTATTGTGGAAACGCCGGATTTCAGCGAAATTCGTCCGGGGATCTACGTTTCGGGAAGAATCGACCGGCCCGCCGACTGGCGTTCCAAGGACGGCCGATTGTTTGTGAAGCGGGGAGACCATACCGAAGCCGATCCCTTTGACGACGACATGAGTATCGTCATCGAAGCCGCCTCCGGTCCCACGCTGCTTTTGGGGTGCGCCCACGCGGGGCTCCCCGCCATCTTCTCCCATATGGCGCAAAAGGGAAACTGGTCAAAATTTTTCGCCGTGATCGGCGGTCTGCATCTGGTGGTGTCCGATGACGAGCGGGATTACGCGGAGGCGCTGGCGCTTTTTGACAGTTTTGAAACCCGGATGATCGCGCCCTGCCACTGTTCCGGTGAAAAGGCCAAACGGTATCTGGCCGCCAAGGCGCCCGACCGGTTTTTCGAATGCCGGGTGGGATCTGAATTCGTCCTGTGAGGCGTGACTAGTCCGAGGGATTCGCGCCCTCGCCCGACGGCTTTCTTTTCCGGGTGAAGATTACCCGGTAACGGTCTTCAATACCCAGGAAACAGGCGCGGCAGGAATCGCAATCATGGCCGGGCGCTTCCTCCGCGCAAACGTCCAGGGGCTCCAGACGGACCTCCAGGCCCATCTCCTCGTACAAACCGACCGCCTCGCTCAGACGCGGTTCGGCCGCTTCGAACTGCCGGGTCCACCCCTTTTCCATCAGTTCCTTCTCCCGTGTTCCCAAATTTCACGCTCCCGGGCCCGCCCGTTTTCAGGCGGGTC
Organism: uncultured delta proteobacterium; assembly: GCA_963821845.1. Classification (GTDB taxonomy): domain Bacteria; phylum Desulfobacterota; class Desulfarculia; order JACQYL01; family CAWGVV01; genus CAWGFI01. The sequence goes on from CAWGFI010000016.1 coordinate 115,520, forward strand.
TGTAAAACTTTCCGTCATTACGCTCCCTGATCCTTTTCCGAACCGGCGGTCCGGACCTCGTAAAAACGGTCGCGCTCCAACCGCGCGAAAAAGAGCGCTCCCAGGCAGGGCCGAACCAGTTTGACGGGATAGCGCCCGCCCAGGACATTGTACAGTTCGAGACAGCAGGAGCACAGCTTGTCGCTGGTTTCAATGGAATAGGGAACGACCTTTCCGTCGCGCTCCACGTAAAAGAGCGGTTCCATGAAATTGGCGTGGTTGGCGGAATGAATGCGCAGCAGCTCGTCCAGATCGATGTCCAGTCCGATTTTATCGAGCATCACCTTCCATCGCTTGCGTTCGCGCGCGTCCATGACCGGCCATTCCTCGGGGACCCGTCGCGCGTATTCGGCGGAACTCAAAAGTTTGTGCAGATGTTCTTCTTTTGCTATGCTGGGAGCCTTGAAATCGGACAAGGAAATGATGGTGTTGGGAATCAGCGTATCGTGTTCGACCGGTTCGGCGGAAACGAGCAGAAAATCGCCCGCGTGAACCGACGCTCGATACCACGATCCCTGGCGGTCGCAGGTTTCCTCCCAGGCCTTGGGCGGGACCAGCGTGGCGACGTTCAAAACGTCCAGCGGAGAACATACCACGCCCCGCGCCCATTTGAGCTTTCGACCCTGGGATTTGTACCATTCGGTCAGCCGCTCCACTTTATCTTGTTTCACCCAGTAACTATATTTGCAGTATATTGAAAATTTCATCGTCGTGGACATCTCCTTGGAGAAACCATGCTAACGTTTCATGGGGAGCGCAATCAAGCGTCTAAATTTTATGACACGGGCGCATGAAAGAGAGTTTTACCTCAATGAAAGCTTTTGATAAAGCGGCCCTGGAAAAAATCCGGGACCAGGTGCAGACAAATTGCGATATTTCCGACGCCACCCATTGCGGAGCGTTTTCCCTGTGCTCGTTTCTTCTGCTGATCCGAAATTTCTATAAATGGTTTCATGGCCTGCAGCCATGGGAGGAAGGCGATTCCGCTCACACCCTGGAATGGATCGAGCAGCGGGAAAATCTGTGGGAAAGTATCGAGAAGAACAGCTTCGTTCCGATCGCGACCGATGGATCGTCGGCCGACCCCTTCGATCTGGACGCCATCGAAAACATGATCGGAGATAACACCATCCTGTACAGCGCGGGGTACGCCTACGGCCTGAAACCCACCTTTTTCCTGGCGGAATTGGAGGATGAAAAAAAACTGGAAGGCGTTTCGGTCTATTTTCTGGGAAAGGAGTACGCTCGGGACATGCCCGCGGTTCCGGCGCTGCGGCAACAGAACAGGATATTCGTCCGCCGGGAAAGCGCCCGGTTTTATCTGTACGATAAAATTTCCGAACGCTACATGAGCAAGAAAGCCCCCATGTTGTGGGCCATGAACCATTACGGAGTGGAATCGTTTCCGGATCTGAAGCTGCGGCTGGACGCCATCGTGGACGTGGAAATCCGCAACATGGCCTACCATGAAATCGGCGAAGCGCTGGAGCATACCTTCGAGGATATCTGGGGCGAAATGATTTCCCGTTTTTCCGCCACCATTGTCGAGCGTTTTTTACGATCGTTGAAAGACGTTCTGGCCGACACCGGGCCCCACGGAATGCTGCGCAACATGATAGCGGAGCGGAACGCGGCCTCCGTGGGTATTTACGCGGCGTTTCTGGATGGATTTCAAAAATTGTTGTTTCCTCAAATACTTGGCGTGATCGATAAATTTATGGTGGATCAGGATTGGCGGCTGGTGGAAGACGCCCGCGAGGAAGGATATGGAAAGGCGCTCGACACCGCCCGGCGGCTCATTGAGGCTTTTCACGACACCGCCGATGAGCAGGTCGATGAAGCGCGATCCAAAATCGAAAGCGTTTTGATAAATCCACTATATTGTGCTAGTAAATAAAGCCACTTAGCACGTTATCCAAGTATCCGTGACCGGATGTGAAAGGATTGGTAGGTGGCCGTCAAAACAATTGATCCTGATCGATTGCAAATCGGTATGTACGTCATTCTCGATCTTTCCTGGTGGAAGCATCCTTTCGTCAAGAATTCCTTCAAAATAGGATCGGAAAAGCAGCTCGAAATCATCCGCGGCCTCGGACTGAGCGAGGTAAAATACGATCCGGATCTCGGTGAAGCGACCGTTGAAGAGCCTGACGTAAAAGACATCGACAAGAAACCCGCGCCGGTAAAAAAAATCGACAGGGTCGAAATCGAAGCGGCCAAAATAAAGGCCAAGAAACTCAAGTTTCTGAAAGTAAAACAGGAAAGGCTGCGCAAATGCGACCGCAAGTACAATCAGAGCCTTTCCCGGGTCAATGAAATAACCAAGGAAATTTCCTGCGGCAATTTCGGGGGCGTGGAAAAAGCCAGGGAGCTGGTGGGAGAGGTCGTCGAAACGTTGCAGGGCGACACGGAAACCATGGTCCACCTGCTCAACCTCAAGGAAATGGACCGCGTGGCCTATTTTCATTCCCTGAACGTGTCCATTCTGGCCCTGATCGTGGGCCGGGATCTCGGCATGTCGGAGATCGGACTGCGAAACCTGGGGATCGGCGCCCTGATTCACGATATCGGCAAGACCAGGATTCCCAAAAAGATCTTACTCAAGAAAACGCCCCTGTCCACGGCGGAACAGAAGTACGTGCGCATGCACCCCATTTACGGATACGAAATAGCGCATACCCTGCCCAATCTGTCCCAGGACGCATTGGACACGGTTATGCAGCACCATGAACGAATCACCGGGTCGGGCTATCCCAAGGGGCTCAAGGGCGAGGAAATCCATCTGAACGCGTCCATCACCGCCATCGCCGACCTGTATGACAACTTGTGCAACAATTCGTCCGAAAAAAGAATGACGCCGCACGAGGCCGTGGCGATTTTGTTCCGGCGCTATCGCGACGAGCTGCCGAGAGAGCTGCTGGACACGTTCATCAAAAGCGTGGGCGTGTATCCGCCGGGGACCCTGGTGGAACTGGACGACGGGGCGCGCGGCATGGTTTTGGCCTCGGATAAGAAAAAAGGCATGAAACCAACGATTCTGGTATATACAAAACAGGAACCGATCACCGGACCCATAATCCTCGACTTAAGCGAAGAATCCCTGGACATCGCCCAAACCCTGCGGCGGAAGACTGAAACCCGAGGAACGCGCTTATCTTCGCGCGGATTACAGCGTGGGTTTTTATATTCACGGCAAATCATAAACCATAAAAGAGCAGTTAATTCGTTATGTTATCGGATATAGTGTTGGACCGTTTGGAGCGGCCGTGCCGGTACCTGGGGCCGAAACGAACGTGATCAAAAAGCCGTGGGATTCCACGCCCGTGCGCATGGCGCTGGCGTTTCCCGATCTGTACGAAATAGGCATGTCCCATCTGGGCATGTCCGTTTTATACACGATCCTCAACGATCTACCCTTCGCCCTGGTTGAGACGGGTGTATGCGCCCGCGGACGGATTTTGAACAGCTTTTGCGGGAACGCCATGATGAACTGGCGTCGCTGGAATCGAACCGGCCGCTGAAAAGTTTCGATGTGGTGGGCTTCAGCCTGCAGTACGAACTGTCGTACACGAATGTTCTGAACATGCTGGAACTGGCCAATATCCCGCATGCTGGCGGCGGAGCGCGCCGAAGCCGATCCGCTGGTGATCGGGGGCGGACCCTGCGCGTTCAACCCCGAACCCATGGCCGATTTCTTTGACGCCATCCTTATCGGAGACGGCGAAGTCAACGCCGCCCTGATTCTGGAAGCGGTCAGGGATTGGAAGGAGTCCAAGGGCTCCAAGCGGGAATTGCTGGAAAAATCTCCGCCATCAGGGGCGTCTACGTTCCTTCTTTTTTTCGCGCCCCGGTATAATGCCGACGGCCGCTTGGAAATAATGGAACCGCTGCTGCCGGGGTATGAATTCGTGGAAAAGGCGCTGGTCCCCGATCTCAACGACATACCCATTCCGGACAAGCCGCTGGTTCCCTTCATGAAAATCATTCACGACCGGCTCAATCTGGAAGTGGCCCGAGGCTGCGTCCGAGGATGCCGCTTCTGTCAGGCGGGCATGATTTACCGCCCGGTCCGGGAACGGACGCCGGACGAATTGCTGGCAAAAGCGCGGAGCCAGCTGGCCGCCACCGGCCATAACGACCTGTCGCTGTTGTCCCTCAGCACGGGCGACTATTCGTGCCTGGAATTTCTGATTACCTCGCTCATGGAGGAATGGAGCGGGGAACGGGTTTCGGTCAGCCTGCCCTCCCTGCGGGCCGGTTCGCTCACCAGCGGCATTATGCGCCAGATCAAGCGGGTCCGAAAAACCGGTTTTACCATCGCTCCCGAAGCGGGACAGCGACCGTTTGCGCCGGGTGATCAACAAGGGAATCACCGAAGAGGAGATTCTGGACACGGCGGGCAAAGGCGTTCGGTCTGGGCTGGAACCTGCTCAAGCTTTATTTCATGATGGGCCTGCCCACCGAAACCATGGAGGACGTGGAAGCCATCGCCACGTTGGCGCAAAAGGCGCTGCGCATGAGTTCCCGCAAGAAAAACGTGAACGTCAGCGTGGCCCAGTTCGTGCCCAAATCGCATACGCCGTTCCAATGGTGCGCTCAGGAAAGTCTGGAACAGGGCGTGGAGAAAATCGAGCTGCTCAAAAAACTGGTTCGGCGGCCGGGCATGAACGCCAAATGGAACAAACCGGCCATGAGTTCCGTCGAGGGTGTTCTGGCTCGAGGCGACCGTCGCGTTTCCCGGCTGCTCATGGCGGCGCATCGGCTGGGTTGTACATTCGACGCCTGGTCCGATAAATTCCGGTATCAACTCTGGCGGCAGGCCATCGAGGAAACCGGCGCTGGCAGGCGGAACGGCCTCTGAAACCGTGGTCCATGGACGAGACGCTTCCCTGGGACCATATCCGGAGCGGCGTCGACAAGGATTATCTGCGCGGGGAGTTCGAAAAAGCGCTGGAAGGCGCTTCCACCGCCGATTGCCGGAAGGTGTGCAATAATTGCGGCGTGTGCGACCATAAAACCGTTCGCAACGTGTTGAGCGACCCGGAATCGTTCCGGACGGAAACGGTAGACCAAACGCAGGACGTGGAGCCGCAAACCGAAGAGCGTTACCGGTACGCGGTCCGTTTTTCCAAAACCGGAACGGCCAAGTACCTCGGGCATCTGGAAATGGTGAGCGTATTCCACCGGGCGCTCCGCCGCGCGCGGCTGCCTTTGCGGTTTACCGAAGGGTTTCATCCGCTGCCCAAGGTGTCGTTTCCCGAAGCGTTGCCGGTGGGTATCGAAAGTTTTGATGAAATAATGCAAATTGAACTCTCGAACCCCGTGGCTCCGGATGCTATAAAGGAAGCGTTGAACAAGACCCTTCCGGAAGGGCTGAGCGCTCTCAAGGTGGAAAAGACCGAAGGACGCGTCGCTCAGCCCGTGTCCGTGCGGTACGCGGTATCCGGATCCATGGAACTGCTGGAAAAGGACAAGGAGGACGCTTTCAAGAACGCTCCCTCCTTTGTCATTACCGTGGAAAGAAAAAAAGGAATCGCCTCGATCGACATCAAGCCGCTGGTCCCCTACTTCGAAGCCTCGGACTCGGCCTTGGAGATGGAGATCGTTCGCATAAACGGCGCGCATGTAAAACCGTGGGATGTCATACAGCATGTTTTCGACCTGCCCGCCGGCGCCAAGGAGCGTTTTTCCATTGTAAAGCTGAAAACGGAATACCGGTAAGAGAGAAATCCACTATGTCCGTTGAACTGATCGTCAATTCCAGGCCCTGGGAGACGCGCGTCGCGCTGGTCGAAAACGGCGTCGTGCTGGAGTTCTACATTGAACGTGAAAAAGGTGAAGGCATAGCGGGAAATATCTACAAGGGCAAGGTCATCCGCGTATTGCCGGGAATGCAGGCCGCCTTTGTGGATATCGGCCTGGAAAAAGCCGCCTTTCTCTACGTGACCGATGTGTTCAACGATTTTCGGGACATCGAGCTGATGATGCTGCAGCGGGAGGGCGAGGAGCAAAAGGAAGAAGAATTCGATCCGGATGAAAGCCCGCAGGATTTTCCGGCGGACCGGGTGTTCCACGAAACCTCCTTCCAGATCCAGGACCTGGTGCACGAAGGCCAGGAGATGCTGGTGCAGATCGCCAAGGAGCCGCTGGGCACCAAGGGCGCGCGGGTCACCACCCATATTTCCCTTCCCGGCCGCAACCTGGTGCTTATGCCCCTGATGGACCACGTGGGCGTCTCCCGCCGGATCGAGGACGAGGAAGAACGGCAGCGGGTCAAGGAACTCATCCATTCCATCAAGCCGGAGGGTTTCGGATTCATTGTGCGCACCGCGGGCGAGGGAGCGGAAAGGGACAAGTTCGAATCGGAAATGCAGTTCCTGCTCAAACTGTGGTCCACCATCCAGAAAAACCAGAAGACCGCCACCGCGCCCCAGCCTATCCACAAGGATCTGAGCATCACGCTGCGCTCCGTCCGCGACCTGTTTACCAAGGAAGTGGACCGGCTGATCATCGATTCGCGGGAGGAATACGAAAACGCGCTGCAATTCGTCAAAACCTTCATGCCCCGACTGAGCAACTCGGTTGAACACTACCACGACGGCGAACCGATTTTTGACCGCTACGGAATCGAAATGGAGGTTTCACGCGCGCTTAACAAAAAGGTCTGGCTTAAAAGCGGTGGGTACATTGTTATCGAAATGACCGAAGCGCTGGTGAGCATCGATGTGAACACCGGCCGGTTCGTGGGCAAGCGCAACCTGGAAGAAACCATTCTGAAAACCAACATGGAGGCGGTCAAGGAGATCGCCTACCAGCTGCGGCTTCGCAACATTGGCGGCCTGATCGTTATCGATTTTATCGATATGGAACGGGAATCCGACCGGGAAAAGGTGTTCAACGCGCTCAAGGAGGCGCTGCACAAGGACAAGAGCAAAACCAGCGTGGCCAAAATGTCCGAATTCGGGCTCATCGAAATGACACGCAAGCGAACCCGCGAAAACATCAACCGCTTTTTGACCGAAGACTGTTTTTACTGCGACGGCCGGGGCGCGCTGCGGTCGGCCACCACCATCTGCTACGACATTCTACGGGGCATCGAACGGGAAGCCCACGAAATACACGGGCAGAATCTATACCTGCGGGCCCACCCCGAAATATCGGAACTGCTGCTGGACGAAGAAAACCAGCATATCGCCTACCTGGAAAGAAAAATCAAGAAAAGCATCGTCATCAGGTCCCAGGAAGGCTTCCACTTCGAACAATTCTCCATCGGCGCATATTGAATCTCATGCGCTCTTTCTACCCCAGGGAATCACGGGCCCGAACGGCTCGGGAACCGCGCCTCTAAGCCAGCTTCTTAAAATAATTGACCGTTTCGACCAGACCGTCTTCGATGGTAATTTGGGGGTCCCAGTCCAATCGCGCTCGAGCCTGCGCTATGTCCGGTTTTCTCCGGACCGGGTCATCGGTGGGGAGTTCCTTGAAAACGATAGGGCTGGCCGAGCCGGTAAGCTGCTTGATCCGTTCGGCGAGTTCCAGGATCTGAATTTCGTGCGGATTCCCCAGGTTCATGGGGCCGGTTACGTCGTCGGGGGAATTCATCAACCGGATGAGGCCGTCGATCAGGTCCGTCACGTAGCAGAAGGACCGGGTCTGGGTCCCTTTCCCGTAAATGGTGATTTCCTCGCCCTTGAGCGCCTGGATGATGAAATTGGATACCACCCGGCCGTCGTTGGGCAGCATCTCGGGTCCGTAGGTATTGAAAATGCGGGCTATTTTTATTTTCAGCCGGTGCTGGCGGTAGTAATCCATGAACAGCGTTTCCGCGCAGCGCTTGCCTTCGTCGTAACAGGCGCGGGGGCCGATGGGATTGACGTTTCCCCAGTAACCCTCCTGCTGCGGATGCATGGAGGGGTCGCCATACACTTCGCGACGTGGAGGCCTGGAGGATTTTTACCTTGAGCCGTTTGGCGAGCCCCAGCACGTTGATGGCCCCGTGCACGCTGGTCTTGGTGGTCTGGACCGGGTCGAACTGGTAGTGAATGGGCGACGCCGGGCAGGCCAGGTTGTATATTTCGTCGACTTCGGCGTAGAGCGGGAAGGTGATGTCGTGACGAAGAATTTCAAAATAGGGATTGTCCATTAAATGGACGATGTTGGCCTTTCGCCCGGTGTAAAAGTTGTCCACGCAGATGACTTCGCATTCTTGGCGGAGCAGCGTTTCGCACAGATGGCTTCCCAAAAACCCGGCTCCCCCGGTTACCAGTACGCGCTTCATGAGTTCCCCTTATAAGTTCCGGACCCCTGACGGTCGTCGGATATGTTCGATGGTATGACCCCCTATCATAGAGCGATTACCGGCCGGTGACAATGCTATTCGTCTTCCGCCGACCATGGGAGGCCTTTGCGCCGATTGCGCGTGAATTTCAAGTCACAATGGTTCGTCAAAGTCATTGGCGTAACCGGTAAGCTCCACGTAACCACGCCCTTCGATCGGCGCGCCGCCCTTGCGGCCGGTCACGGAAACCGCTCCTTCCCAGTAGGCCACGTTGGTTACCATCTCCTGGTCGGCCAAAAGCGGGTCTATTTTCAGGTCGAGAGACTGTCCGGGGATGGTGAGCCGCCAGCCGGCGGGATAACGCGCCCGTGTGCGCGGACTCACCCAGGAACCGGTGGGGGCGCCGGAGAACGAATCGTGGGTCAGCGGAATCGACGATCCATCGGCGTTTACAAAGGTCCCACTGGACAGAGTGGTCCGGACGCCGGTTTTATCCCGCAGCAGAAAGATCATGATTTCCGTGTTGTCGCTCAACTGCAAGCTGAACCAGTCCCACCCGGTCAGTCCCGGCTGCAAAGGGGCGGTGCTGTATTCGTGATCCATCCATCCCAGTCCGTTGACCCGGTAGGAGCGGCCCTGGACGTCGAGTTCGCCGGAAACGTCCAGGCTGGTAAAGGAATAATAGCAGCTCGCCCGCTCCGCTCCGGTTCCTTTTTTGCTGTACCCGCGATCCCCGTGCGCGACCGGCTTTTTCAAAGGTTGGGCGGTCAGGGAAAAGGAGAAATCTTCCGCCCGGGCGGTGAGATCGTGCCGTTGGGGACCGATGGCGATGGACCAGTCCCGGATGAATATGGAAACGAGGTCGTTCTTCAGCGCGACGCCGGCCAGCCCGAGCGCCCCGCGCATCATGACTTCGTCCTGATAATGTTTTCCGCCACTGACGTCGGTTATGGCGGCGTGAGCGAAATAGAGCTGCTGGGTTCGCCAGTTCGACGTTGGATGAGGCCAGGACGTTTCGGCCCCCGGCGGGGACATCTGAACGCGGAAAATAGTGAGTTGAAACCCGAATTCCGCGCCGGAATCCGCCGTGAGGTTCCCGGTGTAATACCACCATTCGGTCTTGTAGCCGGGGTGAGCCCCATGATCGCGGGGAAAGGAAAAATTACAGGGGCCGGTCACAGAATAATAGGGGGGCGCGCCGCCTTCTTCGGCGTGGGGAAGCGGGAAGGCCAGCAAAAGCGCGGCGCAGAAAGCCGGCAAGAAAACAACGATCCGTCGTGAAAGCCGCCCCATGTCAGCGCTCCTTCAAGGCCAGGGCCGGGTCAAGGCGAAGAATCAGGCGCGTGGCGGGAAGCGCCGCCGCCAGCGCGGCCAGCAGGATAAGGGGAATGGCCGTGACGAGCGCCGGCCAGTTGACCGAATAGAGGAACGTCCAGCCGAACGATTGCCGATTGACGGTGGTCACCAGCAGATAGGAAAGGGCGAACCCGCAGCCGAAACCGATGACCTCGCCCGCCGCCACCAGGAGCAGGGCCTCCCAGAAGATCATCCGGCGTATCTGGCGATAGCTCGCGCCAACGGCCGTCAGGATGTTCAGTTGCAGTTCGCGCTCCAGCACCAGCACGCTCATGGTGGTGGCGATCCCCAGCGACGCCACGAACAGCGCGATGAGTAGCAACGCGGTAGTGATGGCGAAAGTTTCGTCGAAAATGCGCAGAATCTCCTGCCGCAGATCGCTGCCCACCGTAACCTGGACGGCGTAGCGCGAACCAATATCGCGCAAAATTTTATTTTTCAGCCCGCGCGCCACGGCTTGCCGGTCCCGTGTCTCCGGAGGAAGAAAGATCCGGACGCCGCTCCAGGAGGAATCGCCGGTCATGCGCCGGAAGGCTGCCAGGGAATACTCCACCACCCCGCCTTGGGTGCGGTAATCGCGAAATATTCCGAGGATGGGCAGATCGAAAGCCGTTCCTTCGATAACGGCCTGAAAGCTGTCGCCCACGCCTTTTTTCATCTGGTTGGAAAAAACCTCCGAAACCAGTACCCCCTCCCCGCGTAGAAGCGGCCCCCGCACGGTATCGATATCTCCTTGCAGAAAAAAATAGCGGCCATGCGGCAGGGTCTTTTCATAATCCACCGCGTCGAACTGGTAGAGTTTGTCCTGCCGGCGCAGATAGATGCGGTGATAAGGGATCACGGTGGCGCGGTCTTCGAGCGAGGACAGGTATTTGACGACCTCGGGGGGAAAGGGATCGCGATAGTGGTTCACGCCCGCCATGTGGGGACGCAGAAACAGATCGCCGCTCACGGTTTGCGTGACCCACAGTTCCAAGGACGACCGGAAACTGTGCACCATGATGACCAATCCCACAAAGAGCGCCATGGCCGTGATCAGCGCGCCCACCGATATGGACGCGCCCGTTCCGGCGTCGCGGGTGTACCGTCCGGCCAGAAAGGCGGGAAGCCCGCCAAGGCGGCGCAGAGCGGGCGGCAGAAACGTTCCCATCAGAAGCAACGCGCCCGGCGCCAGCAGGGAAAATCCGCAAAACAGCAGAAAGGCGCTCACATATCCCGACGCCGCGAAGCCCACCGGGGTGGGAGCTTGCGATATGGGCCATACCGCCACGATGACGGCCACGCCGATCAGCGCCAGAACCGGGGCGGAACGCTTCCCGGAAAAGCCGCCCTCCCGGATGGCCATGGCTTCGCGCGGAGCCACGTGCAATGCCTGCCGCGCCGGATGGTAGGCCGCTATCAAGGCAATCAAAACGGTGATACCGAATGAAACGACGATCTCCCAGGGGCTGAGCGTCAATTCGTCCACCGAAATACGCGTAAACAGCGCGTTGATGGTCGCGCCGATGCGGCTCAGAAGAATTTTCACCAGCAGGGAACTCAAAGGGATGGCTAGCGCCCATCCGGCTACGCCGAATAACGCTCCCTCGCCCAGAAACAGCGCGAACAGCATACGCGGGCTGGCGCCCAGGGACCGCAGGATCGCCAGCTCCCGGCGGCGGGAGGCGGCGTGCAGCGCGACCAGGCTGTACACCAGAAACATGCCCACGAACAGGGAAACGAAACTCAGCACGGACAGGTTGAGGTGGTAGGCCCGTATCATGAGCAGGGCGCTTTCCTTGGTTTCGGACGGCCGTTCAATCATGACATCCGGAGGCATGAGCGCCCGCAGTTCGTCCAGCGTTTCCGGCGGCGCGTGAGGTTTGAGCTTTATATCGATGCGGTCCACCAGGCCGATAAGCCCGGTAAACTCCTGCATGGTCGCGATATCGGTTATGCCGACAAATCCGCCCTCCACCGAGGCCAGACCGGTCGGTTTCAACAGGTCGAGAATGTGAAACTTGACCGGGCCTTGCACATGCTGAAGCTCCACCTCGCCGCCCGCTTTGAGCCCATCGGTTTGAGCCATGCTCCGCCCCACCAGGATGGAATAGGGTTCGGCCATGAGCTTGAGCCACGTCTGACCGGCGTCCGGGCGCTCTTCCGATTTCCAGGAGCGGAAAGATCTGTCCAGAACGGGATCGATTCCCAGAAGCAGAAACGGCCGGTCTTCATCCCCTTTAACGGTCACGTACGCGCCGAGCGCGGGCGCGACGCTCGCCACCTGTTTATTGCGAAGCAGCAAGGGAATCAGTTCTTCGGGAACCCTGCCTCCGGGCCGCGCCACGGTGTAGTCGGCTTCTCCCGCGATCTGGTCCATGCCGCGATTGAAGGAGTCCAAGGAAGCGTGAGCCGAAATGCGGACGCTGGTAAAAACCGCCGAACCGATGCCGATCCCCAACAGCACCGCCAGGGCGCGCATGGGCCGCGACCGGAGATTCCGCGCCCCGAACCAGACGAATAACCGCAGGAAAAGAGAGATCTGGCTCATAGTATTCGGTCGATCCGCCCATCGTTGAGGAGGATTTGAGCGGTGGCAAGACTGTCCACCATGTCGCTGTGGGTGGCCACGATGAGCGTGCGGTTCATCGTCCGGTTGAGTTGGCTCAAAAGATCGACTACCGCCTGTCCATTCATGCTGTCCAGATTACCGGTGGGTTCGTCGGCGAGAATAATGGCGGGGTCGTTGATAAGCGCGCGGGCAATGGCGGCCCGCTGCATTTCTCCGCCGGAAAGCTGCGCCGGGCGATGGTTCCGGCGTGGAAGCATGCCCAGCCATTCGAGCAGTTCCAGGGATTTCGATCGCGACGGCTTGGGCGGGCGTCCCGCCAGCAGCGCGGGAAGCTCCACGTTTTCCACCACGGTGAGCGTGGGCAGCAGGTTGAAGGCTTGAAAAACCATGCCCACCGTTTCCCGGCGGTATCGGGTCAGCTCCGCCTGCCCGGCCTTGCGCAGGTCGTGGCCGTCCACCACCAGTTCCCCGCCCGTGGCCTGATCAAGACCCGCCAGAAGCGCCAGCAGCGTGCTCTTGCCCGATCCGCTGGCCCCTTTCAGAGCGATAAAGGCCCCGCTTTCTATGGTCAGATCGACATCATCGAGGCCGATGACCCGAGTTTCCCCCAGGGAATAGATCCGGGACAGTCCCTTGGCCTTGATTATGGGATGGTTGCGTTTCATCCGGCGACGATCCGGGATGGTTGGGGTGGGAATAACAGTCGGAGCCCCTTAAGCCGCAGCGGTAATTCGCGCTTACGCGGATTCTTCGGTTCGATCCTGTTCACGGCACTTGGGACATCGCCCGAACATTTCCAGCTTATGGCCGCTGATTTCAAAATCATGAATGAGCGCGAGTTTTTCTTCCAGTTCATGCAGCCCCTTGTCCACGAATTCAACGATCTTTCCGCACTCCATGCAGCGTAAATGGCAGTGGTGTTGATGGCCGTAGATGTGTTCATAGTGCATGTGGCCGTCTTCGTAGAAAACCTCTTGTATCAGCCCGCTGGAGATGAGCAGCGGTATGGTGCGGTAAATGGACGCCTTGGAAATGCGCAGCCCCTTGGCCCGCAACCGGAGGAACAGGGTGTCCACGTCGAAATGGTCGTGGTTGGCAAAGATCTCTTCGAGAATCTTTTCCCTCTCGGGCGTGTTGCGCAAGCCCTGTCGCTTGATATATTTTCGGAATACCTCGAGTTCGTTGGCCGACATGATGTTCCCGCAATTGAGATTCTTTACCTATAACAAGCCTACGTGCGACGTTTCCTTCTGTCAAGAGTAACAGACGTCAAGTATAAGAAATACTTACCAGACCGTTGGTAAAGTATCGACAAGTCCGGAGGACACGGAAAACGGTCCAGCTTTATTCGTCATCGCGACCGGTCGCGGTATTTTAGCGGCCGCATTTCTCCAAATCCCGGAGCTTTTGGAAAATTTCCGCCACCTGTTTTCGAGCGTTCTCCAGATCGCCCTCGTTATGAACAACAAAATCGGAACGCCCCAGTTTTTCGTCAATGGGATATTGGGCCGCGATGCGGCTTTGAGCCTCTTCGGTGGTAAAGCCGTCACGGAGTTTCATTCGTTCCAGTTGGACATCCGCGGGAGCGTAAACCAGAATGATGTGGTTGAAATTGGTGTCCAATTTCACTTCGAACAACAGGGGAACGTCCACGATCACGATGGCGGAGGGATCGCGGCGTTCGATATCGCGCAGAATTTCCTGTTGCCTTTGCAGTATGCGGGGATGGATAAAGCTTTCCAGTTTTTTTCGCCGCGCCGCGTCGGCAAAGACAATGGACCCCAGTTTGACCCTGTCCAAAGATCCGTCGGGAAGGGTGATGTCCGTCCCGAACCATTGGACAATGTCCTCCCAGGCGGGTTCGTGTGGCCGGACCACGTCCCGGCTGAGCTTGTCGTAATCGATGACGTTCGCGCCCAACTCCATAAACATGCGGGCCACGACACTTTTACCGGTGGCGATACCGCCGGTCAGCGCGACTATCAGCATGATCATATCCCCTTAATCGCTTCTACACATGATGGGAAACATATAGCAACATTTTTTTGCGAACAATACCTACTTTTCCCCATCTTCTTGCGCGGGCGAAAATTATGGCGTATCTTTTTAAACTTCCCCCCTGGGAAACGACGTTCATAAAGTCGGTGGCTTCTGTTTAAAAAGCCGGGAAACCATGCATCCGGATACGCTCAAACAAATACCGCAATGTAATCGCTGCGGATCGTGCCTGTCGGTGTGCCCCGTGTATCGGGCGGAACTGGTCGAAAGCCGGAGTCCGCGCGGAAAGATGGCTCTGGCGCGCCGATACCTGGAACGAGACCTGCCGATTTCAGCTTCCCTGAAGGACATCCTTTCGGAATGCCTTTTGTGCGGAAGCTGTGTGACGGTGTGCCCCGCCGGCGTGCAGGGAAGCCGGGTGTTCGCCGACCTGCGCCGGGAATCGCTGCGTTCCGACGGCGTGGACTGGCGCGCGTTGCTCATGGCCAAGCTGGTGAACAACCGGACGCGGATGGCGGAAGCGGCCCGCGCGGCGCGTCTGGGGCGGCGTCTTCTGGACATGGCTCCGTCGCTCAAGCGTCTGGGGGGTAACCGGGACCTCGACCTCCTGCCGTCGTTCAACGATCCTTTTTTTCGGTTTCGGGCGGAACCCGTTACCCGGCCCCAAGGTAAACCGCGCGGCAAGGTAGCCTATTTTTACGGCTGCGCCACGGACTTTCTGTTCGCGGGCGTGGGGGAAGTGACTGTTCGCGCGCTCACGCGGGCGGGCTACGAAGTCCACACCCCCCACGAACAGATGTGCTGCGGAATTCCGGCTCTGACCCTGGGCGAATACGACCGGGCCCAGGAAAACATACTCCGCAATATCGATATTCTGCTTTCCGGCGCCTGGGATCTGGTGGCCGTGGACTGCGCCACCTGCGGATCGGCGCTCCGCTTCGAATATGCGCGGGTCCTGGAAACGCTGGGACTCGATTCGACCAAGGCCCGGCGCCTGAGCGAACGGGTTCGCGACGTCACCGAACTGCTCGCCGACGCCGATCTCGATACGCCCGCGCCCCCGCGTTCGCCGTCGCGTCGGGTCACCTATCACGATCCCTGCCACCTGGCCAAGCTGGCCGGAGTGCGGCAGGCTCCGCGAAGCCTGTTACAGCGGCTACCGAATATCGAATTCGTGGAAATGGAACAACCCGACGGCTGCTGCGGCGGCGGGGGCTTGTTTCAATTCGACCATCCCGGGGTCGCTTCCCGCATCATGGCCGACAAGGAACGCCACATCCTTGCCACAGGCGCGCGCATCGTCGCCACCTGCTGCCCTTCCTGCCGCATGACCCTGCATAAAGCCATGTCGCCGCATGATATCGAAGTTTGCCATCCGGTGGAATTGATGTAAAAAAGCCTTTGCGGGGCAATTTCCCCCCCGCGCCCCCCGCGGGCGATTTCTCGCTGCGCTCGAAATGGACATCGAAACCCACCGGATAATGGCCGAAGGCCGACCGCATTCCCCGTGTTCACCATGTGGATGATAAATCCGCGGAAGTGGCATCGAAAAATGTAGGGGCTAAAAATTTTTAGCCCCTACCAGACCCAATAAAATATAGTTATTAACGCCCCTTTTCCGGTTGACAGACCGCGCAGACCCTTGTATGATTGACAATCATCAATATAGGAGCCGCCATGCGCACCTTTTCTTCCACCGATATCGAAAAGATCACCGGCCTGAAGAGCAATACCCTCCATTATTACATCCAGCGGGGAATCATCTACCCGGACGTGCGCGAAGCCGAAGGCCGAGGCACCCGCCGCGTCTACTCCGCCAAAAACCTGCTGGAAGCCTTTATCCTGAAATTCCTCATGGACCTGGGGTTGCCCCGCAAGGCCATACAGTCGTTCTTTGAATCCGCGCGAGCGGGCTACGGCGAGGGCTTGTTCGATCCCCACGCCCTTTCGGACCGGGCCCGGACGGTCATCCTGTTTTATCCCTCCCTGTCCGAAGATCCCGCTTTCCGCGTGCTGGAACTGGACTCCGGCCGGTCCGGTGACGATCTGGCGGACCGCCCCGGTTATATCCTTATCAATGTGTCCTGGATCGCGGAGAATCTGGTGGGGCCGAGATTGGACACAAACACCCGTCATCAAGACGACACACTCCTGCCATAGTCCATAATCATTCAAATTGGACACTTTCAAGGGCGCGGGCCGCCGGAAGCTTCAATCCTTCAGCGTTTCACGGATTTTGGCGGCGAGGCTTTTACGGGAAAAAGGTTTTTGCAGGAAATGGACGTTCTGGTCCAGAACGCCGCGGTGAGCGATAACATTGGCGGTATAACCTGACATGAAAAGGCATTTCAGGCCGGGACGCAGTTCGGTGAGCCGACGCCACAAGGCCAGACCGTCCATTTCAGGCATAACCACATCGGTCAACACCAGATGAATTGGATCGGGATATTGTTGGACTAGTTCCAGCGCCTTGCCGGGGGTGTCGACCGCCAGCGTCTTGTAGCCCAGTTTTCGCAGAAGGCGTTCGTTGAGTTCCAACAGCGGCGCTTCGTCTTCGACCAAAAGGATGGTTTCGCTTCCGGTTTCCGCGGAGGTTAACGCTTCGGGGGATTCCTCGATCCGCGCCTCCCGATCGATGAGCGCAGGAAGATAGATGCGGAAGGAAGCGCCGTTGCCTTTTTCACTGTAGACGCTGATCAGGCCGTCATTCTGCTTCACGATACCGTAAATCATGGCCAGGCCGAGCCCCGTTCCTTCGCCCTGGGGCTTGGTGGTGTAGAACGGTTCGAAGATGCTGGCCAGAGTTTCCTTGTCCATGCCCGATCCGGTGTCATTGACGGCGAGCGTCACATACCGGCCGGGCGTTAAATCCGGATCTTGGGCGCAATAATCCTCATCCAATTCGGCGTTTTCGGTTTCGATGGTAATTTTCCCCACGCCTTCGATGGCGTCCCGGGAGTTCACGACCAGGTTGGCGAGTATCTGGTTGAGCTGCGCGGGATCCATTTTCACCGGCCATAACTCTTTGCCAGGTTTACACAACAGGTCGATGTCCTCGCCGATCAGGCGGCCGAGCATTTTGAGCATGCCGGCGACCGTGTCGTTGAGGTCGAGCGCCTTCGGAGTGATGGTCTGCTTCCGCGCAAAGGCCAGCAGGCTGCGCGTCAGGTCCGCCGAACGTTCGCCGGCTCTCATGATTTCCATAATGCGCGCATGGAGCGGATCGGCGGGATCGAGACCGTCCAGCGCAAGCTCCGCGTTGCCTATAATGATGCTCAGCATGTTGTTGAAGTCATGGGCCACGCCGCCCGCCAACCTCCCGATGGACTCCATTTTCTGGGACTGACGGAGCTGATCCTCCAGCGCCGATTGTTCGAGTTCCGCCTTTTTGCGTTCGCTGATATCGCGCGTCGTTCCCTGAAGACCGATGGTCCGCCGGTCATGGTCGAACAGGAACGTACCGTGAATCTCCACCGGTATGGGTGTTTGATCCTTGCGTCGCAGTACCGTTTCGAAGATCACCCCCCGATGTTCATCCAGATGCCGGGATTCATGCGCGACAATGGCGCTCATCCGCTCCAACCGCGCCGGAGCGCAATGATCGGACAGACGCGTTCCGACAAACTCTTCCGGCGTATAGCCGAACATGCGTTCGACGGAAGGATTCACATAGGTAAACCGCAAATCCATGTCCATGAGCCAGATGACATCCAGGGTATTGTCGGCCAGCAAGCGGTACCGCGCCTCGCTTTCCCGCAGCGCCTCTTCGGTTTGTTTTACCGCCGTCATGTCCCGCACCGTGCTCAGAAAGCAGGGCTTACCGTAGCGTTTCACGGGACGGTGGGCGACATCGACTTCGATCTCCCGGCCATCCTTGGTCACGTGTCGCCATTCGAATCGAGCGGCATTTTTCAAAGCCTCCTTGAGGCGTTCTTCAACCAGAGGCAGCAAGGCGGGCGCGGTAAGATCCGCCGGACCCATGTCCAGCAGTTCCGCCAGGCTGTAGCCATAGCGTTTAACCGCCACATCGTTGACTTCCACGAACCGACCGTCGGACCCGGTGACAAACAGCGCGTCGGGGCTGAATTCGAACAAGGCGTGATACCAGGCCCGGTCGCGTTCCGTTTCCATGGTGGCGCGGCGGGCTAGCCAGTACACCATCACCGTGGTCAACGCGATAAATATCAAACCCTTGATGGTCTGGACTGCCTGCAGCGCGGATCGCCCGACAAAGATCCATCCCATGACCTTGTCGGAAAGCACGATCCAGAGGCCGCCAAGTATGGCGTAGGTGAACGCGGCTTTCAGCGGGCTGGTAGGCGCTATCATGACGATTATTTCTCTTTGCGCCGGAGGTTATCGTCGATTTTAATTTTTAATCGATACTCTTCCGGCCATCCAGGTTGGGTTTCAGGAATTCATGGCCAGTATGCGTTATAAAAAATAATTGAAAATATATGTATACAGCGTGCAGTCTGTCAAATGCAAATCTATCCGCGAATGCCGATTGTGGAAGAAGAAATCATAGCGGGGGAATCTCTTTTCCCGCGACCCCTGTAGGCGATTTCTCGCTGCGCTCGAAATGACAGGATCGCATAGAGCGGAGAAAGCGACAAACGAAACCCTCCTTATAAAATATCCACGGCTATGCGAGACGCTTTGAATTCCTACTCCCTTGGGAGAAGGTCAGGATGAGGGGCTTGGATCGTCTTGTTCGAAGATCCCAACAAACACGAGGCGCGTCCCGGAGAGATCCCTCAGCGTTCGAAATGAGAAACGGGCCGAGGACTTCGAGGTGGATACGAGCGTCAAAAGAAAGAAGGAATAAATAAATGATGATTGTCAATTATAAATATATGTGCTATGAAAACCGTGGGCGTTAAATCGAGTACGAGCCCTATGGGCTGTCCTCGGTCAGAGGGATCTGAATGAGAACAAGAAAATTTCAGGGAAGATTTGGATGGGCAAAGCCTGATTATTTTTAGCCCGATAAATGATAATTGACAATTATATGATAGCTTCCAATCGCCTGTCCATTGTGAAACTGGCGACGGCGGAAAGGAAGAGTGTCCATGGATGGTCAACAAGTCCGGCCACGCCGGGCAAGTAGCTTCAACGCCTGGTATCGCAACGTATGGTGCCCGCGATACGATAGCTGTCTGGATCGCGCGGCCCGGAGTAACTGGTTCACCTTCACCTGCGAAGGCTGTCCGCTCCAATTCCGGGAGGAGCGATCCTCCGAGGATTGGGAATGCTGCCTGGAATTGATCAAGGCGGTTTTCAACCTTCGCTGAATAGGGCCGTCGAACTTCAACGGGAAAGGCTGTTTTCAATCTCTCCGGGCCTGATTCCTCTCGTGAAACCGGACTTTCCCAAAAATCAAAACCGCCGCCGGTGGTCATTCCAAGCGTCAATAATATTCAGTCTCTCATCGAAAGCTTTTTGAAAGGAGTGTGGGGAAAACTTTTTCTCGAAAAAGTTTTCCCCACTTAAAAAACCACCGTGATCAAGTCGCGGAATGACGAAGCCGCTTCCCGATACTTACGCGGATACGTTTATCAGCAGGATGTTTTCCCGCGCTTCCACGGGAAAGGTTTGTATGGGAGCGGGGGCTGGTCCGAAGAGATTGCCGCCGCCCATGTCATACGTGGATTTGTTGACGCTGCAGCATTGGACGGTTCCGGCGCCGGGCACGTAGTCCAGGCGTCGATGGCCCACATGGGAGCACCGATTATGGAAGGCGTGAAACTTTTTATCCTCGCCCCGAATCACCAGCACTCGTTTGGGGAGTTTTTTCCCTTCCAGGCGGATGGCGCCGCCGGGCTCCTTGAGTTCCGGGGCCTTATCCAGGAATACGGTCACCAGTCCGTTTTCATATTGCCAGCAATCACTATCCCGGGGTTCCGATGTGGCCGATATGCCGAAAATGCGCTGAAAGATATTCCGTTGCAAGAATTTGGTAGCCATACATCCCTCTGCCCGATCGCGGTTCGGCGGGTTTGGGGCCGCCGGACGCGGCTCGGTTTCGATGAGAACCCGTAAAGCTATTTGACTTCGAGAACTTCCAGTTCTTGTATTCCGCCCGGTGTTTTCACCCTCACTTCGTCGCCTTCCTCCTTACCCATGAGCGCCTGTCCCAGAGGAGATGTGTAGGAGATGGAACCATTGCTGGGGTTGGAATCATACGGTCCGAGGATTTTATACCATTTGGTCTCGCCCGAATTGAGATCTTCCATGTGAACGCACGCGCCGAACACGATACGATCCTTGGGTGTGCTCTCGGGATCGACGACTTCGCAGTTGGAGAGCTTCATATGCAGCTCATTTCTTTGAGCCTGTAACAGGGCCTGCGTCTCTTTCGCGGCGTGAAATTCAGCGTTTTCGGAGATGTCGCCGTGCGAGCGGGCTTCTTCAATATCCTTGATGTTTTTGGGAAGAGCGACCTTATTGATATGCCGAAGATCTTGTTCCAGTTTTTCTTTCCCTTCCTTGGTAATGGGAACTTTGTTCATAGTCTCCTCGCGGCGTATGGTTTGTCTGTCTAATAACAGAACGGCCGCTCCTGATGATCGGCGCGACCGTCTACCTCTAACATTTGGCGCCTCGGCAAAAAAGTCAAGCATATTAGACGGCCGCGTGGTGTGAACCCCCTGTATATCGCGGGAAAAATGGCATTATCTCCAAATCTCTTTTTTGATTTTCTCCGCAATAATCAGCTCGACGAGAAATTAACGCTCGCTTCCGCGTCTCGGCGGGAAAAAGATTAAGAAAATCATTTCCTTACAGATTTCGCCCAAAGAAGCCCTTAGCTGGAAATTAACTATGCCGTTTGCATATTTTTATGATATTAAATATCGTATAAGCTTATGTTTCCGTAAAGATTTTGCCCAACCGGCCGATTGTCACTGTTGACGAGACAAAGATAAAGGCCGTGGTTCGGGCTTTGAACGCGGCTTACAATATGAGGCGAAGATTTCGTTTGGGGGGATAGCGTATAATGGACGTCAAGCTGGTAAACCCTTTTTTAGAAGCCACCGTAAATGTGCTGAAAACCATGGCTTTTACCGAGGTAATAGCGGGAAAGCCTTTTCTGAAGGAAGGCAAGGAGGCGCGTGGAGACATCACTGGAATAATCAGTTTTTCGGGTGACGCCACCGGTTCTCTCTCCATAACTTTTACGGAAGAATGCATCGTGAAAATCGTTTCCTCCATGTTTGGCGAGGAAGTGGGCGGAATCAACGAAGAGGTCCGGGACGCCGTGGGTGAGCTTACCAACATGATCTCCGGGGACGCCCGCCGCAAATTGCAGCAGCACGGATACGCCATCCGGGCGGCTATCCCCACCGTCGTTTCAGGGAAGAACCACGTCATCAAGCACATCCATACGGGTCCTTGTATCGCGCTTCCCTTCAAGACGGCGAGCGGCGATTTTACCGTGGAGATCAACGTTAAAACCGACAACGACTGAAACCGGGCCGGCGCCGAGGTTCAAAGTCCTTCAAGCGGACTTTCCCACGTAAGGCGCCGCACCTACCTCCGGATACCCAACATCCGCGCAGATCCCGCCTCCGTGCGCGCCCGCCGCGCATTCACCACTCCCCGGCATTGCAATATAGGGAAACCTCGAATACTATGGAACATGACGCGCGATCGATCGCGAATCGAAGCGGAGGCGAACGTGAATTCCGACATGAGCCACGGGGAAAATATGAGGATCATCCTGTTCGCGGGCAAGGGCGGCGTGGGAAAGACCAGCGTTGCCGGCGCCACCGGAGCCCGCAGCGCTCAACTGGGCCGAAAGACGCTGATCATGAGTCTGGACGCAGCCCATTCGCTGGCCGACATTTTCGATCTGGACCGGGAACTCATGGACAAGAATCGCGGCGAACCGCTGCAGGTGGCGGACAACCTGTGGATTCGCGAACTGGACGTCCAGGAGGAGATTCATAAGCATTGGGGCGAGGTGTACAATTATTTCTCGGCCCTGTTGAACACCACCGGATTCGACGAAGTGCTGGCGGAGGAACTGGCCATCATTCCGGGCATGGAAGAAGTCAGTTCGCTCTTGTACATCAACCAGTACGCCCGCGAAAAGGAATACGACACCATTATCCTGGATTGCGCGCCCACCGGGGAATCGCTCCGCTTCATCAGCATTCCCACGGCCCTGGAATGGTACATAAAAAAGGTGTTCAATCTGGAACGGCGCATCGCCAAGGTGATGCGGCCGGTGGTCCGGCACATGACCGACGTGCCCCTGCCGCAGGACGATTATTTCGCCGCTCTGGAACGGCTGTTCAAGCGGCTGAACGGGGTGGACGCGCTCCTTACCAATCCGGATATCACCTCGGTCCGGCTGGTGACCAATCCCGAAAAGATCGTCATCAAGGAAACCCAGCGAGCTTTCATGTACTTTTGCCTGTATAAAATGTGCATCGATGGCATTGTCATGAACCGCGTGCTGCCGGACCGGGTGACGGATCTCTTTTTCCGAATGGAAAGCCAAACAACGCCATTATGTGGATAGCGCCGAAGACTTTTTCCATCCGGTTCCCATATTCGAGGCCAACCTGTTTCAGGACGAAGTGGTCGGAGAGGCGGCCCTGCGGAGACTGGCCGATTCCATCTATGGGGATCGGGACCCCAACCGGATCTTTTACCGGGAAATGCCGTACGAAATCTCCAAGGAGGAGTCGTCCTACCGCATTTCCATGAAACTGCCTTTTATTTCAAAACAGGATGTCGAACTCATGAAGGTCGCCGGCGAGCTGATCGTCCGCGTGGGATCATTCAAACGCCATATCCTCCTGCCCCGGCAGGTGGCGGCGGCGGGCGGAGAGACGCGGGCCCGGTTCGAGGGAGACCGATTGATCATCACCCTAGGAGGAGGCGATCATGACCACTGATGACGAACGCCGGGAAGAAAAGGCGGACGAGGCGAGCTGCCGGGGGGAATGCCCCTTCGCGTCCCTGGCGTCCATGATCGGCGAGTGTTTCAACAAGGAATCCGAGGCGCACAAGCACTTTACCCAATCAAGGGTGGAACTGCTCAAGGGAATCCGGTCGCTGGTGAACAAGCGCATCGAGGGCCTTGAAGAAAGTTTGAAGCCGCGAGAGGCCGCAAAGGCGACGAAAATCACGGTCGAATAGTCGAAAACGCCGTGCGCCGTATGGTTTGCCATTGCGAACGCGGCGAGAAATCTCCCGTGGGGAAGAAATTCCCCCGCATAATTCATTTTCCACGCCGTTATCGATAGCCTCCGAGGGGGGAGTATGGATACTAATTTCGATTACATGGCGCCGCTGGACAGGCCGCAAATCGCGAGGCTGGTGTTTCATCCTTTCGCGGACCCTGGTTTCGATCCCCCCGACAACGCCATCGACCGCATGATTCCGGTGGAAGACGGCGTTGAGGTAAGCGCCCGATTTTACACGGCTTCGACCGATAAGCCCACCATCCTCTTTTTTCACGGCAACGGCGAAATCGTCGCCGATTACGACGAGATCGCTCCCATCTACAACCAATACGGGATCAATTTCCTGGCCGCGGACTACCGGGGATACGGGAAAAGCTCGGGAACTCCGTCAGGTCGGGCGATGCTGCATGACGCTCACGTGATTTATCAATACGCCAAGGCCTGGCTGGGCGAACAGGACTACAACGCTCCGCTGTTCGTGATGGGCAGGTCCCTGGGGAGCGCGTCGGCGCTGGAAATCGCGTGGCGGTATCAGAGCGACATCCGGGGGTTGATCCTGGAAAGCGCCTTCGCGGAGACGCTGCCGTTGTTACGGCTCTTGGGCGTGGACCCCGAGGCTTTGGGGGCCACGGAGGAAAACGGCTTCGGCAACTTGTGGAAAATTGAAAAGACGCCCCAGCCCACGCTGATCATCCACGCGCGGAATGACAGCCTGATACCGTTCCAGCAGGCCCAAATGCTGATGGAAAAATCGGCGTCGCGCGGCAAGCAGCTCATGGTGGTGCCCGGCGCCGACCACAACGACATCCTCATGCGCGCGGGCGAGGAATATTTCAAAACCATTTCCGGATTTATAAAAAAAGGCTGCCGCGACTAGAGGATCTTGCGCGGCGAAGGGAACGAGCGGCCTTGGTTACAGCATGGCGTCCGATTTGACGACCCGGAACGTGGCCTGCCCCATGGCCAGAAGCTTCCCTTCCGCGTCGGATATGGACCCCTGCACAAAGCAGATCTTGTTGGTCTTGTGGGTGATCCGGGCGTCGCAGTAAAAAGGGGCCGTTCGGGCGGGATGCGTGTACTGGATGTTCAGATTGATGGTGGCGCAGTTATGGCCGGGTTCGAGTTCGGCCAGCACCGCCCAGGCCATGGTGGTATCCATCTGCGTAAACAAAATCCCGCCGTGCGGCTGACCGGGAAAGGGCCAGCAGACATTCTCTTGCGGCCGCAACGCCGAGCGCGCGGTTCCCTCGCGAGCGAACTCCACGGTGATCCCCATCGTGTGATACAGCGGATTGTCATTGAATCGGTCGAGCAGTTCTTGGGTAAATTCCATAGGATCGTTTCAGTCACAAAGCGGGCCGAATGTCCGCGCGTTCGGCCGTTGACGCGGGAGTTTCAAGGATCGCGGAACGGGATCAGTTTATGACGGATTTGATTTTGTCGGCCTTATCCTTGATCTGTTTCGCCTGACGCATGAGCGGCGTCGCGTCGACCAGTTTTTCCGTTATTTTTTTTTCCACGAATCCGGGGACGCTGGAATCGTCTTTGGTTTCGGTTTTCTTGTCGTCGGTTTCTTCCCGCCGGTACTCTTTTTTGACCTTTCGGAATTCGGCGATCGAGCTTCCGATCCCCTTTCCGATTTCAGGCAAACGCTTGGCGCCAAAAAAGAACAATATGATTACGGCGATAAGAATCAGTTCCGTCGGTCCTAATCCAAACATGGGACACTCCCCGCGCTCATCGTAAGGAAAAGCGCTTCTTCGGATACCTCACATACAATGACGATAACACCCTGATTATGCTTTCTACCACAGTCCCGCGAACATGTCACGACAAGCGGAAGAGTCGCGCCGGGCGGGCTTTTTTTGAAAAAGCGCGTGCGAGAGAATTTCTTCCCCCGCGCCCCCTGAGTGTGATTTCTTGCTGCGCTCGAAATGACAAACAGAGGCATGGGGGATGAAGGGGCGAAAGATTTTTCACCCTACCGCATAAAAAAAACCGGCTCCCCAACGGGTGGCCGGTTTTTCCGCGCTTTCGCGCTCTTATGTTATTGAGGACCCGGAACCCTTAGGAGCTTTCCCTCGTGTCCTTGATTTCTTCGGTAGTCTTGTCGAACATAAAAGAGGGAAGCGGATATTCATTCCAATAGTGATCCGTGAACACATCGCCTTGACCCTCAAGACCCCAAGGTGTCATCCATGATGGCCTTTTGCCGCGTGGTCTTTTGTTTTCCATAGTTTTCTCCTTTCCACGGGCTTATCTGGCAAACGCCAATAATTTTTGTATGGTTCAAAAATAACCACGCTTTTAAGAGGATCAAGCGTCAGGAACCTCCCTTGACGGGCGTGGTTTCGCGGTTCGCGGCCGGCTCCTCTTCAAACCGGTCGCTTTCGGGCAGGGAAGCCAGCGGCGACCACCCGCCGCCCAGAGCCTTGTACAGGGAGATCAGACGCGCAACCACGGTCCCCTCGCTCACCGCCAGTTGGTCCTGGAAATTCAGCAGGGAGCGCTGGGCGTCCAAAACACTGTCAAAGTTGATAAGCCCCGCCTTGTACAGGTCCTGAGAAAGCGCCACCGCTTCCTGGGCCGCCTCCACGGCCTGGCGCAGAGTTTTGAGCCGGAATTGCTCCTGCGCGTAGCCGATGAGCGCGTTTTCCACTTCTTCCAGGGCGTCGAGCACCGCGATTCATAGGAAAGCAGAAATTGTTCCTCTAAAGCGGATTGAGCTTCAATGTTGCGCCGGATGGCGCCCGCGTCGAAAACGTTCCAGGAAATCGAAGGCAGGATGCCCGCCACGATGCTGCCCGATTCGAAGAGATCCCCGATGTGACCCGCTTCCAGGCCGATGGAGCCCGCAAGGCGGAACCGGGGGTACAGATCGGCGGTGGCCACCCCCACACGGGCGCTCTGGCGCTGCCAGTTCACGTTCGGCCCGGCGCACGTCTGGACGTCGCCGCAGGGTTTCGGCGGGCACTCCCACCGCCACGGAAAGCGGCGGAACCGGGGCGGGAAGGACCTCTTTCAGCTGCGGATGGACTTGGCCGGGGGCTTTCCCCAGCAACACCGCAAGGCGATTCTTGGCCGCTTCCAATCCGGTTTCCAGCGCGGGAATGTTGGAACGGGTGTCTTCCAGATTGTACCGGGCCTGCTCCAGCGCCAGCCGATTGATGAGCCCGGCTTCATGGCGGGATCGGATAAAGCCGTAGGTGTTTTCCTGGGAACTCAGGTTGGCCTTGGCCACCGCCAGACGGCTCTGGAAAGTGCGAACATCCACGTAATTGAGGGCCACCTCGGCTGTCAGCGATATCAAGACGTCCCGCAGATCGGCGATACTGGCCTGCAGTTCGGCGTCGGAAGCCTCGATGGACCGCCGTAATCCTCCGAAAATGTCCAACTCCCACCCGGCGTCGAATCCGGCCGCGTACAATTGATCCGCCAACCGATTATCCACGGTTTCGCTCTTGCGGGCTATTTCGGCCCGGCCAACGGCGTCCACCGTGGGAAAAAGCCTGGACTGGCTGACGCCTCGCAGAGCCCGTGCCTGGCGTATTCTAGCTTCGGCCTGTTTCAGATCCAGGTTATCCCTCACCGCTTCATCGATCAGTTCTGTAAGCATGGGATCGTTGAACACCTCCCACCATTCGGCCAATTCTTCCATATCGACGGGACCCGAGTCCAAACCGTCCTGCATCTCACTATGCCAGGCGGCGGGAGCTTCGGATTTCGGAGACATATAATTGGGGCCGACCGCCGCGCAGGAAACCGAAAGCAGACACAAGAACCCGATCAGCGGAGCTCTGGCCGCGATCCGGCGTCTCCTTCGGGGAGTTCCGGAATCAGGAAGTCGGCTTATCAACTTTTTCATACCTGCCCTGTTTTTTCAGACGTTCACGTAAGGTCTGGAAGGTGGCGAAAAGCGCTGGAATCAGGAAAATACCCACCATGGTGGCGGCCAGCATGCCGAAAAAGACGGTCGTCCCGATGGCTCGCCTGCTGGCCGCTCCCGCACCGCTGGCGATCACCAGCGGGAATACCCCCAAGATGAAGGAGAAAGCGGTCATCAACACCGCGCGATAGCGCAGCCGGGCGCCGGCGGCCGCCGCTTCGGCTATGGAAAGCCCGGCCTCCCGTTGCGTTTTGGCGAACTCCACGATGAGGATGGCGTTTTTGCTGGCCAGCCCCACCAGAAGCACCAAGCCGATCTGAGCGTAGATGCTCAGACTCTGTCCGCTCAGCCACAGACCCACCAGAGCGCCTAGCGTGGCCACCGTGATGGAAATGATGACTGGGAGGGGGATCGACCAGCTTTCATACTGCGCCACCAGGAAGAGATAGCCGAAAAGCAGGGCCAGCCCCAGCAGGATAGGGGCCTGCCCGGCGGTTTTCCGTTCCTGGTAGGAGATGCCGGACCACTCATAGGCGTAGCCTTCGGGCAGGGTCTGGTCCGCGACCTGCTCCATGGCGTCCATGGCTTCGCCGGAACTGAGCTTGGCCGCCGCCTCGCCGTCGATCTGGCTGGTGGGAAACTGGTTGTAGCGGGTGATCACCTGGGGACCCAGCGTTTTGGACAGGGTCACCAAGCTGCGCAGGGGGACCATCTTGCCGGTTTCGCTGCGCACGTACAACCGGTAGATGTCCTCGGAAGCGTCGCGGAACGGCAGGTCCGCCTGCACCTTCACCTGGAAAACCCGGTTCAGCAGGTTGAAGTCGTTTACGTAGCGGGAACCGAGCTGCGCCTGAAGCGTGGCGAAGACGTTGCCCACCGGCACTTTCAGCGCCTCGGCCTTGGTGCGGTCCAGATCGATGAAAATTTGCGGGACATCCGCCGAATAGGTGGTGAACACTTCCTTGAGCCGGGGATTTTGGTTGGCGGCCTGCACCAGGGCGCGGGTCACGGCGCCAACCTCGGCGGGCGTCTGATCTCCCAGGGCCTGCAAGCGGAAATCAAAGCCTCCGGTGCGGCCCAGCCCCCGGATGGCGGGAGGAGAAAACACGAACAGTTCGGCCGAGGGAATGGCTGCCAGTTTGGTTCGCACGACATCCAGAAGGCCGTTCAACCGCGTTTCAGGCGTGGTTCTGAGGTCCCAGTCCTTGAGCACGCAAATGGCGATCCCCACGTTTTCATTGGCCCCGCTGAGAAAACTCAAACCGCTGATGGCGATGATGTTTTCCACGCCGTCGATCTTTCCCACCACGTCGGTCACTTCGCTCATGACCTGACGGGTGCGGCTCAGGGAGGCGGATTCAGGAAGCTGCGCGTTGACGTAAAAGACGCCCTGGTCTTCCTTGGGCAGGAAGCTGGTCGGGCGGCTCACAAAGAGCAGATACCCGGCGATGGAAATCATGACAATGAGCAGCATGGCCACGATGAGACGTCTGGCCAGCCAGGAAGCGACGGCCACATAGCCGCTGCGGGAAGCATACAGCGCCTTGCTGAACCAAGCCAGCGGACCGCGTCGGATTTCCTGACGCGGTTTCAAGAAGGTGGCGCATAAGGCGGGACTGAGGGTGAGTGCGTTCAGTGTGGAGAGCAACACCGCGAAGGAGATGGTCACCGCGAATTCCTGATAGAGTTTGCCGGTGATGCCGGGAAGAAAGCCCACCGGCACGAAGACCGCCAGTAAAACCAGGGTGGTTGCGATAACCGGCCCGGTCACCTGCCCCATGGCCTTCAAGGTAGCCTGGCGGGCGTCGAGCTTTTCCTCCATCATGACCCGCTGCGCGTTTTCGACCACCACGATGGCGTCGTCCACCACCAGTCCTATGGCCAGCACCAGGGCGAACAGGGTCAGGGTGTTGATACTGGCCCCCATGGCTAGCAATAGCCCCATGGTCCCCACCAGTGACACCGGGATGGTGAGTGACGGTATGAGGGTGGCCCGCCAGTCCTGCAGGAACAGAAAGGTCACCGCCACCACCAGCAGAAAGGTGATCACCAGCGTGGAGACGATTTCCTTGATGGCGGCCCTGACGTACTGGGTGGTGTCGTAGGTCAGCCGGTATTCGATGTCGTCGGGGAAACGCTTGGCCAGCCGCTCCATTTCCGCCTTGACCGCGTCGATGGTCTGGAGCGCGTTGGCCCCGGAAGTCTGGTACACGCCCATGGCCAGGGCGGGATAACCGTTGAGCGTGGAAGTGCGCGTGTACGACTGGGCGCCCAGTTCCACCCGCGCGATGTCCTTCACGCGCACCAGTCCGCCCGCCTCGTTGCCGCGCACGATGATGTTCTCGAACTCCTGCACGTTTTTCAGCCGGCCTTCGGCCCGCAGGGTATACTGCACCTGCTGCGTGGGATCGGCCGGCGCCGTGCCGATGGACCCGGCCACGGCCTGCACGTTCTGTTTCTCGATGGCCGTGGTAACGTCATTGGCGGTGATGCCGAGAGCGGTCAGGCGCCGGGGGTCCATCCAGATGCGCATGCTGTAATCCAGGGCCCCGAAAACCCTGGCTTCGCTGACTCCCTTGACCCGCGCCAGGGCGTCCTTCACGTTGATGCTGATGTAGTTGCTCAGGTACAGGCTGTCGTGCTTTCCATGCGGCGAATAAAAGGTGTACATCCCCAGGATGTCGGACGAGCGGGCGCGCACCTCGACCCCCTGGTTGACCACGTCGGCGGGCAGAAGCGATGTGGCCTGCTGAACACGGTTTTGCACGTTGACCTGGGCGATAGCCGGGTCGGCCCCCACCTCGAAGTAGACGCTCAGATCGTACTGCCCGTTGTTGGAGCAGGTGGAGGACATGTAAATCATGTCTTCCACGCCGTTCACGGCGGCCTCGATGGGCGCGGCCACGCTGTTGGAAAGCACTTCCGCGTTGGCGCCGGGGTAGATAGCCTGCACCCTGATTTCCGGAGGCGTGATGCGGGGATACTGGGCCACCGGGATTCGCATCAGGGCCAGCGCCCCCGCCATGGTAATCACTATGGAAATAACGATGGCCAGACGCGGTCGTTCGATAAAGACGCGGCTTATCATATGATTTCTTCTTACTTTTCGGAGGCTACGGTCTGAACCACCTGGCCGGGACTGACCTTTTGCAGACCATGCACTATGATGGTTTCGCCAGCTTTCAGACCGGATTCCACTGCCCAGCCCGTGCCCACGGCGGCGCCGCGGGTGATGACGCGGCGCTCGACCCGGTTGTCGTCATCAACCACCAGAACATAGAGGCCTTCCCGGTCCTCGAGCGCCGCCGACTGCGGGATCACCGGAAACCGTTGCGGCTGGCGGCGGCTGAGCAGCACGGTGACGTACTGGCCGGGCAGGAGCACGGCGTTGGGGTT
Organism: uncultured delta proteobacterium; assembly: GCA_963821845.1. Taxonomy (GTDB): domain Bacteria; phylum Desulfobacterota; class Desulfarculia; order JACQYL01; family CAWGVV01; genus CAWGFI01. The sequence continues at coordinate 146,221 of CAWGFI010000016.1, forward strand.
GTCGAACACCGCGCGCATGGCGATAGTGCCGGTGCCGGGATCGACCTGGGGATCGGTGAAGTCCATCTCGCCGTCCGCGGGGTACATCTGGCCGTCGGGGAGCCTGAGCCGGGGCACCATCTTCACGGGCTTGCTTCCCGGCCGGCTGGCGATTTTCATCTTCTCCGTCACGTACTCGTTTTCGCTCACGGAATAGATCACCCGGATAGGATTCAATTGCACAATACGAGCCAGCGGGCCGGAGGCCGGTCCGACCAGATTGCCCAGGGTGTAGGCGGCCCGGCCGATGCGGCCGCCGATGGGGGCCTTGATGGTGGTATACCCGAGATTCACCTCGGCCTGTCCCAGGCTGGCCCTGGCTTCCTGCAACTGCGCCCGCGCGATCTGTTCCGCGGCCAGGGCGCTGTCCATGTCGGTCCCCGACACGCCGCCCGCCCGCACCGTTCTGAGCCGTTCCAGGTAACGCAGGGAGCGGTCCAGCGTCGCTTGCGCCAGGGCCACCTTGGCCTTGGCCTCGTTCACCTTGGCCTTGTAGGGGGCCTGTTCGATGAGAAACAGCAGGCTGCCGGCCTTGACCTCCGCGCCTTCATCAAAGAGCACCTTCTCGATGTACCCGTCCACCTGGGCGCTCAGGTCCACGGTCTGTAGGGCCTCCACGCGCCCCACGAATTCGGTGGCCGGATTGACGTCCTCTTCCGATACCTTCATGACCGTTACCGTGGGAGGCGGACCGGAACCCTCCTTTTTCTTTTGAGCGGGGAGATCGCCGGCGAGCAGAAGAAAAGATACCGCGCCAACCACGACAGACAGCGCCAAACGAGTGAGATTATTTTTCAGCACACCATACCTCTTTACCTGCCGGCGTCGATGACGGCCTTTTCCCTTTCCTCGAGCCCGCGATTCATGAAGCCGGAGCGCTCCGAACCGGACGTTTCATGTCAATGGAACGGATGGCTCCTTTTGAAGGAAACGCTTACGCGTCAGCGGGTAGGGGGCCGGGCCTCGGTCGGTCTCGGGAAAACGCTTTATCGCCACATGCTTTATTCCGTGGTAAGATAACTCCGGATGGGACTGTCCGTTCCGCCGTCATCCTACATGGCGGTGGATATTAACGCGATGCGGCGGTTCGCGCAAGGAGTATTCATTGAAGAAATTCCAGGCAGGGTATGCGCGGTTCGAGCCTTTTTAACCGCGGCGGAAATACCGTTTTTGCGAGGGGAAAAAGGCCCTACGGGATATGATTCAGCGTACGCCGCCGTATGACGGGCAGAACCGAGCTTTTATTAAAAAGGAGGCTGTTTAATGGGAAACCAGTACATACTGAAGTTGCAGGACGGCAGAAACGAGCCCATCAAGGATCTGGAACACTCCGAACGCATTATTCTGGTCGATAAAGACTCGGTGGGCGCGCAAGACATAACCTTCGCCTATTGCAGGTTCGAACCCAACGCGTCATTTCACAAAAAGCACGTTCACGAACACGCCGAGGAAATCATGTACATCCTGTCGGGAAAAGGCATCGGAGGCGTGGGCGACGGCCCGGACGAGGAATTGGAAAAGGGCGACACCATCTGGGTTCCGCGAGGAGCGGTCCATTGGCTGTACAATCCGTTCGACGAGCCGTGCGAAATGTTGTTCATCTACACCCGGCCCTCGCTCCAGTCGGCGGGCTATGAAGTCGTGGACGACGATGACTTCGGTCAGGCTTGACGTTTCCGGGCGCCGCTTCGGAAATTCGATCTTTTAAATGAACAATATCGCGGGCGGCGGGTCGTCTGGCTCTTCCGCCCGTTATTTATTGCCTTCAAATTTGTGGAAATTGTTTTTTCTTCCTCCTCGCGCCAATAACGCGCCCTTTCGTTTTGATTCATGATCGCGTAAAACTCCCAAACATCTCAAGTATGCGAACACGGCAAATATATTTTAGCAGTGAGAGCTAACTTCCCTTAAGTTCTTGCCGTGTTTTTACGAATAAAGAAGTATTGAAGGTCTCCGCCATGCAAAAGGAGCGGTTGTGTTGAATCGCCCGGCTGGAAACCCCCAAAACCGGCTTAATTTTTATGCAATGAGCCCTTTCCGAGCGCGTGAAGCCGGGACCCAAACGCCATTAATGTTGCGCCGATACACGTTCGAGGGAACGTGATGAACCGCGGCGCGGCTCAAAGACGCATAGAGCGCCTGCAATCTCCACGTTCGCCAGTGGAAAGAAAGTCCGAGGAGGAAGAATCACCATGTTATCGCGCAAGCTGAAGCTCGGAGTGAAATTGACGGCCGGCTTTTTAGTGACGCTTATGTTGACCATGGTCGTGGCGTTCTTTGGCTATACCGGCCTACGCGGCGTTAATCACCGGGTCGAGGGAGGGGAAGACGTCAACAAGATGGTCAACAGCATCCTGGAAACCAGGAGGCATGAAAAAAACTATATTCTTCGTCAGGATGACTCCTATATCGACATGGTGGAGAAAAATATCTCCTCGACCATAGAGCAGGCCGAAGCGTCCAAGAAAAAATTTTCCGAGAAAGCATACAAGGACCGCATGGATCAAGTCATTTCGGAAGTTAACGACTATCTGGGCGCTTTTAAGCAATATGTGGGCATGAACCGGGAACGGGCTCAAGCCATGGACGAGATGAAGACCGGAGCGTCCGCGGCCCTTACGGAACTGGAAAATCTCCAGCAAAGCCAGAAGGAGCAACGCAAGGAAGCGCGTCAGAAAACCTCGACCCTGATCGACGACAGAATGACCAAGGCCGCGGATGCGGAAAATGTTATCAGGCTCTTTCTGGACGTCCGAAAAAACGAGAAGGAATATATCATTTCCAATGGGGAGCAGTCCTGGAAAGATAACGTTACCAACGGGCTGGCCGCCATCACGGCGTTGTCGGCCGATCTGGAGAGCAGATTTAAAAAAGAGGACAACCTGAAAACGATCGGTGACGCGGCGAACGCGGTAAAAGTTTATGAAGAGGCCTTCAACTCCTATAGCTCGTTGATGGACGAACAGACCAAGTCGTTGGGGGTCATGGACAGCAAGGCTATTCTGGCGATGTCCCAGGTGGACGGAATCGCGGAATATGTGAAACAGCAGATGCTGGATTCGAAGGACAAGACGGGCGACGCCCTCGAGGGGATGATTCAAAACGCTTCGGACATGACCAATCTCATTAAATGGTTCATGCAGGCTCGTCAAAGCGAAAAAGAATATATCATCAGCAATGGCGACGGGAAATACAAGGAAATGACAGGCCTCAAAATCAAGGACCTGCTGTCCAATTCCATGTATCTGAGATCCCAGTTCAAGGATGAGGATGTCCTGCGCCAATTTGATGATGAGATTGACGCCATCAACAAGTACAAGGTCGCCTTCGACGAATTTGTCGGCATGATGGATCAACGACATCAAACCATGAACGTCATGCGCGAAAACGCCGCCGCCGCTCTCCAGAAAATCGACGAACTCAGGGCGGCCCAGGAGAAGGAACTGGAGCAGGCGCGTGAACAAAGCGAAGCCTTTCTCGAAGCCAAGTCGAAAAACGCCGAAGACGCGGATACGCTCATAAAGGCGTTTCTCAATGTCCAGAAAGACCAGCGGGAATTCGTGCTGGCCCGCGACCCCAAATTGAAGGAAGCCATGAGCGGCCATATCGCCGAAATGCTCAAGCTGGCCTCCGAAATGAGTGATCGGTTGAAACTGGAGGCGAACGAAAAGCAGATGGAGCAGGTCGTCGCGGCCATCAATGTTTACGGCGCCGCGTTCAAACAATTTTCGGAATTGATCGACAAGCAGACGGGCGCCGAGGACGTCATGGTGCAGGCGGCTCGCGAGGCGCAACGGGTCAACTCCGAGGCTCAGGTCGATCAAAAGGGCAAGATGCTCGACCAGATGAAGAACTCCTCGACCTTTATGGGGCTCATCACCCTCGTGTGCGTGGTCGCGGGCTTGCTGATGGCCTGGCTGATCACCCGCAGCGTCACCAAACCGTTGAACCGGGTGATCGACGGCTTGACTGAAAGCGCGGGTCAGGTGACGAGCGCGTCCGGCGAGGTTTCCGAAGCCAGCCAGTCCCTGGCCGAGGGCGCTTCCCAACAGGCGGCGTCCCTGGAAGAAACCACCGCCTCAATGGAGCAGATGTCCTCCATGACCAAACAGAACGCCGACAACGCCGGCGAAGCGAACACGCTGGTTCGGGAAACCCGGGAAATAATCGGCCGGGCCAACGTTTCCATGTCCGACTTGTCGCACTCCATGCGGGATATCTCGTCCGCCAGTGAAGAAACGTCCAAGATCATAAAAACCATCGACGAAATCGCCTTCCAGACCAACCTGCTGGCGCTTAACGCCGCGGTGGAAGCGGCCAGGGCCGGAGAAGCCGGCGCCGGGTTCGCGGTGGTCGCCGAAGAAGTCCGCAACCTCGCCCTGAGAGCCGCTCAGGCGGCGCGAAACACCGCCGGGTTGATCGAGGAAACGGTGAAAACCGTTCAGGTCGGATCGCAACAGGTGGACAAGACTTCCCAGGAGTTCGGCGAAGTCGCGAAAAGCTCGCAGGCGGTGGGCGACCTGGTCGCTGAAATTACGGCCGCTTCTCAGGAGCAGTCCCAGGGTATCGATCAGATCAGCAAGGCCATCATTGAAATGGACAAGGTTACTCAGCTCAACGCGGCCAGCGCCGAGGAGTCCGCGGCGGCGGCGGAAGAAATGAGCGCCCAGTCCGAACAGATGAAAACCTTTGTGGCGGAGCTGATCACCATCGTGGGAGACAGGTCCGGCGGCGGAAACGGGGACGGCCCGGGGGATCGGAAACTCATCGGCGGGGCGGCCAAAAAGCTGCGCCTCGCGGAGAAAACCGGCGAAGCCCGGAAAGCCAAAAAGAACGTTTCGCTGGCAAAGGTTCTGCCCTTTGACGAGATCGACGAGGATTTCTAGAATCCAAAAGGCCATTATTCGCTGTTCTTGACGCTCTCCCCGTGATAACTTCCCCGAATATTCAAATTAGGGATGGAGGGGAGAGCGCATGGGCGAGTCCAAAAATCGAAAGCAAACGGCGGCGGTCATCGGCGCCGGAACCATGGGCCACGGTGTGGCCCAAATTTTTGCCCTGGCGGGGTTTCGGGTCAACCTCTATGACAGCGTTCCCAAGGCTCTGGAAAGCGCCAAGCAACGCATCCGGGAAAATCTGGCCGCTTTCCTGGAAGTGGGTTTGATCCGCGAAGAACAGATACCCGCCTGCTTGGACCGCGTGTCCGTGTTTTCCAATCTGGAGCAAGCCTGCCTGGAGGCCGATCCCATCATCGAAGCGGCGCCGGAAAACCTGGAACTGAAACAACGGCTGTTCGCGGAGGTGGAAGGCTACGTGGGTCCCGAAACACGCCTGTGCACCAACACCTCCGCCTTGAGCGTTTCCAAGATCGCCGCCGGGCTTAAAAGGCCGGAACGGCTGGTGGGAACGCATTTCTGGAACCCGCCTCACGTGATGCCCTGCGTGGAAGTGATCAAGGGCGACGCCACCAGCGAAACGGTTTTCGAATCCACGGTCGAACTCATGCGGGCGGTGGGCAAGGACCCGGTCCGCGTGCGCAAGGACATCCCCGGTTTTCTGGGTAACCGCCTCCAGCAAGCTATTCAGCGCGAAGCGCTGGCGCTGATCGAAAGCGGCGTGTGCGACCCCGAGGACATTGATCGGGTGGTCAAAGGCGGTTTCGGCCTGCGCTACGCCTTCATGGGACCGGTGGAACGGGCCGACATCGGCGGTCTGGACGTGACCTTCGCGGTCACCAAAACCGTGCTCGCCGACCTTGACGGCCGCACCGAGCCGTCGCCGCTTTTGGCCGAAAAGGTCGCCAGAGGCGAACTGGGCGTAAAAACGGGCAAGGGTTTCTTCGACTGGCCGGAAAGCAAGGCCGCCGAAATGAAACAAAAGCGGGACAAAATACTGCTTTCGATCATCAAACTGCTCAGCGAAAACGCGTAACATCCTCATCTAAGGAGCAGGTATGTTTTGTGGGAGAGAACTTTTCGGAAAAAGTTCCGAGTGTGTTGACAAATCCGTCTAATAAGGTTCGTCATTCCGCGACTTGATCGCGGAATCCAGTATTTTCAAATACTTCTGGACCCCGGCTTTCGCCGGGGCGACGATGTGGGGACTTTGTCAACAGTCTGCGGGGGAAGATACTCTCCCACCATGTTCCTTGGCGGCCTGCGGCGCGTTCGCGGCCGTAAAAAGTTGACAACGAAAAGCTTCTATATTATTCCAATTCCATAAACGCCCGCCAGAAGGCGGCTGTTGTTACCTTACAATCCAATGCGCATAAAGCCATGAAGGCGTCGCCTCCCCTGAAGGAGGTCATCGTCTCGTGGCTTTTTTGTTTTTGACGAAAGGAAACCGGCCGTTATGAGAAAAAGCGCCCTGAGTTGCGCCGTTCTGATCATGATCCTGCTGACCCCGTGGGCCGTCTGGTCCGCGACCAAAACCATAACCGACCAGGCTGGTCGCGCCGTGGAAGTCCCCGATCCCGTGGAACGCGTGATCTGTTCGGGACCGGGCGCCTTGCGTTTGCTGACCTATCTCCAGGCTCGGGATAAAATCGTGGCGGTGGACGACATCGAAAAGCGGGCCGCGCGGTTCGACGCGCGCCCGTACACGCTGGCCAACCCCCAATTCAAGGATTACCCCCTGTTCGGCGAATCCCGGGGGCGGGATAATCCGGAACTGATCGTCGCGCTCGAACCCCAGCCGCAGGTCATTTTCAAGACCTACCCCACCATGGGCCACGACCCGGCGGAATTGCAGGCAAAAACCGGTATCGCGGTGGTGATCCTGGAGTATGGCGATCTGGACGCTCATCGGCCTCAATTTTACGAGGCGCTACGGATCATGGGGTCCGTGGTGGGCAAGGAAAAGCGCGCGGAAGAAGTGATAGCCTTCTTCGAATCCGCCATTTCCGATCTGCGCGAACGGGTCAAGGATGTCCCCGCCGAGAACCGGCCCTCCTGTTTCGTGGGCGGCATCGCGTTCAAGGGGCCGCTGGGCTTACAGTCCACCGAACCCGGCTATCCGCCGTTCGAATTCCTGGGGGCGCGCAATATCGCCTCCGACCCGGCGCTGCGGGATAAGGCGCTGCGGCACAGCAATCTGGCTCAGGAAAAAATCGTGGCGGCCAATCCCGATTTCATTTTCGTGGACCTGGCCTCCCTGCAGATGGGCGAGGACAAGGGCGCCATCGCCGAACTGCGCGGGGACTCCGCCTACCAGACGCTGTCCGCCGTCAAGAAGGGAAACGTCTACGGGCTGCTGCCGTACAACTGGTACACGCAGAATTGCGGCTCCATCCTGGCCGACGCCTATTTCATCGGCAAGCTCCTGTGGCCGGACCGCTTCAAGGACATCGATCCCGCGGCCAAGGCGGATGAAATTTACACCTTCCTGGTGGGCAAGCCCGTGTTCGGCCGGATGGATAAGTCCTTCGACGGGCTGGTCTTCCAGCCGATTCCCCTGAAGTAAGGCCTCGCCGTCCATGCATTTCAATCACGGCGAAATAAATTACGAGTACAAGCGGTACATCGGCCGGAAGGCCGCCTTTATCGGCTTCGGTCTGGTGGGATTGTGCGCCGTGGTCGTGGTGAGCGTCTCCTCGGGAGCGGCCGGTATTCCCCTGGCCGACGTGGTCCGGGCGCTTTTCTGGGCCGACGCGGCCCCGCGTTACAACGCCATCATCTGGAACATCCGTTTGCCGCAGGCGCTGGCAGCCGTGGTGGCCGGGGCCGGGTTGGCCATTTCCGGCGCGGTCATGCAGTCCATCCTGCGCAACCCCCTCGGCGCTCCCCTTCACCCTGGGCATCACCCACGCCGCCGCGTTTGGAGCGGCCCTGGCGGTAATGCTCACGGACACCGGCCTCATGACCGGCGCCAAAACCCAGGCGGCCGTGGTCTCCAACCCCTACCTGACCACGTTCCTGGCCTTTGTATTCTGTCTGGGCGCCGCCGCGGTCATCGTGGCCATATCCAAGCTGCGGGGGGCTTCCCCCGAAACCATGGTGTTGGCGGGCGTCGCCCTGGGAGCGCTCTTTACCGCCGGAACCATGTTCCTCCAGTTTTTCGCCGACGACGTGCAGCTGGCGGCCATGGTGTTCTGGACCTTCGGCGACGTGTCGCGGGCCAGCTGGTCCGAACTGGCCATCATGACCGTGGTCGTGCTGGCGGCCTCGGCCTATTTCATCGCCAACGGATGGAACTACAACGCGGTGGACGCCGGGGACGAAACGGCCAAGGGGCTGGGCGTCAAGGTGGAACGGACGCGTATGGTGGGAATGATGATCGCCTCCCTGGTGACGGCGGTCATCGTGGCCTTTCTGGGAATCATCGGCTTTGTGGGGCTGGTGTGTCCGCACATGATCCGGCGACTGATCGGCGGCGACCACCGCTTCCTGTTGCCCGCCACCCTGATCATGGGCGGCCTGCTTTTGCTGGCTTCGGACACGGTGGCGCGTCTGATCCTCGCCCCGCACCTGCTGCCCGTATCGGTGCTGACCGCCTTCCTGGGCGCGCCGGTTTTCCTGTGGCTGATCATCAGGGGGTACCGGCGATGATTCTGGAAGCCAATGGCGTGCGCTTCGGCTACAACGGCCGGGAAATCCTCAAGGGAGTGCGTTTCGGGGTGGACCGTGGCGAACTGCTGGCCATTCTGGGCCCCAACGGCGTGGGCAAGACCACCCTGCTGCGCTGCGTCAACGCCATTCTGAAACCCACCGGCGGCGCGGTCATGGTCGAAAGCCACGATGTCATGAAACTGGATGTGAGCGAAATCGCCCGCCTGATCGGCTACGTGGCCCAGCGGCAGGACCCGGGGCGGCTTACCGCCTTTGACGCCATCCTGATGGGGCGGCGGCCGCACATCCGTTGGAGGGTTTCGGACAAGGACCTGCGCATGGTGGACGCGGTCATGAAACAGTTGAACCTGGGTCATCTGGCCATGCGCTACATCGATCAGATGAGCGGCGGCGAGCTGCAGAAGGTGGCCATCGCGCGTTCCCTGGTTCAGGAGCCCACCCTGCTGTTGCTCGACGAACCCACCAGCAGCCTGGATCTGAAAAACCAACTGGAAATTCTGAATTTGATCAAACACATCGTGCGCGGCCACGGGATCGCCGGCGTGTTGACCATGCACGATCTCAACATGGCCCTGCGTTATTCGGATAAATGCGTCTTTTTAAAGGAAGGGCAAATCCGCGCCGCGTGCAAAACTTCGGAAGTGTCCGCCGAAACCATCCGCATGGTGTACGGCGTTGCGGTGGAAATACACGTGATAAACGGCTACCCCACCGTGATTCCCGTTGATTAAATTAGAATCCTTGTGGGGAGTGGTGCCCCCACGCCTATGAGGGCGTCGGGCATAAAAAAAGTCATGCGGGGGAATTTCTTCCCCCGCGCCCCCTGCGGGAGATTTCTCGCTGCGCTCGAAATGAAGGACTCGTCTTCTGTTGTCCACTCAAATGAAAGCCTCACATGCTGTCCGACTCAGCGAGCTTCATGTTTTCGTCATGCCGCGACTTGATCGCGGCATCCAGGAGTTTCCCTTCAACCAGCTACGAATCACTCATCCCGGCCGCTAATGATCCGATAAAGGAGCGCCCCAAGCAGCCCTCCGATGATCGGGGCAACCCAGAACAACCACAATTGCCCAACCGCCCAACCGCCGACATACACGGCTACCCCGGTGCTTCGCGCGGGATTCACCGAGGTGTTGGTTACCGGGATGCTGATCAGATGAATCAGTGTCAGCGTAAATCCGATGGCGACGCCCGCGAAACCTTGCGGCGCGCGTTTGTCAGTCGCTCCCAGAATGACGTAGATGAAGGTCATGGTCATGACGATTTCCGTAACCAGAGCCGCCTGCAGAGAATAGCCGCCGGGCGAATGTTCGCCATAGCCGTTGCAGGCGAAGCCCGCTTGGATGTCGAAACCGGCCTTCCCGCTGGCGATCACGTAAAGTACGCCGCCCGCGGCGATCCCGCCGATAACCTGCGCGACCACATAGGGGACCAGGTCCTTCGTTGGAAGCCGGCCTCCGGCCCAGAGTCCCACGGACACCGCCGGATTGAAGTGACCGCCGGATATGCGTCCGACCGCGTAAATCATGGTCAGCACCGTCAAACCGAACGCCAATGCGACGCCCAGCAGACCGATGCCCACATTGGGAAAGGCGGCGGCCAACACCGCGCTGCCACACCCGCCAAGAACCAACCAGAAGGTACCGAAGAGTTCCGCGCCATACGCTCTCATGCGCTTCTCCTTTCGCCCGATGATGGCCGGGCCCTACAATGATGTTATGGTCCGAACAAAACGACGAACAGCAACGCCTCTGTTTTGCGTAACAAGCGAAAGCGTCTTCGCCTGTGGATAAACAGCGGTCATTTCATCTAGCTATATGATGAGTCTCCCTTTGAGATTCCGGTTACGTGGACTATGTAGGATGAGTCGAATTCCATGAACTGTATGCGCGCCCCGTGTCCTCCCCTGTTCCAGACACGAGCAGATCAACCGCGCGGCGTCTTTGCGCCCATGGAGTCCTTGGATCATGCGGACACCGTTACCCCTTTGAGCAATTGACCGGTGTATCAGATTTGGAAATTTAAATTTTATTATATCATACTTGAATCTAGCCGATTTCGACAACAATATAATACACGTGATAAAACAATACACGTGATAAACGGCTATTGCGCCATGATAACCATTTATTAAATATGTAAATAATTAAATACGCGAATATTTTAAGCAAATCTTTGTGGGGGCTGCGTCTCCACACCCCCATATGCTGTCGCCTCGCGCCGATGAGGGCGATTTGGGCCTCTCGAGATTTCTTCCCTTTGAGCGAAATGACGAACGGGAAAGCGACATACGATAAGCGAGGAATTTAACGCTTTGTCGTTTCGAGCGCAGCGAGAAATCTCCTGCAGGGAGCGCGAGGGAAGACACTCCTTCGCACATGCTTTTTCCATGTTTTGAAATTCTGGATCCCCGCGATCAAGTCGCGGCATCCAGTTCCAGGTGGGATCGAAAACTTACCGCCCGTGGTAGCGAACGGAATACAGATCGGTTCGGCGGCTTTCCAGATTGCGTACACTCCCGTATTTTCTGACTTCCTTTAAGAGATCAAGATCCAGGTCGGCGATAAGCGTCATTTCGGTATTGGGCGTGGCCTCGGCTGCGACAGCGTCATGGGGGAACGCAAAGTCCGAGGGGGTGAAAATGGCGGACTGGGAATACTGAATGTCCATGTTTTCCACTTTGGGCAGGTTTCCCACACTGCCGGAGATGGCCACATAGCATTCATTTTCTATGGCCCGGGCCTGGGCGCACCGCCTGACCCGCAGATAGGCATTTTTCGTGTCCCACCAAAAGGGCACGAGCAGGATTTGGAGGCCCTGTTGGGCCAGAATCCGCGCCAGTTCGGGAAATTCGACATCATAGCACACCAGAATGCCGATTTTTCCGACATCGGTATTGAAAACCGAGAGCCTTCGCCGCCCCGCAAACCCCAATATTCGGCTTCATCCGGGGTGATATGGATCTTGTACTGCGAATCCCAGGTGCCGTCGCGGCGGCAGAGATAGGAAACATTGTACAGGTGTTCTCCGTCACGGTATTCCGGCAGGCTTCCGGTGCAGATATTGATGTTATAGGAAATTGCCATCTGGAGCATTGGCATCCGTGAGCGGTTCGGTGAGTTTGGCCAGGGAGCGCATGGCGAGCGACGGATTTTTCTGGTCGTACCGTGCCACAAGCGGGGCATTGAACAATTCGGGCAGAGCAGCAGGTCGACATTGTAGCCGGAAACGGTATCGACAAAAAATTCCACCTGCTGCAGCAAGTCTTCAAGGCCGGTAAACGGCCGCATCTGCCATTGAACGGCGCTTATCCTGGCATTTGATTTCCGTCCCCATACGATCTTTTTTCTTGCGCTCATAATAAATATTGTTCCATTCAAGCAGAACCGCATAACTTCGCGAGCTTTTATCTTCCGGGATGTAATTTTTCATGGCCCTCTTGGGATGAAAATCGTTCGCCAGTTGAAAGGTCAGGACCGGGTCGACGATCTCCCTGTTTTTTACCTTGGTGATATATTGACTCGGAGTGAGTTCCTGGTAATATTTTGCGTACCCGGGAATGCGGCCGCCGACAATAATGCCTTTCAGGTTTAATTTTTCACAAAGTTCTTTGCGGGCATCGTACAGTCGCCGACCGAGGCGCATGCCCCGGTAATCCTTGTGGACAAACACATCAATGCCGTACAGATAGTCGCCTTCCGGGTCATGGTTGTTTGAAGCTGCCGCTGCGCGACAATATCTTCATAGGAATGGTTCATCTTCCATGGTCGGCGTAATCGATAATCAGCGTGAGGGCCGCGGCAACGACCTGCCCATTGTCCTCGATGCAAATCTGTCCCTCCGGAAACAGGTTCAGCAGGGTCCCGAATTCCTTGTCGGTCCAGGATTCACCCATGCCCCGGTAGGCTCCGACCATGATCTGGCGGACATCTTCGTAATCCGTTTCCGCAAGATTTCTCAGGGTCAATTTGTGCGATTCGCTTGTACTCGTCATGGTAACTCTCCTTGAGGCGCGGGCCTCGTCAGACCAGTTTATTAACCGCGGCGGGTCAATGAAAAGCGCCCAAAGAATGATTTTTTAACTGTCCAGTGAGCGTTATTTTTCGCTTTTGACCACGAATGAAACCGGCAAGGTTTATATATGGCTGTCCGCCACGGATGCGGGTCCGTTAGGTAATCCCGATATTAAAGGCGCTCTTTCTCGTAAATTCCAGACCAAGAGAAAATCATACCATCCGGAAGGTAATCTTTCCAGCCGTCGAGCCGGAGCGAGCACGGTGGCTCGGAATATAATGATCAAGCGCGTTTGTTCTATAGGGACGATCGATAAGGAGCGGTACCGGCGTCACAGGGCTTCACGCCCAAGGGTCGATAACCACCTTCAGCGGGTTCCGTTCCGGGTATTCGCCGCCCACCAGCCGTACGGCTTCTTCCGCCCTTTCCAGGGGAAAGCGGTGGCTGATAAGCTCTTTCAGCGGATAACGTTTGGAGCGGCCGATCTTGATGGCGGCTTCCACGGCTTCGAAATCCTGGGAATAGGCGCCCAGAAGCCGCAGTTCCTTGAACACCACCTTGTCCAGAAAGAGCGGAACAGGAGTGTTCATGCCGTACAGACCCGGCAGCACCACCGTGGCGCCGAGCCCGGCCAGCGCCACGGCCATGGCCGCCCCGGCCGGATTGGCGCTGACGTCGATGAGCGTGTCGGCCATGAGGCCGTGGGTGGCTTCGGACACGATTTTCTCCGGGTCCTCGCGGTCGGCGACGATAACCACGTCCGCGCCCAGTCTTTTGGCCATTTCCAACCGGGCCCGGTCCTTCTCCAGCCCGATGATGATGATCGGCGTGGCGCCCGATTCCTTGGCCACGATCACCGCCGAAAGCCCCTGCTGGCCGGGACCGATGACCACCACCGATTTTCCCACAGCCACCTGTCCCACCCTGCTGAGCCAGCGCACGCCATTTCCCAGCACCGCGCCGATGAGCACGCCTTCCTCGGGTGAAATGTCCTCGCCGATTTTATGGATCATGGCGCGAGGATGAATGTATAGGTACTGCGAATACGCGCCGTACAGGTGCGGCGGTTCCTGGCAGGACACCATGGACCCGTAGGTGTACATTTTCTTGCAGATTGTGTAGCGGCCCGCGATACAGGGAGCGCATTCTCCGCAGCCGTAGGCGTATTCGACAATAACGCGGTCCCCGATCTTGAGCCCGCGCTGTTGGAGCGCCTTTTCGCCCATGGCGTGTATGCGGCCCACGATTTCATGGCCCAAAATGAGCGGATAAGGCCGGGGCGCGCGGGACGCCTTTCCCCTGAAAATGCCGGGGTCCGATCCGCAGACGCCCACCAGTTCCACTTTGAGGATACCGTCCGATTCGCCGATTGAAGGAAGGGGAAATTCGCGAGGCTCCATGCGCCCCGGCTCCAAAACCACCATCGCCCTGCTCGTGTCCATACCATCTCCTGAAGTCTTTTTCGGTTTGGCCGCCACTATAGAATCTCGCGCAAGACCTGGCAAGCGCGGAAAACAGCGCCGGAGTTTCTCCTTGACCCCGCCCCCCCCGACCATTACACTGATTCGCGCGTATGACGGCCATGCGCCTTGTTTTCAATCAATCACGTCATGGAGTTTGCGAATATGGAACGAGTTGTCATCGTAAGCGGCGCGCGGACGCCGATCGGAGGGTATGGGGGAACGCTGAAGGACGTCCCGGTGTACAAACTGGGGGCGGCGGTCCTGAACGAAGCGGTCAAAAGGGCCGACATCGATCCGGCAAGGTGGATGAAGTGGTCATGGGACAATCCTATCAGAACGGAGAATCCGTCAATCGCCGCGCGATGGCGTTGTTGGCGGCCGGCTGGCCGGTGGAAATCCCCGGCATGACACTGGACCGGCGGTGCTGCTCGGGTCTGGATGCCATCTGTTTCGGCGCCATGAAAATTATAAGCGGTTATGCCGACATCGTGGTTGCCGGCGGTGTGGAAAGCATGAGCCGGGCCGAGTTTTACCTTCCCGGAGAATTCATGAAATGGGGTGTGGGCGGACGAACGCGATCCCAAATGGGGTTTTATGCCGCAGGGGCCACGGGTCGCTGTCCATGCTGGGGGATTCCCCTTTTACGATCGGATCCACCGCGCTCGGGTCATGTCCCAGCCCATCGAGCGGTTACGGCGAGCTCAACTCCATGATGTCCTGGGCGGAGACTGCAGCCAGAAATGAAGACATCTCCCGCGAAGCAGGCCGACCGATGGGCGCTCAGGAGCCAGCAGAAGGCCGGGGCGGCGATGGCTTCCGGAAAATTCGAGGAGGAAATCGTTCCCGTCCCCGTGCCGCAGCCCAAGGGCGATCCGATGGTTTTCGATACGGATGAAACCGCCTCGGCCGGACACCTCCCTGGAGAAGCTGTCAAGACTGCATACGGTGTATCAGGACGGTGTCTGTACGGCCGGGAATTCATCCACGGAAAACGACGGTGCTGCAGCCGTGGTGCTGATGCGAAACGCAAGGCTAAAGAACTTGGCATCACGCCCATGGCCTGGCCTCATTTCGTCCGCCGTGGCCGCCAGCGATCCGACCCTGACCTATCCGGCGGTGCCGGTTTCTGTAAACAAGGCGCTGGACCGGGTCGATCTGAACATCGACCACATGGAGGTGATCGAGATCCAGGAAGCCTTTGCCGTTCAGATGCTGGCGGATGCAAAGCTCATGGGGCTTTCAGGCATCCGAGTATGAGATCGGAAAGTCAATGTCAACGGCTCCGGTATTTCCCTCGGGCATCCGGTGGCCGCCACCGGCGCCATGCGCATGGTGACCCTGCTGCACGAGATGAAGCGCCGCAACGCCCGATACGGCCTCGAAACCATCTGCGGCGGCGGCGGGCACGGTATCGCGGCTATTTTCGAAAGAAGCTGAGGGCGTGTTACCATGTCCAAAGACGCATATATAACCTCTTTTGACGGACACAGCCCCAAGCTGGCGGACGATGTGTTCGTGGATCGATCGGCCCGGATCATCGGCCGCGTGACCCTGGAGGCGGGCGCCAACGTCTGGCCGGGCGCCGTGCTCAGGGCCGACGAGGAAGAGATTGTCATCGGCGCGGGGAGCGCGGTCCTGGATATGGCGCTCCTGGAATCGCCCCACGGCCATCCGGTAATCGTGGAGCCGGGAGCCTTGATCAGCCACAAGGCCACCTTGCACGGGGCCTCGGTGCGAACCGGCGCCTTGGTGGGAATCGGCGCGATCGTGCTCGACGGCGCGGTGGTGGGACCCGGCGCCCTGGTGGGCGCGGGCGCGCTGGTGCCGCCGCGCATGGAAGTCCCGGCCGGAACGCTGGTTCTGGGTCAGCCGGCCCGCCCGATCAGGGAGTTGAAACCGGCCGAACTGGAATCGGTGAAAAAACAATTGGAGGAGCTGCGGCGAAAAGCCCTGCTTTACATGGGACGGTGAGTCTCAAATCACGCGGGTGAGGCACGCTGACGTCTGGAAGCGGCTGAAATCGCTGGATTCCCCGGTCAAGCCGGGGAATGACGGAATACCTTTGTATCGCTTGTCATTTCGAGCGCGGCGAGAAATCTCACGCAGGGGATGTGGGGGAAGAGATTCCCCCGCAATGCTTTTTACGCCGGCCCATCATCGATGACCACTGGACAAAAACCCGCCGCTGATAAAGAATAGAAGTGACCGTTCCAATGGAACTAACCGCTCCGAAAACAGGATCGAAAAGGGGAAAACCATGCTGGAAATCGTCAAACAAGCCATGTTGGCCGGTGTGGGGGCGTTGGTCATAACCAAGGAGGCCGTGGAAAAGGCCACGCAGAAGCTGGTGGAAGAAGGCAAGATCAGCGCCGACGACGCCCAGAAACTGGCCGAGGAAATGATCAAGGAAGCCGAGAAATCCGGCAGAAAGCTTCAGGATAAATCTTCGGATCTGTATCAGAAGGTCGTGAAATCCATGAACCTGGTTACCCGGGCCGAGCACGAGGAACTGAGAGCGCGTGTGGAAGCGCTGGAGATGGTAAAGTCCCCGCCAAAGATCGGGGAATAGCGCATGCGGCCGTTCAAGGCGGTCCGAGACGTTTCACGGTTCACCGACATAATCCTGGTATTTATCAAGTACGGTTTTGAAGACCTGGTGAACCGGTTTTATCCCCGGAGAGAGTTTCTGCGCCGCCGGGTTTCCCGGGTGAAGGGAAACCTGACCACACCCGAACGGCTGCGCCTGATGCTGGAGGAGCTGGGAACCACCTTTATCAAGCTGGGCCAGGTCGCCGGTATGCGCCCCGACCTGGTGCCGGAACAGTTCGCGCGGGAACTGGTCAAGCTGCAAGACCAGGTCGCGCCCATCGAGTTCTTTCACATCCGGGAAGCGGTGAAAAAAGGGCTCAACGCCGAGATGGAGGACGTTTTCAGTTTTTTTGACGAAAATCCCATCGCCTCGGCGTCGGTGGCCCAGGTTCATCGCGCCACGCTCAAGCGAACCGGCAAGGGAGTCGTGGTCAAGGTGCGCCGGCCGGGTATCGAAAGCATGGTGCGTTCGGACCTGGAGATCATGGAGATCCTGGCGCGGAGGCTGGATAAGCTGACGCCGGAACTGCGTCAGGTGGACCTGCCCGCGATCGTGGCCGAATTCAAGGTCACGCTGACGAACGAACTGGACTTTCGCCGGGAAGCCCGGAACATCAAGATCTTCCGCCACAACTTTCAGGACACGCCCGACGTGTTCGCCCCCGCCGTGCATGAACAGTACTCCTCCGCGAGCGTTCTGACGCTGGAATATATCAGGGGCGAAACCGTCAACGTGTTTTCCGGTACCCCCGAACAGCGCGAAAGGCTCGCCCGGATGGGCGTGGAGGCCACGGTCAAGCAGATCCTGATGGACGGCTTTTTCCATGCGGACCCCCATTCCAGCAACATGATCATCGTGGACGGCCAAAAGCTCTGTTTTCTGGACTGGGGCATGGTGGGCCGCGCCACTCGACACAACCGGTATGAAATCCTCGACGTGATCCAGGCTTTCGCGCGACAGGATGAAGAAGCCCTGCTGGCCGCCTGGCTGGATCTGTGTGACGCCGACATTGAAAAAACCGGGACACTGGAACGGGGAATCCTGGAAATTCTGGACAATTTCAATACGGAACGCGAGGAAAAACGCAGCGTCGGCCGGTTCATGTTGGAAATGATCCACCTGTTTCAGCGCCACCGAACCTCCGTCCCCCCCTACCTGGCGTTGATGGCCAAGGCGTTTCTGGAAGCCGAGGGCGCGGTCAGAACCCTGTATCCGCCCATCAACCTGGTGGAAATGGTTCGAGACGCCGTCGAAAAAGCCCAGCGCGACCGCTACGACCCGATCCGTATGGGAAAGGAGCTGGCCAAGCAGTCCGGCGACATCATTCAGGAAATGGGAAGGCTGCCCAGCGAGGTCAGCCGGCTCGTTCAAAAAATGCGGTCGGACCGTTTCACCATCACGCTCGAACACCGCGATCTGCCGCGATTCGCCCAGGAGCTGGACGAAATCGCAAGCCGGCTGGCCTTTTCCATCGTGATCGGCGCCCTGATTATCGCGTCGTCCATGATTCTGGTGGCCGGGATCAAACCGCTGGTGTACGGCTATTCGCTCCTGGGTATCATCGGTTATCTTTTTTCCGGAATTCTCGGGGCCTGGATGGTTTTGAGCATTTTCAGGTCGCGCAAATTCTGAGGAAGCCCGCGAGAAAAGAAAAATGGAAGCGAATTTCTACAAATTGGGCGAGTATAAGATCATCGAATCCGATACCGGTGAGCTGGTATGGGAGGCCCATTCCGGGTTTGGCTCGCTGCAAGAGGGAAGATGCTTCAAAAAAGGAAGTAGTATTCTCTTCATAGGTCCGGTGGAGAGTGAGCACCTCGGATTGTTGAAAGCCGAATTTCTCGAGCAACTTAAACCGCTTCCTGCATGGTTGAAGACCAACTACTACTGTAAAGGTCTGGAAGTCTATCATTGCGAGACCGACAAAAAAATCACGAAAGAAGATACGCTTCTCTGGAGAATCGATCGGACCATTGAAGGGGGCGTATATCGGTCAGAGAAGCGCGAACGAGAGATAGACGGCGCTTCAGCCAAGGGGATTGGCGACGCGTCGTATAGACTCCGGAAATACGAAATCATCAGAAAAGCGAATGGTCAAGTTGTCTGGAAAACAGATACCGGACCGAACACGGTCAGCGGCGGCGCTGGAACGATTTTAGAAGACATTTTATTCATTGGGCCGCCTCGGGATGAGCAGTTCAGGCTTAATAAAAGGATGTTTCGCGCAAACTTGACGCTGCTGCCGAAATGGGATCAAACAACGTATTACTGTTCGAATCTTTCGCTCAATGAATGCGTGAGCGGCGCGCGGGAAGACGAGCCGGCGGCTCTTGCGCAAGTAAAACCGGAAACAGCCACGAACGGCCATGGATATAAGGGCGCAATTGCAATCAGCGCCATCAAGGGCGCGTGGCGGGAAAGCGCTTCCAGTAGGATTAGGATATGGTCGTTTTTTAATACGCGTTCCAAGCCCTGGCCGAGCCTTCGAGTGTTTGACGGGTTTGCCTGGCTGAGGTCGCAAAAGGTGAATATCGGAAAATTCAGGATCAGACTCAGGGGAAGCGCTGTAAGAAAAGGTATCATATATACGATAGCTTCCAGCCTTTTGATCAAGGATTTGCTCTCCAATCTCTGGAACGGCTCCTTGAAAAAATACTATGGAAAGTGGAGAACTAGATTCCGGAAATAAACCCGACCACGCCGAGTCCGCGCGGCGTGACTTCTCTCTGATCGCATAATACGCTTTTCTTTCGGCGCCCAGGAATAATAAGAGTATATTTCATGATCTATCGTGGGGAAAATTTTGAAGAAACACTTTTCCTTGCGCGAAGAACCTGATATCAATAGCGCTCCAGTATTCGAACCGCCCGGGGGCGGGTCCCCAATAACCGGAGGAGGTAGGTATGAAAAGGTATGGTAAGTTAGCGGTACTGTTGGCGCTGATGGTCGCGCTGGTCGGCGTCCCGTTCGCGGCGGTGGCGGCCGATAAGATAAAATTCGGGCACGTCGCCCCTCCGTTCCACGGCCAATCGCACGGTGTTGACGCGTTCGCCGCTTACGTGAAGGAAAAAACCGGCGGCAAGATCGACATCGCCACCTTTCCCATGGGACAGCTCGGCAGTGAACGTTCGATGGCCGAACAGGTAAGGTCCGGCTCCATCCAGATCGCCTCCATTACCACCGCCGTGCTGCAGAACTTCGCGCCGGAAGTGGCGATCACCGACATGCCCTTTCTGTTCCCCGACCGAGCCACCGCGTACGCGGTTCTGGACGATCCGGCGGTAAAGGAAAAGATTTTCTCCTATCTCCCCAAAAAGGGTTTCATCGGAATCGGATGGACGGAGAACGAAATTCGCGACTTCTCCAACACCAAGCGCGACGTGCGCAAGCCTGAAGACATCGCCGGACTGAAGGTCCGCGTCATGAACTCCCCCGTGTATCTGGACACCTTCAAGCAGCTTGGCGCGTCCACCGTGGGCATTCCCTTCCCGGAAGTGTACAACGCGCTGCAAACCGGCGTTATCGACGCTCAGGAAAATCCCATCCTGACCTCTATCCTCATGAAGTTCACCGAAGTGACCAAGCACGTCACCCGGACCCAGCATTGCCTGACCGAATGCATCATCATCGTCAATCCCGATTACTGGGATTCGCTGTCCAAGGAAGAACAGCAGATCTTCCGTGAAGCGGCGGACATCGCGATCAAAACCAATCGCGAGGTCAACGCCGAACTCCACAAGAAGCTGCCCAAGCTGAACATTTCCATTGAAGAATACTGCAAGCAGAACGGCGTCGATCTCATCGATCTGACACCCGAGGAGCGGGACGCGTTCCGTACGGCCATGGTTCCGGTATGGGACAAATACCGCAAAACCATGGGCGACGAAATCTTCGACTTCATGCTGGCCAAGATCAAGGAACACCGGCAGTAGGAAAAACGTCGTCGGGCGTCGAGAGGGGGCCATGTCGCCCCCTCTCTTTTGACCCCAACAGAGGATTATCGTGCGGCGGTTTTTAGCGCGTTTGAATCGAATCGAGGAATTGAGTCTCAGCCTGCTGCTGTTGGGTCTGGCGGCGGTAGGTTTTGTACAGGTTTTTTTCCGCTACGCCCTGCAAATCAGCTTCGACTGGTATGAAGAGGCCGGCCGCTATCTGGGGGTGCTGGTAACCTTCATGGGCGCCGGGCTGGGTGTAAAATACGGTGTCCATTTTTCCATGGACATCCTGTCCACTTCCCTGCGCAGGCCGTGGAATCATCTGCTCAAGGCGCTGATCGGCCTCATCAGCGGGTCCGCCTTTGTCATCATCGTCTATTACGGATACAATCTGGTGGTAAAAAATTACGGGTATGAAACCACCTCGCCGGTCATGCAGGTCCCCATGTACCTGGCGTACCTGCCCATACCGCTTTTTTCCCTGGTTATTGCCTTTCGGTTTTTTAAAAACGCGGTGATCGAGCTGCGACGCATGGCGGACAAGAAGGGCGAGCGGCTATGATACCCACCCTGATCGTCAGTTTCGCCTCGCTGCTCACCCTGGGCGTTCCCATCGCGGTGATGCTCATCGTCACCGCCATGATCGCGCTGTTTCTGCACACCCGCACTCCGCTGGTGGTTCTGCCCGAACAGTTGTTCAATTCCCTGGATTCGTTCGTTCTGCTGGCCATACCCTTTTTCATTCTGGCCGGAACCATCATGACCAAGGGGGCCATCGCCCGGCGGCTGATCGCTTTCGTCAATTCCCTGGTGGGATGGTTCCCCGGCGGGCTGGCCATGGCGGGCGTTCTGGCCTGCATCTTCTTCGCCTCCATTTCCGGCTCCTCTCCCGCCACCGTGGTGGCGATCGGCTCCATCATGGTTCCCGCGCTCATAGGGGCCGGTTACAAAAAAGAATTTTCCATCGGGTTGATCACGACGGCGGGTTCGCTGGGGATCGTAATTCCGCCATCCATTCCCATGATCCTCTACTGCCTGGTCATGAACGCCTCGGTGGCGGAAATGTTCATGGCCGGCGTGCTGCCGGGCATCCTTATCGGCCTCGCGCTCATCCTCTTTATTTTCATGAAGTCCAAAAAACAGGACTGGCGAGTAGGGACAAGGCCCTCGCTGAAGGAAATCGCGCGGACGGCGCGGGAAGGTTTCTGGGCCATTCTACTGCCGGTCGTCGTATTGGGCGGTATCTACACCGGCGTGTTCACCCCCACCGAGGCCGCCGCGATCAGCGTGGTGTACGCTATCTTCGTGGAGACGTTCATCCATCGGGAATGCAAGCTGCGCGAAATGCCCGGCATGTGCGTGGACGCTTCCATCCTTTCGTCCTGTCTGTTGCTGATCCTGGCCAGCGCGCTGACGTTCAACTGGCTGCTGACTTCCGAGGAAATTCCCAAACAGCTCGCCCAGTTCATCATGTCGCATATCCACAGCCCCTGGCTGTTTCTGCTGGTCATCAACCTGTTGCTGCTGGTTCTGGGCTGCTTCATGGACTGCGTCAGCGCGGTGCTGGTCTTGGGCGCCCTGTTTCTGGAAACGCTGAACGGTTACGGAATCGACGTGGTGCATTTCGGCATAGTGATGGTGCTCAACATCGAAGTGGGCATGCTCACCCCGCCCTTCGGTCTGAACCTGTTCGTTTCCATGGGCATGACCAACGAATCGCTCTGGACGGTGGCCAAGGGCGTGATCCCCTTTCTCGCGGTCATGCTGATCTGTTTTGCCCTGATCACCTATGTGCCGCAGATTTCGCTGTTCCTTCCCAACCTTTTTTTAAGATGATGGAGGCGGATGGCCCGTTGCGCGCGAACGGTCTTTAAGGTGACGAGCGGAGGTTTTCCCGATAATCCGCCCGCTCCCGAACGCGCAACCGCTTTCGCCCCAGAGGGTTCCTCATGATTATCGACATGCCGCTCGGACGTGGCCGCGTCGGGATAAACGTTCCCGACGATCAGAAGGAAAAACTGACCGTTCTGGAGTCCAGACAGGCGGCCCCGCTGCCGGATCCCCAGGCGGCCGTTACGCGCTCGCTGGAAACGCCCACCGCCGGCCCTTCGCTCAAGGAGCTGGCTCGCGGCAGGAAAACCGCCTGCGTGGTGGTTTCCGACATCACCCGGCCGGTTCCCAACAACGTGATTCTGCCGCCCATTCTGGACACCCTGGAACAGGCGGGCATGGCGCGGGAAAACATCCTGATTCTCATCGCCACGGGCATGCACCGGCCCAACGAGGGCGATGAACTGGTGGAGTTGTTGGGGCGGGACATCGCCGAGCGTTACCGGGTGGCCAACCATTTTTGCGAAGACCGCGACCGGCTGCGGAAAATCGCCGAAATCGACGGCGCGGCCATCGAGATCAACTGCGACTATCTGGACGCCGACCTGAAAATCCTCACCGGCCTGATCGAACCGCACCCCTTTGCCGGGTTTTCGGGCGGGGGCAAGTCGGTTCTGCCGGGCGTGGCCAGTTTCCGGACCATGACCTTCATGCATTCCTACGCGCTGGTGGCGCATCCCTTCGTGGCCACGGGGCGGGTGGGAGACAACCCCTTCCGCCACTACATCGACCGGGTGGTGGACGTGGCGGGCGCCGACTTTCTGCTGAACGTACTGATCGACCGGCGCCGGGAGATCGTGGGCGTGTTTTCGGGCGATGTGAAGCAGGCTTTTCAGGAGGGCTGCCGCATGGCCGCGGACATTTCCATCGCATGCGTCAACGAACCCGCGGATGTGGTGATTACCTGCGGCGGCGGCCATCCGCTGGACGCCACGCTGTATCAGTCTTCCAAGGGGCTGGCCGAAGCCAAGAAGATCGTCCGCCCCGGCGGTACCGTGGTGTGGATTACCGAATGCGCCGAGGGTTTGGGGAGCGGCCATTTCTGCGACCTGGTGGAATCGGTTTCCTGCATCGACGAATTTCAACGCCGCTATTCCGACCCGGCCGACACGGTCATCGATCAATGGGGAGCCCAGGTCTATTTCCAGGCCCTGGCCCACATCGGTCGCGTTCTGCTCTATTCGCCCAACATTTCCGCCGAACAGGCCGCGAAGTTCGGCCTTACCAAAATCGATGATCTCGACGCCACGGTCCAAAATCTGATTCGAGACAGCAAACGCGTGGTCATCTCGCCCGAAGGTCCGTACGTGGGCTGCCTGGCCCCGTAGGCGCGGTTAGGGGAGAAAAAAGCATAAAAAGCATTGCGAGGGAATCTCTTTCCTCGCGCTCCCTGCGGGAGATTTCTCGCTGCGCTCGAAATGACAAACCTTTCGAGTTTACCGCCTTTAAAATACTTTCCACCCCGCCAAAAAGAGCTCAATTTTTTTCTTCTTTTTTCCGATTAGTTTGAAAAGTGAGGGGTGTGGTCTGTCCAAACTCGACCGCTGAAAGTTCAAAACGCTCGGAGAGCCTCTGAAGGATGGCGGACCGTCCGCGCCCCCTTGTCTCATAGATTTGCTGGAGTTTATCATGGCGAGTAAGCCTCTTTTTAAAGTCAACGTCAATCAGCTCAGGCTCGGGGTTTTCATAAAAATCGATGTCCCCTGGTACAAACATCCCTTTCTGATCAACAAGTTCAAGATAACCAAAGAGGATCAGATCCAGATCCTGAAGGAACTGAAGATCCAGTCTGTCATTTGCATTCCCGACAAATGCGACACGCTTCCCATGACGCAGGAAGAGGCGGCAAGCCAGCAGGCCGCGCCCGAGGACGGGGCCGCGCCAAATATGCTGAATGAGCTGTGGAAAGTAAAAAACGAGCGGTTGGACAACTACCGCAAGGATAAACGGGAATATCTCCAGTGTGAAAAGCGATTCAACAACGCGGTGATCGCCGTTCAGAATCTTATGAAAAACTTGACCGCGGAAGAAGCGGTGATCCCCAACGACGCGGAGGCCATGGTCTCCGAGATGCTTCAGTCGCTTATGTCCAGCGGGGAAACCGTGGTGCGGCTGATGAACGTGCAGGCGGACCGCGACGATCTATACCAGCACACCGTGAATGTGACCCTGCTGTCGCTGATGTTGGGAAAGGAATTGGGACTGAACGCGCATGTGCAGCGTGAACTGGGCATCGGCGCCGTGTTTCACGATATCGGCATGCAGCGGATTCCCAAAAGGGTGCGCTGCAAAAGGGCGCCGCTCAGCAAAAACGAGCTCACGGTCCTCCAGATGCACACCTTGTTCGGGGAAGAAATAGTCGCCAATATCGCTGATTTTCCCAAGGAGTCCAAAAAGGTGGTGCGGAGCCATCATGAAAAACTCGACGGCAGCGGCTACCCGGACAAACTGAGCGCCGATAAAATATCCACGCTCGCCCGAATCGTTTCCATCGCGGACGGTTTCGACATCTACTGCAACGGAATCAACCGGCAGAAGCCGCTTACGCCTTTTCAGGCGCTGAGCTTTATGTACAAAAACGAAGGCGACAAGTACGATCGGAAATTTCTTTCCGTTTTCATCCACGCCATGGGCATATATCCGCCCGGCACCATCGTGACGCTGAGTAGCGGCGCGATAGGCATGGTGGTGGCCACTTCCAATCATAACCCGATGCGTCCGAGCCTGGTACTCTACGACCCGGAAGTGCCTCGAAACGACGCGGCCATCTTCAATATGGATGACGACCCCGACCTCAAGATCCTGCGAAGCGCCCATCCCTCGGAACTGCCGGAAAAAGTACTCAATTATCTGGCCCCCAAGAGCATGCGCTATTTCATCGGAAAATCGAGCGAGTCCGTGCTCGAGACCGTATAGCGTGTCCGACGCGGTAGAAAGGCGGTCCGCTGGGCCGCCTTTTTTATGTCTCTGAGCAAAAAGAACCTCCTGATTCTCCTCTCGATAGCGACAAAACCATGGCGCACGTCCCGGGAATTGCCAATGGACGGGATTTCCCCCCCAAATGCCGCGAATAGATTGGATTCCTCCGACAACCTCGTGTTACACTTTCCGAGAATAAGTACGACGCCCAACAGGCCTGACAAAAGCCATTCCTGATCCGGCCCGGCTCAAGGTATCTCGGAACTCCCGGTTTTCCCCTTGTCACATGAAATTGAACCGGAACCGGTGGGACTGAAAGCGTATCGCCGGGTCGGTAATTCGGCGACGCGCCCAGGTGTCGCCAGAGGCGGAAAAAATGTTTTTCATGCGAGCGCAATTCCCCTGGCTTCGATACGTCCAGGATGAAACTCCCATATATTTCAGCGGCGCCGAGCCCAACTGGTTCGTGCCCAACCGCAAGGGCGACGAAATTCTGCGCGCCATCGCCGAAGGGCGTCCCCCTGGCGGCAATCTCCGGGAACTGAGATTCCTGGCCAGAATCCCCGAGGGCCGTCCCCTGAATTATGCGGGCAGAGCCGAATTCCTGCGGTTGGAACGGATCGGCGAGCTATGGCTGCACCTGACCAACCGGTGCAACATGGCCTGCGGCCATTGCCTGTTTTCCTCCTCTCCCGCGGACGGACCGGAACTTTCCGTCGAGCGCGTCCTCGCGATCGCCGAGGAAGCCCATGGCGCGGGCTGCCGCCTTTTCGCGCTGACCGGCGGCGAACCGCTGGTTCATCCGGACATCGACGTTATCGTTTCGCGTCTGCTCGAGTACGACCAAACCCATGTGGTGATGTTGTCCAACGGGCTGGAATTGACGCCTTTTCTGGAACGGCTCCGCCCGGACGCGGATCGCCTGCATCTGCAGATCAGTCTGGACGGTCTGGAGCAAACGCACGACCGGCTGCGGGGACGAGGCGCCTTTGAAAGACTGACGCGCACGTTCCACCAGCTCAAAAAACAGGGATTTCCCTACACCCTATCCATGTGCGTCACCAACGCCAACGCCCGCCAGATGCCGGACATCATCGATCTGGCCGCCGACGCCGGGGCGAGCAACGTCCATTACATGTGGTATTTTGTTCGCGGCCGGGGCAAGCGGTCCGAATTCGCCGACATCGAAGCCATTTTTGAAAATCTGATAGAATCCGCCGAACGAGCCGAACGATACGGCGTGCCCATCGACAACCTGGAGGCGTTGAAGACCCAGATCTTCGCCCCGGCGGGCACCATCCACGACGGATGCGCCGCCGGTTGGGAATCGCTGGCCGTGGGGCCGGACGGCAAACTGTATCCGTCCGCCGCGCTGGTGGGGGTCGATGAACTGGCCACCGATATGGAGTCGGGGCTGGTCGAAGCCTGGCGAGGCAGCCCGGTATTGGAGCGGATACGGCAAAGCGCCTCGCCCGATCAGGCCTCGCCGCTGCGGTTCATCCTCGGAGGCGGCGACATCGACCACAGCTACCTCCACAGCCACACCTTCACCGGCGACGACCCCTATGAAAAGCTTTACGAAAAAACGGCCCTGTGGCTCATTCACCGGGAAGCCGTGGAACGAGAGCAAAACGCCGAGCCACGCGTGCTCCTGCAAATGGGCGAAATTCTCAGAAGCTGCGGGGCTCACGGCAAGGTCGCGCTGGTTCATTCCAACTGTCTGCTGGCCACCGCGCAAACCGACAGCCTGACCACCATCAAGGAGTTTTATTCAACCGCGGTCGGTGACGCCAAGCAGGACATTCTCAACTCGGTCTGCTACGAACCGGAGATCATATCCCATATCCCCGAACGGTATCGCTTTCGTGGGTACGGCTGCGGCAGCCCGGTCCTGGACGCGGAGATCGCGGAAGGCGAGCGGGTCGTGGACCTGGGGTGCGGCGGGGGCGTGGAATGCTTTATCGCCTCCCGCCTGACTGGTCGGACCGGCGGAGCTATCGGCGTGGACATGCTCGACCCGATGCTCGATCTGGCGCGACAGGCCCAGCCCTTGGTAGCCGAAAACCTGGGCTACGACAATGTGGAATTCCGCAAGGGCTACCTGGAGGATCTTCCGCTGGAAAGCGATTCCGTGGACGTGGTCATTTCCAACTGCGTGATGAATCTCTCCGTCAACAAACGCCGGGCCTACGCCGAAATCCACCGCGTCCTGCGTCCCGGAGGGCGGCTCGTCATATCCGACGTGGTCTGCGAAACCGAGCCGGACCCGGCCATCCGCAACGACGAAACCCTGAAAGGGGAATGCATCGCCGGGGCCATGACCGCGTCGCATCTGGTGGCGCTCCTGGAAGAAACCGATTTCGAAGCGGTAACCCTGATGAAGCGATTCCCGTACCGGGAGGTTCAGGGCCATCCCTTCTTTTCCCTGACCTATACGGCGGTCAAGCCTTCGGAGTCCGAACCGGTAACGGTCATCTATCGCGGTCCGCTGCCGTTCCTGGTGACGCAGGATGGCGGTCTGCTGCCCAAGGGGGCCACCGCGACCATGGAGCGGCGGCAGGCCGAAGCTTTGGGCGACCAGATTTTTATCCTGGACGAACAAGGCGCCGTTTCGAACATCCAGGCCGAAAACAGTTGCGCGTGTTATACGCCGCCCGAAGAAAGGGAACCCGCTGCCGCCGCCGGTGCGGACCTGGCCAGGCTCATGACCCCGAAAAAAACCGCCGGCTGCATGGTGTGCGGAGCGCCGCTCGTGTACACGAGCCATCCCGAACAGAATCGCTGCCAATACTGCGGTTCGATTTTCGCCGCCAACAACGTCTGCGAAAACGGCCACTACGTGTGCGACCGGTGTCATTCCGAAAACGCCGTGGACGTGATTCGCCGGATCTGCCTGAGTTCCGACGAAACGGACATGATCCGGCTGTTCCAGCGGATACGGCTCCACCCCGCCGTACCCATGCACGGGCCGGAATACCATGCCATGGTGCCGGGAGTTATTTTGGCCGCCTATCGAAACCTGGGCGGGGACGTCCCGGAGCGGACCATCGAAGCCGGAATCGACCGCGGCCGAAGCGTGGCCGGCGGTTTTTGCGGGTTTATGGGAGTGTGCGGCGCGGCGGTGGGCGTGGGCGTGGCCTTCAGTCTGCTGGTCGACGCCAACCCGACCAAGGCTGCGGAGCGAAAACTGGTCCAGGGCGCCACCCAGGCCGCGCTAGGGGAAATCGCCAGACTCGACGCCGCCCGCTGCTGCCAGCGCGATTGCTGGATCGCCCTAACCAAGGCCGCCGAATTGTCCGCGTCCCTGCTGCCCGTGACGCTCAAGGCCGAAAGCCGCATCGTCTGCGCCCAGTGGCGACGCAACAAGGAATGTCTGGGAACGACCTGCCCGCTCCACCCTTCCAACTCGAGGCCTCTCTGATAATCCTGAGTGAAAGAAAAAGCATTGCGGGGGTTCGCGCCCCTCATCACCCCAGCATTCTTTCCGGAAGCCAGGTGGCCAGCATGGGGAAGAGGACGAGCGCCAGGAGGACGACCATTTCCACCACCAGGAACCAGAAGACGCTGGCGAAAACTTTTCCCGACGAAAGGCCGGATACCCGCTGAATGATGATGACGTTGGTGCCCACCGGCGGGGTAATGAGACTCACCTCGATCAGCACCGTCACCATGATCCCGAACCAGATGGGATCGAAACCCAGTCGCGTGACCACCGGCATGAACACCGGGATGGTCAGCACGATCATGCCCACCACGTCCATCAGGCAGCCCAGCGCCAGATAAATCAGCACCAGAACCAGCAGGATTCCGTAGCGATTCACCGGCAGTCCGGCGACCCGGTCCGCCAAAAAGGAGGTCAGGCCGGTGATGGCGATAAACTGGGCAAAGACCGAGGCGCCGATCAGGATGGCCACGATCATGGCCGTCAGGCGGATCGATTCCCCGAAGGATTCCGACAGCAGCGCCCGGTTCAGATTGCCGGTAACCACCACGATGACGAAGGCCCCCACGGCCCCGATGCCCGCCCCTTCGGTGGGCGTAAACCAGCCCAGGAAGATTCCTCCCATGACCAGCAGGAAAATCGACCCGACTCCCCAGACCTTCCATAATGATCGGAATCGGACGGACCAGGGGACCCTCAGGCCGGGAGGCGCCAGTTGAGGTTTCAATCTGACGCGAAGGGAAATCATGACCGTGAACAGAACCGCGGTGAAGAGACCGGGCAGAATGCCCGCTATGAAAAGACGGCCGATAGACACTTCGGCCAACAGGCCGTACAGCACCATGGGGATGCTCGGCGGAATCAGAATGCCCAGCGTTCCGGCCGAGGCCACGGTGCCCACGGCGAAACCGGGATCATATCCGTGGCGGCGTAGTTCGGGCAGCGCGATGGCGCCCATGGTGGCCACGGCGGCCACGCTCGATCCGGTGACCGCCCCCAGCCCGGCGGCCGCGAACACGGTGGCGATGGCCAACCCTCCCGGAACGGCCCCGGTCCAGTTCTGGAGCGCTTCGAACAGGTCTTCGGCGATCCTCGACCGGTAGGCGAACTGGCCCATGAGGATGAACAGGGGAATGCAGGCCAGCACAAAGTGGCTGGTGTTGGAATAGACCACGATGGATAGGGCGTTGACGCTCTGGTCCCACCCGGCCAGGAGCCCGAACCCCACGATGCCCACAAAGGCCATGCCGAAGGCGATGGGCACGCCCACGGCCACCAGCAGAAACAGCGCCGCGAATCCCGCCAGGCCGGCCAAGGCGTCCATAGGCTAGCGGGAGTCCTCTTGTTCGCGCTCTTCATCCACGCGCCGCAGTTCGGCGGGCAATTGTGCGACGATCTGAAGGCAAAAGACCAAGGCGCCGAGCACGATAGCCAGTTGAGGCAGAGCGCGGGGCAAATGAAGATTGGCCGTGGTGTCGCCGTGTGTCAGGGAAAACCAGGCCATGTTGAATTCAGAGTAAGTGAGGCAGCCGAATACGAATACGCCGATTAGGGCCGAAAGCAGGGCCACCGCTTTCCGCGCCCTTCGGGGAGCGCGTTCGATAAAAACGCCGACCCTGATGTGGTCTCCCTTGACCCAGGCGAAGGCGAAGCTGAAAAAGCAGAGCGCGCAGAAGATGGCTTCCGTGAGTTCCATGCCACCGCTCAACGGCAGCCGGAGTCTTCTGAAAATCACGTCCAGAAAGACGATGATCAATAGCAGAGCCGCCGAGATTTCGCTGATGAGGAAAAGAAGTCTCGTGACCCTGGTCATTCCCCTGGCCGCCGTCTCGATCGTCCCGCGCTTCATACGCGTTCCCTTTCGCGGTTACTTGTAAACCGGCTTCAGTTCCGCCGGTCGGGTCCAGTTCCGGTATTCGGCGATCAGCTTTTCCAGCCGGTCCAGGGTTTCGGCGGCGGGCAGGCCGTCCTTTTCAAGTTTTTGGATCAGCTTTTCCCGGACGGCGGCGGCTTTTTCCTTGAGTTCCGTCAGCAGCGCCGGGTTCGGTTCATACACCTCCACGCCCTTCTCCACATAGGCTTGCAGCGCGGCGGCGTCCGTGTTCTGGTAATGAAAACCGGAAAGATAGGCCGCGTTGGCGCTGGCGCGCATGACCGCATCCCGCATGTCCGGGGGCAGTCCCTTCCAGGTGTTCAGGTTCATGCCGATGAAAAGGTGATAGGAAAAGAAATCGGTCTTGAAGACGTACTTGGTGACTTCTTCCAGCTTGAACGATCTGGCGGCGCCCAGAGGAAACACGATGCCGTCCACCACCCCGCGTTGCATGGCCAGGTACATGTCGCCGTGCTTGAGCTGGACCGGGACCGCGCCCCAGGCTTTAAGCGTTTCATCGGCGAACCCGCCGCATTTCAACCGCAAGCCCTTGAAATCCTCCACGCTGTTGATCTTCTTGTCCTTCAGCAGGATCTGAAAATTGGGGTCGCCCACCATAAAGAGCAGTTTGACGTTGTTCGCTTCCAGGTTCTTTTCAAAGGCGTCGCTCATTTGATTCAATACCCAGGTGGCCTCGGTTCCGTCAGCGAAAAGAAAGGGGAGCGTGGTGAGTTGCGCCAGCGGGAACACGCCCGGATGGTTGGCTAGATGGATATTGGCGATGTCGCAGACACCGGTGCGCAGCTTCTGGAACTTTTCGCCCGACGCCGCCAGCGTGCCCGCGGGATAATAGGTTACGTCAATTTTTCCCTGGGACTCTCGGCCGATTTCCCGCGCGAATTCGATCATGACGTTGTTCATGTCGTGAAGCGCCGGCCAATGGGTCGCGAGCTTCAGCTTGTACACCTCCGCGGAAGCCTGCGACCAGGGCGCAAGCATCGCCGCCGCGCACGCGAGTCCGACTAAAAGACCGATCGCTCTCATCCTTCTCATACGGATCTCCCCCTGTTGTTCTGACTGGTGAAAGATAGTTATTCATAGCGGCCGTATTCACGGGTGGTTTTAACGAGCGTTTCGATATGTTCGTGCGGGTCGCCCCGGTGCACGGAGCAGGACGGCGTCATGACGTAGCCTCCGCCGTCGGCCGCCTGCGAAAGGCAGCGTATGGTTTCCGCCTTGATAACTTCCGGCGGGCCGGGGACCAGCACGGTGGGAATGTCGACTCCGCCGAGTATGCAGATCCGTTCGCCCCAAAGGCGTTTGGCGACCGCCAGATCGCAATCTTCCGGGAATTGAAAGCCGCGTATGCCCTGTTCGATGGCGGCGTCCACCAGCGGCTGGAATCGCCGTTCGGTAAAGCGCCCATGCGGATGGAAGACGACCGGGAGCCCCGCGCTTTCGGCGGCCTGGACGATCAGCTTCAAACCGGGCATCACATGCTTCAGATAGAGCTTGGGGCTGATGATGACCGTGCCGTCCATGGAAGAAGCCATGAACACGAAGTCGGCGCCGGCCTGGGCCAGATACCCGATGTGGCTGATGGCCACTTCGGTTCCGAAATCCACCAGATCGGCGGCGAGCGCGGGGTCGCGGATAAAATCGCGCATCAGGTTTTCCATGCCCCGGTACAGACCGGCCCGCGTGACCGACCCGTCCACGTTCGCCGCGATGGCCACTTCACTACCGATCCGCGCCTTGACCAGTTCATAGGACTTGAGCATGCCGGGGAGGCGGCCGTCGGTGTCCATGCGAGGCACCCGCGCCTTCAGAAAGCGTTTCTTGTCGGCGAACGGCGGGTCCTGTACCCTCGGTATTCCCTGGGGCGGGAAAAAAGTCCGACCGCCCAGGGCTTCCACGTCGAGCGCCAGATCGTGGATGCTGCCCACCACGCAGTCATGGCCGAATCTTTGCCAGCAGGCGATCACTGCGTCAGCGGACTTCTCGGCGTGGTAACCGCCGTTGGGCCCGCCGGCGCACACTTCGGGGGTGGAAAACCCCAGGATTTCCATGCCCAGGGTGAGGTCTCGCAGAAAAACCGGGACCATGTCGGGTTTGCGGCCCGCTAGGGCTGTCAGCATGCGTTCTCTGGAATTCAAGGTTCGGCTCC
This sequence comes from uncultured delta proteobacterium, assembly GCA_963821845.1. Classification (GTDB taxonomy): domain Bacteria; phylum Desulfobacterota; class Desulfarculia; order JACQYL01; family CAWGVV01; genus CAWGFI01. Next base: position 179,120 of record CAWGFI010000016.1, read on the forward strand.
GGTCATATGGCGAAGTCGGCGGGGCTTTCACGCCTCTCGAGGTAAGTCTTTTTGGTTCTCGCGCGACTTTTCGGCGGAAGCGGCCAGCGGAAACACTCTGTGGGCCTCGTCCATGAATTTCCCGATCAGGGTGAGTTGCGTTTCCAGGGTTCCCAGCCACCGCCATAAGCACTCTTTACCCGCGTCGGTGAGATAATATTTGCGCTTGGCCGGTCCCTGTTCGCCGGTTTCCCAGGCGGACGTGAGCATGCCGCGCTTTTCCATCGAGTTTAAATGGCGATAAAGCCCGGCCATGTTGAGCCCCAGGTCCATTTCCTGGAGCCGATTCAGAATGATCTTCTGGATTTCGTAACCGTGCGTGCCGTTGTGGTCATATAAGGTCAGCAGAATCCACGGCCCCACCAGGGTGCTCATGTTCTTGCCGGAACACGGGCAGCCTGCGAAATCGACGTTTTTCATATGCGCTCCATGACTATTATACTATGTATAATATGTTAGTTGATCATATAGCAGAATGCAAACCTCAAGTTAAAGGTTTTTTTAACTCCGAGAGTTTAATAGTGCGGGGGAATCTCTTCCCCCGCGCCCCCTGCGGGAGATTTCTCGTTGCGCTCGAAATGATAGGCGGCGTTTGAGGGGCGCCCGAGACAATCTATGAGCGTTTTTTCAATCTCGTTACCAGGTTGAACCTGGTAACGCACCTGTCGATGGGGAGCTGAGCTCCCCGTCACACCATACGTTCCCAAGTGCAACCTGGGAACGAGGGTAAGGACTTCAGTCTTCGCCGGGATTTTCGAGGCGTAGAGATTCCCCCACACTACTCGGTTTTGAAAAAGTTTCTTTTGCGGTAACATGTAGGCGTCATACTGAAATCCGTCTCAAACCATTTGAGGTAAGCCCATGCGTTCCAACCTGCCCGATCATATGCACGTAGTGGAAATCTCGCGTCCGGGAGGACCCGAGGTATTGCAAATCTCGACACGGCCTCTGCCGCGATTAAAGGCGGGAGAAGTATTGCTGCGCGTAGCGGCCGCAGGCGTCAATCGGCCGGACTGTTTGCAGCGGGCCGGTAGCTATCCCCCGCCCCCGGACCACTCGGACCTTCCGGGGCTTGAAGTCGCCGGGACCGTGGTCGAACTCGCGGCGGACGTTACGCAATGGCGTCCGGGAGATCGGGTGTGCGCGCTTACTCCCGGAGGCGGCTACGCACAGTACTGCGCGGCCCCCGCCGGTCATTGCCTGCCCCTGCCTCGAGGATGGACGTTGCTCGAGGCCGCGTCGCTCCCGGAGACCTACTTCACGGTCTGGATCAATGTGTTTGAACGCGGAAGACTGGCTCCCGGCGAAACCCTGCTGGCACACGGCGGCTCCGGCGGGATCGGGATAGCCGCGACGCAACTGGCTCGGGCCTTGGGAAGCCGCGTCTTCGTGACCGCCGGGAGCGCCGAAAAATGCCGGGCGTGCGAGGAGTTCGGGGCCGAACGGGCCATCAATTACCATACCGAGGACTTCGTGGAGGTAGTCAAACAGCTCACCGGCGGCAAAGGGGCCGATGTGATTTTGGACATCATCGCCGGCGACTATGTGCCCCGCGATCTGAAGTGTCTGGCCGACGACGGGCGTCTGTCGATTATCGCGTTTTTGGGCGGCCGCACGGCGGCGGTCGATTTCGCGGAGATCCTGATGCGGCGCCTCACCATAACCGGCTCCACCCTGCGTCCCCGCAGTATCGAGTTCAAGAACGCGGTGGCCGCGACGCTGCGGCAAAAGGTGTGGCCCTTGCTGGAGGCCAAAAAGATCCGCCCGGCGATTTTCAAGGTGTTTCCTTTCACCGACGCCGCGGGCGCGCATACGCTGATGGAATCCAGCGGGCATATCGGCAAGATCGTGCTGGAAGTCGACCAAGGCTGACCCCCGGCGCGGTCGCGATCGTCCCGAATAAGCGCGATATTATACGGCCGCTTCTTGCTTTGACCGCCCTTCTCCCGACCGAACGCCTTCCGGCGCGTCCATCGGTCGCGCGCTCCCGTTTTATCTTTCGACCATCACATAAATAACGGCGCCTGCGGGGCGCTACCGATCATAATTTCTGTTACAATGGGGAAGGCGAGCGTTCAGGTCCGGCGTACGGGTATTCCTTGACGTTTCACAACGAGAATAATCGCCTGTAAAGGCTTTCGGAAGGATCTTGGAAGGAGCGGAGTATGAATCGTTGGGTGCGGAGACTGTTGCTTGTTTTCGGAGGCCTGCTGCTCATTATGCTTATAGGAGTGGCGCTCGGCGTCCTTTGGCGGGATTTCCTGATTAACCTGTGGTGGTTCGATTCCCTGGGATACGGTTTGTATTTCTGGCAACGCCATCTTTACCGCTACGCGGTTTTCGTGGCGGTTACTCTGGGATTTTTCGGACTTTTTTTCCTCAACTTCTGGATCGCTTCCCGCTTTCTCCGCGCGTCCAAACTCGCGGGCCCCAAGAAGGACACGACCCGGCGCCGCCATTTCCGGGAACTGGTCTGGAAATTTCGCCGAGGCTCTCTGTACCTGTACCTGCCGCTTTCCCTGGCCCTGGCGATTCTCATCGCCATGCCGCTGTTCCGGAGTTGGCAGGAGTTCCTGTTCTACGTGTTCGGCCCCAGCTCGGGCATTGCCGACCCGGTGTACGGGAAGGACATCTCCTACTATCTCTTCTCCTTTCCGATTTATCTGCTGATTCAGAGCCGGCTCGTTATCGCCAGTATCGCGCTCGCCTGCGGACTGGCCATCATGTACTGGTTCGAACGGCGCCTGCTGGCCGAAGAGGGCAAAAAGCTCTGGCCCGGCGCCAAGTGGCATCTCAGCGCGATTATCCTGCTGGTTTTCGTGCTGGAAATCTGGGGCTATATTCTGCAGCGCTACGAACTGCTCTATCGACCCGACCATCTGCCGCGTTTCTTCGGCCCCGGATTCGTGGACATGCATTACGTTTTGCCCTTGATCTGGCTTTCGCTGATTTCCCTGGCGGGGGTGGCGGTTTCGCTCATCATCTTTATTCACCGGCGCAAGGGAGCGGTGGTGATTTGCGCCTTCGGCCTGTTGTTCGTCGTCTTCACGCTGGGCCGTCATTCCTCGGCGATAACCGGGCTGATGGACAGATACCTGGTCGCGCCCAACGAAATGTCCCGGGAATGGAAGTACATGGACCATAACATCAAGGCTACGCTGGCGGCCTATAAGCTCCTGAATGTGGAAACGCGCGATTTCAAGAGCCAACGGACCGCGCAAGTCACTATTCCACATGTTCAGACACTCCTCAACAACGTGCCGGTGTGGGATAGCGAACAGTTGCAGAAGGTCTATCGCCAATTGCAGGAATTACGGACGTATTACCTCTTTAACCAGGTAAGCGTCGGGCGCTATATGGTCGAGGGAGACGTGAAACAGGTGTTCCTGGCGGCGCGGGAACTCGACTACCGGCGCCTGCCGGGCCAGGGCCGAAACTGGATCAACCAGCATCTCTCCTATACTCACGGATACGGCGCGGTCATGACTCCCGCCAGTCAGATGGGCGGCGCGCCGATGACCTGGTTCCTGTCCGATGTGCCGCCGCATTCGGACTACGGTTTCACCATCGAACAGCCGGGTATCTATTACGGGCTCGGCAACTATCACTATGTTATCGCGCCGAATTCCGCGCGGGAAATTAACTATCCCGAGGGAAACGACAATGTTCTGGCCGACTATGGCGGCAAGGGAGGAGTGTCGCTGTCTTCCTATTGGCACAAGATGATGTTCGCCTTCTATTTTTCGGACCGGAACATCCTGTTCACCACCAAAACCAAGGCGGAAAGCAGGATTCTCTTCCGGCGAAACCTGCTGGAACGCATTCAGGCCGTCACGCCCTATCTGATGCTGGATCGGTCGCCGTATCTGGTGGTTACGCCCAAGAGGCTGTTCTGGATTCAGGACGCCTATACCAGATCCCTCTGGTACCCGTACGCCATGCCGTGCGCCCTGCATAACGAACAGCTCAATTATCTGCGCAACTCGGTGAAAATCGTGATGGACGCCTATGATGGCAGCCTGGATTTTTACATATCGGATCCGGAAGACCCGATCATCGAGGCGTACAGCCGAATGTATCCGGGAGTATTCAAACCTCTGTCGAAGATGCCCGCCGACCTTCGGCCGCACATCCGTTATCCGCAGGATCTGTTTGAAACGCAGATGAACATCTACGCCAAATATCACCAAACCGATCCGGGGGTTTTTTACCAGGAGGAGGATATTTGGGAGGTGGCCAACACCCCGGGTGTTCAGGAGGACCTTTCCAAGACGGCGCATTACGCCACCCTGGATCTGATCCAGCCGGACCATCTCGACTTTCTGTTGCTGATGCCCATGCTGCCCCTGCACCGGAACAACCTGAGAGCGCTGACCGTGGTGGGGTGTGACGGGGACAATTACGGACGCATCGTCATCTACAATTTTCCCAAGGGCGAATCGATCTTCGGCCCGGCCCAGATGGACGCGCTCATCAACCAGGATACCGACATCGCCAAGGATTTCACCCTGTGGGATCAGTCCGGCTCCAACGTCGTGCGAGGCCACATGATCGTTTTGCCGGTAGGTAACGCGGTGTTCTACATCCAGCCCATTTATCTGGAAGCCACCAGCATGAAAATACCCGAACTGCAACGGGTCATCATGGCGCGAGGGCAAGAGGTCGTGATGGCGACGTCATTGGAAGAGGCGTACGCGAGACTGACGCGGATGGACGCAACGACGAATGCGGACGAGGGCCGCGCTCCGGTAACACCGCCGCCCAAACCCGAGCCGTCAAACGCCGATCAGTTAAGCGCGACCCCGCCCAACGCCGATCGGCAGCCGGGCGTTGAACAGCCAAAAGCTGATGAGCCGCCAAAACCCGAGACAGAACCTCAGGCCCAGCCCGAGGAATCGCCAAAAGCCTCCCCTACAAGGCCAGGAGAATAACAATGTTTGATGAATCTCTGAGAGTTAATGGACGCCGTCTTCAGCAGACCATAGAGGAACTTGCCCAAATAGGCGGGACACCCGGCGGCGGCATGCGCAGGCTTACCTTGACCGATGAAGACAAGGCGGCGCGGGAGCTTCTCGTAAAATGGCTTTCGGAATTGGACCTTACGGTGACGGTCGACGATATGGGAAACATATTCGGGACGTTGCCGGGAAAGGACAATTCCCTGGCGCCGGTCATGAGCGGGTCGCATTTGGACACCCAGCCCATGGGCGGACGGTTCGACGGCATATTGGGCGTTACCGGGGCGCTGGAGGTGCTGCGGACGCTGCGGGACAAGGGTATTACGCCCCAGCGCCCCATAACCCTGGTCAATTGGACCAATGAAGAGGGCACGCGGTTCTCCCCCACCATGGTCGGTTCCGGAGTTTGGACAGGTTTGCTGGACAAGGAGTGGGTGTACAATCGAACTGATAACGCCGGCGTACGGTTTGGCGACGAACTGGAACGGATCGGCTTCAAAGGCCCGGTTCCGGCCGCCAAAAAGCCGGTCCACGCCTACTTTGAATATCACATTGAACAGGGTCCGCGCCTGGAACGGGAGGGCCGTCTCATAGGAGCGCCCAAAGGCATCGTGTCGCTTCTGTGGAAGGATATCAGCGTGAGAGGAACGTCCAATCAGGTCGGTCCCACCCCCATGGAGGGCCGCAACGACGCGCTCTGCGCGGCGGCCGAAATGATTCTGGCCGTCAATGCCATTCCGTCAAAAACGCCGGGCGAACTGGTGGCGACCGTGGGCGAGCTGCATAATTTCCCCAACTCCCGCAACATCATACCCGGCAAAGTCGACTTTACCGTCGATATTCGCTCCTGGAACGATGACCGCTGCGCCCAGGCCTGGAAAGAGCTGGAACAAATGTTTCATCGCATAGCTCAGGCCAGAGGCTGCTCCCTCTCGATTGAAGAAAATTGCAATATACCGCACGCGTCGTTCGACCAGGCGCTCATCGACAGGATTATAAAAGCGGCGGACGCGCTGGGTTATCCGACGCTTCCCATGGTGAGCGGCGCCGGGCATGACGCCAGTTACATGAGCCGGGTCGCCCCCACGGCCATGATCTTCGTGCCCAGCGTCAATGGCCGGAGCCACGTGGAGGTCGAGTATTCTTCCTGGGAAGACTGCGCAGCCGGCGCCAATGTGTTGCTGCAGGTCATTTTGCAGACGGCGATGGAAGTGTGATTTTGCAGATCTTTCCTCGGTTGCCCCCCAGGGGTACCCACTCAGGGAGCCATTCAAGGAATCCATGATTCCGCGATCGGATAATTTCTATTCACGAAACAGTTCATAAAACCGTTTGTTCAGGTAATGCTCCACGTGTTGAGGCTTTGGTGTGATATCCATTTCTATCATTTCTTCAACCAGGACTACCTTATAGTTTTTATAAAAAGCCCCTTTGAGAAATGCGATCTCCGAATCTTTCCTGATCACTTCAATTTTCGAATCGCATCTGGAAGTTTTATTCTCATTCTTCTCAATAATATTTTGGAGGCAAACATCATAAAATGATTTTGATTTGTCCGCTTCGGATTCATTGCCTAACACCGGTTGCGAAAGAAGCAGAATAATTCCCGCGAAAGCGACCAACCACAACATTTTTCTGACTCTCATATCTCCTCCCCCGTTCACACGTTGAAGCGCGTTAAACGCATAAATCCAATCCTTATACGAGGGAAAGGCAAGAGGCGTACCATAAAGCCCGCAGGCCTTTTTATATATGCAAGTGGTTGATATTTAATAGCAATAATTGCTTTGGGCGGACAAATATGGCCCTTGTCAAATGTGCGATGGCACACTTTGGGCCACTAAAAGCGTGCGCTGGCACAGTGACCAAGCTTTTGTTCCGCGCCTTATATGAATACGGCTTGGAGCCGCGCGTTGAGGAGTTGAATTATGTCTTTGCAGTGAAGTGCTCTTTATCGGAGCGTTTGTGCAGGATGGAGCCGGCAGGATACATACACGATGAAATATATTTAAGTCAGTGAGTCAATGAGAGATATTGTGCTGTTGGAGCTTTCGGTACAAAGTCCTTCGTCCCACGGCCAATAACTTTGCCGCTTGGGTTTTATTCCATTTGGCTTGTTCAAGGGCCGACAAAATAATTGCGCGTTCATCAGCTCCATTCAATCCGACGCGCTGGTCCGCATTGTCCTTGGTGAATGATTTTGGCAGATCGCTTAAGGTAATTACGTCACTTTTTGTGAGAATGAAGGCGCATTCCAGAGTATGCTTCAACTCCCGCACATTGCCGGGCCAGGAATATTCCATGAGCCGTCTTAAAACCTCCTCCGAAACTTCAAATATTTCTTTATTCATTTCAGAGCTGAGAAATTCCAGGAAATGACTGGTAAGCAATGGAACATCTTCCATCCGGTCTCGTAACGGGGGAAGGTTAATCTCCACAACGCGGAGTCTATAATACAGGTCTTCCCTGAATTCCCCTTGCTTGATTTTGTCCGGAAGATTTTGATTGGTGGAGGCCAAAACGCGGGCTTTCATCTTAATCGGTTTCGTGGCGCCCACCTGTTCAAATTCTCTTTCCTGAAGCACTCTCAATAATCGTTTCTGAAAATGGGTTGAAATGTCGCCAAGCTCATCCAGGAGAATTGTGCCATCGCCCGCTTTTTGGAATCTTCCTTCCTTGTTTTTCATGGCTCCGGTAAAGGCCCCCTGCACATGTCCAAACAATTCGCTTTCCAGCACCGTCTCCGACAGAGCGGCGCAGTTGACCTTCACAAAGGGTTTCTCTTTCCTGGCGCTCCCATGATGCAACGCTTCCGCCACCAGTTCCTTGCCGGTCCCGCTTTCGCCGGTTATGAGGACCGTTGAAGAAACATCGGCCAAATCTTCGAGAAGCTTGTACAGCTCCTGCATTTTTTCACTTTTCCCGATAATATTTCCAAACCTCTCCCGTTTTCTCAGCCCACGTTTCAGGTGAGCCAGCGCGAGCCGGCTTTCTTTCAATTCGACGGTTTTTTGTTCAACCAGCTGTTCAAGCCGATTTTGGTAGAATCGCAGTTCTTCTTCAGCTTTTTTTCGTTTTGTCACCTCTTTTGTAAGATCAATATTCGATTTTGTAAGTTCATCGTTGCTCGTTTTCAGACTCTCGTACAGTCTGGCGTTTTCAATGGAAACGGCAATCTGGGAGCTCAGCAATTTTAGGATTTCAAAATGCCTTATGCCGAACGCGCCGGAAATAAGATTATTTTCCAGGTAAATGATTCCGTAAAGCTGGGATTTATATTTGATGGGCGAGCCGAGTATGGATAGCGGCCGGACGGATTGAATATATGGGTCTGAACAATACAGTTCATCCCTGGCGGCGTCGTCCAGTATGACATGATGCGCGGTTCGTTTGATATAATTAATGACCGACAGGGGGAGGATTGGGGCGCTGTCCGAGGTTGTTGAATTCAAGATGGTCGCTTGATCTTGATTCAGTGTTATATTGGCTTCCACCGTGAGTTCGTCTTCCGATACCAACAGTAGAACCCCGCGCTCGGCCCCGGCGTTTTCAATTACGATGCCCATCAGCTTTTCCAGCAGCTTATCCATCCGGATCTCACCGGATATGGCCTGGGAGGCTTTCATAACCGAGACAAGATCCAACTCATCGCTGGAGCCATGAACAGTGCTTTTAGACGTAACTTCAGATAGTTCAGAATCCTTGGAGTTGGCGGCGGCTTGACGGTTGAGCAGGTCGGGATAGCGCTCCTCCAGATCCTTTACCTTGCTAACGCGCCCCACCTGAGATAGCCGTAGCGGGCTTCGATCATGTGTTTTCGGGCTGCGTCGGTGTTTGCTTTTTTGAGCTGGAACCTTGCCGCCAGCTCATTTGCCAGCGCGTTTTCATGTATATAATCATTAGCTTGAGCTTCCTTGATCGCTCGCTCGTACAGGGTTTTGGCTTCTTCGTCATTGCCGAGAAGACTATGTCGTTCGGCTTCCACCAGATGGTATTTGTGTAAATAATTCATGGGAGCGAATTCCGCCCACTTCAGCATTTTCTTTTGATTGGCTCTCACCCTCCTCATTATTTTTCTTTTTCCGGGGAGGTCTTTTTCTCCCAGAACGGCTAAATGACTAAGCGAGTCGAAAAAAATAAATACGGTCAAATTAAAAGCGCCTCGTATGACATGCGCGTAGCGTCTTGCTTTCGCGCCATATTCAATGGCCTGCTCATATTGACGGAAAAGGTAACTGAGGACTATCGAATTTACATACGAGTTGAAAATGCCCACCGTATCACCGGCTTGCAGGTGTTCGGAGAACATTTTCCCGGTGTCGTAAAACGGACCGCTCAGCTTCCAGTTGTCTTCGCCTTTTTTTCTTAAATTCCATATTGTTTGCCGGGTTATGCTCATCAAATTGAAAGGGATGTCTTGCCCGAGCTGACCGACGACATTTTGATAGGTCGCCACTTCGGATTCCAACGCAAGCAATTCGACGCCCGCGAAAAACGAATTAGCGCAGTACGAGTGAGCGGTTATGGCGGCGTACTGGAAATCACCGGTCTCGAGGCCGCAGCGATGAGCTTCCAGCAGAGGGGAAAGCGTGTTTCGGAGATGTTCCTTCCAGTGACTGAGAAACCCATATACCGTCGCCATCGCCCTGGGTTTCATTTTTTCGTCGCCGCGCCGTTCCAAGAGGTCCAAGGCCAAGAGGCCGAATTTGTGACCTGCCTCGATATCACCTATCACTCCGCAGAGAAACAGTCCGAATCCCGCGTAACTGAAGCTGGCCACGGGGTTGTTTCCATATTTTAGCGACAACCGGACGCCAGTGAAAATGATCAGCGGGAGAAGGTTCGGCATGGCGGTAAAGGTAGCCAGAATGGCGTTGGATAGAACATTCAAGGCGGCCAGTTTGGCGGGATCCTGAATTTCCGGTAAGTCGGCCAGGCCGGAGGCTTCCTTGCCTTTGAGGTCCCATTTAGTCCGCAGGAAATTCGTCATTATCCTTAGCTTATGAGGATTCGCGGGCAGTTTGACCCCCAGGAGCCGACTGACATACAGCGCGGTTTGCACGGCGTCGAGCATTCTTTTCTGGGCGTAGAGCGCCTGGATTTTGATTTCGTACGCTTTTACCCGGTCCAGCAGATCCCTGGCGTTCTCGATTACGATCCGGACCAACCTGTCTGTTTCTTCGAATTCGGCATTGAGATAGGCCGCTTCGGCCGTCTCCAGATATAACTTGAGTGTCAATCCATAATTATTCTTCCAATTTCTAAATTGTTCATATTCCTTTTTTTCGGACCGCGTATCCGGAGCGTCGAGCATATCCATGGCAATCTTTAAATACCCAAGACTCGGTTTATAGGCGGCCGAGGCCTTGGCTTTGATACCCGCCTGGAGATTCATTTCCACTAAGCGAAAACGCTCCGATTCAGTCATAAAGAAGTCTTTACAGAAATTAAGATGATTTACGATATCGAAAATTTTTTCCTGACGTTGTTCAGGCCGAATATTTTCAAAAAGCAGATTACCAATTTTCCAATGAACAACTCTTAGACTGCGCTCGTCGAGCAAACTATGCGCCGCCTGCTGGATTCGATCGTGAGAAAACCTGTACTCAACTTCTATTCCAGCGACGAGATCCGGAGCGTCATGTTCCACAAATTTGTGTAAATCATTAAGGGGAAAGATCAATCCGACACGAGCCACGTGAAGAAGCCTCATGGCTATTTCTTTTGGCGTCTGTTCACTCACCATGGATAGATAAGAAAGCTGAAAAGTATTACCGACACACGCCGCCAGGGTAAGCAGATACTGGGTTTGTTTATCCATCTGTTTAATCCGCTCCAGTATCAGGTCGACAATATTATCGGTTATACTTATTTTTCGAATTTTATCGATGTCCCAGTACCATTTTGCTTCATCGGAACTGAATTGCAGCAAATCCTTTTTATGGAGTAACTTCAAAAATTCATAGATAAAAAAGGGATTACCCTGGCTTTTGGTCAGGGTCAGCTCGGATAAGGGGCGGGCTCTCTTCCGTGAACAGCGCAATGTGTCTGATATGAGTTCTTCAATATGATTTAAATCCAACGGTAACAGAGAGACGCTAGTAACAGCGCCTTCTTTTTTTTGTATGGCGTTAAAGGCGAGCGCCCATGGATGAGCTTCACTCACCTCATTATGGCGGTAGGCTCCGATAAGAAAAAAATATCGAACGTCTGAAGAAGTCGCCAACAGCTCGATGAGGTCCAGGGAGGCTGAATCCACCCATTGCATGTCGTCCAGAAAAAGGGCCAAGGGATGTTCTTCCTGCGCAAACACCCTAATGAGACATTGGAATACATAGTTGAATCGATTTCTGGCTTGCTGTGGCGGCAGATCGATCACCGGCGGTTGAGGCCCGGTTATCAATTCCAAATCGGGAATTACATCGATTATAAGTCGAGTATTGGCGCCTAGCGCAGCCGTAATCTTTTCAGCCCATGAATTGAGCTTTTGTTCGCTTTCAGTGAGCAATCGCCGGACGAGCCCCTGAAGAGCCGCTATCAGAGCGCTATACGGAATATTCCTCCGGAATTGATCATATTTGCCCGCAATAAAATACCCCTGACCGCGAGTTACCACTTTTTGAGCTTCCCGCGCCAGCGCGGTCTTGCCGATGCCGGCATAGCCGGAGATCATAATTATTTCTTTTTTTCCAGGTACTCGACTCTTTCAAACACCTCATCCAACATATTGATTTCAGCGTCTCTCCCGTACAGTTTTGGCGATATATTCAGACGAGGCGAAACATCGTGCGTTCCCAAGGCGAACATGGAAACATGGCCGCCGTTTTCAAGCTGACGCCGGCAATGTTCCAGATCTTTTTTTATGCCCTCGGCGCTTTCGTATCTGTCTTCCGCCGTTTTGGCTAACAATTTCATTACCAGAAGCGAGACAGCTTCGGGAATGTCCGGATCGACCAGGTGAGGCGGAATCGGTTGTTGAGCAATGTGGTGATGAATTAATTCCAGGGGGTCTTCCGTGTTAAAAGGCAGAGTTTGAGTCAGCAACTCATAGAAAGAGACTCCAAGTGAATAAAAATCAGTGCGGTAATCTATATGCCTGCGCATTCTTCCCGTTTGTTCGGGAGAAATGTAAGGCAATGTGCCCTCTATCAACTCATGACTCTTAATGGTTGCATTTTCGGTGGGTAAAACAGTGGAAATTCCAAAATCTATTATCTTAACCACTCCGGATGACTGGTTGAAAATAATATTGGACGGATTGATGTCCTTATGAATAACATTTCTTCCGTGGATTTCACTTAGCGAATCAGTGATTTTAATCGCTAAATCAAGAAAGTCGGACAATGCGAAACTGGTGATTTCGCATATAGTGTCCAGAGAGATCGCCCCACAGTCTTCAAGCACAATGAAGAGGGTGTTATTGTACTTTTCCAGGTCATAGGCCCGCGCGACCCCATCAAAGTCCAAGTGTCTCGTTACATAAAACTCTTGTTTGTAACGGACAATTTCCTCTTTAGTGGGATAGTTTTCTTTTAGGATTTTTAAGACAACAGGAACATTGTCTCTTTCACGGAGGGCCTTGTAAACGAGAGTATTGGCGCTTTCATAGATTTTTTTTGATACCTGATAACCTGGGATCACATCCATTGGAGCGTCACTCAAATGGAAACACGGGTTGCCCTGGGGCTCCCGAATCCTCATTTAATTATGTCAGGTAAAAGCAATGGAACTGGTTAAAATTTTCAGTGGTAATCTACTGTCGTCACGGGTAAATGAATATGCATTCAAATATTTCGTTTTATAGAAAAATAATGAATATTTCAGAAGAATAAATCAGTTAACTAGTTAAATATCATGATACTAAAATAATTTTATAGAATTAACACAAAAGAAAAGTCAAGAATAAAAAGGAGAGGGGCGCCAAGGTTGCTCTTTTGGATTCCTTGGTCAAGCCGGGGAATGATGAAATATGGGAACGAGAATAAACATACCGCACGCGACGTTCGATCAGGGGCTCATCGACAGGATTATGAAAGCGGCGGCGCTCGGTTATCCGACGCTTCCCATGGTGAGCGGCGCCGCAGGCGCCAACGTGTTGTTGCAGGTCATTTTGCAGACGGCCATGGAAGTGTAATTCCGGAGATCCCCCACCAGTTGAACACCAGGTCCCCGACCAGGGGGCCATCCTTCATATCCCATATTTATCTAAAAAGACAAAAAAATAACTTGTAGTAAATTTACATGTCATTGCTATAATAAAAGTAAAAATAAAATTATATGGATATCACCGATGATTTTTGATGCGCCTGACTGTATAAAAATATCATGAGCATGCTTGATCAGGATAAATATCGAAAATAATGAAAGTGATAATGAGTGTTATATTTTAGATATTAGTCTTTTGCGTGAGGTGGGCAAGGAGCCTGCTCATACTGTCGTTTGTGAGCGTATCGTCCTGGGGCGCTCAAACAGGTGGTTTGGTAAGAGGCTGGGCGTTACTAGGATTCGAACTTAACGGGTAACCAGGACAATCCGAATATCGGATTGTCCTGGCGACGAAAGGCGCAAGCGGTTTGATTTGTGTCGCAGACCGCCCAAGAGCAAGAACAGCTCATGATACCCACGTCCGGACTCTATGCGCGCCGACCCGGTCAGGGCCGGTCTGGTCGTCAGACCTGAAGAATGGCGCTTCAGTTCCGCGCGGTATTACCATTCGGGATTGGATGTGTGGTACCAATTCAGCGACTTGATGAAGACCGCTTGTTGCCGCGCAATCCGGACAATCCGTTGATTGTCCGGGCTTCCCCCGCTTCCTCGCAGAACATATCCCGCACACGGTGGGAATAACGGGCTCCGAATGCGTGGGTGAAAAGGACAAGGCCTGACCCGAAGCGCCTTGCTCCCGCATCCTATTGTTCGGCTTTGTCGAGAGCCTTTACGTCGGGTTGGCGCCACCACAACGTGGCGACAAAGATCAAGGCGACGAGAAAACTCGCAATTCCCGCCATAAAGGGCAAGTACGCGCTGATCGCCATCATGCCGCCGCCCGCCAGAGAAATCATTCCGGACCCGAGAGTGAACAAGGCGATCGAGACGCCCATGATCCAGCCTTGCTCGTCCGCGCCGGCGCTTTCGGAAAAGAGCGCGAGCATTGTCGGATAGCAAATGGCGAACGCGACGACGACCGGCACTACAAGAAGGTAAGAAAGCCGGGAATATCCGTTAACCATAAAGGCGGTCAGCGAAACGGCCATCACTGCGACGGTGAAAGCCACGGTGGGTATTTTTCGGAATCGAGCGCTTAGCGGACCCACGAGCACGCCGCTTGAAAACGCCATGGCGAGGCCGAATACGGTCATGAGAATACTGTTCTGAAGCGTGCCGAAGTGAAACCGCTCCATCGTGTAATCATCCATATAGATGAAAAACGAATTGAGCCCGAGTTCGGCGAAAAAGTACACGGCTGAAATCTTCAGGATCGTCGGGCGTTCGCGAATGCGCCAGAGATTGATGAACACTTCACTCAGACCGAAGTCGATCTTGCGGCGCTCCACGCGGGTGTCGTGAAAAAAGATCTGAACAAGCGCGAGCGTGATGAAAACAAGAACAGCCGCAAAGATGAATGGAAGCTCAAGCGTCGCGTATTTCCCCATGACCGCGCTGTCACTCAGTAATCCCGCGATCAACGGGCCGGCGACAAGGCCCAGGGCCGACGCGGCCACGACTTTCCCCATATTTTGGGTTCGTTCTCGATCCGTCCTGCTGATGTCTACCAATGCGGCCTGCGCGATCGGCTGATTACCCGCCGTAAATCCCGAAATGGCTCGCGCTGACAGCAAAAGATAGTAGTTGGACCCCTCAATGGCGATCACGGTGAGGACATATCCGGCCAACGCGCCCAGCAGGCAGATAGTCATGCCTTTTTTCCGGCCGACATAATCCGAAACTTTCGAAATGTACGCCGCGCCGAAAAACCAGAAAAAATAGAACGCGCCGAGCAGCAATCCATAGAGCAATTCCCTTGTATCGCCGGTCGTTCCTGCCGGCAGGAAACTGCTTGAAGGATCGATAAGCAGGGTATTGATAATCGGAAGAATCAATCCCTGTCCCATGATATCGACGAAAACGACGAGCATGAGCGAAAGGCGCAGCATCAGCATTGTATAATCTCCCCGAAAAATACGGTGAAGAAGCGGTCCCGGTTATAATCGCCTGAAATTAAAGGTAATCCGTTAGTCCCGGAATGCAATAAAATTTCGAACATTTGCTTTGGGATGACCCCAGAAGGGCCGATTTTCTGAGCGTCGAGAAGTTAACAACGCGCATAACGTGGGAGATCATTCATATCCTAATAATCGAATTATTCAAATAATGAGGGAAAGTAATGAATGACGAAGCTAAGAATAAAATTATTTTGGAAATAGAACAAAAACGCAAAAAAACTCTAATAATAGAGGTAGATGACTCTATTCAAGAGTCATACCAACCAACAGAAGATTCGTTAGATGATAATAATCCCCCAAGGGGGAGTGGAGTGCCTGACAAAGGTAACAATTAGCATTACCCTCTTTCCAAGTTGCACTTGGGAACGCGCACTATCGCTCAAAACTGAGCTTTGAAACCTTATAGCTTGGGGATACGACCGAGCGGTAAGCGTTCACACTCTTCTCACTCAACCCAGCGCAGCACGTTTCTTATGACACTCCAGCGAGGGGCGGGTTCCACGCCGATCTTGCCATTAAACCAGAACGCGGCCAGCGCAGACAACTTGCTTGTCTGCGTCGCGAAGCGACAAGAGGTCATGGTATCGGTCGAGGAGCGCCGACCAACCTTTGGATTGGCCCCTTGTCCTTCGGACCGAGACAACAAGTTGTCTCGGCTACCCCGATATTCACCCCTGAGGCGCGATCGATATTCGTGTGGCAATTAGGACAGGTGAAGATATCCTTCACGCCGCTCCGGGCAGGCCGGTCAGGTTAAAGGACGGTCGTTCGATTTCATATTCTTTAAAGATTTGCGTGGCCCGCATAACCACATCGGTTTGGAACGCTTTTTCATGCTGCACATCGATTACATACGCCTTGGCGGTCAGCTGCAGGGCCAGCGCGCCGCTCAAAGTGACCTCGGAAGCCACGATGCTCACCGGCTTTTTCAGGTATACGAAACGGCTGGTGACCACGATTTCATAGAGGAGATCGCGGACCTGTTGGAAGTCTATGTTCAGTGAGAAGTGAAACGGCATAACGATCATCATATCCAGCGCGCCCGCGTTTCCGGAAGAGACCACGTCGGTGATAAAACGGGAGTTCGGAATAGTAACCAGGCTGTCATCGAGCGTCTGCAAGCGAACGGCCCGCAAACCGATGCTTTTAATCTCGCCGTAGGTGTCCCCGAATTGTACCCGGTCTCCCACCTGAAAAGGACGGTCGAAGAGCAGAATCATGCCCGCGAAAAGAGATGCTACCAGGTCTTTGAGCGACAGGCCCACGGCGACGGCCGCGCCGCCTCCCAGGGCGAGCATTAATTCTTTCGGGGGGTTGAGAACATTAAAAAAAAGAAACGCGAAACCCAGAACATAGATGAGGAAACTCAGTGGGGTCGCGATTTGGAGCAGAAACAGTCTCCTACCCGGAAATCTGTTGGATAACTGGTTGGTCGCCCGATAAATAAGCTTTACCGAGTATATGAGCAGGGCAAGGCCGATAATCAGAAAAAATAATTTTCTGAATTCCAGATGTCCAAAGATGCGAAAAATGAGTTGGAGATTAGTTTCTTCCATATAAAAGATTCTTAAAGGTTAAAAAGCTGATAAGCGCTTTTTGAAAGGGGCTTGTTACCCGGTATCGTCCGTCCTCGGAACGAGACAGTATCCGGTTCTGAATGCCCTCCGCCAAAGCCTGTCTCACGACCACTTCCGGTAGGTTTGTGGCCTGGACTATCTCGTCATCCGATACCGTTCCGTGACGAATAACCTCGGTGTACACAAAAATCTCATCCTCGGGCAGGTATCCGAAACTGCTTCGATCCACGCCCTCCGGCAAGCCGACACTCAACATGGAGGAATCTTCAGCCCTCAGCGCGGAGAGCCAGAGATAGAGCGCCGGGCCGGGCGCGCCGTTTGATTGTTGCCAAAGCAACCGGTAAAAATTCGACTGGACATAACTGATGCGTCCTACCCGCCCCCGGCTTCCCACGGCGCCGAGGATGTTATCGTACGACAACCTGAACTCGGTCTTACGATGTCGAACCAGAATCAACTCTCGGATTTTATTTTCCGACCATTCGGGCAGTTCTTTTACATAACCAAAACACCGATCACGGCCGAATACACGCTCCAGATAATTCCACGGATAGAGGTTTAACGTCACACACCAGAACAGATTTTTGGTGGGGGCGTTAATCAGATCTATAAATGTTTTGAAGGCCTGAAATCCGCCGACCCTGGCTAAAAAAAGGTTATGCGCGTCATCAAGTAAAATGAGCGTTTTGGGCATGCTCTTGTCCGTGCTCAATAGCGAAGCGGGGCTTTCCACGGAGACATTGAGAAGGTTTCCGAGAAATGAATTGACGGATTCCGAGGTGAGCAGCTTAGGAGGGATAGAAGCTTTCAGGATATTCAGATCCGGGAATTCGATTTCCAGCCGTCTCAGCGTATAGGTTTTTCCCGACCCTTGCGTCCCGTATATGGCCAAAGAGCGCTCGCCCAGCGCTCGTTCACGCCATTTCTGGATAACGTCTTTCACCTCCACCGCAATATCATGGTCCGGCGTGACTATGACTGACTGGTCATCGCATTGTCCCGGCATAAACCATTCAATATAATCGGTCGGCAGGATTCTTGATTCATCCTCCTGCGTTCCCACGGTCATTTCGATTCTTTGTTTAAAAATCTGAGCCGAGACTTTTTTATACACATCAAAATGCTCGCCCCAGGCTTTCATCCATCGGTAGAGCATAATGGCTATCGCCACGACCATCGCAGGAAGGCTCCAAATGATACTGAACCTCCCGCGGCAGCCATTGGACAGCCTTTTCCAAAAAGCGCCCCGCAGCGAACCCTCAATTGATTCAGCCAGCTCGTACTTCCACTTGTTGGCTACAAACGCGGCGACCAAAATGCCGGAGATGGTGACAACTTTCCACGCCAGGAGAAAAACCAGCGCGCGGCTCACAATGCTTTCCACGGCATAGAGAAAGAACCACGAAAAAAGAAAAAATCTGCCAAGTGTTTTAGCGCTTTCCTCGGCCTTTAATTGCACTTCCTCCTGCGATTCCAGTTCGGCCTGCGCCGGAATGGCGTCCAGCGCGTCGGCGACCAGTTGGCGGAATATGCGGTAAACACCATAGATCTGGATGTATGGCAAAACGATGTTGAGTTCCCAAAACACGGTTTGCGCGATGAGCGCTTTGCCGATTTCCACGGCCAGGATGACGAAGACCCAGCGCAGGTAGGGGACCGCCTGGTTGCTTAAGCGCGAGAACACGCCCACTAAAGCGACGGCGCTTCCACTTCCCATGATTTGCGATGGAGTCCTCCGCAAAGCGGCGATTGTCTTCTTGAGGATAAGCCAAAAAACAATTGGAATGGCTAAAAACAGCAGAAATCTCAAGAGCTGTCCGGCAAGCTCTAAAATGCCCTGTAGGCCCAGCTCCAGCTTTCTTTGGATATCCGATATGTTGAGGTAAAAAAGCGCTATCCACCGGCTTGGCACTGTTTTGAGTTCCCGCATGAAATCTCTGCGGTAGTCAGCGTCAAATTTAAGGGGGGAAGAGTCACCACGTTTCAATAACTCATTCAGGATTTTTGAACGGACGCGTCCGCTCTGCACAATGAGTTGATGGGCGAAGTCCGTTTCCGCTGTCAGCATCCATTGCGCGGTTTTGGCCAGTGTTGTCCGTGTGTCTACTAAGTTGTTGTAGGATGTCGTGTACTCCTCCGCCGCAGCGGTATCTTTCGCCGCGTTTATAACATCCTTTGGAAATTCAGGCAGGTCCAGAATATTAAAAGCATAGAAGGCTCTGAGCACCCCCGTGTATATGCCATCCACGATGAGCCGCCATAGCCTGACGATGTCAACATAATCACGCTTGAGTTTGGCCGTATCTTCCTTTTCAAGGGGTTGAGCGTCAAATTCCGCGAGGCGCGCGAAGGTGTTCATATAGAAGCTGACTCTTTTTTCCACCTCGTCGAGCTTTTGAAGACGAAAATTCAGGATATCCAGTTTGGTTTTCTCGAGCAGAGCCCTCTGCTCGGCGACGTTTTTCAGGATCTCGTCCGTCTCATACAAGCCGGCCCGCGTCGCGGCCTGCAACGCCAGCCATGTGTCTACCTTTGCCTCCAGGGTTTCAACCCTGATTTTGTTGATGCGTTTGATAATCTCGGCGTCATGATCGGCTTTCCGTTGGAAATCAAGAAGCGCTTTTCGCTGGTTTGGAGGGAGCTCCAGAAACTTGAGACGCAAAGCGTTTGTGGCGCGATCCAGTTCGAGCAATTTCAGTCCCGCTTCAAGCAATTCATCATTCTTGAGCGCGCATTGAACCGAAATGCCCAAAGCAGCGGCGCGGGATTCATTGGATTCCTTGAGAATCTGCCGTAGCTCCGCGCGTCTTCTGGCAATGGCGTCCTCGTCGTCCAAGTCCACCAACAGGAGCGCGTACGGCGATGAGTCGACAGTCTGTTTCCCGGACAGGAGTTGATTCAATTGACTGCTGACGAGTATGAGCTCCTTGCCCATGCGCGACAAATCGGCCCGTATTTGATCACTGGGGGGACAACCGAGCAATCCCGCATCCTGCTGCTCATCGGCCAGGACCGGCGAGAGACAAAGCAGGAGCGCGGCTAAAAGGAAAACGCAGGATATAAGCCCGTATGTGCGCGGATGTTTGGGCAAGATGATGGCGCCTTTTCAATATAAATGGAAAAACCCGGAAATAATGGCCCAATACTAAATTTAAATAGATTAGCCTTTAAATGCAATGAAATTTCTACGACTGGCGTCGGGATGACCCGGTCGGACCGATTTTTTTGGCGCTGGGGGAAATTGATGGAGCATACGGGAGATTATCATCCATATCCCATATTCTACGCGGAAGAGATAAAAAGGACTTGCCGCGATTTTATAGGTTCTTCTATAGTGCGAGCGGAAGCAAATTATATGGTAAGCATGAGCTGGTTTGGGATTAACCCAACCATTTAAAAATACCATAAGTAGGCTTGATCAGGGTACAAATCAAAGATAATGCGAGTATGTGTGACCCCTGCGCACTGGTGAGGCATACGGTGTTATCGCCATTGACGGAGAAATATTTTGGATTTGAGTGCTATCATTGGTGACAGTTTCCGTCGCTCCGAATTTTTGTCAGATGTCTCAGAACCGCAAGCAGCCGACATCCTGAATCGGGGGAATCGTGTCCGCCTAAAGTCCGGGGAAATCTTGTTTCGCCAAGGCGATCCGGCTTACAAAAGCTTTCTTGTTCTGAACGGCCGCCTCAAACTCATCAAGCTCCATGAAGAGGGAAAAGAGGCCATCCTTCGGTATATAGGTCCCGGAGAATTAACCGCCATAGTTTCACTTTTCAAAGGAAAGGAATATCCGGCCACTGCGGAAACCATAGTTGCTGCAGTGGCGGTTGGATGGGACAAACAAACCATGGTGCAGCTCATGCTGGAATATCCGCCTCTGTCGGTGAACATGCTACGGTGCACCATCAATCGCCTCGGCGAGTTGCAGAACCGATACCTGGAAATCTGTACTGAACAGGCGGAACAGCGCATCGCTCGCGCTCTGCTCCGCATCATGAGACAGTCCGGCCACAGGGTGGTGGAGGGCATCCACGTCGACTTTCCACTAACACGCCAGGAACTGGCGGATTACATCGGCGCCACTGTTTTCACCGTAAGCCGTATACTAAGCTCCTGGGAGAGAAAAGGCTGGATTAAATCCAAACGGGAGCAGATTACCATCTGCAACCCGCATGCTCTGGTGCTTTATTCTGAACATCCCTGACATTTCAACATGTTTTGTATGTCTAATCCTCCTTTCTTTTTTTCACATCTTTGCTTCAGCGCAAAGATCACGTCCATCGGTGATGCTATCATCCAATCATGATAATAATTGATTCGAAAATGACCATCCAGGGGTTGTTGGAATGTTACCCATGCGCGACAGCAGCGTTTATTAAGCGCGGGATGCTGTGTGTGGGGTGTCCCACTCAAGCCTTCCATGCGCTGGAAGATGTTGCCCGTATTCACGGCTGTTCGGTTAACGACTTGTGCCATGCCATCCGGGAGGCCATCGAATCGAAAGAAAACCATCAACAGATCCCGCATGATGTGATATCTTTTACTCTAAGTTAACAACCATGGCGGTGTTTTATTAAGGACAACTCAAGGAAATGTTTACAAACCCCATAAACATAAAACGCTCAATCTCACGGAGGTGACACCATGTTTGTCGCACTAATTTCTTTTCCGCCCATAAAAGCAGGCAAAGACGCCGAGTTTAGAGAGTGGTTCGCCGCATCAAACAAGCAATTCTCAACGGCTAAGGGTTTTATCGGAAGACGGCTTTTAAAACCGTTGAAGGAAGGCAACTATGCGGCTATTGTCGAGTTTGAAAATCAAGATGCTTTCCAGGCAATGCATAGCAGTCCTGCACATGACAAGGCGGGTGAGAGGGTCATGCCGCTGTTTGACGGCAGCCCCACGCCCTGTTTTTATGAAGTCGTCATCGGATAGAGCTATCAGGACCCATTGTAACACGTGACGAGAAAGAGACCAAAATGAATGAGCAGCTATCCGACACGCTGACCCTCTCCCCGTTGTGGCGTCGCAGTGTGATATTTGTTTTTGTTTGCGGCATGGCGGTTTTAATCTTCATGTCCGTACAATCCTACCGGTATGCCCCCCCGATTCCGGAACAAGTGGTCGACAGCGACGGCAAGATCATTTTCAGCGGGACGGACATTCAAGCTGGCCAGCAGGTCTTTTTGAAATATGCCTTGATGCAAAACGGAACCATCTGGGGCCATGGTTCTTATCTGGGTCCGGATTTCTCCGCGCAGTATCTTCACGGTTTATCCATCGATGCCGGCAAAGCGATTGCCGCACAGGAAGGCATAGATTTATCGTCGCTGAACAATGAACAGCAGCATTCACGGATAGACGCCAGGGTTGCCGAACTTCTCAAGGAAAATCGGTATGATCCCATATCAAAAGAATTGACCTTCATCGATCCCGAAAAAGTCTCGTATCAGCGTCAGCTCAGGGTCTGGACTGACTATTTTTCCCAGCCGGAAGGAAATGCTGGACTTCCGATCAAATATATCCACGACCCGGAGGAGATTCGCCAACTGACGGCATTTTTTGCATGGACTGCCTGGGCCAGTGTGGCCAATCGTCCGGACAAATCATATTCGTATACCAACAACTTTCCCTATGACCCGGTGGTCGGCAACCGTCTTACGGCCGATGCCCTTCTGTGGAGCGCCCTGAGCGTTGCCATGCTGCTGGCCGGACTGGCGCTGGTTCTATTTATATTCGGCAGATTCGACTACCTGGGCTGGAAAGGCGATCACGGTGACTTTCATCCCCACATGCTGCCGGGCGGAGCCACCGCCGGCCAGAAGGCGGTCATCAAGTATTGTCTGGTTGTTGCGCTGCTTTTCCTGGCTCAGGTTTTGATTGGCGGGGCACTGGCGCACTATCGCGCGGAACCCGGCAATTTTTACGGCATCGATCTGGCCCAATATCTGCCGAGCAATCTTCTGCGCACCTGGCACCTGCAGTTGGCCCTTTTCTGGATCGCCACCGCCTATGTTGCGGGCGGGTTGCTGCTGGCCTCTTCATTGGGCCAGAAGGAACCTGCCGGTCAATCGATCGGCATTCATGTGCTGTTCTGGGCGCTTGTCGTTCTGGTTGCCGGCAGCATGTTGGGCGAGATTCTCGGCATTCACCAGTTTTTCGGCAGGTTATGGTCCTGGTTCGGTCACCAGGGCTGGGAGTTTCTGGAATTGGGACGGTTCTGGCAGGTCGTTCTGGTGATCGGGTTAAGTTTTTGGATATGGCTCCTCTACCGGGCCACGGCGCCGGCCCTGAAGGATCCCGAACGCAGGGAGATCGTCATGCTGTTCATGGCAGGGGCCGCCGCCATTCCCTTTTTCTACCTACC
The DNA here is from genome assembly GCA_963821845.1 of uncultured delta proteobacterium. Classification (GTDB taxonomy): domain Bacteria; phylum Desulfobacterota; class Desulfarculia; order JACQYL01; family CAWGVV01; genus CAWGFI01. The sequence goes on from CAWGFI010000016.1 coordinate 202,287, forward strand.
TGCCTTTTTTTTCGGCAGCACCACCAATTTTACCGTCGTGGACACTTGGCGCTTCTGGATCATCCACCTGTGGGTGGAAGGCTTTTTCGAGTTGTTTGTCACCGTTCTGGTTGCCGTCACCTTTTATCAACTGGGTGTTGTCCGCCGCACCAATGTGATTCGGGTCATCTACATGGATGCCATCCTCTTTCTATCCGGCGGCATCATCGGAACGGCGCACCACTGGTATTGGACCGGACAGGCCAACTTCACGATGGCCCTGGCAGCCATGTTTTCGGCGCTCGAAGTGGTTCCGCTCACCTTGCTGACGCTGGACGCCTGGGATTTTATCAAATTGACCGGAACCAAGGAAACAGGCGATGCGCCAGTAAAAATCATTCCGCACAAATGGGCCTTTTACTTTCTCATGGCCGTGGGTTTCTGGAATTTTGTGGGCGCGGGGATCTTCGGATTTTTGATCAACATGCCGGTTGTCAGCTACTTTGAAGCCGGAACGGTATTGACGCTGAACCACGGTCATGCCGCCCTTCTGGGGGCTTTCGGCATGTTGGGTATGGCGCTCATCGTGCTGACCATGCGCCATGTGTTGACCGAGGAGCAGTGGGTGGTGCCGCAAAAGTTCATCAAGATTTCTTTCTGGGGCTTGAACCTCGGCCTGGCGCTGATGGTAATCACCAACCTGTTTCCGATAGGGGCCATGCAGTTATGGGATGTCCTTGAAAATGGTTACTGGCATGCGCGGAGTCTGGAATTCGTCGGGCTGGACAGGATTCGACTGCTGGAATGGTGGAGTATGCCATCTCACGTGGTCTTGATTGTTTTTGGTGTCTTGCCGATGGCGATCGCTTCCGGGCTGACCTATCTGAAGATACGAAAAGCCTGATAACATGGAATAGCGCTTTTTCGTGAAGATTACTTGGAATGGATGTTCCCGTCGAAATTGCGGGGTCACCCATTAAGAGGCTCTCGGTCAAGGGAAAAACTCACCCGCTTCCAGGGAATTTAATTTTTCCCTGGCCGAGATGGATATTGTTGCTTTCTGCCGTCCCAGTCTCTTTACCTTTGCCGCGGACTCGGGGTCACGTCTTGCCTTTTGACATTTAACGCAGAAAATCGATGGGCTGCCTGCGTTACGAAGCAACAAGGGATCTTGAAACTTTGCAGAAAAGCGATCACTAATTTTTGCTTTCGCATCTTCTCCTTCGTTCCAAGACAACAAGTTGCCTTGGCCACCCCACCCTCGAGGCATTAAGCCGCCCTGTATTTTTTCGCCCCGCCATCGCCTTCTCGCCGACGATGTGGCCGCTCATGGCCATCATTGTGATACAACAATTCAAACATTATTCACATAAGCTTCGAAAAATGTATTAAACTATATGAATGGTTCGTTTCCTGTTCGCTATGCGGCGCCAATGGCGCGCAGGTCGTCAGTGCGAGCCTAAACTGGATCGATGCGGGTATTTCCGCGCTACCTCGGTAACCACACTTAAAAAATGCTTGCCCACGGGCGGGCGAGAAAAGGTGACCCCATGAAATGGAGTTGGAATCTTGCGCGCGTTTTGCTGCTCTTGGCGCTCTTTCCGATCATGATCTCTTCCTGCGGAGACGACGGAGATTCACCGTCGTTTTCCTCACGGATCTACCTGCTTTCGGCGGAACGGGGAAGCTTGACCCCCGCGGCCGGCGAGGATTTTGATTATGTTCTCACCCTGAACGGAGTCACGCCGGAGGCGTTGTGGTATACCGACCGGCCGTTTCGGGACGCGGGAGAAGATACCGTGCGATCGTATGTCAACGCCATCTGGTCGGCCGCGTACGATTCGGTTCCGCCCAACGCCACGCTTACGGGCTTTTTCTCGGAAACCGGAACCCTGGACGGTATCTATGGAACGCTGACGTCTCCCGAATATGACGCCGACCGAGGCGTCCTGACCGTTAACGTCAAGTTGTTGAATCACACCCTGGACCAAAAGCCGGTAAGTGAAGTCACCTTCACCATTCCGGTGTTGAACGTGCTGAATAACGTGGTCGATCAGGATGAGGTGTCCTCTTTTATTCAATACTCGGGCCAGGCCGAAGTCACGCCCACGGCCACAAAAGGGGTGTATGAGGTAGCGCTCAACGGCGCGGGCGAGGAAACGATCTGGGTGGATAACGCGCCGGGAACCTACTCCGATAAGAACGATACCATGGAATTCCTGGCGAATTGGGACGACTATTTTCAAGACAACCCGCCCAACGCCGCGCTGTACGGGACGACCGACAGCGGAAGCCTGGAAGTATATTTCCTGACGCTCACCAATCCCGTGTATTCGCAGGAAAGCGGCCGCCTCACCTATACGGCGACGATTCTGGGCCAACCCACGGGCAGCTTCGAACCCCTGCATCAAGTCATGCTGGACATCGACTCCGTGCAACCGAACTCGTCACGATTTCCTATTCCGGGCAAAGGCGCATGTTACCAGGCGTTCAGTCAGGGATACGATCCCTCGACCGCCAACAAGACCTATATCTACTTTGGCAGCGACATCGCCAGGAAGCAGATGGGGTCTCTGTGGGGAACGCAATCCTACCTGTCCCAAAGCTGCGCGCCTTACTGCCGGAACGACCTGCAAACGCTGAAGGACATGGGGGTCAATCTCATTCGCCTCTACGACTGGGACAACCGCAACGATCACAGCCAATTTTTAAATTATTGCCAGAGCCTGGGAATCAAGGTGGTCGTGCCCATATCCAATTATCTTCCGGAGAATCCGCAATTCTGGGCCGATCAGATACCGGTCTACCTGCAGTCGGGCAACTTCGGAAACAGCAGCGGCACGGACTGGCATCCGGCGGTCGCGGGCGTCATTATCGCCAATGAACCGTTTCTCGTCTCGGATTACGACCCTCCGACGCTCTTTGCCAACGCCATCGGGCTTGCGGCGCAATTCCTGGCCGGAGCCAACGCCAAGGGTTTCAGCCAGAATATCCCGGTGGGGATTCCCCTGGCCTTTATACCGCGAGGAGCGCCGTTCGCATCCAACGGCGCCGACCTGCCGTGCTGGAATCAATTCAACCAGATACTGACGGACTCCAGGCTGGCCCCCTACAAAAATCGTCTCATGTTATGCGCCAACACCTATAACGACAAAGACTATCTTTTCGTAAACGCCCAAAGCACCGGCCAGGGATGGGTCCAGCAGACCTATGCGCAATTTCAAACGCCGATACTGTTCACCGAGATAGGCAGGAGCCGGGCGCAGGAAGGATATTCGGTCGCCTATGTTCAGGATCAATTGCAGGCGTCCAATGACTATCGGCAAAGCAACCCGGAACAGTTTCTGGGCGCTTGCCATTTTCAATTCTCGAACAAGGTATGGATGCAAACGCCGAACGACAGCGACAGCGAGGGCGCGTTCGGCTCTTTCAGCCATGGGGGAGTGGTAAAAAGTATTCAGTGCGTGGCGAGCGATTTTAGCTTCTTCCCCGATGTTTCGGCCCTTAATCCGGACGGAACGCCGAACTACGGCATCCTGAACATCGGCTCGCTCGACCAGACCACCACCTACACGGCGGTGACCAACGCGTATAAGTAAGTTCGGGGCAGTGTCCTGCCTTTGATATCGGTTCCTCGCCGCCGACGCGGACAACCCGCTTGTCCGCGTTGCGCGGCGATGGGGAGGCCATGGCGGGAACGTCGAACAATCAAGGGTCCGCGGCGGGCCGATGAGCTTTGACAAGGCGCCCTTTTTCGGCTACAGTCCCCCCGATGAATAACAACGACTTTCTGGCCAAAATAGAGCATGACGCCGAACTCATCAATAAATATCTGCGGGATAATCTGAGTTCGCACGTACGGCTGATCAGTAAGGTAGGAAGCCATATTCTGCTGAGCGGCGGAAAGCGGCTTCGCCCCATCCTGTTCGTGGCGGCGGCGCGCATGTGCAACTACAATAACGGTTCGGAATACTATTTTTCGACCGTATTCGAATACTTACATGCCGCCACTCTGCTGCACGACGACGTGATCGACAACTCAGCGGTGCGGCGCGGCGCTCAAACCGCCAACGTGCTGTGGAGCAATTCCGCTGCGGTCCTGGTAGGCGATTTCCTCTATTCCAAATCGTTCAGCATGGCCGTGGAAATGGGGAAAATCGGTATCCTGGACGTGCTCTCCGCCGCCACCAATCGCATGGCCGAGGGCATGGTTCTGGAGTTGATCCACACGCATAATCTCGCCTTGACAGAGGAAGAGTACCTCGAAATAATAATATGCAAGACGGCGGCTCTCCTGTCGGCGGCCGCGAAAATAGGGGGCATGCTCGGCACGGCCACACCGGAAGGCCAGGACGCTCTTGGCAAATACGGCATGGATCTGGGAATCGCCTTTCAACTGGTCGACGACGCCCTCGATTACTCGCTCTCTGAAAAAGAATTCGGAAAACCGGTGGGCAAGGATATCGAAGAGGGAAAAATCACGCTGCCGCTGATGCATGCCCTGAGCGTGGCTTCCGCGGAAGACCGGAAAAAGCTGACGGATCTCGCCGCCAAGGACAAATTCAAGCCCGAACGCTGGCCCGAAGCGCTCGAACTGGTCGAACGCTACGGGGGCGTGGAAGCCGCTCTGGACAAGGCCCGGGAATTTACGGGGCGCGCGGTGCGCCATCTGGATGTTTTTCCCGACAGCGACAGCAAGAAACTCATGCTGGAACTGGCGGATTTCGTGGTAAACCGAAAGCTCTGACGCGATCGCCCGACCGGTCAGGCGTCTTTTTTGATCTTCTTCAGGTATGAAGCCATGCGGCCCCGTTTCTCCCGGCTGTCCACGAAAGTCTGAAATATCCACATCTGCGACCGAAGCGCCTGGATGTTTTCCATGCCGGGTATCATCTGAAGATTTTGCTTGGTCGCCCGCATCGCCGCCACGTCCTTTTCGGCGAGTTCACGCGCCAGCTCACGCGCCATCCCCTGCAGATCGTCGGAAGACACCAGCCGGTTGACCAACCCGATGCGGTGGGCTTCCTGGGCGTCGACGATCATTCCGGTCATGGCCATTTCGCGGGCCCGGCCCAGTCCGATGATTTTCCAGAGCGGATCGATGAGCTGGGTGACGCCCACCTTGATTTCCGGCTGACCGAAGATAGCCTTCGACGTGGCGATCCTGATGTCGCACATCACCGCGAGATCGAACCCGCCGGCGATGGCCGGTCCATCGATGGCCGCGATGATGGGAACGGACGTTTCCTGCATGGCCAGGTAGAGGCTGTTGACGTCGCCGAAGAAATGTTCCGCGTCATGGTCGGAAAGTTCGTCGATGGCGCTCAGATCGAGTCCGGCGCAAAACACGCCCGGACCGCCCGTGATGACCATGGCGCGCACGCCGCCGCCATGATGGCCGAGTGAATGAAACAGGGATTCAAGTTCCTGAGCCATTTTGGGAGAAATGGCGTTTTTCTTTTCAGGCCGGTTCAAGGTAACGACGAGAACATTGTCGATTTTTTCCAGATGCAGCGTTTCGTGAGGCATGCGTTCTCCTTTGCGAGGCGATAAATGGTTCTCTGCAAGCGGCTGCCGCCACAGGCATAAAAAAGGAGGTTATCAATGGCGCTCTCCAACCGGATTCAAGGAATCGCGCCTTCGGTTCTTTCGGCTGATTTTTGCAAATTAGGCCGGGAAGTAATGGATGTCAAGGAAGCGGGGGCCGATATTATCCACGTGGATGTCATGGACGGCCATTACGTGCCCAACATCACCGCCGGTCCCATGTTCGTGGAGGCGGTGCGCCGTTCCTGCGACCTGCCCATCGACACGCATCTGATGATCTCCGACCCGGACGCCTATCTGGAAGCGTTCATCAAGGCGGGTTCGGACATCATTTGCGTCCACGCCGAAACCTGTGTCCACCTGAACCGGACCATCGACCACATCCGAAGCCTCGGAGCCAGACCGGCCGTGGCGCTCAACCCCGCCACGCCGCTGTGCTCCCTGGAGTATGTCCTCGAATATGTGGACATGGTCCTGCTGATGAGCGTGAACCCCGGCTTCGGCGGACAGAAATACATAAAAAACGTGACCCGCAAAATCGGCGAGCTGCGTACTATAATAGACAACCGCGGACTTGACGTGTCCATTGAAGTGGATGGCGGCGTAAACCTGGACACCATCTTCGAAGTGGCCAAGGCCGGAGCCGAGGTGTTCGTGGCCGGATCGGCCATTTACGGCGCCGACGACCGCAAGGGAACCATCACCCAAATGAAGCGTCTCATCAGCGAAGCCAGAGGCGAAACCGCCTTCGCGTAGCCCGTGGCGTCACGAAAAAAGATTTCGCGGGGGAATCTTTTCCCCCGCGCTCCCGGATGTGATTTCTCGCTCCGCTCGAGATGACGGCAATAATGGCCCCACGACAACGTTTTGCCTGGATTGCCTGCCCGCTAGTTCAAAATATAGATAATACCATTAGTTTTTACCGTTTCAGCCTCGCTTTCCCGGGCGACCGGCTTCGACATGCCCCGAAGCCTACAAAATCTTCATAATCCCCTCATTTATTTCTCATAGTTCCCTCACCGCGCCAGAACTAAATCACCGCAAGAAACGAGTATTATTCCTAGGTATTGGTTTGTGGCGTGACTTCTTCCTGACCGGTCCTTGACCCGGTAATCAGAACCATCTCCCAAGCCGCAGGACCAAAAATCTCCAAACCATTAAAATGCTGGCGCGCTTAAATTTATCAGTTACGGCTGATATAGGCGATAAATTAACAACACAAAAGGGGAAAAGAATGAAGAGATTCAAAAGAGTAGGTTCGGGCCGAAGTTCACTCTGTCTTATGGGACTTTTCTTGGCCGCGCTGTTGCTGACGCTGATGGCGGTCAGCTGCAACAACGACGATGACCACGACAGCAACAACAATCCTCCGGCCGATCAGTCAAGCTTGGTCTTTTCGTCGGTGGACGCGCCCACGACCGACGACGCCAAAAGAGTTGTTCAGGCCTCCAAGTCGGTGGAAGTCAACGGCGTCGCTCATGAGATCGATTATCACACCCTGATGAGAAGCGGCGATAACGTCGGCGGTGCGACATTCGGTCTGATGCTGGACCAGAACGGTATTCCCGTGGTGGAAACCGACGGTTCGCAGTTCATTTCCAACGACAACGATTTTTCATCCCTGCTCAAAGTAGGAAGCAAGCTGTTCTGTATCACCCACTTCGAATCCCGGCCGGGCGGCATGTATCTGACCGAACTGAGCCAGGATACGCAGACCGGTCTGCTGACGCCGGTTTCCACCAAAAGCATCGACTTCTCCGCCTGGGGCGGTCTGTGGGTTCCTTGCGCCGGCAGTGTTACCCCTTGGGGGAACCATCTGGGCAGCGAAGAATATCCTCCGGACGCCAGAGTGCATGAAGACGCGCTGACGACGGCGGACATCGAAGATTACGATAAGCCCATGCTGCGCTACTTCGGTATCGTAGATCCCTTCGCGGACAGCGTGACCCTGGATGAAATTCACGCCAGCTTCAATTCCTACCGCTACGGTCATCCCGTGGAAATCGCCGTGAGCGAAGACGGCAGCTACGCCGTGAACAAACGCTACGCCATGGGCCGCGTGGCCATCGAATTGTCATACGTGATGCCCGATCAAAGGACCGTGTACATTTCCGATGACGGCACCAACGTGGGCCTGTTCATGTTCGTCGCCGACAACCCCGGAGACCTGAGCGCCGGCGCGCTGTACGCCGCCAAGTGGATCCAGACCAGCGCCGACAACGGCGGGTCCGCCCAGATCCAGTGGGTTGCTCTGGGACACGCCAACCAGGCCGAAATCGCGATCGCTATAAATTCCGGCACAAAATTCTATGACATCTTCGACGCCGTCGACCCCAACGAAGACAACACCTGTCCCGCCGGGTACACCAGTGTCAACACCGAAGATTCCGGCCATGAATGCCTCGCGGTGAGGCCCGGCATGGAACTGATCGCCTCCCGGCTGGAAACCAGACGTTATGCCGCCATGCTCGGCGCCACAACCGAATTCCGCAAGGAAGAGGGCGTCACCTTCGATCCGGACAACAAGATCATGTACGTGGCCATGAGCGAAATCAACAGCGGCATGGAAGACAACACGAAGGCCGGCAAGGCCAACACCAAGTACGACGTGGGCGGCCCCAACGACATCAGACTGCCCTACAACGAATGCGGCGGCGTCTACGCTCTGGAAATCGGCGCGGACTCTTCCATCGGCAGCGAATACGTGGCCAAGAACATGACCGCCGTGGTCACCGGTACCATGACCACCTATGACGCGACCAGCCCCTATGCGGGAAACACCTGCCAGATCGACGGCATCGCCAACCCCGACAACCTGACCTTCATCCGGGGCTACAAGACCCTCATCATCGGTGAAGACACGGGATCGGGTCACCAGAACGACTCCATCTGGGCTTTTAACGTGGAAAGCAAAGAACTTACGCGCATCGAAACCACTCCCTACGGTTCTGAAACCACTTCTCCCTACATCTATCAGGACATCAACGGATGGGCGTATCTGATGAGCGTGGTACAGCATCCTTACGGCGAGTCGGATCAGGACAAGCTGGTCGACCAGTCGAGCGCTCGGGCTTATGTGGGCTACATCGGACCCATGCCCGCTTTGAACTAAACACGAATCAGACCGGGCCGTACAGGCCCGGCTTTTTCATGTGTCGAATGAAACCGGAGAGACGGATTTTCCGACCCGCCGCCAAGGCGAACCGGAAATCTGTCCTCGATCTTAAGAAAGATCGAGAAAAAGTCGGCCGCGAACGCGGCCAGGTTTGAACCGTCGTCCTTTTCCTGAAATGCCTTTCATGGGACGCGCAAAAGTTTCACCGTCTCACCATTCAACTCCGTTTTGCGAGGTAGTCATGAACACCAAAAAAGCGTGCATTATTGTACTACTGCTCCTTATAACCGCAGCCGTCGGGTGCTCCGGTTCGGGCTCCGGATCGGGTTCGTCGGAGCCCGTGGGCGCCGATACGGCCGATCTGGACAGTAAAAGCCTGCTGAATCTGGCCCCCTACCTTCCGCCGCAGTGCTACACCAAGACCGTGGCGGATGACAAGACGGTGCACAACACCTGTTACGCCTGCCATACCACCGGGCTTCGTCCCGATTTCACCAACGATAACGAGCTTCAGCTCGAATACTCTCTGCCGGAATACACCAAGGAAAATCACTGGCGGAACATGTTCAAGGATCGAACCGCCCAGATGGCGGCCATATCCGACGAGAGTATCCTGCAGTATGTGCGGACCGGAAACTATTTCGACGCCTCCGGACAGATCAAGCCCGCCGTGGCCCTGGCCTCCCTTCCCGCGGAGTGGGACTATAACAACGACGGCGCGTGGGGGGGTTACGTTCCGGACTGCTATTACAACTTCGACCAGGAAGGCTTTGACAAGGACCCGTCGGGCGCCTACACGGGCTGGCGCGCCTTCGCCTATTATCCCTTCCCCACCACCGAATGGCCGGCCAACGGCGCCATGTCCGACGTGCTGATCAGGCTGGCCGATGTTTTCCGTACGCGTAACGGTAAACTGGACATCTCCGTTTACAAACTCAATCTCGCCATTCTGGAATCCCTGGTTAAACGCGGCGACGTGGCCATAGAGCCCACCGACGAAACCTTGTACGGCGTGGATCTGGACAAAAACGGCGTCATCGGCGATGCCGTCAAAATAACCTATGATTGGGCGCCCAATGAAGGCCGGAACATGAGCTATGTGGGCGACGCGCTGGCGGCTCAGCAGAGCGGCGCCGTCCATCTGGCCGCGGGACTGTTTCCCGAGGGAACCGAGTTTCTCAACACCCTGCGCTACATCGATATCGACGGCGCCCAGGGCGTCAAAATGGCCTCCCGGATCAAGGAAATCCGGTATGCCCGCAAGGCCTTGTGGAACACCTACGCCGAACTGGAAACCCTGGCGCTTGACGAAGTCAAGGAACGCGACGATTTCCCGGACCGCTTGAAAAACATTGTCGGAAACATTGAAACCGGCGTGAGTAACGGCCAGGGCTGGGCGCTTCAGGGATTTATCGAAAGCGCCAACGGCGATCTGCGGCCTCAGACCTTCGAGGAAACGGCCTCCTGTATCGGCTGCCACGGCGGGATCGGCGCCACCACGGACGCCATGTTCGCCTTTGCCCGCAAAGTGGATACCACCCACTTTCAGCAGGGTTGGTACGACTGGTCGCAGAAAGACCTGAAAGGTCTCAACGAGCCCAAGGTGGAGTTCAAGAAGGCCGGTGTCCAATATGAATACTGTTTCTATCTGATGTACTCCGGCGGCGGCGACGAGTTCAGAAGCAACACGGAAATCAGCGACCTGTTTTTCGACGCCAACGGCTTTCTCAAACCGGACATGGCCGAAAAGCTTCACGACGACGTTTCGCTGCTGCTCTATCCCTCGCCGCAGCGAGCCCTGCGGTTGGACAAGGCCTACAAGACTATTGTCGAGGAGCAGAGCTTTCATCTGGGACGTGAAGCCCAGTTTACCAAGGCCGCCAATGTGTATGAAAACGTGACCGCCAACGACGAGATCACCAAGGTCAAGGAAGCGGTGATCGCGAAGACCAAGGCCCGGGATTTCGCCAACGATCTGGCGGCGCCTTCGGCGGGCGAACCCATAACCGGAGCGCTGGAAACCGCCATTCACGGCGTGGGCGCCGCAGGACCGGACGGGACGCGCTATGAAATTTCATGGCAAGGCATTATCGACGTAAGCAGCTACGCCATGGACATCAAGGGCTTTTACTTCCCCTTCCCCTCCCGGGACACCCTGCCCACCAGGATAATCGTGCCTCTGGGAACCAACCCGTCCTGCTATAACTGTCACAGGCTTCCCGGGATGGCGCCGCCCGAAAATTCCCAGGTGAGCGTCCCGGTGGACATACCGGCCACTTCGATGACCGAGAGCGGCCGAAGCCTTACCCGGCTCACCACCAATGGCGCCACGGACGTTGGCGGCAAATGGTCCCCGGACGGCGGAAGGATCGCTTGGGCGTCCAATCGGACCGGCAACCTCCAGATCTGGGTCATGAACAGCGACGGATCCAATCCGCGCCAGATAAGCCAGGAACCCTACGTGAACGGATGGCCGGAATGGAGCCCGGACGGCTCGAAGCTGACCTACTGGCGGTATGACCAGGCCACGGGAATGTCCTCCATCGTCGTGGACCGGCTGAACGGCGCTGCGCCCACGGTCCTCGTGAGCAGCAACGAGGCGCTGGACCGGCCGGCCTGGCGTCCCGACGGCGCGTATATCGCCTACGGCGCGGTCACTGATGGCAACTGGGACATTTGGGTGATTTCAGCGGACGGCTCCGAAAAGTATCGGCTCACGCAGGAACCGGCCATGGAAAGCAATTCCCTCTGGAGCCCCGATGGATCGACCATCGCCTACAAGGTGGCCCCGGGCGGAGATTACGGCCTGACCGTGGAAGATCTGATGACCTTTGAGAACGGTTTCGCGTCTCCGACCATTCACACGTGGAACAGCGTCAAATCGGTGCAGGGATATGACTGGAGCCCCCAGGGCGACAAGCTCGTGTACACGGCGGAAATCGTGACCAACGCCTCGGGCGAGGATCGCGTTTCCTACGTGGCGGTCTGCCAGCCGGTAGCGCCGTCCAACGGTACCGTGCTTACCGGCGCGCCCGTGGTCCTTTCCCAAAACAGTTCGCTGGGCGACCGGGGACCGGTCTTCTCTCCCGACGGCGCCAGGGTGGCTTTCTGGTCATGGGACAAGTCCTACCGCGCCACCTTGTGGGTCGCCAATACGGATGGAACGGGTTTGACGCAGTTGACCCGGGAAGGTTTCGACATGTATCCGCAATGGAGCCCGGATGGAACCAGGCTGCTCTTTGAATCCCAGAGGGCGGGCAATATGGACATCTGGACCATCGCCGTACCCTAACTCTTAAGCGATGTTTTCCAGCCCCTGACGCCGTTCGCGCGTCATGGCGGGAAGGCTCTTCTCATGACGCCCCGGCTCGACCGGGGCGTCTATTTTTCAATACATCCTATAAGATTGGACAGCGCCGATCACAGGAACGCGTTGGCTACGATCTGCTTTTCGATCTCCCTGGTTCCCTCGTAAATCTCCAGGATCTTGGCGTCCCGGTAGAACCGCTGAATGTCGTATTCGTCGATGTAGCCATAGCCGCCGTGGAACTGGAGGGATTCATTGGCCACCCACACCGCCGTTTCGGCGGAAAACCACTTGGCCATGGCGATGAGATCGTGCTTGATGACCCCGTGGTCCACGAACCAGGCCGCCTTTTGATACATGTTGCGGCACGCTTCGATCCGGGTGGCCATTTCCGCGACTTTCAACCGTACGCCCTGAAACTCGGCCAGGGCCCGGTCGAACTGTCTCCGGCCCTTGACGTGACGGATGGCTTGCGACATCGCGCCTCGCGCCAGCCCCACGCCCTGAGCGCAGATATGCAGACGGGTGCGGTTGAAAAATTCCATGAGCTGATAAAATCCGCGCCCTTTTTTACCCACCAGGTTTTCCACCGGAACCCGCATATCGGTGAAGCTGAGTTCGGCGGTGTCCGAGGCCCGGATTCCCATCTTGCCCCTGATTTTGGTGGCGTGGTAGCCCTCGGTGGCGGTGGGGACGAGCAGGAAGGAAAAACGATCGTGCTTGGACTTGGCGTCCGGATCGGTCAGCACGAACAACATGACGTAATCGGCGATGGTGCCGTTGGTGGTGAACATCTTGGAGCCGTTGACCACCCAGTGGTCGCCGTCCAATACGGCGGTGGTTTGCGCCTGCGTGGGATCGCTGCCCGCGTCGGATTCGGTGATGGACGCGCAGATGATGGCCTGGCCCGTGCACACCTGGGGCAGGTAATGATTTTTCTGCTCCTCGCTGCCGAATAGGATCAGTATTTCCGAACCGAAGGTGGTGGACATGATGGCCTGGGCGCAGCCGGGATCGACCGCCCAGAACTCTTCGTTGGCCAGGCAGAACTCCAGAAACCCGAAACCGGGGCCGCCGTACTGTTCGGGAATGAACATGCCCACGAACCCCAGTTCCGAGGCCTTGCGCCAGAGATCCAGATCAAAGGTTTCATTCCGGTCGAATTCCTTGGCGCGGTCGGGAAATTCGCCCTCGGCGAATTCACGCGCGGCCGCGATGATGTCTCTCTGTTCTTTCGTCAACTCGAAATTCATGGCGCATTCTCCCCGCGATTAACCGATGTCTCGAATTTTTTGAGCCAGAAGCGGCGCTACCTTGAACAGGTCTTCCACGATGCCGTAGTGGGCGATTTTGAAGATGGGCGCCCGGGGGTCCTTGTTGATTGCGATAATGGTGTCCGCCCCCTTCATGCCCGCCTGATGCTGGAAAGCGCCGCTGATGCCGATGGCCAGGTACACCTTGGGTTTGACCGTCTTGCCCGACGAACCCACCTGGCGGGTCTTGGGCAGCCATTTCTGATCGGCCACCGGGCGGGAACAGGAGAGCGGCGACTTGAGGGCGTCCGCCAGTTCCTGCGCCACGGGTATGTTTTCGGGCTTGCCGATACCGCGGCCCACCGAAACCAGGATGTCCGCGCCGGTAATGTCCACGTCGGCGGCTTCGGCTTCGGTGTAGCCCTTGAAAAGCCGGTCCCGCAGACCGTCCAGGGAAGGGATTGGACAGGTCACGATTTCACCCTGGACAGCTTCCAGGGGCGTGGCAGGAAAGGAACCGGCCCGCATGGTCGCAATATACAGGGCGCCGGCTTGACCGTCACCAGGGCCTCGATTTTGCCGCCATAGCAGGTCCGTTGGGCTTGCAACCGATCTCCGTCCATTTGAACGTCCACGCAATCGGTGACCAGGGGGACATTGAGGCGAACCGCCAGCGCCGGGGCGAAGTCCATGCCGCAGGCCGAATGCGCGATCAGGACGACACGGGGCTTTCGTTCGGAAATAAGCTCCTTCAGCGCGGCCAGATAGGGTTCGGCGTTGTAGTTTTCAAACTCCTCGCCTTCCACCAGTAACACGCGGTCGGCGTAGGGAGTGAGCTTTCGAGCCAGATCCGAGGATTTTTTGGCGAAAAGCGCGGCCACGACCGAACCGCCGCTTTCCCGCGTCAGAGCCCGAGCCTTGTGAAGCGCCTCGAACGTTACATCCCGCATTTTTCCCTGCCGATGTTCGGCGACCACCAGTATGTCAGTCATCAGCTCAGCCCTCCTTTCTCCTTGATGATAGCGGCGGCCCTGGCGCAGATTTCATCGAGCGAACCGGACAGGATCTCCGCCCCTTCGCCTTCGGACGGCAGCGTCATCTCCACCGACTCGAACCAGTTGGCCTCGCCCGCGACATCTTCCCCGGACAGTTCCAGATCGTCCAAACCGCGCTGTTTAATCTCCATGTTGCGGACCTTGCGGATGCCCATGATGGACACGTAGCGCGGCTCATTGATTCCCGATTGAATGGTCAGAAGGGCCGGAAGCCCCAGTTCCACCGTTTCGTACATGCCCGATTCCAGTTCCCGCTCCGCCGTGATCCTGCCGTTTTCCACGCGGATGGCGGTCACCAGGCTGGCGTAGGGCAGGTTGAGCCGTTCGGCCAGGGCGACGCCCACCTGTCCAAAGTTGTCGTCGGCCGCCTGAGCCCCGCACAACACGAGATCGTACTCCAGCGACGCCAGGACCTTGCTCAGTGCGAGCGACACGGCCGAAGCGTCCACTCCGGCCAGTTCCTCGCCTTCCACCATGATCGCTTCATCCGCGCCCATGGCCAGGCTTCGACGCAACACGTCCTCGTCGTCATCCTTGCCGATGGTTACCACGGTGACGGCGCCGCCAAGACTCTCCTTGAGTCGCACCGCTTCCTCCACGGCGTAGTTGTCCCATTCGTTGAGGGCGAATCCAAGCTCTTCGCGCTCGATATCCGTGCCCTCGTCATTGATTTCCAGCTCTTCCTCGGCTACCTCGGGAACGTTTTTGACGCACACCACAATGTTCATCGAACACTCCTTCACCGCCCGGTTTCGGTTCCCGCCAACGGTTCCGCCAGGCCGGTTCAAATGGCTTCGGCCGCGAGTTCACTCAAATCCTTCACTTCCAGAATATCCTCGGCGCCCGCGGTCTTGCGGGCGTCCTCCAGCATGATCAGACAGAACGGACAGGCGGTCACCAGCACTTGAGCCCCGGTTTCCAGGGCCTGTTCTATGCGCAGTTCCGCTATTTTTTTCTCGCCCTGGATTTCCTGCCACATGCGTCCCCCTCCTCCGCCGCAGCACAGGCTGTCGCGGTGGTGGCTTCTCATTTCCACCAGCCGGGCGCCGGGAATGGCGCGGATGACGTTGCGGGGTTCCTCGAAAATATTGTTGTGCCTGCCCAGATAACAGGGATCGTGAAAGGTCACCAGACGGTCCAGGGTCCGCGTGAAGGTCAGAAGGCCGCGTTTGATCCGGTCGTCCAATACCTGCGTATAGTGCTGGGCGAGGACGCGTTTGTCTTGTTTGCCCTCGGTTATGGGGTAATAGTTCGTTAAGGTGTGAAAACAGTGCGGGGAGGTGGTGAAAAGCTTTTTCACCCCGTACATTTCCAGGATGTTGCGGGTGTCGGATCGCAATTCCTGGAAAAGCCCCTGTTCGCCCAGGGTCCGCGCCGCGTCACCGCAGCAGGGCTCCTTGGACCCCAGGATACCGAAATCCTCGCCCAGGTGATTCATCACCGCCACGAGAGAACGGGCCATTTCCTGCGCCCGGGTGTCGAAAGAGGTGGTGCAGCCCACAAAATAAAGCAGATCGGCTTCGCCGTCCTTGGGGATGTTCTTGACGTCCAGCCCCTTGGCCCATTTGTCGCGTTTGGATTTGGGCGCCTGCCAGGGATTGTGCCGTTTATAGAGCCCCTCCAGGGCGCCGGACACCAGCCCCGGCACGTTGACGCCTTCCTCGATCACCGTGGCGCGGGATTCGCGCAGAAAATCCAGGGGCGACACGTAATTGGGGCATTGCTCCACACAGGCCCCGCAGGTGGAACAGTGCCACACGGCTTGCTCGGAGGCCAGCTTCAGCGTTTGCAGCTCCTGTTCGGCCTTGGGCTTCAGATAGGGCAGCCGATACCAGGGCGAATTTTTAAGCCGGGCGTACCGGCTCCCCCGCTGTACGGCGTCGCGTGGGGAAAATCCTTCGCCCGCCAGAGTGGCCGGGCATTTGACCACGCACCGGCCGCACCGGACGCAGGCGTCCATGCCCACGGCGGTATGGAGCGAAAATCCTCCCGTGGCGATATCCGTTTCCGGAACAGCGCCCGGTAAACCGTCCCCCCGCAGGTACATGCGCGTGGGCGCGGCCAGGGCGTGAAAGACTTTTCCATAAGGGAGGTAGGCGATGAAGCCCAGGCTCAGCAGCGCGTGAGTCCACCAGAGCCCCACGTGCAGGGAACGCGCCGATTCGCCGGAAGGCAGCGCCTGGGCCACCCAAAAACCGGTGAAAGAGACCAGGCTTTCATCTTGCGGCTGGGCGGCCAGACGCGCCGCTTCCACGCCGAAACCGGTGACCACGATCAGTAACAGCCACGCAAGCGGCAGCAGATCGGCGGTCCGGGTTTCGAGCCGGGGGACGCGGAGAACCAGACGCCGGATCAAGGCCCAGAGGATTCCGAACAGGACCAGCAAACCGGCGATTTCCAGTACGAAGGAAAAGATCAGGTAGGCGCCGCCCTTCAGAAAGGCGACAACATAGTGATCCACGGCCAGAACGAGCGTCCCCAGGAAAAGGAGCCCGAACCCCCACTGGATGGATTGGTGGACGATGCCGGCTTGGGGATCGTTGCGGAAAATCCGCTTTCCCAGCAGACCGTCCCGCAGAAAGGTCCACACCCCACTTATTCCCGGAAAGGCAAAATTTTTCCCGGCGGCCCGCCACGCCCACACCCGGTGGACGATTCCCGCCGTAAATACGATCAAGGCCACGGCCGCCAGCGTGTAAAACAACCAGCCGCCCTGGATGTTCCAGAATTGTTCCCGCGTCATAGGCGCACCAGCTTACGTTTGTTCAAACCGATGGTTTATCCGAATCGTTTTCGACTCCGGCGGCAGACGTATCGCCGTCGCGCCGATAAAGGATTCCCTGCGTGAAAATCTCCAGAAACTTATCGGCCAGCTCCTCGGCATTGAGCCTACCCCGGGGGTCGTACCATTTGAAGGTCCAATGAACCATGCCGAAAAACGCAAACGCCGCCACCGTGGGATCGATTTCCTTGAGGCCGCCCTGGGCCGAGAGTTCCTCCAGAACGCCCCGGAGTCTTTGCACATAGGCGCGTTCTTTTTGCATCAGCGTTTCCCGGTAGGCGCCGTCCAGGGAGTTCATCTCCGTGGACAACAGGGTCAGCCGTTCCCGGTCCCCGGCGAAAAAGGTGGCGTAGAATCGCGAAACCTGTTCTATTTTGCTCAAGGGCTCCGCATCGGATTCGCAGATCCCGTCGATCACACCAAGCGCTTCATCCATGGCGTCGTTGAGAATATTGAAGAGCAGTTCTTCCTTGCTGCGAAAGTAGTAATAGAGCGACGATTTGCTCATGCCCAGTTCATCGGTAATGTCGCGAATGGAGGTGCGTTCGTACCCCTTGCGGGCGAACAGGCGCGTCACGGTGGAGTAGATTTCGGGCTTGCGTTTGAAGGTCTTGGGCTTGGCCATGACTGAAGCGCGTCTCGGTAAAGGTCTTTGTTCGCGGCGCGGTGTTCGGCGCCGAAGCCGTTAAAAAAGATACTCTGTTTTAAACCGACCGACCGTTCTAATAATATGATTCCGAACAGCATCGGTCAAGCAAAAAATAAAGCCTCGCCGTCCTCCGGCGCGTCAAACCGTGAACTCGAAACCGATACGGGGAAAAACCCCGCGCAATCGCCTTGACCCGCGTGTTTCCCTTACTTATACTACCGCCCATCTTACAAGGGAGCAATGTGAAGACAGCCCATGAAAGCCCAGAAAGCCGAAACATTAGAGAGCGTTAAGAAGGCCGCGCGGAAAGAAGTTGTCGTCGAGGCGCTTCGCCCCTACGGCACCTCCATTTTCACCGAAATGAGCGCCCTGGCCAACGAGCACGACGCCGTCAACCTGTCGCAGGGATTCCCCGATTGGGACGGGCCGGAAGAAATTCGCGCCAAGGCCGCCGAAGCCATCATGCGCGGCCCCAACCAATACGCGCCGTCCATCGGCATACCGGCGATCAGGCAGGCCATAGCGAATAAAATGGACCGTTTTTACGGCGTCGCCGTGGACCCGGACCTGGAAATCACGGTGACCTCGGGCGCCACGGAAGCGCTCTGCGCCACGCTTTTGGGCATTCTGGAACCGGGCGACGAGGTGATCCTGCTGGAGCCCTGCTACGACTCCTACGCGCCCATCTGCTCCCTGGCGCACGCCACCATACGCTATGTCTCGCTGAACATGGACGATTTCAGCCTTCCCCGGCGCGAACTGGCCAAGGCGTTCAACGAAAAGACCAAGGTCATCATGGTCAACAACCCGCACAACCCCACCGGCAAGGTCTTCACCCGCGAGGAGCTGGAATTCATAGGGTCCCTGTGCCGGGAGCACGACGCCCTGGTCATTGGCGACGAGGTCTACGAACATCTGGTGTTCGACGGCCGCAAGCACACCACCATGCTCGCTCTGCCCGAAATTCGCGACCGTTCCCTGGTCATTTCCTCCACGGCCAAAACCTTTTCCATGACCGGGTGGAAAATCGGGTACGTGATGGCCGATCCTCATTTGTCCGAAGCCGTGCGCATGAGCCACCAGTTCATCACCTTTTGCGGCCAGGCCGCGCTGCAGGAGGCCATGGCTCACGGCATCAATTTCAACGACCGGTATTACGAGAATTTCGTCGCGGACTATCTGCGGCGGCGCGACTGGCTGTGCGACGCGCTGCGGGACATCGGCTTCAAGGTGTTCACGCCCACCGGGGCCTATTACGTGCTGGTGGACGTCAGATCCATGGGGTTCGAGGACGACGTGGATTTTTGCGTGACCCTGACCAGGGACGCGGGCGTGGCCGCCATCCCCTGTTCCTTTTTCTGGAACGAACGGCGAGCCGGCCGCCATCTGGCTCGATTCTGTTTCTGCAAAAAGGACGAGACCCTGCGCGAAGGCGTCAACCGGCTCAAACGCTGGGCCCAGTCGCGTTAGTCCCGATTCATCGATCCGATCAGCGGATTAACCCCATTTTTTGCGCCTCTTTCAGCAGGTCGTCCCGGAACTGGGGATGCGCGAGATTCACGATGTCCAGCGCGCGTTCCCGCGTGGATTTTCCCATGAGATTGACCACGCCATGTTCGGTGGCCAGATAGTGCGTGTCCATGCGCGGGGTGGTCACCACCGCTCCCGTCTCCAGACGCGGGACCACCCGGGAAGTCGCTCCATTGTGGGCCGTGGAGTAAAAGGCGATAAAGGACTTGCCGCCTGTCGATCCGAACGCCCCGCGCACGTAATCGAGCTGCCCGCCGGTACCGCTGAATTCCATCCCGTCCAGAAATTCCGAATTGCACTGCCCCAGCAGATCCACTTCCAGGGTTGAATTGATGGAAACCATGTTGTCGTTGAGCGCGATGACGTTGGGATCGTTGACGTAGGAAACCGGGTAGCTCTCGATGCTGGGATTGTCGTTCATGAATTCGTACATTTCCCGGTCCCCGATGGCGTTGGTAAAAATGTGCTTGCGGGGATGCAGCGTTTTCTTTTTGCCGTTAACCGCGCCTTTTTTGATGAGATTGGTCATGCCGGGGGTCAGCAGCTCCGTATGGACGCCCAGGTCCTTGTGGTCTTCCAGGTATTTCGCGGCGGCGTCCGGGATGGACCCGATGCCGAGCTGGAGCGTGGCGCCATCGGGAATCAATTCGGCCAATGCCCTGCCGATCCGGTCGGCTTCGGGCCTGAGCTTGGCGGGCGTGGCTTCGACCAGTGGGGTTTCATATTCCACGATGGCGTCCACTTCCGACACGTGCAGCAGCGAGTCACCGAAAACACGCGGCATGAAGGGGTTCACTTCCACGATGAGCGTTTTGCAGTGGCGGGCGGCGGTGGTTATGTAATCGTTGTTGGTTCCGAAGGTGAAAAAGCCCGCCCTGTCCATGGGTGAAACCGCGGCGACCACCACGTCGACGTTCATGAGTTCCCGTATGATCTTGGGAATCTGGTGAAATTCGTTGGGCACGAAATCGTCGATGCCCAGCTTTATCAGATCCCGGTCCGAGGGACTGACGAACCAGCAAAAAGCCTCCAGCTTATCGGCAATGTCCGCCGCCAGGATGGTCGAGCCCGCGTTTTTGAGGGGCAGCATGGAAAACACCCGCAATTTGCGCAGATCGCCGTTTCGCACCCGGTCCGCGACGGCGCCCAACAGCGCCGGCGGTTCCCCCACGGTCATTCCATGCACCAGCGTGCTGGAGTCGTCGATCATCCGAGCCGCTTTTTCCGGCGTGGTCAGTTTGGATTGGAATAGGCTTTCGTACATATCGGTAAGCTCCCGTTTTCCGGCGCGGCCCTCCGGGTGAGTTTACATTTTTGTCGCTCTTGCCGGATTATTGCGACTTATTCCATAGTTTTTCAGGCGAGTCCGTGAAAGTTATAAACTTTTTTCGCTTTACGCCGAATATATCCTAAAATACGAGCGAAGAGAAACCCCTCTTTTCAGTTCGCTGGTTTTAAACTTGCAAAAGAGAAATTTGAAGATCTCCAATTAAAGGAGCATTATCGCATTGAACTAAACAATTATATTCCCTTAACAGCCATGACATAAAAACCGGGTAATCGGTAAGAAACGGGGATTCCGATTCCCGCCGCGTGGGACAAACGATCGATTTTAAAAAACGATGAAATAATCAAAAATCGGCGGCATTTTTCGCATTGTTCGATTAACTGATATCACATGGGGTCCACATGAACGTTAAATTATTGGCTGACAACCTGGGCGTGGAGGAAGACGAGTTTAGAGAGTTGGCCGAATTGTTTGTAGATTCAACCAACCAGGACCTGCAAAACCTGAACGCGGCGATAGACGCGGGCAACACGGAAAACGCGGTTCTTCCGGCCCACTCCATCAAGGGAGCCGCCGGTTCCCTGGGATTCAACGATATTTACGCCACCGCGCAGACAATCGAGCAAAAGACGAAAGATTCCGAATTATCAGGTATCGCGGATGATCTTCAGACTCTGAAACATCAGGTTGACGAACTCGCTCGCTCCCTGGCTTCCCTGTAACCGGCCGGGACCGGCGCATAACTCAAAACGGTTTGGATCGTCGCAGGTCTTTCATGAACACGAAGACTTCCAGCAAGCGAAATGATAGTGGAGAGCGAGAAACTTTGACGTTTATCTCGGAAGAAACGGAAATTCCCAAAACGGAGCCGCGATCGAGCCTACCCCGGGTAATGGTGGTGGAAGACAACATCGTGTCTCGACGTTTACTGGAAAATAGTTTGGTGAAAGCCGGTTATGAAGTCATAACGGCTGAAAACGGGTCTCAGGCCTTCGGCCTGTTCAAGCAGCAGTTCTGCCCCATCGTCATAACCGACTGGATGATGCCCCAGATGAGCGGCCCCGAACTCTGCCAGGCCATCCGGAATCACCAGACGCCGGGTTATGTGTTCATCGTGCTGCTGACCGCCAAGAATTCCACCGACGACATCATTTCCGGGCTCGAAGCGGGCGCCGACGACTATCTGACCAAACCGTTCAACAGAGCCGAACTCATCGCGCGGCTCAGCACCGCCTGTCGCATCCTCGACCTGGAAAAATCGCTGCGCCGGGCCAACGATGAAATCAAGATCCTGTCCATCACGGACCCCCTCACCAAGGTCTACAACCGCGCCTATCTCAACGAATATCTCCCGCAGGAGATCAGCCGGGCCCGGAGGTTCGCGCATTACCTTTCCATCATCATGTGCGACCTGGATAATTTCAAGAACGTGAACGATCAGCACGGGCACGAGGCTGGCGACGTGGTCCTGAAAGCGGTTTCCGACTCGCTGAAGGATTCCATCCGGCGGAGCATCGATTGGGTGGTGCGACTGGGTGGCGAGGAATTCCTGATCGTGCTTCCCGAAACGAACCTGAAAGGAGCGCATTTCGCGGCCGAACGCCTGAGAAAAACCGTGGAAGGACTGCGGATCCAATACGGCGCCTTAACCATCCCCATCACCGCCAGCTTCGGCGTTTCCAGCTACGACCCGCATATTAACTCGAACGGAACCAGCCCGGACCAGCTCTTCAGAGAAGCCGACCAATGTCTTTACGCGGCCAAAAAAGAAGGCAGGAACCTGGTGAGAAGTTCCTACCCTCCGTCGATTTTATCTTCATCCTGATCGAAGCGCGGCCGTCTACTTCTGGCGGTCCTCCACCTGCGGATAACTTCTTACGCCATGCCCGGTGTAGATCTGCCGCGGCCGGTTAATCTTCATATCCGGATCAACCCTGCCTTCATTCCACTGCGCGATCCAGCCGGGCAACCTGCCGATGGCGAACATGACCGTGAACATGTTGGTGGGGATGCCGATGGTCCTGAGCAGATATGCCGCTGTAGAAGTCCACGTTGGGATACAGGTTGTGGTCGATGAAAGTAGGCGTCGCTCAGCGCGATTTCCTCGAGCTGCCGCGCGATGTCCAGGAGCGGATCTTTTCGGTGCAGCTTGCTGAGCAGAATGTCGCACCACGTTTTTCAGAATCCGGCGCGCGGGGATCGTAGGTTTTATACACCCGATGGCCGAATCCCATGAGCCGGAAGGGATCGTTTTTATCCTTGGCCCGTTCCACGAACGGTTTGGGATCGCCCGCCATTGTCGCGTATGTTCGACAACATCTCGATAACCGCCTGGTTGGCCCCGCCATGGAGCGGCCCCCACAGCGCGCAGATGCCCGCGGACACCGAGGCGTGCATGTTGGCTCGCGAGCTTCCCACCATTCGGACGGCGGAGGTGGAGCAGTTCTGTTCGTGATCGGCGTGCAGTAACAGGAATACGTCCAGCGCCCGCACCACGTCATAATCGATAACATAGGGCCGGACCGGCGAATCGAACATCATGTTCAGAAAATTGGCGCAATAGGCCAGGTCGTGGCGGGGATACACGATGCGATGGCCGCGGGTGATCTTATAGGACATGGCCGCCATGGTGCGCACCTTGGCCAGAACCCGGGCGGTGGCGATACTCATCTGCTCCTGCTCGTCGCCTTCTTCTTCCAGCTCGCGGATAAAAACTGCGCAGGGCGTTGACCATGGACGAAAGAATGCCCATGGGATGCGCCACGCGGGGGAAGTTCTGGAAAAAGCGGCGCATGTCTTCATGGACCAGGGAGTGGTCGTTGAGCGCGATGGAAAACCGGGTAAGCTCCCTCCTGGTGGGCATTTCGCCGTTGATCATCAAAAAGGCCGTTTCCACAAAGGTGGAGTGTTCGGCCAGTTCCTCGACCGGATAGCCGCGATACCGCAAAACGCCGCGTTCGCCATCGACAAAGGTGATCTCGCTGCGGCAGCTCCCGGTGTTGGTGTAGCCGGGATCATAGGTGATAAAACCGGTATCGTTGCGCAAACATCTGATATCGACGGCTTTTTCGCCTTCCGATCCGTAAAATATCGGTAGTTTTATTTCTTTTCCTTCAAGAATAAGCGTGGCGTACTCTTCCATAGCCTTCTACCCCCAAGCTTATATTTCCAAGATGTGAGCAAAATGGCAGGTTACCTGAAATCATCTCAGGTAGCAAAGAAAAAAATTGGGGATCGGCCATGGCCGTGATAATCTAGGGGAACCGGATGAAGTTACCGGCCTTGCTGGTCGCGTTCACGATAAGGAACGCTTCATTGATTTTTCAAGAGATTTTTTTCTCTGGGACCGAAAAATGTTACGCGGCGCCCACGACGCTCATCATAATTTCACAGTAATCCGATAATCGGGAAAACCGACCCGGGCCTCGCGGACCGGTCGATATCATCAGACGCCTATTCGCACGGGAACGCGCCATGCCGAAATCTTTTACGTTTCACATCGATCGGGAACCGGAACGCATCATCGCCGACGCCAAACGGGTCGCCCGCAGGTATGGCGCGACCATAAAAGGGGACGGGGAAAAGGGGAGCATCGCCGGGGAAGGCTATATGGCCGACTACGCCATCAGCGGCAACCACGTGCTGGTGACGGTCAGGAAGAAGCCTCCCCTGGTGCCCTGGTTTTTGGTGAAGGCGGCCATACGGGAGTTTCTGGGCTGAAGGCCGACGCGAACGGCTCGAAACCTAGTCGAGCCGATGACGGTGGATTTTTCCCTCGATAAGATAGACGACTTCCTGGGCGATATTGGTGGCGTGGTCGCCGATCCGTTCCAGGTGACGGGAAATCAGAAAAAGGTTGATCAGGTATCCCACGTGGTCCGGATAGTTGGTCAGGGCCACTTTCACCTTGTCGTAGATTTCATACTTGATGGCGTCCACTTCATCGTCCAGCAGCGTGACCTTGACCGCCAGATCGAGATCCGTGTTGACGAGCGAATCCAGACTCATCTTCAGCATCTTCTGGGTTTTCTTGGCCATGTCCGTATAGTCGAACCTGGTGTCCACGGGATTGCGGCGGGAGATGTTGATGGTCCGCTCCGAGATGTTGACCGCCTGATCACCGATTCGCTCCAGTTCGCTGTTGATCTTGATGACGGTGATGATGAAGCGAAGATCCACGGCCACCGGCTGGTGCAGGGCGATGATCTTGAGGCACTCTTCCTCGATCTCGACTTCCTTGTTGTCTATTTCCGAGTCGAGTTCGATGACCTGTTTGGCGAGATCGGCGTCCCGGTTCTGCATGGCCTTGACCGCCATGCGCACCCGGTCCTCGACCACCGCCCCCAGAGCCAGGATGTTGCGTTTCAGTCCCTCTATTTCCCGCTGAAGATGCCTTCCCATAATAAATTCGTCCTAAACCCGCGTAAGGTTCCATTTTCCGAATGTTATACGCCGACAGGGGTTGTTTATCAAGCGGACGCGCGGAAAAAGAGACAACGTGAGCCTTCGACGCTCTCCGCGCGCCCGTCTTTTTACCGTTCGATTTTCGCGATTACGATAAGATTGCGGACTGATCGTCCGGTCGCGGCAGGTGTATCCTGAATTCGCTTCCCTTACCCACCACGCTGTCCACGGTAACATGGCCACCGTGCGATTGGGTAATGTGTTTCACGATGGCCAGCCCCAGCCCCGTTCCGCCCAGCTTGCGGCTGCGAGCCTTGTCCACGCGGTAAAACCGTTCGAATATTCTGGTGAGGTACTGCTCCTCGATGCCGCATCCCTGATCGATGGTCCGGATGACCACTTCCGAATTCGTCCGATAGGTGTCGAGCCGGATGGCTTTTCCGGCGTCGCTGTACTTGATGGCGTTATCCAGCAGGTTGACGACCGCCTGTTCCAGCAGGGGGGGATTGATGCTTGCCGTGAGATCCGTATCGCAGATCGTTTCTATGGTTATCTCCTTGGTTCGCGCTTGCGGAGCGCACACCTGCGCGGCGTTGGAGAGGACTTCGCAGATTCTCGCGTTAACCAGCTCTATCTGTTCGTGGGACTTATCCTGTTCGATACGAGAGAGCTTCAGCAGGTCTTCGATGAGCACGTTCAAACGGTCGATGTGCTTTTGGATAATGGTGAGGAACCGCCGGGCGTCCTCGGGATCGCTCAAGGCGCCGTCCCGCAGCGTTTCGACAAAGCCCTTGATGGCGGTGATGGGGGTTTTGATTTCATGGGAAACGTTGGCCACGAAATCCTGCCGCATGGTTTCCAGTTTGCGAAGCTGAGTGATATCGTTCAGGACCACCACCGCGCCGATCCGTTCTCCCTCCGCGTCCACGAGCTTGGCGCCATGCCCCTGGAGCGTGCGTTCGACTTCACCTCGGGCCACGACGTCCGCTTCGACATGATGGTCGCCGGCGAGCGCCTTTTTCACGAATCTTTGCAGATCCGGGTTGCGAATGGCTTCCTGCATGCTTTTTCCCTGAACCGCCGCCGGATCGATATCGAACAATTCACCCGCGGCCTGATTTACGCTGATGATCCTTTCCTCCACGTCCACCGCCAAAACCGCCTCCACCATGCTCGACAACACCGCTTCCAGTTCGTTGCGTTGTCTCACTACAGCCTTTATCCGTTCATTCAGTTGAGAAGCCATTTTGTTCATGGTTTCCGCCAACCCCCCCAGTTCCTCGGATCGGAACACGGGCAAACGATGACTGAGATCGCCGCGGGCGAACCGTTCCGCCCCGCTTTTGATCTTTTCGATAGGAGAGCTGATTCGCATGGCCACCAGATAGCTGATCCCGGCGGCCAGGAGGGCGGTGATCAGTCCCCCCATGATGATTTTCAGACGAATGGCGCTCAGTTCGTCCTCGACCGGCTTGAGCGGCATCGATACGCGCAGCGCCGCCACGACCCTGCCTTCCCGGTTTATGGGAATCGCCACGAACAGTGTATCGGCTCCGGATGGGTAATCAAAGCGGGTGGCCTTGCCGCGCCGGCCCGACAGGGCTTCGACAATTTCCGGTGGTTGGGATTCGAGATTTTTGAACGACTGGCTTACTTCCCGGTTGTCGTTGATGGTCCCGGAAGCGAGGACGATACTGATGTTGTTCGATTTGCCGGCGTTGAATTGCCGTCCGATATCGAGCAGGTATTCGGGGTTGGAAACGGGCAGCCGCCACTCGACCTGCTCGCGCACGAGCTTCGCCCTTGTTTCGAGCTGGCTTACCAGCTCCTGAAAATAAAACGCCTGGAGAGAGCCGAACGCATACCAGGTAACGGCCGCCAGAGAGATAAGGGTGATGAAGAGATACGACGGGAAGAGCCGCCATAGCAGTCGCTTGTGCTTTGCCATGGGCTATTCCTTAAAACGGTATCCGACACCACGAACAGTCTCTATGTAATCGCCGCACGATCCGAGCTTTTTACGAAGCCCGACAACCTGCACGTCCACCGAACGGTCGGTGACCGGATAGTCCTCGCCATGCACGGCGTCGACTATCTGGGATCTGGTGAACACCCATCCCGGACGTCTGGCCAGAAAATAAAGCACCCGGAACTCGGTGGAGGTCAGGCTTACCGGTTCGTCGTTCGCCAAAACTTCGTGGCGACCGGGGTGGATGACCAGATCGTGAAGTTTTATGACGGCGTTGTCCTCGACCTCCTGCTTGCCCTTCCTTCTCAGCACGGCCTTGACCCGCGCCACCAGGACGCGAGGGCTGAACGGCTTGGCCACGTAATCGTCGGCGCCCAGCTCGAGACCGGTGACCACGTCGGCTTCTTCCCCCTTGGCCGTCAACATCACGATGGGGATGTTCATGGTCTTGGGGTCGTTTTTCAGGAGCTTGGCCACATCGAGACCATCTACGCCCGGGAGCATGAGATCTAGGACGATAAGATCCGGCATTTCGGACCTGGCGGATTTCAGGGCTTCTTCCCCCGAAGTTACGGTATTGATCTGATATCCTTCCCGCGCCAGGTTGTAGCGGACCAGTTCAAGGATATCTTCCTCATCATCGACTGCGAGTATTCGTTCTTTAGGCATAGAGAACTTCTTCCCCGGCTGCTGCAAATTTACGGGATTACAGTGCGTGTATGTTAGCACAAAATAAACGGTCTGTAAGTATTTCATGTACAAGGAAATCTTTTCACGCCGGACCCCTCCTTGCCTCGTCCGCGTGAACTCGAATCCATATTTCAATAAGTGAATAATTAACTCATTTGGTGAATTTCACCAGTTCTCTCTATTTTTCTAGGAAAAGGTTTCCCTTTCTAATCAATTTTTAACGGTTTCATCATTTTGTTCTCACTCGTCCGTAGCAACTATCCCCTACCTTCGAAAGCTCTTTCGACCGCCGAACTTTAATCTGCCGGGCGAAAGCTTATTGTTCGGACGGAAAGAGCCGCGCCGGGACTTGTTTTCACGGCGCGTCATAAGAAGGAAGCGCCGGAGCGGGGTAGCTCGAAGCGGCGCATACGCGCGATCCTGACGGCGTGGGGCCGCAAGATCGCTGGCAACCTTTTACTTCAAAGTATGGGAGAAACAGAGGAGAAGAGAGTATGAAGAAAATTTTAATTGTGCTTATGATAGCGGTCTTTCTGCCGCTAGGTTTTGCCAGCTCGCCTATGGCCGGGACCGATGTCGACATTCTGCTCAAGAAACTGGTGGAAAAGGGCGTGCTCACCGAAGACGAAGCCACGTCTATTTCCAAGGAAACCACCGAAGACGTAAAAAAGCAGATAAAAAAAGAGACAGCCGACTGGCTTCCCAAATGGGTTATGAAGACCCAGATCAAAGGTGACATGCGTCTGCGCTACCAGTACCAGAAGACCGATGGCAGCATAGCCCGCAACCGTGGCCGTTTCCGCTATCGCATCAACATCAGCAACCAGGTTACCGATAACGTGAAGGTCGGATTGAGACTCGCCAGCGGCAGCAGCGATCCCCGGTCCACCAACCAGACCTTCCAGGACACCTTCAGCAGCAAGCCCATCCAGATCGACCGGGCCTACGCCGAAATGAAGTTCTTCGACGCGCTGAAGATCTATGCCGGTAAGTACGGCAATCCCATTTTCGAACCCGGCGACATGCTGTGGGATACGGACATCAACCCTGAAGGCGCCACCTTCTTCCTGGATCTGGCTCCTTTCTACGCCAGCGCCAGCTTCTGGATTCTGGACGAATTCAGCGGCTCCAGTCTGGATCCTTATATGGTTCCCATCCAGGTCGGTATCGCCCCCAAATTCGGCCCCTTCTATGTCAAAGCCGCGGCTACCGGATATTTCTTCGGCAACGTGAAAGACAACACGCTTGATTTCGAGGCGGGCGAAAACACGCTCAACGAAGACGGTACCTTTAAATACAACTATAATTCCATAGCCGGCAGCATGGAATTGGGAATGACCGTCAACGTGGCCGAGCAGATCAAAATGATTTCTGTGTGGGGAACGGTCATTAACAACTTCGACCCGGACAACGACAACTTTGGCTGGCAGGCCGGTTTGAAGATCAACAAGACCCCCAAGGAATTCGGAAAGTGGGATTTCGGGATCAACTATCGTTACCTGGGAAGAGACGCCTGGCTGGATACCTTCCCCGACAGCGACGCCTTCGACGGTATGACCGGTGTTAAGGGCGTTGAAGCCTTCTTCCGGTTTGGAGTGTTCAAAGACACCCACCTGAGCCTCGACTACTACTGGATGCGCGAAATCGACGGTTTCGGCGGCCCGCGCGAATACCAGAATCTGCTCCAGGCTGACCTCATCTTCGAATTCTAATACTGAGTCATACGGAATCGGAAATACCTGACCAAACCACCGCCCGCTCGACTCCTCCGGGAGTGAGCGGGCGGTTTTGTTTTGTGGAGACGCGCAAGGAACGACAAGCGCGCCGCCTTTCCGCTTTTCATTCCCCGGTCCGCCCTCAAGCCCCGCTTCGGGAAATCGTTGTGGGGTATACGCTCTCTTTCACAAAAATGCCGGCCTATATCCTTGAAAAAACGACGCAACCATGATAGGCGCATCCTGTCCCGCGTGTATGCGGCGCCGACGCCCATACCCGCGCCCGTGATCCCAGACTTAACCGCAAGAGACTCGTCAGCCATATGAAAGCGTCCTATCTATCGCTCAAGCCGTATCTTTTATGGCGTTCGGAAATCAAGCCCCTTTCATGGGACCGGCTGTTCGGCAATTCGCGGCCGGTGTGGGTGGAAATCGGCTTCGGCAACGGCGAATACCTGGCGCGGAACGCCCAGGCGAATCCCGACTATAATTTTTTCGGCATCGAACTGGAATGGGCTTCCGTGAAACGGGCTTTGCGCCGTATCGCTCAGGCTGGAGCGCCCAATGTTCGCGTGGCGCAGGTTGACGCCCGCATAGCCCTTGAATGGCTCGTCCGTCCCCGATCCGTCGCCAGAATTTCTTCCCTGTTTCCCATCCCCTGGCCCAAGGAGCGCCATGAGTCCAAGCGTCTCTTTTCCCATAATTTCCTGATACTGCTCAACAGCAGGCTCGAGGAGGGGGGAGAACTGAGCATCGTGACCGACGACGCTCAATATGCGCAATGGATCGAAAATCAGGCCGTGGACGCCGGGATGGAGCTGCGGCTGATCAAGGAAGGGGCTCAATACGATACCAAATACGAACGCAAATGGCGGGAACAGGGGCAGAATGATTTCTTCGCTTTACAATTCACCAAGACCAACCACATCGACGCGCCGCTGAAAACGGAGATACCCTTGAAAACATACCGAATTAAGGAGTTCGATCCCGAACGCTTCAATCCCGCCGGGCAGGGAGGGGCGGTGTCGGTGGCCTTTAAGGAGTTTTTGTTCGATCCCAAACTGCATAAGGGCATGCTGCGCACGGTGACCGCGGAAGACGAATTGATCCAGCATCTATGGATCGAAATAGCCTTCGACGAGATCGACTGGATCATCCGTCCCAGCCGGGGCAGCGCGTTCGTGCCCACGGTGGGAATTCAGCTCGCCCTGGACCTGGTCCATCGGGCGGCCGGGTAAGCGAAGAGAGTTCCGGCCGCCGGGGCCGTTTTCCCGAGGATAAACGGCCCGAGCGGAGAGGGTGGGTTTATTTCGAAGCCACGGCGGCGGCCACGCCCCATCGGGCCTTGACCCCGCGTGTATCCATGTGGACGAAAGGACCGTGAGCCCTGGTGCTCTTGTAGGCGCCCAGACCGCCGATGTACGGCTCGTAGTGCGCCTGTCCGTAAAGATCCTCGATGATGTTGTAAAGAACCACGGCGTCCATCTGATTCACCTTGCCGTCATGGTTCAGATCGTCCATCACTCCGTCCCGATCGTTGTCGATGAACACATCGGCGGCGTCACCCCATAAATGGCGGCTGAAGGCCACGTTCCCGATCGCCCTGTTGTAGCTGGGCGTCCGGTAACCGCTCATGACATAAAAAGTCTCCGCCTTGTAGCCTCGCCTGTTGGCTTCTTCCAGCACCATCTCCAGCTTGAGCGGCAGCCGTTCGCGCAGCACCAGATATTTACGATCGCCGCCGGCCTGCTTGCAGATAAACTGGCCCAGCCGGAAGTGGGGCGAAACCTGGACGTTTTTTGTCGTGTCGTTGACTTCGATAAAGCCTCGCGGCTCGGGGTATATGTCCTCCTTCTGGGGGGGGCAGGCGGGATATGACCCTATTTTATAGCCGTTGATGCACTGGTCCCTGAGCCGGTCCATGGGAACCATGACAAAGGCGTTGATTTGCACGGTTTCACGCGTGGTCCGGTTGGTAATCATCAGCGGAAAATAGCCGGTTTGCAGGGGCGCTTGCCATTCCCAGGTCGCGCCGGAACGTTTTTTGATCGTTCCCCTGGTTTTTTCCAGGGTAAACTGATACTTGGGCTGGGGTCCCATCACTTCCAGGGTGATTATTTCACCGGGCATGGCAAAGAGGCCGACGACGCGGTAGGGTGAAATTTCATCCTTGAAATGGACGGAAAAACCGGCTCTTTGCGCGTCAAAACAATAGGAGAGCCGGGGCGCAAAAAATATCTGACAGAAAAAAGCGACGAACAAGGCCGGAAAGAGGATGAATAAGGATCTCTTGTTCAGCCTGGACATACACCACCCCCACTTTGAGTTTGTGTTTCAGGAAACGATCGGTAAAACGTTTGAACGAACGCGTCACACTTTTGTAGGATTTTCGCGAAGGGCTCGCTCCAGCTCTTCGTCTCGCCCGTAGATATCGGGCCTGAATTGCGCCACACCGTTTTCGTCCACCCAGGCGGTCCAGTAAAAAATACGAACGGGGATCGGCTGAGGCGTTCTGACTATCTTTTCCGCGCCCTTTTCAATTACAGCTTCGATTCGCTCACGATTCCATTCAGTCCCTTGCAAGACGTATTCCGCCAACTCCAAGGGGTGTTCCACGCGAATGCAGCCGTGGCTGAAGGCTCTGCCGCTTTTCTGAAAAAGGTTGCGGGCCGGTGTGTCGTGAAGGTAGACAAAGTATTTGTTGGGGAACATGAACTTGATGCGACCCAACGCGTTTTCAGGACCGGGGTCCTGTCTGAATCGGTAGGGAAAGTTGCGATAGGATACCGTGTGCCAGTTGATGGTCGACGGATCTACCACATGCGTGTCTTCTCCCCATCCGGAAATGATTTTTAAATCGTTTTTCCTGAGATAGCCGGGATCCCGGCGGGTTTTGGGAATAGTTTCCTTGCGGGCGATACCGGGAGGAACATTCCAGTAGGGATTTATCACCAGGTAGGTCATTTCGGCGGAGAACACGGGCGTGCTCCAGTAGGGCTGCCCGACCACAACCCGCATGCCCAGCGCTTTCCTGCCCTGTTCGATGACCGCTAACGTCTGGTCGGCGATGTTGACCAAGATGGTGCGCGGCCCCAGATCCTCGGGCAGCCACCGCCATCGTTCCATATTAGCCGCAAGCTGTTCAACCCGCTCCGCCGCCGTGACGTTCAGCGCTTCCAGTGTGTTCGCGCCCACCGCGCCGTCGTCATCGAGGCCGTTCCGCCGCTGGAAAGCCTTGACCGCCGTTTCCAGTTTTTCGTCAAACAGCGGGCCGCTCGTGTCGTCGCCCGGCGGGAGATCGCCTTCCGCCAGGAGCCGAAGCCGAAGCGTCGAGACACGGTCGGAAACCATGTCTTTTCTCAACGTGGGACCGGCGGGCACGGAAGGCCAGCCGCCGTTGTCCGCGATGGCGCGGTACCGCGCCAACCCCTCCCGCAGCCGGTGATAGGCCGAATAGTGGGGAAGCAGACCGTCCAGGGTGTCGGCGACCCGATTCTGCTCCAACGCGACGGCCAGCGTCTCGGGCAGGTCGGCCCGTTTGCGGTAATTGAACCAGGTCGATTTCAGGGTCATGGGATCGACGCGGCCGTTCATGATGTGGTCGCCGTAGATGAGGAACGAATCGGTCAAAAGAAAATCGAGATCCGCGACAAGCTTGGGGTCCGACCACAGTCCCTTTTCCTTGAGGAACCGGGCGACCGACAGCAGATTTTCGATCTTGGCCAAATGATAATCGGCGGGGTTGAGGCCTTCCAGGGAGGCCTGCCGTATGGTGGCGATCAGCGCGTCGGCCTGCGGGGCGATCCCGTGTTCGGTCACCCAGGCCGGGCGGTAGTCGCGATTCCGGTAAAACAGAGGAAGCGCGTTGGACGCGTAGCAAGGCTCCTGCCCGACCTTGTAGGGTGGACAGGTTTGCGAATATTCGAGCTGCTTTCTGAGATTTTCACTGATCAGATTCGAGACGGGTTCCGCGAGACAAAAGGTCGCGGAACTTAAAAATGACAGCAATATACCCAGCAGGACCAGCAGGCGTCCCACTCATCACCCCCCACAATTTTCGAAGCGCCCTACGTTTTATTATGTATATAATACTGCGCGGTTATAAATAAATACGTTATGACTAGTATGCCCCGGTGACCTCCGAAAAGCAAATAAAAATGTCCGCGGCCTGATAAAATCGCCCCGCGGACCTTTTCGGCGCCGATCCTAGCGATCCTTCTCGATCACGCCGATCAGCGGCGCCTGCTTGTCAACCTTGAAGAAAACCAGATGCTTGGACCCCGCCAGCGCTTCCTGTTCCGGGGAATAGCATTTTCTTCTCAGGTCATGGAGCAGGTCGGTTTCGGTTTCCTCCCGCGTTTTGGTCAACGTCAGGCGAGCGCCTTTATACCTGGACCCTTTTTCGATGAAAAGAAACGACGCGTGAGGATTGGACTGCAGGTTGGCGTGGGTCAGTTTGTCGGGCATGATAAAGGCCACCGTGCCGTCATCCATGCAGTGAGGCCTTGCGTAAATCGCGGAGTCTACGCGCCCGGCGCCATCGGCGGTGGAAAGCACTCCCGTACCCTTCTGATTTTCGAAATAATCCTTGAGATTCATGAGCGTCCTCCAGTTCGGGATGCGCGGAAATCAAGCGACATCCGTGTTTCATTGAAGCTAATACCGCCAAAGAGGACGTCAAGAATTTAGCGGAAGGCGCGGAAGCCATTGCTCCCGGGATCGCGCCACCCCCTTGCGAGGCGGCGTTTCCGGCTCGCCAATGACCCGGCCCGGGTCCGGCCAGGCGCTTGTTTATTCGGCGTACGCCAGCGCTTGGGTATGTGAGCTTAATGGATTGCGGCGTTTCTGGAAACGCGGAGCAACCGACGCGTAACCATGCAGCAGCTCCGCGTTTTTACTCCAATCGTGTTCGGTCTCGTCTTTCCAGGTAGGTATGAGATTACAGCCGATCCACCATCGAGTCTTGTGTTGATGGCATACGAACCAATGTGTTTTTCCGACGTTCAGGTGGCCGTCATTGCCACCGCATATCGGACAGCCTCCATACAGAAAATTATCCATGCCCCCCCCTAAATACGGCATTGTACAACCCTTTCCTTCAAGCAACCCTTGTGCCAAGAACATAAACTAAAGTAACGGCTTGTATTAATGAGCTTTTCCGAATCAGCGCAGGTTGCGGAGCCCGATGATCGGGTACAAGTTTTTGTACCCGATCTGGAGGGAGTTGCTTCAAGTATACCGATTTTATTATGTATTTTGCCATTTATTAGTGGCCGGTGTATCCACTTACGCCTTATATTACGTTCAACCGGCTGATATTACGGTTGATATATCGATTCATCCTCATCCACGCCGCTGGAAATCGGTTCAATTTTTTGGTCCGGACGCCATCGATTTCCGCCCTTTCCGGATATTCCGGTCGCGAACGTCGCAAAATGGCGCCCGGCGCCTTGATTACGCGGCCTCACATGGTATGATACGTGCTTGGATTTGTCCGGAATTTCTGGAAAGGTAACGTTTCTGTGAGTAATCAGGAAGCTCTTGTTCCGTTCGACTACTTTCTCGAACCCGGTTATATATACGTCACGGCCCGGCCAACCCATATATCGGCGGTCCTCGGATCGTGCGTGGCGGT
Source organism: uncultured delta proteobacterium (assembly GCA_963821845.1). GTDB lineage: Bacteria > Desulfobacterota > Desulfarculia > JACQYL01 > CAWGVV01 > CAWGFI01. The sequence goes on from CAWGFI010000016.1 coordinate 237,205, forward strand.
CTGCGTTTACGATCGCAAGAATAACGTGGCGGGAATGAACCACTTTCAGTATCCCGTCGCCCCGGACAAGGACCACGCCACCGCGCGTTACGGCGACGTGTCTACCCGGGCGCTCATCCGTATGATGATCGAGGAAGGCTCCAAGCTGCGGCATCTGGAAGCTCAGATTTTTGGCGGCGGGTATAACACGGGGATTTCGAACAAGAACATCGGCCGGGAAAATGTTATGGTGGCCCGCAGGGTCCTGGCCAAGGAGCGGGTAAAGGTGGTTTCCGAGGACATCGGCGGCGAAAAAGGCCGGAAAGTCGTATTCCAGACCGGGGCCAATCAGATCGCGGTGATCAAGGTCGATCGCATCCGTAAGGGGGATTGGTATCCCTACCAAGGCGAGCGGTGATAAGCCCTGTCCATACGGGGCGCGAAATCGGCGCCCGACGCGCATTTTTGTTATCCATGGCCTGTTTAATTTAATTGCTTCAACTAATCCCCCTTTTCTGGTAACGGTCCAAACGTGAGACTCGCGTTCATCCGCCATCTGCATCCGTCGCGCATCGACCCCGACCGGGCCCGGTTCTCCTACACCTTTTGCCTGGGCGGCGCGTCCCTCTTTTTTCTCATCCTCATCGCCACCGGCGGACTCTTGCTTTTTTACTATGTCCCGGCGTTGGACCTGGTCCACGCGGGCATGATGGACATCATCTACGCCGCGCCCTATGGAAGATTTGTCCGCAATATGCATTACTGGGCCGGTCAGGCCATGGTGGCGAGCCTGCTGCTGCATATGACGCGAGTGGTCGTTACCGGCAGTTACGCGCCTCCCCGGCGGCTCAACTGGCTGGTGGGGTTGGCGCTTTTGATCCTGACGGTTTTGGATGACTTCACCGGCTACATCCTGCGATGGGACGCCGTGGGGCAGATGGCGGCGACGGTAAGCATGAATATCGTGGAACATATTCCCCTGGTGGGCGGCGCCCTGAAAGCGTTGTTGTCGGGAGGCGTTCCCTTGAGCCAGACCGCGCTGCTGCGGTACTATATATTCCATTCGTTCCTGCTCCCCGCCGCGCTCCTGATGGGGATCATGTACCACTTCTGGCGGGTGCGTGAAGACGGACGCATGCGTCCGCTTTGAAGGAGATTCCCCCGCATGCCTTCCCCTCATGGCTTTTTTCTTCCGAATACCGTGGCGTGCCTCGCATTTTGTCCATTACCGGCTAAGGCTTTTCACAGGTATTAGCATTTTCATTATTGAAACTTTTTTGGTATTGTCTTCATGGTTTGGGGCGCCTATAATCGCGTCCCATTGAAGTAACGAAAGTCGAGATTCTTGCCGCAAGCCGGTAGAGACCATCCCGCATCGTCAAAGACTTAACATTCCTCAAAGCCGGAAAATGACAGCGTCTAGTTTTGTTTCGGAAAATGTAGTTGAAATTGACCTGCATGCCTTGCGGGCCAACTACCTGGCCGCCCGCGACCTGCTTGCGCCGGGCCAGAAGGTCATGGCCGTGGTCAAGTCGCACGCCTACGGTCACGGCATGGTGGAGATATCCCGAGAGCTGGTGGGGCTGGGATGTGAATTTCTGGCCGTGTTCAACGTGGAAGAAGGACTCCGCTTGCGGGACGTGGGAATTACGACACCCATCCTGATCATGAAGGGTGTGACCGTCGATCAGGCTCCGGCCTGCGCGAACCATGACCTGACGCCCGCGCTCTACGATATCGATGTGGCGCGAGCCCTCCATGAACAGGGCATACAACGGAAGCGGCCGGTTCCGGCTCATGTGAAAGTGGACACCGGTCTGGGCAGATTGGGCCATCCATTCGACGAAATGCCCGATTTCCTGCGGGAGCTTCGAAAGATGAACGGGCTGGAGGTCCAGGGCGTCATGTCCCACATGTCGGTGGCGGGCGCCAACGATTACACCACCTTGCAGCTCGGCCGGTTCAACCGGGCGGTGGAAATGGCGCGGGACTCCGGATTTACGCCGACCCATAACCACGCGGGCAACAGCGGCGTGCTGCTTTCCGGTTCGGACGGAGCGGGCAATTGGGTGCGGCTGGGGCTGTTTCTGTACGGGGCGCTGTCCGTTCCCGCCGAAGAGTGCCGCTTTAACGGCCTGACGCCGGTCATGCGGTACGCCTCCAGGATTATTCATATCAAAAAATTGCCGACGGGCGAGAGCGTCAGTTATAATCGCACCTATATCACCGACGGTCCCAAGGTTATCGCCGCCATTCCGGTGGGATATAATGACGGTTTCAACAGGTTGTTTTCCAATTCCGCTCAGGCGCTGGTTCATGGTACAAGGGTCCCAGTGGTGGGATCGGTTTGCATGAATCTGACCATGCTGGACGTGACCGGCCTGCCCGATGTGAAGGTGGGCGACGAGGTCGTCCTGCTGGGACGGCAGGGAGACGAAAGCATAGGCGCCGACGAGCTGGCGGCCAAGGCGCAAACGATCTCCTACGAACTTTTGTGCAACCTGGGCAATCGGAACCGCCGCGTTTATCTGAATAAAAAGGTTTGAGCGGCCCAATGGAAAGCGTTGAGAAGGAGTTGGTGCTGAGTTCATGAAAGAGCGAATTGCTGATATACTGGAAATAACCCTGAAACGCCTTTTTGAAAAAGGCGTTTTTGTTCCATGCGAAACACCGGAATTTACCATCGAGATTCCCCGGGAGGAGCAACACGGGGATTTCGCCACCAATCTGGCCATGACCCTGGCCCGGCCTCAGAAGAAGTCGCCGCGCCAGTTGGCTCAAGCCATTATCGATCATATCGAAGACCCGGACGGGTTGTTCGAACGTATCGAAATCGCGGGTCCGGGCTTTATCAATTTTTTTGTGTCCGCCGCCAGTTGGAAAAACACCTTGCGGGAGATCGTGGCGCGGGGCGACAAGTTCGGCGTTTCCCGGTACGGCAAGGGCCGCAAGGTCCAGGTCGAATTCGTCAGCGCCAACCCCACCGGCCCCCTGCACGTGGGGCACGGACGCGGGGCCGCCGTGGGCGACGCCTTGGCCAACATCCTGGAAGCGGCCGGTTTCCAGGTGCAGCGCGAATATTATATCAATGACGCGGGCACCCAGATGGATACCCTGGGGCGGTCCATGCTGATGCGGGTCAGGGAATTGCGGGGCGAAGAGGTCGTGTTCCCGGAAAATTCCTATCAGGGCGAGTATGTGCGGGACCTGGCGCGGGAGTTTCTGGATCTTCCCGAATCCGCAGGTCTGCCCGAGGACGAGGAACAGGCCGTGGCCGTGTTGGGTCCGTTCGCGGGCGCGCGCATCCTGAACGTCATCCGTGATGACCTGGAGGCCTTCGGGGTACGGTTCGACTCCTGGTTCAGCGAAAAGTCCCTGGTGGAAAAAGGCGACCTGGAGCAGGTCCGGGAGATTTTCAACTCCAAGGGGCTGCTGTACGAGGAGGAAGGGGCGCTCTGGTTCAAGGCCACGGAATTCGGCGATGAAAAGGACCGCGTGCTGGTGCGATCCAACGGCGCGTCCACCTATTTTTATTCCGACGTGGCCTACCATTGGGACAAGGTCCGACGGGGTTTCGACCTTTTGGTGGACGTCTGGGGCGCGGACCATCACGGCTACATCCCGCGAGTGCGCGCCAGCCTGGACGCCATGGGCGGGTACGGGTCGCGCCTGAGCGTGCTCATGGTGCAGTTGGTCAACCTCATGCGCGGCGGCCAGCCGGTGGCCATGTCCAAACGGGCGGCTCATTTCGTGACCCTGCGGGAGGTTATCGACGAAGTGGGCGCGGACGTGGCGCGGTTTATTTTTCTGACCCGCAAATCGGACGCCTCCCTGGACTTCGACCTGGAGCTGGCCAAGGAGCAGAGCAACGACAACCCGGTGTATTATGTCCAGTACGCGCACGCCCGAATCGCCAGTGTGCTGAGGCTGGCCGAGGAGCGCGGTGTCCGATTGACGCCGCCCGAACAGGTCAACCTGGACGCGCTGGGCGAAAAGATGGAGATGAAGCTGATCAAGCGGCTCAGTTCCTTTCCCGACGAAATCCGTTCCTGCGCCGAAAGCTTCGAACCGCATCGCCTCACCTATTATCTGCGGGAACTGGTGTCCGATTTTCACCGTTTTTATCACGATCACCGCATTCTTTCGGACGATGACAATCTGACGCAGATCAGGCTCCTGTTCGTCAAGGCTATAAAAACCGTTATCGCCAACGGTCTTTCGCTTCTTGGTGTAAAAGCGCCGGAATCGATGTAATGAATCATGGCAGACGCCGAAGATAAAAAAACAAAACGGTTTACGCTCAGGTTCGGCGCCACGGGCCTCATTGCCGGCGGGCTGATCATGGTTATTGTTTTGGGGTGGTTTTTCGTCCTGGGCGTGCTGGTGGGACGGGGGGACATTCCGAACCCCTTTAGTCTTCCGTATCTGAACAAGCTGGCCTGGAAAACGGGAGACGAAGCCGGGCTGACGGTAAGCGGCCCCGCGCCGCCGCCGGTTCAGGCAAAGGAAGCGGTTCGGGAGGAGCCCGATATCGATCTGAACTTTTTCTCCGACGTGGAGAAAAACCGCACGGTCGTAAGCGGCATCATTCCCCGGGACGGCGAGGGAAGCGAGGAAGGCTCCAACCTGTACACGGTGCAGATCGCCAGCTTCAAGGACGGGAAAGCGGCGCAGCAGTTCATTGAAGAAATGGCTGAAAAAGACATCAGCTGTTACATATCTCCGGCCAAATCAAAGGACACGCAATGGTTCCGCATCCGCACCGGGCGTTTCGACAGTCTGGAAACGGCGCGAGCCGTGGGCGCCGAACTGGACGAAAAACTAGGCGTCAAGACCATGCCGGTGAAAATCAAGTAATCGCCGGCGGCGCCGTTTCCTCTTAATGCGGCGGTAGACTGCGGATTGCGGACAAGAACGATGCTAAGAAAAGCCACCATAGCGGATGTAAAATCCATTCATAAGTTACTGACCTCCTTCGCCAGTAAGGGGGACCTGTTGTCGCGCAGCCTGAGCGAGTTGTACGATCACCTGCGCGATTACCTGGTGAGCGTGGACGAGGAAACCGGTGAAATGACCGGCGTTTGCGCCCTGCACATCTGCTGGGAGGGACTGGCGGAAATCCGTTCGCTGGCGGTCGCGGAAGCCTACCAGGGTAAGGGTTTGGGAAAAGTGCTGATCGACGCCTGTTTGTCGGACGCCGTCACCCTGGGGATTTACGAAATTTTTGTCCTGACCTACCGGCCCGATTTTTTCGCGAAGTTCGATTTCGTGGAAGTCGATAAGTCAAAACTGCCGCACAAGATCTGGGCGGACTGCGTCAAGTGCGTGAAGTTTCCCGAATGCGATGAAATCGCCATGCTCTTGAAGTTGTAACGCCTTATTTTACGTCCCGGAGCGGCTTTCCGGAAACCGGGCGGATTAAACGTTTTTCGCGCATTTCGCGTCGTGGTTGTAAACATCACGGCTCTTTGATCGCCGTAAACCTCAACCGCTCCGACGTGGAAAAGCGGAAAATGACGGGCATATAGAGAAGATCATGATCGGATCACTATTAAAGAAAATCGTAGGCAGCCAGAATGACCGGGAACTCAAGCGGATGTCGGTCATTGTGGACAAGATAAACGGGATCGAAACCGAAATGCGCGCCAAATCGGACCGCGAACTGCAGGAAATTAGTTCGCGGCTGCGAGAGCGTGTCAAAAACGGTGAAACGACCGAAGACGTCCTGCCGGAAGCGTTCGCGCTGGTCCGGGAGGCCGCGATCCGCACGCTGGGCCAGCGGCCTTTTGATGTGCAGCTCATGGGCGGCATTGTCCTGCACGAAGGCAAGATCGCGGAAATGAAAACCGGTGAAGGCAAGACCCTGGCCGCCACCCTGCCGGTTTATCTCAACGCCCTCACCGGCAAGGGCGTGCACGTGGTCACGGTCAACGATTACCTGGCCCGGCGCGACGCCGAATGGATGGGCGCCGTGTACGGTTTTCTGGGCCTGTCGGTGGGCGTCATCCTGCATGGCCTGAACGACACGCGAGCGCAAAGCCGCCTACGGCGCCGACATCACCTACGGCACCAACAACGAGTTCGGCTTCGATTACCTGCGGGACAACATGAAATTCGCATCGGAGGAAATGGTGCAGCGGGAATTCAATTATGCCATCGTCGACGAAGTGGACTCCATCCTCATCGATGAAGCCCGGACGCCGCTTATTATTTCCGGGCCCGGCTGAAAAATCGACCGAGCTGTACTACCAGGTGAACCAGCATCGTCCCCCGGCTTCAGCAAGGAGACGGACTACACCATCGATGAAAAAGCCACGGACCGTTGTACCTGACCGAGGAGGGGGTGACCCAGGGCGAGAAGCTGCTCAAGGTGGAAAACCTCTACGACCCCAAGAACATCGAGGTGCTTCACCACATCAACCAGGCGCTGAAGGCGCACACTCTGTTCAAGCGCGACGTGGATTACATCGTCAAGGACGGCGAGGTGGTCATCGTCGATGAGTTCACCGGCCGCCTGATGCCGGGCAGGCGCTACAGCGAAGGGCTGCACCAGGCCCTGGAGGCCAAGGAAGGCGTCAAGATCGAGCAGCGAAAACCAGACCCTGGCCTCCATCACCTTCCAGAACTATTTCCGCATGTACGACAAACTGGCCGGCATGACCGGTACCGCGGACACCGAGGCGGCGGAATTCAAGAAGATCTACGATCTGGACGTGGTGGTCATCCCCACCAACAAGAAAATGATCCGCATGGATCATCCCGGACGTGATCTACAAGACCGAACGGGACAAATTCGAGGCGGCCATCGACGAAATCAAGGAGCTGCATAAGAAGGGCCAGCCGGTGCTGGTGGGCACCATCTCCATCGAGAAGTCCGAAGACTGTCAGCAGCATGCTGAAGAAAGCAGGGCGTGCAAGCACGAGGTGCTCAACGCCAAGCATCACGAGAAGGAAGCCGAGATCGTGTCCAAGGCCGGGCAGAATGGGCGCGGTGACCATTGCCACCAACATGGCCGGCCGCGGCACGGACATCATGCTGGGCGAAGGCGTCGCGCGAATCTGGGAGGACTGCACATTCTCGGCACCGAACGCCATGAAAGCCGGCGCATCGACAACCAGCTCCGCGGCCGTTCCGGCCGGCAGGGCGATCCGGGCTCTTCCCGCTTTTATCTGTCCCTGGAAGATGATCTGCTGCGCATCTTCGGCTCGGAGAGGATTTCCGGCATCATGGACAAGCTGGGCATGGAGGAAGGCGAACCCATCGAGCACTCGCTGGTCACCAAAGCCATTGAAAACGCCCAGAAACGGGTTGAAGGCCGCAACTTTGAAATCCGAAAGCATCTGCTGGAATATGACGACGTCATGAACCAGCAGCGGGAGGTCATCTACGAGCAGCGGCGTCAGATCCTGAACGGCGACATGCGTGAAGAGATGATAAGCTTTGGCGAGGAGTCGCCGGAAGACTGGTGGATCAGTTCACGGACCCGGAAAAATATCCCGAGGACTGGGAACTGAAATCGCTTACCGACGCGGTGTTTCAGCAACTGGGCGTCAAGTTGCAGTTCAAGCCGGAAGAGGTGGAAGAACTCACCCAGGACGGACTCAAGGAACAGCTCCTGGAACTGGTGCAGCAGATCGTACCAAAGGAAAGAAGAAAGTGCGGCGAAGACTCCATGCGTATCTGGAGCGCATGGTTATGCTTCAGATGCTTGGACAACCTGTGGAAAGATCATCTGCTGGCCATGGATCACCTCAAGGAGGGCATCGGCATGCGGGCCTACGCTCAGCAGGACCCGCTGCGCGCGTACAAGAGCGGAGGGGTTTCAGATGTTCGCCGACCTGATGGAGCGTATCAAGGAAGAAACGCGTGACCACCCTCATGCGCATCCAACCCGCATGAAACGGGAAGAAGTGGAAGAACGGATCGTCGCCCAAGGAGCAGGAAATGACGATGAGCCGCGGAGATGGCGACGCGAAGCCGGAACCTCAAACAGAGAAGGAAGGAAAAAGTTGGCACGAAACGCCCCCTGCCCCTGCGGAAGCGGAAAAAAGTACAAAAAGTGCTGTGGAGCCAATGAACCAGTAACGCGAGTGTCGCCGGGTTTCTCTTTCAGCGACCGCGCCAAGCAACCAGAAGAAAAAAGGCGTCGACGATCTGGCCCTGATCTACGCTCCGAGCCCGCGCACGGCGGCGGGTCGTTTTACCACGCGACAAGGTAAGGCCGCGCCGGTTAAATTGTCGTCAACGAGCGGATCGACCGGCGGCACGGCCCAGGCGATCCTGGTCAACAGCGGCAACGCCAACGCCTGCACCGGCGAGAAGGGCTCCAGGACGCCGAACGGTCCACCGGATTAATGGCGGCGAAAGCTTCGGGTATCTCGCCGGACATGGTGCTGGTGGCATCCACCGGCGTTATCGGCAAGCGGCTCAACATGGCCGGTATCGAAGCGGCGATTCCTGGTTGGCTGCCGGTCTTTCCGGATCAAAATTGCCGGACGGTGGCCAGGGCCATCATGACCACCGACACCGTTCCCAAGCTCAGTCCCGGTGAAGGCGGCCGTCGACGGCAAGCCATCCTTCGTGGTGTGCGGGATGGGCAAGGGCGCGGGAATGATGCGGCCGGACATGGCCACCATGCTGGTCTTCATCGTGACCGATCTGGCCGATGGAATCTGAAACAGTTCGCGGGATTCTGCAAAAAGCCGTGGATCGCTCCTTCCACCGCATCAACATCGACGGCGACACCAGCACCAACGACACGGTGATCGCCCTGGCCAGCGGCGCGCCGGGCAACGATCCGAGCCCTGAGCAACCGGAAGCCCTGGCCCGAGGTGGAGCAGGCATTCGACGGAGGTGGCCGACGACCTGGCCCGTATGATGGTCTAGGACGCCGAAGGCGCCACCAAATTCGTGGAAATCATCGTACCGGGGCGCGGCCGATGAAACCCAGGCCCGGACCATCGCCCATACGGTGGCGGAGTCCAAACTGGTGAAGACCGCCTTTTTCGGCCAGGACGCCAACTGGGGACGCATCATGGCTGCGGTGGGGCGGAGCGGCGCTGACCTCGACCCGGGCGCCATCGACCTCTTTATCGACGATGTTCAGCTTGTCCAAAACGGCCTGTGGAACGGCGCCGAAGCGGAACGGGAAGCCACCCTGAAGATGAAAAACCGGGAATTTCGGGTTACCATAGACCTGAAGCGGGGCGACGGCCAGGCGACCGTATATACCTGCGATCTTTCGTACGATTACGTTCGCATCAACGCGGACTACCGAACCTGACCGGTGGAATGGGCCTCTCCGGTGGCCATCATCGGCGCGGGTGAAACGACGCCCGCGCCCCATGAAATAAGGAATCGCCAGGGGCGCGCCCCTGGCGAGCGCCGGCGAAACGGCGACCTTGGAAAAACTTGCCCAAGCGGCGTGGGACACGGATCCCATCCGCCGGCCATCACTATGGAAAAACCGCTTCTGTCACAGCCCTGTCCTCCTGATACACTGCGTCTGACCCCGCTCGGGGGACTGGGCGAAATCGGCCTCAATATCATGACTCTGGAATATGGCGACGCCATGATCGTCATCGACGCGGGTCTCATGTTTCCGGAGGACTACATGTTGGGAATCGATATCGTGATTCCCGATCTCACCTATCTGAAGGAAAACAGTGACAAAATTCGAGCGGTGGTGATCACGCACGGGCACGAGGACCACATCGGCGCGTTGCCCTTCCTGCTGCGGGAAATCCAGGCGCCGGTGTACGGAACGCCGTTCGCGCTGGAGCTGGCGCGGGCAAAATTCCGCGACTGGCCCACCCCGCACGAAGCCGATTTCAGGGAGGTGAAGGCGGGCGACACGGTGTCCATCGGTCCTTTCGAGGTGGAAGCCATCCGGGTCTGCCATTCCATTGTCGATTGTATCGGCCTGGCCATACGGACCCCCATCGGGACCCTGGCCCATTCGGGCGATTTCAAAATAGACGCCGGGCTTCCGCCGGAAATGAGAACCGATCTGGCCCGTTTCGCCGAATTGGGCAATGAAGGAGTGCTGGCCCTGCTGTGCGATTCCACCAACGTGGAGCGGGAAGGGCGAGCGCTGTCCGAACGGGACGTGGAAAAGACGCTGGCCGGAATATTCGACGGCTGTCAGGGGCGGATCATCCTGGCGCTGTTCGCGAGCCACATCCGCCGCATCCAGCAAGTTATCGATCTCTCGGTCGAACGCGGCCGGAAAGTCATTTTCGACGGCAAATCCATCGTCGCGGCGGCTCGCATCGCCCAGAACCTGGGATATCTGACCATCCCGCGAGATACGGAAATCGACCTGGGAGCGCGCAACCGCTTTCCCGATTCGGAGCTGACCATCATCACCACCGGCAGCCAGGCCGAACCTTTGTCCGCCCTCAGCAGGATGGCCTTTCAGCAGCATCGGCAGCTCGAAATCAGACCCGGCGACACGGTCATTTTTTCATCCAGCTTCATCCCCGGCAACCAGCGCGCCATCACCCGCATCATCAACCTGCTCTACCGCCAGGGGGCCGAGGTCCTCTACGAGACGGTTTCCGACATCCACGCTTCGGGCCACGCCTACCGGGACGAGTTGCGCGCCTTTATCAGGGCCGTCAAGCCCCGGTATCTCATCCCCATCCATGGGGAGTACCGGCATCTGGTGCGGCACGGGCGGCTGGCCCGCGAAATGGGCATGGGAGCCGACCGGGTGATCGTGGCCGAAAACGGCAGGCAGGTCCTGCTGGGCCGGGATCACGGCGAGCTGGGCGGGCTCGTTCCCTTCGGCCGCGTTCTGGTGGACGGCAAGGGGGTCGGCGACGTGGATTCCCAGGCGCTCAAGGACCGGCGCAGGCTTTCCGAACATGGAACCATTTCGGTGGTGATGGTGGTGGAAGACGCCACCGGCAAGCTGCTGGCCCCGGTCCACGCGGCTTCCCGGGGATTCGCGCAGGACAGCGATGAAAACGCGCTGATGGAAGACATGAAAGCCGTGGCCCTGGAGAATCTGCACGAGACGAGGTATATGTTTACGCGCAACTGGACCGTGATGGAAGAGAACATCGCGCGAGCGGTGAAAAAATACGTTTACAAGGCAATGGAGCGGCGTCCGGTAATTATCGTGAAGATAATGGCTATATAACCGCCTCTATTGACTTTTTTGCCTCTTTGAGATTAGATGCGAATCGTGGCGACTCCGAAGAACAACAAGAAAACCAAATCAGAACAGACCGCGTCCAAGGATCTCCGCCGGGAACTGCTCGGCGTGGCCTTCCTGGCCGCCGGGCTGCTGTTCGCCTTCAGCCTGTGTTCATATTCACCCGAAGACCCTTCCCTGGACACCGCGGCCACCAGGGCGGCCCAAATTCACAACCTGCTCGGCGTGGCGGGCAGTTACACGTCCGGCCTGCTTATCAGTTTACTGGGGTTGAGCGCGTTCTGGTTTCCCATTGTCTTTTTTACCCTGGCCGCCGGCGCCTTCACCGGATCGCGTCCCAAGCATCCGGGTCTGTTGAGCGCGGGCGCCGTTATTCTGGTCCTGAGTTCCGCCGGTCTCCTGGCGCTGGGGCCGCGTGAAATCCAGGTATTCAGTGAAAAATTCTCGAGCGGCGGCATCCTGGGGCTGTTTATCGAACGGGGTTTGGTCAGCTACGTCAACGGCATCGGCGCGTCAATCATCCTCATAACCTCATTGGTGGCCGCGGCGCTCATCTGCACCAACTTTTCCCTGATCGGCGCGGCTTCGTTTTTGTGGGACAAAACGACGAAGACCACGTCCTCGGCCATGGATATGGTGGAAAAGCGCCGGGGCCGCAAAGCCAAGACGCGGGCGCGCGAGGAGCACACCATGAAGCTGGGGGCGCAGTCGGAAGCGGTGATCCTGGAACCCGCGCCGCCGGTAAAGATCAAGGAACGGACCGAGCCGGAGTTCAAGCAGCAGCAGTTGAGCTTCATGGGGTCGGGTGACTACACCTTTCCCTCGCTCGACCTTCTGGACAACCCGCCCCCGATGGAGCTGAACGTGCAGCGGGAAAGCCTTTTGATGAACTCCCGGTTGCTGGAGAAAAAGCTGCTCGATTTCGGCGTGGAAGGCAGCGTGGTCGAAGTGGCGCCGGGGCCGGTCATCACCATGTACGAATATCAACCGGCGCCGGGCGTCAAGATAAGCAAGGTGGCCGGTCTGGCCGACGATCTGGCGTTGGCCCTGCGCGCCCATTCCATAAGGATCGTGGCCCCGATTCCGGGCAAGGCGGCCATCGGCGTCGAGATCCCTAACAATCAGCGGGAAACGGTCTACCTGAAGGAGATCTTCAGTTCCGAAGCTTTCGTGGAATCGCCGTCCAAACTGACGCTGGCCATGGGCAAGGACATTACCGGCGTGCCGGTGGTGGCCGATCTGACCAAAATGCCTCACCTGCTGATCGCGGGCGCCACCGGGGCTGGCAAGAGCGTGGCGCTGAACGCCATGATCCTGAGCGTGTTGTATAAATCCTCGCCCGACGAGGTCAGATTCCTGATGGTCGATCCCAAGCGGATCGAGCTGTCCACCTATGAAGGGATTCCGCACCTGCTGCATCCGGTGTTGAGCGATCCCAAACAGGCCACGCTGGGGTTGCGCTGGACCGTGGAAGAAATGGAACGACGGTACAAACTCCTGGCCAAGATAGGCGGAAAAAACATCAAGAATTATAACGCCAAGCTGAGGAAACTTGCGCCGGAACAGAAAATAGACGAGAGCGGGAAGGAACTCACCGACCTTCCCTATATCGTGGTGGTTATCGACGAATTGGCCGACCTCATGATGGTTTCGTCCAAGGAGGTCGAGGCGTCCATTACCCGGCTGGCGCAAATGGCCCGGGCGGCTGGAATACATCTGATCCTCGCCACTCAGCGGCCATCCGTGGATGTGCTGACCGGCGTGATCAAGGCCAACTTCCCGGTGCGCGTCTCTTTTCATGTGTCCTCGCGCGTCGATTCGCGCACCATTCTGGACAGCATCGGCGCCGAACGGCTGCTGGGGAACGGAGATATGCTCTTTCTGCCGCCGGGCATGTCCAAGCTTCAGCGTCTGCACGGCCCCTATGTTTCGGAGCTGGAAGTCAAGACGGTCACCGATTTTCTAAAAGAGCAGAAGAAGGAGGAAAGCGACGACGGACCGCTTCTCAATCTGGATGTGGCCTCCGAAAGCGAACCTTCCGACGAGGAATACGACGAGAAGTGGAATGAGGCCCTTCAGGTGGTCACCGAAACCGGGCAGGCGTCCATTTCCATGTTGCAGCGCAGATTACGGGTCGGGTACAACCGGGCCGCGCGCATGATAGAACTCATGGAGCGGGAAGGCTTGGTGGGTCCCTCCGACGGCATCAAACCACGTCAGGTTTACGTGAACCGATAAACGAGGCGCAATGAATCCGATGAAAGCTACCCTGAAGATAGGTATGATTCTGTTTTTACTGGCGATTTTGAGTTGTCCGGCGTGGGCCGCCCCGGCCAAGCCCAGCCCGGAGCTGATGAAACGCGTGAACGAACACTATCACAACATCGAAGCCTTTCAGGCGAATTACAAGCAGGTCGCCGAAAGCCCGACCATGGGCGGACCGCAATCCATCGTCTTCAAGGACGTCTCCTACGGCGTCATGTCCTTTCTCAAACCCGACATGGTCAGGCTCGATCAGAACAAACCCCGTGAAGAGATTCTGGTGTCCGACGGAAAAACGAGCTGGTGGTACATTCCCGAAGAGAAGAAAGCCTACAAATACACGCCGCAATCCCAATCGGGCGCGTTGAAGGCGCTGGTGGACATTTTCTCGGGCAAGGGGACCCTGAGCGATTCCTTTAACGCCCTGCTCCTGGACGACCAGGAAGGAATCAAGCTGCGCCTGATTCCCGCCCTCGCGGGCAGCGATTTCGAATATCTCGATGTGACCCTGGACGCCGAAACGCTGAAGCTCAAGGCTCTGGATCTGGCCTATCTGATGGGGCAGAAAACCAGCTTCACCTTTGACCATGTCGACGAAGGGGTAAATCTGAAGGCGGGTTACTTCTCCTTCACGCCTCCCAAGGGGGCCGAAGTGGTGAATCAGAACCAGTAACCGGCGAACATCGGTGGCGTGGGAGAAAAAACATTGCGGGGGAATCTCTTCCCCCGCGCCCCCTGCGGAAAATTTCTCGCTGCGCTCGAAATGACAAGCAGTATGGAAATTATCGCAACGGTTAGCCTCATCGGGACCCGAGGCTTGTCTTTCAAAAATTTAAATCGATTCTAAAATCGATAATCTCATCAGTCACGAAATCTTTCCTTATCCGTTTCCAGCGCTTCCACGATCCTGGTTCCCAATTCGGGCAGCTTCCACAGAATCCGCTCCCAGGAGGGCAGCGTGCGAGCCCGAAGGTTTTCTTCCCTGATTTTTTTCTCCAGATCCAAGATGGTCTGTTGCAGCCCCTGGTCAACGTACGGTTTGAATTCCGGGTAGGTGGCGGTGAACCGGAGCATTTTTTCCGCCATGTGAGCGGGCGCCGTCAGCATGTCGCCGGCCTGTCCGATGGCCTGGCTCAGCACTTCGTAGACCACCTTTTCCTCACTTTCGCGGTCGTACTTGAGCTGGTTGAACTCGGCGTTATCCGAATACTTCTTGATGGCCTCCTCGGCCACCGATTCGAAGGTCAGGGCCAGGTCGCGGAAGAACTCCTCGCCCACTTCCAGCCCCTCTTCCACGATCAGCGCGTGCAGCAGCGTGTTGATAATGTCCACCGACATCTTGTGCAGACCCTTTTTGGGGTCTTCCACGCTGACGCGCTGATGCTTGTGATCGAAGGCGCTCCGGGTGAATTCGACCTGGGCCACGCTGAAGGCCTTGCGCCACACCTCAATGAGCGTGAAAATCTCCACGCCCCAATCCAGGGCATAATGCATTTTCTTGAGCAGCCACATGTCAAAAACCACTTCGCCCGAAAGCTGGTAGTCGAAACTCAGCAGAAAATCGACCAGCCGCAGGACCTTGGCTTCGTCGCTTTCGCTGAATTTTCTTTTCAGCGCCAGCAGCAGGGGGTCCAGCAAGAGCCGCTTGACTCTCCCGAACAGCCGCTCGTCGTCCCACCGGGCATAGAACGCCTTGGAAAAAGGATAGTTGTGCGCGAGCACGGGAAAAAAGAGGCGGTCCAATTGGCGGCGCTTAAAGCTGCGGATATCGGCGTCGAGCAGTCCCACGGTCGTGGCGCCAAGCGCCAGGGCCACTCCGAACCCCATGAAGACGTTGCGTCCCTTGCCCCGCAGGGACAGGTCGAACCCGTGTTTTTCCAAAAGGTCGTAGATCGCGCTCATGGGGGGGCCGTCGTTCCATTGAATCACGTAATTTTTCAGTCCCCGAGCCTGAAGAATCCGGGTGAGCTGCCGGACTTCCTCCTCGCTGGCGGCGTCGAGCCCGAAAATCACATGCGCCAGATACTCGGCGCTTGCCAGTTCACTAACGATGTTTTCGAACACCGGCAGGTTGTTCGGATCGGAAAATTCGGTCGCCAGAGCCGGAACGATGAGCACCGGCTTTTTCCAGCGCGCCATGTGGCGGAGCTGGGGAAGAAGATCGACCTCGTCTTGCAGCGTGTAGTAGGTGGTAACTCGAGCGTGGGTTTGGGCGAAACTAGGCATATGACCTGAACTCCTTTTCTAAGCGCCGCGCCATACCCTTCAATATTGTGAACGCAAGCGTCTATGATCTCATTAGGTGAAGGGGAAGAGAGGGCGGTATGAGCGATAGATGAAATTTGTATTGGGGCATAAAGCGCGTTTTGCGCCGCCTCTTCGATCATGGGCCACGGTCGGGGCATCATAACACACGTCGGGCCAAATCCAAAACGCGCCTTACTTGCGACGGATTCGCGCCCGATCGACCGGGTTTTACCTTCTATTGCGGTTCGAGCACGTCTTCCCGTTCACCGCTTCGAATCAGGATAGCCGATCCGACGCATTGACGGAGCCGGTCGATGGTTCCCGCCAGTTCGCGCATCCCCTCGGGTTCGGGAAGCGGCAGGCCCAGTATGGTCAGGTCGGCGTTCGCGCTTTGCTCCGCCAATACCGTGGTGAAATTGTCCTGCGCGTCCTTGCGCGCCACCACGCACGGCTCCGCTTCGACCCGGGCGGACTTCAGCAACTCCCGGATGTGTTCCTCCGCGCCCTTTCTGCCCTCCTCGTTTTCCAGGTACTCGCAGCACCCTTATTTTCGCCGAATCCCAGGGGCGGCTTCGCCCGATGAGGTGCGCCATCAGCAGCATCAGCTCTCCGTTTCGGTCGCGGCCTCTCCACCACACGTCTATCCGTTTTTTTTGGCCGAACTCCCGCTCTTCATCGAAATGCAGGAACATGGTGGACTTTTTCAGCGCCGCCAGACGCCACATCAGTTGGAGCTGGTCGCGCTGGGCGTCCGGATCGTCGGCCCATCCCAGCAGCGCCACGTTCGGTTCCACGCCCGCGATGCCATGGGACTGCATGATGGCCAGGACCCCTTCATAGAAATCGGGAACCACCGAGCTTTCGGCGAACGCGCTCACCCCGAGTTCGTGAAAATATTTCCGCATGTGTTTTATGGATGTTTCGCGGACCCCGCGTTCGGCGAGTTCGTCCACGTTTCCCACCAGAAGATGGTAGAAGGTGACGATTCCACGCCCGCTGGTGAGCCAGGAGCCGGCTTCGTTGAGTTCCTCCCGGCTGTGAGGCGCCCCGGTCAGCACCATGATGTTCGGCCGCCAGTTTCTGATGAAATAAGGGGCGTTTTCCAGGCGCATCAGGCTGAACCGCGCCACGGTAAACCATATTCCGCTGCGGATGTCGCCCCAGTTGGGCGCCAGCTCCCGTTGACTCAGGAGCGCGTAAATGCCGTAGCTGACGAGAATGGCGATGACGGTCGCGGGCGCGCTGATGAGGAACATGGCGCCGTAACACCCCAGCGCCCCCACGATGGACAGGGGCCAGGGCACGTTAAACTGCGGTCTGAAACTGGGATTGCCCACCAGACGCTCCAGCCCGGCCGTCAGGTTGATCATGCCGTAGGTGTTGAGAAAAAACATGGTGATGATGGGGGCCACGAAATCGAGGTTCCCCATCCAGATTACCATCAGGGCGATACCGGTGGTGACCAGCACCGCCAGCCTTGGCTCGGTGGGGCTTTTCAACTGGGCGCGGAAAATTTTGGGGATCACCTTGTCCATGGAGATGGCCTGTAGGGTGCGGGGAGCGGCCAGCACGCTGCCCAGGGCCGAGGAAAGCGTCGAAGCCCACACACCCGCGATGATGAGGAGCGGCCAGCGGGCGATGTTTTTGACCACCATGTTGTCCAGCAGGAGTTCGGTCGTGGACGCGTGCGTGGCCAGCCACACCGCGAAGGCGCAGTAAATAAGGCCGGTGAGCGCGATGGCGGAAAGCGTGCCGCGCGGCAGGCTTTTAGCCGGGTCTTTCAGATCGCCGGACATGCTCAGGCCCACGGTTATCCCCGTGACCGCGGGAAAAAATATGGAGAAGACTTGCCAGAATGACGCCGTGGATTGGGCGGGAGCGAGATAGGAGGCAGGAACGCTCCAGTGTTCCCATCCGCCCATGAAAAACGAAGCGATGGCCAGCCCCAGCGCGGCCAGGATGACGAACTGGATTCTCAGCGCGAAATCGGCGCCGATAAAGGCCAGAAAGCCGAAAATCAGCGCGATCAGCGTGGAAATCAATTGCTGGTCCCATCCCGGAAAGATGGTTACGAACGCCTCGGTGAAACCGATGATGTAAAAGGCGACGGAAATGGCCTGGGACAGGTAGAGCGGAATGCCAATGGCCCCGCCGATGCTTAGCCCGAGCGTGCGCGATATCATGTAATACGCGCCGCCGGTTTTGACGCGCATGTTGGTGGCGACCGCGGAAAGGGAAAGACCGGTAAGCAGTGAAATGGTGTTGGCGATGAGGATGATGGCCAGGGAGCCGATCAGCCCCGATTGACCCACCACCCAGCCGACGCGCAGAAACAGGATGATGCCCAGGATGGTGAGCACGTTGGGGGTGAATACTCCGGTAAACGTTCCGAAGCGGCCCTTGGGGGAGGATGATTTCTCATTGGACATGGCGCGCTCACCAGGCTCCGGAAGCGGAACCCCCTCTCGTGGAAATACCGCGATTCATTTCAGCGTCAACGACATTCCACCATAGCAAGGAGCGCTACGTCTCGCCACGTAATAATGATGGGCCTTTAAGAATGCGAACGTCCGGGACTTGCGGGTGTGCGTGGGGGGACTATTGAATGTCCATCAACTCCAGGTCAAAGAAAAGCACGCGTCCCGCCAGGGGATGGTTGGCGTCCAGGACCACTTTTTCATCATCCTCGTCGATGACCAGAGCGTTCAGGGCGGGACCGTTGGGATTGCGTATCTTGAGCTGCTGGCCGACCGACAGTTGCACGTCGGAGGTCAGATCCTTCTTCTCCACCTTGATGATCAGCTCTTCCTTCTTCGGCCCGTATCCGTCTTCCGGATCGATCTTGATGGTCTTCTTATCTCCTATTTCCATATCCATGACGCCGCTTTCAAACCCCGCTATGACGTTTTTGTCTCCGATAGTAAACGTGATGGGGTCGCGGTCCAACGAGGAATCGAAAACCTCTCCCGATTCCAGCTTTCCGGTATAATGAACCTTTACGACATCGCCGCTTTTCGCCTTCGCCATCATGGCCTCCAATCGCTTAGAATATTACCCTTCAACCTAAGGACTGCGATTTCAAAATCAAGTTTAGTATCGGATTTAATTTTCCACGAATTTTTTCGCGCGTTCGGGATAGAGCCGCTTTTTCGGGCCGCCCGGTGGATAAATAGCCCCGCGCGGTGAGCGCTCCCCGTTATTCAAATTGCCAGCCGGCCTCCTGCAAACGCTGGCGGATCCAGATCAGGACCTTGTCGAACTCGTCTCTCAATTCGCCCAACGCCTTCCCCCGATGGCTGACCGCGTTTTTCTCCTCGATGGTAAGTTCGGCGAAGGTCTTGTTCAGCGGCGGATAGAAGAAAAGGGGATCGTATCCGAAACCTTTGTCTCCGCGCGGTTCGCGCAGTATCTCGCCCTCCACGCGTCCTTCGTAAATGAGCGCCGGACCCGAGGGAACGGCCACGGCGATAATGCATTCGAAGGCGGCCTTACGGTTGGTAATCCTTTCCATTTCGCGCAAGAGCTTGGCGTTGTTCTGCTCGTCGGTGGCGTTAGGCCCGGAATAGCGGGCGGAAAATACGCCGGGCGCTCCGCTCAGCGCCTCAACCACCAGCCCCGAATCGTCGGCCAACGTGGGCAGTCCGGCGGCGCTGGCGGTTTCGAAGGCCTTTTTATAGGCGTTGTCTTCAAAGGTCGCGCCGTCTTCCTCGAACGGGGGCAACGGGCCGAGTTCGTCGAGGCTCTTCAGTTTTATGGGAAAGCCGCCGAGCAGCTGTTTCATTTCTTCTATCTTTCCGCGATTGGTAGTGGCGAGCAGCAGAGGAATATTTTTCAACATGACGTTTGATCCTTATGCTATTGGTGTACGTATAAAAATCGCCTCATTATGGTCATCCGCGACTGTAACGCCGCAGTCCGGACTTCACAATACCAATTTTCCTTTTCGCGACACAAGGGAATTGGACAGCCACAACCATGAGGGCTTTCATGTTCGATTTCATGCTGAGCAAAGAACAACTCGCCCTGCGTGACAGCGCGCGCGACTTGGTCCGGTGGGTGCCCCGGGATATGATCCTGGACATGGACGCGGACAAGATCCGTTTTCCCAAGGAGTTTCTGCGGGAGGCCGCCAAGCGGGGCCTCATGGGTTGCCGGTATCCCGGAAAAATGGGGAGGCCGCGACATGGACTGGGTGACTTCCTGCATGCTCATGGAGGAAGTGGGAACGCTGGGCTACATTTTTGCCTGCGTGTTCGGAATCGGGTCGGAGCTGGTCTGTGACGCCATCGCGCTGCATGGGAACGACCGGCAAAAAGAAAAATATATCAAACCACTCCTGAAAGGGGATCTGTTCGCGGCGGAATGTTTGACCGAACCTCGGGGAGGATCGGACTTTTTCGGAACCACCACCATGGCCGAGGACAAGGGAGACTATTTTCTCCTGAACGGGCAGAAACGCTTTATCGTGGGGGCCGAAGGGGCGGACTTCTTTCTGGTGTACGCCAAAACCGACCCCTACGCCGAACCGCACAAGGCGCTGACCTGTTTTATCGTGGACCGGGCCGAAGGCGTGGACACCAAATATCTGTACGGACTCATGGGCTGCCGGGGAGGCGGCGCGGGAAGACTGGTGTTCAAGGACGTCAAAGTTCCCAAGGAGAACGTCCTGGGGCGGCTGAACGGCGCCTACGCGGTCTTCAACACCATGATGATCCCCGAACGGCTGGGCACGGCCGCCATGACCATCGGCGCCGCCCGCCCCGCGCTCGATATCGCCACCGGCTACACCACCCGGCGCAAGGCCTTCGGCAAAACCATCAACCAGTTTCAGGGGGTCAGCTTTCAGATTGCCGAAGCCGCCACTCTGCTGGACGCCTCCCGGTCGCTTGTCTACACCACGGCTCGAGCCGTCGACGCGGGAGCCGAGTCGAAGCGGGTCCGGCGCATGGTGTCGGAAACCAAGAAATTTGTCACCGAATCATGCCAGCGGGTGGCTCGCGCCGCCATGCAGGTGATGGGCGGCATCGGCTACACCTCCGTGTTCCCCATCGAACGCATTCAGCGCGACCTGGGCCTGGCTTCCATCTGGACCGGCAGCAACGAAGTCATGTCCATGATCATCGCCAATGAATGGTACCGCGAATATTTCGAACGGAAGGAAAGCGCTCAAACACGCGACTTTGAACTGGACGCCGCGGAAGCCGAAGCGGCGGACGAAAAGATCTACGAGTAGGCGTCGCCTCGGAAGGAATTATGCGGGGAAATTTCTTTCCCCGCGTCCCCTGCGGGCGATTTCTCGCCGCGCGAGAAATGACAGACTCGTCTTCTATTGTCCATTAAAACGAGGGCTTCACACGCCGCCCGACTCAACGAGTCTCTTGTTTTCGTCATTCCGCAGCTTGACCGCGGAATCCAAGTTCTTCAATCTATTTAATAACTTCTGGACCCCGCGATCAAGTCGCGGGGCGACGGAACAATAAAATTGTGGCGCCCGGAGAGATCCACGTTTTTCCGGACTCCTAAATGACGCGCAGCTTGCGGACGGTTTCCACGCCGGCGCATTTGCCGCAGAGCAGATCCGAGGGCTTGTAGTCATCGATGAGCCGGCTCAATATGGCGATCAACTGGGGCACATCCCGCCGGTCGATGGCGTTTCTCAGATCCCCGATACCCTGATTCAACGCGGTTGAATCCACGCAGGCCGCCTTGGCCTTGAACACCTTGGGATGGGTGGTGGAAAGGCTGGACTCCCCGTCCACCAGCAATTCCTCGTAAAGCTTCTCGCCTGGCCTGAGCCCAATGAACACGATGTCGATATCCTCGTAGGGCCGCTGGTTGGCCAGCCGGATCAGGTCTTCGGCCATGGTGAGGATTTTTATGGGGCGTCCCATGTCCAGCAGAAACACCTCGCCCCCTTCGCCCATGGTCGCGGCCTGAAGCACCAGCAGCACCGCCTCCCGGATGGACATGAAAAACCGCGTCACTTCGGGATGGGTGACCGTGACCGGCCCGCCGGCCTCGATCTGTTTGATAAACAGCGGAGCCACGCTGCCGTCGCTGCCCACCACGTTGCCGAACCGCACCATGATAAACCGCGTGGAACTCTTCTGGTCCTGCGACAGCGCGATCAATTCGCCGATGCGTTTGGTGGCCCCCATCAGGCTGGTGGGCCGGACCGCCTTATCGGTGGAGATATAGACGAATCGCCGCACACCGTACCGATCCGCCATGGCGGCCATGGTATCGGTGCCGAAAATGTTGTTTTTCACCGCTTGAAGCGGGTTCAGTTCCATCATGGGAACATGCTTGTAGGCGGCGGCGTGAAAAACCATGGACGGCCGGTATTCCCGCAGCATGATTTTCGACCACTTCCCGGTCGGCCACGCTGCCGATAATGGGGACCGTGGTGAGGTCGGGAAACAGGCGGCGGATGTCCATTTCAATGCGGTAAAGATTGAACTCATTGAGTTCGAACAGCAGCAGCAGGTGCGGCTTGTAACGGCAGATCTGGCGGCATAATTCCGAACCGATGGAACCGCCCGCCCCGGTCACCAGCACCACCTTGCCGGTGATGAGTTCCCGCACCTTGTCGTCCTGTATGGTTACCGGTTCCCTGCCCCAGCAAGTCTTCGTAGGACACTTCCCGGATGGGCGCGGCCTTGTCTTCATACAGAACCAGATCCTTCAGGCTGGGTACGATCTTGAAGGGCAGCCCGGTCTGCTGAGAAAGCCCGACGATACGGCGCATGGCCTGGGCGTCGGCCGCCGACACGGCGATCATGATGAATTCCGCGCCGTGATTTTCCACGATCTGGGGAATCTGATCGAGGCCCCCATCAACCGGGACGCCATGCACCTTTTTGCCTTTCTTGTTCTTGTCGTCGTCGGCAAAGGCCACGGGGATATATTGATCGTACAGCGACTTGTTTTCAAAGATGGTGAGCAGAAGCTTTTCGCCACCGCTGCCCGCGCCGATGATCAGCAAACGTTTTTTGTCCTTGGCGTAGAGATCCCGGTACCGGAAGATATGCCTGATCTGTTCCGGGAAATAGTACGTCCGTATCATAAGCCGGAATCCGGAAATGAAAAGAATGGTCAGCAGGCAGTCGATGATGAAAACCCCGCGTGAAAAGAGGACGAAGCGGTATTGATACGTCAGGTAGGTGACGATGAGCAGGGTGGAAACGATGCTGGCGCCCACGATCTTGAGAAAATCGCGCAGCCCCGTATACCGCCAGAGGCCGGAATAGAGGTGGAAAAGGAAAAACACCAGGATCTTGCCCGGTATCACCAGGAATAACGATTGCCTCATCCAGACCAGTTTCCAGGGCTCGAACGTGTCGAACCGCAGGCCGTAGGCGATGAATTGCGCCATGGCCAGAAGTATCACATCGACCGCCAGGATGAGCCAGAAGTGCGGATTGGTTATAAATCGTTTCATAATTTTGTCTGCCGGCGGGCTCCTGATAGCGCAGGGAGTCTCAGGTCGGTCAACCCGGGACAGGAGGCTCGAAGAGGAGGAATGAAGCGCCATCGGGGTTCTTGTTTTTAAAACCCACAGGCCGTATGGGTTGCTTAAGCTGATCTGTCGCTTGTCATAGCACATAGCTCCAAAAATGTGGAGTCTTATTAACCCGCGCGGGCTCCGGCGAAAGTTTTGACGTTTGGGAAGGAAGCAATGCTTGACAGGAACGCATAAAATTCCTATTGCTACCTATTATGCTTTTGGGGCTTGATATCACCGCCTCGAAACAGTATTAAACAGCGTCAAAACCCGCGCCCATAGCTCAGTGGATAGAGCGCCGGACTACGAATCCGTAGGTCGCATGTTCGAATCATGCTGGGCGCACCAATAAAAACAAGGGGTTACGGCAAGCTAGCTGTAGCCCCTTTTTAGTTCTGCTACCCTATTGCTACCCTGAGTGTTATTTTCCGCTAAAATGTAATGGTTCATATGGGATGACCACACGGGATATGGTGGGATCTTACGGGATGTGATGGGATTAAGTAAGGTAGTTCAATAGGTTATGCGGGAGGCGTGGCAAAAATATTTTTGATCACGCTGAAATGATAAAACGCGGTTTTGTTTCAGATGGAATGATCAAAATTATTTAGCGATGAGACTGGAGAAGGTGTAAAACATGCCCGCGAAAGGCACCACCACAGAGCAGACGACCATCGTTATTCCATAGGCTGTTCTGCCTTTTACAATTCCGATGATGGCCAGAATAAAAGCCACCAAGGCCAATGCAAAGCCGATGATACCAGCGGCGAAACTCCATACGATCAACCCCAGGGAAATCCGGCAAAGACGAAGGGCCTGATGTTCGTTGGAAGCCGGTTCGTAAGGGTTTTCCTTTGAGGCAAGCACAATCGTGACGACGATCGCGATACCGATGCATATCCAATCAAAAACGGAAATTCCAAACATCGGGCAGCTCCTTTACACCAGTTCCTTCCCTACCCAAACCACGCGGCCTATCACGACGTCCAGCAGCGAAATATTCGTCAAATCTTTAGTATAGGTTTTATATTTGCGATTATCGCTCATTATCGTCAGGGTATTTTCAAACATAAAGAGTCTTTTGACGATGATATCGCCGTCCTCGGTGCGGATGGCGTAAATCCCGTCGTTCACCACCTGGTTCCTCGTGTCCTCATTGGTGTCCACCAGCACCAATTCGCCGTGCGAGATCAGCGGTTCCATGGAATCGCCCGAAATCATAATCAGTCGAAAATGCGCCAGTCGTTCTTCGCTGGCGCCGCCCAGGGCACGCAGCCATGAGCGTTTGAACGGATATCTCGAGACCGTCCTGTCCCATGCCACACCACCTGGCCCAGCCGAGGCCACGCCCCCCGACAGTCCCACCATGTAATATTCGCTGATGTCCAGGTCAGTGGCGATTCTGCCGGCGTGAGTCTCAACGATTTCCCGACTGTCCGCGCCCGTAGTGGACCGCTCCGGCTCTTCGCGAGCTTCGGCGTTTTCCATGAGGCGCGCAGCCTGCTCCTTGAGGGCCATATATTTTTCGCTGGGGTCCAGCGGGTGACCATCCGACAGTTCCGGCGGTTCGGCTCCCCCCTGCATGATCCATTCTTTAGGAATTCCGAATATGTCCGAAATTAGGGTAAGGTTGACCTCTTTGGGCGTCTGGCCCTCCAGCTCCCACTTCTCCACCGCCTTGTCCGTGACATTGAGCAGGGCGGCGAATTCCTTGCGTGTGAGATCGCGGCGAATCCTGCGAATACGGTCTGCAATACCCATAATCAATCCCTCTTGATATGTCCGACCCTGCGCTCGATGGCCGGACGTTAGGTCGGACATGGAAAATCTCCTTTCAAGCCCAGGTAATTATTAGGGTTACAGGACTTTTCCTAAATAAGCATGGTCGGACCTAAAAACTCGTTGACATTCCTAAATTAGGGATATAAATTGTACAACAAGTTGCTACAACGAGGATAAACGAAAACTATCCCTTTGGCAATGTACATTTTCGGAATCGTTTGGACAGTATCTTAGGAGTTTGGGTTGGCTAACGATCATAAATTCCGACAAATCGACCTATTTGCGGATAATTCGCTCAACCGAACCTACGCGATCAAGCGTAGCCTGCGGATCGCCCTGTCCAACACCTCGAAAAGTAGGGACGAAATTGTGGATGAAATGAACGCGATCGCGGTTCGAGAAGGGATGCGACAGAAAACTTCCAAGCCGTCTCTTGACGGATGGACCAAGGACTCCGCCCCCGATCGCCTCCCCAGTCCAGCCTGGCTGGTCATTTTCTGCCATGTTCTGGACGATACCGACCCTATCGCGGCCATGGTGGCGCCGCTCGGAAAAATTGTGGTGGGAGAACGCGAAAAAGCGCTCATTGCCTGGGCGGAAGCGGAGGCCCAAAAAAGGCGCGCCGCCAAACGCGCCCGGATTGCCTTGGAACAGCTGGAGGATATCTCGTGAAGTTGAGCGAATCCACGAAGCGGAATATCGAACTCAAGATCAAGGGCCGCCTGGAGGAACTGCGCCAGCGCGAGGTGAAACTGCCGGACGGAAGCCTCATCAGCCTGGCCGGCATCGGCCGAAACATGAGTCGTCCCGTTCATCGGGCGACCGTTCTACGAGTGGTCAAGGGGCAAGCGGAAAGCAGGCCGGTAAAGGACGCGGTGGAAAAGTTCCTCGGTATGTCCTTTTGGCCGGGAGGGAAGGCGGCATGAGCATCGGAAAACGAATTCGTGAAATTCGCGGCGATCTCCCACGTTCGGAGTTCGCGGACCGAATCGGCGTTTCCCCTCGTTCACTGGAACGGTGGGAACAGGACGATACCATTCCGATCGGGTCGGCGCTGCTTAAAATGCGGCAGAATTTCGGGACCGATATCAATTGGCTGCTCACCGGCGACCGCTTTCCGGCGGAAGGCTCCATCGCTCACGCCATGGAAATCATGGGAGAGGCCCAACGGCACCTCGCCTTCCTCGTACGTTCCGGGATGAGCGAAAACACGATCATGGAAATGCTTTCCCTGACCATGGCCGCGCTCGAAAGCCGGCGATAGGCGGCCCCATGACGACCGTGACCGCTGAACAGATAGCCCAAGCGCTCAACGTTTCGCCCAGATCAGTCCGCCGGCGCGCTCAAGTCGAAGGCTGGAAGAGCCGGGGACAGAAGTGCAATGGTGGAATACGGAAGGTTTATCTTATCTCCTCCCTTTCCCTGGACATACGCCGCGCCGTAATCGCGCACATATATAATGATGGGGCCGACTCCCCGATGGAATCAGCGCTGCCGGTGGAGATCAACGCCAGCCTGGCCTACACACTGATCAACAAGATCCAGACCGCCGCGCCCTGGAACCGCAAACGGGCGGAGACGCGGTTGGCCATCGTGGAGGCGGCCAAGCGGTTTATGGGTAATGTAGGGGCAGGTTTGAAACCTGCCCCTACCGGCGCCGTAGGGGCGGGTTTCAAACCCGCCCGCAAGGGAAAGACCGCGCGGATCGCGCTGTTCGTGTCCCGATTCAACGCCGTCAATCCATCCCTGGGGATCGATCCCTCCGTGTATGACGAAATTTCCTCGATCAGCGCGCCGACGCTCAGGCGCTGGATCAAGGCGCACGAACGTGAAGGGATGGCCGGACTGCTTGATAACGAGAGTGGCCGTGGCAAACCCACGGTGAAAATAGATCGTGAGCTGGGATCGTTCATCGAGGCGCACATCAAAAAAACGCCGCACATCCGCGCGTCCGCCATGTACGAAAATATAATGGCCAGATTCGGCGGCGCGGGCCGCGATCTGCCATCCAAGACCACGGTGTGGCGCTGGATTGAAACCTGGAAGCGCGACAACGCGGAGCTGTATTGCCTGGCGTCTTCCCCTGACGAATGGAAAAACCGTTACATGGTCGCGCACGGCGACGCCAGCGCCAAGGCCAAACACTTTTTGCATTACGTCGAGTTCGACTCCACGCCGGCCGACGTCATGTGCAGCGACGGCAAGCGCTACACCATCGTAGGCGCCATCGATATTTTCAGCCGCAAGGCCAGATGCGTGGTCAGCCCCACGTCCAAATCCACGGCTATAGCCGCCCTACTGCGTATAATTATAACTGATTGGGGCGTGCTGGATGTGATGATCGCGGACAACGGCCAGGATTACGCCTCTAACCACACCCAAGCTTGTTGCCACGCGCTGGGCATCCAGAAACCTCCTCTGCCCAAATTCGGACCGGAGTACAAACCGCACATCGAGCGCTATTTTCGCACCCAGGCCGAGGGGCTGTTCGAACGGCTCACGGGCTATATCGGCCATTCGGTGGCCGACCGCAAGAAGATCGAAAGCCGCAAGTCGTTCGCTCAACGCATGATGACACCGGGCGAAGTTATCGAACTCGGGGTCACCGCCGGCGAGCTGCAGGACATCATCGATCGCTGGATCGAGGATAAATACCACCAGCGCGAGCACTCAAGCCTGGGTATTTCTCCGGAAGCGCGCGCCGCGCAGTCCGCCAAGCCGGTCAAACGGCTCACCGAACCGCGCCTGCTGGATATCCTGCTGGCCCCGGTGGGCAAACGCCAGGTGGGCAAGAAAGGTATCCGCTTCAACGGCGGCTGGTACGTGGCCCTGGAATTGGCGCTCTGCGTGGGAAAGACCGTATATCTGCGGCAGGACCCAGCGGACGCGTCCTTATTATATGTGTTCGCGCCCACGGGCGAGTTTATCTGTCAGGCCCGCGACACCGTTCTGGAAGGCATCACCCCGGCCGAGGCTCGCGAAGCCAAGAAGCTGCAATCGCGAAATATCAAGGCTCGCGCCCGGGCCCTGGACCAACTGGCCAAGACCATCGACGATCCGGTCAATGATCTGCTCGCCTCCGCCGCCCGCAAGCGCGGGAAGATAACCGCCATTCACCAAACCGAGGATTTCGAAAATTTGAGCACACGCGAGGCGGAAAAGGCCTTGGAACCGCCCAAACCGCTGGAGACGTTTACGGAAGCGGACATTGGCATTCCGCGGTCAATCCGCGGAATGACGAAAAGGTGGTCAGGATTGCGCCGGAGCCGACCTTTGATTTCGGTTACCAGCGGTACGAATGGCTCGAACGCCAGGCAAAGATCCGAACTCTCGCCGAGCGAGAGGTTGGCTGGATGGAAGGATATCGCGCCACTGAGGAGTACTACCGAATTTTCGTAGCGCCTTACGAAAAGCGGTGAGGAAGGAAAATATGCGGGGGATTCGCATCCCCCGCGCCCCCATGGAGGTAGGGGCAGGTTTGAAACCTGCCCCTACGGGGCAACACGCCGAAGGCGTAACACGGGAGCGCGAGGGCGAGCGCCCTCGCAAAGGTTTTTCTTAAGAGGGGAGACGCATGAAGAAGTCGACCGTAGCTACATCCAATTTCAAACTGTTCCAGGCTCTGGCCGGAGCGCTCAAGGCGCGAGGCGCCGGGGTGCCTGGTCTGGGTTTGGTTTATTCCGACCCGGGGCTCGGCAAGACCTTCGCCGGCATCTGGCTGGCGGATCGCGAAGAGGCGGTATATATCCGAGCGCTGGCCGCCATGAGCGCGCGATGGATGACCGAGGAGCTGGTCAGAGAATTGGGCGCGGAGCCTCGTTTTTACATGAGTCACCTGTATAAACAGGCTCGCGACCTGCTGACCAAGGAGAAACGGTTGATAATCATCGATGAAATAGACCACCTGGCGCGCGACCGTAAGGCCATCGAAACCTTGCGCGATCTGAGCGACGAAACCGGCGCCTCCTTTTTGTTGATCGGCATGAACGACTGCCTCATGACCCTTCAACGCATACCCCATCTTTTCGACAGGATGCGGGCTCATATCGTCAATTTCAAGCCGCTGTCCCTGGATGAAGCGAGAACCGCCGCCCATGAACTGCTCGACGTGGATATAGACGACCGTTCTTTGACCGAGATTCATAAGACCAGCGGCGGAAATTTTCGGCAGCTCATTGTGAACCTTTACAAGTTTGAACGCCAGGCTCGGATAAACGCGTGATCCAACGGAGGAAATAAAATGCACGGTGATTTTGCCAAACGGGCGCGGGCGGCCATGCAGACCCTGCGCGGGGATTTCACGTCGACCGACGTGATCGACGCCATGGAAGGCCTGACCGGCGTGGAAAGAAAAAGGCTGTCCGGCCTGCTCAACGATTTTGTCAAGGCCGGCGAACTGTTCCGCGTGGATAAGGGCGTGTACCGCTATGCGGGCAAGAAAAAACGGGCAACATACGGGCAGCGTATATGGAACGCCGCCCGCCGCCTGCGCAGATTCACGGCGTCCGACCTGGAGGCTATCGTGCCCGAGGCGTCTCCGGCCACCATCGGCGAGTACATCCGCTGGATGATCAAGTCCGAATTCGTGGCCGATCGAGGCGACCAGTATGTGGTTATCCAGGACATGCCGGTCAAATCGCCTAAAGACAGGGAAAAGATCGACCGCATGCGTCACTGGCGCCGCCGCATCGCCGAGGCGCGCGAGAGATTACGCCAGACCGACGCGGATCTGGCCGAATTGGAGGCGGAGATAAAATAAAAGCGATGCGAGGGTTCACACCCTCGCGCTCCCATGACTGGATGCCGCGATCAAGTCGCGGCATGACGAACAAGACAACAATCGTCACCCCGCGACTTGATCGCGGGGTCCAGGATCGATGGCGTAGCTGACATAAATACCACGGAGAACATCATGAACATCACCGAAATCGAAAAAGGCGCCCGCGAATACGCCGACGCCCGGGCGCTGCTGTCCAGTTTGGTAACGCAGCTCCAGGAGGAATTGGAGGCCGCCAGGCGCGTCCGTCTTCCCGGCATCAAAAAAGCCGTGGCTGTGGCCGCCGACGCCAAGTCCCGGCTCAGGGCGTCGATCGAGGCCGCGCCGGACCTGTTTGTCAAACCGCGCACCATTACCGTGGCGGGCGTCAAGGTAGGCTATCAAAAATCCAAGGGCAAGATCCTGGTCGACGAAGAGGGGCAGGTTATCAAGCGCATTCATCGCTGGCTTCCGGATCTGGCCGAAGATCTGATCCAGACAAAGGAAAAGCTCATCAAAAAGGCGCTGGAAAAACTCAGCGCGGCCCAACTTAAAAAGCTCGGTGTAACCGTGGAGCAGGACGGCGATCTAATCGTGATCCGTCCGGTGGACGGCGATATGGAAAAACTGGTGACGCCTTGCTGAAAGAAGCGGGAGAGGAGGAATAGGCTTATGAAAATGGCGGTAATACTCACGGACCTGGTCATGGCCCAAACACAGGCGCCGCCGGATCTCCGGCCATGGGCGGCCGATATCGTCGAATCGTCCTTGGATGACATCCGCGCGGGCCACCCCGCGGCCTGCCGTGACATGGACGAGATCGTCCGCATGACCTCCTGGCTGGTTCGGAGCCATATGGGCTTGTGCCCGTTCGAAGTGGACGCCGGCGCGGTTCCCGATCAGAAATGATTTTGTGGGCTGAAACCTTTTGAAAGGAGAAAACGTCATGAGGCAGACAACCCTGTTCGGAATGGCTGAATCGCCCGACGCGCACAGGATCATGCGCGAAATCGTGATGGGCCTGGATTCGGATAAATACAGCCGCAGCCAGGTGATCAAAATGGGCGACCGGCAAGGCGTATCGCCGGCGGACGCCGCGAAGATACTGGATGGGTGGAAAGCCGCTGGTAAACTCTATTATATCGGGTCGCGCAAGCTGGTGCGGCCGTGGGAGCGGAGGAAAATTCAATGAGATCATTTTTACGCGCGTTTGACTGGCGGATGGTTTCTATGTGGGCCTTCCTCATTGTGTTCGGCTGGTTGGGGGTCTGGAAAGCCGGTGAATTGATTGCGGCCGCAGTGAGGGCGCTGTGATGAAGAACGTCTGTTTCGATCGCCGCCGGGCGCAACTGGCCAAGATCCACATCCTGGCCGCTCAGCGATATCCCGGTGACGATAAAGCGTACCGTAATATGTTATGGGATGAGGCCGGGGTAAAAAGCGCCGCCGATCTGGATGATCATGGCCGCCGCGCGGTGCTTGATTACCTGGAACGGGGCATAAGCGCCAGGCCCTCACCCCGGCCCTCTCCCGAAGGGAGAGGGAGTAAGCGCCCCATTCCTCGCAACCATCGCCCCGGCATGGCCACGTACCGCCAGATGCGGATGATCCGCGGCCTGTGGGGGGATCTCAAGGGAATATTCTGGACCGAGGACTTCCACAAATCCCTGGATGGCTTTATTCAGCGCATGGCAGGCGTGGAGCGGCTGGAATGGCTGCCGGAAGAAAAAGTTGACGCGGTGATGGAAGCGTTACGGGCCATCAGACAAAGGAAGGACAGTGAATAGATTTTTCAAACCATATGCGGTTTCGATCCTGCTGGCGCTGGCCCTTGGGGCTTGCGTCGGTCATTCCACCGGGCAAATGGCCACCGTTATTTCCGTGACCGACGGCGACACCATCAAGGTCCGCTACAAGGACGAAGTGGAACGCGTACGGCTGATCGGCGTGGACGCCGCCGAGTTGCGCGGCGGATCGAAGGCTTCGGAGGCTCAAGGTCGCGGGGCTAGAAAGTATCTGATGAAACTAGCGCCGGCAGGTTCCACGGTCCGACTGGAGTTCGACACCATCTCCCCGCGCCGGGACAAATATGGCCGCCTGCTCTGCTACGTGTGGCTGGAAGACGGCAGCATGGCCAACATGGCGCTGATCAAGGCGGGCAAGGCCAAGCCGCTTTTGAGGTTTGATTTCAGCAAGAAGCAGGAGTTTGAGAGGCTTTCACATGCCCAGTGATGGAATCGATCGCGCGTTCGCGCTGGCTCAACTGCTCATGGCCAACAAGCGCATTTCAGTCCGCAGGATCATGTCGGAGCTGGAAATCCCCCGATCCACCGCCTATCGGCTGCTGGATCAGGCGAGCCGAAGGCTGCCATCCGGCTGGAGCGTGGCGTGGTGCACAACACCAAAAGCGGTAATCTAAATTAGGCATACCTCCTGCTGGGCAACACTCTATTCTGCAGTAGCAAGATGTGCCGAGTATAATTAGGGGTAATAAGATATTGATAATTATAATGAACGGAGTCAGTAGTTAACATCATAATGAAAGGATAATATCAGGTGCTCATGGCATGTGGGAAATCTTTAACCAAACGTCGTATGATGAGACGTTAATTGATGTCCCAAAATATATAATTTGGTATTTGCCAAAAATTATGCTCTGGCCTAATTTTATAGCTTCAATCGTTTTCGATTCCTTATTTGTCTCACTTAATGTCAAAGTAATTGGTGAATCAGCAGACTCAACAATAGAATTAAGGGTGACGGTTAGGTGGCCATTGTAAATGCTAATTGAATTTAACGCTTGAATGAGAAATTTATTTTCCTTGTTTAAACCTGTTTCATTATGTATGTCTGTTTCTTTTTTAGATAACTGCTCCATAGCAAAATAAGCATCAATTACCCGCATTAACTCATTTGACTTACATATTGTTGTAGGGCAATCCTTTGCAGCTACTAAAGCATAATCTAAATTCGTATTTTCTTTTAAAGCGTGATCAATAATTCGAGTTATCATTCTGTACTTTGCCTCTGAAGTTGGCATATTGCGCATTGATAAAATAGCGACATTAAAATCATTTACACTAAGCGCGGCATCAACCACTTTCTCTAAAGCCGATTCTCTAGATTTTGTAGTTGGCATCTCTTTCGCTACATTGAACATTATTATAAGCCAATTTTTTTCATTAGCATATATTGGTTTATTTAAGCTTAAAATAATTTGATTGGCTTGTTTTTCTAGAGGCAAAGGTATCTCAGATGTTTTTTTGTCAGAAATGAAGGTCAATACTGCAACTATAGCGGCAATTACACCAGCCAATGCGCCAATAATTGTTGCAGCATATATGATATTATGTTTCAAAGGAACCAGGCTCTCGTATATCTTGTTTTATTGTTACAAAATAGGTAAAGGTCTCTCTCATAGGTGAGGTACCCAAGGAGTTGCATCTACTCCGTTTAAAAATCTTGATTTAACTTGAGCTAGAGTTTCAGTTTCTAGGGCAGTGTGTTCACCAAGACTTGCCAACTTTTTGATCTGCTTAGGCCTATCTAATGCATAACCTCCCTTATTAGTCATGACATTGACTCGCAGAAATCGAGGGCTGCCCACAAGAAGTTCCGCAAGTTTCAGTGATGACTCCTGTTGAACATTCATCAAAAGGTCCAGTATCTTCTTTTTCCACAGCCAACCACCAATTCCAGCTCGCCGCTGCCCCCAGGCCGTGAAAGGCTCCTCTGTGGTACCAACACTAAGAAGATCGATCCTCCCCAAAGGTATTCGTAGAAAACAAACAGCCTCAATAATAGCGGTCATTGCTGGTGAATTGGCCCATACCCCTCCGTCAAAATAGCTACTCTCTGCAACCATATTGGCAATCTTTGCTGCGGTAAAGTATGTGGGCGCTGCGGCTGTGGCAAGCGCAACTTGGGCGGCTTCGGTGTTAGCATCAGTGGTGAGGTCAGGATGGTGTGGCGTGCGAAACAAATGAGACACACCTTTCAGTGCATAATATGAAGGTATCACCAATCGGCAGCGAGAATCTTTCAAATAAACTGGTGGTCCGGATCTATAGAATGCGCGTTCTAACTCCTGAAGCAATACCTTTTGTGAATACTTGGGACATACTACGTGTCTTAAAGTATGGTATGTTCGACCACCTAGACGGGTTACTGGAAAGATTATAGGCCCACGTTTTTTGTAGAAATCCAGCATTTCTTGCCCGGTAAAGCCAAGCCCCAAACCAATAGCTGAATTCCGCCAGTCCTAGTCCCAGCTATTAAATCGAAGTGGTCAACAACTCGAAGTCCCGTGTGTAGCTCCCAACTCGCAAGGGCTGCCGCTGTGAAAGCTCCCTTTAAGCCGCCGCCATCAAGTGACAGTATTCGAAAGGAAACACCATCGTCGCCCTGCCCACGCACAAGCGGTAGGCGTTCCAACTGGTCGCAAACCTTTTTTACTAAGCTTTCAACATCTGTCGCGTTCGCAAATTTTTGGTTTTCAACCGTGTCAAGACCGTTTTTGAGTTGGCTAAAAATCGTGGGATTACGCACAAAGAAATCATTGGCCACACCGCCTAGTCCGCCAAGAAGAAAACATGGAAGACCATACTCTACTGCTAGGCCCACCTCTAATGGAATACCAGCACGAGCTGCATTTGCTTGCCACCATTTGCCACCAACTACTACAATCGTATCACAGCGGGAGACCATCCATTTACGTAGCAATTTTAGGCTATCGTCGCGGATATTGTCGCCTGCAGCTTCAGGCGTTTCATAAACGATTGCGAACCTTCTCCAATTTTCCGTATCTACCTTTTCGGGATGTTTTGACCAATGGCGAGATACTGACAGAGTTAAGCAGTCCTTGCGGCCACCTGCTTTTTGGTATCGTTCGGCCTCTTCCAGAAGGGTTGGAGTGAAACTTGGATGGCTTCCATGTAGAATATGCCCCCCTCGTTGGAATACTTGGGCTGCGAACTTTCTGACAAAATCGAGTATCGCTGCACGTTGATCTTCCGACACTCGGTCAGCCTCTGGAACAGCCCCAGATAGCCAAATTCGTGCGCCCGCTAATGGCCGATTGTTAACCATTGAACTTCTACCTTCCCTAGTAATTTTGTCTGATGGAAATCGCTTCTTCTACCCAGTCTATAAGATTCTCTCTGATGTGATTATAGACATTATCGCTTCGCGAATATGGCGGATCGTAGGCTTTGACAATGCTTGAAAGTTTTTGTTGATCCCTCTTCATCGTGAAGCCAGCAAATGGATTTCGCCCTTTTTTTGCCTGATTACCTTCCCTATCTTTTAAGTTATGGATATAGATACCAAATAAGCCTTTCCCATCGTTCCAGGATTTCTCAATTTCATAGTTAATCCATTTTCTGCCCGCCGTATTTGCTCCTATTAACACAATTGTACAAGACTTACCCTTTAATTGACCATCAATCCATAATTGGATCGCCGTGGCTCCACCATTTTTAATTGTTTCCCAGGCATTATCTGATACGGGTGAATTTCCCTCGATTGCGCCAATATTTCTCACCTGGGAAGCCCTCCAGTTATCTGGAATATAATGGAAGCTGTAAAAGGCTTTGCGTGCCATGAATACGTCCCCTCTTGTTTATCGTTTTATAAAGCCTCTGTACCGTGTCATGCGTGCCGAACGTGCCGGAAATCCTCTGCGGGGTTTTTGTGATTATGGATGACCCAAAAGTTCTTGACTGGCTAATAAAAACATACTCCTATGGGTTGTGCCAGGTAGGGTTTTTCCCTTTCATCCATTCATTAAGGGGTACCCATACGTTCGAACTTCTATTAATAAAAAAGTTGTCCCATTCTAGGTCCAAATAAGGGTATAGACCCAAATATTCTCTCCCATCAAAGCCATCGTCATCCTCGCCCAAAATTGGCGCGACAGCTACCCGGCCGGTTTTAGCATCCATGTAACCTAACTCCCAAGGCATCCAAACAGACTTCTCTGCAGCTTCCGAGGTTACATAAATCAGCGAAGAACAACGGTCCATCCTCTCGCGCAGCACATTAGCTGATTCAGCATTCACATTTGCTCTATCAAGCTGTCTATCTACTATCCAGTCAACATAGACGGAATATCCTTTCTTCTCTAGCATTTCATTTATTTCATAAATTATTCGAGCGTCATCGCATGAATGAGATAAAAAAACATCGTAAGTTGAACGTGGCAAGACCTGATCGTAGGTTTTAAGTAAAAATCCAGCAAAAATTTTTCCAGAACTCTCGTCAAATTGATATTGCTGATTCTTGCTAAATTGCTTAATTAGTTCTCTTTTTCTAAATAAGCCATGGTTTATAGAATGCCACTTATCAAGGAACTTTTAGATGCTGCGTTAACCCTTAGCTGAGGAACTGCTCAGCTTTTTGTCCATTCTTTGCCGGCTTTTTTTACTGGCTCCAAGTCAATCGCTTTTGGCTGCTGCACGGTTTTCATAATCGCCTGCCACAATTTTTCACAGGCTTGCTCAAAGGTCATGGCGTGGCCGCGGATGTAGAGCCTTGATTTATGATCAACATCCAGAATCGTATCATCTAAATTAAAGTAAATAACTCGCATTTTACCTTCAGCTTGAAGAGTCTTAGCGATTTCAAGCTCCAACTCCGTGTATGGGCGGCCTTTTGATTGTTTTGAAACAAAGCAGACAACCGATCCTGCCTGTTGAATCCAATGTATTATCTCTTTCCGCACATACTCACCTGAGGCAAGTTCCGATCATCCAAAATGACGCGCGCGCCTTTGTCTCTGAGCCATTCGTCAACCGCCTCAACCGCCTCAACCGCAGCCTTATCAGCCCAAGCGTAGGAAAGGAAAACTCGCGGCACCTCATGCGGTAACTTTGGTAAAAAAGCGTCCATGTCCAATTTTATGCCCGATGTTTCTTTGGCAGATTCAAATTGTTCCTTGTTAAGGCCTTTTGCTCCTCTTAAATCAACTTCATTCAATTTTGCGTTATTCAACTTGGTCCCGCTGAGGTCCGCCTTCATGAGATTCGCGCGAGTGACGTCAACGCCGCTGAGGTCCGCCCCGCGGAGGTCCACCCCGCTGAGGTTGGCCCCCGGAGGTCCGCCCCACCGTGGCTCGTCTTTCTGAGGTCCGCCCCACCGTGCTTCATCTTTCTGAAGTCCGCCTCGACGAGTTCAAGCCATATGGGCATCGAATAACTGAAATTCGCCTCGCTGAGGTTTGGCCCCGCTGAGGTCCGCCCGGACGAGATTCGCCTCGCTGAGGTTCGTCTTTTTGAGGTCCGCCTCACTGAGATTCGCCTCACTGAGGTGCGCTCCGCCGAGATTTGCCTCACTGAGGTGGCGATTCGGACGAGTTTCGCCCGGACGAATTTCGCCTTGCCGAGGTTAGCTCCGCTGAGATCCGCCTCGCTGAGGTCTGCCTCGCTGAGATTCGCCTCGCTGAGATTCACTGCGCTGAGTTTTTTCCGCGGAGGTTCACCCCAATGAGGTTCGCCTCACCGAGATGGTTCGCCCTGCTGAGGTCCGCCTCGCGGAGGTCCGCCTCACTGAGGTCCGCCTCGCTGAGATTCGCCTCGCTGAGATTCGCCCCACTGAGGTCCGCCAGGCCGAGATCGCCCGCTGGGTCTGCCCGCTGAGATTCCCCTACGAGGTACGCCCCACTGAGGTTCGCCCCGCGGAGGTCCGCCCCAATGAGATTCGCCTCGCTGAGGTCTGCTTGCTGAGGTCCGCCCCACTGAGATCCGCCCCACCGAGGTCCGTTCCGCGGAGGTCCGCCTCACTGAGGTCCGCTCCGCGGAGATGGTCCCGCCTTTCTGAGGTTTGTCTTTCTGAGATTCGCCCCGCGGAGGGTCCGTTCCGCTGAGATTCGTCCCGCCGAGGTCTGCCTCGCCGAGGTCCGTTCCGCTAAGATTCGCCCCGCCGAGATTCGCCCCGCCGAAATCCGCCTTACGGAGATTCGCCTCTCTGAAGTTCCGCTCCGCCGAGATTCGCCTCGCTGAAATTCACACTACGGGAGGTCCGCCTCGCTGAGATTCGCCTCGCTGAGGTCCGCATCGCCAAGATTCGCCTCGCTGGAGATTCGCCCCGCTGAGATTCGCCCCGCTGAGATTCGCCCCGCTGAGATTCGCCCCGCTGAGATTCGCCCCGCTGAGATTCGTCCCGCTGAGATTCGTCCCGCTGAGATTCGCCTCACAGAGGGTGGTTCGCCCCGCGGAGATCCGCCTCGCCGGGAGGTCCGCCTCGCGGAGGTCCGCCCCGCTGAGGTCTGCCTTGGGAAGATCCGCTTCAGAGAGGTTAGCCTTTCTTAGATCGGTTTCTTCGAGGTTGGCCTCACTGAGGTCTGCCCCACGGAGATTGGCCCCATGAAGATCCACCCCTCTGAGTTTGACTTTGCGATCTGTTGCCCCTCAAGGTCTGCCCTGCTGAGATTGGCCCCGTTGAGGTCGGTTATGCGGGAGGTCCGCCCCGAAGAGATCAGGCTTTACCTCAGGATTTTCCTCCCGCCACTTATTCCAAACTTCGGCACCCTGTTTTAGGATCTTCAGGTGTTCTTCGTTGGCCATGCGCAGCGCTCCCGTGTCAGATGATTCAGCAATAAAGGAGAAAGGTAAGGCTCGTAGATCTGTCAAAAAATCAGGAATTTTTGTTTATTAGCATATCTCCGTCTTTTTCGATAAGAAAAAACATCTCCATCGCCCTTCAAAATAGTTTCCCGCCCCACGGGACACAAAGGTAAGCGCATACGCGCCCGCGCCGAATCGAAGTTTATTTCAAGCAGTGTCTCGAGATTGAGTTTATCCCTGAAAGCAATTTCCCAAAACAAAAGAGTGGTTCGGGTCGAATTGAAGCTTTCTTATTTTTGAGGATTGACAAATGAAGTTTATAAGATGCTTATTGATTTTTAAAATTATCCATAAATATCATAAAAGGAGAGAGCGATGAAAAAGTTTGCGATGATGGCGTGTTTTCTAATGGCGCTGGCTCTGGCGTCATCGGCGGGCGCCGTGGAGAGCGGCTGGTGGTGGAACCCCAACGAGCCCGGTCGAGGTATGGCCATCGAGGTGCAGGGCGATACGATTTTCCTGGCGCTGTACCTGTACGATCAGGAAACCGGCGAATCCATGTGGCTGTCGTCCGGCGGCAAAACAGAGGGCGGAACAACCTATTTCGGCGTTCTGCTGCGCTACCGCGACGGCCAGTGCCTCGGCTGTCCCTATGTCGCCCCCGGACCGGCCGAGGATTATGGCACGATAACGCTCAATTTTACCTCCGACACAACCGCGACCATGACCTGCTCCAAAGCCCCAGGGGTTACGCATCAAATTGAAAGATTCCGTTTCGGTTCCTCCGATCCTCCCTCGCCGCCTCCAGCCCAGGATAGCGATCAGAAAACCAAGACCTTGATGCTTAAGGGCCATTGGTGGCTGTCGTACACGATCATCAGCACCTTTGCCGATGATTATGATTTGTGGAGTTTGCAGCAAAGCACAACCGACGGAACGTGGTTTCTGGGCGGCGAAGACAAGTATGGCGGATTGGTGGTAGGCGGTTATAACGAGGAATATGGCGACTGGTCGATTCTGGACCCTGGAAGCATTATCGATAAGTTCTATGTTTTCACCACCGACGGTCAAACGATCACCGGCGGATGCTATTACCAAATAGTGTGTCCACCGGCAATTGGTCAAAATGCTACGCCCTGTTTGGCTATAAGACGGGCACGTCGCACACCGTGGCTCGGGATCAACTCTTGTCTCCGGAAGAATGGGAACTCAAGGCGTTCGATGAGGCTGGCAAGGCCACGGCCAATGACATCCCGCCCGAGGTCGTTGACACATATTACCGCCTGAAATCCCTCCAATAGCCCCCTCTTTAAATCTCGTTACCAGGTTGTACCTGGAAACGGACCTTCAGATGGGGAGCTAAGCTCCCCGCCGATCAATGCGTTCCCAAGTCCAACTTGGGAACGAGAATAAAGCCCTTTACAGGGTTTCTCAACCCTTGATGAACCGCGATTGAGGATATGGGCATAAATCGTCTTGGCATCTATGGCCCTTACTTATTCTTATGAAACACTGAATTGTGCTGTGTAGTTTTTGAGTCCTCCATATGATACCATATAAGGCCTGAAGAACTACTTATCGACCGTTCTATGTCCAGTGTACGAAAGACCCAGTATATCCCGTGGCAATAACTGTTCACGAAATGAGAACATTTTTGTTCTTCTATCTGAGAGGCAGGCACTCTGGAATATGTGCACATGAAACATACAATATGCGTGTAATTTTTTCAGATCAAATGTATAAAATAATTTTAAAAGTGATTTAAAGCTTGTTTTTTTGTCAATATGTGCTGCGAGTTTATTCCTGAGGGTAACTAATTTTTTTTCAAATACGAATTCACGACATGAATTACCGCTTTCAAGGAGAGATTTTCCTTTCCAATTATATGGGATAAATTTTATTAAAGAATCACAGCAGTCTCTATCCTCATATAAATTTTCTATCAGCGATAGAGTGTCACAGCATATCAGAAGCCATGCAGAATCAAAAAGAATGGTTTTGTAATGGGTGCCTGGTTGCTGAGTTTTAAAGTTATTGCGCAGTTTATGAATATAAAATCGACTATTGATAGTATAAGCATACATTTTCGATGAAATTCATTTTTGCTTATTATCCCAATTGTATTTTTTTTCAAGAGCCCCAACCTATCATGGGCAACACAAAAGTCGATATCAGTTGTATCTTTTAGGCATGTATCCGAAAAGTCAACCTCTGAATAATCCACTGGGGTTAATGTTTCAAATCCTGCTTGATCCGCTAGTATTTCACGAATATTTGCCATCCCTTCATAAAAATAAGTGATTGTTGAGTAGTCTATCTCATTCCACCACTCAATTAATTTTAAATCATCAAGATCTTGATGGTGGGCTGAAAATTTATTCCTTATAATTTCATAATTATTATCCCACTCGATCTTTATCGCCTGTATCTCTTTTTCAAGAGACTTTTTTGCCCTCAAATTAATAATCTTATCCCGAAAAAATTTGTTTTTTTAAAAATCCTATCATCTCTAAATATGAGTCCAATAAAATAAAGAATCTTCGTAAAATACAACGTTTTGCATGATCACTAGTATCTTTATTCGAGAGAAAATAATATATACCATCGATATTATAATAAATATAATTTATCTTTTCTTCTATATTAATCATAAAACACATTCTGCCATTCACATTACGATTTTAAGCGAAATCGCGTAAGATACGGATTTATCTATATATTTATGGCTGGCTGTCCACCCCATCCCTCACTCCAACTTCTGCAACTCTCAAATCCGGGCAAAGCTTACAGATTTGTCAACAGAAAAAGAATTCTTGTTTATTAGCATATTCCATTTAATTCGATAAGAAAAAATTTATCTGCACACCCTCAAAATAGTTTCCCACCCTACGGGACAAAACGTTACGTCCGCCGCTTGCCGTTCCCATCCCACGGGACACCTCTGTGGTACATCCTGTCATGAAGCTTGTTTTCTCTCTCCCTGGCGGTTTCGCTCCGGCGGACCGCCAAACCTTGAAAGACATACACCATACGCCACGGGTGGTTGATGGCTCCTGAAGAATCTTTCGAAATCAAGGCGCTGCGCGCGGAAATATCCGCCATGCGCAACGATATGGCCGCAGTCCGGGAATCGGTCGCAGCCATTCAAGCCACGGTGGAAAAGGGTTTTGAAGAGGGGCACCGGCGCAACGGCTTTGTCGCTTCTGATATCGCCGCGCTGGAACAAGGCGCCGAACAGCAGGCGGAACACTGCGGCGCCTTTCGGCTGCGATGTTCGGCTGCGATCAGCGACAAAATTTCAGGAACGGCCAAGGAAGCCGACACAAAGATCGCCGCGTTGAAAGAAGCGGCGGACGAAAAAATAAACAAGCTCCAGCTTACCGTCACCGTGCACACGGTCAAGATCGCCATCATCAGCGGATTCTGCACCGGCGCGGGCATGCTGAGCGTGCAATGGCTTTTCAAAGTGGGGTTTGGATCATGAGTCAGATTGGCGCCTATCTCACCGAAGACCGACGCCTGGTCATCCTGCGGCTGCTGGAACAGTCCGGGGACTACCGGGCCAACGAATACTTGCTGCGTACGGCGCTGGAATCCATGGGCCATTCCGTGGGGCCTCCGAACGCGGCTGGTGCATCGACATTCAACCCGAGCGGCCTCGGTGCTGTCTCCAATCAAAACCCCCGCTGGAGCTGATCCGGCTGCCGGAGTTCTTGCCTCTGGAAGTTTTGCCACGATGCGCTATAACGCGACGAGCGGCTGGATGGAGTTCGGTTGGTGTTTATAACATCACCAATGCTGTCAGTGCGTTTATTCAGACATTGCTTGATGATGCTGATGCTTCGACGGCAAGAGCGACGCTCGGTGTCACGCTAACCAATCTTGGTGTTTCAGCGTTTATTCAGACCTTGCTGGATGACGCTGATTCAGCAACCGCAAGAGCTACGCTAGAGGATTATTGCTGCAAATATTTCATCTGCTGATGCTGGTAATTATTTCACTGGTACTAATGTTAATGCTCAGTTGCAGGAAGCTGGCGCATTATCAACTCAATTTAGACCGCATGAAGCTGCTACGCAGCAGATATGACTGTGGTTGGTTGATGCCGGGGAAATACAATACGGAACCACGATCACTAGCGTCGCGCAGCAGACCACTAGCACCATCACTGCGCCGGTGACTAATCCGCGCATTGATCGTATTGTGGTCGATGAAATAACTGGCATGGTATCAATCATATCAGGCACAGAAGCAGCCAGCCCAGCCGCGCCTGCGCTAACAGCAGGCAAACATGCCATCGCGCAGGTATCGCTTGCAACGGGCACAACAGCAATCATTAATAGCATGATTACTGATGAGCGCGCTTTCAGGGGAATCCTGATGGAGTTATCCCGAGCTTAAAAAGCCCTAGAGTGGACTGGGTTGATAAAAGCGTTTCTTGTGGCTTGGCACGTCAATTCCAGCGCAGGGAGCTGGTTCCGACGGGTATCCAGAACAATTTGGTCAGTTAGTTTGGTGCATCACTAGTATTGATCATCAAGCCTGGGCCGGATCACACGCTTACTGACCAAATTGTTCTGGATACCCGTCGGAACCAGCTCCCTGCGCTGGAATTGACGTGCCAAGCCACAAGAGACGCTTTTATCAACCCAGTCCACTCTAGGGCTTTTTAAGCTCGGGATAACTCCATCAGGATTCCCCTGAAAGCGCGCTCATCAGTAATCATGCTATTAATGATTGTTAATGTGTCCGTTGCAAGCGATACCTGCGCGATGGCACGTTTCCCTGCTGTTAGCGCAGGCGCGGGGCGGCTGACGGCTCTGTGCCTGATATGATTGATACCATGCCAGTTATTTCATCGACCACAATACGATCAATGCGCGGATTAGTCACCGGCGCAGTGATGGTGCTAGTGGTCTGCTGCGCGACGCTAGTGATCGTGGTTCCGTATTGTATTTCCCCGGCATCAACCAACCACGGTCATTGTGTCGCGTAGCAGCTTCATGCGGAGTTGATAATGCGCCAGCTTCCTGCAACTGAGCATTAACATTAGTACCAGTGAAATAATTACCAGCATCAGCAGAAGGAATGTATGCAGCAATAATCCTCACGTCTCTTTGCGGTTGCTGAAAATGACATCAGCAAGGTCTGAATAAACACTGAAACACCAAGATTGGTTAGCGTGACACCGAGCGTCGCTCTTGCCGTCGAAGCATCAGCATCATCAAGCAATGTCTGAATAAACGCACTGACAGCATTGGTGATGTTATAAACACCAACCGAGCTCCATCCAGCCGCTGCGTCGCTTTATAGCGCATCGTGGCAAAACTTCCAGAGGCAAGAACTCCGGCAGCCGGATCTGCTCCAGCGGGGGTTTTGATTCCAGACAGCACCGAGGGGCCCGTTGAAT
>CAWGFI010000017.1:0-176724 GCA_963821845.1 uncultured delta proteobacterium
TCCAAAAATTGGAGAACTCTCGTCCCCAACGGCTGGTCCAGGGGACTTGATCTCCGCGCATGCCTCGACGGTACCCCACCACCACGGCTCTCTGGCCGCCACGAACGGCTGACAGCAATGAGAGCGCATCCTGGGGGCGATGCTGGCCATCCGCGTCCAAGGTGAGAGCCCAACCCGCTACTCGCGCCGCCGCTTTCATGCCTGTAAGAAGCGCCGCACCTTTGCCCAAATTACGTTTGTGCTTCAGAATGGTAATATTGGCTAGTACGGGCAAGCCCTGCGCAGTCTCGTCACTGGAGCCATCATCCACCACAAAGACCGGCAAACCCAGGGCCAAGGCTTGGCGAGTCACCTCCCGCACCATGGGCCAGTGGTTGTAGGTGGGGATAACCACAGCCACCTGTCCCAACTCGGCCGCTGTTTCTGCAAATGACCAAGGTTGAATGGTGTAGTTGTCAATGGGGGGCTGGGCTTCAATCAAAACACACTC
The DNA here is from genome assembly GCA_963821845.1 of uncultured delta proteobacterium. GTDB lineage: Bacteria > Desulfobacterota > Desulfarculia > JACQYL01 > CAWGVV01 > CAWGFI01. Next base: position 491 of record CAWGFI010000017.1, read on the forward strand.
CCGGTTCATCAAAATATTCGCCGCTGTGAGACAAAAGCCGAGCAAGATATCTAATACAATTCACTGGCTACTATGTATTCTCCTAAGGCTAATAAAAGCAGGGGGCGGCCCTCTAATGGCTTGGCTTCACCGCCGGCCAACGCCGCCGGCACGCAGCCTTCTTGAACCAGACGGAAGGCCAGTCCTGTGGCGGTGGCTGCAACGGTGTGATGCTCACCCAACAGCGCACGATAATCAATGACCGGGCGTTTATGAGATAAGCCGGGAACGATGGCTTCCAACTGGGCCACCCCCAAAGCGTGCTGAGTTGCAGGGATGCCAGCCATAATCGCGCCGTAGTGATGATTATTAGAGCTCAACAATTGAATCAATAAGTCTGCCTGGGCGGTGTTATAGCAGGGACCTTGATAAAAAAGCGGCCGCAGGCAATGGCCTGTTTTCTTTTGAATCGGCCTTAGTATCAAAGCGCCGCCACCGTCGTTTGTCCCTTCGTCTGTCACCGCAGGAGGATCTAGTAATGGTGTCAGACGTTGATGGCCTTCGTCTGCGCCAAGGAGCAGGAGTTGACGCTCTGATGAATTTGCCAAGATATGGGTTGCAAAGAGGGCTTGCTCAAAAGAGTAATCTTGTCCCGAGAAGGTCAGGTTGGCGCCTTTAGCTTGGAGGTATTGGCCCACGTGGCCGGCAGGCGCGTTGTGCACAGAGCCCGTGAAATCAATGGGGCTGCTAAGAGCATAGTCAGAATCAAATAGTTGTTGGAGAAAGTCGTAGGTCTCAGAAAGGGCTCCCAACCCGGTGGCAAAAAACACCTGATCAGGATGGACATCGTTGGGGCTCAACGCCTGGGCTTCCTTTAACAGGGCCAAGGCCAGCCGGGGCAGCCGTTTCCAACGGCGCACTAGGCGCGGCGGCAGATTCTCAGAAAGAGTATCATTGAAAAATGCGCCCTGGCAAGATTTGCCTTGGCTAAACGCTTCCCAAGTGGCCTGGGTGCCGCCCCTCCCAGATAAACACGACGCTGCCTGTACCTCCAGCCAACCCTTGTAGTTATTATTCCTGTCTGGCGCATTCAGTTCGACGCTGCCGATTACGATTGATGCGTTGCTGCCACCAAAGCCGATGGAGTTGGAGAGGGCCAGGTTGACTGGAGCGGATATAGCCTTTGTTACAGGAGTCAGCCCCAGGTTAGGGTCCAATTCTTTCAAACCCCAATTGGGCGGTATGATTCCCTCTTGTATGGCCATGACGCACAAGGCGGCTTCCAGGGCGCCTGCCGCTCCCAGGGTATGCCCCAGAGCGCCCTTGCTGGAGGAGAGTGGAGGGGGGCTAGCCCCGAAAACCTGTTTTACGGCCACTGCTTCCGAGGCGTCGTTATCACGGGTTCCAGTGCCATGCAGGTTTATATAGTCGATCTGGTTTGGCTGAAGATGGCCGGCATCGGCCAGGGCTTCCAGCATGGCCCGGGCAGCGCCCTCCCCTTGGGGATGAGGAGCCACCGGGTGATACGCATCGCAGGTCATCCCCCCGCCCCGGATTTCGGCTAACGCGCCTGGTGGGGGCTCCTGGCCGGCGCTGACCAAAAAGGCTGCGGCAGCCTCTCCCAAGCTCATGCCGCCCCGGTTTTTATCCAAGGGCCGGGCACCCTGCGCGTCAATTAGTTGGAGGAGTCGAAAACCATGAAAGGTAAGACGTGTCAGGGCGTCAACCCCGCAGACCAGCACCCGCTGGGCCCAACCTGATCTGATTAGCTCCAAGCATACTTTGAGGGCGATCGCGCTGCTGGAGCAGGCGTTGCAAATGGTGAGAGTGAGCCCTTTGCATGCGAAACGCTTGGCCAACACTTCAGCCACCGTGCCCGCGCCATGCCATATATAAGCAACAGGATCGGACTCACCCTCGGCCAGCAGCATCTCGCTCTTGGCCATGCCTCCGGTGGTGGTACCCACTACCACCGCATCCAGGGACGCTCCATGATGCTCCTGATTGCAACCAGAAGCAAGCGCTTCCTGGCAGGCCGCTATAGCCATCCTGTGGGTAGCAGGCAACTCATCTTGAGCTGGTCTGGATTGAATCATGCCCGCCAGCGGAGGCGGGTTTTTCGACGGGAAGATGGTAAGGGGCCGCAGGTACCTTTGTTCCGAGCTTAAGGCGAATAGATTAGCCTGCCAGCCGGTTCCCGCCGCGCTTATGACGCCGGCCCCGGTTATAAAAGCGCGGTGGAGCTTCATCAGGCCGCGGACCTGTTCTCGCTAACATACTGGGCCAGGGTACCCAGATTGATGAATACTTTTTCACCCAACTCGCGAGTTTCAATAACCACGTCATAATCGCGCTCCAGCATCACCACTAACTCCAAGATATCCACGGAGTCGATGCCTAGACCCTCATCGAAAAAAAGGGTATCCGCAGTGATGTCCTTTGGATTCACGTCAAACAAGCTCAAAACCTCGATTATCTTTTGAGCCAATTCCTCCACTAAACTATCTATAGTAGCCATGCCTTACTGTCCGTTTGAGGTGCCGCCATTACCCGAGACTGTCTTACCGGTCTCGGTACTCACGAATTACATCAAGAAAGAGATTGGCCATGCGCAAAATTTGTGGCTTTTTGCGGTAGAATACCTCCCGCGCCTCGTGATAAAGCTCTTGCAAACGATCGGGAATCCACCTCGTTGGTTACTCCAACCTCAAAACATCCGCTGGAACACATGCCGCCGCCTGAATGGGGCCCAGAAGCGGCTGGTTGAACATATTTTGATCCGGCAGCTTGGACCAGGATGGTGCGATAATTTGAAAGTTCATTTATCAGGTAATCTCTATGTAATGAAGCCAGCTTTCATTTTGCCGGTACCCTGTCATGAACCAGCAGTACTCCTTGGCAGGCCTTTAATCCCTGATTATGAATTGTAAAAATAATCTCATTGCTATACGCCATCCTGGAGGTATTCAGAATAATAGTCAGTTCGTCTCCTGGACCAAGCATTTTGGTAAAGCGCACCTTGTTGAAACCGGCTATTTCCATTCGTTCCAAACCAAGCCCGTCTATGGCCAGTTCAACCACCGAAGCCAGCATGGCCACGCCTGGTAACACAGGATCATCAGGAAAGTGGCCATTAAACCATGTATCATCACTCCCAAACACGATACGCGCTTCCATGGTTTCGTGGTCAATACGCTGCGGGAGATGCGTTGGTGTCCAAGAGTTTGACATCATAGTGCCTAATTCCGGCGATTACGGATTATATAATTCACCACATCTTGCACAGTACGGATTTGCTTCAATTCCTCTTTATTGGTCGTAACTTTTAGCTCAGATTGCATCTTGGATGCCAAGTCCAAAGCATCGATACTGTCCATCTCCAGATCGGTGAACAGATTTGAACCGAGTTTAATCTTTTTCGTTGATATTTCGAATTCTGTGGAAAGATAATCTGATATTATTTTGAAAACTTCTTCCTGGTTCATTAAGGCTCTCTATTTTGGGATTGAAACGCAGCCGGATTGGCAGACTCCTTATCTATTGTCACTACCTCAGGGGAGTTTTTGTTTTTCAGGTCGTCCATTGGGCGGGCTATGGGTGTGCGGGCATGCCTTTTCAATCCAATTGCGAACTAACCACCCCAGTATCGCCTTTGCATACTTAACATTATCCGGCCCTGCAATCAACATTCCTATTCCCCAAACGCCCCATGAAACCGCATAGGTAGCTGGTCCACCGACAAGAAAGACTAAAGGGTCCCGAAGGTACAAGGCGACCAAGCTAAATAAGCCCACTGCGGGCCAGCCCATGAGCATGCTGAGGCTAATGAGACTTACCCCCAATATTAATTTTTTTGAGGGAGGTTTCCTGAAAAGGCTCAAATCGACATGCTCTTCCACTGCCCGCCGGCCAAAGCTAGTGTGGGCAATAATCCTGGCTACGGGTGTGAATTTAAGCATTTCCGTTTCCTGCTCTTTTAAAAGCGCTTGAACTGGTTCTCTTTGAGGGGCTTGCTATATGGGATCCAAAGTTGAGACCCCGCCCAGCATATCATCCAAATGAACCAAGAGGAAACCATTTGCCCGCAGGCGCGTTATCAATTGGTCAACTATCCGCAGTAATTTATCAGGGTCCATGCCGCCGTCATGAAGCAGGATGATGCTGCCGTTTCTTACCTTTTTCATAATTCTGTTCAAGACGGTTTCTGCTGGATCATATAGATCGAGCGAGCGAGTGTCCCACCCCACGCAGATCAGCCTAGCTATTTTTAGGGCCCGGCCCAAGTGTGGGTTGCTCAGCCCCACCGGAGGCCGGAACCACTTTGGCATATGGCCGGTTGCAGTGAATATGGCTTGTTGGGCCAGGGATATTTCCCCGAATAGCCGCCGTCCCCAGAGAAAATTGGTCCACCAATAATGATGATAGGTATGATTGCCCAAGCAGTGGCCAGCTCCCACGATTTTCCCGGCAAGGGCGGGATGAGCTTCCACCTTCTCGCCCACACAAAAAAAGCTGGCAGCAACCTGGCGTCTTGCTAACAGCTCCAGGAGTTGAGGCGTTGTGGCGGGGTCTGGTCCATCGTCGAAAGTCAGCGCTATTTGTTTTTGTTCCGCATTGCCCCGGCAAACGATATTCAGGAAAAAGCAAAGCCTGGGATTGCCAACGCCCAAGCCCATAATCGCTGCATAGACAACTACTATGACAACCCAGCTCCCTGCCAAGCCGGCCCCAGGCGTAAATAGCAGAGGCGCAGCTAGGATCGCGGCTAGGGAGGCGGATGAGGTAAGTAGGAAAGGATTCATAAGTGTACTTGAGCTCTCGAAACAATTCACATTGGAGTTTTCGGGCTTCCTCGTCGTTTCCTTGGATTGCCTTGCAAAAGGAGGTACTGATGGAATGACCCTCTGTAAAGAGAATATCTCGGCGGCCTAATTAGAACTACGGCATCGTCCAATATGCTGCTCAAAAATCACCGTGAGCTTCTCCTCTTGGTTCTTGGTCTCATTCCACATACCCACGTGGTGTCCTAAAAGCTCAAGGGCCTTTTCTTTTGAACGGCACCATATTTGGACACGGTCTCAGCTACTTCCGAAATGCGAGTGGCTTGACCGCCGATGATCTCATCCGACCTCCTGAGAACGCCGTGCCCCAAGAAACATAGATGTCAGAGGAAGCAGGCTTTGCGACGCCCAAAAGATCTGATCCTGCTCAACCTGGTTTCGGAAAGCGAGGTGCTGCTTTTTTATTCGGATTGCTTCTTCAACGTCATTCTCCGTTATAAAGCTGCCCCCCTATATTAGGGTTTTCATAGTCACGCTTTCTAGCCGTGGTAATTGCAAGAACGGGACCTGAGTATACAAATTTTTTCACATTTGAGAAGAAATTTTATTTACGATTTTTAGAAAATTTACTGCTCTCGCACCTGCTTATGGCGGATTCAAAACTGAGCAACTACTGCTTAATGAACTTGCGAATCAGGTAAATATGGCCGAAGATTAATTAACCATCAAGAAATAAGTTAAGGTCGAATAATTAAAGGTTTATGAATCAAAACCTTATAAAAGCCATCCAAAACTTTCATTTCAGGAATTTCCATCCGTACCTCTACATGGGCACATGCAGCGACCGTTATAGCGGCTGGATCGGCCAAATCTACACCGCGGAAAAATACAAGGGTAGGATAAAGAGCCGGTCAAACAAAATGGGTAAGCTGTCATTCAAGGAAGAAGTGCTCCCCGTGGACAGCGTCAGGGAATACTTCGAGCATTTCCGCGTCTTGGAGATCGACTATACTTTTTACAGTCTTCTGCTCGATGAGAAGGGACAGCCCACCAGAAATTACAGGGTCCTGGAACGGTATCGCGAGTACATAGGGAAGCATGATTACGTTGTCGCTAAGGTTCCACAGGTCGTTTCAGCGCAAAAACTGAGGCTGAAGCATGGCGCGTTCAGGGATAACCCTGATTATCTGAACGCAGAAGCGTTTACCCGCCAATTCTATGAGCCCATCGTGAACATTCTCGGGGAACAGCTCTTGGGCCTTCTTTTCGAGCAGGAATATCAGCGCGCCGAGGAGAGGACCGCGCCAGGCAGTTTCGCAGATGACCTTGACGCTTTCTTCAGCGCCATTCCCAAGGACGATCTTTATCAAGTCGAGCTCAGGACCGAGAGCTATTTGTCTGAACCTGTGTTCAGGGTGCTTGAAAAGCACGGAGTCGGCCAGGTCCTTTCTCTTTGGACTTGGCTACCGCCCCTTTCGAAGCAGTTCGCCCTGAGCGGCCGCAGATGTTTCAACAGCCGTAATACGCTCGTAATCAGGCTATCGACGCCCCTGGGCATGCGGTACGAGCAGGCTTACATAAAGGCTCATCCGTTCGACAAGATGGTGGAAGGGATGCTTCAGAAGCCCATGGTGAAGGATACCGCAAGGATCGCGCGCGAGGCTGTGGATCAAGGCATAAGCGTAGTCATAGTCATCAATAACCGCGCCGGCGGACACGCGCCGATGATCGCTCAGATGGTGGCAGAAAGGCTCTTGTCTAATTCCGACGATTCTTTCTGAGATATTCTGGGTAAATCGCTTTTGAATGATCCCACCGAAATCCGAAAAAACAGAGACGCCTTCTTTCAGTACCCAGGGGAGTCACCCTATTGCCAATTTTCCAGCATGAATACATACCGTCGGGCTTGGTCTGCTATGTCTGCCACTTTTAGGGGAGGACAAAAAGTGCGATTGAAGACACCCGCCGCCCTTACCTTTCCCGGCAAATCTCCGTAGACTTCGGGATATTTAGCTGCCAGTTTTTCAGCGAGAATGTCATCATCCAAGTCGTTGTATTGCGGATATTTTTCTCGGAGTTTTACCTATTTCGGGAATGGATTGTTTTGCAGCGAGGGGCCTATGCCCCCTTTTCAGCGCCGTAGCGGGGTGAACGAGGCAAAAAGGTACCCGAGCATGGGTGATCTGTAGGTCTTAGCCTAAAGGCTCTTTTTTACGCTTGTGTGCTTATTTACTACTTGACTTATTATATCGTTTGCTTATAATATCCCCAAAGACCATATAAGGGGGGATTCCATGAAAAGACCCATAACGGCCAGGGCATTACAGCAGCGCGTTAATCGGCGGCTATTAACTGGGGGTGAAAAGCTGGTAAAGGCGCGTAGTCAGCGGGAAGCGTCAGAGTTGGGCGAATATTACACAATCGACACCGCGCATAATGTGATCGGGCGTAAAAACATCGACCTTGAAGGCCTGGGCCGTGAACTTGGCGCGCTTGCGGAATATGAAGCGCTCGGCAAAGAATAGGCCACACGAGGAGGAGCAGCATGGGTTCAATTTATCTACGAGGTAAGACCTACTGGCTGAAGTATTATCATAACGGCAAGCCCATACGGGAAAGCGCACAGACTGACAAAAAGACGGTTGCCAAGAGGCTATTGGAGCAGCGGGAGGGCGAAATATCACAAGGGAAGATCCCCGGCGTTTATTTCGACAAGGTGACGTTTGATAATTTGGCGGAGGACCTTATAGCGGACTATAAAATCAATGAAAGAAAAAGCCTGGATAGGGTGGAACTGAGCGTCAAGCATCTCTCTGAGGTGTTTGAAGGTAAAAAAGTACCGTCCATAACTACGCCATTGGTGAACAGATATGTTACCAGACGTCTTGAAGCAGGCGCCGCGAAGGCCACCATAAACCGGGAATTATCGGCTCTGAAGAGAATGTTGAACCTGGGGGCAAAATCGACCCCGCCTAAAGTTGACCGTGTCCCGCACATTCCCATGCTGAAGGAAAATAACACGCGCAAGGGATTCTTTTCACACCAGGAGTTTATCTTATTCAGAAGCGTCCTACCGGACTACATGAAAGCCGTTGTCACCTTCGCCTATAAGACAGGTTGGCGGAAATCCGAAATACTCAATCTGAAATGGGGGCAAGTTGACCGCGCGCAGGGCACGGTCAGCCTTGATCCTGGCGAAACAAAGAACGAACAGGCGCGGACTGTCTATCTTGACACAGAGTTAAAGGCGCTGATTGAGAACCAATGGAACAGGCGCAAGGAATCGAAAAACCTTTTACCCTATGTGTTCCTAAATCGGGAGGGAACAGGTAGAATAAAAGATTTCAGGGACACGTGGAAAACGGCCTGTACGAATTCAAAAATAGGGGCAAAGACCCTCCACGATTTCAGACGGACCGCTGTGCGCAACATGACCAGGGCGGGAGTTCCCGAGAGAGTCGCAATGATGGTAAGCGGCCATAAGACCAGATCGGTTTTTGAGCGCTATAACATAGTCAACGATGGTGATTTAAGGCTTGCAGCCAAAAGACAGGAAGCCTACCTGGAATCTCAGATGGGCACAAATACGGGCACAATCCACCATTTGAACCCTGGTGAGCAAAAAGAAAAGGACTCACCCAAACATGGATAAGTCCTTGATTTTACCGTGTGCGGAAGTGCATGGGAATCGAACCCACCCGGGAGGTGTCTAGCCCCCCACACCGGATTTGAAGTCCGGGAGCCCCACCAGTGAGCTGTCCACTTCCACCATCGAAAATAGCAAAAAAAGCGTCCAAGAGCAACAGCTTAGGACGCTTGATAAAAGAAAGACGAGTTTGCGCTTTTTTTCAGAGTACGAAAACGTTTTTACCGCTCCGTTTGGCCTATTAATCGGGAAAAAAGACGTTGGCCGAGAGCGGACGATCCTCCGAAGCTATCCTTACAGCAGGCCCGCCGCTTCCACGGCGTCCTTGATCGTCTTCTTGGCCTGTTCGCTGATGGGATTGAGCGGCAGGCGGGGCGGACCGCCGAAATAGCTGGCCAGATCCATGGCATACTTGACGCCAGCCACCCCGGCGGCGCCGGAAACCTTCTGATTGAGGCGGAACAGAATCTTGTGAGCCGCCAAGGCGCCTTCCAGATCTCCGGCCACGAACTTGTCATACAGTTCGCAGCATTTCTCCGGAAACGCGTCGGCCAGCGACACCACGCCGCCGGTGGCGCCCAGGAACATGCCGGGCAACAGCGTGTTGACCGTTCCGGCCAGGATATCGAAGTCTTCCGCGACCACGGAAAGATAGCCGGGCGTTCCCGCGGGTGAGGTATCCTTCATGCCGGCGATATTGGGATGCTGGGACAGCTTCGCCACCACGCCGTTGGATAGGGTGATGCCGGTAAATCCGGGCGCGTTATAAATGAGCACGGGTTTGGTGAGCGCTTCGGCCACATCGGTATAGTACCCGATCAGGACGTCGTCGGTAAGGCTCTTTTTAAAGTAGGAAGGCGTCAGCAGGGACACGTAGTCCGCTCCCAGTTCAATGGCCTTTCTGCCGAATTCCAGGGTGAGCCTGGTGGAATCGTATCCGCACCCGGCCATGATGACCTGATGATCGCCTTTGCCGTCGACGGCGGTTTCGAGGACCTGATATTTTTCATTCTCGGTCAGGCACTTGTTCTCGCCGTTGCTTCCCAGGGTGAGCAAGCCCGAAAGCGGGGTCTTGGCGTATTTGGCCACATTGGCCTTGAAGTCGCCGATGGATACTTCTTCATTCACAAAGGGAGTAGTTATGGGGGCTACGATTCCCTTGATTTTTCCTGCCATTTCGATATTTCCTCCATAGATGGTGTGTCGTGGCGAAACGCGGGGAGCTTCCTCGCGCCGCCCTCGTTCGACCGGTGGGGACGGTCCCCTACTATAGACAGACTTCGCGTTGTGAAGCAACTAATTTATCTAGATGTATAGACTGATTTGGATGTCCCTAGGCCACGATGGACTGAAGCCTGCCGATGGCCTTTCGGGCCTCATTGATAATGTCGCGCACGATTTCCGCCGCCGGCTTGATGTCCCGTACCAGTCCCACCCCTTGGCCACAGGACATGAGCCCCGCGTCGGTCGCTCCTTGGTCGAACATCTCCTTGGCCTTGGCGCCCGTGATCAGCGGCATGAGCTCCTCCAGGGTGGCGCCGCCCCGCTCCATTTCCACCACCTTGCGGGCGGTTTCGTTGATCCAGACCCGGTGCGTGTTTCCAATGGAGCGCAACGCCAGCATGGTGTCCAACTCTCCGGCCTTGACCACGGCTTCCTTGACGGCGCGGTTCATGGGGCATTCCTCGGCGGTCAGAAACCGCGTCCCCATGATGACCCCTTCGGCCCCCAAAGCCAGCAGGGCGGCCATTCCCCGGCCGTCGCACACCCCGCCGCCCGCGATCACCGGAACCTTGACCTCGTCCACTACGCGCGGGGTAAGGCACAGGGTGGTGACATCGAGCGTTCCCGTGGCCCCGCCGTTCTCATAACCCACCACCGTGACCGCGTCCACGCCCAGGCTTTCCGCTTTCTTGGCGTAGCGCACACCCACGCATTTATGGATCAACGTGATCCCTTCGTCCTTGATCCGCCGGATGTATTCCTCGGGCGCCTTGTGGCCGGACGTCTCCACCACCGGAACGCCTTCATCGATGATGACGTCGAGATATTCATGGTTGTCGATCTTGCGCACCGAGGGAAACATGTTCAGGTTCACGCCAAAGGGCTTGGAGGTGATCTCCTTCACTTTTCTGACGTCGCGGCGAAAGGATTCCTTGTCCAAATAAATGGCCGAGGCCATGATTCCCAAGGCTCCGGCCTCGGAAACGGCCCCCACCAACTCCGCCCGCGACAGATGCATCATGGCGCCGCCGATGATGGGATATTTGATCTTGAGCAATTCGGTAATGCGGGTTGTGAACATGGATTTCTCCTTGTGGGAGGCTGGGGATTTAGGTTGAAAACCAGTCCCATTCTTCCCATTTCGCCGCGCGAAGAAAAGAAAAATATCGTGGGGAAATCTCTTCCCCCACGCCCCCTGCGAGAGATTTCTCGCTTCGCTCGAAATGTTTATTTGAAGTTTTTGGGGGCGGGTTTGGGAGGACCCTTTTTTCAAAAAGGGTCCTCCCATATATTACGAGGATGGTTTCAGGTGTTTTATCAGCAGGACCGGCTTCAAGCATCGGTACACCACGTGGTGGGTCACGCTGTTGGCAAGCCAGTCCTGGAATTCGGGGAGGCCGCTGTCGGAAATGATCACCAGGTCAAAGTCTTCGTCCACCGCCAGGTTGCAGATCACCGCCCCCGGCTCTCCGGTCATGATGCGGCGCTGGGTCGGTACGCCGCCCCGGGTGAGCTTATCGACGATATCGTCCAGGACCTTGGTCATGTAGCGCATGTGCGACTCGCGAACCATCCCCTGCAGGGACATGTTGAGGCCCCGGCCTTCGACCTGGCCGGTGTCGTACACGTTCAGAACGGTCACAGCCACCGGCATTTTTTTGTTCAGGTCGATGACATAATCCTCGGCGGGAACCGAGTTCCGCATGCCGTCGATGGGGAGCAGAACTTTCGTTTTTTCCATGGTCGTCTCCACTTGCGACTCGAAGCGCCGGGCGGGGTTGAACGGCCCGGTCTATCTATTCCACATATCCGAAAACTCTGGGCAGCCAGAGCACCGCGTCAGGCCAATAGGTCAGAATCATCAGCACTCCCACCTGAATCACCAGAAACGGCAGCACCGATTTGGATACGTAAATGAGGTCTCGGTTGGTTAGCGCGCCGGTTATATAAAGACTCACGCCCATGGGGGGAGTGCAGTAGCCGATGGCCAGGTTGACGGTGAAGAGCAGCCCGAAATGCATGAAATTGACGCCAAAGGCTTCGAGCATGGGGAGGAATGATCGGGCCGAGGATCAGGGTGGCCGAGATGATATCCATGAACATGCCCACGAAGAGCAGCAGGGCATTCATGACCAGCAGGAATACCCAGGGTTGCTGGATATTGGCGAGCACCATCTGCGTAATTTTGGCCGGGATCGCTTCCAGGGTCAGGTATCGGCCGAAACAAGTGGCCCCGGCCACGATGATCAGCAGAGTGGCCGAGGTCACTGCCGCGTTGACGGTGATCTGTTTTACGTCGCTCATTTTCATGTCTTTGTGAATGAACAGTTCGACGATGAACGCGTACAGGCTGGCCACCACGGCGGCTTCGTTGGCCGTGAAGGCGCCCGAAAAAATGCCGCCGAAAATAATGACGGGCAGCAGCAGCGACCATATGGATTCCCGGACCGCGGCCTTCAGGTCGACCCAGGTCGGTTTGGGCTTGCGCACGAAGGTCGTTTTTTTACGATAGATGAAATAGGAGTAGATACAGGTGAACAGGATGATCAGGACGCCGGGAAGAAAACCGGTGAGAAACAGCCCTTCCAGCGAGACGTTGCTGATCATGCAATACAGGATCATGGAGATGCTGGGAGGAATGATGACCCCCAGATTGGGCGCCGTGGTCATGATACCGATCGCGTAGCTTTCGTCGTATCCGTTTTCCAGCAGGGCGGGGATCATGAAACCGCCGATGGCCACCACCGTGGCGACGGTCGATCCGGAAATGGCCCCGAACAGACCGCAGGCGAGCACTCCCGCCATGCCCAGACCGCCGGGCAGCGCGCCCACGAATACATTGGCCACCTTGATGAGCTTGTCCACTATGGAGCCGGAAGTCATGATGTTTCCGCACAGGATGAAGAACAGCACCACCACCAGCGAAAAGTTGTCCATGCTCCGGAACATGGTTTGCGCGAGCATCAGGACCGGCAGATCGGTAAACAGCACGAATCCCGCGACCGCGGTGAAAAACAGACACATGAACACGGGAACAACGGTAGCCATGCTCCCCAGCAACACCAGCATTATGACGATAGAACTCGTTTCCATGGGCGAAATGATCCAGGTCGGCTATTCCAGGGCAACCGTGACGGGGTTACCGGGCGCGCCGTTTTTCTTTGTAGTCAATCCAGATGTTTTGCAGCGTGCGGACAAACATCATGCCGCCCATGAGCGGCAGGATACAATACAGATAGACAAGGGGAACCTCCAGAATGATGGTCTTCTGCGATGTCATGGCCTGTTGTTGAACCATGAGCGCGCCGTAGTACATCATGAAACAGGCAAAAAGCAGGGTGACGAGGTGGCTCCAGTAGAGCAGAGCCATTTTCAGCCTCGGGGCCAACTGGATGAGCGCGTCTATCTTGATCATGGAGCGGTTCTTGATCGCGGCGCTGCAACCGATCAGTGTGGTGTAGATGATGACTTCGCGAACCAGCTCTTCGGACCAAGCCAGCGAGTAATTGAAACCGTACCGCAACACCACATTAATAAAAAGGGCGATCAGGGCCACCATGGTGGCGATGTACAGGGTCCAATCTTCAAAAAAGGTGAGGACTTTATCCAGAACGTTGAAGACGCGGTCAATCATTCAGGTCGGACCTCCGGGAGACAAAAAGGGGGTGGAGGCCCGGCGACCTCTTCCCCCCCTCGTGGAATCGTGAAATTATGGCTTGTAGCCCATGAATTCCTGGACTTTTTTCAGGTATTCGGGGCCGATTTCCGCGGCGTATTTCTGATGGACGATATCGCCTTCCTCGCGCAGCACGTCCATTTCCTCGCCGGAAAGAGTGAAGAACTCGATGCCCTTGCTTTTGGCGTCGGCGATTTGATCGGCTTCCTGCTGCACGGACTGCGCTCTCATCTTGGCGCATTCCTCGTGAACCACCTTGAGGAAGATTTCCTGCAGGTCCTTGGGTAGCTTGTCAAACCAAGCCTTATTGAAAATCCATATGAACAGGCCCTGGGCGTAGTTGATCTGGGTGAAGTATTTGGCCACTTCAAACTTCTTGGTGATGTTGCACACCGCCGGAGTATGATCCAGACCGGTTATGACCCCCTGCTTCAACGCCACCGGCACGTCGGGCCAGGGCATGACCACGGGATTGAAACCCCAGGATTTGTACAGAAGCTTGTTGACCGCGGCTTCGGCGATCCTGAATTTCACCTTCTTGGCGTCTTCGATGGTCCGCACCGGAATGGTGGTGGCCCAGCCGTAGTTACCGTAGCTGGTAATGTCCACGCCCATGATTCCGACGTTGTCCATGGCCCCGAGAAAATGGTCGAACAATTCCTTGTTCGCCACGAACTGATCCAGTTTTTCAAAGGAGTTGATCAGGAAGGGCAGGTTTACCAGACCGAAGCGGGGCCCCATGTTGGTCGAAGCCACGGAGGACACGCCCATGCCCTGGATCGCGCCCATCTGGAGCTGGTTGAGCACTTCCACTTCGCCGCCCAGCATGGAGAAGGGCATATATTCGAAATAGATCTGGCCGTTGGTGGCTTTCCACAGGGCGTCGCGAATGGCGAACCCGGTGTAAACGCCTTTCAGAACAGGATGTGAGACGTTGGAAACTTTACAGGTGTACTTTGCCGTGGAAGGATCGAACGCCGGTTTCCATTTATCCAAAGACGGTTTCGCCGCATATACGGTCGCGCCGAAAACAAGCCCCAAGGCTATCGATACCGCCACCGTAAAGACCAGCCACCTTTTAAACCCCATAGACACCTCCTCCAGGTAAGTGATAGTGAAATGATACAGGCATATCCCGAAGAATCCGCGTTTTACGCGCCTCTCCGAGTATCGCCGCGCCCCTCGTATCTGGTAAGTCAAACGGCCTGAACCTTTTACTGGAAAATCGGCCGGAAACTTTGTATAAGAACAAACTTCCGATGTTTTCCTATAGTTATCCGAGTGGAATATGGGAATAATTCTGAATACCATAGAGGATGAAACAAAATCAATAGGTTTTTGTATACAAAATAAAGCTGTGTTTTTCTTCACAAAACGACAAAGTTAATGTCGGCCCGAGAGGCCGGCGCGGAACCTGATCCTGCGCAAGCCTTACGGCTCGGCGGTTTTCCGGGGAGAACGAAAACGGGTCCCGAGAAACAGCGTTGAAGGCGTCTCCATGGAACATCGGCCGATCAAGCCGTGGGTGGAAAAAATATCTCTCGAACTGCCCCGTCCCCGAGTGGGCTCGAACCAGGCGGACGTGGACCGGCTGATCGATTCCCTGAAAACGAAAACCGGCCATCAATGTATACATGCTCCCCTCCGTCTGTGGAAAAAACTCCCCGCGATCGTACGCGAGCATGATTTCAAGGTTACGGCCACCCTTATCCGGCCAGGCGACGCGGTGGAAATCGCCGACGTCGAAAGCGGGGAAGGGGATGATCGGCTGCTCGGCGTGGCCGTCGATCTGGGGACCACGACCATCCTGGTTTCCCTGCTGGATCTACGGTCGGGGGAGGTCCTGGAGGAGATCAACATCGGGAATCCCCAGGCCGAACACGGGGCCGACGTTCTCACTCGCGTGCAATACGCTTCATCCAAAGGCGGATTGGAACGGCTGCGAGGGCTGGTCGTCGACGCGCTGAACGAGGCCGTGCGGGAGCTGACCCGGCGGCGATCATGGAAACCCGAAGGAGTTTACGCGGCGGCGGTGGCTGGAAACACCATCATGACCCACCTCTTTCTGGGGCTCGATCCTTATTATATACGCCGGGAACCCTATATCCCGGTGGTCAACAAACCCGGTTTCGTTTTGACGGCCGAACTGGGGCTGAAATTCAACGATGGCGCGCGGGTCTTTGTTTTTCCCAACGTGGGGAGCTATTTCGGCGGCGACCTGATCGCCGGAATATTGTCATCGGGGCTGTACCGGGAGCCTGAAACGGCCATCCTGGTGGACATCGGCACCAATGCCGAGGTGGTGTTGGGGAACCGCGATTGGCTTCTGGCCTGCGCCGGGGCGGCCGGACCCGCCCTGGAAGGCGGCGTGGCCAAGATGGGCGTCCAGGCGGGCAGGGGCGTTATCGACCATGTGTCCATCGATCCCGTCACGCTTGAGCCCGGCTATTCGGTCATCGGCGAAGGAAAGCCGCTCGGCCTGTGCGGATCGGCCATTATCGACCTCACGGCGGAACTCTTTTTGCGGGGCGTTATCGACACGCAGGGCAAGTTCGTTCCGGAACGCGGCGCGGCGCTGACGGAAACCGAGGACGGGCTCGCCTACGTGGTGGCCGGGGGAGCGGAAACGGAACACGGCCGGGATATCGCGCTCAGCCAGATCGACCTGGACGTGCTGCTGCGGTCCAAGGCGGCCATGTACACCATTCTCCAGACCATAACCGACGAGGTCGGGGTTTCCTTCGCCGAACTGAAACGTTTTTACGTGGCCGGTACCTTCGGGACCTATATCGATCCCCGGAAGGCGGTCATTCTGGGCATGACCCCGGATCTGCCACTGGATACCTACCGGGCGCTGGGCAACAGTTCTTCCCTGGGGGCGCGCATGGTCCTGCTGGACCGCGATCTTCTGGCGGACGTGGACCGGATTCGCGACATGCTGACCTACATGGAATTGAACGTCAATCAGAAGTTCATGAATCTGTTCAGCGCGGCGCGGTTCATACCGCACACCGAACGCGCGTTGTTTCCCTCGGTGAAAACGGACCGGGAGCTGAGGGCGGAGAGCGAATAGGCTTGCCATGGGCCGCCGAAATGTTTTATGTTAAAGATTACGTTCGGGATTCAAACGGTCGATTGTTTTTTTCTTGACACGAATCAAAAGCCGTTGTAAAAAGGCGGGATTGAATCCCGAGAGGCGTCGTCCTCGCACATTATGTCGTTCGGCAACCGCCAAGGCGGTGGGTGAGCGCTTGCGGGGTTTTTTGTTTGTTAAGAAAGAGGAGAGCGTAACGGATCCTTCTGTTTAATTATGGAAAATCCGCTGGCGTAGCTCAATTGGCAGAGCAGCTGATTTGTAATCAGCAGGTTGCGGGTTCGAGTCCCATCGCCAGCTCCAGCTACAGACGGAATAGCATTCTCCTTTCAACATATACCTTTCAAGTCAAGATAAACGGAGAGGTACCCAAGCGGCCAAAGGGAACAGACTGTAAATCTGTCGGCGGACGCCTTCGGAGGTTCGAATCCTCCCCTCTCCAACATAAAATAGAGTAAAGCCAGAGGATTTGTAGGAGACTGAAGCGCTGGTACTACACCCTGGGTATATATCTGCCGTATCAGAGCCTACCCAGAGAAGGTTGTGCGGGAATAGCTCAATTGGCTAGAGCATCAGCCTTCCAAGCTGAGGGTTGCGGGTTCGATTCCCGTTTCCCGCTCCAAAAAAATAAAGCCCACGTAGCTCAGTTGGTAGAGCACTTCCTTGGTAAGGAAGAGGTTCACCGGTTCAAGCCCGGTCGTGGGCTCCATAACTTTTTTCCGAAATATGAGGAGGATGTACCGTGGCCAAGAAGAAATTTGAGCGGACCAAGCCGCACGTAAACGTGGGGACGATTGGGCATATTGACCATGGGAAGACGACCTTGACGGCGGCGATCACCAAACATCTGTCCATGAAGGGGCAGGCGAACTACGTGCCGTTCGATCAGATCGACAAGGCGCCGGAAGAGCGTGAGCGCGGTATCACCATCGCGACGGCGCACGTGGAATATGAGACAGCGACGCGTCACTACGCGCACGTGGACTGTCCAGGTCACGCGGACTATATAAAGAACATGATCACGGGAGCGGCGCAGATGGACGGCGCGATCCTGGTGGTGGGCGCGGACGACGGCCCGATGCCCCAGACGCGTGAGCACATCCTGCTGGCCCGTCAGGTGGGCGTTCCGGCGATCGTGGTGTTTTTGAACAAGATCGACATGGTTGACGACGAAGAGCTGGTGGAGCTGGTGGAACTGGAGCTTCGCGAGCTGTTGAGCAAGTACGATTACCCCGGCGACGACATTCCGATCGTTCGCGGCTCGGCGCTGAAGGCCTTGGAGAGCGACGATCCGGACAGCGACGCCGCCAAGTGTATCTTCGAGTTGATGAACGCGGTCGACGGTTACGTGCCCGAACCGGTGCGTGACGTGGACAAGCCTTTCCTGATGCCCATCGAGGACGTGTTCTCCATCTCCGGCCGCGGCACGGTCGTGACCGGCAGGGTGGAACGGGGGATCGTGAGAATTCAGGAAGAAGTGGAAATCGTCGGATTCAAGCCCACGGCCAAGACGGTGTGCACGGGCGTGGAAATGTTCCGCAAGATCCTGGACGAAGGCCGCGCGGGCGACAACATCGGCGCGCTGCTTCGCGGAATCAAGCGCGAGGACGTGGAACGCGGCCAGGTATTGGCCAAGCCGGGTTCGATTACGCCCCATACCAAGTTTAAGGCCGAAGTGTACGTGCTGACCAAGGAAGAAGGCGGCCGGCACACGCCGTTCTTCGCGGGCTACCGTCCGCAGTTCTACTTCCGTACCACGGACGTGACGGGCATCGTGACGCTGCCCGAGGGCGTGGAGATGGTCATGCCGGGCGACAACATCAGCATCGAGTGCAGCCTGATCACGCCCATCGCCATGGAAAAGGAACTACGTTTCGCCATTCGTGAAGGCGGTCGTACCGTGGGCGCCGGTGTCGTCGCCGAAATTATAGAATAATACGAGGACTGCGATGCGAGATATAATCACATTGGCGTGCACTGAGTGTAAACGAAGAAATTACACGACGACCAAGAACAAGCGGCGCACCCCGGACAAGCTCGAACTGAAAAAATATTGCCGCTTCGATCAGAAACATACCGTTCACCGGGAAACAAGGTAGCCGCGCTCTCAAGCGACTATTGTGCCGTGTGGCATGCAGGCCAGTAGCTCTAGCGGCTAGAGCACCGGACTCCAAATCCGGGTGTCGGGGGTTCGAATCCCTCCTGGCCTGCCATTTTTATTGCCGCTGAGAGTTTATTTGGTTGCGCAGAGTGGAGACGATGGCCAGAGCGAAATCCAAAAAGAATAACAACGAGACGTCTAAAAAAGCGGCCTCCGCCGTTGACGACCCAAAAAAAAGCGCGGTTGACCTCGCGCGCAAAGCCAAGGCCACTCAAACGCCTGTTAAAAAGACCGGTAAACCCGCGGCCAAGAAGGGCAAGAGCGGGGAACCGAAGATAAGCTTCGTGCAGAAGTCCAAGACGTTTCTGCGGGAAGTGCGGGTGGAACTGAAAAAGGTGACATGGCCTTCCCGTAAGGAAACGATGGCGTCTACCGCCATTGTCGTGATTCTGGTCGTCATCATTTCGGCTTTTATGGGTGTCGTCGATTTTGGTCTCACGAACTTCATCAGACTGTTGATCGGCTGAGGAAATGAGAGATCATGGCCAAACTATGGTACATCGTACATACTTATTCGGGGTATGAGAACAAGGTAAAGACCAGTCTCGAGGAGCGCATCAAGAATGCCGGACTCGATGAGTTGGTCGGCGAAATTCTCGTTCCCACCGAAAAGGTCGTGGAACTGGTCAAGGGGCAAAAAAAGGAATCATCTCGAAAATTTTATCCCGGCTACGTACTGATCAACATGGAGATGAACGAAGAGACTTGGCACCTGGTGAACGACACGCCCAAGGTGACGGGGTTCCTGGGAGGAAAAGTGGACCCTGTTCCGGTGCCGGAAGAGGAAGCCGCCAAGATCATAGCCCAGATAAAGACCGGCACCACGCAGCCCCGGCCCAAGTTTCAGTTTGAAGAAGGCGACGAAATCCGCGTTATCGACGGACCGTTTTCCAATTTCAACGGCACGGTGGAAGAAGTCCGGCCGGAAAAGGGAAAACTCAGAGTTTTGATCAGCATATTTGGACGGTCAACGCCGGTTGAACTTGAATTCGTTCAGGTGAGCAAAATTTAGCGCGCAAAAAGCGCCGCGATCCCCAATTCCGGCGGCGTGGGAACAGAACCGGCGAAATGGCCGAATGTGAGTAGTTTCCAAGGAGAACGATATGGCAAAGAAAATTACAGCGCAGGTCAAACTGCAGATCAAGGCCGGAGCGGCTAACCCATCGCCTCCCGTCGGCCCTGCGCTGGGGCAGCAAGGCGTCAACATCATGGAGTTCTGCAAGGCCTTCAACGCTCGCACCCAGGGGCAGGAAGGCACGATTATCCCGGTCGTGATCACGGTTTACGCCGACCGCTCGTTCAGTTTTATCACCAAGACTCCGCCGGCGTCCATTCTGCTCAAACAAGCGGCGAAGATCGACAAGGGCTCCGCCGAACCGAACCGTGATAAAAAGGGCAAGGTAACCAGGCAGCAGGTCGAAGAAATTGCAAAACTGAAAATGCCCGATCTGAACTGTGTCGATATCGAAGGCGCCGTGCTGACCATCATGGGAACGGCGCGAAGCATGGGCATCGAAGTAGAATAATATTTGTGGAGCGATACCAATGGAGAGGAGAAAAAACAGCGTAAAGAAGCCCGAACAAAAGTCGATCGACTCCAACGGTATACTTTCGATGACGGAGTTTCGCTCGCGCTTGAATGCACTTTTACCAAGTTTGACGAATCGGTCGACATAGCGGTCAATCTGGGCGTCGATCCGAGAAAATCCGACCAGATGGTCCGCGGCACGGTCGTGTTGCCGCATGGCACCGGCAGGGAAGTGCGGGTCCTGGTCTTCGCGAAAGGCGAAAAAGAGAAGGAAGCCCTGGACGCGGGAGCGGACTACGCGGGCGCCGAGGACATGGTGGAAAAGATCCAGGGCGGCTGGCTGGAGTTCGACAAGGCCGTGGCCACGCCGGATATGATGGGCCAGGTCGGAAAGCTCGGTAAGATACTCGGCCCCAGGAAACTGATGCCCAACGCCAAGCTCGGCACGGTTACCTTCGACATCGGCAAGACGGTCAAGGAACTCAAGGGCGGCAAGATCGAATTCCGTGTGGAAAAAACCGGTGTCGTTCACGCTCCCGTCGGGAAGAGTCTCTTTTGGAAAAGATCGGCTGATTGAGAATCTCGGTTCTTTTTTTGACGCGCTTATGCGCGCCAAGCCAACGAGCAGCAAGGGCGCCTATCTGAAAACCATCGCTGCTCTCAACGACCATGGGGCCGGGCGTGAAAATTGACCCTAACGATGTGCGATCGCTCATCAAGGCCAGCGTGGCATAGGAGTATAAGGATATGGCGATAACCAAAGCAAAAAAAGAGGAGCTGGTCGCCGATTTGCATGAGCGTTTGGCTCGCGGCAAAGTGGCGATCATGACTGATTACAAGGGACTGAACGTCGAGGCCATCACAAAGCTGCGCAACGAGCTTCGCAAATGCCGGGGCCGAATTTCAGGTCGCCAAAAATTCTCTTGTGAAACTGGCGGTCAAGGGCACCAAGATGGAAGGTCTGGAAACATACCTGCAGGGTCCGCGCGCGTGGCCATAAGCTATGAAGATCCCGTTGCCCCGCCAAGGCGATCGTCAGCTTCGCAAAGGAAAACGACAAGCTGGAAATCATCGGCGGAGTTCTGGAAAGCAAGGTAATCACGCAGGAAGATATCCAGAGCCTGGCCAAACTGCCGTCCCGGGAAGAACTGCTGGCCATCGGTGCTCTACACCATGAACGCCGTGCCCACTGGACTGGTGCAGGTTCTGGCCGCGGTTCCACGATCCTTGTTAAACGCGCTCGTGGCCATTCGAGATAAAAAAGAACAGGAATAATAATTTTTATTATAATTTTATTATAAGAGGGAGGTTCATTTTCAATGGAAGCCAACATCAATAAAGAAGCCGTGATCGATTTTATCGCCAACATGACCGTTCTCGAACTGTCGCAAATGATAAAGGATCTCGAAGAGAAGTTCGGCGTCAGCGCCGCCGCTCCCGTAGCCATGGCCGCCATGGCCGCTCCGGCCGGTGAAGCCGCCGCCGCTGAAGAGAAGACCGAGTTCGACGTCATTCTGACCAGCTCCGGGGACAAGAAGATCCAGGTCATCAAGGAAGTCCGCGCCATTACCGGTCTGGGCCTGAAGGAAGCCAAGGCGCTGGTCGACGGCGCTCCCGCTCCCGTGAAAGAGGGCATAAGCAAGGAAGAAGCGGAAGGTCTCAAGACCCAGCTGGAAGAAGCCGGCGGTTCCGTAGAAATCAAATAAGTAATACCGATTCTTGAGCCGGGGAGCCGTTTTCACGGTTGCGAAGACGGCCCCCCTTACCGAGATTGCCTCCTAAAGGGATGAGCGGTATAATGAAAATGTTCACTGCGCTTCGGGTGATTCAACGAGTATGATTCGCCTGAAGCGTATTGCGCTTTAAAGGCCATTTTACATCTTTACCCGCGCCGTGATCTTACAAGTAACCGTAATGCCGCTTTTTTTCTTTTCCGAATCACACGGCCAGAAACAAAAAGCGCTACACAATCACAGGAGGATGACCCCCTTATGATGCACGAAGGTCGGTTGCTCCGAAGAAATTTTGGTAAGATCGAGAAGATCATCGATCTGCCGCACCTCATTGAAATGCAACGTCAATCCTACGAACGTTTTCTGCAGAAAAACGTTTCGCCGGAAGGGCGAGAAGAAGTAGGTCTGCAAGGAGTTTTTAAAAGCGTTTTTCCTATCAAGGACTTTAGCGGCAGCTCCGCGCTGGAGTTTGTACGCTTTCAGTTCGGCGATGTCAAATACGAAAAAGATGAATGTCTGCAACGGGGCATGACCTATGAGGCCCCCTTGAAGATTACCGTGCGCCTGGTCGTTTTCGATATGGACAAGGAAACCGGCGCCCAAAGCATCAGGGATATCAAGGAACAGGAAATTTATTTCGGCACCATTCCGCTGATGACCGAGAACGGCACCTTTATCGTAAACGGCACCGAGCGCGTTGTGGTCAGCCAGTTGCATCGATCGCCCGGCATTTTCTTCGATCATGATCACGGCAAGACCCATTCCAGCGGAAAGATACTCTATAGCTCGCGCATCATCCCCATGCGCGGCTCCTGGATCGACCTCGAATTCGATCCGAAGGACATCCTCCATGTGCGCATCGACCGCCGGCGCAAATTTCCGGTAACCCTGCTGTTCAAGGCCTTGGGCTATACCACCGAAAATCTGCTGACCACTTTTTACGAATGCGAAAAGATCAGCGTCGAGAACGGAGACATTTATCGGGAATTCAATCCCAACATCCTGTTCGGCAAAAGGGTTGCTCAGGACATTCTGACCCGGAAACCGGCGAAGTGATCGTCCAGGAAGATAAAAAATACAGCAAGGCGGCCCTCAAAAAGATGGAAGCCGCCGGTATTCATCGCATCAAGACCGTGTTCGAGGAAATCGCCGGCCGCAATTTCGCCCGCGACATCCTGCATCCCGGAAAGCGGCGAGGTTTTGTTCGAAGCCAACGACGAACTGACTAAGGACCGGTTCGCCGAACTCATGAATAACGGCATTCACAATTTCGAACTCATCTATCATCGATGAGAGCAGCGGCAACTCCATCATGCGCGACACGCTTCACCTGGACAAGGTCAAGAACCAGGACGAGGCGATCGTGGAGCTCTATCGCAAACTCAGGCCCAGCAATCCGCCGACGCAGGAGATAGCGCTCAAGTTCTTCAACAGCCTGTTTTTCGATCCCGAACACTACGACCTGTCGGCCGTGGGCCGGATGAAAATGAATCAGCGGCTGGATATCGAAAACGTGTCCATCGAACACCGCACGTTGCGGCCCGAGGACATCCTGCTGGCCATCAAGAAGCTGATCGATCTGAAAATCGAGGAAGGTCCGCCGGACGACATCGACCACCTGGGCAACAGGCGGGTTCGCGCGGTGGGCGAATTGCTGGAAAGCCAGTATCGAGTGGGCCTCGTACGCATGGAACGGGCGATCAAAGAACGCATGAGTCTGGGGGAAATCGAAACGTTGATGCCCCACGACCTCATCAATCCCAAGCCCGTTTCCGCCGTGGTCAAGGAATTCTTCGGCACCAGCCAGCTCTCGCAGTTCATGGATCAAACCAATCCCTTGAGCGAGGTCACTCATAAACGGCGTTTGAGCGCCCTGGGACCGGGAGGTCTCACCCGGGAACGCGCGGGTTTTGAAGTGCGCGACGTTCATCCGTCGCACTATGGGCGCATCTGCCCCATTGAAACTCCCGAAGGTCCGAACATCGGCCTTATCGTGTCGTTGAGCACCTATGCGCGCGTCAATGACTTCGGGTTTATCGAGACTCCCTACCGCGTGGTGAAGGACGGCCAGGTCACCAATGAAGTTCGTTTCCTGACCGCGCTGGAGGAAAAGGATTATCCCATCGCGCAGGCCAATGCCCCGGTGGACGAGGAAAACCGCTTTATCAGGGATCTCGTTTCCTGCCGGGTGCGCGGCGAATTCGTGATGATGCCTCCGGGCAGCGTCAAGTTCATGGACGTTTCGCCCAACCAGTTGGTGAGCGTCGCCGCCTCTCTGGTGCCGTTCCTGGAAAACGACGACGCCAACCGCGCGCTGATGGGCTCCAACATGCAGCGCCAGGCCGTGCCGTTGCTTTCGACCGAGGCGCCCCTGGTGGGCACCGGTATGGAAAGCGCGGTGGCCCGCGACTCCGGCGTTACCATCACCTCCCGCGACCACGGAATCATCGAGGACGTGGACGCGTCGCGTATCGTGGTTCGATACGAAGACGGCGAAGACGATGGGGGCGACGGCGACATGGCCTCTAACGTTGAGATATATAAACTGACCAAGTACACACGGTCCAATCAGAATACCTGTATCAACCAGAAGCCCATCGTCCAGAAGGGCGCCCGGGTCATCCCCGGCCAGATACTGGCCGACGGCCCGGCCACCAGCATGGGCGATCTCGCCCTTGGCCGGAACGTGACCGTGGCCTTTATGAGCTGGGGCGGTTACAACTTCGAAGACTCCATCCTGATCAGCGAGCGTCTGGTCAAGGATGACGTCTACACTTCCATCCACATCGAGGAATTCGAAATTCTGGCTCGCGACACCAAACTCGGCAAAGAGGAAATCACGCGAGACATCCCCAATGTGGGCGAGGAAGCGCTGAAGAATCTGGATGACAGCGGTATCGTGCGGGTCGGCGCCGAGGTGAGTTCCGGAGACATTCTGGTGGGCAAGGTGACGCCCAAGGGCGAAACCCAGCTTTCTCCGGAAGAGAAACTTCTCCGGGCCATATTCGGTGAAAAAGCCGGCGACGTGAAGGATACCTCTTTAAGGGTTCCTCCGGGAGTGGAAGGCATCGTTCTGGACGCCAAGGTGTTTTCGCGCCGCGGCGTGGAAAAGGACGACCGCGCCAAATCCATCGAGGACGACGAGGTCTCCCGGCTGCTGAAGGATCAGCACGACGAAATAGAAATCATCAAGAAAAACATCATGAGCGCCCTGGGCCACATCTTGGGCGGCAAGGTGACCGTGCAGACCATCTACGCGCATAACGGCGCCGAACTGGTCAAGGCCGGCAACAAGATAGAGCCCGCCATACTGCAGAAAGTGCCGATCAACGCCTGGCGAGACGTAGCCATCGAGGGCGTGGACGTGCAGATGGAAGTGGATCGGATTATCGACCAGTATTCGGAACAGGTGGCCATCGTCAAGATGGTGTTCGAAGACAAGGTCAACAAGCTCAAACGCGGCGACGAACTGCCCCCCGGCGTTATCAAGATGATCAAGGTTTACGTGGCCATTAAACGTAAACTGAGCGTCGGCGACAAGATGGCCGGCCGTCATGGAAACAAGGGCGTCGTGTCTCGGGTCATGCCCGAAGAAGACATGCCCTATTTCGAGGACGGAACTCCGGTGGACATCGTGCTTAACCCCCTGGGCGTGCCCTCTCGTATGAACGTGGGCCAGATCCTGGAGATTCACCTGGGATGGGCGCGCGGCGGTTCTGGGAAGACAGATCCGCGAAATGGTCGAAAAAGCCCGGGACGCCAATCCGGTACGCGCGAAATTGAAACGGGTGTTCGGCGAGGACGACCTATAAGCGCTGCTTCGACAAGTTGAGCGACGAGGATCTGTTCGACATGGCGCGTCAGATCAAAGGAGGTCTGCACGTGGCCACGCCGGTCTTTGACAGCGCGCGGGAAGACGAAATCGACGACTTCCTGCAGGAAGCGGGTCTCCCCGTGACCGGGCAGGCCAAGCTGTACGACGGCAAAACGGGCGAACCGTTCGATCTGACCATCACCGTGGGCACCATGTATATGATGAAACTCCACCACTTGGTCGACGACAAGATTCACGCCCGTTCCATCGGCCCCTATTCGCTGGTTACGCAGCAGCCCCTGGGCGGCAAGGCTCAATTCGGCGGCCAGCGTCTGGGTGAAATGGAAGTCTGGGCCCTGGAAGCTTACGGCGCGGCTTATTCGCTGCAGGAATTCCTCACGGTCAAGTCCGACGACGTCGCCGGCAGGACCAGGATGTATGAGAAGATCGTCAAGGGCGACAACGTGCTCGAACCGGGTCTGCCCGAATCGTTCAACGTGTTGGTGAAGGAACTGAAGAGCTTGAGCCTGGATGTGGAGTTGTTCGAGGATAGAGAAGATTGACCGGCCGGGCCGAGCCTCAAAAAAAGAACGTAGCAATACTTTATATATAATGGGCGTTGACGGCGCGGAAAATTCCGCGCTGTCGTCAACGACGCCCCGGAACATAATCGAGGAGAAACATGGTACAAGATCTGTACAGCTTTTTCCAGAAACCGAAAAATCCTATTGAGATACAACGCGGTCCGCATCAGTCTGGCGGCTCCGGACAAGATTCTGGAGTGGTCGCATGGTGAGGTGAAAAAGCCTGAAACGATCAACTACCGCACGTTTAAGCCGGAACGCGACGGTCTGTTTTGCGCGAAGATATTCGGTCCGACAAAAGACTACGAGTGCAATTGCGGCAAATACAAACGAATGAAACACCGCGGCGTCGTCTGCGAAAAATGCGGCGTGGAGGTTATTCAGTCCAAGGTTCGCCGCGAACGCATGGGCCACATCAAGCTGGCCGCGCCCGTGGCGCATATATGGTTTCTCAAAAGTCTGCCGAGCAAGGTCGGCAGCCTTCTGGACATGACCCTGAGGGATCTGGAGAAAGTCCTTTATTTCGAATCCTACGTTTGCATCGATCCGGGCGCGACGACCTCTGCAGAAGGGCGCGCTTTTGACCGATGAAAAACTGCGTAAATATAAAATGGAGTACGGCGATGCCTTCAAGGCCGGCATCGGCGCCGAAGCGATCAAGGAAATGCTGTCCGGCCTGAATCTGGAAACGCTTTCCGTCGAGCTTCGCGACGAAATGTCCAAAACCAATTCCGAAGCCAAGCGGAAGAAACTGGCCAAACGGCTTCGCGTGGTGGAGGCGTTCAAGCGATTCGGGCAACAACCCCGAATGGATGGTCATGGACGTCATCCCGGTGCTGCCTCCGGACCTGCAGGCCGCTGGTTCCCCTGGAAGGCGGCCGGTTCGCCACGTCGGACCTCAACGACCTGTACCGCCGGGTGATCAACCGCAACAACCGTTTGAAACGGCTGATGGAGCTGAACGCCCCGGACATCATCATCCGGAACGAAAAACGCATGCTGCAGGAAGCGGTCGACGTGCTGTTCGATAACGGACGGCGCGGCAAGACCATCACCGGTCCCAACAAGCGCCCGCTCAAATCCCTGAGCGACATGCTGCGCGGCAAGCAGGGCCGGTTCCGCCAGAACCTGCTCGGAAAACGCGTTGACTATTCCGGCCGTTCCGTCATCGTGGTGGGTCCCGAGCTGCGGTTGCATCAGTGCGGGCTTGCCCAAGAAAATGGCCCTGGAGCTGTTCAAGCCCTTTATTTATCACCGGCTGGAGCAGAAGGGGCTGGTGACCACCATCAAGGCGGCCAAGAAAATGGTGGAGCGCGAAACGCCGGAGGTATGGGATACCCTGGACGAAGTGGTCCGCGAGTATCCCGTGCTGCTCAACCGCGCCCCGACCCTGCACCGGTTGGGCATCCAGGCCTTTGAGCCGGTGCTCATCGAAGGCAAGGCCATTCAGTTGCATCCGCTGGTCTGTAGCGCGTACAACGCGGACTTCGACGGTGACCAGATGGCGGTCCACATTCCACTGTCCATCGAAGCGCAGATCGAAGCCCGCGTGCTCATGATGTCCACCAACAACATCCTGTCGCCCGCCAACGGCGAGCCGAACATCGTGCCCTCGCAGGACATCGTGCTCGGCCTCTACTACATGACCGCCGAGCGGCCGCTGGCCAAGGGGGAAAACAAGGTTTTCTCCTCGCTCGCCGAAGTCAGGATCGCCTACGACAATGGCGAGGTCGATCTGCACGCGCGGATCATCGTGCGGATGGACGGAGAACTGGTGAACACCACGGCGGGCAGGGTGCTGCTGTTCGAGATCATTCCCGAAGGCATCCCGTTCAGCGCCGCCAACAAGAGCATGACCAAGAAGGCCCTGAGAAACCTGGTCGGCCTCTGCTACCGCACGCAGGGTGTCAAATCCACGGTTATTCTGGCCGACCGCCTGAAGGACCTGGGATACCAGCACGCGACCAGGGCGGGGATATCAATTTCCATCAAGAACATGATCATCCCCTCCGGTCAAGCAGAAAATCATCGATAAGGCCAGCGAGGAAGTGCGGCTCGATCGAATCCCAGTATATCGACGGCGTCATCACCGACGGTGAAAAATACAACAAGGTCGTCGACGTCTGGGCCAAGGCCACGGAGGACGTGGCCAGCGCCATGATGCAGGAGATTTCCTACGACGTGGCCGTGGACGCCGAGGGCAAGGAAGAGCGCTATTCCAGCTTCAACCCCATCTACATGATGGCGGACTCCGGGTCCCGCGGCAGCAAGGACCAGATGCGGCAGCTTTCGGGCATGCGCGGATTGATGGCCAAGCCTTCGGGCGAAATCATCGAAACGCCCATCACGGCCAATTTCCGCGAAGGGCCTGACCGTTCTGCAGTACTTCGTGTCCACCCACGGCGCGCGCAAGGGTCTGGCGGACACCGCGCTGAAAACAGCCAACTCCGGGTATCTCACCCGAAGATTGGTGGACGTGGCGCAGGATACCATCATCAGCGAAATCGACTGCGGCACCATCGACGGCATCTTCGTGGAAGCGCTTCGCGAAGCCGGCGAAGTCATCGAGGATCTGGGAGAACGAATTGCCGGCCGATTCGCCGCCGAGGACGTGATCAACCCCTTTACGGACGAGATCATAGTCAGGTCCAACGAAGAGATCAACGAATCGATAATTCGGCGCCATCGAGGAAGCCGGTATCGAACGGGTCAGAATCAGATCGGTGCTCACCTGCGAATCCAGGCGCGGCATTTGCGCCAACTGTTACGGCCGCGACCTGGCTCACGGCAAGCTGGTGGAGATCGGCGAAGCGGTGGGTATCATCGCCGCCCAGTCCATCGGTGAACCCGGCACGCAGCTTACCATGCGTACGTTCCACATCGGCGGCACCGCGCGCAGGCAGGTGGAGCAGTCATCCATCAGTACCAAGATCGGCGGCACGGTTAAGTTCGTGAATCGTCAACGCGGTTCGTAACAAGGAAGACCACTTGGTGGTCATGAACCGCAACGGCGAAATCGCCATGCTCAGCGATCAGGGGCCATGAACGTGAAAAACAGCCGCTGGTGTACGGCGCCGTGCTCAACGTGAAGGAAGGTGACAAGGTCAATCCCGGAAGCGTGCTGGCGGGTTGGGACCCGTTCAATACCCCGATCATCACCGAGGTTTCCGGTACGATTAAATTCGGTGATATGTGGACCGGCAGGACCATGAAGGAAAAACTCGACCCCATCACCGGCAAGTCCAGTAAGATGGTCGTGGAATTCAAGGACGTGGACGTCCGGCCCCGCGTGTCCATCAAGGACGATTCGGGCAAGACGGCCAAGCTGCCCAGCGGCATGGGCGTGGCCAGGTATCCGCTGCCGGTGGGCGCCTTCATCAGCGTCAGCGAAGGAGACCCGGTGTCGGCGGGCGACGTTATCGCCAAGATTCCGCGCGAAACCACCAAAACCAAGGATATCACCGGTGGTCTTCCGCGCGTCGCCGAGCTGTTTGAAGTTCGCAAACCCAAGGAACACGCCATCATCAGTGAGATCGACGGCGAGGTCACCTTCGGCAAGCACACCAAGGGTAAACGGAAAGTCGTCGTGACGCCTGAAGTTGGGAGACGCCAAGGAATACCTGATTCCCAAGGGCAAGCACATCAGCGTGCACGAAGGCGACTATATAAAAGCCGGAGAGCCGTTGATGGACGGTTCAGCCAATCCGCACGACATTCTCAACATCCAGGGGATCAAGGAATTGGCTAAATACCTGGTGAACGAGGTGCAGGAAGTTTACCGTTTGCAGGGTGTGCGCATCAACAACAAGCACATCGAGGTTATCGTCCGGCAGATGCTTCGCCGTATCAGCATCAGGGAAGTGGGCGATACCGCCTTCCTGCCCGGCGAGCAGGTCGAGAAGTGGCGGTTCCAGGAAGAGAACGACCTGGTCCTCAGAAAAGGCGGCCAGCCGGCTACCGGCGATCCGTTGCTGCTGGGAATCACCAAGGCTTCGCTGAGCACGGAAAGCTTTATTTCCGCGGCTTCGTTCCAGGAAACCACCCGTGTTCTGACGGACGCCAGCATAGCCGGCAAAGTGGACTACCTGCGCGGCCTCAAGGAAAACGTGATCATGGGTCGGCTCATACCGGCCGGATCGGGAATGGAACGCTACCGTTCCATAATCATATAAAAGAGCCGGTGAAGGCGTTATACGGTGAAGGACTCGGAAAATCAAAAAAGAAATCCACAAAAGCATATTTAACTTGACATCAGGGGGCCGAATAGGCTAACTATCTGGAGTTCAAGCCTTGACGAATTTGCCGTAATCTTGTGTAATCTGAAAGGTGTTCCATCCGGATGTGATGGGCATAAACCAGAGCCGAATACCGCGCTCTGACGATGGAAAAGGGATTATGCCAACGATCAATCAGCTCATAAGAAAAGGGAGACTGGTTCCGAAGAAGTCGACCTCCACTCCCGCGTTGAAAGGATGTCCGCAAAAGCGTGGTGTTTGTTTGCGCGTCTATACTTCAACGCCCAAGAAACCTAACTCCGCGCTCCGTAAGGTGTGCAGGGTCAGATTGACCAACGGCATGGAAGTGACCAGCTACATTCCGGGTGTGGGTCACAATCTACAGGAACACTCGGTCGTCCTGATTCGCGGCGGCCGTGTTAAAGACCTTCCCGGCGTCCGGTATCACGTGATCCGTGGTACGCTCGACACCATGGGTGTGCAGGACCGTCGGCAGGGTCGTTCAAAATATGGGGCCAAGCGGCCCAAGTAGGATGGAGTAAGGCGATGCCAAGACGGAGAGAAGTTCCAAAAAGGGAAATCCTGCCCGATCCCAAGTTTCATAACCGGTTGGTTACGAAGTTTATGAACGGGATCATGCGCAAAGGCAAGAAGAGCCTGGCCGAATCCATCCTCTACGGCGCTTTTGACATCATCGAGCGGAAGACCAAAGAGAATCCGCTCAAGCTCTTTGAAAAGGCTGTTGAAAATACCAAGCCGCAGCTTGAGGTGCGATCCCGTCGTGTCGGCGGTTCGACCTATCAGGTGCCGGTGGAAGTTCGTTACGAGCGCAAAACCGCGTTGGCCATTCGTTGGTTGATCGGGTACGCGAAGCAATGCCCCGAAAAAGGCATGGTAGGCAAATTGGCCGGTGAGTTGCTCGACGCGGCCAACATGAGGGGCGCGGCTATCAAGAAGCGCGAGGACACCCATAGAATGGCGGAGGCCAACAAAGCTTTCGCCCATTATCGCTGGTAAGTTCTATTCGGAGGGGGATGGAGCGATTTTTCATTTCCCTCTTTTTTATTGCCAGTTGAGAGGGAATCGTGCCACGTTTGGTGCCGCTCGATAAGGTGCGTAATATTGGTCTGATGGCTCATATAGACGCCGGTAAGACCACTACCACCGAAAGAATATTATTCCTGACCGGGATATCCTATAAAATGGGCGAGGTGGACCAAGGGTCCGCCACCATGGATTGGATGGAACAGGAACAGGAACGCGGGATTACCATCACTTCCGCCGCGACCACCGCCTTTTGGCGGAACCATCGCGTGAATCTCATCGACACGCCAGGGCATGTCGATTTCACGATCGAGGTTGAACGGTCTCTGAGGGTTTTGGATGGCGCCATCGCGCTGTTTTGCGCGGTTGGCGGCGTCGAGCCCCAGTCGGAAACAGTATGGCGTCAGGCCGATCATCACCGGGTGCCCCGGATCGCGTTCATCAACAAGATGGACCGCATGGGCGCGAATATCGACCGTTGCCTGAAACAGATGCGCTCCCGGCTGAAAGCCAATCCGGTGCTGCTGCAGATGCCGATCGGAAAGGAAGATCATGTTTCAGGGAGTCATCGATCTGCTGGAGATGAAGGCGTACTTCTACTCCGGCGTCTCGGTCGCTGAGTTCGAGGAAACGCCCATACCCGAGGATATGATCGACGAGGCCACGGTTCTGCGGGAAGAGATGATTGAAATCATTTCCGAGATGGACGACGAGCTGCTCGAATGGTACCTGAACGGAGATGAGATCAAGAACGAAGATCTGATCCGGGCGCTGAGAAAAGCCACCATCGAACTGAAAGCCACGCCCGTGTTTCTGGGATCGGCCTTCAAGAACAAGGGCGTCAATCATCTGCTCGACGGCGTGGTAAGATATCTGCCGTCACCGTTGGACGCCCCGGCCATGGTCGGCAAGGGGCCCGATGGGGAAGATGAACAGAGAACGGCTGACGATAACGCCCCGTTTTCATCGCTCGCGTTCAAGATCATGTCCGATCCGTATGTAGGGACTCTGACCTTTCTGAGGATCTACTCCGGGTCGCTGAAATCAGGAACGCATATTTATAATGCGACCAGGAATTCCAGGGAAAAGATCGGCCGGCTTCTGAAAATGCACGCCAACAAGCGTGAGGAAATAAAAGAAGTTTTTGCCGGCGACATCGTCGCCGCGGTTGGCCTGAAAAACAGCTACACCGGCGATACGCTTTGCGCCGAGGATTCCCCGATCGTACTGGAATCGATACACGCTCCCGAACCGGTGATCGCCATTTCGATCGAACCGGAAACCAAGGATGACCGGGAACGGCTGGGGGCATCGCTCAATAAACTGGCCACAGAGGACCCGTCCTTCAAGGTAAGAACGGACAGCGAAACCGGCGAGACGGTCATTTCAGGCATGGGCGAGTTGCACCTGGAAATTATCGTTGACCGGCTCATGAGAGAATTTAAGGTTTCCGCGAAAATAGGCACTCCGCGTGTCGCTTACCGGGAGACCATAAGCAGTCCGATCAGGGAAGTCGGAAAATATATCCGGCAATCAGGCGGCCGAGGCCAGTACGGCCATGTCGTCCTGGAGATCGAGCCCAACGAAGCGGGCGGCGGGAATCAATTTGAGGAAAAAATCGTTGGCGGCGTTGTTCCCCGCGAGTACTTCCAGTCGGTCGAGAGAGGCGTTCGGGAAGCGCTGGAAAAAGGTCCGCTGGCCAAGTTTCCCGTGGTCGATGTAAAGGTGAGGTTGGTCGACGGTTCGTATCATGAAGTCGACTCCTCGGAACGAGCGTTTCATATCGCGGCGTCCATGGCCACCAAAGAGGCCCTCAGGAAAGCGAAACCCGCGTTGCTTGAGCCGATCATGCGCATCGAAACGATTGTTCCCAAGGAATATCTCGGAGACATTATCGGAGATTTCACCATGCGGCGCGGCAAGGTAACCAGCATGGAAGATCGCGACATTGTTGAAATAGTCAACGCGGAAGTTCCTCTGGCCCAGATGTTTAATTACGCTACGGATCTGAGGTCCGCGACTCAGGGTCGCGCTACGTATTCGATGCAATTTGAACGCTATGACAGAGTTTCAGCAAGTATATCCAAGGAAATTATCGAACAGATTTCGTGAATCGTTCTAAGGAGGATTTCATGGCCAAGAAGAAATTTGAGCGGACCAAGCCGCACGTAAACGTGGGGACGATTGGGCATATTGACCATGGGAAGACGACCTTGACGGCGGCGATCACCAAACACCTGTCCATGAAGGGGCAGGCGAACTATGTGCCGTTCGATCAGATCGACAAGGCGCCGGAAGAGCGTGAGCGCGGTATCACCATCGCGACGGCGCACGTGGAATATGAAACAAAGACGCGTCACTACGCGCATGTGGACTGTCCAGGCCACGCGGACTATATAAAGAACATGATCACGGGAGCGGCGCAGATGGACGGCGCGATCCTGGTGGTGGGCGCGGACGACGGCCCGATGCCCCAGACGCGTGAGCACATCCTGCTGGCCCGTCAGGTGGGCGTTCCGGCGATCGTGGTGTTTTTGAACAAGATCGACATGGTTGACGACGAAGAGCTGGTGGAGTTGGTGGAACTGGAGCTTCGCGAGCTGTTGAGCAAGTACGATTACCCCGGCGACGACATTCCGATCGTTCGCGGCTCGGCGCTGAAGGCCTTGGAGAGCGACGATCCGGACAGCGACGCCGCCAAGTGTATCTTCGAGTTGATGAACGCGGTCGACGGTTACGTGCCCGAACCGGTGCGTGACGTGGACAAGCCTTTCCTGATGCCCATCGAGGACGTGTTCTCCATCTCCGGCCGCGGCACGGTCGTGACCGGCAGGGTGGAACGGGGGATCGTGAGAATTCAGGAAGAAGTGGAAATCGTCGGATTCAAGCCCACGGCCAAGACAGTGTGCACGGGCGTGGAAATGTTCCGCAAGATCCTGGACGAAGGCCGCGCGGGCGACAACATCGGCGCGCTGCTTCGCGGAATCAAGCGCGAGGACGTGGAACGTGGCCAGGTATTGGCCAAGCCGGGTTCGATTACGCCCCATACCAAGTTTAAAGCCGAAGTGTACGTGCTGACCAAGGAAGAAGGCGGCAGGCACACCCCGTTCTTCGCGGGCTACCGTCCGCAGTTCTACTTCCGTACCACGGACGTGACGGGCATCGTGACGCTGCCCGAGGGCGTGGAGATGGTCATGCCGGGCGACAACATCAGCATCGAGTGCAGCCTGATCACGCCCATCGCCATGGAAAAGGAACTACGTTTCGCCATTCGTGAAGGCGGTCGTACCGTGGGCGCCGGTGTCGTCGCCGAAATTATAGAATAAGGAACAACCTGAGTATGATAACAAGTAACCAGAAAATCCGCATCCGTCTCAAGGCGTACGATCATAAGCTGCTCGACCAATCAACCATGGAGATCGTAGACACAGCGAAAAGAACCGGCGCCAAGGTTGCTGGCCCCATTCCATTACCGACGCGTATCAGCCGCTTCACGGTGCTGCGTTCGCCCCATATCGACAAGAAATCGCGGGAGCAGTTCGAGGTAAGGACACATAAACGGCTGTTGGATATTCTGGAACCAACGCAGCAAACGGTCGACGCCCTGATGAAGCTGGAACTCTCGGCGGGCGTTGACGTGGAAATAAAGCTGTAGGATCGTTCAACGACTCAGTGACTGACAGCCATTCCCTCGGAGGTGTCCGCGGAGGGAAGTGGGCGCAAAGGTATACGACATGATTTCCGGGTTGATGGGAAAAAAAATAGGTATGACGCGCATCTTCATTGAAGAAGGCCGCGCCGTGCCGGTTACGATCCTTGAGATCGGCCCCTGTAAAGTGGTTCAGGTGAAGACCCCCAAAAATGACGGCTACAACGCGGTGCAGATCGGGTTCGGCGCCAAGAAGGAAAAGAGAGTCAACAAGCCTGAATCGGGACACTTTAAAGCTGCCGGCGTTGAGACGATGGCCCACTTGAAGGAATTCCGCGTCAAGGACACGTCCGAGTTCGAACAGGGACAGACGCTGAACGCCGACGTGTTCAACATAGGCGAAAAAGTGGACGTCCGCGGAACAAGCAAGGGACGCGGCTTCCAGGGTGTTATGAAGCGTTGGGGATTTGGCGGCCTGAAGATGACCCACGGTACGCACAAGGTCCAGCGTTCGGGTGGATCGATCGGATGCAGCGCCACGCCTTCGAAAACCTTGAAGGGCAAAAAGATGCCCGGTCACATGGGCAGCGAGCAGGTGATGATCAAGAATCTAGAGGTCGTCGACGTTCGTCCCGATGAAAATATCATTATGGTAAAAGGCGCCGTGCCCGGAAGCATTAATTCCATTGTCACGGTGCTGCGGACGGGCGTTTAGACGCCGAATCGGTTCCCGGGCCCGTGTCAAAAACGGTCGCGGATGGCCCTTTGAGAGGACGATGATGCCGGTTATAGACGTATTCAATATAAAGAAAGAAAAGATAAAAGAGATCGACCTTCCCGATGACATTTTCAACGTGGAAGTGCGCGAGCCCGTGCTGCATCAGGTCGTGACCATGCAGCTGGCGCGTAGACGATCCGGAAACGCCTGCACCAAGACTCGAGCAGAGGTGAGAGGCGGCGGTCGTAAACCCTGGCGGCAGAAAGGGACCGGGCGAGCAAGATCCGGGACCACCAGAAGCCCCATCTGGCGGCACGGCGGCATCGTATTCGGACCCAGACCCCGCGATTACGCGTACACGGTGCCCAAGAAGATCCGCCGGCTGGCTCTGAAAATGGCGTTAAGCAGTCGAAGCCAGAGCGAAAAGCTGACCGTGCTCAATGACTTTCCCGTCGAGCGTATCAAAACCAAGGACTTCCTCCTGGCTATGAATACGCTGGGCATAGAAAGCGGACTTATCCTTACGGGTTCGGACAACGATAAATTAAACCTGTCCGCGCGCAACGCGCACAATTTTAAGGTGCTGAGCGTGGACGGCATCAATGTGTACGATATTCTTAATCACGAACATCTGGTTGTGCTTGAACCCTGTATCGGAAACATTGTAAAGAGGTTGCTTCCCCATGAAGGAAATGCATGACATTCTCTACCGGCCGCTCATAACGGAAAAGAGCACCATGCAGAAAGACCGGCACGGCAAGATTACCTTCGCCGTGAACAGGACAGCCAACAAGATAGAGATACGCCAGGCTGTCGAGAAGGTCTTCAAGGTCAAGGTGCTTGACGTCCAGACCATGCGAGTTACCGGGAAGACGAAAAGGGTCGGCCGCATTGAAGGCAGGACCTCGGATTGGAAGAAAGCCGTTATCACGCTTGCCCCTGGCGATCATATAGAATTCTTCGAAGGCGCGTAATAAGGTTCGGCAAGATTATCGGCCGGGAGACACAGTGAGAGGACGCTATGCCGATTAAAAAAGTAAATCCTACATCGCCTGGCAGGCGATTTCAGACGTATCTGGTGAATGACCAGATTACCACCGATACGCCCGAAAAAAGTCTGTTGCAGTCGCTCAAGAGAAGCGCGGGCCGTAACAGCTACGGGAGAGTTACCGCCAGGCATCGAGGCGGCGGGCATAAAAGAAAATTCAGAATTATCGATTTTAAGCGCGACAAGTTCGATATTCCCGCCAAGGTCGCGACGATCGAGTACGATCCCAATCGTACGGCCAATATCGCGTTGCTGTATTATGTCGATGGCGAAAAACGATATATTCTGGCGCCCATTGGGTTACAGGTGGGCGACACGATCATATCCGGCGAAAGCGTCGATATCAGGCCGGGAAACTGCTGCGCGCTGCAGCAGATGCCCCTTGGCACTCAGGTGCACAACGTGGAAATGCGCGTAGGCAGCGGCGGACAACTCGCCCGCAGCGCCGGTTCGTACGCGCAGCTCATGGCGAAGGAAGGCAAGTTCGCGCTCCTGAAGCTGCCCTCCGGCGAAGTTCGCATGGTGCGCAGCGAATGCCGGGCTACTATCGGCCAAGTAGGGAACCTCGAACAGGAAAACGTTTCACTCGGCAAGGCCGGCCGGAGCAGATGGCTGGGAAAACGTCCGCATGTTCGCGGCGTGGCCATGAACCCGGTTGACCATCCGCATGGCGGCGGTGAAGGAAAGTCCTCCGGCGGGCGTCACCCCGTTACTCCCTGGGGCGTTCCCACCAAGGGTTTCAAAACCAGGAAACGGAAACCGAGCGATAAGTACATCGTAAAAAAGCGTAAGTAATCGAGGAGGAGAGCGTGGCTCGATCGCTCAAAAAAGGACCTTTCGTTGATGGTCACGTGCTTGAGAAAGTCAAACGGAGCAAGGATTCCGGAAGCAAGAAGATCATCCAGACATGGTCGAGAAGATCGACCATAATACCCGAATTCGTCAGTCTGACCTTTGCCGTGCACAATGGGAAACGGTTTATACCGGTGTTCGTTACCGAAAATATGGTCGGACACAAGCTGGGAGAGTTTGCTCCCACGCGTACCTATTACGGTCATGCGGCTGACAAAAAATCTAAAGTCCGAAAGAAATAATCGGCTTTTGGCGGGATAAAACATGGAAGTGCGAGCTGTCGGAAAATATCTCAGGATCTCACCGCGCAAGGCGCGGCTGGTGATCGACGAATTAAAAGGACGTAAGGCTGAGGACGCGGTAAGCCGCCTCACCTTCACCCCCAAAAAAGGGGCGCGGCTGATGCTGAAGGTTCTGAAATCGGCCATTGCCAACGCCGACCAGAACCCTGGTATTGACGTGGACAACCTGGTGGTTAAAAACATCTATGTAGATGAAGGCCCCACCATGAAAAGATTCCGGGCTCGAGCCATGGGTCGCGCTACTCGCGTTTTAAAAAGAACGAGTCACATTACCGTCATTTTAAGAGAGTCATAAGTCGGGAGGGTACATTTTGGGTCAGAAAGTTCACCCCATAGGATTTCGTTTAGGCGTCATCAAGACCTGGGATTCCAGATGGTATGCCGAGAAAGACTTTTCGAAGCTGGTTATCGAAGACAAGAAGATTCGGACCTTTCTCAAGAAAAAACTCTACCATGCCGGTATCGCCAATATCGAGATCGAACGGGCCGCGAATAAGGTAAAAGTGATCATTCATACCTCCCGTCCCGGAATTGTCATCGGTAAAAAAGGCTCGGAAATTGAAGCTTTGAAGAACGAACTGGTCAAGCTGGTTAAACGGGAAGCGATGATCGATATTCAGGAAGTGAGAAAACCCGAGATCAACGCGCAGCTCGTGGCAGAAAACGTGGCCTCCCAGTTGGAACGACGCGTGGCTTTCCGCCGCGCCATGAAAAAGGCCGTCGGCAACACGCTGAAGTTCGGCGCCCAGGGCATCAAAATATCGTGCGCGGGCCGTTTAGGCGGCGCTGAAATGGCGCGCCGGGAATGGTATCGCGAAGGCCGGGTTCCGCTGCACACGCTACGCGCGGATATCGATTACGGCTTTGCCCAGGCGCATACGACCTACGGGGTCATCGGCGTAAAAGTCCTGATTTTCAAAGGCGAAATACTCGATAAAAACGCCGCGACCGAAACCGCCTAGCGCGAGGTAAGGATTATGCTCAGTCCAAAGAGGGTTAAACATAGAAAAGTAATGAAGGGCAAGCTTCGCGGAAAAGCGCAGCGTGGCTCCTCCTTGGCCTTCGGAAGCTACGGATTGCAGGCCGTGGAGAGCTTCCGTATGAGCGCGCACCAGATCGAAGCCGCTCGTATCGCCATTACCCGCCACGTCAAGAGGGGCGGGAAAATATGGATCCGCGTATTCCCCGACGTGCCTTTCACCAAGAAGCCGGCAGAAACGCGCATGGGCAAGGGTAAAGGTTCCCCCGAAGGGTGGGTTGCCCTGGTAAGACCGGGTAAGGTCTTGTATGAAATAGACGGCGTCGCTGAAGATCTTTCGCTGGAAGCGTTGCGCCTCGCTTCGTACAAGCTTCCCTTCAAAACAAAGATTCTGGTTCGAGAGGGAATGTGATGAAAGCTTCGGATATACGGGAACTGAGCGAAGAAGAATTGCTCTCCCGCAAGCGGCAACTTCGAGAAGAACTGTTTAATTTAAAATTTCAGCACGCTACGGGACAACTTGAAAACAATAGCCGCTTGAGCGCCACCAGGAAGGACATCGCCAGAATTTTAACGGTTTTGCGCCAACTGGGGCATAAAGAATAAGGTCGGAGCTTGGAATGAGTGAAAGCGGAAAAGGCAAACGAAGGGTATTGATCGGCGCCGTGGTCAGCAATAAGATGGACAAGACCATTGTGGTGTCGGTGGAGCGGAACTTCAAACATCCGGTCTACAAGAAATACATTCGGCAACAGGTAAAATTCACCGCGCATGACGAGCGCAACGAATGCGAGATTGGGGACAAGGTCCAGATCATCGAATCGCGACCCCTGAGCAAAACGAAACGCTGGCGCATGAGTCGCATACTCGAAAAACAGCGATTATCAGGATAAAGCTATGATCCAGGTAGAAACCAGACTCGATGTCGCCGATAATTCCGGCGCGAAAGAAGTGTACTGCATCAAGGTACTCGGCGGATCCAAACGGCGATACGCCAGCATCGGGGATATTATCGTCGTTTCGGTGAAAGAGGCCATCCCCAACGCCAAGGTGAAAAAGGGCGATGTGATGAAGGCCGTGGTCGTTCGGACCAAAAAGGAAGTGCGTCGCGGCGACGGCACGTACATCCGGTTCGACAACAACTCCGCGGTGCTCATAAACGCTCAGAGGGAGCCTATCGGCACACGAATATTCGGACCGGTGGCGAGGGAATTGCGAGCCAAAAGATTTATGAAGATAATTTCCCTGGCTCCCGAGGTGCTGTAACAAAGGGTGAGCGGACATGAAATCGCATTTTAAAGTTAAGAAAAATGACCGTGTTGTCGTACTCACGGGAAAAGATAAGGGAAAGACCGGCAAGGTCCTGAGAGTCGATGTGAACGACGGACGCGTGATCGTGGAAAAGACCAACATGATCAAACGCCACACCAGACCTTCACAGACCAACAAGGGCGGTATCGTGGAACGGGAAAACCCCATCAACATTTCCAACGTTCAGGTGGTTTGTCCCAAATGCGCCGAACCGTCCAGAATGGGGAAGAAACTTCTCGAAGACGGATCGCTCGTTCGCCAGTGCAAAAAATGTAATGAGGTAATCGACGACTGATCGGGGCAGTTCGGTTAGGAGCGCAACAACATGTCGGAACTGAAGGATTTATATAAAAACGAAATCGCGGCTCGCATGATGAAAGAGTTCAAGTACAAGAACGTCATGCAGGTTCCGAAGCTGATTAAGACGACCGTCAATATGGGCTTGGGCGAAGCTATCCAGAATGTAAAGATTCTCGATTCCGCCGCCAAGGAAATGTCCGACATAACCGGACAGAAACCGGTTATCACCAAGGCCCGCAAATCGATCGCCAGCTTCAAGCTTCGGAAGGACATGCCCATCGGCTGCATGGTGACGCTCCGAGGCGAACGGATGTATGACTTTCTAGAGAAATTGATGAGTATCAGCCTGCCTCGAGTGCGCGACTTCAAGGGTGTGTCCTCTAAATCTTTTGATGGCAGGGGGAATTATACGCTCGGCGTCAAGGAGCAGATTATTTTTCCCGAGATCGACTACGATAACATCGACAAAATCAAGGGAATGAACATCACCATCAACACAAGCGCCGAAACTGACGAAGAAGCGCGATTCCTCTTAAAAGAATTAGGCATGCCGTTCAGGCAGTAAATTAGGTCTGGAGGATCAGAGTGGCCAAGAAGTCCAAGATAGCCCAAGCCAAGAGAAGCCAGAAGTTTGGAGTACGGGATTACAACAGATGTCCCCTGTGCGGCAGGCCCCGCGCCTTCATCAGGAAGTTCGGCATATGCCGTATTTGTTTCAGAAACATGGCGTCCCAAGGCGAAATACCCGGCGTAATCAAAGCCAGTTGGTAGTGGGAGTATTAGCATGAGCATGACCGATCCGATTGCAGATATGCTCACCCGAATCCGTAACGGGAAATTGGCGAGATTCAACAAGGTCGACATTCCGGCGTCGCGTATGAAGATCGGCCTGGCCAAGATTTTTAAGGATGAAGGGTTCATAAAGAATTACAAGATCATCAAGGATCGAAAACAAGGCATTCTGCGCGTTTTCCTGAAATACAGCGACGATAAGCATTGCGTGATCCACGGAATTGAACGAGTCAGCAAACCCAGCCGGCGCGTGTACGTCAGCGCGACCGAGATCCCCCCGGTGTTGAACGGGTTGGGGATGTCGGTCATTTCAACTTCCAAGGGGCTCGTAACCGACCGGGAAGCACGCAAGGACAATGTCGGCGGCGAAATTATCTGCGCCGTTTGGTAAGATCTGGAGGCAAAAACCATGTCACGTGTGGGCAAATTGCCGATACCGATACCTCAAGGGGTAACGGTTGACAAAAAAGACGGGAGTATTCAGCGTCAAGGGTCCCAAGGGCCAGTTGCAGCGCGAAATACATCCCTTGAGCAACGTCAGCGTCGAAGACGACGTCATTCACGTCACCCCCGTTGACGAATCGCGCGATGCGCGCGCGTTGTGGGGACTTACCCGGACGCTGATCAACAACATGGTGGTCGGGGTTACCGAGGGTTTTAAAAAAGGCCTCGAGATTGTCGGCGTCGGCTATCGCGTGGAACAAAAGGGCAATACCCTGGTTTTCAGCCTGGGATTCTCCCACCCTGTCGAATTCGAACTGCCGAAGGGCATCAGCGCGACCCTGGACAAACAGAACAAGGTAATGCTGGAAGGCATCGACAAGGAACTGCTTGGACATACCGCCGCCAAGGTGCGCGCGTTCAGGCCTCCCGAACCCTATAAGGGCAAGGGGGTGCGTTATATGAACGAGCATGTCCGCCGCAAAGTCGGAAAAGCCGGTTCCAAGTAAACGGTTACTCTTTATCCTGAAGAGCATTACAGGAAGACGATAAATGGACAAGAACATAGCCAAAAGCAATGCGCATCTCAAAAGAAAAAAGAGAGTCAGGAAAAAAATCTTCGGCACCGGCGAACGTCCGAGACTGGTTGTTTTTCGCAGCCTGAACCACGTGTACGCGCAGGTGATCGACGATGAAAAGGGAGCGACTTTGGTTTCCGCGTCCTCTCTGCTTCCTGAAATAAAAGGCGCTTCCGTCGAAGACGGAAAAAAAGGCATAGCCAAGAAGGTCGGAGAGCTGGTCGCCGAACGCGCGATCGCTCAGGGCATCTCACAGATTGCTTTCGACCGCGGCGGCTACCAGTATCACGGAAGAGTCCGCTCTCTCGCCGAGGGCGCGCGTGGTAAAGGGCTTAATTTTTAACCCGCGAAAACAGGCGCCAACGAGCGCTTTGGATACATCGGAGAAGGGGGCCAGCAGAAGTGTTTCAATCCGAATCGTCTGATTCCCAATACATCGATAGGGTCGTTCATATCAGCCGAGTCGCCAAGGTTGTTAAAGGCGGACGGCGTTTCAGCTTTAGCGCTATTGTCGTTATTGGTGACGGAAAAGGCAATGTTGGAGCGGGCCTGGGCAAGGCCAACGAGGTTCCCGAGGCCATCTCGAAAGCTACGGATCGGGCCAAGAAGGAAATGTTTGAAGTCCCGATCCTGAACAAGACCATTCCTCACGAAATAATCGGTAGGTACGGAGCGGGCAGAGTGCTTCTGAAACCGGCCTCCGAAGGTACGGGAATCATCGCCGGCGGGCCCGTGCG
This sequence comes from uncultured delta proteobacterium, assembly GCA_963821845.1. Classification (GTDB taxonomy): domain Bacteria; phylum Desulfobacterota; class Desulfarculia; order JACQYL01; family CAWGVV01; genus CAWGFI01. The sequence goes on from CAWGFI010000017.1 coordinate 43,697, forward strand.
AGCCATCATGGAAGCGGTCGGCGTGCGCAACATTCTGACCAAGTGCCTTGGCACCAACAACCCGCACAACGTCGTCAAGGCGACGATTGAAGGGTTGAAGAGCCTCATCAGCCCCAGTAAAATGGCTCAGATGCGCGGTAAAACGGTTGATGAGATGATGCAAGGAGGAACATCGGATGTCGGAACAGCCGAAGCAGGAGCTTAAAATACGATTGATCCGAAGCGGTATCGGCAGACCGCAGAAACAACGGGATGTACTCCGCGGCCTCGGAATCAAGAAAATGCACCGAATTGTTACCCTCAAGGACACACCGGCCATTCGGGGGATGATCAATAAGGTCTCCCATTTGGTTGAGATCGTGGAGTAGTCATGGTTACGCTCGAAAGTTTGCATCATGCCGACGGCGCGAAGAAGAAGCGGAAAAGGGTTGCCCGCGGCGAAGGGTCTGGTCTGGGCAAGACCGCCGGACGCGGCCATAAGGGTCAACGGTCCCGTTCCGGTGGACGCGGAAAAGTGGGCTTCGAAGGCGGTCAGATGCCTTTGCAGCGCAGGTTGCCGAAGTTCGGTTTTACTAATATTTTTAGAAAGACCATAGCCGAAGTGAATCTTCGCGACCTTGAAAAGTTCGAAGCCGGTTGCGTGATCGATCCCGAAATGCTCGTCAAGAGCGGCGTCATTAAAAAAGTTGGTGACGGAGTCAAAATCCTGGGACAAGGCGAACTGACCAAAGCGCTGACCATCAAGGCGCACAAGTTCAGCGCTTCGGCCAAGGAGAAAATCGAACAACTTGGCGGCACAATAGAGGTAATCTGAATTGATCGGCGGCTTCCAGAATATTGTCAAGGTACCGGAGCTTAAGCGGAGAATCCTCTTTACGCTCATCATGCTCGCCGTTTACCGGCTGGGTTGTCACGTGCCCACGCCCGGCATAAACGGACAGGCGCTCGCCGCGTTCTTCGAACGAAGCGGCGGAACGCTTTTCGGCCTGTTCAACATGTTTTCCGGCGGCGCGCTGCGAAACTTGTCGGTGATGGCTCTGGGTATCATGCCCTATATCAGTTCAGCCATTATTCTGGAACTGCTGACCGTGGTTATTCCTCACCTGGAGCGGCTCAAAAAAGAGGGTGAAGCCGGAAGAAAGAAAATCACGCAATACACCCGGTACGGCACGGTCCTTTTGAGTTCCATACAGGGTTTCGGCATTGCCGTGGGACTGGAAAGCATGAGCGGCCCCGGCGGCATGATGGTGGTCAACTACCCCGGTTGGGGTTTCCGTATTATCGCGGTCATCACTCTCGCGGCGGGAACATCGTTTCTTATGTGGCTCGGTGAACAGATTACCGAACGCGGCATCGGCAACGGGATATCCTTGATAATTTTTTCCGGGATCGTCTCCGGAATGCCCGCCGCCATCGGCAACAGCCTGCAGCTGATCGGAACCGGTGAAATGTCCATTTTCCTCTTTCTGATCGTCATGATCGTCATGATCGCGGTGATAGCCGCCATATGCTTCGTGGAACGCGGCCAGCGCCGCATTCCGGTACAGTACGCCAAACGTGTCGTGGGAAGGCGCATGTACGGGGGACAGAGCACGCATTTGCCGCTGCGCATCAACACCGCCGGTGTTATTCCGCCCATTTTCGCGTCCTCGATCATTATGTTTCCGGCCACGATCACTCAGTTTATCGATCTGCCGTTCATGAAAACGGTGTCGGAGCTTCTGATGCCGACACACATAGTGTACAACCTTTTGTATGTCGGCTTCATATTCTTCTTCTGCTACTTCTACACGGCGGTTACCTTCAACCCCGTTGACGTGGCCGACAACATGCGAAAATACGGCGGATTTATTCCCGGTATCCGCCCGGGCAAGAATACTGCGGATTATATTGACAAAGTGCTGACACGCATTACTTTTGGCGGCGCCATCTACGTTTCGGTGGTGTGCGTGCTGCCGACGATACTTATCAGCCAGTTCAACGTGCCGTTCTACTTCGGCGGAACGGCTCTGCTCATCGTGGTAGGCGTGGCCATCGACACGGTCGCGCAGATCGAATCACATCTCCTCACGCGCCATTATGAAGGATTCATGAAAAAAGGTTCCTTGCGAGGAAGACGATAGTCGGCCCGATGATATTTGAACTGGTGGAGGAACATAAAGTCTTTGATTCAGGGATTAAGCGCGCGCAGGCGCGCGGACCCCTCCAAGCGGGAAGCGCGAAATGATCGTCTTACGATCTCATCAAGAGATTGAAAAGATGAGAGAGAGTAACGCGATAGTCGCCGAGATTCTGAACCATCTGTCCGGCGTCGTCGCTCCCGGCGTTACCACGCTCGAACTCGACAAAAAGAGCGAAGAACTCTGCCGCGCTCGAAGCGCGAAACCAGCGTTCAAGGGATATCGCGGATATCCCTATAGTTTGTGCGCTTCGGTAAACGAACAGATTGTGCATGGGTTCCCGAACAACCGCCCGTTGCGGGAAGGGGATATCCTCAGTCTGGATTTCGGCGTTTTGTATAAAGGTTATTACGGTGACGCCGCGATAACGCTTCCCATCGGGGAAATATCGAGCGCCGCCGCCAATCTTTTGAAGGTGACCGAGGAATCGTTGTATCGGGCCATCGAGGAGGCCCGCACTGATAACCGCCTCTCCGATATTTCACATGCGGTGCAGAAACATGTGGAGGCCGCCGGTTATTCAGTGGTTCGGCAGTTTGTCGGTCACGGCATCGGAAGAGAGCTTCACGAAGATCCCCAGGTACCGAATTTCGGTCCGCCCGGACGGGGAGTCAGACTCAAACCGGGCATGGTACTGGCCATAGAGCCCATGGTGAACGCGGGCGGCTATGAAGTCGAAATTCTTGAAGACGGTTGGACCGCGGTAACCAAGGATCGAAGTCTGTCGGCTCATTTCGAGCACACTATCGCGGTTACCGACAACGGGCCGGATATACTGAGCGCGATCCGTTAATGAGTCGCAATCCTGGAGAATGGAATCATGAAAGTACGCAGTTCGGTAAAGAAAATTTGTAATAGCTGTAAAATCATCAAACGTCACGGCATTCTGCGGGTCATTTGTCAGAACCCGCGCCACAAGCAGCGCCAGGGCTAAAAAAATAGAATTACCCGCGCTCGCGCATTGATGATCAGCAAACTTTAAAACGATACCGCAGGAGGTTATACATTGGCCAGATTAGCCGGCATCGACTTACCCCGCAACAAAAGGATGGAGGTCGCCTTGACCTACATCTACGGCATAGGGCGAACGACATCCAAGGAGATCCTCGCCAAAGCCAATGTTGATTTTAATCGGAAGACCGACGACCTTACCGAGGATGAAATCCGATCCATCAGAAACGTCATCGACAGCGAATACCAGGTCGAAGGTGATAAGCGTCGCGAAATCGCGATGAATATCAAAAGATTGATGGACCTCGGCTGTTATCGTGGATTGAGGCATCGCCGTGGTTTGCCCACTCGAGGGCAGCGCACGAAGACGAACGCCAGGACCCGCAAAGGCCCGAGGCGTATGGCCGTTGGAAAGAAAAAGAAATAAGTGAGGCGCTTAAATGGCGAGAGCAGGTAAGAAGAAAGAAAAGAAAAATATTCCCACTGGAATCGCTCATATCCAAGCCACGTTCAATAATACGATCGTTACCATTACCGATACGCAGGGTAACACTATATCGTGGGCAAGTTCCGGTGGTCAGGGGTTCAAGGGATCCAGAAAGAGTACGCCGTTCGCCGCTCAGCTCGCTGCCGAGACAGCCGCCAAAAAGGCCATGGAACATGGCGTACGTAGTGTCGAAGTTCGGGTCAAGGGCCCCGGCGGCGGGCGGGAAGCCGCCATCCGCGCCCTTCAGGCCGCTGGATTTCATGTCAACGTCATTCGTGACGTCACACCCATACCCCACAATGGATGCCGGCCGCCTAAAAGACGGCGTGTATAGCCTGCGAATGAGGAGGTACTAACCTTGGCTCGATACACTGAACCCGCATGCAGATTATGCAGGCGTGAAGGTCTGAAACTTTTTTTAAAGGGTGACCGCTGTTTCTCCGACAAGTGCGCCTGGGAGCGGAGAAGCTATCCTCCCGGACAGCACGGACAGCGACGCGGAAGAAAGCAGTCGAACTACGGCTTGCAGCTCCGTGAAAAACAAAAAGTAAAACGTATTTATGGCGTCCTGGAAAAGCAATTCCGCAGCTACTTCGCGCTCGCCGATCGCAAAAAAGGCATTACGGGCATCAACCTGCTGATGCTGCTCGAACAGCGTCTCGACAGCATGGTTTATCGTATGGGGTTTGCGAATTCACACAGCCAGGGACGGCAGCTCGTCAGACACAACCATTTTCTGGTTAACGGAATACGAGTGAACATCCCGTCGTATCAGGTGAAGATCGGGGACACCATCGAGGTCAGAGAAAAAAGTCGCCAATGCGTTCAGATATTATCCGCCATGGAAGCTGTTATGCGGCGTGGTGTGCCCGCTTGGATGGTTATGGACTCCGCCGTGTTTAAGGGTACCGTTAAAGCTTTGCCTACTCGAGAAGACATTACTATGCCTATTCAAGAACAGCTTATCGTGGAACTCTATTCCAAGTAAGTTGTTACTGCGCCGGATAAGGGTCGCGAGAAGCGCATCGTATATTGAACTGTTAAGCGTACTATTCCGCAGCGTTCAATAATTTTAAACGGGAGTAACAATGCATAGAAATTGGCGAGAGTTAATTAAACCCAAACGGCTCGATGTCGACGAAGAAACCCACAACTCCTACTACGGTGAATTCGAATGCGAACCGCTGGAACGGGGGTTTGGTGTTACCATTGGGAATTCGTTGCGAAGGATTCTTCTGTCGTCTTTGCAAGGGGCCGCGATATTTTCCGTTAAAATCGACGGAGTGCTGCATGAATTTTCCACTGTTCCCGGTGTGGTGGAAGATGTGTCGGATATTTTTCTCAATTTGAAGCAAGTCTGTCTGAAAATGCACGGAGAGGGCGTCAAAACCATAAGAGTTGAAAAAGACGGGGAAGGAGTCGTCACCGCCGGCGATATCATAGCCGATCATACTATCGAGATCATGAACCCCGACCAGAAAATAGCGACCATGACCTCCGACGGAAAGCTTCGTATGGAGATGAAGGTCAAAATGGGGAAAGGGTACGTGCCCGCGGAACGCAACAAGCTCGAAGACGATGAAATCGGCGTCATCGCCCTGGACGCCGTCTTTACGCCCATCCGCAAAGTCGCTTACAGAGTTATCAATACACGTGTTGGCCAGCGAACTGACTACGACAAGCTCATTATGGAGATTTTTACCAACGGCACGGTGACTCCCGAGGACGCGCTCGCTTACGCCGCCAAGATTCTCAAGGATCAGCTCAATATTTTCATCAACTTCGAGGAAGGCGACGAGCCTCGCGAGGAACAGATCGAAGAAGATGACGAAGAAATCAACGAGAATCTTTACCGGACCGTTGATGAACTGGAACTATCCGTAAGATCGGCCAATTGTCTGAAAAACGCCAAGATCACCTACATCGGCGAACTTGTGCAGAAGACCGAAGCGGAAATGCTCAAAACCAAAAACTTTGGCCGGAAATCGTTGAACGAGATCAAAGAGATTCTTGCCGATATGGACCTTCAGCTGGGGCTGAGATTGTCAAGCTGGCCGAATAAAGAATACCTCGAAAAGATAGAAAAGGAAAAGCGCCATGAGGCATAGGAAAGCCGGCAGAAAACTTGGGAGAACAAGCAGCCATCGCTCGGCCATGTTTCGGAACATGGTAACGTCTCTCCTGCAGTATGGAAGGATCGAGACGACCGACGCCAAAGCGAAGGAACTCAGGCGGCTGGCGGACAAGATGATAACGCTCGCCAAGAGAGGCGACCTGCACGCTCGAAGACAGGCCTTGGCCGTCATTAACAGCAAGTCGGTAACGCACAAGCTGTTTACCGAGATTCGCGAACGGTTCCTGGACCGTAACGGCGGCTACACCCGTGTCCTGAAGAAAGGCTACCGGGCCGGCGACTGCGCGCCCGTTTCCATAATTGAGCTGATTCCGTCCGATCATGAAAAGGCCGGAAAAGCCAAGAAGAAATCCGCCAAGACCGAAGAAAAGGCAAAGCCCAAAGAGCAGGCGGCGGCTCCTCAGCCGAAACCGAAGGAAGCAGCCCCGGCCGCTCCCTTGGCTGAGCAGGCTCCGGTTGAAGAAGAGCAAAAGGAAGCCGAAAACGAACCCGAAAAATCTGAATAGTCCGTTTTCGTTTAAAAATATGAAAAGCCTCGAACTTAATAGGTTCGGGGCTTTTTTATTGGTATAAGCGACTTGCGCGCTCACCCATTCCCCGGATTGACCGGCTGGGACTCACGGCGGGCGATGGCGGCCTACCGCGCCGCGCGCGCTTTTCGTACCGGTGAAAGTTATTGACTTCCCGGGCTAATTTATATTATGTCGAGAATGACCTAAAGTTGCGCGCGGAATGACTAGATTGGTTTGATTCACGTGTGATCCGGCGCGCTCCACAGATAGAATGTCGAAAATTTCGCAGGCGACGGGCGATTTACATACAGTCAGGAGTTATAAGTATGCCGGAATTAAAAATAAACGGACGGGATGTCCCATTCAGCCCTGGTCAGACCATATTGCAGGTGGCCGGCGATCATGACGTGCGCATCCCCACGCTCTGTCATCTTCCACAGGTTGAGGCCACCGGTCTCTGCCGTATCTGTGTCGTGGAAGTAGAGGGGAGCGATCGTCTCCTCCCCGCGTGCGCCACGCCCGCCGCCGAGAACATGGTGATCCAGACGGACAGCCAACGGGTCCGAACCGCGCGTAAGACCATATTGGAGCTACTGGTGGCCACGGGCGACCATTCCTGTCTCCTGAAGGATATCCCGTCGGAACAATTGAGCGAAAAACGTCGCAAGATGGCCGATCGTCCGTGGCGTGAGCATCCCTGCCAGGCGCTGGGCGATTGCCGATTCCGGGAACTGCTGGTGGAATACGGGGTTCCGGTCAAGGACATCGAACCGTTCACGGACGAATATCCCCTGGACGACGATCGTCCCATGATCGTGCGCGATTTCAGCCGCTGCATCCAGTGCGGCCGTTGCGTGCAGGCCTGTAACGCCGTGCAGGTGAACCAGGCCATACCCTATCCCTTCGGTCGGCAGGCGAAGATCATCCCGAAGGATGGTATCCCGTGGTGGACTACGACAAATGCACCCACTGCGGCGAATGCGTCCAGGCCTGTCCCACGGGAGCGCTGTTCGAGAAGAAGAGCCTACGGCAAGATCGACGAACATGGCGCGGAACTCGTGCGCACCACCTGCCCATACTGCGGGGTTGGCTGCCAGATCATGGCTTCATGTCAAGGACGGCAAGGTCGTCAAGGTCACCGGCGTGGAAGACGCGCAGCCCAACCAGGGCCGTCTCTGCGTAAAGGGCCGCTTCGGCTACGATTTCATCTATTCTCCAGAACGGCTGACGCACGCCGCTCATCAGGGAGAAGGCGAGGTTTCCGGGAAGCTTCCTGGGACGAGGCGCTCGACCTGGTCGCCGAACAAGTTCATGGAGATCAAGGAAAAACACGGGCCCGACGCCTTGGCCGGAGTAAGCTGCGCGCGCAGCATCAACGAAGATTCCTACGCACATGCAAAAGCTTTTCCGCGCAGTGATCGGCACGAACAATATCGATCATTGCGCCCGTACTTGACACGCCCCCACGGTCGCCGGACTGGCGATCGCGTTTGGTTCAGGGGCCATGACCAATTCCTTCGAGGATTTCCGCTGGCTCGAAGATGTTCCTCGTGATGGGCTCCAACACGACCGAGGCTCATCCGGTCGCGGCAAGCTTCATCAAGAAGGGAGTGAGAAACGGCGCCCGCATGATCGTGGTCGACCCGCGCTATTCTGGCATCGCCGAGCACGCGCAGATTCACGTTCCCTTAAGGTAGGGACCGGACATGGCGTTTTTGAACGGCGTGATGAACGTCCTGATCGCCGAAGGGACCTGTACGATAAGGAATACGTCCGTTCCTGCACCGATCGGGTTTCGAGGAACTCGCGGCCCAGGTGCCAAGTACCGCCCGAGTGGGCGTCCGAGATCACCGGGCATTCCCGCCGGACCTCATCCGCCGGGTGGCGCGGGAGCTGGCCTCGGTGAAACCGGCCATGCTCATCTACACCTTGGGCATAACCGAACACACCTGCGGGGTCAACAACGTGCATGAGCTGCGCCAACGTGCAGATGCTTCTGGGCAACGTGGGTTTCGCCTGCGGCGGCGTGAATCCGCTGCGCGGCCAGAACAACGTCCAGGGCGCCTGCGACATGGGCGCGCTGCCCAACGTTTATCCCGGCTATCAGAAGGTGGTGGACCATCGACGCCCGCGCCAAATTCGAAAAAGCCTGGGGATGCTACGCTGCCGGACAAGAACGGCCTGATGATGCCCGAGATGATGGACGGACTCACAGACAGGCGCGGTCAGGGCGTTCTATGTCTTCGGAGAAAATCTGGCCAATACCGAGCCTGACATCCGCCACGTGGAGACTGTCTGGCGTCCGCCGAGTTCCTGGTCTGCAACGACATCTTTCCCACCGAAACCACCCGGTTCGCGCACGTGATCTTCCCGGCCGCGGCCTGGAGCGAGAACGACGGCACTTTCACCAACAGCGAACGGCGGGTCAGCCGGGTGCGCAAGGCCGTCGGACGCGCCGGGCAGACGCCAAGCCCAACTGGTGGGTTTTCAAGGAAATCGCCCGGCGCATGGGGCAGGAATGGGAGTCCGAACAGCGCGCCAGGAGATCTGGGACAACGAAATCTCGCGTTCTGGCGCCCCAGCATGGTGGGCATCAAGTACCACCGCATCGAAGAGGACGGCCTGCAGTGGCCGGTGCCCGACCTGGACCATCCCGGCACGCCGTTCCTGCACAAGGACGGCTGTTTCACCTGCGGACTGGGCAAGTTCACCCCCGTGGAATGGACGCCGCCCGCCGAAAATCCGGACGAGGAGTATCCCCTGGTGCTGAGCACCGGCCGCCGGCTCTATCACTATCACACCCGGACCCAGACCGGCACGCTGCGAAGGGCTCAACGATCTTTTGCCCGAGGAGACCGCCGACATCATCGCCGGCGGACGCCGAGAAGCTGGAGTCGACGAACGGCGAAAAGATACGGGTCAAGTCACGGCGGGGCGCAGATCGAAGTGACGGCGCCGGGTAACCCCGCAGGTCCCGCCCGGCACTGGTGTGGATGGCTTTCCACTTCCGGGAAGCCTGCGCCAACTGGCTTACCAACCCGGTCTACGATCCCGGTCTCCCAGACGGCGGAATACAAAGCCTGCGCGGTGCGGCTGGAAAAAATCTAAGCCGGAACACGTTACCGCCAAAAAGGCGATTTAAAACCGAAAAAAAGCCCCGTTTAACGGGGCTTTTTTATTGGATACCGCTGTTTGCGGGGGATTCGCTACTTCTTGGGATAGTCGTACCATCCAGCCCCGGTCTTCCGGCCAAGCCGCTTGGCTCGAATCATGCTCTTGAACAGGTTGGGGGACGCCCACTTGCTTTCCTTGTTCAGCTCTTTATAGAAATATTCGGTGACAAAATAGCAGATATCGATGCCGGTCAAGTCCATCAGTTCGAAGGGACCCATGGGATAGTTCAGGCCGTTTTTCACGGCGATATCCACGTCTTCCTTGCTGGCGATGCCTTCCTCGACGATCTTGATCGCCTCGATCATGTGGGGGATCATAATCCGGTTGACGATGAAACCGGGCGAGTCTTTCTTGACTTCGACAGTGATCTTGCCCAATTTCTTGGAGAATTCGGTGACCACGGCCACGCTCTCGTCGCTGCTGTAATAGCCGCGAATGACCTCGACCAACTTCATGAGCGGTACGGGGTTGAAGAAGTGCATTCCCACCACCTTGTCCGGACGCTTGGTGGCGGAGGCTATTTCGGTGATGGACATGGATGAGGTGTTGGTGGCCAGGATAGTTTCGGGCCGAGTGATTTCATCCAATTCCTTGAAAACACTTTTCTTCAGCTCGATGTCCTCGATGACCGCCTCGATGATCAGATCGGCGTCGCCGCAATCCTTCATGTCGGTGCTGCCCTTGATGCGCCCCAAAATGGCAGCTTTGTCATCTTCGGTCATCTTTCCTTTCTCAACGCCCTTGGAAAGGAAACGGTCGATACTTTTCATTCCGTTTTCGACAAAACGTTCCTCGATGTCACGCATCACCACGTCGCAGCCGACCTGCGCGCACACCTGGGCGATACCATTCCCCATGGTTCCCGCGCCTAATACCGCAACTTTCTTAATCTCCATTCATTACCCTCCTTGAATCGTTGGTAGTCACGTTCGATGAGATGAACGACGCTGGATGAAATCGCGTATGATGTTTTTATGATCAAAAGCCATTTCTTCCGGCAGCTTGTCAATGGAAAAAGGGCGGGCCTCGGCTGCGCCGTCGCCGGATTTGGGCTCCCCCTGGGCCTTGGCGGAGAAGACCACGCTGAGCGTGTGAAACCGGGGATCGCGGTTGGGGTCGGAATAGACTCCCACCAGACCGGTCAGCTCGACGTCCAGACCGGATTCCTCGCGTGCTTCCCGTACCGCGGCGTTTTCGGCCGATTCGCCGTAATCGATGAAGCCGCCGGGCAGAGCCCAGCCCAGCGGCGGATTTTTTCGTTTGATCAGGATGATGGAAGAGTCGGGGAGTTCGATGACGATGTCAACGGTGGGAAACGGGTTCTTGTACCGTTTCACTTCCGCGCCGCATTTCGGGCAGGTAAGCGCGTCAGCTGACATAGCCTCCTTCCTCGTCGACGTACGTGTAATTTTCAAACTTGGTAAATCTGTTCAGATAGGCGAGCTTCACTGCGCCGACCGGCCCATTTCGCTGTTTTCCAATGATAATCTCGGCCAGCCCCTTGTTGGGGTTGTCCGGACTCTTGTTGTAAACCTCGTCCCGATAGATGAAGAGGATAACGTCGGCGTCCTGTTCGATGGCTCCAGATTCGCGAAGGTCCGCAAGCTGGGGCCGGCGGTCGCTCCGTTCCTCCACCCGCCGGTTGAGCTGGGAAAGGGCGATGACCGGGATATCGAGTTCCTTGGCGAGCGCCTTGAGCGAACGCGAAATTTCCGAAATTTCCTGCTCCCTGCTGTCGATCCGGGCGCGGCCGCGCATGAGCTGGAGGTAATCGACCACCACCAGCCCCAGGTTGTTATCGGCCTTGATGCGCCGCGATTTGGCCCTCATTTCCAGAACGGACAACGCCGGGGTGTCGTCGATAAAGATGGGCGCGTCCGAAAGCAATCCGGCGGCGTCGATTAGCTTGGGCCAATCCTCCTGATAGATGTGGCCGCGCCGCATTTTGCTCGAATCCACGGCTGCCTCGGAACAGAGCATGCGGTTGCACAACTGCTCCTTGGACATTTCCAGGGAAAACACGGCGGTGGTGACCCCCCCGTGGATGGCGGCGTACTGGGCGATATTCAGGGCCAGCGCGGTTTTACCCATGCTGGGGCGGCCGGCGAGAATGATGAGGTCGCCCTTCTGGAAGCCGGCGGTGTACTCGTCCAGCTTCTCGAACCCGCTGGGAATGCCGGTAACCGTTTCGCCGCGATCATACAGGCTCTGAAGGGTCTTGAAACCTTCCTTGACGATTTCACTGAGGGGAAAATAGGCTTTTTTTAAGCGGCTTTCGGCCAGGGCGAAAATGGACTGTTCGGCGGTATCCAGAAGTTCGTCGGCTTCGCCGGGATATTTATACGCCTGCGAGGCTATGTCGGTCCCAATGCCGATCAAACGCCGCAGGACCGCCTTTTCGCGGATGATCTTGGCGTAGTTCTGGACATTGGCCGCCGTGGCGACGCCGTCGGCGAGGCTCGACAGATAGGTCGCGCCACCCACGCGTTCCAGGAGGTTTTTCTTTTTGAGCAGGTTGATGAGGGTAATCAGATCGACCGGTTCGCCTTTTTCATAGAGATCGGCCATCGTGTTGAAGATGTGAGTATGCGCTTCACGATAAAAGTCGGCCGCTCCGATTACCTCCATGCTCCGATACAGCGCTTCATTCTCAATGAGGATGCACCCCAGCACCGATTGCTCGGCTTCGATATCTTGGGGAGGCACCTTAAAGTCGGAAGACGCCTCTTGAGCCATTCCTACTCCTCTTTCTCTACTATAACCGTGATCGTGGCGGTGACCTGGGGATGAATCTTGATATCCACCTTGTGTTCGCCCAGCGATTTGATCGGTTCTTCCAGCAGAATTTTCTTGCGGTCGACTTCGACATCCTGCTCGGATAGATTCCTGGCGATGTCGATGTTGGTCACCGAGCCGTACAGCTTGTCGTCTTCACCGGCGCGCTGCTTGATCCTGACGATCACTTTCTTCAGCTCGGCGGCCGTGGCTTCGGCTTTTTCCAGTTCCTTGACCAGCAAGGCTTCGATTTTGCGTTTTTCCTGTTTCAGTAACTTAACGTTCCCCTCGGTGGCTTCTAGGGCGAAACCCTTGGGAACGAGATAATTACGGCCGTAGCCCCGCGCGACTTCCACGATCTCGCCGCGGGAGCCGAGAGATTCGATATCCTCTTTTAACAGCAGTTTCATAATCCATGTCCTCCGAATATTTGCGTTCGGCCGCTCTCAAAGGGCTTTTTCGCTCTTCGGCTTGTGGAGTTTCCGGAAATCGAACCACGCGTCGAACAACCCTAAAACGGCCACCAGCAAGGTCAGCAATTGCTGAATGAGTATCAATCCGTAGAGCATTCCGCGAACAAAGGTCGGAACTCCCTTGTTCTTGAAAAAATAAGCGGTAATTGAAATGCCCTGAAAAAAGTAGACCATGGCGACAAGGAACAGAAAATTGATCGCTACGATCTTGACCGTGGAGACGGGCATAAGCGCTCCAAAGCCGAAAACGATCACCGCCCAGATCAGCCGCTCGGGCGCCTGCCAGGTGGTGAGATCCTTCCAGCGCGGTCCAAGCCCGGTCCGCGCGGCGGATAACCTGTTACAGAGTAACAGATTGATCCAGACCAGGAAAGCGCTGCCCATGATCACGATGGCCGGCAGGATTTCCAGGATCTTGGCGGCCATTTTCCGGGCAAGCTCGGTAAGGTCCTGTTCGGAGCCCACCGGCATGCCCAGGGAGCCGTACAGCTCGAAGGATACCTCAAGGTTTTTCTGCAGGTCGCCGCGCAACAGCTCCACGGGACCGACGCTTTGGGAGAGTGAGGCGAACAGCAACAGGATCAGGCTTATCCCCAGGGAACCCGCCACGGAGTACGTCATGCTCCGGTCCATCGGCAGGCTCCTTTCCCATATCTCCCCCATGACAAAGCCGGTCACGGTCAACTGCAGAAAGAACATCATGCTGACGGCGTCGGCCCATACCGTCGAGATGAGGGATATGGCGAGAATGCCCGCGCCCAGTAAAGCAAGAGCCGTCGCGCGGCCGTAAAAGGCGCGAATGTACAACAGGGGCAAGGGAACGACAGCGCTTACCAAGACTCCGAAAATGGGGAATACGGCGGCCACGAGGTACAGCCCCACGGTCGCCACGATCCCCCACCATAAAATCCTGCCGCTGAAATGGCCCACATCACTCCACCGATGCTCGTGATTTACATCGTGTACGATGAAGAATAGGGCAGCAACGCGATGGCCCGGGCCTGTTTGATGGCCTTGGTCAGGCTCCGCTGATGCTTGGCGCAATTGCCCGATATTCTTCTCGGAATTATCTTTCCACGTTCGGTGGTGAAATGCTTAAGCGTTCTGACGTCTTTGTAATCGATGGACAAACTTGAGTCGGCGCAAAACTTACAGACTTTCCGTCTGGCGAATACGCGTCTTTTTCTTCTTTGGGGTCTCATCATAGCCATGATGTTTTATCTCCTTTATTCACACGGATTAATCGTCGTCATCGTCATTGTCATCGTCTCGGTCGTCGTCATCGTCGGAATCATCATCGTCCCGATCTTCATCGGATTTGCGCGAGGGAGCGGCGGCCTCTTCAGCGGGGGCCGGTTTCGATTTTTCCTGCGCCGATTTGATCAGTTCGTCCAACGAATCCTCGGATACCGTCTCGTCCAGCAGGACGGTCTGAAACCGGATCACATCTTCCAGCATCTTGAAGTTGCGTTCCAGTTCCGTGGCGACTCCGCCTTCGGCGGCGTAGTCCACCAGGACATAGAAACCGCGTGTGAACTTCTTGACCTCGTAGGCCAACGATTTGATACCCCATTCATCCTCATTGATGATCCGGCCGCCATTCTGTTCGATGACTTCCCGAAACCGAGAACCGAGTTCCTGGATGGTTTCGGTGGGCAGGTCCGGCTTGAGGATATAAATGCACTCATAGCGTCTCATGTACGGAACCTCCTTATGGATGTAAAGCCCCAGACGGAGCAAGGAGCAGGGGATATGAAGATAATTTTCCCCCTTACCTGAAGAAAAGGAACGTTTATCATTTTATCATGCGTCATGTCAAGAGCGGGGAACACGAGGGCGCGTGTGTTTTTGGAGCGTTCGCCGCGGAACGGCTCGCTTGCGCGGTGTGCGCGTCAACGGGCGGGGCGCGCGTGTTTCGTACGATTTATTTCGCGGGGTTGGCCGCGATGCGGAAGAGATACACCTGATCGCATTTATCCAGCAATTCGAACTCCTTTTCCAGGTTTTGTTCGAGTTCGGTGTTGTAGATATATTCCTTTTCGACGATGAAATATTTCGCGCCCAGGCTGGCGAACTCTTTCACCGACGCTATGGACGCTTCTTCCTGGCAGACGTTGAATCCCTTGAGTCCCAGCCAATAGAAAAAATAGGATGCGTTATAGGCGGTGGGGTATCCGTCCTCGTCGTAACACTTGCCACCTTCGACCAGTATGAGCGAATGATCTTCCATTTTTTTCTGGAATTTTTGAGCGCATTCGTACATGCCCTCAAGCTTGTTGGTTCCGAGATCTTCGGCCACGGCTCGCGCCTGAAGCAGGAACGTGACCGGAGTCAGGAAGATAATGAAGCCGATGCAGGCGGATATTATAAATGAAATAAAATGCTTTTGAGTTTTTGGCGCATGCGCTTCGGCATGATTCAAGGTAGGAACAAAGAAGTATATTCCACCGAAAGCGAACGGCGCCATAATGATTATGGAGACGGATCGTTTCTGAAAACCGTAGGCGACCAACAGAACCGCCGCGAAGAATACGGCCAGGTAGAAATATTTGCTCTCGAAGTTATGTTCCACGTACTGATAGGTCGCGCCCACGCCCAGACCGAACAACAGCGCAAAGACCGGTACGGAGATTACGTGATAATAATTGGCCCATTCGTCTCCGGTGGTCCGGCAGGCCACGATGTAGTAGATGAATATCGCGATATACCAATAGATACAGCAGATTTTCGTTTCGCGGTTCCTGCTGGAAATCAGCCCGAAGAGCGCGACCAGAATTCCGGTTATCGTCCATACGTTCTTCGATTCAACGAGAAAAATGTTTTTGATGAACTTGAAGTTGCTGAAAAAATCCGCCCCGATCCAGTGATACTCGTTCGATATTCCCAGCGAATTACCGTAGGTCAGCCAGAATTTGTGCGCATGGACGGTCCAGAGAAGCGCGGGCGTCAGCGCGAAAAAAGCGAACAAATAGGTTGTCGGTTCGAGAAGAGCCTTTCTCCCTTTGACGTGAAAAAGCAGCAGCGCAAAAAAAATGCCGATATGCGCCGCGCTCGGTTTGGCCAGGATCGCCAGGGCCGTGCCGATAATCGCGCTGATGAACCAGCGTCGGGAATTTTCTTTTATCCATCGTAAAAAGGCGTAAGCGGCCCATACGTAACACGTCATCATGAGGGCTTCCGGCTGCAACGCCTTGGAAATCTCGACCGATAGCGGGGCCAGGGCGAAAAACAGGCAGGCGAACACGGCTTCGATTATCGACGTCACATAGAGCGCGAGCCGGAAAAAGAGCGCCAGGGTGATCAGTGAAAAGATGAGCGAAAGCAGCCTGCCGATAGCTTCGTGAACACCGAAAATTTTATAGAGCAAGGCGATGGACCACGGATAGATGGGAAACTCGCTTTCGACAAAACCCTGGCCATTACCCCGCCAATCAATTCTCGGGTACAGTATGTTCATGCCTTCCGTATAATAATTCCTGGCAATGGCGCTGACATCGGCCTCTCTCCAGGCCGCCGGCGAGCTTCCATCCATAGGCCGCCAGACATCCACGGTCCGGATACAGGCTCCAACCAAGAATATAAGAAGGAATATTACTTTGTATCTGTTGCTCATAGTTCCCGGAGAGCCGTTGATCGCCACTCTCGTAACGGCGGAAGAAAACCTCATTTGCGTGAAACGCAAAGATTTTGGCGGTATTTCCAAGTCAACCGAACCTTCATTATCTTATTCGAACGTTTCGCCTTTGGACTCAATATAAATCTTCCCGACGGACACGAGGGAGCGCCGCGCGTTGGCGGAACGCCACCGCAGCCGTTTCCCGCCCATCCCGTATCCTAGGAATACGATGAAAAACGACAGAGGCCGCACGGCGTGTATGGATTGGAACGCGTCGATTCGGCGCGGCGTCGCCGTTCAATGGAGAGGCCGTCCAAGCCGGGGTGAAGCGCATGGCGCTCATAAAGATCGCCAGACGGGCTCTCCGGCCGCCGCAGACGGCCCGATCAAACAACCATGAAGAGCGCGTCGATGATTGATCGTTTAAACGAAAACCCTGGATCCAAAAGGTCCGCGGCGCTTATACCCGCCACCGGAAGAAGGGCGAGGGGAGGTAAGAACGCGGAAGGCCCGGGAAGTACTCCCCGGGATCAGGGAACGAAGCCGCTATCACGGTCCCGCGGTTGATTGCGCCCGGCGCCAAATGGCCGCGGGGACACTCCCTCCCTTTGTCGCCGCCGGGAAGGGCGGCGAGAATCGAGAGATCCCAACTCATCCGTCAGATGTGCGGGAAGCTTGACCGGAGAAGATAACCGCGCGTTCGCTTTTGTCATAACCCTTATATCGGTTTGGATCGAATGGGAAATCAGCCAATACCGGGAATCCGAGTATTAATTGATTATACACCAAACCATCGTCGGAAAAAAGAAGCGCCTGCCTATTAAGGGCAACCAGGGGGAGTTCCGGCGATTATGACCGGATTGTTATTTATGCTATAGAGTAGTCCTACCAGGGCGATCCGGGTAAAAACCGCGTCGGAGGCTTGTTGGAGCCGTGAGCAGGGTATCGGCCTCGAGCCTATTCTCAGAGAAATATTGACATCGAAAACAAAACCGTGTAATCTCACTTATTTCTACCCAATGATCGATTTTTTCGCCAGATGACGCCTCCAAGGGTTGCAAGATCCGGAACCGGAGGCAAAGACTTGATGAAAGTGTAGTCCGGGATGTTTGAGAATCTTACCGACAAACTGAATCTCGCTTTTAAAAAGCTTCGCGGGCACGGGAAACTGACGCCCGAGAATATCAAGTCCGGCCTTCGGGAAGTGCGCATGGCCCTGTTGGAAGCCGACGTGCACTATAAGGTCACCAAGGATTTTATCGCCTCGGTTCGCGATCGCGCCGTGGGCCAGGATGTTCTGGACAGCTTGACGCCCGCGCAGCAGGTCATCAAGATCGTCAACGACGAGATGACCAAGCTCATGGGCGGATCGAGTTCCGAACTCAATATCCAGGGGGCGCGGCCTTCCGTGATCATGTTGACCGGGCTCCAGGGGTCCGGTAAAACCACCACCGCCGGAAAGCTGGCCGTCTTTCTCAGAAACAAGGGCCGATCGCCCTATCTGGTGCCCGCCGACGTGTATCGTCCCGCGGCCATCGAGCAGTTGAAAAAGGTGGGCGCGGACCTGGGCGTGCCGGTGTATCCGTCCAGCGTGAAGGACGATCCGGTGGACATTTGCCGCAAGGCCGTCATGATGTGCCGGGAAGCGGGCGGCGACGTGGTCATCCTGGATACGGCCGGCCGCCTCCATGTGGATGAGGAACTCATGGACGAGCTCAAGCAGATCAAGAGCGCCGTTCATCCCGGCGAGATCCTGTTCGTGGCCGACGCCATGACCGGCCAGGACGCGGTCAATGTGGCGCAGAAATTCAACGAGGATCTGGAAATCAGCGGCGTGGTCCTGACCAAGATGGACGGCGACGCGCGCGGCGGCGCGGCGCTTTCGATCAGGGCCGTGGTTCAAAAGCCCATCAAACTGGTGGGCATGGGGGAAAAGTCGGAAGACCTGGAGGTGTTCCACCCCGAACGCATGGCTTCGCGGATTCTGGGCATGGGCGACGTGCTGTCGCTGGCGGAAAAAGCCCAGGCCCTCATGGACCAGAAAAAGGCCGCCGAACTTGAAAAGAAAATCCGCAAGGATTCCTTTACGCTGGAAGATTTCCGGGATCAGCTCGTCCAGATCAAGAAGATGGGATCGATCGAACAGATCATGGACATGATCCCCGGTATGGGCAAGCTCAAGAAAATGCGAAATTTAGGGGCGGAAGAAGGTGAACTGGTGAAAATCGAGGCCATCATCAACTCCATGACCAAACAGGAGCGGGATGACCATGCGATCATCAATTCCAGCCGAAAAAAGCAGGATCGCTACCGGGAGCGGAACCACGGTTCAGGACGTGAACAAGCTGTTGAAAAATTTCATGCAGACCAAGAAGATGTTGCGTAAAGTGACCAAAGGTGGCATGAAAGGCTTGCTCAGAGGCGGACTTCCCTTTTAGTTCTTTTTTTGCCGCCATAAGGCGTTACAATCAGTGGCATTGTTGAAAATATGTCACCCCATGATTAAAATTGATGTTAGAATAATTCAAGAGGGAGCGGATTAGATATGTCTAGTCGAATCAGGTTGACACGCATGGGTTCGAAGAAACGTCCGTTTTACCGGATCGTTGTGGCGAGTTCGGAATCACCCAGAGATGGACGATTCATCGAGATTCTGGGGACCTATGATCCTCGCAAGGAGCCTTTTGAGGTAAACGTGAAACAAGACCGTCTTTCCGACTGGTTGCAGAAGGGCGCAAGTCCTTCCGATACCGTAGCCGGCTTGCTGAAAAGGCAAGGGCTTTTGTAATACGGATTATCTCGGATTCGCCACTGGTTGACCCCCCATAGGATGCGGAGTTGGAGCCTGAGAGAAGGAGGCGAGAGCGTCTCTAAATGATGAGCTGCAAAGAGATCCTCAGATGAAATTAACCGGCACGAATGGTGTGCGCAGCTTGGGAGGATATGCGAATGAAGGAGCTCATTGAGTTTATTGCGAAATCTCTTGTGGACAATCCCAATCAGGTTGAGGTTTCCGAAATTGAGGGTGAGCAGACGTCAGTGATCGAGCTGAAGGTGGCGAAGGAAGATTTGGGAAAGGTCATCGGTAAGCAGGGGCGCACTGCACGGGCCATGCGTACTATTTTGAGCGCGGCCTCGACGAAAATCAGGAAAAGATCCGTACTGGAGATCATAGAATAGACAAACAGTACGATCCCTTTATCGATTTGGGAAAAATTGTAAAGACCAAAGGGCTCAAGGGCGAGATGAAGGTGCTTTCCTATACCGACTCGCCTGAATCAATGGGCCGTTATTCGCGAGTCTACGTGCGGAGCGAATCATCCGAACCCCGGTCTTTTAAAATAGAGCGAGTTTACCCGCAGAGAAATATTCTCGTTTTAAAACTAGCAGACGTAGAAAGCATAGAGCAAGCGGAAGCGCTTATCGGTTTTTACATCTGCGTGAGCAAGGACGCGCTGGAGAAAACCGAGGAGGACGAGTACTATTGGCATGAGCTGATAGGACTGCGGGTAATCGACGAAACGGGCGCCGATCTGGGCGAGCTGAAATCGATCTTGTCCACCGGCGCGAACGACGTGTATGTGATTGAAAAGGAGAAGGCCGAACTGCTTCTGCCCGCCACCGAGGAGTTTATCCTGAAAATCGATTTGCAGGAAAAGATCATGGTGGTCAAGGCGCCGGAAATTATATAACACGCATGAAGTTTACTATCGCGACCCTTTTTCCGGACATGTTTTCCTCCCTGTTGTCGGAAAGCATGCTCAAGCGAGCCATCGAAAAGGGTCATATCACCGTCGATATTGTCGATATAAGAGAATACGCCGAAGGGAAACACAAGCAGGCCGACGACCGGCCCTACGGAGGCGGGAGCGGAATGGTGCTGATGCCCCAGCCGTTGGCCCGCGCGCTTACATCCCTGGGAGAGCCGGAAGATGGCGGAAAGCGGCGCGTGGTCTTGCTTTCTCCGCAAGGTTCGCGGTTCGATCAGCGTCTGGCTCATGATCTCTCCCACGTCGACCACCTCGTCCTGGTCTGCGGCCATTACGAAGGGGTGGACGAACGGGTGAAAGAGCTGTATATCGACCAGGAAGTTTCCATCGGCGACTTTATACTCACGGGCGGCGAACTGGCCGCCATGGTTATCGTGGACGCTGTTGCTCGATTGATCCCCGGGGTGCTGGGCGATCCCGGTTCGTTGGATGAGGAATCCTTCAGCGAGGACCTGCTGGAGTATCCTCATTATACGCGTCCCGAGGTTTTTGAAGGCCGCAAGGTTCCCGACGTTCTTCTTTCCGGGCATCATGAAAACATCAGGATCTGGAGAAGAAAAGAAAGTCTGAAAAGGACCGTTCTGAACCGTCCCGATCTGCTGGACGGGAAGGAACTGACGTCCGAAGATCGGGAATTGTTGGAACAGGCCATGAAGGAGCTTGAAAACTGAACAAAGTTCCGGCAAAGGTATACGCCGGACTGATGCATTATCCGGTTTACAATCGTAAGCGGAAAATCATCGCGTCTGCGATTACTAACCTGGACATTCACGATCTGGGACGTCTGACGGCCACCTTCGGGTTGGCCGGGCTGTATCTCGTCACCCCTCTGACCGACCAGCAGGAACTTGCCCGGCGTATTGTCGGCTACTGGGTAACGGGGAGCGGGAGCGAACTCAACCCGGACCGCGCGACCGCGCTGCAAAAGGTGCGGGTGAGCGAAGACCTCGGGCGGACCGTGGATGACATCGAGAAAAGAGAGGGTGTTCGCCCTCTGATTTTTATAACGGGCGCCAGGGAAAACGATGGCGCTCTTACGTATGGCGAAGCGAAAAAAATAATTGGCGAAGCCCGGGCGAGTCTTCTGTTGTTCGGAACCGGCTGGGGCATGGCGGACGAGCTGTTCGATCAAGCGGATCATATCCTGGAACCGATCAGGGGCATGAGCGGATTTAATCATCTCTCCGTGCGGACCGCCGCGGCCATCATATTGGACAGACTTTTAGCGTGAGGAGGGTTTCCACGTGGATACAATACGTCAGATAGACCTTGAAAGCATGAGGACCGATATCCCCTCTTTCAAGTCCGGCGATACGGTGCGCGTGCATGTGAAGATCAAAGAGGGCGACAAGGAACGCGTGCAGGTTTTCGAGGGAACGGTTATCAGCAAACGCAAGGGCGGAATGGGCGCCACCTTTACCGTGCGGAAGATGTCGTACGGCGTGGGCGTCGAACGTATCTTCCCCATGCATTCCCCGACCATCGAAAAGGTCGAGGTCATATTCATCGGCAAGGTACGGCGAGCCAAGCTCTACTACCTGCGTCAATTGCGTGGCAAGGCGGCCAAAATCAAGGAAAAAAGATAGCCGGCCCCATGGGGCGTCCCAGCCAGCTCGATATCGAATTCACTCCCCTGGAAAGCGGAGACCGCCTGCGCTTTGAAAAAGAAGCGCGCTACGCGGGATATCGTTTTGTGGCGGGCGTCGACGAGGCGGGGAGAGGACCGCTCGCCGGCCCGGTGGTGGCGAGCGCGGTGATCCTGGACCCCGACGCCTCGATCGACGCATTGGACGATTCGAAGGTCCTGACTCCGCTCCAGCGCGACAGCCTGTTTGAACACATCCGCAAAACCGCCGTGGCGGTCGGCGTGGGGGTGGTTCAGGCGGACCGCATCGACCGGATCAATATTCTGCGGGCGACACTGGAAGGCATGCGGCTGGCGGTGGAGCGTCTTTCCGTGAAGGCCGATTTCGCGCTTATCGACGGGAACCATCGGGCTCCGCTGGACATAGGGCAAAAGGTGATTGTCGGCGGTGACGCGCTTTGCCCGAGCATATCGGCGGCCTCGATCGTTGCGAAGGTGGTCAGGGACCGTTTGATGGCTTATTATCATACCAAATTCCCTCTTTATAATTTCCTTTCAAACAAGGGCTATGCCACGCTCGAACACCGAAACGCCATAGCCCGCCACGGTGTCTGTCCCATTCATCGTAGAACTTTTCAGTGTGTGAAGGAATTTGTGAACGTTTCAGGCAGTCCGACGTGTTTTTAATGGGGCCGACCGCGCCGCAATCGCTGCAAATCGTATGGAGCGAAAACAACTAGGAAAACGTTCCGAGGACCTTGCGGTTCAACACCTGCGTAAGCAGGGGCTGAAAATCGTCCAGCGTAATTTCCGCTGCAAGCTGGGCGAGATCGACTGCGTGGCCCGGGACGGGGATTCCATCGTTTTTGTCGAGGTGCGATCCGCGTCGTCACCGGTTCTGGGTAGCCCCAAGTATTCGATTGGGCCCACAAAAAGAAGGACCATAAGCAAGACGGCCCTGTATTATCTGAAACGGAAAGGCCTTATGTCCAACTCGGCCCGTTTCGACGTGGTCACCGTGGTCTTCCGGGGAGACGAGCCTACCATCCAGTGGACGCCGAACGCTTTCGATTTTGAGCCGGCTTGACCGGCGGGCGAAAAACATGATGGGGAACAACATGAGCGGCATGTTTGATGATGCGGACGCGTATGTCGAGGCGGGCGGCCTCTATGTTGTCTCCACGCCGATCGGCAACCTGGAGGACATCACCATCCGGGCGCTGAAGGTTTTGTCCGCCGTGGACCTGATCGCCGCCGAGGACACGCGGCACACCAGAAAACTGCTTGCGCGGTACGGCATATCCAAGAAACTGGTTTCATGTTTTGAGCAAAATCAGCCCCGCCGAGTGGCCGGCTTGCTCAATCACCTGGAAAGCGGCAAGACCCTGGCCCTGGTGACGGACGCGGGCACGCCCACGGTTTCCGACCCGGGCGGCCTCATAATCAGCCGAGCGCTCGAGCAGGGCTTTCGCGTCACGCCTATTCCCGGACCTTCGGCCGCCATCTCGGCGCTGAGCGTTTCGGGGTTTCCGTTTCACTCCTTTGTTTTCGAAGGGTTTTTACCGTCAAAGAAAGGACGCAGAAAAACCCGGCTGCAAACCTTGTCGGCCGAAACCAGGCCTCTGGTGTTCTATGAATCTCCGCATCGGCTGGTGGCGACGCTGACCGATATCATGGATATATTAGGGAATAGGGAGATTGTGCTGGCCAAGGAGATGACCAAGCGGTATGAGCATTTTTATCGCGGCCAATTGGCGGATATCGTCAGCAGTCTCTCCGATTTGCCGGTAAAGGGCGAGTATACGATCATCGTCCGCGGGACCGATGAAGCCGAGGAGCAGGACGAATCGGAAACGCCTTTGGCTGAAGAATTGCAAATGGCCATGGAGGACGAGGGCAAATCGCTCAAGGACGCGGCGGCCCAAGTGGCTTCAAACAGGAATCTACCCAAAAGGATGGTGTACCAGGAAGCCGTGCGGTTGATGAAGCGGCGTGAATCGCCCGATCCTGAATGAGTGGAATCCGCATTAGTTGACACAACCATAGTCCTATGTTAGGAAAAAAAGTCCCGGAAAAGCGACGAGATAGTCTGTTGGAGTCTTATAATTCCATGAATGTCTTGTTTAGATCGTTTTTTCTCCAATGCTCGTGGAATTTGGAGCGGATGCAGAATCTTGGCTTTCTTTATTCGCTTATGCCCGTGCTGAAAAAACTCTATCCCCGAGAGCAGGATCTCAGGGAGGCGCAGGCACGGCATCTGGAGCTGTTCAATTCGCAACCCTACATGGTTTCCGGAATTCTGGGCGCCGTGGTCAATCTTGAGACGCAGTGCGCCCAAAAAAAAGTAACGCCGCAATATATATCGACCTTTAAAAAGAATACCATGTCCGGTTTCGCGGCGTTGGGCGATTCGCTTTTCTGGAATACCCTGCGGCCGCTCTGCGCGGCGCTGGCGCTCCTGTTCGCCTATGACGGAAGGCTGTGGGCGCCGCTGGCGCTTCTGCTCAGCTACAACGCGGCGCATTTTTTCGTCCGGGCTCGAAGTTACCGGGTCGGACTCAAGAAAGGAATAGGGTTAATAGAAGAAATTCAGAGATGGCGCCTGCCCGACCGCGTTAAGAAATTGCGAAGCGTTACTCCTCTTCTTTTGTCGCTGGCGCTCTATCAAGCCGTATCGAACCCCATGGACGGTGTCCCCTGGGAAGTTCAACTGACGGCTCTACCCGCCGCCTTTCTGTTCCGGTTTTTTTTCATACGCAATATTTCGCCCGCCGCTATCTTGCTCGGCGTGTTCGCCATCGCCACTATGGCGGCGTTGATAATGGAAGCATGATGGACAGTCTTCGACGAACATTCGTTATTTGTAACGATAAGGGGCTGCACGCCCGGGCCGCCGCTACGCTGGTCGCGACGGCCAGCCGATTCAACGCCTCCGTGTCCCTGTACCGGAACGGTATGAAAGCGGAATGCGACAGTATCCTGAGCGTGCTCACCCTGGCTTGTCCCAAGGACAGTGAACTGATTGTCGAAGCGGAAGGCGCGGAGGCCCAAACGGCGCTGGAAGAAATCGGCAGGCTGATCGAAGACGGCTTCGGGGAAAACAGCGAAGATGCTTGAAACCCGCAAGGAAACGGTCCTGAGTGGTATTCCGGCCTCGCCCGGCATCGTGATCGGGAAATCGTTCCATGTCGAACGCGACGAGCCGAAAGTCATTTACGAATACCTGCTGACCGATAATCAGATCGAAGAGGAACTGAAACGTTTCGACGCGGCGGTGGCTGAAGTCCGCGCCCAACTCTCCGGTTACATTCAGGAACTCCCCGGCGAATTTCAGGATCACAAGCACGTTCTGAGCGCTCACCTGATGATCCTCGAAGACCGCATGATTTACGAGAACACGCGCCGGCTGATCAAATCCGAAAAAATCAACGCGGAATGGGCTCTGAAACGGTCGCTCGACCGGGCGCGGCGGTTGTTCGAACGGGTCGTGGACAACTACATCAAAAGCCGGGTGGAAGACGTTGTCGCCGTGTGCGAGATGATCTGGCGGTATCTGGCCGGAAAGGATCACAACGACATACGGACCATAAAAGGCCGGGTCATCATCGTGGCCAGGGACCTTTCTCCCGCCGACACGGCTCAGATGAACATCGAGCAGGTCATGGGGTTTGTCACCGACATGGGCGGGCGCACCTCCCATACGGTCATCATGGCCCAGACCCTCCAGATCCCCGCCGTGGTGGGTTTGAAAAACGCCACGGAAAGAATCGCCAACAGCCAGATCATCATCGTCGACGGCAACGCGGGCAAGGTGATCCTCAATCCGTCGGACGAAACCATTGTCGCCTACGAGGACCTCAAACGCCGGTACGAAATGTACCAGGCGGAAATCATCCGCAGCGCCCATCTGCCCGCGGAAACGCTGGACGGCTGCCATATCTACGTCCGGGGGAACATCGAGCTTTTCGAAGAGGTCACGGCGGTCCTCGATTACGGCGCGGAAGGAATCGGCCTGTACCGGACCGAGTTTCTGTACCTGGCGTCGAAAACGTTGCCTAACGAAGAACAACTTTTTGAAACCTATCGCGATCTGGCGGAGATCGTCAGCCCCCACCCGGTCACCATCAGAACCATCGATCTGGGGGGAGACAAGTTCGCCTCCAGCATACCGCTCGCCCCGGAAATGAACCCGGCCCTGGGACTGCGGGCCATACGCTTCTGTTTGAAGGAACGGGGGATTTTCGAAACCCAGTTGCGGGCCATACTCCGGGCAAGCAACTACGGATCGATCCGCCTCATGTTTCCCCTTGTTTCCGGAGTCAGCGACATTATCGCGGTCAAGGAAGTGCTGAACAAAGTCAAGGACGATCTGACCCGGCAGGGCATTCCCTTCAACCAGGACATGCCGGTGGGAATCATGGTCGAGGTTCCCTCGGCGGTGATCGTGGCGGATCTTCTGGCGCGGGAAGTGGATTTTTTCAGCATCGGGACCAACGACCTCATCCAATACGCGCTGGCCATCGACCGGGCCAACGAAAACGTCGCCTATCTCTACCAGCCATACCATCCCGCGTTGCTGCGCATGATCAAACAGGTCGTGGGGGCCGCCAAGCGCGAAGGAATCTCCGTGGCCATGTGCGGCGAAATGGCGGGCGAACCGCTCCTGGCGCCCCTTCTGCTGGGACTGGGGTTGGACGAATTCAGCGTGAACCCTACCTCCATTCCCTTTCTGAAGCAGCTTATCCGAATGATTTCACTGGAAGAGTGCAATAATATCCTTGCCCAGTGCATGACCTGCGTCACTTCAAGGCAGGTGCGCGAGTATCTGAACCTAAAAATGTCTCATCATTTTCCCGCTCACTTCGCTCCGGACGGCTCGTTCGTCTTGTAGCGTCCTCGTTGCCGGGCCCGGACCGCGACCTCCAATCGACTTGTGTTTTGCCGGGGGCTGGGCTACTATTGTCCCCTGTCGGGCCGACGTCCAGGGTCTTGTTTTTTGTCTTAAGCATGGAGTGGCTATGCGGATTTTGTTCGTTTCTTCAGAAGTAGCGCCGTTCGCGAAAGCGGGCGGGCTTGCCGACGTGTCCTATTATCTGCCCAAGAAACTGGGAGAAATGGGGCACGACGTGAGCGTGGTGACCCTCAAGCACCGCAACTCCGACAAAAACGGACCATGTGAAAAGCTCGATGAAAAGCTGGTGGTGCCCATCAACTGGAAAGAGGAAGAAGCGGACATTTACCGGTCCCATATCTGCGATTCCGTGCCGGTGTATCTGATATCGAAGGACAAATACTACGACCGGGACGGCCTCTACGGGAACGCCTACGGCGATTACGAAGACAACGCGGAACGGTTTATCTTCTTCAGCAGGGCGGTGCTGGAACTGTGCGTGGCCCTGAAGCTGAAACCCGACGTCATACATCTGAACGACTGGCAGACGGGTTTGACCGCAGCCTACGTCAAGAGTCTGTACAAGGATTGCGATCTGGTGGCGGACGCCGCCACGGTGTTCACCATTCATAATCTGGGCGCCCAGGGCAATTTCTGGGTGTACGATTTTTCCCTTACCGGCCTGGGATGGGAATTCTTTACGCCCGAAACGCTGGAATTCTACGGACACCTGAGTCTCATCAAGGGCGGCCTGGTTTTTGCCGATGTTCTTTCAACCGTAAGCGAAACCCACGCGCGGGAGATCGTCACGCCCGAATACGGGTTCGGCATGGAAGGGGTGCTCAGCTACCGGAAAAAGGACCTGTTTTCCATTCTCAACGGCGTCGACTACCAGGACTGGGACCCGCGAACCGACCCCCGCATCAAGAAAAATTTCGATCGAGGCGACCTGGCGCCCAAACAGGAATGCAAAAAGGATCTGCTCAGGACGCTGGACCTGGACGGCCGGTCGGAAGCCCCGCTGGTGGCGGTCGTATCGCGCCTTGTGGACCGCAAGGGGCTCGATCTGGTGAGCCAGGCGTTCGAGCAGCTCCTGGACATGGGCGTTCAATTCGCGGTCATGGGCATGGGCGAGGACAAATATCACGCCTTTTTCCGGGAAGCGGCCGCCGAGCATCCGGACTGCGTATGGTTCGGCTCGAGCTACGATGAAACCATGGCTCACCGCATCCACGCGGGCGCGGACATCTTCCTCATGCCTTCCCGCTACGAAGCGTGCGGTCTGGACCATCTGTACGGCATGCGCTACGGCGCGCTTCCCATTGTGCGGGCCACGGGCGGTCTGGACGACACCGTGGAGGATTATAACGAGGAGACGGGCAGTGGAACCGGTTTCAAGTTTCGCGATTACACCGTTGAAGCGCTGATCGATGTTTTTGCCCGCGCGCTCAAGGTGTACTCGATGAAGGAACGCTGGTCCGACATGATGCGTTCGGCCATGGAGTGCGAATTCTCCTGGGAACGATCGGCGTCCGCGTATGTCGATCTCTATCACATGGCCGTGGCCCGAAGTAAGGCGCGAGCGAGGTAAACCGATTCCGCGATGCGATACGCCGCTCCCAAAGATTTGTTCAGCGTTTTGAGCAAAGTCGTCGAGATCGCCAACTCGACGGTGACGGCCGAGACAAAACTGCAGAACATCCTGAAATACGTTATCCATGAATTCGGCATGGACGTGGGCGTCATATACGGTATCGACAAGGATTTCGATAACCTGGTCATTCGCGCTTCCAGTTGCCCTCCTTCCGAGCTGCCCCTGAAAACGATCATCCCGCTGGGAAACGACATAACCGGCCTGTCCGCGCTGGAAAAAAGCGCCAGGATCGCGCTGGGCGAGATATTCGATAACGAAAAGGGCGCAGCCGGCGATTTCATCGCCAGAACCGCCATTCCCATCCTGGACGACACTTTCATGTACGGCGCCCTGGTGCTGCTTTCCCGCGACGGCGCGCAGCCCGCGCCGGAGTCTATGTCGCTCTTGCGGACCATCTGCCTGATGCTGGCGGGAACCATCCGTCATTTCCGTCTTTCCCTGGAAGCGAAAAAGCGCATAACCGAGCGAAGCGCCCTGTTCGAGATCGGCAAGGTAATTTCCAGCACCATGGATTTGCAGGATCTCGTCGATCAGGTGGTGCGTATTTGTGCGAAGGTCGTGAGCGCGCGGGGAGCGTTGCTCACCATTTTCGACGCCGCCAAGGGGGAAGCGCTCATCAAGACGGCCTTCGGTCAGCGCCAGGAAGGGGAGCCCCCGCCGCTGTGCGTGGCGCTCGATTTTCAGAACGGCATGGAAGGCACGCTCTGCGTGTATGAAAAGCTGTCCTGGGAAAACGGCCGGCCCATCGCTTTTGACGATGACGATCACCAGCTCCTCATCGCGCTTTCCTCGTTTCTGAGCAGCGCCCTGGACAAAGCCTTGATTTTCGCCAAGATGCAGAACCTGGTGAAACGAAACCAAATGCTGGTGCGACGGCTGTCCTCGCTCTACGATATCTCCAGCGCCATGATGATGACCGTGGATTTCGAAGCGCTCACGGACGTCATACTCAACGAGCTTATCTTCAGGGAAGGGCTGCTGTTCGATCGGGCCATTCTGTTCCTGCTCTCCGAAGACGGAAAATCGCTCTGCATCCACAAGGGGCTGTCCAAGGAACCCTGCGGAAAGGGAGCGGATGCCGGCAAGGGAAAAGATGCGGAAGAAACCGAACGGATCGTGGACCTGTTCAAGGAGCATGGCGAACTGAAGGGATTGTCCCTGCCCATGGATGAACAAGGCGGCCCGCTCGTGCAGGGCCTGCTCATGAAAAAGGTCGCCACCATAAACGAACAGGTGGACGCCGCCGGGGACATCCAAAAGCTTTACCAGTTTCTGGGCTCCGAATTCGCGGCGGTTCCGCTCATGGCCAAGGATAAGGTGATCGGCACGCTGGTGGTGGATCATTGCGGCGAACGCCGCCCGGTGAGCGAACCCGAACTGCGGACACTCTCCATGCTGGCTCATCAGGCCGGGCTGGCCCTGGAAAACTCCCGCCTCTACGCCTTTATCGAAGGGGTGAACAAGGAGCTGAAAGAGGCGCGGGAAAAACTGCTGGAAACCGAAAAGATGGCCGCCCTGGGCGAAGTGGCCGCGGGAATCGCGCACGAAATCCGCAACCCGCTCGTTTCCATCGGCGGGTTCACCAGAAGGGTCCTGAAAAAGGTCGACGACGACTCTCCCATCAAGGAGTACCTGGAAGTCATTATCAAGGAAGTGGAGCGGTTGGAGAAGACCTTGCGCGACGTGTTGAGCTTTTCCCAGGATCTCAACGCCATCCAGTTTCAGCCCAACGACCTCACCCTTGCCATCGACGCCGCCCTTTCCTACATGCGGCTGGAGTTCGAGGAAGGGATGATCACCATCGCCAAGGATTATTCGGACATCCCGAAAATCTATGGCGACGAGCGCCAGTTGCGGCACCTTTTCTTCAACCTGTTCCTCAACGCCCGCCAGGCCATGAAAAAGGGCGGCGTGATTGGTGTGCGCACCTATCAGTACGTCGATGAAGAACAGCAGGCCCCGTTCGTGGCCGTCGAAGTCACCGATACGGGCGGAGGCATTCCGCCGCACATCCTGCAGAATATATTCAATCCGTTTTTCACTTCCAAACCCCAGGGAACGGGTTTGGGTCTTTCCATTGCGCACCGTATCGTAAAGCGGCACAATGGCGATATCGAAGTTATTAACCATCCATCGGAAGGCGCGTCCTTTATCGTCAAGTTCCCGGTCTTCCAGATCCCGGGTAGGCCGGTCGCTCCGACCAAATGACGGCTTGACGCGTCTTTTCGGCCATTTTTTTCCAAACATGTCGAACAATGTAGAGCTATCTATGACAGGAGGTACGAATTTCATGTCGAGCGCGGTGTATTTTGCTGATATGAGAGCTAATTTCCGTCAGAACCTTTTGGACAAGGTGGAAATCCTGCTGGACCGGGTGGGGCTGGAAGAACGAGTCAAACCCCGCGATCTGGTGGCCATCAAAGTTCATTTCGGTGAACGGGGGAACACCTCGTTCATCAGGCCGCTTTTTTTCCGCAGAATCGTGGACAAGGTAAAAAAACTGAGAGCAAAACCGTTTCTGACCGACGCGAACACGCTTTATGTGGGTTCGAGGAGCGACAGTGTATCCCATCTGGTAACGGCGCTGGAAAACGGATTTTCTTACGCCAGCGTAGGCGCGCCGGTTATCATCGCCGACGGCCTTCGTGGAGGGTCGTACCGGGAGGTGCCGATTGACGGAGAACTCCTGAAATCGGTGTCCGTGGCCTCCGACATCGTGGAAGCCGACGTCCTGATCTCGGTGGCTCACTTCAAGGGCCATGAAATCACCGGCTTCGGGGGAACGCTCAAGAACGTGGGCATGGGATGCGCCGCCCGGAAGGGCAAGCTGGAACAGCACTCCGACCTGTCGCCCAAGGTGAAATCCAAAAAGTGCGTGGGATGCGCGACATGCCTGGCCTATTGCGCTCAGCGGGCCATATCGCTGAAACAGAAAAAAGCATACATCGATCCCAAAAAGTGCGTTGGATGCGGCGAATGCATTCTGGTGTGCCCCGAGGAAGCCATTCAGATACAGTGGAGCGCGGAAGCCGACTCCATGCAGAAAAAAATGGCCGAATACGCTTTGGGGACGTTGGCCGGGAAAAAGGAAAAATCCATTTTCCTGAACTTCCTCACCCAGATTTCACCGGCCTGCGACTGTTACGGCCACTGTGACGCGCCCATTGTGCACGATATCGGCATCACCGCCTCGGCCGACCCGGTGGCGCTGGACAAGGCGTCGGTGGATCTGGTCAACCAGGGAACGCCGCTGGCCGGCAGTTGCCTGGGACCCGACTGCGGATCGGACAAATTCCGGGCCGTTTACCCGAACATCGATTGGAACGCTCAGCTCCAGCACGCCGAACGGTTGGGGTTGGGAACAACATCCTACGACCTGATACGGCTGGAACTTCCGCAAAAACAGAAAAAAAGCTGAATCGTCCTTCCGGCGCGGGTTCGGCTCAAGAACCCGCGCCCGCCCTTCACAGTATCTTCCGCCCCGCTACAAAATATAAAAATAAGTGTTATGATCCTTGGTACGGACCAGAGCGCTTTCTAAATATAAAGCGTTCAAGCGGGATGGGAGATATGTCATGAACAAAATACCCGGTTTGTTGCTAGTCGTTTTCGCCGTTACCCTTCTGGGCGGCGCCGATGTTTCCGCCGGCCGCCGTACGTTTTTCTGGCCGTTCCTGACCACGGCCCTGACGGCGTCCGGACTGAACGAGCCCGTGCACATCACCAACGCCGGAGATGGAAACGGCCGCCTCTTTGTGGTGGAGCAGGGAGGCCGTATCCGCATAATTCAAAATGGCGCGGTCCTGCCCACGCCGTTTCTGGACATATCCGACCGGGTGTTGTTTTCGGGTGAACGGGGTTTGCTGAGCGTCGCCTTTCCGCCGGGATTTCAGGACAGCCATTTCTATGTCTACTATACCAATCGCGACGGCAATAACGTGGTGGCGCGGTGTCAGGTAACGACGGACCCCAATGTGGCCACGGCCGACCCCCCGGATATCGTGTTGACGCTGAATCATCCCACCTATTCGAATCATAACGGCGGACAGCTCGCTTTCGGCCCGGACGGCTACCTGTATATCGGAACCGGGGACGGAGGAGGCGGAGGCGACCCGCAAGGCAACGCCCAGAATTTAAACTCATTACTGGGCAAGCTCCTGCGTATCGACGTGGAATCGGGTTTCGCTCCCTACGCCATCCCGCCCGATAACCCTTTCGCCGAGGTCAACGACCCCCAGGGGCTGTACCTGGATGAGATCTGGGCATACGGGCTGCGCAACCCCTGGCGATTCTCCTTTGACCGAACCACGGGCGATCTCTACGTCGGCGACGTGGGACAATCCTCCTACGAGGAGGTGGATTTTCAACCCGCCTCAAGCCTCGGTGGCGAAAACTACGGCTGGAACATCATGGAGGCCTCGCATTGTTACAACGGGGCCGACTGCGATCCGACCGGCCTCACCCTGCCGGTGGCCGAGTATGGCCGAACCCTGGGCAGAACGGTCACCGGGGGCTTTGTCTATCGCGGCGCCCGGTATCCCCGGCTCCAGGGTATGTACTTTTTTGGCGACTATGCGGACGGAAAAATTTTTGGGCTGCGCTTGGTCGATGGAGCGTGGGAGTCCAACTGGTTGATGGAGACGGGGCTCAATATTTCTACCTTTGGCGAGGACGAACAGGGAAACCTGTATTTCGCCGATTACGCCGCCGGCGACATCTACCTTCTGCAAGCGCTCCCCGAACTGGCGGGGATCGTCAGGTCGTGGCCGGTTGACGCCGCCGCGCCCGGCGCCGTGGCCGCGCTTTGGGCGGGAGTCATGAATACGGACGTGAATCCGCTGCCCCAAGGCGCCGAGGTCAGGTTTTGGGTGGACGGACCCCGGTGGCCGTCTTCCAGTTCCCACTGGGTGGGGTCCGCGCCGGCGGATGGTCTCAAACCCGGCGCCGCGTTCTGGTATGGCTTCAGCTGGCTCGCGCCCGGTAACGCCGCGACCGGCCTTTATACCTACCGCGCCCAGGTTTGGCTGGGCGACACGCCCATCTCGGGAATGGGCGAAGACCAGACCTTTGAACTTACCAACGCCCTGCCGTGAGAGTGCTCCAACGGAGGGGTGAAAAATTGTTAGCCCCTCCCTCGCCTGTTTTCCGGAGATCGGATTCAACAGGTACGCTGCAGCCGAAGGCAAAAAACAAGGGCGGGAAAACCCGCCCTTGGCATATTGGTTTCTTACGGTTTTGTATTATTCGAACGCGTTTACAACGGTCGTCTGCGAGGCGCCCAGCACCGAGCTGCTGGACAGGCCGAACGTAAAGCCGATCGGCGAAGAAGCCGGATTGACCAGCGTTAAGGAGCCGTTCACGATGCCGCTCAGTTCGGGCACGGCGCTCAGATTGAAGAAATTCAGCTGCGTTCCCGCTCTTGCCAGGTTGAAATTGGAGGTTTGCAGACCGCTGTCGCCGTCGGCGAAGGCCGTGAACGTAGCCGGCGCGTTGAGCGGCGTAAAGACGTATAACACGGTTTGCCCGGCGATAGACGTGTCATTGGTGAACCGGACCGACATTTCGGTGTTTGCCGGATTGACGCCGTGCGACATTCCGGTGAGAACATCCGCCGGCACGCTATTCAGGTTGATCGGACCGGCCTGATAATCTCCACGGGCAAGAGGAATGATGGGAATGAACGCGGCGTCGTTATTGGCCAGGTCCAGCAGGAAGGCGTTACCGCCCACTATTTGCGTACTTTCTCCCGGGTCCAGGGTGCCGTTGTCGTCCCAGGTAAAGATAAGCCAACCCTCCACACCCGTATGGACGCCGTTGTCAGCGGTTGACAGCGCAAAGGGGAATGTGAAAACCCCGGATGTAATAGGGATCGAGCCGAAGCTAAGCTGCACGCCATTGATGCTCATGAAGCTCCAATAGATTGCGCTCGTTGTCGGCGCGGGGGGACCACTTAAGTCGATGCCCACCACCGTGCCCACGCCGGACGCGTCATAGGTGGCGTAGGGTACCACAAAGCCTTGCTCGTAAATACCGGTTTCAAATGCGGCGGCCGCGCCCGCCCACATCATAATCACCAGAAATGATACCAAAATGGCGCCGGTTGTCACTCTCCTCATAACACACCTCCTTGATTGTTCCTCGCGCCTTATTACGCTTGGAGAACTTCAATACAATGATTGGCAAGCGCGCCGCTCCATGCGGTTTTTCACTGCCCGGGGGGCGCCGGTCCAATTCATTACCTCAATTATAACAGAAAACAGGCCGCCCAAAAAAAAATCTGCCGCGGCTTGCCGTTTCGAGAAAAAGGTCTAAAAAACATTACCGGGCTAAGAAGCAAACCGGTCATCGCATCTTGATGGGGCTTCGGGGAGATTATTTTAATGATATAATGTAATAAATAAGTTTCACTCCATTATTTTGGTTAAAAGCAACAATTTTACATCACCATAGCTCATTTCGATCCGAGCGCGTCTCTTGACAGCTTTAAGTAACCGAGAGTGTAATACATATTGTTTATACACTATAAAGGGAGGATTATGCGCGTGAGGATGATCGGAGGCGGAAAAGATATTCTTGTTGTAGTCCTATCGGTAGTTTTCCTCATGTTGGCGTGTGAGGTAATCATACCAGGTCCGGCCTTCGCGGACGCGGGGGCCTACAGTGGATGGTGGTACACCTCCGGGCAGGAGGGCACGGGAGTTTCCCTGGAGATCCAGGGAACCGAGGCGTTTGGAGCGTGGTATGTGTTTTCGGACAGCGGTGATCCTCGATGGTATATGTTCAACGGGCGTCTGGTCGATGACATGACCATAACCGGCGACCTGAAGGAATGGACGGGATGGCCGCTGGGAAACCCATACGCTCAGCCAAATTCAGCAAAAGCAGGTGATGTCAGCGTCGTCTTTACCGCGTCCGGCCAAGCGGTCATGACCTGGAGTGTAGGGCAGTCGCAGGGCGTTAAGACCATGACCAAACTTATGCCGGATATAACCGTAGGGATCAACGACCCTCGAGACATCAGCGGCTGGTATTATGACACCGCCTATGATGGCATGGGCTGGTATTTGGAAGCGCGCGGGGACACGCTCGGGCTCGCTTGGTATCATTACGGCCCAAATGGCGCCGGCAGATGGTATACGGCTCTGGGCGAATTTCCAGCCGGAACCGACGCCTTTTCAGCGGAGTTGACTTCCTGGAGCGGCGGCCAGTGTGTGGGCTGCGATCCCATCGCTCCTTCGAGCGCGGGAGTCGGCGCCGTATCCATTCAATTCAGCGGGTTAAACGCCACCTTAAGCTGGAATGGCATGACGTATAATCTGACCCGTTTTCGCTACGGGCTACCCGCGCAGACTTTTTCACACGCGGAGAGAATAGGCGCCTTTGAAGGCACGAAAACGTGCCTGAGCTGCCATCGCGCGCAAGCCGAGGAGATGCGAGCGTCCGTCCATTATCAATGGCTCGGTGACGCAAGCAGGGCGGTAAATATCGCAAGTCCGCTGGCTGGAAAGCTGGGGGGCGTAAATGACTTCTGTGTCTATCCGGACATCAACTGGATCGGTAAACTGACCAATATTTATGGCGATTCCGTGGACGGCGGGTGCGCGCAGTGCCATGTCGGCCTGGGCGCTAAACCCACGGCTGCGGCTTCTCAGGAACAGCTTGAAAATATCGACTGCCTGATCTGTCACTCGGACGAATACAAGCGGACGGTCCAGAATGTGAATGGAACGTTTCTATTCGCGCCCGATCCCCTCAGAATGCCGGTAAGTTTGGATGAAGCGGCGCGTAATGTGAAACTGCCATCCAATGGGGCGTGTCTCAATTGCCATACGAAAGCGGGTGGAGGAAACAATCTCAAGCGTGGCGATCTTGGCGAACCGCAGCGAAACCCTTCGCGAAATTTCGATGTTCATCTGGCCAGCGCGGAAAATGGCGGAGCGGGGCTCGGATGTGTGGACTGTCATCAGACTTCCGCTCACCGGATCGCCGGGAGGGGATCAGACCTGAGGCCGCTCGACTCGCCGACTCCGGTAAATTGCCAGAACTGCCACACCTCAACGCCTCATAATGACACCGATCTGGACCGGCATACCGCCCGGGTAAATTGTACGGTATGTCATATACCGCTCTTTTCCAAGACCATCCCCACGGACATGAATAGGGATTACAGCCAACCGGGCGATCTTGTCGGCGCCACGGGGTTATATGAGCCCCACATAACCAAACAGGCCCAAGTAATCCCGGAGTACGCTTTTTTCAACGGAACATCCACTTTTTACGTTTTCGGTTCAGAGGCCGTTCCCGGAGCCAACGGGCGTATAAGCATGTCCGCGCCGGTGGGGTCGGTCATCGATCCCACCGCCAAGATTTACGCCTTTAAGCGTCACACGGGCGCGCAGCCCATCGATCCCGTTACGAGGAGACTCTACCCTCTGAAAATCGGTCTTTTTTTCGCGTCGAACGATCTGGATTCGGCGGTGAAAAGCGGCGCGGAAGCGGTTGGATGGGCGTACAACGGTTATGAATTCGCTCAGACCGAACGCTACATGGGATTGTTTCATGAAGTCCGGCCGCATGAATACGCGTTGAACTGCGCCGACTGCCACAATGGCGGTTCCCGCCTGAACTTCGCGGCTCTCGGTTATACGCCAAAGACGACCCACAGCAACGGCCGGCCGCTCTGTTCGGCGTGTCACGAGGATGAATCAGACGAATGGAGCGCGTCGGAGTTATTCGACAGGGTTCATGCAAGACATGTGGATCGTCAAAGGCTTGATTGCAGTGAATGCCATATTTTCAGCGCAGCCTCAGGCGGATGAGATGACAGCCTAACAAGGTGTGGGGGCCGTGAATTTGTTCAAATTTCGAATTTCACGGTCCTTGCTTTTTTAGTTCTCCACGAATGCTCCTTTCCGGTAACCGCGGGTTTATTCTTTGAACCGCGTTACGCGCTTATGATAAGGTGTAAACTGTTCCGGGGATAAAAGCGGTAAAAATCATAGATGCGGGAAACATATGAATTCGAGTGGATTATTCGCTGTTTTGGCGCTTTGCCTGTGGTTTACAAAAAACGTCGCCAGAGCGAGATATGCGGAGCCACTTCCGTAACCAAACCGGGATGCGCGAAACGGTCGGCGGAACCCGTCAATTGTGAACCTGAATAAGTCTAACCTCATACATTTCAGCCCGAATTTCACCAGGAGATGATATGGCGGCACAGGAAGTCATCAGGAAATACGGAGAACGAGTCGGCTACACCGAATCGGAGATAGAGACGTTTTATGAGGGCGGCCATAGAACGAGACATGTGGAACGGCTCTCGCAGGCGGCCTCAAAGTATTCGATCCTGGCGGAGGTGGTTGACTCAAAGAACTGCAATTCCGGTCATGTCGTCGGACAAACGTTCACTCTCGATGTGGACGGCAATTTTATAACCAAGCACTGTCCCAAAAGAATGTGCGTATATCTGGTTTCGCAGCTTACCATCCCGGTGGCGCTGATCAACGAAAGACTCAGCGAAGGCCTCGAGCCGGAAAACTTTCATTTTATGCGCTATCTCCGCTGCCCGGACAGTGGAGTCGATTGTTACGGTTACGGCGAAGTCACTCTCAAAGTCCAGGTTGTTCCGCGATGAGCCATACCGATCCGGATCTGAAGAATTCAGCGCTTTTAACCATTGATGTGCAATGCGACTTTTCGTTGCCCGGAGCCCCGGCGGAGATTCCGGGAACCATGGACGCCGTTCCCCGCATGGCCCGTTTGCTCGAAGCATTCCGCGCCGCCCAAAGGCCCATCGTCCATATTGTCCGGCTGTACTGCCGTGATGGCTCCAACGTGGATCTCTGCCGCCGGGACCTGATCCAGAGTGGGAAACATCTGGCAAGCCCCGGTTCGCAGGGCGCTCAACTGGTTCCGGATCTTCTCCCCGCGCCGGATGTGAAACTGGAGGGCGATCGGCTCCTCGAAGGAAAAATACAGACGCTGGGGCCCAACGAAGTCTCCATTTATAAACCGCGCTGGGGCGCGTTCTTTCAGACCCCTCTGCATGACCACCTCACCGGTTTACTGGTCAACACCGTGGTGGTCTGCGGCTGCAATTTCCCCAACTGCCCGCGAACCACCATCTATGAAGCCAGCGAACGGGACTACCGGATCGTCGTGGTTGAAGATGCGGTTTCGGGGATCTACGAACAGGGCAAAGAGGAGCTGCGTAACATTGGCGTGCAACTCTGGTCCACGGAAACGCTGATCGAACGGTTGAACGCCGGAATAAAAAATACATTGAAGCTATAATAAGGATATCCCATGATGGAATACTTCCCCATCGTATTTATCATCGCTTCGGTCATCGTCATCATCACGCCGGGGCAGGACATGATTCTGGTTATGTCCCGGTCCATCTCGCAAGGGTCCAAGGCCGGAGTGGCGACCGCCGCCGGGGTGAGCGTCGGACTGCTGGGTCACACCATCCTGGCCACCTTTGGCCTGGGCGCGTTGCTGCGCGCTTCCGACGTTTTTTTCACCATCATGAAATTTCTGGGCGCCGCGTATCTGTTCTATTTGGGAATCAAAATTTTCCTCAGCCGCAACGCCGGCCTGAACACCAGAGAGCTTCCCTCCATGTCCCTGCGCAAGGTGTTTTTCCAGGGCGCGCTTTCCAATCTTTCCAACCCGAAGATCGCCATTTTTTATCTGGCGTACCTCCCGCAGTTTGTCCCGTCGGGAGCCGAATCCCCGACACTCCGGCTTTTCCTGCTGGGCGCCGCGTTTGCCGCGCTTACCTTTGTGGTCAAGGGCCCGGTGGGATACGGCGCGGGCGTCTTGTCCAGCTGGCTGCGCGCCCGCCCCAAGGTGATCGCATGGATTAACCGGACCAGCGGCATGGTGCTGGTCGGACTCGGCCTTCGCCTTGCCCTTGACCGGAAGGGATGAGGGAATTCAATATGTGGGGGAATTTCTGCGCCTCGAAGATCCCGACGCAGGCGGGGCACGCCCCCTGGCGCCATTTCTCGCTACGCTCGAATGACAAGCATGGCGTAGCTTGGCCTTAGCCAATTACTGAAGACCAAGGGAAGAAATTTCTCCACAATAACTTTTTCTCCCATGCCTGAAACCTGGATTCCGTCGCCCCGCGAACCTCCCGCGGTCTTCTTCTTTGCGCCATAAAAAACGGCGTCCCCTATACGGGGAGCGCCGTTTTTATTTCCTTTTGCCGCCGGCCGAATTCGCCTTGTTTAATGCGCTCCGGCTTTTTTCAGCGGGACCTGTTCTTCGATGTATTTGATGATTTCGGCCGTGTAGGTTCCCGGTCCGAATACCCGGTCGATGCCCACTTCGGTCAGGTGAGGAATATCCTCGTCCGGGATGATGCCCCCCGCGATGACCAGCACGTCGTTCATGCTCCGTTCCTTGAGCAGTTCCATGATACGGGGAAACAGATAGTCGTGGGCGCCGGACAGAACGCTCAGCCCGATGACGTCGACGGCTTCCTGCATTGCGGCGGACACGATTTGCTGGGGAGTCTGCCGCAGGCCGGTGTAGACCACTTCCATTCCGGCGTCGCGCAGGGCCGCGGAAACTATCTTCACGCCCCGGTCATGCCCGTCCAGACCCGGTTTCGCTGTAAGCACTCGAATTTTCTTTTCCGCCATGACAACCACCTCTTAAAAAAATGTGCTGGGCTTGTATTCGCCGAACACTTCGCGCAGAACATCGCAGATTTCGCCCAGCGTGGCGTAGACTCTGACCGCGTTCACGATGGGGACCATAAGGTTTTCGTCCCCCTGGGCCGCTTGCTTCAACGCCGCGAGCGTGGACTGAACCTCGGCCGCGCTCCGTTCCGCCTTCACCTTGTTGATCTTCCCGACCTGTTGTTCGCGTACCGAAGGGTCCACTCGGAGGATTTTCGTCGGTTGGTCCTCCTTGACCCTGAACTTGTTGATGCCGACCACGATACGGTCGCTTTTTTCCACCGCCATCTGGTATTCGTAGGCGCTGTTCTGGATTTCGCGCTGGATGAATCCGTTTTCGATGGCCGCGGGCGAACCGCCCATTTTGTCGATTTGTTCGATGTACCCTTTGGCCTTGCTTTCTATTTCATTGGTGAGGTTCTCAATGTAGTAGGAGCCGGCCAGGGGGTCCACGGTGTCGGCCACGCCCGATTCATAGGCCACGATCTGCTGGGTTCTCAGGGCCACTTGCACGGCGTGTTCCGTGGGCAGGGAGAGCGCCTCGTCCATGGAGTTGGTGTGTAGCGACTGCGTCCCGCCCAGTGACCGCGGCCAGCGCCTGGAAGGCCACGCGCACCACGTTGTTGTAGGGCTGCTGGGCGGTCAGCGTGCTTCCCGCGGTTTGGGTGTGGAAGCGCATCATCAGGGAGCGGGGGTCTTTGGCGCCGAAGCGTTCCTTCATGATGCGGGCCCACAGCCGACGAGCCGCCCGGTACTTGGCGATTTCTTCCAGGAAGTCCAGGTGCGAGTTGAAGAAGAAGGACAGCCGGGGCGCGAATTCATCCACCGTGCAGACCCACCTTCACCGCCGCGTCAACATAGGCGATGCCATTGGCCAGGGTGAAGGCCACTTCCTGGGTCGCCGTGCACCCGGCTTCACGCATGTGATAGCCGCTGATGCTGATGGTGTTCCACTGCGGGACCTCCTTGGAGCAATAGGCAAAGATGTCCGTGATGATCCGCATGGAGGGCTTGGGGGGATAGATGTAGGTGCCTCGCGACGAATATTCCTTGAGCACGTCGTTCTGAATGGTGCCGCGAAGCTGGTCCGGCTTGACGCCCTGTTTTTCCGCCGCCACGATGTACAAGGCCAGCAGCACCGAGGCCGGGGCATTGATGGTCATGGACGTGCTGACCTTGTCCAGGGGTATGCCGTTGAACAGGGTTTCCATGTCCAGGAGCGAGTCGATGGCCACGCCGACCTTGCCGACTTCGCCCAGGGCGAGTTCATGGTCGGAATCGTAGCCGATCTGGGTGGGAAGGTCGAAGGCTACGGAGAGTCCGGTCTGCCCCTGATCCAGCAGGAATTTATAACGCTGGTTGGATTCCTCCGCGCTGGCGAAACCCGCGTACTGCCGCATGGTCCAGAACCGACCGCGATACATGGTGGGCTGCACGCCGCGCGTGTACGGGTATTCCCCTGGAAGTCCAAGTTCCTGGTCGTAGTCGAGGTCTTCCACATCGAGCGGCGTGTAGACCCGTTTCACCGGCAAGCCGGAGATGGTTTCGAATTCCTTTTTCCGTTCGGGCCGTTTATCGAGCTTGGACTCGATTTTCTTCTCCCAACGTTCCAGCTTTTCGCGGAATTGATCGGTCTTTGAATCTTGTCCCATAGATGTTCCTCCAACTATGCGTCTTGGAGAGTATTCCGGTTTCGCGTTCAAGCGAGCGCGGAATTACAGCGGCACATTGCCGTGTCTGCGCGGCGGCCGTTCCTCGGACTTTGTTCCTGAGCGATTCGAAAGCCTTGATCACCTTGGGCCGGGTGTGTTCGGGCATGATGACCTGATCGATATACCCCAATTCGGCGGCCTTGTAGGGGCTTGCGAAGGTTTTGCGATAATTGTCGATGAGTTCGGCGCGGGTGGCTTCCTTGTCTTCGGCCGCGTCGATTTCCTTTTTGAACACGATGTTGACGGCGCCTTCCGGTCCCATGACCGCGATCTCGGCGGTGGGGTAGGCGAAGTTGATGTCTCCGCCATGATGCTTGCTGCTCATGACGTCATACGCCCCGCCGTAAGCCTTGCGGGTGATGACCGTCACCTTGGGCACGGTGGCTTCGCAATAGGCGTAGATGATTTTGCTTCCGTGCTTGATGATGCCGCCGTGTTCCTGGTTGACGCCGGGCAGAAAACCGGGAACGTCCACAAAGGTGAGCAGCGGGATGTTGAAGCAGTCGCAGAAACGAACGAACCGCGCGCATTTCATGGACGCGTTGATGTCCAGGCATCCGGCCAGGAAACGCGGCTGATTGGCCACGATGCCCACCGCAGCTTCCGTTCAGGCGGGCAAACCCGACCACCATGTTGCGGGCGAACGATTTCTGGACCTCGAAAAACTTCCCGTGGTCGACGACGCGCTTGATGATTTCCAGCATGTCATAGGGCGCCTTGGAAGTTTCCGGGATAATCTTGCGGATGTCCATGTCGATGCGGTCCGGGTCGTCATCCGGTTCGACACAGGGTGGTTTTTCGAGATAACTTTGCGGCAGGTAGGTCAGCAGTTCCCGCACCATGGCCAGCGCTTTTTTGTCGTCGGAAGCCTTGAAGTGCGCCACGCCGCTGTTGGCGTTGTGCTGGGACGCCCCGCCGAGCGCCTCCTGGGTCACGCTTTCGTGGGTGACCGCCTTGATGACCTGCGGGCCGGTGATGAACATGTGGCTGGTTTTATCCACCATGAAGATGAAGTCGGTGATGGCCGGAGAGTAACGGCGCCTCCCGCGCAGGGCCCCATGATAACCGAAATCTGGGGCACGACGCCGGAGGCGAGCACGTTTCTGCGGAAAATTTCACCGTAGGAGCCCAGGCTGACCACGCCTTCCTGAATACGGGCGCCGCCGGAATCGTTCAAGCCGATGATGGGCGCCCGGTTCTTCACCGCCAGATCCATGACCTTACAGACTTTTTCACCGAACGGTCCGCTGAGCGAACCGCCGAATACGGTAAAATCCTGGGAAAACACATAAGTAAGCCGTCCATTGATCGTTCCCCAGCCGGTCACCACGCCGTCGCCCAGGATCTTCTTTTTATCCATGCCGAAGTCGGAGCAGCGGTGCACCACAAACCTGTCCAACTCTTCAAAACTGCCGGGGTCCAGTAAAAGATCGATACGTTCTCGCGCGGTCAGCTTGCCTCGCTCGTGCTGGGCCTCTATGCGATCCCGCCCGCCGCCGAGTTCGGCTTCTTCATTCAGGCGCTGAAGTTCGACATACTTGTCCTCATTTGTCATAGCAGGTTAGCCTCTCGGATTGTAAAGGTTGGTGAAGGAGAGAAATTAGAGAATGAAAAGAAACGCGCGTGGTTCGCACAGTTAATCTCGCCATTTATGGTCGGCGCCGCGTTGCGAGCGCGCCCTGAATCGAACAGTTGCAAAGACGAAGAGGAGGTGGATAGTTTGGCGGCTTGCCGGCGCGCGGATCCGAAGTTTCATACTCAATTCCCACGTAATGCGCAGTCGGCCGGCCGCCCGACCGTTCGTTTCGGAAAAGGGTGGGGACTAATCCAAGACTATAATAGTCTGATCGGCTTCGACATTGTTCCCTTCGGAAGTTTTGATTTCTTTTACGGTGCCAGAACTGGGAGCCACGATGGGCATTTCCATTTTCATCGCTTCAAGGATAGCCATCTCGTCGTCTTCTTGAACCGTGTCACCAACCTTGACGAGCACCTTGATGATCTTCCCGGCCATTGGAGCCAAAACATCACTCACGTCACGTCCTCCTCGCTCATAAAAAAATACACTATTGGATGATAGAAAAAAGGCGCCCGGTCCGATTACGCGTTAGCGACCGTTTGGCGGTCAATCCCCGAAGAACGATGAAGTAGTAAGCAGGGATTAACCGTAACGGAGTTCATCC
This sequence comes from uncultured delta proteobacterium, assembly GCA_963821845.1. Classification (GTDB taxonomy): domain Bacteria; phylum Desulfobacterota; class Desulfarculia; order JACQYL01; family CAWGVV01; genus CAWGFI01. Next base: position 87,484 of record CAWGFI010000017.1, read on the forward strand.
GGCCTCGGCCGCAATCGTGTTAATGAGCCGTCCGCCCGTCACCTGGCGTCGCACCTTGACAAAGCAAAATCGCAAGGTTTAAGCCTTTCTGATATGAGCTAATGGCCTCTTTGTCAAGGCAAAAAAATAACTTACGTCTCTTTCAGCTCCAATCCCAACTCTTTGAGCTGAGACTCCGCCACGGGTCCGGGCGCTCCGGTGAGCGGATCGGTGGCCCGTTGGGTCTTGGGGAAGGCGATGACATCCCTGATGGACGACTTGCCGCCCAGCAGCATGACCAGCCGGTCAAGCCCCAGGGCGATGCCCGCCGTGCGGAGGAGCGCCGTATTGCAGGGCTTCCAGCAGGAAGCCGAACTTGGCCCTGGCTTCTTCGTCGGGGATGTTCAGGGAGTTGAAAACCGTTTTTTGCGTTTCCTCGCGATGGATACGGATGCTGCCCCCGCCGATTTCATTGCCGTTCAGCACGATGTCATAGGCGCGGGACCGGACGTCCCCGGGCCGCTCCTTCAGAAGCGGCAGATCCTCCTTCCAGCGGCGCGGTAAAGGGGTGATGCACGGCCACGTAGCGGCTTTCCTCCTCGTCGTACTCCAGCAAGGGGAAATGCGTTACCCACAGAAAACGGAAATCGTCGGGCTCCAGCAGGCCCAGGCGCTGCGCCAGTTCCAGCCGCAATCTCCCCAGGACGTTGGCCGCCACCGCCTTGGAGTCGGCGACGAAAAGCGCCAGGTCGCCCTGTTCCAGTTCCAGAATGGAGGATACGCGTTCCTTTTCCGCGTCGGTCAAAAATTTGCCGATGGGCGATTGCCAGCCTTCGGCCGTGGCCTTGGCCCAGGCCAGACCCTTGGCGCCGAATTCGGCGGCCAGCGCGCCCAGTTCGTCCAGGACCTTGCGCGAGAAATTCGCGCACCCCTTGGCGTTGATCGCCTTCACCACTCCGCCTTCGCGCACCTTGCCCGCGAATACTTTGAATTCGGAATCCTTGAAAACTTCGGAAACGTCCCGCAGTTCCATGCCGAAACGAGTGTCCGGCCGGTCGGTTCCAAAACGGTCCATGGCCTCGGCGTAGGTAAGGCGCGGGAAGTCCGGCGGCTTTTCGATGCCCAGAATTTCGCGCATGAGCGTTTTCAGCAGATCCTTCGATGAGTTCGATGATGTCCTCTTCATCCACAAAGGACATCTCCACGTCGAGCTGGGTGAATTCGGGCTGGCGGTCGGCGCGGAGGTCCTCGTCGCGGAAGCACCGGACGATCTGGTAATAGCGTTCGGCGCCGGCCACCATGAGGAGCTGTTTGAAAAGCTGAGGCGACTGGGGAAGCGCGTAAAATTGGCCGGGGTTGACCCGCGAAGGCACCAGGTAGTCGCGGGCCCCTTCGGGCGTGGACTTGGTGAGAAACGGCGTTTCCACTTCCAGAAACCCGCGTTCGTTGAAATGGGCCCGGATGGTCTGCGCCACCTTGTGGCGAAGTTTAAGAGTCTCCATCATGACCGGCCTGCGCAGATCCAGGTAGCGGTATTTCATGCGGAGCGCGTCGGACGCCTCCAGGTTGTCTTCAATGGCAAAGGGAAGGGGGAGCGAGGGATTCAGGATTTCCATGTCCCGCGCCACCACTTCTATTTCGCCGGTGCTCATGGAGGCGTTCACCATGTCGCCGGGCCGGGCTTCGACCGTTCCGGTCACCGACAGCACGAACTCGCTCCGGATTTTGTGCGCCGCGCTGGTCAGTTCCTGGCTGATTTCCGGGTTGAAGACCACTTGAGTCAGCCCTTCGCGGTCCCGAAGGTCCACGAAAATCAGGCTTCCCAGGTCCCGCCGCCGCTGGACCCATCCCATGAGGGTTACCGTTTCTCCCACGTGGGACTTGCGAAGCCCGCCGCAGGAGTGGGTGCGTTTATGTGAAGAATGATCGCTCATACTGTATCTATTATAGCTTCCGTGTCGTGAGTTTTAGAAAGGTCTTTCGCTTTTCCGTCATTCCGTGACTTGATCGCGGAATCCAGGATTTTCAGGAATTCCAAAAGTCCATGCCGCATAGGCGTAGGCCGCGGGCTTCTACCGCGCCGTCAGCAAGCTTCGCAGTTCGTCGATATCCATGGCCAATCGGATTTCCTTCTGCTCTCCGTCGGCCATGTTTTTCAAGTTCGCCGTCTGATTTTCCAGTTCGGTGTCGCCCAGGATCAGGGTGTGGGCCGCGTTCAGTTTGTTGGCCCGGCGCATATGACTCTTGAGGCTCTTGGCGAAATGGCTCAGTTCCACGTTCACTCCGGCCAGACGGAGCCGGTTGGCGAGCGAAAAGGCGAAGTTCAGCGCGTTTTCCCCCAGGGCCGCGATGTACAGGTCCGGACGGGGAGACGGCGCGTCGAGATCGGAAATCAGGGCCAGACGCTCCATGCCGATGGCGAAACCGATAGCCGGCGTGGGCGGGCCCCCCAGCATTTCGGTCAGCTTGTCGTAGCGTCCGCCACCCGCCACGGCGTCCTGGGCTCCGAGGTTGCTCGCCAGCACTTCAAAGGAGGTGCGGGTATAATAATCGAGACCGCGCACCAGCCGTTCGTTCACGCGGAAGGGCACGCCGAATTCTTCCAGCCCTTTCAGCACGGCTTCAAAATGGAGCGCGCATTCCTCGTCCAGGTGATCCTTGATGGACGGCGCGTTTTGGGCCACTTCCTTGCAGCCGGGAACCTTGCAGTCCAGGACCCGGAGTGGGTTGAGTTCGGTGCGGCGGACGCAATCCTCGCACAACTCGCCCGTGTGTTCATGCAGAAACGCGGTCAGGGCGTCCCGGTAGGCGGGCCGGCATTTGGGGCAGCCCAGGCTGTTCAGGGCCAGTTCGACGTCGCGCACACCCACCTGTTCGAGGTAGTGGGTCAGCATGACGATCAGTTCCACGTCCACTTTGGGACCGGGATTGCCCATGACTTCGACGTCGATCTGATGAAATTGGCGATAGCGCCCCTTCTGGGGACGTTCGTGACGGAACATGGGGCCGATGGTGAAGACCTTGGTTTCCTCGTCGGCCGCGTACAGCTTGTTTTCTATATAGGCGCGCACGATGCCCGCCGTGGCTTCCGGGCGCAGGGAAATGGAGCGGTCCTTGCTGTCGGCGAAGGTGTACATCTCCTTTTCCACGATGTCGGTCGATTCGCCGATGCCCCGGGCGAACAGTTCGGTCCACTCCATGAGCGGGGGCCGTATTTCATGATACCCGAAGGGCGTAAAGACGTCGCGGGCGATCTGTTCCAGCTTTTGCCACTTGGCCGCTTCCTCGGGCAGTATGTCGTGCGTTCCCTTGATGCTTTTCATTGCCGCTGTTTTTATCCTTACTTTATTAGAGCGCGTGAACCCGGCTTTTACCTAATCTTACCAGGGCCACGTTTTTGCCAGATATTGAAGACTTTCCACTACCCCGGCCTGGCTGTGGGCTTCCAGGGTCATAATGGGGCGCAGATCCTGATCGGTCAGCCATTTGAACATTTTTTCAAAGGGGAATTTTCCGCTCCCCACGGCCAGATGTTCGTCGTCGCCGCCCTTGTTGTCGTGAATGTGCATATGCGCCAGAAAGGGACTCATGACCGTCAGCCACTCCAGCCAGTCGACTTTGGAAAAGGCCATGCTGTGGCCGGTGTCGAAACAGTACCGGATGGCCGGGGAATTCACTGCCTCCAGAACGGCCTTCACCACCGAGGGCTCCCATTCGAAGGTGTTCTCCAGCGCGATGATGGCGTGCATGTCGTCGACGATCGAAGCCAGCGAGGACCAGAAAGCGACCGAATGGCCCAGCCACTCCTCTTCGACCTCGTTGTGCGCCAACGGGTAATACCCCAGATGGCAAACAATGGATATGGGCTTGAACAGGTGGCCCATTTCCAGGACCTGCCGAATGCGATCCTGGGACGCCTGCCGGATGAGCGCGTCGGGCGATCCCGGCGCCAGATCCATGAACGCCGCGTGAACGGTGGTTTTAACGCCCCGGCCCGACAGTTTTTTGGCTACTTCGCGAAAATCGGCCCTATCGAAACGGTCCAGCGCCTCGGCGTGTATGCCCACTTCAATATTGGCTCCCATGGCCAGAACCGTGTCCATAAATTCGTCCACCAGACGATGAAAGGGCACGGCGACGTAAATTTGAGACAGAATGGAACGGGTCTGTTCGTTTATGGCTAACATGACGGATCTCCTCCGGCGGAAAAGGCGTCTACAAGGGATTGACACCAGCCGGGCGTTAAGGTAGTCAGTTGGATATCATATAGATACAGAAAATGCATCATGAAAAGAATCATAATATCTCCGTTATCTTCAGCATTTGTCATCCCGGGAATGGGCCAGATTATTAACCGGCAGGTCGCCAAGGGATCGGCCCTTTTGGGGGCGGTGGCCATGGTGATGGTGCTCACGGTTTTTCTGCTGCTGCGGAGCGTCAGCCAGGCGCTATACAGCCTGCCCGAACCCGAAATCACCCGGGCCACGATCGACAAGATCGTAAGCATGGTGACCAGCCAGGACAACACGATCATCTATATCCTCATGCTGGCGTTTATCGCCATCTGGGCCTACTCGGTGGTTGACGCTTTTTTCGTGGGAAGAAAGCTGGATAGGGGCGAGTCTTGAGAAAGATCGTTCTGGACGAAATAACGTCTTCGGATATGCTGAAAATCAAGGAATACCTGGACGAGGTGGCCATCCAGTCCAGCCTTGAGGGGCTCTATTGGGTCGACCTGACCGCCGATCTGCTGGCCGCCCGGCAGACCGAACACGAAGCGTGCCAGCCCTACCGTTTCGCCATTGAACTGCTCGACGACGCGGTGCACCTGGAACTGCTCATTCGAAGCGCCAATGCCCTGCGTTGCAGTTGTATCGACTACGCCACGACGCAGCAACGGGAGATGATTTTCCGCTTTGGCGAACGAATGCTCGAAGCCTGCGGCGCCCGCACCTGATTTCGCCATACCGGTGGATCAAAAAGCCGGGATTGCCCTCGATCCCGATCGGCTTCTCCCATCCCCCCCCCTCGTTTCTTTTTTGTCCGCATCGGATTTTGTCCGTTCGATTTTCAACACGCCACTTTTGCGCGTGACCTTAAACTAATCAACATGTGATATTATTTGATTATATTGGTTGAATAAACGCGAGGCGCTGGTCTGTCAGAGCGCCGGATTGAAAAAAGATTACGAAGGTCATGGACCGAAGTCGGACCGTGAATAGTGAACAAGACAGCGCATTGTTGACTTTGCGGGTCAAAAGGATTAACAAAAATAATGCGATTATTACTCGTTTTATCGGGAAAACCACTAACTACTGGAAAGATTCCGTGGATGTGAACCCTTTTGTCGACAGCTCGCAAAGAGTCATCAATTACCTGCGCGTATCGATTACCGACCGGTGCAATCTCCGCTGCATGTATTGCGTCGGCAACGGGTTTTTCGAGTTTATCCCTCACGACGAGATTGTCAGCTACGAAGAGATCCTGCATCTGGTTCGGTTGTTTGTGAGAAAGGGCATTCGGAAGATACGGGTGACCGGCGGCGAACCGCTCGTGCGCAAGGGGGCCATCGATTTCCTGAAAGCGTTGCGGGAGATACCCGGACTCAATGAAGTGACCCTGACCACCAACGGCGTTCTGCTGGAAAAATACGCTGCGCAAATCAGGGAAAGCGGCGTCCGGCGGCTCAACATCAGCATGGATACCCTGCGCCCCGATAAATTCGCGCTGATCACGGAAAGGATCTGTTCCATCAGGTATGGCGCGGTATCCGCGAGGCGCAACGCCAGGGACTCGCGCCCCTGAAGATCAACGTGGTGGCCATCCGGGGTTTCAACGACGATGAGATTTTGGATTTTGCCCGACTGGCCGTGGAGGAACCTTTTCACGTGCGCTTTATCGAATTCATGCCCATCGGCCGCGGACAACCCGTGGTCACGGGAAAAGCTCCTGCCCGTGGACGAAATAAAAGGGATCATCGAGGCGCGCATGAAGCTGGAAACGATTTCACCGTCCCTCCTGGACGGCCCCGCCAGCCGGTTCAAACCGGAGGGAGGCGCGGGCGAGATCGGTTTTATCGGCGCCCTGACGCGCCATTTCTGCGCGGCCTGCAACCGGCTGCGCCTGACTTCCACGGGAAAACTGCGGGCGTGTCTGCTTTCCGATGAAGAGTATGATCTCAAAACTCCGCTCCGCCGGAATGAAGGCGACTCCCGCTTGATGGAAATAATCGACCTGGCCGTGCGCAACAAGAACCGCAACCACCGTCTGGAAATGGATCACAACCATCCCTGCGGCAGGCTCATGGTGGGGATCGGGGGGTAGCGGTCGTGTCCAAGGACGCCATTCTGGCCATCGATATCGGCGGCGGCACCCAGGACATCCTGTTGTGGGACCCCGATCAGCGTCTGGAAAACTGCGTCAAGCTGATTCTGCCTTCTCCCACCCGCGTGGTCGCATCCAAAATCCGGGCCGTCACCGCGCGAGGCCGGGCGTTGTTTTGCGACGGGCTGGTCATGGGCGGGGGAGCGGTCACCAGGGCGGCGCGGGATCATCTCAAGGCGGGGCTGGCCGTGTACGCCACACCCGAGGCGGCGCTCACCTTCCACGACAACCTCGATTACGTGCGGGACATGGGCATCGTACTTGCCGAAACCGCGCCGGAAGGTTCGGAAACGGTCACCCTGGGCGATCTTGATCTGGCCGCGCTGGCAGGCGCCCTGACTCCCTTCGGCGTGGAACTGCCGCCGCGCGTGGCCGTGGCCGTGCAGGATCACGGTTTTTCTCCCCTTGAAAGCAACCGCCTGGTCCGCTTCACGCATCTGGCGTCGTTTCTGGAAAACGGCGGAACGCTCGCGGACCGGGTCTATCTCGATCCGCCCCCGGAAAATACCCGTATGTGGGCCGTGAAACGCGCGGTTCCCGACGCCTTGCTGATGGATACCGGGACCGCGGCCATCATGGGCGCGCTGCTGGACGACACGGTGGCGGGCTGGCGGGACAGCGGAGTCCTGGCCTTGAACCTGGGAAACGCCCACACCATGGCGGCTATCGTGCGGGGCGGCTCGGTTCTGGCGCTCTATGAACATCACACGTCGCTCCTGGACCCCATGTCGCTTTGGGATCACATGAACCGCTTTATGCGGCGGGAGCTGAAGCACGAAGAGATTTTTCAGACCATGGGGCACGGCGTGGTCTACGCCTCGGGGTTTACCGGTCAAACGTTTCCCATCGCCGTTACCGGGCCGCAACGAGTCCTGACCCGAGGAATGGACCGCCATCTGGCTTCGCCCTTTGGCGACATGATGCTGTCCGGCAGTTTCGGCCTGGTGGAAGGCGCGAAAATCAAATGGAACATTCCCCACGACATCAACCCATGAGGAGGTACGCATGGCGGCCCGAACCATCGACATGGAGTCATTGCATCAGGAAATGAAACGGAGTCCGCGCGCGCCGGAAATGGGCATGATCGCGTCTCACCGGGGGTTGGTGCGGGCGACCTCCCGGAACGGAACGCCGGTGGGAGGCCTTTCCATCACCTTTGACCGCACGGTCGTGGCCGAAATCGTGGATTCCATCAAAAAACGGCTCGGGATCATGGAAGTGGTGGTGGAATTCAACGAGGGAGCCTTGAACGATCGGCGATGACGTGATGGTTGTTCTGGTGGGCGGCGACATACGCGAAAACGTTTTTCCTGCCCTGGAGGACACCGTCAATGAACTGAAAGCGCGGGCGGCGCTCAAGGAAGAACAGCTTCCGGCGGAGTAACCATTATGGGCATGATCGATATTTCCAAGAAAACGGTAATCAACCGGTCCGCCGAGACGGCGGGATTCATCAAACTCCAACCGGGCACGCTCAAGGCCATACGCGAGGGCGCGGTTAAAAAAGGCGACCCCTTCGCCTTCGCCGAAGCGGCGGGCATGCTGGCCGTCAAGCGCACCCCGGATCTGATTCCGCACTGCCACCCCATCCCCATCGAAAGCGTGGAGTTCAATTTTGAAGTGCGGGAAGACGGCGTGGCGGTTTCCTGCGCGGTGGCGGCTCAAGCCCGCACCGGCGTGGAAATGGAAGCGCTTTTGGGCGTCACCATGGCGCTCAACACTATCTGGGACATCGTCAAATACCTGGAAAAGGATGAGCAGGGCCAGTACCCGGATACTCGCATGACCGACATCCGCGTGGCTCGAAAGCGGAAGGAAGAGCTGCAATGAGCGGCGATAGTCAGCGTCATCCGCACAAGTCGGGCGTTTCCGGCGGATTGCGGTTTTCCATTCTGACGGTGTCGTCTTCCCGCGGGCTTGCCGAGGATACGTCCGGGGACCTCATGGCCGGATTGATCGAAGAACAGGGGCACGCCGTTCTGGAACGCGAAGTGGTTCCCGATGACATTGAACGGATCAGGGAGGCCCTGAACGGGCTGATCGCGCGGGGGCCGGACCTGGTTATCGTGGACGGCGGCACGGGAGTGACCCCCAAGGATGTGACGGTGGAAGCGATAAAACCCTTGCTGGAAAAGGAAATGGGCGCCTTCGCCACCCTGTTCGCCATGTTCAGCTTCGACCAGATCGGCGCTGCGGCCATCCTGTCCCGGGCCTGCGCGGGAACCATCGGCAAAACCGCCGTTTTCTGCATGCCGGGAAGCTCCAAGGCCTGCGAATTGGCCATGAAGCGCATCATTCTGCCCGAAGCGGTCCACCTGATGGATCACGTGCGGGGCGCCGTGTAAAAACCGGTCGGCCGCGCCACCGGCCGTTCATTTATTGATCAGGGGCGCGATGAGGATGCCCACCAGATCCTGAAGAAAATGCATGGTCATGGCCGTGACCAGATTCCCCCGCCACAGATAGACCAGCCCGAAGACGATCCCCATGAAACCCACGGTAATCACCCCGGCGGACCCTTCATAACCGTGGCCCAGGGAAAACACAAAGGATGAAATCAGCAGCGCCGCCAGGTCGCTCGACGTCAGTTCCCGGAGCCTGAGCATAAGATACCCGCGAAAAATCGTTTCCTCGGCCCACGCGACCACGACCACCAGAATAAAGGTGAGGACAATTTCAGCGGGATTTTGCGCCGCGCCGGAAAAGGGCGAGGGAATATCGGGGACGGACAGCCCCAGTTTCACCAGCGCGGCTGCCAGAAGGTTCACCCCGAAAAAGAAGGGGACGAAAATGATGGCGCCGATTATGAAGTCGTTCCCCAGGTTGTCGAACTTCCAGCCGATACTGGTTAAGGGTTCGCCGTTTCGCCAGAGAAAATAGAGAATCAGGCAGACCAGGCCCACATCGCGCAAAATGGTCGCGAACGCCGTGACGGTGAAACTCAGGCCTCCCTCGTTCACGATAAAGAAGGAAAGGACCATGGAAGGCGCGATCAGAAAAAGGAAGACCGCGATTTCAAGGGAGAGCGCTTTCCTGAAAGAAGGGGATTCCGGCGTTAGTCGATCCCGATCCTCGATGCCGCTGAGCTTCATCCGTTATTCCTTAACGCGCGGTTACTCAATGATGACCGCCGCCTTGTCTGTAGTGCAGGGCCAGGAGATCGAGGCCAAAGTCGTCGCGCGTGTTTCGCCACACGGTGTGAATATGGTTGGCGTTGTTTTGCGTGTTGTCATATTCCACCAGGAATGACGGCCCGTGTATGCGGTAATAATGAGGCTTTCCCCGCTCCTCGGCGCCCGCCCAGGCAAAATGGATCTCGTTGAATCCCGCCTGGCGTATTCTTTTGCGTTCGACGGCGACCAGTTCCTCGGGCAGCCGGCCTACATATTCCTGTACCAGTTCGTCGAACAGCCGCCGCTGATCGTTGTTCATCGACTCCGCGGACAATCCTTCCAACACATCCAGGCGCGGGCGCGGGGTGTGATCCCGCGTGAATATATCCGCCGGGGCTGATTCGAGGATGATGGTCCTTTTCTTTTGATCCCCATCCAGGGCCGTCAACAAACGCCGGGCCAGATCCTCTTCCCGGGGAAGCGTCCGTAGCCCCCGGTGATCGCCATGTCCGACCTCGGCCGGGTTGGCTCCGAAAAATGATGGGGTGGGCGCGATAAAGCTCTCGTCGATAACGACATAATGGAGGGAAACGTGGTGACCCTGAACGCGCCACGCCCAGGGCCGCTTGTTTCCGGGGTCCCCGAACACGGTGAAGAAATAGAGCCGGGGATCGCGGACAAACCGCCCGCCGGACTCCCCGCGTTCCTGTTCACTCAAAATCGTCTCCAGCCCCATGATGGAAGTGGCCTTGGTATAGCCCAGGGGACTGAGGCCGCTTTCGAGCAACCGGTAGGCCGTTCGGCGCTGTTTGTCGTTCATGTCCCGCAGGGGCAGGCCGCGATGTTCGAAAAGCTCTCGCGGCAGATAACTCCAGCGCAGCCGTTCCGAATCGTCGAAGGGAAACAGGGTCTTGCGCCGCTGATCCGGATCGAGCGCGTCCAGAAAATCGGCGCACGCGATTTTCATGCGTTCGGCGGTTTCCGAGGCGGGTATGACGAGCGGCGATGGGCTGGGGGACGAAGCGTCATCGGACATACCTGGTTCCTTTCCGGATTGCGAGCGTTGAGATTGACGCGGAGAATCAGGTGTATTTTAACATATTTTAATAGAGCCCGGCGCCGCGGACGCAATAAGGTGGGAGATTATTGGAAATCAGGCGCCTCCTGCCGCGGTTCGAGGCGTTCTCCCAACCGACATCATGTCGTCCCTATTCCGGAATGGACACGCTATCATCATCGTACACGCCATTCTGGGCGGTCCGATGGCAGGCGACGCAATTTGACAATGATCCTACCGACGACTGTTTAAGCTTCCGGGAAGAGATTTCATGATGCTTTTTTTTGAAACAAGAGATGTCGGTAATCCTCCGCGGCGTAAGACCATCCAGACACTTCATTATTTTTCTCGACAATTCGGCCGGTGATCTGTCGGCGGCGTTGGATGTCAGATAACCGGTGATCTCGATCCTCGCTTCGGGATCGAGGTCCACGGTCTCTCCAAAGTGATCGTCGGTTCCTTCGAGAACTTTCCGCCACGACCCTGCCGGCAGCAATTCCGCTCGATAAACAAAATGGCAGGCTCCGCAATTTTGGGCATAGGTGGAATTGCTCACCGGCCTCAGGGCGTCGTCATTGAGATGATTGTCGCCGTTGTGTCTGCGTTCGCGCCGTTGATGCCTTTTATGGTCATCGTCGGCGCTAACCGTTGGCGTAAGAGCGATAAAAAGCATGAAAAGCGTTAACAGAGACATTCCTCGGATGGTTTTGTTGCCTGAACGGTTCATGGTTTGTTCCTTTCCGGTTCATTCTGGCGTCGAGACTTGAGTTAGCTTCCCATGTAAAGAGCTTAGGTGGTCGGAGGGCTCTATTGTAAAGTATATGTGAAATAAATTGCAACCAGCTTGACCCATGCGTACATAGTGATGGCAAAATAACGTATTAACAGGAACGGGACGGCGTGATAAGGTGTACCCGGTCGCTTCGGGGGGACGAGAGTTCCTACGAGATTCCGCAATGTATGCGTTTGGAGGAAGGCCGCCCATGGCCAGGGTCGTGATATATCCCGCCACTTACGAGTCTCCCGACATACGATCCAGGGTGTTTCAGGCCCTGGACGAGGTCGCCGGAGAGGTGATAACCGCCGGGAGCCGGGTACTTATCAAACCCAACTTCCTGACGCCCGCTCCCCCGGAAAAGGCGTTGACCACCCACCCGACGGTAATCCGGGCGGTCGTGGAGTACGTTCTGGACAAGGGTGCGCACGCTCGCGTGGCGGACAGCCAGGCCGCGGGGAGCTTCAGCCGCATTCTGAAACAGAGCGGCGCGGGCGAGGCGCTGAAAGATCTGAACGTGGAGGTGGGGGAATTCACGGGATCGATCAAGGTGGATATCGGGGAACCTTTCGGGACCATTGAAATCGCCGAAGAAGCCATGAATGCGGACGTGGTTATCAACCTGCCCAAGCTGAAAACGCATTCGCAGATGCTGCTGACCCTGGGGGTGAAAAACACCTTCGGCTGCATTGTGGGCGCGCGCAAGCCGGAATGGCATCTGCGTATGGGAGCGGACCGCGAACGGTTCGCCCGTCTGCTGGTTTTGATTCACAAGGCCGTCAATCCCGCGGTGACGCTCATGGACGGCGTACTGGCCATGGAAGGGCAGGGGCCGGGATCGAGCGGAACGCCGCGTCCCCTGGGTGTCTTGCTCGCCAGCCGTAACGCGGCTGCGCTGGACGTGGCGGTGTGCGGGATCATCGGCCTGGACCCGTGGAAATTGACGACCAACAGTATCGCCCGCGAGGTAGGGCTACTGGACGAGCCGGTAACGGTGGAGGGAACCGCGCCTCGCGTGGACAATTTCCGGCTGCCGGAAGTTTCTCCGCTCATTTTCGGACCGCCCTTTCTTCAAGGTTTGTTGCGCAGGCATCTGACGCAACGGCCGGTGTGCGACGAGTCGCTCTGCCAAACCTGCGGCGAATGCTGGAAATACTGCCCCGCGCACGCGGTCGCTCGCCACGGAAAAAAGGTTCGGTTCGATTATAATGCGTGCATCAGGTGTTACTGCTGCGTGGAAGTATGCCCCCACGCCGCTTTGTCGACCCGGGAACCCTTGCTGGGCAAGGCCATGAAACGAATAGTGGGCATGAAGGATTGAACGTGGCCGCGCGGCCATAAACGATGAGAAGAGAGGTGAACGCTATGCGAACAGTGGAACCGACACACAGCATGGGAATGGGTTATATTCTGTGGATTTTCGGGTTCACCGGGTCTCACCGTTTTTATTTCGGACGGCCCATTTCGGGGATTATCTACTTTCTCACGCTGGGGCTGTTTCTGATCGGCTGGCTGGTGGATCTGTTTCTCATTCCATCCATGTACCGGACGGCGAACGTGCGGTTCAGGTCGGGCGCCATCGACTATTCTCTCGCCTGGATTTTGCTCACCTTTTTCGGTGTCTTCGGCGTACATCGCATGTACATGGGCAAATGGATTTCAGGCATCATCTATCTGTTGACCGGCGGCTTGTTCCTCATAGGGTATGTCTACGATCTGTGCACCCTGAACGACCAGATCACGGTGATAAACTCACGGCGGGAAGAGGGATGAGGGCGAAATGGAAAAAGATGAAAAAATGGACCCGGAGTTTCCCGGGGAGCTTTTGCTCGGGGAATTTATGAAACCTCTCGAACTCAGCCAGAACGCGCTTGCCCGCGCCCTCAAGGTACCGCCACGCCGGATAAACGAGATCATACATAACCGGCGCCGCATCACCGCCGACACTGCTTTGAGGTTGGCGCGCTATTTCGGTATGACCGCCCAATACTGGCTAAACGCGCAGTCATATTACGACCTCGAAATCGCTCGGGACGAGCTTGAGGATAAAATTCTCGAGGAAGTTCAGCCACGCCAGAACGCCGCTTGATATTATTTTCGAATCTCGCCAGGAAACGCTTTCGGCCTTAGGCTTCACGCAGCCGAACGTTCGGAACGCATCCGCGCCGCTCGAGCGGCGTTTTCGCGGATTCGGAGAGCGCTTTCCTGTATTTTTCGGTCCCAGAACTTGTCTATTCTGCGCGCAATCCGCAACAGTTCCTCGGCGGCCGGGCTTGCCTCATAGCTCGGCAGATAGGTGGTCATGTTTTTGACCGACTGCCTCACGTCGCCGTCCTCGAAAATACAGCCGAAATAGTCCACTTCCAGGCCCGTAGCCTTTTTCAGGTTTTCGTCTATCTGATCGGTCACCGACAATTCAGCGAGATCGTCCACCCTGTTGAATACCACGCGGGGTCGAAAATAGGAGCGGATGGAAGAAATTTTTTCCGCCGCTTCGGGACTGATTTCATAAATCCGCGCCGTGAGCTGTTCGATATTCAATTGATGGTCCGACATGGGTTTGTTGTAGAGTTCGCGCATGAGTTCGGGCACGCGTGGCGTCTTGGCCAGAATCCGTTCGATCGCGCGGATGAGAAAAGACTTCAGAAACGACATCATGCTCATGATGGACGGGTATTCGGTGGCGCCGACGACCACGCCGTTGGGCGACATCCTGAAAAAGTCCAGGGTGTTGAAGGTGGCGCCGGCGCCCAGGTCGAGTAGGATGTAGTCGGCGGGCAGTTTGGCCAGCCTGGGAAGCAGGCGCATTTTCTGCGCGTGGGGTATGTTGGCCATGAAGGGCGTTTTGCCGTCACCGGGCAAAAAGCGCAGGTTGGGCGTATGCGTGGGCGCGAGCAGATCTTCCAGTTCGGCGGTCCGCGCCTTGAGAAAATCGCCGATGCCCGCATGGCGGTTGGGAAGGCCGAGAAACGAGTGCAGGTTTGATCCGCCGAGGTCCAGGTCAACGACGATGGTTCGTCGACCCATGGACGCCAGGGCGATTCCCAGGTTCGCGGTCAGGAAGGTTTTTCCAACGCCTCCTTTTCCGCCCGCGATGGGGATGATGGTTGCCGGAGCAGGGTTGTTCTGGTTCACGAAGAAGCCTTCCTCCATTTTGACGCCATGGCGGCGCCGTGATTGGCGGGTGTTTAGAGCATGGGGCGATGAACGCCGGAAGCGGTTTCTTTCTGATTTGCAACTACTGTTCCAAACAGGTCGTGAATCGGCAATCACCCGGTTCTAACGCAGAATAGAGAAGACCCGGACTTTCCGGGCCTTCTCTATTATTGGGGAGGGCGACCCGGTGGGAGGCGACGCTAGGGCTTGCGCGCCTCCCACCGGGGGAGGTGGAGGGTGGAGAGGGGAGTCAGATGGCTAGACTTTAGAAAGCAAATGTAAAGTTGACGCCGCCGTAAACGAAGGTGCTCTGATCTCTGGCGATGACGCTGTCGTTCAGATACTTGAGCAGTTGCTCGGCGTCACCACCCACGCCGTAGGAAAGAGCGACCAACGGAGTGATGGTGAAGTACTTGGCGAACGATATGGGCAAGGACGCCGAAACGGTGCCGTCCATAAAACCGCTGTATGCGTCATTGGGGTTGACGACTCCGTTGCTGTTCACATCGGGGTATAACGACGATTCGTTACTGATCTCATAGGCTATGCTCGCGCCCAGATCCAGGCTCATGTAATCGGTAAGCGTGAACGAGTGGCTGATGTCGAATTTAAGATACCAGCCGGGGTAATGCAGGAATTCCCAGTAGACCGTGAACGTGGGTGAAAGAAGGCAATCGACGCCTAAGCTCAGATAAAGTTCCTGGGAATCCTGCGTGCCGTCCAACGCATAATAGATTGTGCCGAATTCAGCGGAGACCGGGCCGAAGTCCCTGCCGTAGGACAGGGTGAGGTCGGTTTCGGTCAGCTTGGAGCCGGTGTTATCGTCCGTACTCACGTCATACTTATTGGTATCGAAGTTCGACCACATGTCAAAGCTAAAGCCATACCAGGAAACAGTCAGTTCGGGCTGAATGACCAAACTGTCGCGACCGAAGGCCTGGCCGCGCCAAATGTACTGACTGAGAAAACCGGCGTTCAATTCCGCGGTGGGCGGATCCACGGCTCTGGCGGGCTGAGCCGCCACCAGTACCATGATCAACGCCAAGGACAGTAATACTGTTCTGCTGATAATAGAAACTCCCCGTTTCATTCTCTTCTCTCCTCTCATATTCTTAACACTCAAGTTATTTCGATTAAGTCACGCGCTCTTTTTTCCCTCAAGCCCCTATCACTTCCGGGCCCACCCGTTTTTTTGCGATCTTGCTTTTATGCTTCCCCGCGCGGCTTCAAGCCGCGCGGGGAAGATCGGAGGTTAGCGTTACATTGTTGAAGAAATCTGGAAATCCGGGTACGCCGTGGCGCCGTGTTCGCGGTAGTCGAGGCCTTCCATTTCTTCCTGAGCGCTTACTCGCAGTCCGATAACCGCGTCGAGCAACTTGAAGAGGAGGAAGCCGGTACCGAAAGCCCATACAAAAGCCGTCGCCACTCCCAGACACTGAACACCGATGATTGTCGCCGATGTTCCGCCGATATTGAAGATGCCGGCGGAAATGGTTCCCCAGGCTCCGCATACGCCGTGGACCGAAACCGCGCCAACGGGGTCGTCGACTTTGATGCTGTCAAAGAAGAGCACCGAGAAAACTACTATTATGCCGGCGATCGCGCCGATGATAATGGAACTGAAGGGCGTTACCGTGGCGCAGGGGCTGGTGATGGCGACTAGGCCGGCCAGCGCGCCGTTGAGGGTCATGCCCACGTCGGGCTTGCCGTATTTGAGCCATACGGTGATCATGGCCAGGACCGCGCCCGCCGCGGCGGCCAAGTTGGTGTTGACGAAGATCAGCGCGATGGAGGTATCGGCGGTGGTGGTTGAACCGGGGTTGAACCCGAACCATCCGAGCCACAGGATGAACACGCCGAGGGCCGCCAAGGGAAGGTTATGACCGGGAATCGGTTTTACGCGTCCGTCACTGCCGTATTTGCCGATACGTGGTCCCAATACCACGGCGCCCGCCAGAGCCACCCATCCGCCGATGGAGTGGACGACCGTCGATCCGGCGAAGTCGATGAAGCCGAGGTTTTCCAGCCAGCCGCCGCCCTTATAGAGACCGCCCCACGCCCAGCTCCCGAAAATGGGGTAGATGAAGGCGCAGATAAAAACACTGTACACGAGATAGCTGGCGAACTTGGTGCGCTCGGCCATGGCCCCGGAAACGATGGTGGCCGATGTGGCGGCGAAGACGACCTGGAACATCCAGAAAGCCAATACCCAGGGGTCGCCGTCGGGAGTCCAGTCACTCAGGAAAAATCCGGTCGTTCCAAACCAGCCCGTCGCGGAAACGCCGAACATGAGGCCGAAACCGATGGCCCAGAAGGCGAGGCTTCCCATGGCGAAGTCCATGAGATTTTTCATCAGAATGTTGACCGCGTTCTTGGCTCGTGTGAAACCGGTTTCGACCATGGCGAATCCGGCCTGCATAAAGAACACGAGGGCCGCGGCCACCAGGGTCCACACATAGTTCGCATGGGTTTGTACCAGATCGATAGCGGCTTTGTTGGTCAACGGTGTCGGCGCCGCCGCTTCGTCGGCTGCCCACGCCACCACGGGTATGGTCGCCGCCAGTATGGCCCCTGTAATCAGAATCCGTTTTGATAAAAGTTTCATAACTATCTTCCTCCCTCACGCGCGCCTTGGGCGTCGCGCTGTCCTCTATTCGGTATGTTTCAGGCTAGGACTCGACCAGCCGTCGTGTATGGGGCCGCTAACGCTAAATGGCCTCTTTTCCTTGTTCCCCGGTTCGGATACGGATCGCGTTGTTCACCGAAGAAATGAAAATTTTTCCATCGCCGATGTCGCCGGTTTGAGCTTTCTTTTTGATGACATCCACGACCTGTTCCACCATGCCGTCGTCAACCACGATTTCGATCTTTACCTTGGGCACGAAATCAACGACATACTCGGCTCCCCGGTATATTTCGGCGTGTCCCTTTTGTCTGCCGAAGCCTTTCACTTCACTGACGGTCATGCCCTGGAGTCCGACCTGATGGAGACCGTCTTTCACCTCTTCCAGCTTGAATGGTTTTATGATCGCTTCGATCTTCTGCATCACTCTTCTCCTTTCTCCTTTCACCCGCTTTGCCTTCATAGGTCAAGATTGGCGCCAATTTTACCATTCAGCCGGAAAACTGGTGTAAGACGCTGATATTATTTATTATAAAAAATTGGGTGAGGAGCTTTCGAGGTCTGGCCGATTCAATCTTGCCAACATAAATGTAGTATAAATTTGGGCTGCTTACATTGCTGTATGTTTTGGGATGGTCTGGCAGGAAGGGTCCCTGGAAGTCCTCGCCGGGGCGATCGAGAAAGCGATTTTTCGCCGGGTCAGAAATCGGAAGTCGCGGAATTACCAGTTCTCGCCGCCATTTGGAACCAAGGGAGCGACCCCGGTTTGGAAAGTCCGCGATCGGCGGCCTCATTTTCGGCGGTCCGCGAATTTATCAAGGAGAAGAGAGGTTACAAAATTGTAGATGTGGGCAATTTCCGCCCGGAGACGCTCCTCGGCGAGGGGTTACGGGCTCGGTGGCGGTGAACCGGGCGGCGCGAATTTGCGCATCATGAAAAGAGCCGGCGCCGCGATGAGGGCGCAGAACAGGAAAAAATTGAACCAGCCGAAAGATTCGGCCATGTAGCCGGTCACGGAAGAGGCGACCACCCGCGGTATCCCCATGAAGCCGGTCAGTAGCGCGTATTGCGTGGCCGTGAAACGCTTGTTGGTGATGCTGGCCATAAAGGCGGCGTACGCCGAGGTGCCCATGCCGCCGCTGATGTTTTCGAAGGTTATTACCGCGGCCAGCGCCGGAACGTTGTTTCCCAGAAGACACAACACGCTGAACCCGGCCGTGGATAACCCCTGGAAGATTCCGAAGATCCATAGCGAGCGGTATATCCCCAGGCGGAGAATCAGGACGCCTCCGACAAATCCGCCGGTCAGGGTGGCCCAGAAACCGAACAATTTGACCACCGTACCGATCTGACTCATGGAAAACTTGAGATCCAGATAAAAGGGCGTGGTCATCGCCGATCCCATCTGGTCGCCGATTTTATACATGAGCACGAACGCGAGTATCCACAGCGCGTGGGGACGGGAAAAATATTCGGTAAAGGGTTCGATCACCGATTGTCTCAGCGTGACCGGCGGGCCTTGCGGGACATCGGGTTCCGGAGTGAGCAGGGTGGCCGCGATTCCGATGGACATCCAGGCGGCCATGATCAGGTAGACCATCTGGAACGGCATGCGATCCGCGAGGATCAGGCCTCCGCCGGACGACAGCAACATGCCGACCCGGTATCCGTTCACGTACATGGAGGACCCCAGCCCCAGTTCATGGTCCGCGAGATCCTCCCGTCGGTAGGCGTCGATGACGATGTCCTGGCTGGCGCTGAAAAAGGTCACGAACAGGGCGGACAGGGCCACCATCCACAGATGCCGGGCGGGGTCGCTCATGCCCAATCGGATGATGGCGACCGCCAGGCATACCTGGAAAATCAAGAGCCAGCCCCGCCGGCGTCCCAGGAAAGGCGGGACGTAACGGTCCAGAAAGGGCGCCCAGAGGAATTTAAGCGTATAGGGCAGGCCGACCAGGGACATGAGGCCGATGACGCCCAGATCCACGCCCACCTTCTTCATCCACGCCTGCAGGAGGCTCGCCGTGAGCAGGAGCGGAAGGCCCGAACTGAACCCCATGACTCCGGCCACGATCATTCGCCTGCTTACCATGACGCTTAAAAAAGAAGGCTTAACGCCCATTTTTCACCAGGCCTCTCAAGATTTTCATCTGCCCGCGCGATATATACTTATATCGTGGAGCGCATGCGTTTCCGCTCCGTTTTGAAGAGTGTTCCACATTCGTGGAAATGAACGCGTATGGCAAGAGAAATTGAACGGATTTGCGGAAACCTTCCGCGCCCGCTCACGCGGACGGCTGGAGACAATTTGCAGTCCGAAGCTTACAAAAATAAGCGTTCCATCCTTGCGGAACCGGTCCCGTGAAAAATGAACACGCTATAAACTGTTGAAATAATAACAAATAAATTCATGCGCAACGTGGAATGATTTTTGATAACACCATATGGCGGACCTGGTCCAATGAACCGTCCGAATCTCTAAACCCTGGTCGAGGAAATGGGTAAATCCGTAACAAGCAAGTGGGCCGCGCTTATCGCCTGCGCGATTTTGATCCTGGCCATGGGGGTGTTCGGCTACATCTACGCCAACAACCCTAACGGCGACGAAGAACTGAAAATCGGCTTTTATGATCTGAAAAAGGTGGAAACCACGGCCACTGTCGGTTCCCGCGGTTATTACGTGGATCTGGATGTCTCCTTTATCTCCGGTGACGACAAGGTAGGCGCCAGATTGGTCCCCTCGGAACAGCGGCTGAGGGATATCGTGGTGGAATCGCTGGGAAACGCCGAAGGGGACATCCGCACGCCCCATGGAAAGAAGATCTCCCAAAGAGCGATCCTGAGGAAAGTCCGGGAAATCGCTCCCGATGTCTACGACGTGGCTTTTACCAATTTTTTGATGGTGCCGCTCTATGGCGTGAAAAAAGGCGAAAACGATCCAGGCTGAAAAGCGCGCGGGTAGGATGGGCGGGAAGGTTCCGAAAAGCGTTTTATTCCCGCCCCAGACTTTTTATGCGCTGCTCCGGCGTAAGGATTTTGGCAATGCGCACCCCAAAGTGTTCGTTGATCACCACCACTTCGCCGGAACCGAGAAGTTTCCCGTTGATATAAAGATCCATCTCCGACGTAGCGTTCTTGTTCAATTCTATGATCGATCCCTGGCCGAGTTGAATCAGGTCGTTGACCAGCAGCCGGGTATCTCCCAACTGCACGGAAATTTCCAGGGGTATTTTGAGCAGAAGATCCATGCTGTCGGGATTGTGCGCGGGCCGTTGTTTTTGCGGCCGCGCCGCGCCCGCCGGGGGCTCCTCCGTTTCGCGCTGCTCTTCGAGCGCCGTAGCCCAATCCACATCCTCGTCGTCGTCCTGCAAAAGCGAATCTTCGTTTTCGGTAACGAAATCCGCCTCCGCCTCGGCTCCGCCCGGGGGCTGTTCGGCTTCCCGTTGTTCCTGAAGGGCCGCGGCCCAATCGTCGTCCATAGTATCCGCAGTCATGATCCCCTCCGCGCGCTAACGCCTGCGTGGGTTACTCGCTGAAATCGATTTTCAAGGAGAACGGTATGTCGTTGGTGTCTTCCTTGATCACCAGCACTTCCTTGTGGACTATTTTCCCCAGGGAAACCTGCCGGGCCGGGAAATCCTGCACGGTTTTGAGCAGCTCCAATTGGGCCAGTTCCCGGTTATCGGATTCGTATATGGTTCGGAAGGAGCCGTTTTCGCGCACATAGACGCGATAAAATTCCTTGACGATGGTCGCCTCCCCACGTTCTTCCAGAACCCTGCTCAGGGACGCCGGGACAAGGGAGCCGACGCCGGAAGTCCTGGCGTCCGGTAAAGGCGGTTGAGGAGCAAGCGGTTCGGGCGGCGGTGTTTGATCCTCGACGCTTTCCCGCGCGGGAGCGGCGAGCGGTCGATCCTCTTCCCGGGGTTGCGCTTCTGGAACAGGTTCGGCCGGTTCCGGTCGGGATTCCGCGACGGCTTCGGGTTCCAGGGCTTCTTCGGCACTTCCTTCGGCGCCGCGCTCTGGCCCTCCTCGATCGCTTCTTCCGCCTCGAACGAAGGTTCCTCCGGTTCCTCTTCGAAAAGGAGGCCGCCGCTTTCTTCCTCCGCCATGTGAGCGGTTCCATTCCCCTTTTGCTGGGCAAGGAGGGAGTCCACGAAATCCTGATCGACGGCTCCCATCGTATCGGCCTGGTCGTCGGCCTGATCGAATTCCGCCTGGTCATCGTCGGCTTCAAGGGCTGAATCCATCGGCTCCGGATCGGCCTGGTCGTCGCTTTCCATGGCCGCCGCGCTCGCTTCCTGGGAAAAAAGGGAATCGATAAAGGACTGATCCATGCTTTGGCTGTTGTCGCTTTCAGCGGGGCCGCTTTTGGAGAACAGACTGTCAATGTCCGATTGATCGAGAATGCTCGCGGAACCGTTCCCTCCTTCGGCCTTGGGTTCGCTTTTGGGCGCGGGCTTGACCAGCTTTGGCTTCCTGGGTGGCAAGGATTGCTGCGCCTCGGCCAGGAGCGCGTCGAGATCGGCTTGGTTGAGGATGCCGCCTCCGTTGTCTTCCTTTGTTTCCTGCCGTTGAGCTTTAAATTCGTCCATTTCCCGTTTCATGGCAGCCAAGGTCAATTTGAGCTTTTGCTGCGGCAGTTTGCGCATGAATTTAGCCAGCGCTGTTTTAACGTCCGTCAGATTTTTGTCGGAGAATAGCGGCTCGTTATCCTCCACATAATGGATAATTTCTTCCAGTTGACCTTCCAGACCATCCTTGTCAGCCAGCCTGAGTAGAACCCCGGCTTCGGCTCCGGCCTTTTTGTTCGCCGTCTGGATCAGATCGTTCAGTGTGATTGTCTGGCCAACCAATTCGGCGCCTCCCTTATGAAAAAACCTCGTCACAGGCATAATTTCAAGTAACATGCCAATGCGGCGCGCTAACGATGGAATAGCATGGAGGGGACCATGATTACGGACCGCTGGGGAATCGAATCGATCCGGTCGCGTATCCCCGCCTGCTTCTTCCCCGATCATTTCTTTTGAGCTTCTTTTGCCATTTTTTTGGCGCTGATGGATTAATCGGCTCAAAGGAGCGGAAGCTTAATAGGCAATGATTTCCTTCTAGGGGGGTGGAAGCGCCGAAATGGTATAATCTTAAAAAGAAGCCATGAAGAAACGGCGCCGACCTTGACGGGGAAAAGACACCGGAACCGATAGCGGCTATCCGCCGTAAAGCCGCCATGCCGGCTGATTTTGAGCGCTTTCAGTCGGGAGAGGCGGCGATCCCCGGGCTTGGGCGTCGTTTACGCGGGAAGCTGGCACAAGATTTGATAAGAGCTATACGTGCTTCATGTGTGGCGTCCGCGATGTGGACATTCACTTGCGAATGATTATCAAAGGGGAAAGATTGCGCTTATGAACCACGTATGTTACAAGCATACTGGGGAATGCAAAAACTGGGCGCACACCAGAGGCAATTTGCCACGGAAGGAGTTATGATGAAACGAGTGGCGGTGATTGTTGCGTGCGTAGCGTTCATGGCGGGAGCCACCATATTTTTGGCCGCCGGAAACGCGAGTTCGTTGGATCCGGTGAAGACGGTAAAGCAGCACGTCATCAAGAAAACGCTGCTGAAGGACCTGGGTCTGTAGCAATCAATTTTGGTTAGTTCGGCTCGGGGCGTCGCTTAAGCGGCGTCCTTTTTTTATGCGCGGGTCCGGACCGTCTTCTTCCGGCCTGTCTTATTTCTTTTTCTCCCGTTTGGCTTGCTTCAGCTTGACCAGAGCTTCCTTTCCCGTGGCCTCGATTACCACTTCGGCCTTTTTGGGCCGTCCGTCCGGGAAAAGGGTCGCCATGAAATCGTCCTCTTCGCCGCTCCAGGAAGTCCATCCATCGATACCCACATAACGGTCGGTGGATGTTTTCTGTAATGGATCGTACAATCGCACGCCTTTTTGCGGGTCGTACTCGTACTTGAGATTCCGCCCGTCGAAAAGTTCGAATTCCTCGTCGCGTACGCCGATACTTCGCAGAAGCTCCTTGTATTTTCCCTCCATGAATCATTTCCTTTGTTGTTTTTACGCGTTCATCCGGCTCGTGCAATCACGGACTTGAGCGATGATAGAGTTTTTTGTATAAACGCGCCATGAGTTTAATCATCGTAAATAATTTGTCCATTCAATTCGGGGGCCGGGTCCTGTTCGACCGGGTCAATTTTCAGATCAACGACCGGGACCGGATCGGGCTGGTCGGTCCCAATGGGGCTGGGAAAACGAGTCTTTTCAGAGTGATCACCAATTCGGTGACGCCTGACCAAGGAGAAATAAAGCGGCTGAAAGGCGTGCGGTTGGGTTACCTCCCTCAGGAAGCCCTGGATGTCCCCAACAAGGGGCTGCTGGCCTGGGTTCTGGACGTGACGCCGGGGGCCGCCGGGCTGAAAAAACAAATCAGCCAGTACGAAACGGATCTGGAGCGGGAAACCGATCCTGGGGAGCAAACGGAATTGGGGCAGCGACTGTCCCATCTCTACACCGAACTGAATCATCTGGACACCCTCTATTCCCCTCACGAGGCGGAGCGCATCCTTCTGGGGCTGGGGTTTTCCACCGACGACCTCCAGCGGCCCGTTCCCGAGTTGAGCGGGGGCTGGCGCATGAGGGCGGCCCTGGCCAGGCTCCTGTTTGAACAACCGGACGCGCTCTTATTGGACGAGCCCACCAACCATCTCGATGTTCCCTCCGTCCATTGGCTGGATGAATACCTGTCCAGATTCGACCGGGCGCTGGTGCTGATTTGCCACGACCGCGAATTTCTGAACCGGCACATCAACAAGGTGATCAGCCTGGAAGAAGAGGGGCTCGCCACCTATACCGGAAACTACGATCAGTACGTTAAAATCCGGGAGCAGGAAGAAAAGGTCGCCGAGGGCAAGGCCAAGAAGCAGGAACGGATGGTGAAACAGGCCGAGCGGTTTATCGAACGGTTCCGGTCCAAGGCCACCAAGGCCCGCCAGGCCCAAAGCAAGCTCAAGCTTTTGGACAAGATGGATCTGGTCGAAACCTTCAAGAAGCGCAAAACCATACACTTCTCGTTTCCCGAGGCGCCGCCGAGCGGTAGAAACGTCATAACCATGCAGGGCATTTCCAAGGCCTTCGGAGAAAATCGGCTCTATCATGATTTAAATCTCCGCGCGTTGAGGGGCGAGCGTGTCGCGATCGTCGGGCCGAACGGCGCCGGCAAGACCACGCTTTTGCGCATACTGGCCGGAGAGCTGGAGCCCGACACGGGAAAAGTGATCCGGGGGCAAAACGTCACTTCCAGTTATTACGCGCAGCACCACGCCGACCGCCTGAACCCGCACGCGAGCGTGCTGGAGGAAGTGGCCAGAGCCGCCCCCAACGCGGGCCCCGGTTTTGTCCGGAACGTGTGCGGATCGTTTCTGTTTTCGGGCGACGACGTGGAAAAATCGGTGGGCGTGCTCTCCGGCGGGGAAAAGGCTCGCGTGGCCCTGGCTCGCCTGCTGGTGGCGCCGGGAAACTTGATGTTCATGGACGAGCCCACCAACCACCTGGACCTTATGTCGTCCGAAGTGCTCATCGACGCGCTGTCCAAATATGATGGGACCCTGATTTTCGTGTCCCACAACCATAGTTTTGTCAACAAGCTTTCCACGAAGATCTGGAGTATCGAAAAGGGCGCCATAGAAGAGTTCCCGGGAAATCTGAACGATTACTTTTTCCATGTGCAGGCCCGGGAAAACGGCTTGGCGGAAAACGCGGCGGACGAGCCCCTTGACGACTCCTCGGCCGACAACAAGCCGAAACACAGCCGGGAAGCCCGCAAGGAAGCGCGAAGAATCGAGGCGCAGCGCCGTCAGAAGATCAGCGGCGTGGTAGCTCCCCTCAGGAAGGAACTCAAGGAACTGGAGAGCAAGATCGAGCGCCTCGAGCGGCGGGAAAAGGAAGTGAGCCAAATGCTGTCCGATCCCGAAATCTTCGGCGACCCCTCGCGCAGTCGGCCGCTGATCACCGAATATAACGCCACCAAGAAAGAAATCGAGAAGCTGCTCGAAAAATGGGAAAGCGTTCAGGCCCGGCTGGAAAAGGCCGAGAAGGAGCTGGAACGTAGCGAGAAATAGCTTCCGGACGGCGCGGGGGAAGAAATTCCCCCGCAAGGTTTCTTTTCCAAGCCGTTACCCGCCTGAACTACCTCGAACAAGATTCAAACAATCCTTTCTGGCGCGTTGCCCGGGAATTGTCCTATAATAAACGTATCATCTAATAAACGTATCATCGCGCGGCCCGGCGCCGCGCTTTAAGGAGGCAATCAATGGCGGCAAAGAAGATTCTTATGCTCGTGGGTGACTTCGTGGAAGACTATGAAGTCATGATTCCGTTTCAAATGCTTCTCATGGTCGGCCATCAGGTCGACGCCGTATGCCCCGACAAACAGGCGGGCGACAAAGTCAAAACGGCCATTCACGATTTCGAGGGGGATCAAACCTATACGGAAAAACCCGGCCACCTGTTTGTACTCAACGCGTCCTTCGACGAGGTGGACCCCAAGAATTACGACGCGCTGGTCATACCGGGCGGCCGCGCGCCCGAGTATATCCGGCTCAACAAAAAGGTGCTGGATATCACGCGCCATTTCGCGGAAAATGGTAAACCCATCGCTTCCATTTGTCACGGGCTCCAGGTTCTGGCGGCCGCGGACGTCCTCAAGGGCCAGACCTGCGTCGGTTATCCCGCTGTGCAGCCCGATATCGAGCAGGCGGGCGGAACCTTCGGCAAGCTGAACGACACCCTGACCAACGCGGTGTTGGGCAACAACCTGGTGACCGCCGCCGCGTGGCCGGCTCACCCCGAATGGATGGCCAAGTTCCTCAAGATGCTGGGAACAAAGATAGAACCGTGATCCGCTCAGGTCCATACGGAAGGCGCTGATTAAAAGCATTGCGGGGGAGAATTTCTTCTCCCGCATTATTCCTTTTTTTAGGCTCCGCCTTGGTATCGCGCAAACAGGATGTAATAGGGCGCGAGGGGCGCGGCTGTTTGCCCCAGGTTGTTTATCAGCAGATTCAGGAAATTGGTGACCATTTTCCTGTGGGCGCCTCCCCGGTTCGAATAATAGCCGTTCAATACGGCGGCATTGAAACCTTCTTCCTCCAGAACGCTTCGCAACCGCTCCGTGTCCATCAGGTGTTCGGTCCAGTTTCCCGTATAGGGATCGCAGGTGTTGGTGGGATGGTCCGGTTTATACGATATGCCGCCGCCGGCAGTATATTCATCCACGCATTTTTCAATATCCCGTTTCATCAGGCCACGGGTAAGTTTGGCCAGAGTACCGACTGTCTCGGGCGGCAACGCGGGCGCGTGGTCCCGTATGATCTCCTCGCGTATTTTCAGATAGCTTTTTAAAGCGTCTCGATCCTTGTGGCCCCATGTTTTTTCCCGGTCCGTATGCTCGGCCTTAACCTGGCTTTTTTTCAGCATCCGGGAGATCACGGGGTTTTTTCGGTTGGCCCCCGATGCGAGCACGGCCCGGAACGGGTTGTCGGAAAGCAGCTTGAGCTTTCTCAGGTAGGTCTCGATGTCATAGATATGCTCGATGACGTCGCTCGACGCTATGGCGCTCACGGAAATGGACCGAGCGCGCAGGAATTCTATCAGTTCGTCGATATCTCCGCAGAGGTAATGGTCGACGCCGAGGTCCATGGATTCGGCCACGGCCCAGGTGTCCCGGCAGGACACGTCGTAGATGTCGGCGTAGATGACGGTCCCCACGCCCAGTTCCTTGGCCAGCAGGGACAGGACCCCCGAGCCTCCGCCGTAGTCGATAAACACGAAATCGTCGAGAGGTTGTTCGTTGTCCAGGAAGGACAGCGCCAGCAGATAGCTATAATGCTGCAAGTGAGCAATAATCTTTGACTTTTTCGCCGACAGCATGCGCTGGTTATACTCGGACACACCCAGTTCCTTCGCATCGGTCCGTTCAAGCTTGCCCCTGAGTCTTTCGGCGGCGGAATTGATCCGAGCCAAAAGATCCGGTTTTGGCGGAAGAAAGGCGTTGTTGTAGAAATATTTCATATTCGGCGTTCCTTTACGATAATTGCTGCAATCGGATGGTGTCCGGAGATGGAAAGACGGCAGGTGTAACGATGAGAAATAATCACATTTTTAGTGAAAAAGCAAATTGGCCCGCTGTTCCGGCTGGAAGCTTTTATGACAGAAAAAACAGCCGCGTTGCGCCTTAATTTTAAGGTAGACAATAAATGTGTAAAGTTTTGGCCGGTAATTACGACATATACTAAAAGCTGATTGATAGCCGTGGGCGTGGCAAAAGCGCGAGCAGGGCGTCGGGTATCTTATTTTGCTGAAAGAACCTGCCGGTTGTTGGGTTTATGATGTTCACGTTTCGTGGACAAGGAATCATGGCGATTATAAGGAGAGTACCGTGGATAGGGTGGATTCAAAAAAGAACAGCAGGATTCTCGGCGGCGACGCTTTAAAAATGGTCCGTGGCCTGACCAGGCGTGATTTTGTGAAATATTCCGCCGGAGCAATCGCGGGTGTCTATCTCGGAGTGTTCCATACCGGATGCGGCGGCGACAGCGGCGGTGTTTCGGTCGCCGAATACCCCATCGATTCGACCGTCGTCAGGACGACCGAGCGGATACTGTCATTTCCCATGCCCGCGCAACCCGCCGGTCCGGATTCGGGCACGGGACTCTATCTGACCGAGCTTCCTCTGATTCAGGAGTACGGCAAATATGGTTACGGTGATTGGAGCTTCAGCGCGGAAGGGCTCCAGATAAAGCAGCGGTTCGATATCATGCCCGACCCGGCCGCTTTTTCCGTAATCGCCCCGTCACTCACCAGACTTCAACAATTCGCGAATTTCTTTTCCATATCCGATATCCATATCACCGACAAGGAAGCGCCGAACCAGCTGATTTACCTCCAACAGGAGGACGCGACCTACTCCGGGACGAACACTTCCATCTACTCGCCGGTCATGATGTGCACCACCCAGGTCCTGGATGCCGCCATTCAGACGGCGAACGCTCTTCACCGGACGAATCCCTTCGATTTCGCCATCTCCCTGGGCGACACCTGCAACAGCACTTCGTACAACGAACTCAGGTGGTATATCGACGTCATTGACGGCCAGGTCATTACCCCCAGCTCCGGCGCTCATCGCGGCGCCGACTTCATCGACTATCAGAGGCGGTACAAGGCCGCGGGACTCGACAAATCGATCCCCTGGTATCAGGCTCTCGGGAACCACGATCACTTCTTTCTCGGTTCGTTTCCCGTTGACGCCGATCCGTCACTTGGTATCCGGGAGTCCTACCTCGGCGGCTCCATCTGGTCGGTGCCGGATTTTCTCATTCCCGATATGGACAACTTCCCGGTTTTAATCGATATGGAAAACCTCAGGGAAGAACCAAGGTATTATGCGGGCGCGTTCGACGGCGCGACCCCTTCGGGCGAAATTATCGACGCGGGGGCTGTCGAGCAGTTCAACGCTCCTCCAAAGGTCGCGGCCGATTCCGAACGTCGCTCGCTCTTGAGAACGGAGTGGATACAGGAATATTTTAAAACGTCTTCCAGTCCGGTCGGTCACGGTTTTGACCTGGTGGATCCCTCCATGGGGAGCGGTTTTGCCTGCTATAGTTTCACGCCGAAGGCCGATGCGCCGCTCAAGGTTATCGTGCTTGACGATACCCAATCGGAAACCGACGGTTCCACCGATATTCACGGTCACGGGTTTCTCGACGCGACGCGGTGGGAATGGCTCCAGGCCGAACTCGAAGCCGGTCAGGCGGCCAACCAGCTCATGATCATCGCCGCGCATGTCCCGATCGCCGTCTCGAGTATCGGCTCCGAGACGGAATGGTGGGAATCCGACAAGGACCCGAACGCCATGGAACAGAACGCCTTGTCCTTGACGGAACTGGTCACGACGCTTCAGAACACGCCGAATCTTCTCATGTGGATAGCCGGACATCGGCATCTCAATACGGTCAAGGCTTTCGTCTCGCCCGACCCCGTCAACGCCCCTGAAAAGGGCTTCTGGCAGGTCGAGACTTCATCGTTACGGGATTTTCCGCAACAGTTCCGCACCTTTGAGATCTACCTGAACAGCGACTACACTGTTTCCATCGTTACGACCAACGTCGATCCGGCGGTCGCGGAAGGAACGCCGGCCGCGAAATCCCGTTATTATTCAATTGCGACGCAGCAAATAATCCAAACCAACCTACGCCAGAATAATCCCAATGTTCAGAAGGCGTATGACGTTATCCCGGTCGAGACCATGGACCCGACTCGACTACAGAACGGCTCCACGGATCAGACTATCCTGTATGGGTCGGTATCCGGGGTTCCGTACTGCGCGTCATACAATGCGGAACTGTTCAAGCAATTAAGCCCCGCGATGATAGACGAGCTTAAGGCGCAATTTCCTGCAAGCGCGTAATGTCCGCGTAACACGCCTGTCGCGCGAAAGATCGAGGCCGTCGGAGTCCTGTATCCGGCGGCCTTTTCGGTTTCCCGGGCAGTCGCTCCTCCGCGTCCGTCTTCGGCAATTAAAAAAGATTGCATAGACTCTGGTCTTAAGGTAGTAAAAAGACTATCGATCACGGCGTATGAAGGGGGAGGGCAATGGCGGAGAGAACCCAACTGTCGGTGTTTCTGATGAATGAACCCGGTGAACTGGCCAAGCTCTGCGGGATTCTGGGCCGGGCGGGTGTCAACATCGAGGCCATGAGCATTCAGAACGCGCGGGATTACGTCATGGAACTGTACCGGGCTCGTGAAAAGACCGGCCGCAGAATCGCCCTGACGCAGAACTACCAGAGCATCCTCAAGGAATCGGCCGATTACTCGGTCATCAGGCTGCTGGTGGACGGGCCGCAAAAGGCGGAACACATCCTGGTGGAAAACGAATACTCCGTGGACACGTCTCCCGTGCTTTGTATCAGATTGGACAACAAGCCCGGCCAGTTGGGCGAAGTGTCCAGAAAGCTGGCCGAAGCGAACGTGAATATAAACTATGTGTACGGATCGGTGGAGGCGAGCGAATCCCAGACCGTATTCGTCATGAGCGTAAGCGATTTCGAAAAGGCCGCTCAAGTTCTCGCCTAGCGGCGCTCGGCTCGGTTGCAACGCTCCGGGCGCGTGTATACTTTGGACACGGGCGCCGGAAATCCGCTCAAAACCGGAAAACTCCAAAAAACTCCGATTGTAATCCTATGGCGTATCATACCAAAATCGCACGGCTTTTGAAAGGCGACCATGTCGGTGAAGAGGTGGTCGCGCGGGGCTGGGTGCGGACCAAACGCGATTCCAAGGGCGGGTTTTCGTTTTTGGAAATCAACGACGGTTCGTGCCTCAAGAATATCCAGGCGATCGCTTCGGCCGATCTGGACAACTATGCGACCGAAGTGTCCAAACTGAGCGCGGGATGCTCGGTAATCATCGAAGGCGTTCTGATGGAATCGCCCGGCAAGGGGCAGGCGGTCGAAATCAAGGCCACTCGGGTCCAGGTGGTCGGATGGGCGGCGGGAGACGAATACCCTTTACAGAAAAAACGCCACAGTTTTGAATTCCTGCGCGAAATAGCGCACCTTCGTCCCCGCACCAACACCTTCGGCGCCATCGCCCGTATCAGGAACGCGGCCAGCGCCGCCATCCATCGATTTTTTCAGGAACGCGGATTCATCTACATTCATACACCCGTTCTGACCGGCAGCGACTGCGAGGGCGCGGGCGAAACCTTCCGGGTTTCTTCCCTGTCCCCGGACAAGCCTCGGCAGGCCGACGCGTCCGATGACTTCTTCGGCCGACCCGCGTATCTGACCGTCAGCGGGCAGCTCGAAGCGGAAATCTACGCGCTGGCCCTGGGAAGCGTTTACACCTTCGGACCTACCTTTCGGGCCGAGAATTCCAACACGCCCCGCCATCTGGCCGAATTCTGGATGATCGAACCGGAAATGGCCTTCTGCGACATCAATTGCAACATGGATCTGGCCGAGGAGTTTTTGCGCTCGATCTTCGCTTCCATACTGGAAAGCTGCCCGGACGACATGGAGTTTTTCAATCAGTTCATCGATAAGACGGTGATCGAGAACCTGCGTCACGTGGCGGAAACCGATTTCGAACGAATTACGTACACCGAGGCCGTCGACATTCTGCTCAAGGCCAAACGGGACTTCGAATTTCCCGTACACTGGGGCGTGAACCTTCAGGCCGAACATGAACGCTACATAACCGAAGAGGTTATCCGGCGGCCGGTGATCATCAGGGATTACCCGCAAGTCATAAAACCCTTTTACATGCGGGTCAACGACGACGGCAAAACCGTGGCGGCCATGGACGTGCTGGTCCCGCGCATCGGGGAGATCATCGGCGGAAGCCAACGTGAAGAGCGGTATGACGTCCTGCTGGACCGAATCAACGAAACCGGGCTGAGCCCGGATGAATACTGGTGGTATCTGGATTTGCGAAAATACGGGACGGCCCCGCACAGCGGTTTCGGGCTGGGCTTCGAGCGTCTCATTCAATTCATTACCGGAATGTCCAATATACGCGACGTGATTCCTTTTCCGCGTACCCCCAAGAACCTGGAATTTTAAGCGTTATTTCGTAATTCATCCGCAAAAATACCTTTCGGGAAAACAACGCGGCCCGGCTGCGTGAGGAGCATGAAGCATGTCAAAACGGCCCGAAGAAAAACGGGCGTGCGAGCCGTGGCGTGTGGTGGGGACCAGCCGGAACGACTCGTACCGGGTGTTTTCCATTCGCACGGACCGGGCGGTGTCGCCGCGCACCGGCGTTGACCACGATTTTTACATTCTGGAATCCACACCCTGGGTCAACGTCATCGCGCTGACCGATGACGGACGGATTGTGCTGGTCCGCCAGTATCGGCACGGGACCCGTGAGGTCACGCTGGAGATTCCGGGCGGGCTGGTGGAAAACAACGATACGCCGCTTCAGGCGGCGCGCAAGGAATTGCGGGAAGAAACCGGGTTCGAGGCCACCCAATGGGTCGATCTGGGTTATGTGCGACCCAATCCGGCCATGCAGTCCAACGCCTGTCACACCTTTGTCGCCACCGGCGCTTTTCACGTTGGCGAACTCGATCTCGATGACAAAGAGGATATCGTGGTGGAAATACGGCCGCTGAGCGAGATTCCGGAGATCATAAAACAGGGCGAGATCAACCACGGCCTGGTGCTGGCCGCCTTTTACCGCTTTTATATGGAGTATCTTCCGTCCCTGGCGTCACCGGAAGGCAAGTCTTGAGCCATCCCTTCGAATACCGGTACTGTCCCCGGTGCGGCGGTAACCTGAGTCTGAAGACCATCAAGGAAAACGAACCACAACGGCTGGTGTGCGGCCAATGCGGGCTGGTCTTCTACCTTGATCCCAAGGTGGCCACGGGCGCCATTATCGAGCTGGACGCAGGGGTGGTGCTGCTGAAACGGGGAATTTCGCCGTCATATGGCAAGTGGGTGGTCCCGGGCGGCTTTGTGGACCGGTACGAAACCGTGCCTCGGGCGGTCGCTCGCGAAACGCTTGAAGAATCGGGACTGGTCGTGCGGGTGGGCGAACTGGTGGGAGTTTATTCCTACCCGGATAGCCTGGTGATCGTGCTCATGTACCGGGCCATGTACGAAAGCGGAACCCTGAAGGCGGCCGACGAATCCATCGACGCCGGGGTGTTTCCCGAAGACCGCATCCCCTGGGACGATCTGGCCTTTCCTTCCACTCGGGACGCCCTGAAGGACTACTTCAAACAGAAAAAGACGTGAGAAAACGTCGCGGAGAATTTCTCCGCGTTCGTCTTAAAGAACATACGCCGTCCAGAGTGGGCGCATTCGTGACGTTTGCGTCAGGATTTTCGTTTTTTGTTCTCTTCCTCGCGGAGCCGACCGGCGCATTCGGGACACGTGGTCGGATTCCGGGTTACGGTCACAAAGTCATACAGCCCGCCGCACGATTCACAACAATAATGGGTTACCCGCATAGTCAATTCCTCATCCGATCAATCTTATGGCGAGCGCTCCAGCGCGTCGCCTCTGAAATATTCATCGGCCTTTGGAGCAATTTCTTGACCAGGTTTTGGGGGGGCAGTCCGGTTGGTTGGATAACCATGATTTTTAGCCCCTGCGGCGCTTGGAACGCAGAACGGGTGATGGTAGAATGAGATGTAAAATAAGATACTTCAATCATGCGCCCGGCGCATAAAAACCCCCCTCAATGAGGGGGGATATCCGAGGCGTAAGCCGAGGAGAGGGGGAGTTCTATCGCTCGCCTGCCCTACAATCCCGCGCTGACACAACGATCCAGAGAACTGCGCAAAAACATGACTCCCGCTGAAAAGAAATTGTGGTATCAGGTTCTCAGCCGGGGTCAGTTCGAGAATCTTCGCTGGACGCCCCAAAGGCCAATCGACGATTACATCGTGGACTTTTATTGCCCGCGACTGAAATTGGCTATCGAGGTCGATGGACATAGCCACGGCGCCACCAAGGAATATGACGATGAGCGCACAAAAGCGCTGGAACATTACGGACTGAAAGTAATTCGGTTCGCCAATGACGACGTTCTGAACAATCTGGACGGTGTTTACCAGGCGCTGGTATCGATTACCACCGAACTCATGAAAAATATGGATGCCGATATAGTTCGGCGGGGCAGACTAAAAAGGCGCCGTTGCTAAATCCACTCTGGACACTCCCACCTGTTTACTCAACCCCTTTCATTAAACCCAACCTGCCGCCGCGCCGGTCAATACTAAAGCACATGGCAACAAACGGGAGGTTCAATCATGATCGTGGAAGAAACCGGTTTTGTGTCGGCCCCGCTTCTTACCGTTGGGGAAGCGGCGCGTTATCTCGGGGTGGGCCGTAGAGTGGTCTACCAGTTGATCGAATACGGACAGATCCGGGCGGTCAAGGCTCGAGGCTCGGTCTTGGTGGAACAGAAGAGTTTGGACAAAGTTCGAGAGTTGGGCATTATGCCCTAGTCACGCCTGTCGCGCGGAAGCTGTAAAGGTCGGAACCGGGAAACCGCGTGGACGGGATTCAGTGTTTTTGCCAAAAACGGAAGACTTCCGTTTTGGGCGTCCACGGTTTGGGTTCCTTGGATTCCACCGTATGGAAGCATTCCACGATGTCCCCGACCTTTACCTTCTTGTAATCGTACACTTTCAGACCCACCTGTTTACCGACCCCGGCCGAGTTTACCGCGTCTTTTTCGATGTGCAGGGAGTCGATGATTCCCGCATGGACGGGACCCATGGCCGAAATGATACGATAGGGTTTTCCCAGCGCCAGCGTTCCTTCCTGAACCTCGCAGCCGATGATGATTCCCTTCTTATCGGCCTTAAACAGCGCGATGACCTTGGCCTTGCCGGTGATGACTTCCTTTTCCTCGCGCGTCATCCAGCTTTCGGCGATTTCACGCAGATCCTCGATGAGATTGTAAATCACTTCGTACAGCCGCACTTCGACGCCGAACTCCTTACAGAGTTGCGGTATCTTAGGCATGATGTCGACGTTGAAGCCGACCACCAGACGGCTGCCGGTGGGGGCGAGGAAGAGATCCGACTTGGATATGGGGCCGATATCGGCGTGGATAACCTTTATTTCCACTTCGGGGTTTTCCATGGAAGAAAGGCTTGCCAGGATCGCCTCCTGACTGCCGGGGGAGTCGGTTTTTAAAACGATTTCCAGCGTGCGGCGAGTTTCCTGCGCGCCTTTTTTAACGCCCAAGGGCGTCGGCGTCTGTTCTTGGGGCATAAACTGTCGGTGCTTACTCATGATCATGGCCCTCCTTTTTAAGGCAAGGCGCCAAAATCCTGAAAAAGTCTTGCAGGGCCGGCCGGAAGATAACCGGCCGGCGTCGGTGTATCACATCCTGATCTTGGCGTCCGTTTTTTCCGGGTTTTTAGCCAACCGTTTGTATCTGCCCACCGCCGATTCGGCCAAACGATCGACAACGCGGGGAAGGTCGGAGTCTTTCCATGCGGACGTGAAATCTTCCCGCGCGAACAGCCGTTGGCTGATCGTGTAGGGCGGTACGATTTCCGGCTTCAGTTCCACGTCCTCGTAATGGAAATCCAGATTCCCCTGAAATACGTTGTCGAACAGCTCTCTCACCGTGTAGACGAAAAATTTCCGCACATCCGCGGTTGATTCCGCCTGGCCGATCATCTGCCGAAAGTTCGGCATGACTTTGTGTTCCTGCTTGGTGAACGATACCTGTTTGGTCATAACAGCCCTCCCGCCGGTGAACGCCCGGTTCACCGTTCCATTGACCGCATAACCGGACCCGGCGGAACCTTATTCCGCTTCGGTGTCGTTATGCGGCGCATTGCTGAACTCCATGACACGCGTAACCCGCGCCAACAGGCGGATTTCCGCTTGCGGCATGGAGACGGCTTCCAGATTCTCCGGGATATAACCATCCAGGATGGCTATATCTTCCAAACTTTCCACGAAGCCGAGCAACTGGTAGCCCTGGTCGGTGGGTCGATCCCACACCACGATGGAAATATTCTTGTTCTTCTCCAGATTCTCCAGGGTTCCCGGGCAAAACCACGCCTCGACTCCCACCTGGTCTTCCGATACGACCCGTATTTTTCCCGCCGTCGCGATATGGGGCATTCCCCGCTTGTCGGCCGTGGCGATAAAAAGAGGTTGAAGACTCCCCGCCAGCTCCGCCACGTCTCGCAATGTCTTCTTTTTCATGCGCCCACCTCCCGGTCTTCCGCGCGGCCACTGCGTCGCCTTTTTGCGGTTTCATAGGCGGGTGATTAACGCCGCGGAGATCCCTCCTTCAATTATAAGACACGTTGGCCGTTTTAGAAATGGCCTAATGCGACATTCGTGGGGGAAAGGCGCCGAACCGGAGCGGAGCCGGAAAGGACAAGCGCGGGCTCGAGGCGCGACGACAGCCGGAAACAGAGGTCTTGGAAAGCCGAATTGATTGGCGTCAGGGCTGCCGGGAGAAAAAGGAATTCTTGTGGAACGTCCGAAACCGGAAGGGGTCTTTCTTCAGTTTGGCGAACGACGACAAGACGAGCCGGTAGGCGAAAAGCGGATGAGAGAGATAGGCCAGGGAATCTTTCTTGAACGTTTCCAGCATTTCTCGCCAGATCGAATCTTTTCGATCCGCCGCGATAAAGTTTCGTTCATTGCGGAAAATATAGTTCAGGGTGGGGCCGACCACGGCCGTCAGTTCGTTCACGGCCATGCGATCCTGATCGTTTTTCGGCGTGAAGTCGTGATCGAGATCGACTTCGATCCGGCATACGAGGGCCACCTGGCGGCGATCGCCCGCGATTTTCAGGCTGAAATCCCAGACTTCGAGCTTCAGTCCGTTGGTGAGTTCAATAACTTCCACTAAACGAGGCGTATCCGAATTCATATCCAGGGCCACACTATCCCGCGATCAAGCGCCGGTACCGGCTGTCAGGTGTCGGAGGACTTCAGTTCCTTTATTTTTTTGAGCACCTGTTCGCAGCGTTCGATGTAATAAGATACCTTTTTATAGCCGGGATCAAGGTCATAAACGATCTTCCATTCCTGAAGCGCTTCTTCCAGTTGTTCCTGCTTGTAAAGCTGGATTCCCTTGAGATAATGGATTTCCTTGAACTGGGCCTCGGCGCTGCTCAGATAATTTCTGGCGTCACGATAATCAGGGTCGATGTCCGACAGGCCCTTGAGCGATTCATAGGCGGCTTCCGGGTTTCCGGCCTGCAACATGATGCGGCCGTTCTGATAGGCGCTGTCCTTGTAATACTTCAGGGCGTCCTTATAGGTGGGATCGGCTTTCACCACCTTGAGGAATTCGCGGTAGGCCGAACCGTAATCCTTCTTTTGGTACGAACCGAGCCCTTGCAGATAGTCGTATTCCACCTGGTCCTGGCCTATCGGCCGCTGTGGAGCGTTATACGCGGAAGTGTTGGGTGGCGCCCCTGTACGGCCGGGCTCTCGGCCGGCGTTTCGGCTTTCGGCGTTTCGGTTGTCGCGGATGTCGCGGCGCCGTCCGGCTGCGAAGCCGCCGAAGCCGCCTCGTCCGCTCCGGGGATGAGAATTTCATCGCCCACCTTCAGCTTCGAAGGATCGGCGATCTTGTTATACGCGGCCAGAAGCTTGTATTCCTGGGGATCGCCGTAATATTTCTTGGCGATGGTCGAAAGGGATTCCCCGGCGGCGATCCGGTGGGTAATGACGCCTTCGGGACGTTGCGGTTCTTCCAGGAATTGGGACAGCGCTTCTTTCCGGCTGGGATCGAGCCTGAGGGCGGTTGAAAACGAGCGACGGGCGCTTTTGTAGTTCCCCCGGTCCCAGGCTTCCATGCCTTCCTGGAACGCTTCCTCGGCCTGTTTCGATGCCACGCCTTGCAGGCGGGTGATGTTCTTTTCGGCCTCGGACGAGGCGGGGCTCACCGCCTTGGCCTGTTTCCATTCATCCAACGCGGCCCTGACGTCTCCTGAACGCTCGGAATCGCGCGCCAGCCTGACATAGTGATCGTAATTATATAGAGACTCCTGGTACCGATCGACGGAGCCTGACACGCAGCCGAACCACGCCCAGATAAGAACCAGTAACAGGAGGAGCTTGAGACTTATTGCTTTCATCGCAGATCCTGCCTTGAAAATTATTCGCGTGTTACTCCCCGCGTTCCCGTCCATACCGCGCATGGTAAACGGAAGCCGCGGCCGCCGTCAATCGGTTGCGCGGATATTCGCTCGGACAGGGAACGGCTCATATCAGTCATCGTCAAGAACGCGGTAGACCATGACCCACTTTTCGCGCCCCTTGACCTGAACCGGCCCTACTTTTTCCGTTTTGAACGTGCGGTAAACCCGCTCGTGGACTTCGGCGCTGATAAGGATCTCGTCCGCCGCGGCCATTTGCGTCAGTCTGCTGGCCACGTTGACGTTATCCCCCATCACCGTGTATTCCATGCGGGTTTGCGAACCGATATTCCCGGCGATGACCATCCCGACCGACGCGCCCATGCCCACTCCCAGGGTTACGTTATATCTGGACCGGGCGTTCTGATTGAACCGCTTCACGCCTTGCCGCAATTCCAGCATGGCGCGGAGGGCATTGGCCGTGTGAGAAGCGTCCGCGACCGGGGCGCCGAAGAGCGCCAAGAAGCCGTCACCGACGAATTTGTTTATGTAGCCGTTGTGGCCCACGATCACTTCCGTGGCCATGGAAAAATATTCGTTGAGCAGGGAAACGATTTCCTCCGGCGGTTTTTTTTCGGTCAGCGAGGTGAATCCTCGAATGTCGGCGAAAAAGAGGCTTACCTCCTGCCTGCGCCCCATCATCCACACCTGATCGGGATTGTTGATGATCAGGTTCACGATGGCGGGCGAAACATACCGGCCGAACGATTCCTCGATGATCTGTTTCAGGCGCAGCTCATGGGCCATCTCGTTGAAGGACTTGGCCAGGTCTCCCATTTCGTCGTTGGCCAGAATCTCCACGTGGTGATTGAAATTGCCGTCGGCTATTTCCTTGGTGCCTTCCACCAGGGCCTGGACGGGCCGCAAAAGCACGGTGCTCAGGACAAAAGAGATTACTCCTCCCACGATAACCAGGATTCCGGCCACGATGGCGATAAACCAGGTGGCTTTTTTTATGTCCCGGTCGATGAACGTCCTCGTCAGGTTCAGGTACACGCTGCCCACCAGCGTGCCCTGGTACACGATGGGATGGGAGAACTCCAGCATGGGTTCCCCGTTGACCGTGGTTTCGTGAAGGCTCACGGCCCCCAGGTTTTTGGTTTCCACGTGGGCCGGAGGTGTGTACACCGACCCCAGTCGCTCCATGTTATTGTGAGCGCGTATGATCCCGTTCTTGTCGACAATCATCACTTCCGACACCTGGGGATTACGGATTACGTCCCGCACCGTGAGCGACATGGCGAGATCGTCCCCGAAAAGCATGGCCTCGGAGCTGGTCTGGGAAATGTAAGACACCAGGTAAACGCCGAAATTGGTAAGCTGATCCAGGTATTGCGCCTGTTGACGTTTAATCATGACCGTGCCGATAATGGCGGTCATACCTACGATCACGGCGGCGAACACCGCGAACAGTTTGTATTGTATGGATATTCTGAATCGTGCGCCGGTCATGGTCACTGTTTACGAGCTGATGGCAAGCCCTGAATCCGATCGTGGAAGGTTACCGCCGCATGCCGCATGGAAGCTTGAACATGGATGATCATGAGGATGAATACCACACATTGTTAACGGATAAAAGCGGATGCGCCTTTAT
The DNA here is from genome assembly GCA_963821845.1 of uncultured delta proteobacterium. Lineage (GTDB taxonomy): Bacteria > Desulfobacterota > Desulfarculia > JACQYL01 > CAWGVV01 > CAWGFI01. Next base: position 126,876 of record CAWGFI010000017.1, read on the forward strand.
GCCGACGCGAAATACGCCGTTCAGGCGCCGGGAGAATATGACTCAAGCTTGAGTCCTTCATTAAATCCTATTTTAAACTTTTCGCATCCCGAAGGGTCAATAATAATGAAAATAGAATAACCATCTTTTTTCATCCTATCTCCTTTCAGGCCCGCGGGGCGAAAAGCCTGGCGGGCTTTTTTTTCATCCTCGGGTTAAACCAAACGACACGCGAAACGTTCTTATATTATGCTTCAGGAATGAGGTGTTTCTCATCCCATACCCTCCTTTCCCCCGCGTGAGCCCTGGGGTTCATGTGGGGGTTTTTATTTCCCGGGCGTCGAAACGTTTTGACTGATAGCCGCGCATCCTATAGTCTTGAATCCGGAGCCGCATTTCGCTAAACGCCCGCTGAGTTCGCTTGTAAGCGCTTGGCCGGCTCTTTCTTAGTCTCTGGAGGAACAATGTCTGCAACCAGAGGTATCCAGTTTCTTGAGCGATCGAAAATAGAATTTCAGGTACACCGATACGAACATCTGGAAAAAGGGGCCGTGTTCGCCTCGGAGGCCCTGGGCTTCCCGGTGGAGGCGACCATCAAAACGCTTGTCGTACGCATATCGCCGGGCGGTCTGGCCTATATACTGATGCCCGGAGACAAGGAAATACCGCTCAAGAAGCTGGCCAAGTTGCTGGGCGCCCGAAAGGCCGAAATGGCCGAAATGGCCGAGGCGGAACGGTCCACGGGCTACTTGGTCGGAGGTATAAGCCCCTTCGGCGCCCGGAAAAAGCTCCCCACCTACCTCGAGGAAAGCCTCATGAATTTCGACCATGTGGCCATCAACGCCGGTCAGCGGGGGATCATGGTGGTGGTGTCGCCGCGCGATATCGTGCATTCGCTGGGCGCCACGGTGATTTCGTTGAGTGAATGAAGGAGCCGACCGAAACCCCGGTCCCGGCGGGTAAGCGCGGTTTTTCCGCCCATTCCGGACTCTCCGCCCATGAACGCGATCAAGGAAATACTGCCGGACTTGTACTTCATCGAACGAGGGTGGCTGAACGGCAATCACTTCGCGCTGGCGGGCCCCCATATGACCCTGATCGACACCGGATATATCGCCCACCTCAATGAAACCATCGCTATCCTGGCGCGCCTGGGAATCAGCCCGGAACGGGTGGAACGCATTATCACCACGCATACCCACTGCGACCACATCGGTGGACATGCCCACATCCAGAAACTTTCCAACTGCGAAATACTGCTCAGCCACATCGATAAATATTTCATAGACACCAGAAACGACTGGTACACCTGGTGGAGATACTACCGGCAGGAGGCCGCGTTTTTCCGCGCGGACACGGGTTTGCGCGACGGGGACCGTATCGGCGTGGGCCAGGCCGTTTTCGAGGTCATCCACACGCCCGGCCACGCTTCGGGAGGAATCGTACTGTTCGACCGGGACACGTCCACCCTTATTTCATCGGACGCGCTCTGGGCCAACGACCTGGGGACCATGACGCCGCGGATCGAAGGGAACATGTGCGTGTTTCAGGCGCTGGATTCGCTGCGACGGATCGAGAGTCTGGGGGCCAAAAGAGCCTTTCCCGGCCACGGCCCGGCCATCGATGACGTTCCGGCCGCTCTGGAACGGTGCCGCGCCCGCCTGAACGGCTATCTGGTAAATCCCCGAACCCAGGGCCGGGACCAGATCAAGAAGATCGTGGTGTATACTCTACTCATGAAGGGCGAATACCGGGAAGACGGATTTTACGACTACCTCATGGCCTCGCCCTGGTATCCCGAAACCGTGGACCTCTTCTTTGGGGGCCGTTACGAACAGACGTACCGGTCCATTCTGGAAGATCTCGTCGAGCGGGGGGCGATCTACGCGCGGGACGGCTTTCTAAAGACGGGGGTCAAGCCGTAGCCGCCGGGCGCTCAATGGATTCCGGGTAGCCAGAGGCTGAGCTGCGGCAGGTAGGTGATCAGCATCAGCACGATGAGCAAGATGCCCAGAAAGGGGAGCGACGCCACATAGAGGGTGGTCACCGGCCGTTCGAACCTGAGGCTGGCGATAAAGAGATTCATGCCCACCGGCGGCGTGGCGTAGCCGATCTGGAGATTGGCCAGAAATATGATTCCCAGGTGGATCAGGTTGATCCCGTAAGCCTCGGCAATGGGGGCGACCAAAGGCACGATAACCACCATGGCCGAAAAAATATCCAGGATGCAGCCTACGATTAAAAGAAACGCGTTCAGCGCCAGCAGGAAGGTCAGCTTGCTGGTTATGTAGTCCTGAAAGAACCGCAGCGCCCGCAGGGGGATCTGGGCGTCGATAAGGTAGTTGGTGAAAGCCAGCGCCGCGCCGAGAATAATGAGAACCGCGCCCACCAGAATCATGCATTCCCGCATCGCCTTGGACAGTTTGGCCCAGGTGACTTCGCGATAAATGAACACTTCCACGATAAGCGCATAGAAGGCCGTCAGGGCCGCCGCTTCGCTCACCGCCACCAATCCCCCATAGATGCTCCCCAGAACAACGAACGGCAGCGGAATCTCCCATGCCGCCTCGCGGACCGCTCTCCCGGCCCCGGCCAACGAAAACGCCGGTCGGGGACGGTCTCCCTTCATGCCTTTATTGACGCAGTACAGGGACAGGGCCAGCATCATGAGCAAGCCGGGGATGACTCCGGCCAGAAAGAGCGTTTCGATGTTGGATTTGGAAACCACGCCGTACAGGATGAGCGGGAGACTGGGGGGAAACAGCAACCCCAGGCTGCCCGAGGTGGTGAGCAGGCCCAGTGAAAAGCCTTCCGGATACCCTTCTTTTATGAGGCCGGGTAGCAGCAGGCCGCCCATCGCCACGATGGTGATTCCCGATGCCCCGGTGAAGGCGGTGAACAAGGCGCAGGTGATGACCGATATGATGGCGAAACCGCCGGGAAGCCAACCGAAAAGGGCGTCCGAAAGCTTCACCAGCCGCTGGGGGGCCTTGCTTTCCGCCAGAATATAGCCTGCCAGGGCGAAAAGGGGGATGGCGACCAAGAGCGGCGTGCTCGCCATGCGGTCCAGTTCGACCATGAAAATCGACGAATCGATGCCCGAGGAGAAAAAGAGCGTCAAGGCTATCGCGGCGATTACGATAAAAAGCGGCGTTCCGAGGAACGCCAGCAAAACCACCATAATCGCGACAAAATAATTCATGTCCCCGGTCTTTCGGCGTCCGATTCCAGGGAGCGCAGGCCGTGAGCGAAAAAGCGCGCGGCCATGAGGCCGAAGCTGATGGGGAAAATGGCGAGCAGCGCCCAAACCGGGACCGTGGCCAGGACTTTGTCTCCTTCGGTATATTCGAAATGAAGATATTTTATGGCCGAATAGACCAGCGCGGCGCAGACCAGCGCGCTGAACCATTCCACCAGCGCGTCTATCCATTTTCGCCATCGCGAAGGAAGCGCGATGGCCAAGACGTCGATCAGGATATGCTTCTTTTCGCGGGCGGCGACGGACGCCCCCAGGAACCCGGCCCAGACAACCAGATATTGCGTCGCGAAATCGCCCCAGGACAGGGACCTGCCATACAGGTTGCGCGTGACGATCTGGAGTATGGAGACGGCGAGCAATCCACCCAGCAGGAGAATGAGCGTGTAGTCCTCCACCCGGTCAAACGCCTGAACGAAAGCATGCCATCGGCTCTTCTCGCGCATGTTATCTGGTCCTGGTCTTGCTCTTGTACTCATCGATGATTTTCATGGCTCGATCCAGCATTTCCTGGGAAACCAATCGGCGCTCGAGAGACGCTATGACCTGCCGGGACATCGCTCTGAACTTTTCGATCGCCTCCGGACTGGGGACCACGATCCGCACGCCCTCCTTTTCCATGATTTTGAGCGCCTCTTCATTGTCCTGACGGGTCTTGGCGCTCAGTTCGTTAAGGGCTTTCTCAAAGGTCTGTTTCACGGTCTGGCGGTCTTCCGGCGATAACCCGTCAAAGGTTTTGTTTTTTACGATCAGCCCGCCGACCGAATAGGCCAGTTGCAGTTTAGTCAGGTACTTTACCTTGGTGAACCATTGCATGGCGATGGCCCCCAGGGGGGAGTTGTACACCACGTCTACGAGCCCGCTTTGCAGGGCCACCAGCACATCGGTCAACTGAAGCGAAACCGCCGACAGCCCCAGCTTTTCGAAAAAAGCCATGGGGATATCCGAGTCCTTCCAGACCCAGACCTTGAGCCCCTTGGCGTCATCGTACTTGGCGATCGGTTTGACGCTCATGAGGTAGATAAAACCCACCTCGGTCCAACCCAGAAGCGTAAAGCCGTTATCCTTGATGCCCTTTTCGAAAAAGCCGCCCATTTGCCGCATGAGATAATCGGCTTCATCGTAGGAATCGAACATGAATGGGACCTCGGTCACGCCCAGATCGGGATAGATTATCGACAATCCGCCGCTGCTCAACAGGGCGCCGTCGATCTGGCCCAATCGCATCTTCTTGATCGTGACCGATTCGTCGCCCAGAACGCCGCCCGGATAAAACTTGAAATTCACCCGCCCGTTCGTTTTTTCTTCGACCGATTTGGCCGCCTTGACGACCGCGTTCATCCACGAGCTGCCTTCCGGCGCCAGGGTGGCGATCTTGATGACGGATGCGGCGCCGCATTCGGCGGAAAGGCCCGTCAGCAGGAGCGCGGCCATAACGAGCGTCAGCGCGATGGTTCCTCTCTTGAGGCTTCCGGGGCGGTAAAATCGGTTGATCGTGAGCATGGTCTTATCCTTCTCCGTTTCGTCCCTTATTCCAGAAAAATATCGTTTTCCTCATCGAGCATCCCTTGCGCCTTATTTTTCGCGATCGTGTTCACCAGAGTCAGATCGGGAGCGATGTCGGCCGGGGTCTTGATGACTTTTTCCAAGGCCTCGTGATAGGCTTTCCGGTCCCGGGCCTTTATCGCGTAGGATGAGGCGAAATAGACATAGCCCATGAGGAGCCGGCCTTCGCCGATCTTCAGGCCGCGCTCGAAATAGCGGCGGGCTTTGGTCAGGTTTCCTCCCGGCCGCGACGCTTCGTACGTCCCCAGAAACAGCAGGCCGCCTCCCCGCCCGTAGGTTTCATCCAGGGCCACGGCCCGGCGCATCAGGGCTTCCACTCGGGGAAGCTGGGAAACGGCGATTATGTCGTCAAGATGCGTCGAGATCCATCCGCCCCACACCACGGCGCTCCAATAAAGGAGCGGGACGTCCTTTGCGTCGGTGTTCTCGACGAGACACGCGCGAAACTCATCCAGGGGCAGTTGACTACACTTCCCCAAGTGTTCGTTCAGGTTCAAGGCCGTCAGCGCGTAATCCTTGGCCCTGGTATACAGCCGTCGGGAAGACTCCTGATCCTCGACCAGCGTGGCGTAGGTGGTGTACGCCCGCGCGCCCGCGATCAACAACGCTTTGTTGGTAGGTTCGGCGTGGATCATCCCGTCGATCAGCATGAGGTAGGACGGAATCCCCTGCCTGATCACCTGAAGATCGTCCTGGGACTGGGAAGCCTCCACCACATCCTGAATCACGCCGCCTACCACATAGGTTCTGCCGGCCGAGCAGGAAGTGAGGGACAGCGCGATGAACGCGAGGATTAATGCGGCTTTCGTCCCGAACGGACGCGCGACTCGGGGGAGGCGGGTTTGAAGGCTCCGAGGCCCGGGAATGGAATTTTTCATAGCGGATTAAATTCTTCCGTCACCGAACAGAATCGAAGGTTTCGAACGGAAGCCCTTCATGGGTCAAGATTCAGTTTACCGTCAAGATTTAATGTTCTGCCGCGATCGGCTTTTTCCCTATTCCCGAATTATAATAGAAATCGCCGCGATTAGGTAGCAAAGAACGAAGTGTCCGGTCACGTTACCTGAGCAGGTCACGAAAAGTAAAGGCTAATCGGGTCGCGCGGGAGGGGAAAATCGGAGGCGGGAGGCTTCCTCAGAACAGGATGTTGATGAATTCCTCCAGACTGGGATTGGTGTCATAGAACAGGAACCCCAGCCGGTATTGGCCGTCTTGTTCAACGCTGTTTCTGATCTCGCCGGCCTGATCCTTGATCGTCACACTGTTGGGCAGCGTGACGGACAGATAAACCTTGGAGCCTTTGTCGAGTTTCTGGTCGGTATTGACTCCGCAGCCTTTTTTGGACAGATCGACAATGGTTCCCGCGAGCTTGATGCCTTCGTACATGAACTCGCATTCGATCCGCACGGGATGCCTGATTTCGCTGCGCAGACTTTTTCGTTCGATTTGAGTCGGGTATCGCAGAAAAACAAGCGGCGCGGGACGGTAGCTGGTTTCCCACACCGTTCCCACGAAACCCATGACATCGCCCTCGCTGATAAAGCGCACCACGCATTCGGAATGGGCCCGCAAGGGAACCGTCCGACCCTCGTTTTTGGGCATATCGATAATGATGTATTTGCCTTCGAGAACGCCGATGATGGAAGAGAAGAGGTTTTCACCATTCTGCGTCTGAATGGCTATTCGCACGCCCGTGGGAATGCTCAGGGAAACGGTGTAAGATGACATGGTATCTCTACGCCTGACTCATAAAGGGGGATAGGCGCCGAATGGATCGGCTTACGTTCATCGAGTCGGATCATGGGCCGATCCGAATCATTCCCGGATAATGATTATCGTAGTTGCTCATAGCACGGTAAGACGCCACTGTAAAGCAAACACGGCGAGCCTCGGCCAATGAGATCGAAATTCTCCCCTAAAGTTGTTCCCACGCGCGTAATTATGAGCTTTGGGTTAAGATCTTTTTTAAACGTTTCGCGGGGAACGGAATCTCGAAAGATGACGCCGCCGGCAGGACGCTCGCGGGGCGTCACCTGAAGTATAGCCGCGTGGACCGGCAAAGGCTTCCCGGCCGGGGTCAACCGGAACTTCCCGCTCAATACCAGAACGGGTAATCATCGGGCGCGGAATTATAGCCCACCGGCGCGGCATCGATCCAGTAGGTGGAAGGCGTAAGCGGCGGCCGACGATAGTAAGGGGGGGTGTAATATACCCCCGCTTCACCAAAGGGTTCGGCGCCGACGTAACATCCGGCGAGGGATGCGAGCGCCACGATGAGCGCGAAAATCTTAAATACTCTCATAAAGTTAGCCCTTGGTAGCCATTACGTTCGAATTGTTCCGTATATCTATCACATCGTCTTCAGATAAATATACTTAAATAAAAATAGGGAAAAATCGTTTTGATATATGGATTTTAACAAAATAATGTGCAATATAAGAGTGTAAGTGAATCCGGCTGAGAAAGCAACCTCGACGTGTGGAAGGAGGTATGGCGGACGCAGACTTGTGTTGTAGAATATCGGGTATCTTTACTTTTTTATGGAGCGAAAAATGAAAAAAGAATTAAAAACCGTATCCGTGGCTATTCCCAAAAAACAGTTTAATCAGATTATCGATTTTATTGAAGGGGAAAAAGGAGCGGAAGCTCCGGATTTTACGGTGGCGTCTTTCCTGCGGGAGGCGATTACGGAATTTCTGGCTCAGCGGGGCTATGAAGAAGTGAAAGCGGACTTTGAATTTCGCCAGGGACGACCCGCCAGGAAAAGATAGCGACCGGCGCGGGAGAGCAGCTCGATCGAAAAAAGGCATTCATGACGAAACGTTTACGATAGAGCGAAGCCTTGCGTTGAGCCAAAAATCTGAAAAAGAACGGCGGAATGGAAAGGTTTACCCTGTTCCCCGCCGTTCATTCTATCTAAAAACGGAGCCTCCGGTCACGCAGCGATCCGCTTTTAATGTACCTCCACCTTAATATTCTTTCCGATTTCCTTTTTCCATTTGGGCATGGTGAGCGTCAACACACCGTTTTTGAACATGGCCTCGGCTTTTTCGGAGTCCACCATGGTGGGAAGGTCGACCGTTCTTTTAAAGAAGCCAATAGGTCGTTCCACACAATGGTAGTTTTCTCCCGTGGTACACTCGTAACGGCTCTTCTGACCTTGCAGGGTGAGCTGTTTCCCGTGGATCGCGATGTCGAGATCGCCGGCTTCCATCCCCGGAAGTTCAGCCCGTAAAATCAGATTGGATTCGGTTTCCAACAAGTCCAGACAGGGTTCCCATTCCCCGAACCGATCCGGAATTTCGAATATCCCTCGATAGCACCTGGTGAACGCGTCATCCATTTCCTTGCGCATGTTGTCCAGTTCACGGCGATGCCATTTGACCAAAGTTATCATGAGGTTCACGCCTCCTTTGAGGGGGAAATGTTGTCGTTACAGGCGGCTGCCCGCACTCTTCGGCACCCGCATAATACATAGTAACGGCAAAGCGGAAAATTTTCAAGAAAAGGTCGCGGGAGCGCCGGTCGGCCGGAGCGGAACTCACTTCATATGCTGCGAAATTGTATGTGTCGCTGAAAATATACAACAATAATGTAGTTAGTATTACTAATGACAATTTACGTCATAGCCACTCATTCTTAAACGGAGCGGGAAGGGCGCAACCCCGGAAGAGCGATATCGGGAAGAGAATGATTAGCATAACTTACATAAAGTTACAAAAATGTAATAAATGGGCCGCGACACGCGGCTTTTTTTAATTGAATTGGCGCATTCCCTCTGCTATCAGGATGACTCATTCCACACATTCAAATATTTTTTCTTGGAGGAAATGCGAAATGTCGCAAGTCCAACCGGCGGATACCGCCTTCATCCTGATTTCGGCGGCCTTGGTTTTGCTCATGACGCCCGGCCTGGCCCTCTTTTACGCAGGCATGGTCCGGGGAAAAAACGTGCTGGCCACCATCATGCACAGCTTCATCATGATCGCCTTGGTCAGCCTGGAGTGGGTGTATTTGGGGTACACTATGTGCTTCGGGCCGGATGTGGCGGGCGTCATCGGTGATTTGTCCATGATGGGCCTGCACGGCGTCGGCGCGGCGCCCAACGCGGCTTACGCCTCCACCATACCGCAGACGGTCTTCATGATTTACCAGTGCATGTTCGCGGTCATCACCCCGGCGCTCATCACCGGCGCGTTCGCCGAACGCATGCGGTTCGGTCCGTTCCTGCTGTTCAGCCTGTTGTGGACCGTGCTGGTCTATAACCCCCTGTGCCACTGGATCTGGGGATCGGGCGGATGGCTCAAAAACCTCGGCGTCCTGGATTTCGCGGGCGGACTGGTGGTGCATCTTTCTTCCGGCGCGGCGGCGTTCGCGGCGGTCCTGGCGCTGCGTCCACGCCTCGGTTACGGTCATGAAAATTTCTTGCCTCACAATCTCCCCATGACTCTTTTGGGCGCGGGGCTTCTGTGGTTCGGTTGGTTCGGATTCAACGGCGGCAGCGCGCTGGCGGCCAATGACATCGCGGCCAACGCATTCGTGGCCACCCATCTGGCGGGCATGGCGGGCATGGCCACCTGGACCATCACCGAATGGCTTCATCGGGGAAAGCCCACCACTCTGGGCGCCGCCTCCGGCGCCATCGCGGGGCTTGCCACGGTCACGCCCGCTTCGGGCTTCATCGGGCCGAATTCGGCGGTCCTGGTGGGCATAATCGCCGGTCTTTGCTGTTATATTGCGGTTGCGGCCAAGGCGAGATTAGGGTATGACGATAGTCTGGATGTCGTGGGCATTCATGGCGTCGGCGGCGTCTTCGGGGACCCTGTGCGTGGGGCTGTTCGCGTCCACGGCGGTCAATTCCGGCGGGGCCGACGGGCTCATTTTCGGGAGCTTCAGATTGTTGGGGATTCAGTTTTTCGGAGTCCTGGTTACCGGGGTCTACGCGTTTGTCGTGAGCTGGATTCTGCTCAAGGCAATCGACCTCACCCTCGGCCTGCGTGCCCCCGAGGACGACGAGACGCAGGGGCTCGATTTAACGGAACACAGCGAGACCGCTTATAATATGTAGATAGACACCATATGGTTCGGATATCGCGTTTTCAGAGGAGACTGGGTTTATGAAAAAAATTGAGGCCATAATCAAACCGTTTAAGCTGGACGAAGTGAAAATGGCGCTGCAGTCTATCGGTGTCAAGGGTATGACCGCGACCGAGGTAAAGGGATATGGGCGGCAAAAGGGCCATAAGGAAATTTACCGGGGAGCGGAATACGTCGTCGACTTTGTGGCCAAGGTGAAGATCGAGGTCGTGATCGAAGACAACCAGGTCGATTCCGTTGTCGATACCATCATTAAATCGGCCCGGACCGGTGAAATCGGCGATGGGAAAATGTTCATATCCACTCTGGAGGAAGCTATCCGCATCAGAACAGGGGAAAAGGGAGCGGACGCGATCTAGCAATCGCTCATGCTTTCCGACCATGAGACCGAATATCGGGAGCGGCGAACTTCGCGTGTTGACTCCCGCGACGCCGTTTGTTTTTCTCCGGCCTTGAGCCGTGGAGAAGCAAACGGCTTTTTTTTTTATTCCGGGCGTTCCCACGGATGGGTTCGAGCGGACCCTCCCTTCCTTGCCCTTTCCGAAATGTGCAGGTATACTCAAGCCGTTAAACGTATCCGAGGTTCATTTCATTCTAATAAAGAGAGACTATGATGAAGGCTCCCACAGGGGCTCTCACCGGAACGGCGAATTGTGCTATGGCGGATATCGATAAAAAAGTGGTTCTTGCGGTAACCGGCGGAATCGCGGCCTACAAGTCCGCGTATCTGGCGCGGGAACTGATGAAGCTCGGTTTCCAGGTTCGGGTGATCATGACCGCGGGCGCCCGGAAATTCATAACTCCTCTGACCTTCAAGACCCTGACTACGACCGAGGTCGTAACCGACATGTGGCAGGAGATGGAAGGCGCGGTGCTCCATATCTGGCTCGCGCAATGGGCCGACCTGGTGATCATCGCTCCGGCGACCGCCAACACCATCGGCAAGCTGGCCAACGGCCTGGCCGACGATTTTCTCACCACCTTCATGCTGGCCACCCGCGCGCCCACGCTGATCTGCCCGGCCATGAACACCTACATGCTGCAAAACGCCGCCGTGCGGGACAACATCCGGCGGCTGAGGGAACGGGGCTATCACCTGATGAGTCCGGGGGAAGGTTCGCTGGCCTGCGGCATGGAAGGGGAGGGGCGGCTGTCGGACGTCGACGACATCGTGGACGAGGCCATCAATCTGGTCACGGAAAAGGATTTGGACGGCAAGCGTTTCCTGATCACCGCCGGCCGCACCGAGGAGTATTTCGATCCGGTGCGCTGCCTCACCAACCGCTCCACCGGGAAAATGGGGTTCGCCCTGGCCACGGCGGCCAGACGGCGGGGCGCGGAAGTAACCCTGATCGCCGGTCCCACCCACCTTGCCGATCCGCGCGGGGTGGAAACGGTCAGGATACGATCCGCGGTCGAGATGCTGGACGCGGTGCGGGAACGCTTTGACTCCGCGGACGTGCTCATCAAGGCGGCCGCGGTTTCCGATTTCGCCCGGCCCGGGAGCCCGCCGCTCGGAAGCTGAAAAAGGATCGGAACTCGGACCCGGTCGAGCTTGCCAAAAACCCGGATATCCTCAAGGAAATGGGAAGCCTGAAAAAACATCAGATCCTGGTGGGTTTTGCGGCGGAGACGGAGGACCTGCTCGAAAACGCCACGCACAAAATGGAGAGCAAAAACCTGGATTTCATCATCGCCAACGACGTGAGCCGAACCGACGCCGGATTTGGGGCCGATAACAACACGGTCAAAATCATCGACCGGAGCGGCGTGATCCAGGACGTGCCACTCTGTTCCAAGCTGGAAGTGGCGCAGGTGATTCTGGACCGGGTTTCCCAGTGGATGCGTGACCATGGCCGGATGACCCGCGACGCTCCTGGTCCGCTGCTCCGGCCGGAAATCAAGGCCATGCTGGAGCTGCAAAAGGCCTTGGGAATGGATAGTCTGTTCGTGCCCGAGACGCTGAGACGCGCTATAATGGAGGGGCCGCCCCTGGAGCAAGGGCCCGCTCGACGCGGATACGCTGGAGGAGCTGCAAAAGAACTGGGGAGCGATGTACACGTTGCCGGCTGTGCGAATCCAGGAAAAACCTGGTTTTCGGCGAGGGCGATCCCGCACGCCCGACTGGTTTTCGTGGGCGAGGGGCCCGGCGAGGACGAAGACGAACAGGGACGTCCTTTTGTGGGGAAAGCCGGGCAGCTCTTTGACCGACATCATAGAAAAGGGATTCAAGCTGCGGCGGTCCGACGTCTATATCGCCAATATCGTCAAGTGCCGGCCCCCGCGCAACCGGGACCCCGAAGCGGAAGAAATCGAAACCTGCATTCCGGCTGCTCTGGAAGCAGCTTGAATTGATAAACCCGGATATGGTGTGCGCCCTGGGCAGAGTGGCCACGCAGGCCCTGCTGGGAACCAAAGAGCGGATATCCGCCCTGCGGGGGCGCTTCCAAACGGCGCGAAACTTACGCCATCCTCCCCACCTTTCACCCGGCGTATCTGTTGCGCAATCCCGAAGCCAAACGGGAGGCCTGGGAAGACGTGAAGATCATACTGAAACGGTTTCCTCACTTACAAGTGAGGGGGCCCCATGCGACGATTGCGGAAGAAAAGACATGCCCCGGCGCTTGCAATGATGGCCGCCCTGGCGCTGTTGATTTTGGCTGGACGTTTCGCTGGAGGCCCAGACCCCGGTGGTCTATGTCGCGAGTATCGACGGGATCATCAATCCGGGAACGGCCGAGTTTCTGGAGCGGGCCGTCCATGAAAGCGAGGCCGAAAAGGCGCGGAAGCCCTGGTAGTCGAGCTGGATACCCCCGGCGGGTTGGCCGATTCCATGCGTGAGATGGTAAAGACCATATGGATTCACCGTGCCGGTCATCGTCTACGTGGCGCCGAGCGGCGCCCGGGCGGCTTCCGCGGGAGTCATGATCACCATGGCGGCCCATGTCGCGGCCATGGCGCCGGGGACCAACATCGGCGCGGCTTCCCCGGTGTCCATCGGCGGCGGCGGTAAAGACATGGACGAGACCATGAAAAACAAGGTCATGAACGACATGGTCGCCTACGTTAAAAGCATCGCCGAGAAACGGGGCCGGAACGAAAAGTGGGCCGCGGAGGCGGTCACCGAACGCGGTATCCATCACCGACGTGGAAGCGGTCATAAACGGGGTGGTCGACCTGCGGGCCGACAGCTTGCCCGATCTGCTGGAGAAGGTGGACGGCCGAAAGGTCGATGTCCTGGGAAAGCGGTAACGCTGCATACCAAGGACGCCAAGGTTGGAGCTATATCAAGGAAAATTTCCGGGAAAAGTTTCTGCGCACCCTGGCCAATCCCAACATGGCCTATCTGCTCATGCTGATCGGCCTGGCCGGCCTCTATTTTGAATTCACCAGTCCGGGGACCATTTTCCCGGCGCGGTGGGTGCGTTGAGCCTTATCCTGGCTTTTTACTCCTTGAACACCCTGCCCGTCAATTACGCCGGGGTGCTGCTGATTCTCCTGGGCATTTTGCTTTTTATCGCGGAAATAAAGATCACCAGCTACGGTTTTTTGACCCTGGGGGGCATTGCCTGCCTCCTTCTGGGTTCCATCATGCTGTTCAAGGAACAGGGAGGTGTACGCGGTGAGGGTATCATGGTCGGTGATGCTGCCCACCATGGCCGCGATCACGCTCTTTTTCACCGTGGTGGTCGCGCTGGTGGTCAGGGCGCAGGTCGAGAAAGCCCACCACCGGGGCCGAAGGGTTGATGGGCGAACGCGGCATGGTGGTGACGCGAAGTGTCCCCCGCGGGCGGAAAGGTGTTTGTCCACGGAGAAAACTGGAACGCCCTGAGCGACGAAGTCATCGAGCAAGGGACCATCGAAGTGGTCAGACTGGAACAGCATGAAGTGTTCGTCAAACGCGCGCAATCCCGAAACATCGCAAAAGAATCCGCAAGGCTAACGGAGGAAAGATCATGATTTCTTATACCCTCATGGTCTTGATTTACTGTTTATCTTTTTCCTGAGTTCGGCCATCAAGGTGCTCCGGGAGTACGAACGGGCCGTTATTTTCCGGCTGGGACGCTTGATCGGGGCCAAGGGCCCGGGCCTGATCATCCTCATACCCCTGATCGACCGCATGGTCAAGGTCAGCCTGCGGCTGGTGGCCATGGACGTGCCGCCGCAGGACGTCATCACCCGGGACAACGTGTCGGTCAAGGTCAACGCGGTCGTCTATTTCCGGGTCATGGACGCCAATCAAGGCCATCGTGGAGGTGGAAAACTTCCTGTTCGCCACCTCCCAGCTGGCCCAGACCACCCTGCGGAGCATCTGCGGCGAAGCCGAACTTGACGAACTGTTGAGCGAGCGGGAGAAAATCAACACCCAGAATCCAGGAAATTCTGGACAGGCACACCGATCCCTGGGGAATCAAGGTGACCACGGTCGAAGTCAAGCACATCGACCTGCCCACAGGAGATGCAGCGGGCCATGGCCAAGCAGGCCGAGGCCGAACGCGAGCGGCGGGCCAAGGTGATCAACGCCGAAGGCGAATTCCAGGCGGCGGCGCGTCTCACGGACGCGGCCAAAATGATCGAAAAATATCCCGTGGCCTTGCAGTTGCGCTATCTGCAAACGCTGAGGGAGGTGGCGTCCGAGAATAATTCCACCACGCTTTTCCCCTTCCCATAGATTTATTCAGACCATTTGTGGACATAGTTGAAAAGATAACAAAAAAAGAGTAGGATACGGATTCGCTTTAATTCAGCAAATCAAAACATCGATAAACGATAATTTTAGAAGGCAGAAAATTTTTATCCAAGGAGCAGGAAATGGCTGACGATATGTTACTCACCAAACCTCTGGAAAAGATGACCGTCAAGGATCTTCGCGCCATGGCGTTGAATATCCCGGGAATTACCGGCGTCCACGCCATGAAAAAAGAAGAACTCATTGCGGAGATCAAGGAAGCCAAGGGCATAACGGACGAACCGGGCCACAAAGCCGCCGGGGAATACATCAGGCGCTCAAAAAGAAATTCAAGGCCTGAAAGCCAAAAAAGACGAGGCCCATGAATCCGGCGACAAAAGAACGATAAAGATTCTGCAGCGCAAGATTAATCGTCTGAAAAAGAAAACCAGGCGACGGCGGCGGCCTAAAACCGCAGGCCTGGAAACGGCCGAAGACGAAAGCGCCACGGCCGATCATTTGGCGAGCACGGTCGCGTCCTCGGCCCCTTAGCCAAAAAGACGGCGCTGCCACTTGGCAAGCGCCGTCTCATGGCGCAAGAAGGTTAATTATTACGCGCTCTTAGTCTCGAACTCTTTCCTGACACACGGGTTGGAGCGGCAGTCGATGCAGAGTTCGCCGCCCGTCCCGCATTTTTTGCAGACGCTCTGATATACCTTGACCGGTCCGGTACCTTTTATCTTCGAGGTATGGACCTTGGTCTCTATCAGCTTGAGGCTGACCTTGTCTTTACATATAGGACATAATACTGTCGGCAACTTTTTCATTGTTAATTATTATAACCATTGCAGGGTCAACGGGCAAACGGCGCGCCTGGACCATCTTCAGAACCCGGACTTTCTTGACGGCGGTTTTCCATTGACACGCCGAATCGATTCTGTTACGCCCAAGGCGAGAAGAAAGAAACCCGGACACCGAGGCAGATGGAAACAAGCATAGCAATGGATCCCTCGAGTACAAGCCGTCGGGAAATCCCCCCAGGCGCTCCGCGCGCCATGCGGTGTATTTCCGGCGGGCGGGACAGAGGATATGGCCGAAAGAAAATTACATCTTCTTCAAGATACGGTGGAAAAGCTTCTGCGCCGCAACGCCACCAGACATCTTCGTCAATATCCTCAATAAGACTCACCACGCCGACATCGCCAACCTTTTTAAACTCCTCAACGACCGTTCCGCCCGCATTCTCTTTGAACTGCTCCCCGATGTCCAGAAAGCCGCCGAAGTGCTGTCGGACATGGAGCCGAGTTTCAGAAACGAGCTGCTGCAGCACATCGACGCCGAACGATATCGCCGAACTCCTGACAGCCATGGCCAACGACGACGCGGCGGACCTGATCGTGGACCTGCCCGAAGACGTCCGGAACCAGGTCCTCGAACTGATGCCGGACGAGGACAACCGGGAGGTGTCGGCTCTTTTGAGCTATCCGGAGGATTCCGCGGGCCGGATCATGACCACCGATTTCCTCGCCGTGCCCGAAACGCTGAAGGCCTTTGAAGGGGTGCAGGAAGTTCGCAAGGCGTCCGAAACAAAGATGGTGTTTTATCTCTATCTGGTCAATGAGGAGAAAAGACTTACCGGCATACTGTCTCTCAGACAACTGGTGACCGCCTCTGGTGAAACGACGCTGTCGAAAATCATGATGCGCGACGTCATCAAGGTGGACGTAACCACGGACCAGGAAGAAGTGGCCCGTCTGGTGTCCCGCTACGACCTCCTGGCCATCCCGGTGGTGGACGAACAGGGCGTTCTGGTGGGTATCGTTGAAGTCGACGACGTCATCGACGTTCTGCGCGAAGAAGCCACCGAAGACATCCTGAAAATGGCCGGAACGTCGGAGCAGGAAATCAGCTCCTTTTCCGTGTCCCGCAGCGCCCGCGTGCGTCTGCCGTGGCTCTTCGCTTCCTGGATCGGGGGCGTGATCGCCATCCAGATCATCAGCGGATTCGAGGCCCATTTCAAGAGCGAGGTGATCATGTTCGCCTCGCTCGCCGCTTTTATACCGGTCATCATGGGCATGGGCGGCAACATCGGCACCCAGAGCCTGTCCATCACCTTGCGCGGGCTGGCCACCGGCAGGGTCGATCCCAAGAACCTGTGGCGCGTCGTGCTCAAGGAAATCCGCATCGGCTTGCTGCTGGGCCTGGCCTACGGTCTGCTGCTGGGGCTGGTAGGCTGGTATTTTTTCGATAACACGAGCCTGGGAATGGTGGTGGGCATCTCCATGTGCGCCAACATGACCATGGCCGCAGTGGTGGGAACCTTCCTCCCGCTCATCGCCGTCAAGATGAAGGTCGACCCGGCCGTGGCGTCGGGCCCCTTCGTGACCACCAGCATCGACATCCTGGGCGTCTCCTTCTATTTCATCACCGCTTCCATATTTGTCCTGTAGCGTGAGATTCCCCCACCGTGTTTTTTATTTTTGAAGTTGCGCTTATGGCTTCAACGGCCAGAAATAGAGAATGAGAACCACGGCCGAAAAAGCGACCAGCAGCGACAGGGGCAGCCCCATGCGCCAGTAGTCGCCGAAGCGGTATCCGCCGGGGCCCATGACCAGGGTATTGGACTGATGGCCGATGGGCGTGAGAAAGGGCGCGGACGCCCCCACAGCTACCGCCATGAGGAAGGGGTCGATGGACACTCCCAGGCTCTGGGCGAGATGTACGCCCACGGGAGCCATGAGCAGCGCCGCCGCCGCGTTGTTGATGAGGTTGGACAGGAGCATGGTGGCGAGGAGCAGCAGGGCCAGGGAGCCCGGCGCCGAAAAGACGCGGGAAAGGTCCAGCAGCCGGTCGGCCACCAGCGCCGCGCCCCCGGTGGTTTCCAGCGCCCCGCCGATGGGCAGCATGGCCCCCAGCAGCACGATGATGGGCCAGTCGATGCTGCGGTACGCGTCGTTGAACTTCAAGACCCCTGAAAGCAGCATGACCAGCGCGGCCCCGGTCAGGGCGATGTGTGTCGGGATCAGGCCGATCGCCGTTGAAACGATGGCCGCGGCGAAAACCAGGATCGAGAGCAGGGTTCCCCGTGGCGGCCGCAGGATCAGATCGCGTCCGGCCAGGGGCAGACAGCGCAGCGCGGTCAGCGCGTCCCCCATGGTGTCGTCGGGGCCTTGAAACAGCAGGACGTCGCCCGCCCGGAAGGACAGATCGTGGAGCCGCGTCCTTAAACGCACCCCCTGCCGCGCCACGGCCAGCAGGTTGACCCCGTAATTCCAGCGCAGATCCATGAGTTGCGCGCTCATGCCGATCATGGGCGAATCGTTCTGCACCACCGCTTCGGTAAGACCCATTTCGTGCGATTTCACCAGTTCCTCGCACGCGTCAATGTCTTTTTCCGCTTCCCCGTTGACCACGGGAATTTCATCTAAGATCAGGTCCTTGCATAGATCGTGGCCTCCCACCAGCTCCAGTCCCGCGCCCTCGATGAGCGATTTCAGCTCGTCCGGGTCGGCTTCCACGATGAGGATGTCCCCTTCGAGCAGTTCCTGAAAAATAGCGGGAGCCATGATGTTCCGCTTTCCACGGATGATACTCATGACCACGATTTCCGTTTCGGCGATTTGCCCCAACCGGCGCACGGTCATGCCGATGGCCTTGGAATTCGCCGGCACGCGCAGTTCGGTCATGTAGGCTTCGATGTGGAAAAGATCCTCGGCGGAAGCGGGTCTTTTGCGCGCGGGGATGAGCCTCCAGCCCACCAGGGCTATGAACAGGATTCCCACAATCGTCAAGCCGACTCCCACGGGGGTGAAGTCGAACATGCTGAACCGGGGAAGGCCGTACCGGGCCCGGTAGGAGGCGATGATGATGTTGGGCGGGGTGCCGATAAGGGTGATCAGGCCGCCGAGCAGCGATCCGAAGGCGATGGGCATGAGGAACCGCGATGGCGGGTGCGGGTATTTGCGAGCCAGCCGCAGCGCCACGGGCATGATGAGGGCCAGCGCGCCCACGTTGTTGATAAACGCCGAAACCACCGCCACCAGCCCGGTGAGGACCGGGATGAACAGGTGGGGGTGTGACGCCGTTTTGGACAGCTTGCGGGCCAGCAGGTTCACGATCCCGGCGTTGGTGAGCCCCTTACTGATCACCAGTACCGCGGCCACAGTGATGATGGCGGGATGCCCGAACCCGGAAAACGCGCTGTCGGCTTCGACGATTCCGGTCAACACCGCGGTCAAGAGGGCCAGCAGGGCTACGATGTCATAACGGGGACGTCCGCGTACGAACAGGGCGAGGGACAGGAGGAGGATACCGAAGAGGATGAGTTGTTGAACGGTCATGAGTTCCCCGTGAAGAATAACGAGACAAGAGCGGAAACCCCGCTTCTAATCTTTCATTTTCAATGGGTCCCCCACCGGCAGCCCAAATTCGCGCGCGCGCAGGACGCGGCGGAGCAGCTTGCCGGAACGGGTCTTGGGAAGCGCTTCGAGAAATTCGAGTTCATCCAGCCGGACGTCGGGAGACAGATTGGCTTTTACAAAGGCCTGCAATTCATGGTTGAGCCGGTTGGACGCGCTGTACCCCTGATTGATGACCACGAAGCCTTTCAGAAGGGACTGCCCTCCCTTTTCGCGGGAAATGACGGCGGCTTCGTGAGCGGCGGGGTGCCTGCGCAGAATCTGTTCTATTTCATACGGCCCGACGAGGACGTCCCCGGCTTTGATCAGATCGTCGATTCGGCCCTGATGATAGTAATAGCCTTCGTCGTCCCTGAGCACCATGTCGCCGGTGGCGAACCAGCCCTTGAGTCGGAAATAGTCCCGGTAGCGCGGGTCGTCGTTCCAGATTTGTTTCATCAAGGCGGGCCAGCCCGGTTTGAGCGCCAATTCGCCCAGGGTCAGTTCCGGCAGGGGATCGCCGTTTTCGTCGATGACCGCCGCCTGGACGCCGGGCATGGGTTTTCCCATGGAGCCGGGTTTGATATCCATGGAGGGGAAATTGGCCAGGCAGATCATCCCGGTTTCGGTCATCCACCAGGTGTCGTGCAGGGAACGCTTCAGATTGCTCTTGGCCCAGTAGAAAAGCTCCGGGTCCAATGCTTCCCCCACGGTGGCGATATGCCGCAGACAACAGAAATCGTATCGGCGGGGAAGATCCTCGCCCGCTTCCATCAGTTTCCGAATGGTCCGGGGGGTGGTGTACCACACATCGACTTTATGCTGCTCGACCGTGCGATACCAGGTGGAGGCGGAAAAAGGATCGGCCTGCACGATGGAGACGGCGCCGCACAGCCAGGGGGCGAAGGCGGAATAAACCGCGCCGGTCACCCAGGCGGGGGAGCCGTCGGTCCAGATGCGGTCCAGCTTTTTGAGGTCGAGCGCGAACCGGGCGGTGGCCAGATGCCCCACCATGTCGCCATGCGCGTGCACGATGCCTTTGGGCGGCCCCGTCGATCCCGAGGTATACAGCAGATAGAGGGGATAATCCCGGTCCAGCCATTCGGGCTCGCATTCCTCCGGCATGGCGGCCAGCTTTTCGCAAACGACGATCTCACGAGGCGCGATTTTGGGCGCCGGGCCGTTGGTCAGAAAAAGCATATCCACCGCGCTCAAGGCATCCAGAGGCGCGCGTTCGGCCAGATCGGCGCTGGTCAGGACCGCTCGGGGCCGGGCGTCGTTGAACCGGTCTTCGAGTTCGTCATAGCTCAGGGTGGGATAGAGCGAACAAAAAACCGCGCCGATACGGGCGCAGGCCAGCATGGCCAGGTACAGCTCGGGGCAGGGCGGCAGAAAAATAAAGAGCCGGTCTCCCTTTTCCAGCCCGGACAGGGAAAACAGATTGGCCCACTGGCAGGAAAGCTTGCGAAGCTCGCTAAAGGAGAACTCGCTTACCCGGCCCGCCTTTTCGATAATGAGCGCCTTGTTGATCCGGAAATCGGGGATGGAAGCCCAGCGATCGATCGCTTCATGAACGATGTTGACCTTGCCGCTTTCAAACCAGGAAAACTCCCGTTCAACGTCGGACCAGGAAAAGGAACTGTAGGTTTTCGGGTAGGATTTCAGATTAGCCCGAGGATTTTCCGGGTCGATACGCGCTTTGATCATAATTGCTGTCTCGCCATGGCGTCAACCTTCCCAAACTTTAAAGGGGGCGTGAATTCGTTTGATCGTTTCAACCAGCTCCAGGACTTCTTCCGAGGGGGCGTCCGTCGCGGGAACCTTCCTGCCATGGCCGTCGAGGAGTTCGGTCAAAACCTCCCGCACGGATTTCACCAGGACCGGGACCTTGTAGCCTCCTTCCAGAGCGAGGAAAACGGGTATTCTG
Organism: uncultured delta proteobacterium; assembly: GCA_963821845.1. Lineage (GTDB taxonomy): Bacteria > Desulfobacterota > Desulfarculia > JACQYL01 > CAWGVV01 > CAWGFI01. The sequence continues at coordinate 147,767 of CAWGFI010000017.1, forward strand.
CCGGCCGCCTTTATCAAAAGCCGGGTCATCAGCCCGAATCCCTTTTCCGTGACATTGGACCGGCTCATGGAATCCAGGTGGTGCAGGTCGAATCCCGCCGCGATCATAATCAGTTGGGGTCGGAATCGTTCCATGGCGGGAAGTACGATCCGGCTGTAAATGTGGACCATATCGTCGTCATTCACGCCTTTCCACAAGGGGATGTTCATGGTGTATCCCCGGCCTTCCCCCTCGCCCGTCTGCTCGGCATAGCCGGAGTAGGGGAAAATCGTGGTAAAATGCGACGAAATGTAGAATATTTCCTTTTCGGCGTAAAACAGGTCATGCAGGCCGTTGCCGTGATGGACGTCCCAATCGATGATCAGGATTCGGTCCAGGTTGTGACGGCGCAACGCGCTCCGGGCGGTCACTCCCAGGTTGTTGAACACGCAGAAGCCGCCCGCGCGGTCCGGCAGCGCGTGATGCCCCGGCGGCCGGCACAGGGCGAACGCGGACTGGAGCGCCCCTTCCATGAGCAGATTCACGGCGGTGATGCAGCCCCCCACCGCGAGCCACGCCGCCAGGTAGGTTTTGTCGCTGGCCGGGGTGTCGAAGGAAAGATTGGTAAAGCCGCGATCGGCTGTTTTCAGCACCTTTTTTACGTAATAGGGAGTATGCACGAGTTCGAGATCTTCGAGGGTGGCGGGTAAAGGTGTAATATGCACGAATGCGTCCGGAAATTCGTTTTCCAGCATCCGGTACAGATACTTCAGGCGACTGGGACTTTCGGGATGTATGAGTCCCGTTTTATGTTCCAGGTATCGTTCGTCCTTGACTACGCCGACCACACGCGCCATATCCACCTCACAGCTGGAGCGCCATGGTTCTTTCTCCAATCCCGGTATCGAGAAATGTGAAACCGAATTTTTTGTACAACCGGATGGCCCTGAAATTTCCGGATTCCACCGTCAGCCACACCGTCTCCAGACCAATATCCTTGGCTCTGATCAGACTCGCCCGCGTCAGTTCGGAGCCTACTCCGAGCCTGCGATGTGGCCCGACCACGAAAATGATGAACTCGCCGTCCTTCTTCTGGTAGTCGGGCATGATCGCGCAGTGCCCGATCAGTTCTCCTTCCAGGGACGCAATTATATTTTCACCATCCCGCAGCAGCATTGCAACCCATTCTTTCCGGGCCTGTTCATTGGTGGGCGGAACCCCCTGCCAGACGGCTTCGGGGAAAAAAGCGTCATACATCTTCAGCAGCTTGGGGAAGGCTTCCGCGCCGCAGGAGCCGATCCGAAAAGAATCGTCCGACCGGCTGGAGTTTGTTATGGACTGGTTTTCTTTCACAGTGGAACGCTAACCTGTATTTCGGGATTTTTTTTAAAGAGGCTGCGCTCGGAATGAACGCAGCCTGAATATTCGAGCGCCGGTCACGAAATCAGACGGCGCCGGGAAGGTTCAACCGGTGCTTGACGAGACTTTCTATCACCGAAGGATCGGCAATGGTCGAGGTGTCGCCCAGTTCGCCGGCTTTGCCGGCGACGATTTTTTTCAAAATGCGGCGCATGATTTTGCCGCTGCGGGTTTTGGGCAGGCCGTCGGCCCATTGGATGACATCGATGGTGGCGATGGGACCGATTTCGGTCCGCACCTGCTTGGACCAGTTCCTTTTTCAGTGCATCGGACGGCGGTCACGCCGGTGTTGAGGGTGACAAAGGCATAGATGCCCTGGCCTTTGATGGCATGGGGATAGCCCACCACCGCGGCTTCGGCCACATCTTGCATGTAAGCACCAGCGCCGATTCGAGTTCGGCCGTGCCCAGCCGGTGGCCGGAAACATTGAGCACATCATCCACCCGGCCGATGATCCAGAAATAGCCGTCCTCGTCCTTCTTGGCGCCGTCGCCGGTGAAATACATGCCCGGAACCTGGCTGAAATAGGTGTCTTTAAAGCGCTCGATGATCGCCGTAAACTGTCCGGGCCATGCCGGGCCAGGGTTTCCGGATGCACAGAACCCCTTCCTCGTCCGGGTATTGCACTTCGTCGCCGGTGTCCAGTCCAGGATCACCGGATCGACGCCGAAAAAGGGAAAGGAGCAGGAGCCGGGTTTGATGGGGGCCACGCCCGGCAGGGGCGTGAGCATGTGGCCGCCGGTTTCGGTCTGCCACCAGGTGTCGATGATGGGGCAGCGCTCCTTGCCCACATAGTGATAGTACCAGCGCCAGGCCTCGGGGTTGATGGGTTCGCCCACGGTGCCCAGCAGGGTCAGGGAGGAAATAGTCGTGCTTTTCAACCAAAGCCGGGCCTTCCTTGGCCAGGGCCCGGATGGCCGTGGGCGCGGTGTAGAATTTGGTTCACCCGGTATTTTTCGACGATCTGCCAGAACCGGCCGTAGTCCGGATAGGAGGGAACGCCTTCGAACATCACGCTGGTGAAGCCGTTGATGAGGGGGCCGTAGACGATGTAGCTGTGGCCGGTGATCCAGCCGATATCCGCTGTGCACCAGAAGATATCGTCGATCCTTCAGATCGAAAGTGATCCGGGTGGTCATGGCCGCATAGAGCAGATACCCGCCATGGGTGTGAACCACGCCTTTGGGTTTGCCGGTGCTGCCGCTGGTGTAGAGAATGAACAGCGGATCTTCGGCGTCCATGGGTTCGGGGGCGACGAAGTCGGGCAAATCGGGATCCGCCACGGCTTCGTGCCACCAGATTTCGCTGCTGCCGTCCAGCTTGGGGTTCAGACCGGCCCGGTTCGAATAGCCAGAACGGTTTGCACCTCCGGGCAGCCGTACCAGGGCCTTATCCACGTGCCTTTCAAAGGGACGGGTTTGCCGGCCCGGAATCCGCCGTCCACGGTGATGACCATTTGGCGCCGCAGTCGGTGATCCGGTTGGCCAGGGCCTCGGCGCTGAATCCGCCGAAGACGATGCTGTGAACCGCGCCGATTCGGGCGCAGGCCAGGGCTGCCACCGCCAGTTCAACGATCATGGGCATGTAGATGACGACCCGGTCGCCACGCTTTACTCCCCGCGCCTTCAGCACGGCCGCCAACTTGTTGACCCGCTGGTACAAATCGAGATAGGTGACGGCTTCCCGTTCTTTGGGGTTGTCGCCTTCCCAGTAGTAGGCGACTTTGTTCTTGATCGTGTCCATGTGCCGGTCCAGGCAGTTATAGGACGCATTCAAAACGCCGCCGCCGAACCATTCTATGCGGGCCTCCTCGAAATCGTACTTGAGCACGAAATCCCATTTTTTTTCCCAGGAAAGATATTTCTCGGCCTGTTCGGCCCAAAATTCGTCGGGGTTTTCCAGCGACATTTTGTGCAGTCGACGGTATTCTTCCATGCTCTTGATGTAGGCAATTTTCCTGTATTCCTCTAAGTGAGCGTCATACCATTTGGGCGCGTCCGCCATTGATATTCCTCCTTTCCCAAGATAAAGCCGGTCGCTTTAAAGGCGTGTTCGTAATGATCTAGGGTAACGAATTTATGATAAAAACACAATGCTTGTGAAATAAGAATCATACCGGGATATGGGCAGGAAATGTCCGTTAACCGACTCATCATACCCTGTAACGGCTTTAAGGCCTCCATAAACGGCCATGGAGAGCTGTGTTTGTGAAATATTTATATTGTCAAATTTTAAAGATCCGTTATCGTGCGATTCAGCGGAAAGCGGCGGCGCGCCCTGAAAATTGTAGGGGCGAAAAGTTTTTCGTCCGTTATATTTTTCGCCCCTTGTATATTGAAATGGAAATTGATGAGTGTCGAGATCCGGAGAAATGGCCGGGATACATGTAAGGGAATGACGGGAAAGTCGACCGGCCGCTCGGCGGCGATCAGGAGATGTCCAGCATTTTTTTGATTTCCAGGAGGTCGCGCTTGATATCCTTGAGCGCGGACTTGAGGGCGTCTTCATCGAATTTGAACGAGGATTGTTCGGGGGGTTTTTCCTTGACCTTTTTCTGAGCGCCCGCGATGGTGTAGCCTTCCTCATGCAGCAGCCGCTTGATGGTGAGGATCAGCTCCACGTCTTTTTTGCGGTAGAGGCGCTGCTTGTTCGAACGCAAGGGCTTGATCTGGTCGAACTCGCTTTCCCAGTATCGCAGCACGTACGGTTCCACGCCCGCGATCTGGCTCACCTCTCCAATGCGAAAATACATTTTGTTGGGAACCCCGCTCATGATTCCCTTCTTCGAGCCTACAGATTTTTCTTGAGTAGTTTGCTCGGTTTGAATGTTAGCGCCTTTCGTTCGGGTATGACAAGCCCTTCGCCGGTCTGCGGGTTCCGGCCCTTGCGCTCGGCCCTGGTCTGAATGGCGAAGCTGCCGAAACGGACAATTTTGACTTCTTCCCCCGCCGCCAGACGATCCTTGATGATGTCGAGCATTTCGTCGATTATTTCGGAAACCGTGGAAGCGGGAAGCCCTACCTGCTCCTGGATTCTATTTACAATGTCCCGTTTCGTCATATTCAGGCCGCTGGAACCGCGCGGTCGCTAAACCCGCATCTGTCCTCCGGTATTTTTCAATACCTGGCTGATGAGCTTGTCGTGGAACTTGTTGACTTCCTTGTCGGTCAGGTTCTTGTCGGGAGATCGGTACACGATACGGTATCCCAGGCTGACCTTGCCGGAGCCGATTTGTTCTCCCTCGTACACGTCGAACAGGCTGACGCTTTCCATATACGCCCGGTGGCCGAACTGCTCGATAAGCTTCAGAATCGAAGCGGCCGACGCCTCCCGGGAAACGACGACGACCAAGTCCCGCGCCACGGCGGGATGCTTGGGCAGCGGCCGCATGGTCTTTCTCGCTCCGGCGCTCCTGGTAATGGCGCTGAAATCAAGATCGAAACAGATCGCCGGAACGTCCAGGTCGAAATTAGTCCTCACCGCGTTGTTCAGAACGCCCAGGGACCCTATTCGTTCAGACCCCGCCAGCAGCGTCGAAGATAAACCTTCCACAAAAATGGGGTCGCCCGCAAGCGGTTCAAAGGAGAATTCGCTGAGCCCGATTCCCTCGAGAAAGGATTCCACCGCCCCCTTTATGTCATAATACCCGGCTTCTTCATCTTTTTCCAGCCATGAAGCGGGATTTCGTGCGCCGGTCCATATACCGGCGTAGGAAAATCGTTCTTCCGGCTGTTCCCGGTCCGGGACCTTGAAGAATATCTTACCAAGTTCGAACAGTTTCAGGTCAATATTTTTATGGGCGATGTTCCGTTTGGCCGATTGAACGAGGCCGGGCAAGAGACTCGTGCGCATGACGGCCTGGTCTTCACTGATGGGGTTGAGCAGCGCGATGTGGTCGCGGCGCCGGTCGTCCGCCGGCAGATTGAGCAGGTCCGCGCTCGCGGGCGCGATGAAGGAATAGTTGATCACCTCGGTGAAACCCAAGGCCACGGATACGTCGCGGGCCTTGGCTCGCAGGCGGCGTTCAGGGTTGCGGGGATTCACGCCCACTGGTCCGCCGGGCATGGTGACCGGAATGGTGTCGTAGCCGTTCAGACGCGCGACTTCTTCATAAAGATCGACTTCGCGCATGATGTCCGATCGGAAGGACGGCGGAACGGCCGTGATTTCACCCTGTTGGTCAGCGTCCACTTCCAGTTCGATGGAAGTGAGCGTGCGGACCACGTCATCCACGGAGTAATGCGTTCCCAAAAACTTGTTTACCCGTTCGGTATTGGTGTTGATGGACGGCCGGCCGATCTTGTGGGGATATTCGTCGATCAGTCCGGTATAGGCCTTGGCGCCAGCCAGTTCGATCATGAGTTGGGTAGCCCGGTTGGCGGCGGCGATCACGCCTTCGGGGTCTGTTCCGCGTTCGAAGCGGTAGGAGGCTTCGGTGGACATGCCCAGTTTCTTGGCGGTCCGCCGGACGACCGAGGGCGTGAAATAGGCGCTTTCCAGCAGCACCTTGGTGGTGGTGGGCTGGATTTCCGAATTCTGGCCGCCCATGATTCCGGCCAGGGCCACGGGACGCTTGCCGTCGCAGATCATGAGCGACTTCGCGGGAAGGGCGCGTTCCACGTCGTCGAGCGTGGTGAACTTGTCGCCTTCCTCGGCGTAACGCACCACGATGCGGCCTTCCTCCAGAAAACCGAAGTCAAAGGCGTGCAGGGGCTGGCCCATTTCCATGAGCACAAAGTTGGTCACGTCGACCACGTTGTTGATGGGACGCATGCCCGCCGCGATGATCTTTTCCCGCATCCAGAAGGGGGAGGGACCGATCTTGATGTCGGTAATCAGCCGCACCGACGTATCGCGGGCAGCCGTCGGGATGGACGAGGGTGACCGAGGTTTCCCGTTCGATGGGCCCCAGCGATTCCTGAACGGAAAAGTGGGGAAAATGCAAGGTCTTACCCAGGAACGCGGCGACTTCCCGCGCGACGCCGAACACGTTCAGGCAATCGGGACGGTTGGGGGTGACGCCGATTTCGATCAGATAATCGTCCAGCCGCAGGGCTTCGTAGAAGCTTTTTCCGGGAACGAGTCCCGCGTCCAGCTCCATGATCCCGCCGTGGTCCTCGCTTAACCCCAGTTCGTCCTCGGCGCACAGCATGCCTTCCGAGGTTACGCCGCGCACCTTGCCGGCCTTGAGTTTCAGGCCGTTGGGCAGTTCGGCGCCCGGTAGCGCCAGCGGGGATTTCATGCCCACCTTGACGTTGGGCGCTCCGCACACCACGGTAAGGGTTTGGGCGCCGTTATCGACTTCGCACACGGTCAGCCGGTCGGCGTTGGGGTGGGGGGATACGGCCTTGATGTGGCCGATCACCACCTTATCGAGGGGGCTATAGCGCCGTTCGAGGCTCTCGACTTCGAGTCCCGCCATAGTCAGGCGGTTGGCCAGCTCTTCCGGGCTGACGTCGATGTCCACGTATTCTTTAAGCCAATTTAAACTTAGTCTCATGTTTAGCGCAGAAAAATGGAAGCTCAGAACTGGTTGAGAAAACGAATGTCGTTTTCGAAAAACAGACGAATATCATCGATGCCGTATGTGAGCATGGCGATTCGTTCGATACCCATGCCGAAGGCGAAGCCGCTGATTTCTTCCGGGTCGTAGCCGACAAAACCGTACACTTCCGGGTCCACCATGCCGGAACCGAGAATTTCCAGCCAACCCGTGCCGGAACAGGTGCGGCATCCCCGGCCCTTACAGATAACGCAGCGTATGTCCACTTCCGCGCTGGGTTCGGTAAAGGGAAAGAAGCTGGGGCGGAACCGCAGCGCGGTGTCTGATCCGAACATCTGCCGCGCGAAGTTGGTCAACACGCCCTTGAGATCGCCGAAGGTGACGCCCGTATCCACCAGGAGTCCCTCCACCTGATGAAACATGGGGGTGTGGGAAACGTCGGAATCGCAGCGATACACCGAACCCGGCGCGATCACGCGCACCGGCGGAGGCTGTTTCTCCATGGTGCGGATCTGGATGGGAGAGGTGTGGGTTCTCAGGACCACGTTGTCCGAGACATAGAAGGTGTCCTGCATGTCGCGAGCGGGATGGTCCTTGGGAATGTTGAGCGCCTCGAAATTGTAATAATCGATTTCGACGTCCGGCCCCTCCACCACTTCGAAGCCCATGCGTTCGAAAATGTCGCAGACTTCCCGCATAACCTGGGTTACCGGATGCAGACGCCCCACTTGCGACCGTCTGCCGGGTCTGGTGATATCGAGCGCCGGGGATGGTCCCCCGACCGCGGAACGCAACCGGGAAGCGGCCGCTTCGATGGCGGCGGTCAGGCCGTCCTTGATCTCGTTGGCCAGTTTCCCGATGGCCGGACGTTCTTCCGGAGAGAGCGAGCCCAAGCCCTTCAAGGCCGTGGTGAGAACACCCTTGCGCCCCAGGTACTTGACCCGGGCCTGTTCAAGGACTATTTCATCGGCGGCCTGTTCCAGTTCGACCTTGGCTTCTTCAAAGATGCGGTTCAGCTTTTCCCGCACTCCGGGTTCCTTTAAGCGGCCTGCGCTTTGGCGGTTTCCACGATTTGATCGAATCCTTGCGGGTCATTAACCGCCAGATCGGCCAACACCTTGCGATCGATAGCTATGTTCGCGTTGTCCAGAAGATGTATGAAACGGCTGTAGGAAAGACCGTGAGGCCGAACCGCCGCGTTGATGCGGATGATCCAGAGTTTCCTGAATTCGCGTTTGCGGACCTTGCGGTCGCGGTACGCGAACTTCAAGGCGCGTTCCACCGTTTCCTTGGCGGTACGCAAAAGCTTGCTCCGGTTACCCCGGTAGCCTTTGGCCATCTTCAGGATTTTCTTTTTTCTTCTGTGGGCGGTGACGCCCCTCTTTACTCTCGGCATTGAATGTCCTCCACTCCCAAAAAAAGCCCGGAACGCCCTGGTTCAAGCTCAGGCGTAGGGCAGCAATCTGCGGATGGCTCTTTCGTCCCGGTGGTCGATAAGGGTTAACTTTCGCAGGCTTCTTTTTCTTTTGCGGGATTTCGTGGTCAGAATATGGCTGTGATAAGCCCTAGCCCGCTTGATTTTGCCTGAACCGGTGGTTTTAAATCTTTTTGCGGCGCCGCGATTTGTTTTAATCTTTGGCATGTTATCCTCCACATATATAAGCGCGGCCAAAGGACGCACCGATACCGTCAAAAAACTGTAAAACGGTAAAATTGCATATCTTGCCGGGAAAATCAAGAAGTATTTGCCGATCAAGAAGGCAAATTAAACCCCTCGGGGAGGCGTCCGTTTTATGCGGCAGCCGCGCCCCTTTATGGAGAAAACCCGCCCCGGCGGCCGGCGCGGAAGTAAAAAGCCCCGGCTCTTATCGCCAAAAGCATGCGCGAGCAAGCGATCCGGACACACCCGAACCCTTGTTCGTCATCCGGCCCGAACAATATGGTCGGACCCGACGCGGCCTGTGCGCCCGCATGCCGGAAACCAAACGGAATCGGTCGCTCTTCTCGGCCGCCTCGGCGGAGATGGTAAGGCTACCGGGGAGCGATGATCATGCTCAGGTTCCGGCCTTCCAGTCTCGGACTCTGTTCGACGACCCCGTCGGCTTCGATTTCCAGGGCGATTCGCTTGAGCACTTCCATACCAACGGCGGTATGAGCTATCTCCCGTCCCCTGAATATCATCGAAACTTTGATCTTATTACGTTCCTCGAGAAATTTCCTGATGTTCTTGAGCTTGAACTGGAGATCATGCTCTTCGATCTTGGGCCGGACCTTTACTTCCTTCACCTGGATCGTGGTCTGGCGCTTTTTCGCTTCCTGCGATCGTTTGCTCTGCTGGTATTTGTACTTGCCGTAATCCATGATCTTACAGACCGGGGGTTCGGCGTTGGGAGCCACTTCAACCAGATCGAGCCCTTTCTCGCGAGCCAAGTCGAGCGCCTGCCGAGTAGGCATGATTCCCAACTGCCCGCCATCCTCATCCACGACACGGACCTCGGGAATACGAATCCGTTCATTCATCCTCGTGTCTACTTTAGCTATGGATCTCACCTCCTGTTGGATTGAATCTTGATTTACTCTAATGGATTTTGATCGCCCGACGGGGCCGCGACTTCCTTCGCTCCGTCCCCAGCGCCGGGATCGTTTTCCATCTTGATCAGATCGATGAAAGCCTGTGGAGACATGGGGTCGAGTTGTTTTCCATCGCGTTTGCGGGGCGAAACCTCTTCCCTCTCCACTTCCCGGTCTCCGATGACCAGCATGTACGGGACTTTCTGCAATTGCGCTTCCCGGATTTTCAAACCAAGTTTTTCGTTACGGCTGTCCAGTTCCACCCGCACCCCGGCGTTGAGCATTTTCCGGTGCAGGTCCCGCGCGAACGGAATGCAGCGGTCGGTGACGGTGAGCAGGACCGCCTGGATCGGCGCCAACCAAGAGGGGAAGGCCCCACCGAAATGTTCGATGAGCACGCCGATGAACCGTTCCAGGGAACCCAGAATGACCCGATGCAGCATGACCGGGCGGTGCTTCTGGTTGTCCTCGCCCACGAACTGGAGGTCAAAGCGGTCGGGCAGGGTGAAGTCGCACTGGACCGTGGCGCATTGCCAGGTGCGGTTCAGGGCGTCGCGAAGCTTCACGTCTATCTTGGGCCCGTAAAACGCGCCGTCTCCTTCATTGATATCGTAGGGCAGCCCCAGATCCTTTAACGCGAAGATCAACGCGTTGGTGGCGCGCTCCCAGTCTTCGTCGCTGCCGATGGATTTTTCGGGACGGGTGGAAAGTTCGAGTTCATAAGGGAAGCCGAAAATCTTCATGACGTCGTGCACGAACCACAGCACCCCCTTGATCTCTTCGTTGAGCTGATCCGGCGTGCAGATGATGTGCGCGTCGTCCTGAGTGAACTGCCGCACCCGCGGCAAGCCGTGCAGCACGCCCGACCGTTCGTGGCGCATCACGGTGCCCAGTTCGAAGTAGCGTTTGGGCAGGTCACGGTAGCTGTGCACCGAGGATTTGTAGATGAGCATGTGGGCGACGCAGTTCATTGGCTTGATGCCGTAATCGATGCCGTCCACTTGCGTGAAGTACATGTTTTCGCGGTAATTTTCAAAGTGGCCGGACTGCTTCCACAAATCCAGTTTTAAAATCTGGGGGCCGATGACGATGTCGTAGCCCCGCTTCAGGTGTTCCCGGCGCTCGAAATCCTCCAGCAAAACTCGCAGCATGGCGCCTTTGGGATGATAGACCACCAGTCCCGCGCCCGCTTCTTCATGGAAGGAAAACAGGTCCAGTTCCTTACCCAGTTTGCGGTGGTCACGCTTGCGCGCTTCCTCCAGGTTTTTCAGGTGCGTCTTCAGTTCCTTGGGAGTGGGGAAGGCGGTGCCGTAGACCCGCTGCAACATCTTGTTGTGTTCGTCGCCCCGCCAGTACGCCCCGGCCACGCCGGTCAGCTTGAAGGCCTTGATCTTGCCCGTGTCGGGCACGTGCGGCCCCCGGCACAGGTCCACGAATTCCGACTGGCGGTACACCGAAACCCGCTCCTGATCCAGATCGTTGAGCAGCTCCACCTTGTAGGGCTCGCCCATGTCGGTGAAAAGCCGGATCGCCTCTTCCTTGCTCATTTCCTCGCGCTTGAAGGGCAGCCTGGCGTCGATCAGTTCCTGCATGCGGGCTTCGATTTTGGGAAGATCCTCGGGAACGAACGCCTGGTCCTTGTCGAAATCGTAATAGAACCCGTTCTCGATGGACGGGCCGATGGTGACCTTTACATTGGGAAACAGGCTCTGCACGGCTTCGGCCATGATGTGGGAAGCGCTATGGCGGATAATGTCCAGACCCTTGGGAGTGTCCATCAGAATGGGAGTCAATTCGCCGTCCTCGTTAACGGGAGAGGACAAATCGATCAAACGATCATTCAATTTCGCCGCGACGGCCTTGTCGAACGCGCCGCCCATCTCCTCTTTCAGGATGTCCCGGGCGAGCGCTCCGGCTTCCGCGTCAACGACATGCGAATCTTTCCAGACGACAGTAATCTTGGACAACGGTACACCTTTCGCCAAAAAATTAAGGCACCTTGAAGGACGTCGCCCCTGTCGCGAGGGTGCGATCTAAGTTTCAAGATACCTTTTCGAAATCTTAAAATATCATAATAAGTTGTACAGTGTTAGGCACGGCGAGATTTGAACTCGCGACTTCTACCGCGTCAAGGTAGCGCTCTCCCCCTGAGCTACGTGCCTGTGCGAGTGGTTTTTTCGATTAACAGCAATAGCCATGTAAGTCAAGCTTAATCACTCACGCTCTGAATTGTCAATGTTGTTTTTGGGCGGGAATCAGGCCGATGTCGGGCTCCGATCGAGGCCGCCCATTCGTTCGCGAATCCACACTTCTAACTATACAACAGAACATGCCGCGTCGTGTTATTTTTTTATATTGAACGTCACGGATTCCTGAGTCCTTTGCGCGGGCGTCAATTGGAACTGCGGAAACGGTTGTTTCAGCAATTCGGATTCCAGTTCATCGATTGATCCCCGATATTTCACGGCAAGGGTAAACTTGGCCGCTCCCGCCGAATCGAGGCGAACGTCGGTTACGCCGGGCAGGTTGTCGCGGATTGTCTGGCGAACGAGTTCATATTGCCGGTAATTCCGGACATCGAGCAGGATTATTTTAAAGGTCGCCGCGCCGGCGGCTTTGTTCAGCAGGGCTTTATCAAAGCTTCGGGCCATAATGTCATTCAGTTTGGCGGCGAAAACGGACTCCACCGAACTATTGGAGGGAGAAGCTCCGGCGGTTTGGTTGTCGATAGCGAAATCTTCATGATCGATCAGTGTTTTATCGGGCACGTCGATAATCCGGATGGACCCCGACAGCCCGCAGCGGTTGAGGTCCGCGCCGGGCTTTTCACAGTCGTTGCGCGCCGATATCACGGCCAGATAGTCCGCCTGCCGCTGCCGCCCGATGTCGCTCCAGGTCAAAACGCCGATTTTCCCAGTGTCGTAGGTCGCCTGTTCCGGGCCTTCCAGGGTCAGGCCCAGGGGAATGACGCTCTCTCTCGCCGACTGCTTTATAGCTTGTTCGAGCCCCGCCAGGCCGGACACGATCGCCAGCAGCTTTTTCCCTTTTCCCGGCGTTTCCCGGCCTTCCAGACCGGCCGCGCTCAGGCTCTGCTTCAACTCCTCTTTCAGGATGGAAGCGGTTATGGCCACCGAAAAGGCGCCTTCGGACCGGCCTTCGCTCAACACCTTGTAATCCCGGATAAACGCCCCGCTTTTCGCGAAGACCTGATCGGTCAGCGGTTGCAGCCGCTCCACGGCCGCGGGTAGGGGAACGAGATCGCCGACCGCTTTCATCAGCGCGTTTTTCAAGGCGTCGTCAATGGCTTTCTGCTTGGCGGCCGCCAGATTGGCGCCGGTGATGGGGCTGACCCCGAAAGCCGTCACCTCCTCGGTCTGTTCGGCGGCATCCGCCGGAAGCTGAAGGGCGGCGCCGATCGTCAGCGCGAACAGGAGCATGAACAAGATACCGTTAACCGGCTGAAAGAGCGGAATGATTTTCTGTGTTTTCATAGGAGTCTCAGGTGTTGCGCAGTTTTTCGGCTTTGATTTGTTCGATCTGGTCCATCATCCGATGGAGAATCCGCAGGGTGTCGGCTCCCGAAACCGGCCCCAGGGGATCGAACTCCCTCTTGTCCCGGGCGCGGGTGTCCATGATACCCAGGGAAACATTCAACATGGCGGCGTTAAAATAGGGCGAGTTGCTTCGCAGGTCGGAAAAAGGCGAGTACCTGCCCACATAAAGGGTGTCCAGTTCGGAACGGCCGGTGGCGCGGATGATGATCTCCTGCGTGACGGCCGCCAGTTCGGCCCGTTTGACCGGTTCGTAGGGATGAAACAGCCCGTCGGCTTCCGTGCGCAGGACGGGCAGATCGAGCGCCCGGACGGTTTCGATGTTCTTGCGATATGGATGATCGGCAATGTCCCGAGCCGGCGACAGGGCGTCGTCGTCCTTGTCCCGGGGCGGAGCGAACCGCGCGACATCGAACTCCTGAGTCAGGATCGCCGCCAATTCGGCCCGGTTGACGCGGCCTTCCAGAACGGCTTTCTTGGCGGCCATGCTCTGGGGGGCGTACCCGATCACCGCGGCCACGAGCGCCGCTTCCGATCGGGCTCGAGCCTGATAGGGATTGGGCGGTCCGGCGGCCTTCAGGAACATTTCCTCGGCGTTTTTAAAATTGTAGGATTCCTTGAACGCCCGTCCCAGGAAAAAGTAGGGGGCCATGGAGCGGGGATTGAGCGCGGTGGCGCGGTTGAAGGAGGTCATCGCGCGTTCTATCCAGTCCTTCTGCTTTTCAATGGTGAGGATGCGGATATTGGCCACTTCCACTTCGGCCTGCGTGGTCGGGTCCTGAGCGTAGGTGGTGGCCTGTTGTATCAGGTGGGCGGCCAAATCGAAATGCCCCTGTTCGGCTCGCGCGATGGCCAGCCCCGCGAAGGCCGGGCTGAAATGGCGTTCCATGTCCGAAGCCGCCTTGAATTCGCGCTCCGCCTCTTCCACCATCCCCCGGTCGAGGAATTTATAGCCGTTGGATACCCGATATCCGGCCGAATCAAGGTCCGTCACGACGCGTTGGGAAGCGCATCCGGCGGCCATGAAAACCACCGCCCAGACGCAAAGCGCGATATATGTCTTCCTGGCGTTCATAGCTTCGAGGACTCTAACAACACCATTTTTCAAAGTCAATGAGGGTTCGCTTCCGCCCGGCCCGCCGGCGTGGTTTCGTAAAAGGCTTCCAGCCGTTTCCGGATCTCGTCCTCGGCGGCCGAATCGAACCATTCCAGTTCCGGCTGGCCCCGAAACCAGGTGTACTGCCGCTTGGCGAAACGGCGGGTGTCTCGTTTGAGTGTTTCCACGGCCTCGGCGAGCGACATCCCGCCGTCCAGATATTGTACCACATGACGATACCCGATGGTTTGCATGGATTTCAGTTCCGAGCCGTATCCCCTCTTTATCAGCCCCTGGACCTCCTCCACCAGTCCGTCGCGGATCATGGCGTCCACCCGGCGGTCAATTCGTTCATAGAGGCTTTCGCGGTCGGTGGTCAGGCCGATCATGACATGGCGGAACTGGCTGGTACGGAACCGGTGCTGGTCCTGAAAGCGGGTCAGGGGGCGGCTGGTCAGTTCGAACACTTCCAGCGCGCGGGTGATGCGGTAGATGTCGTGGGGATGAATGCGTTCCGCGGCTTCGGGGTCCACCACCCGGAGCCGTTCATGCATTTCGCCGGTTTCGGCGCCGTCGGCTTCTTCGCGCAGCCGTTCGCGGATTTCCAGTGAAACCGGGGGAGCGGGAAACAACCCCTTGAGCAGCGCCTTGATGTACAGGCCGGTCCCCCCGACCACCAGGACGCGTTTGCCGCGCCGGGTTATGTCCCGGACGCTTTGCAGGGCCAGATCTCGATACCGGGCGGCGTCGAAATCTTCGTCCGGATCGGCCACGTCGATCAGGTGGTGAACGACAGCCTCGCGTTCTTCGGGGGTGGGTTTGGCCGAACCGATATCGAGCTGACGGTAGACCTGCACGGAGTCGGCGTTGACGATTTCGGCGTTAAAACGCCGCGCCAGCCGCAGGGAAAGGCCGGTTTTGCCGATGCCGGTGGGGCCGGTGACGACCGCCAGGGGAATCAGGTCCGGCTCAGCGTCTTTTGAAATCCCGTTCGATTTGTTCATAATTTATTTTCAGGATCGCGGGGCGTCCGTGCGGGCAATGGGGCGGCGTGGCGAGGTCGTTCAGGTCTCTTATCAGACGCTCCATCTCCTCCACGCTCAGCTTCTGGTTGGCCCGGACCGACCCGTGGCAGGCCATGGTGATGATCGCTCCGTCCAGAAATGCTTCGCCGTCCGTTCGGTAGGGGGCGTCACGCAGATTATCGACGATCTCGGCCATCATGGCCTTGAGGTCCGCTCCGCCGATGATTTCCGGGACGGCCTTGACCGCCATGGACGATCCGCCGAAGGGCTCCACCAAAAGGCCCAGTTTCTCCAGCCGTCCGGCGGCCTTGGACAAAAGCCGGAAATCCATGGGGGAGAGTTCGATCACTTCGGGCATGAGCAGCCGCTGGCTCGCGGGACGCGAGGAAAAAAAGGACTGCTTGAGCCGTTCGTACACGATGCGTTCATGAGCCGCGTGCTGGTCCACGATCCGCAGGCCGTCGTCGGATTGACAAAGAATGTAGGAAGTCCCCAGTTGCGCCAGAACTTTCAGCCGTTCGGTGAGCCGCTCCGTTGGCGCCGGGGCCGGCGGAACAACACCGGTTTTGCCCGCTTCGGGTTCGTCGGCGTACGCGCCGGCCAGACCGTTTTCCTGGGATCGGATCGGCCGGGGCAGGGGAATGACCCGGGCGGTCATGTGCGGCCTTGGTTCGGGCGCGGGCAAGGGCCTTTGAACCGGTTCGGAAACCCGGTTGACGGGCGTCTCGCGGGACGCGGCCGGATTCGCGGTTTCCAGGGGCCGGGCCGGTTTAATGGGCGCGGTCAGCGGCGAAGCCTGGGGGCCCGACGCGCCGGCCAGCAGGGTCTGATACACGGTTTCCCGCACCGCTTCGTACACGGCCCGGGCGTTGGCGAAGCGGACTTCGTGCTTGGTGGGGTGCACGTTGACGTCCACCCTGGCGGGGTCGATGTCCAGGTACAGAGCCACCAGCGGAAACCTGCCCTTGGTCAGAAACGGTTTGTACCCGGCGTAGACCGCGCTTTTGAGCAGCGGGTCGTTGACCCACCGTTTGTTGATATAGACGTAGACGTGGCGGGTACTGGACCGGCTGACGTCCGGCGGGGACAGAAAACCGCTCAGTTTGATCTGCGCTTCCTCGCGCGGCCTGATCGTGAGCGCCTGCTCGGTCACCGAGCCGCCCCACAGGGTCTTGAGCCTGCCGTTGAGTTCTCTGGTGGGTGGAAAATCGAGCATTTCCCGGCCGTTATGATTCAAGACAAAATGGATGTGAGGGTGGGCGAGCGCGATCCGTATGGCCACGGACGTCATATGGTCCAGCTCCGTGGAAACGCTCTTCATGAACTTGAGCCGGGCCGGGGTGTTGTAGAACAGGTTTTCCACCACCACTCGGGTTCCCTGGGGCGAACCGACTTCACGAACGTCCTTGATCACGCCGCCTTCGATCCGGATCTGATGGCCGACCGCCTCGCCCTGGGCGCACGTGCTCACGAGCATGCGGGACACGGAAGCGATGCTAGGCAGCGCTTCGCCCCGGAAGCCCATGGTCGAGATGGAAAAGAGATCCTCCACCGAGCTGATCTTGCTGGTGGCGTGCCGTTCCAGGGCCAGCAGCAGATCGTCCCGCGACATGCCCGAACCGTTGTCGGTGACGGCGATTTCCCGTTTTCCGCCGTTTCCGGCCTGGATGTGGATTCTGGTCGCGCCCGCGTCCACGCTGTTTTCCACCAGTTCCTTCAGAGCCGCCGCCGGGCGTTCGACGATTTCGCCCGCGGCGATCTTGTTGGCCAGTTCTTCGGGAAGTATGTGTATGCGCGTCATAATTTTCAACCGGATCGAATAAAGACTGAACGTTGCCTAACGCCGCCCGCCATGCTACAACACTCGCCAGGGAGGGCTCCCAAAGGGTTCTTCCTACATTCAAGGGCCTCTGCTGAAAAAAACGCCTTCTTCCCTCAGCAGGGGCTTTTGAAGTTTTCCAACAGGGAGGAACGCATGCGTTCGGACGAAGAACTTATTCTAAAGGTTACCAAGGAAATTGTCATCAAGTTCATAGAAACCGGCAGGATGTCCATATCGAGTTTCGAAGAAGGCTTCCTCAAGGTGCATGAAGTGGTCAAATCGAGCTATCTCGCCGGCGACCATTCCTCGGGCGAGTGAGCAAGCAGCCCGGTCATCGCGGCGGCGTTTCAGTAGCGGACTTCGACCAGATATAACCCGTGCGCCGGCGCCGTGGGTCCGGCCAGCGATCGTTGGCCGGCTTCCATGATGGCCTGGAAATCCTCGGGGGTGATCTTGCCCAGACCCGCTTCCACGATCGTGCCCACGATATTGCGCACCATGTGGCGGAGAAAACCGTTCGCTTCGACCGTCACGGTCAGGAGCCCATCCTCCCGCCGGACCAGGCCTTGACGGGTCAAGGTCCGAACCGCGGAGCGCGTCCCGCTTCCGGCGGCCCGAAACGAACTGAAATCACGCGTCCCTTCCAGGAGCCGCAGACATTCGGCCATGGTTTCCGTATTCAGCGGCGGCGGAAAAAACCATATCCCGCGCCGGTCGAACGCCGAAGGCAGGGACCGGTTCAGAATGAGATAGCGATAGCTCTTGCTTTTGGCGCTGTACCGGGCGTGGAAATCGGGCCCGACCTCGACCGCGTCCAGGATCACGATATCGTCCGGCAGCAACTTGTTCAACGCCCTCTGGTACAAGGCGGGCGGGTGATCGGCCGGACTGAAAAAATGAGCCACCTGCGCCAGGGCGTGCACCCCGGCGTCGGTCCTTCCGGAACCGTGCAGGGTGACGGGCGCGTTGGAAACCAGGCTCAACGCGCGTTCGATGGTTTCCTGTATGGTGTTCGCGTTTTTCTGCCGCTGCCAGCCCGCGTAATCGGTCCCATCATATTCGATGGTCAGTTTAATGAAGCGGCTCATGCGCGCCGGCCTGAACCAGGATCAGGGGTAAAGCGGCGCATGGTCGAGCCCGGCGGTCTGGTCGAGCCCACACATGATGTTCATGTTCTGAACCGCCTGCCCCGAGGCGCCCTTCACCAGGTTGTCGATGGCCGCCATGACGATGAGCCGGCCGGTCCGTTCATCCACCTTGGCCCCCAGGTCGGCGTAATTGGTTCCGGAAACATAGGCCGTGCTGGGCACGGAACCTTCCGGATGGACGCGGACAAACGGCTTGTCGCGATAAAATTCCCGATAGATATCCAGAACCTCGGCCGTCTTGATCGGCCTGGTCAACCGGCCGTACACCGCGCTGAAAATGCCCCGCGTCATGGGAATCAGATGCGGGGTGAAGGTGATGGTGACCGGTTCTCCGGCCAGAACCGAAAGCTCCTGTTCTATTTCGGGCGTGTGCCGGTGCTGGCCCACCTTGTAGGCCTTGATGCAATCGTTGGCTTCGCAATAGAGCGAGGTAAGGCTCGGACCCCGCCCGGCGCCGCTGACGCCGGATTTGGAATCGGCGATGATGGAGTCCGGTTCCACCAGCTTGTGGGTCAGGATGGGGGCCATTCCCAGGATGACGCTGGTGGGGTAACAGCCGGGATTGCCCACCAGATCCGTCGCGCGGATTTGATCGAAATAGAGTTCGGGGAGCCCGTACACGGCCTTTTTCAGGAGGCCGGGCGCGGTGTGCGGCTGATACCACGCTTCGTAGACGGTTTCGTCCCGAAACCGGAAATCGGCGCTCAGGTCCACCAGTTTCTTGCCTTCCAGCAAAAGCCGGGGGATGATTTCCATGGCGGTTTGGTGAGGCAGCGCGGTAAAGATGGCGTCGGCCATTTCCACGATGGAAACCGGATCGGGTTCGGTGAACTGGAGGTCGACCAGGCCGCGCAGCGACGGAAACACGTCGGCCACGTTTTTGCCCTCATACTGCCGGGAAGATATGGAGGTGACTTTGAAGTCGGGATGGCGGGTGAGGATTCGGAGCAGCTCGGCCCCGGTATACCCCGATCCGCCCACGATGGCGGCGTTCCACATGATCTTGTCCCTCACTCATTAAAGGCGGTCGCCCGCCGAGTATGCTGAAAGACGTATACCATAAAAAAAGGGAGGTCGGAGCCCCCCTTTTTTTCCCAAGACGTAAAAACGCGATTTAACGTTTTGAATACTGGAAGCGGGCGCGAGCTCCGCGCAGACCGTATTTTTTACGCTCTTTCTTGCGCGCGTCGCGAGTGAGAAAACCGGCTTTTTTCAAGACGCTTCTCAGGTCGGGGTCGGCTTCCAACAGCGCCCTGCTGATGCTGTGCTTGATGGCGCCCGCCTGGCCGGCGATTCCGCCGCCGTCCACGTTCACCACGACGTCGAATTTCTCCGCCACGCCGGTCACTTCAAACGGCTGCCGAACGATCATGCTCAGGGTGGGCCGCCCGAAATATTCATCCATGGGCCGTCGGTTGATGGTGATGACGCCCGTGCCCGGAGCGATCCAGGTTCTGGCGACAGACGTTTTTCTTCTTCCGGTGGCGTAATACCGTTCCTGTTTAGCCACGGCTTATTCCCTCCAATACGACCGGCGTCGGTTGTTGCGCCTCATGGGGATGTTCCGGTCCTATATAAATTTTAAGCTTCTTGATCTGCTGCCGGCCCAGACGGTTCTTGGGCAGCATGCCCCTTATGGCGAAACGGATCAGATCTTCGGGCTTTTTTTCCAGCAGTTTGGCGGCGGTAATGCTCTTCATTCCCCCGATGTAACCGGAATAGTGGTGATACATTTTCTGCATCGGCTTGTTTCCGGTGATCCGTATCTTTTCGGCGTTTACGACAACCACGAAATCGCCGGTGTCGATATGGGGGGTGAAGGTCGGCTTATGCTTGCCTCTCAGGCGAAAGGCGACCTGCGTCGCCAGACGGCCGAGGGTTTGGCCTTCCGCGTCTACCACGACCCAGTCTCTTTTTATATCAGCGGGTTTTGCGCTGTACGTCTTCATGGGAGAACTCCATTTCAAGAAAACAATGAAAAAGAATGTTTAGACGACGAACATCCTTTTGTCAAGCAGAAAAAAACGGCGATAAAAGTCGCCGGAATAAAAAGCTATCATTGGTCGATGAATGTTTTATTGTATCACAAATCGAAGGACAATCCCTTAAATTCTCCCACGCCCAAAAGAGAGAATACCACGCCCACGCTGCGGTCGCTAAAGCTGTCGGTATAAAGGAATCTGACTCCCCAGCACTGAAAAGTCAAGCCGAATCCGCCTCCGAGTTCAATGGTTTGGTCGGCCTGGAAGGAGGTCTTGATAAGCCCCACCACGTCGAGCATGTCGGTGATCCGCGCCTGGGCGCGAGCGTTGAACTCTTCGACCAGGCCCCGTGAGTACCGGTAGTCGATCTGCACGGAGTCTCCCCGGTAATCAAAAGCCCGCAGATAGGCGTTAAACGACTGAAAGCTGTTGTCGTAAATATTATAGTTCGAATCGGCCAGCAGCGTTACCATGGGCCAGGGGTAGAATTCGAGTTCCCCCCGGAGGTTGGAAAAGGGCTGGTTCTCGTCATCCGGGCCAAACAGATCGCGGTCGGCTTCCTTGATGTCGTAGCTCTGGAGGAGCCGAAACCGGGCGAAATCCCGGTATCCGAAGCCCGTAGCCGTCTGATACTTGGCCACGAAATCGTTTTCGATTCCGTAGGTCACCCGGTGAAGGGTTTCAGCCGTGTCCGTCGGTTCGAACTCCGGCAACTGGCCGCTGGTGTCAGCGAAGGTGTATTCGTACCGCGCCAGCGGTTTCACGATGTGTTTCATTTTGCGTATGGAACCCAGCGACATGTCGAAGACGCGGTATACATACGTGGACGCTTCCACCGCCAGCATGGTGTCCAGCCTTTCCTCGAAACCGTTGTCCACGCCAGGGTCGTCGGCGTCTATATAGTAGAGGGCCTGCCGCGCCTGCACGGATGGCACAATGGTGCCGTAGGGGCCCACGGGGATGGGCCAGTTGAATCCAGGGGCCAGGTCGAATCGTTGTCCTTTTGACCCGTCCTCTCTCTGGAAATTGGCAAAGCTGCTGTTAAAGGAATAAAACAAGGGGGCGGGGGGAAGCGCGTTCTGCGGAGCGCTGAGAAAGATGGTCGGCAATCGTTGCGGAACCTGGTTGTCGAGTTCCGTATCGGTCGTCCCCTGCCAGTAGAGCAGCCCGCCGGTAAGCCCTACCTGATCCCAGTTTTTGTTCGCGCTGACGGTGGTCAGGCGAAACAGGCTGGTGTCGTCTTCCAGGTTTCGTTGAAAATCCTGCCAGTAGGCGGCGTTGGTGGCGGTAAAGCCGCTATAGCCCGACTTGAAATCCGTCAGGAAGTCCTGATCGCTTACCAGATCTATATCGGCCTTGGCCTTGATGTCGTGGGGAAATTCGTGGTTGATGTGCGTGCGCAGCCACCAGCGGTTTTTGTTGGTCCGGGAGAAGTCGTCCTCAAAGAAGTCTTGGTCATCGCTGCGGTCGAAAATGTAATCGAGATTGAGTTCGCCCTTGGATTGGGGGTCCAGGATATAGCGGTATTCGACCCCCTGTTTCCAGCCTCTGAGGGTCATGGGCTGCGGATACAGGGTAAGGTCGCTGTTCTGGGAGATGGCCCAGAAAAAGGGCGCGTCGATTACGACTCCGCTACGGTCCGAATACCCGAATTCAGGCCTGAGAAACCCCGTTTGCCGGGTCACCCGAGTGGAAACCTTGAACCAGGGCGCATATAAAATGGGGACACCTTTTATCTCGAATTTGGCCCCCCTGATGGTGGCGAAGTCGTCGAGGCGAAGCTCGATTTCCTTGCCTTCGAAGCTCCATGCGGGATTGGGGCCGTTACAGGTGGTAAACGTGCTGTTCAGCGCGTAATAGGTGTCTTCCGCCGTCTTTTCCAGCGTCTCGCCGCTCAACCGGTAGCTGCCTTCCTTGATGAATATCCGGCCTTCCCGTATCTTGCCCAGTTTCCGCTCAAAATCGATATAGGCCCACGCTCCGGTCACCGTGCCCTGGGGAGTGTCCATATGCACGTCGCCTTCGGCCTCGGCGTACTGTTGCTTGAGGAAAATCCGCACCGTGTCGGCGGTGAGCAGCCGGTCTTCCTGCCGTATGCTGACATTCCCCTGGATGGTGATGATTTCGCTGTTCTGGTCCGCGGTAACCTGGTCGCCCCGCACTTCATAGGGGGTGTCGGAAATTTCAAACCGCAGATGAGGAACTTTCTGGGACCACGAAAGAGCCGGGAAGGCGATCGCCAAAACCAGAAAAAGCGTGAAAACGGGTAATTTTTTCATACGGGGTCTATATCGCTTGGAAAAATGGGGCGCGCTTACATAATTTGGATATTCCGGGCGCCCGGAACGATCCGGACGCGGTAAGCCAACAAACCTAGAGTTCTGCGTATCATACGCCGTATCCGAGCGCAACCAAAAACGCGAAAGGGCGCGAAGGGAGCGTTGGAAAAAAGGGTAAATTCCTGAAAAAAGGCTTTTTTCGCGAGGATGAGCCCGAGGGTAAAATTAATCAGGAAGGGCGGGGCGCCGGAAAAAACAAGAGCCGGCGTTACACCGGCTCCGGACGGGTCGCGAAACCGGGAATTCCTAACCGGTCTTAATATCGATTTTTCGCGGTTTGGCTTGTTCCGCCTTGGGAAGAAGCAGGCGCAAAACGCCGTTTTTCATGCTGGCGTCTATTTTTTCACGATCGATGGTTTCCGTGAGGATAAACGACCGGGAAAAATCGCCGATGCGATATTCGGCGTAGGTGAGCTTCGATTCGAACTCGGGACGGCCGGCCTTGCCGTATATGGAAAGCGTGTCATTCTCCAGATTGATGGTGACCGCGCCTTTATCGACTCCGGGCATGTCCACGACAACGTACAGAGCTTCGTTGTCTTCATAAATATCGGCGTGAGGTATAAACACGGGGCTTCCCGTGGTGGATTCAGCCGCGGATTGAAGATCCCTTTTTTCCTGAGCTTGAAGTTCCTTATCGGCCATGATGGTCACCTCCCTATTCGGCTTTTATGGCGATTTTTCTGGGTTTGGCTTCTTCGGCGACGGGCAGCCGCAGGGTCAGCACGCCGTTTTTGAATTCCGCGGTAACCGCGCTGGAATTTATGGGTTGCGGCAGGCTGACGACCCGGCTGAAGGTCCCGGCGGCGCGTTCCCGCCGATGGTAGGTCAGCTGCTTGTCCGAGGATTCGAGCTTGCGTTCGCCCTTTATGGTCAGGTTGTTGGCGTGAATGGAAATATCGATATCGTTGATGTCGGCGCCCGGTATTTCAGCCGTCACGTAGGTCGCGTCTTCTCCGGTGTACACATTCACCTGGGGAAATACGCCGCTTTGAGGTCCTTTTGTTCCGCCGGTAAAATATTCATTAAAAAGTCTGTCCATATTCTCTCGCAAACTCCGAACCGCGCTGTAGGGGTCGCTGGAAAACGGATCCCTAAATCTGATGATAGCCATGCTCGTTTCCTCCTTCTTAATGAACTCTGATCGTTGCTTTATCCGCGCCGGTAAATTATTGCAGTTTCGAATCATGGCGCTTGAGGACTCGCATCGACCTTGCCGCCCACATCGCGGCTCGGTCGAAAATGTCGATACGTAACTGGTCTGATCAACGTATTATACCCCGTTTTCGCTCTGCCGGGATCTCTTTTTCTCGTTTACACCACATGACAATAACATCTCTCTGCTTCCTTATTTCAGAGCAGTGAGATGCTTTTATATATAATCATTTCGGCTAAAAAATAATTCGAGAGACCGGATTGTCAAGGGAGGAAAGAACGGCTCGTTTCGTTCCGCCGGGCGGCTTTTTCCCGGGAAATAATCGGCTTTTCGAGTTGTCCTTGTCCCTTGAAGCGGTGTATGGTGCGCCAAGGTAAACGAACCGTCCGCGCCTGAACGGGAACTATGGAAATTATCCTATGAGCATTCGCGCCTTTGTAAAAACAAACAGGGAAGCCATCCTGTTTCTCATCAGATTTCTGGTGGTCCTGATCGTATTTCAGGCGCTGGTTACCGAGGACGTCTTCGGTCTCGGACTGGACCTGTGGAAGCATTTTGCCCGGTGGTCGGCGTGCGTGGCGGGTTGGACGCTCAAGCTGTTCGGCATGAAGGCCGTGGTGGCGGGCGACACGCTGTCCTATGGAAAAACGGTGGTGAAAGTGTCCAAGGGCTGTGACGGGCTCACCGCGAGCGCCATTTTCGTCGCCGGGATTCTGGCCTTCCGAGCCAAACCCCTGGCCAAGGTTATCGGCGCGGTGGGGGGATTTTTCGCCATCCAGCTGGTCAATATCGTCCGGATAATGGTCTTGTTTCTCACGCTGGTCTATTTTCCCGAAAGTTTCGAGGACATGCACATGTACATCATGCAGGCCGTGGTCATCGCGATCAGCGTGGCCTTGTGGTTTTTCTGGGTGCAAAAATATGCCGAAATCTCCCGCGGCTAAGGCTTCACTCTTTCTTGCCCTCGCGCTGCTTTTCTTCGTGGCGATCCTGTTTTTCTGGAAGGTCCTGCAAAAGCCGTACATCCAAGCCGCCATTCCTCCGGTGACCTGGCTGGTCAACATCACCCAGAGTCAGGCTCCGATATCGCTACGCGTGGCGGGTGACGCGCTGGTGGTGCAACCCCGGTCCGACGCGGCGCGGCAGTCGAACGACAAGCGGCTCTATTATTT
The DNA here is from genome assembly GCA_963821845.1 of uncultured delta proteobacterium. GTDB lineage: Bacteria > Desulfobacterota > Desulfarculia > JACQYL01 > CAWGVV01 > CAWGFI01. Next base: position 172,530 of record CAWGFI010000017.1, read on the forward strand.
TTTCTGGCGGTGGTTCCAGGCCAATGTGGCCATTACCCTGGCGCTGATCCTCGCCACGCCCGGAGCGTCGTGGAAGCGAAGGCTCAAGCTGAGCGGCTTGGCTGTCCTCATTCTGCTGGGAATCCACGTCATCGACATGGTGGTGGAGGTCAAACGGATCTGCATGACCTATTACGCGCCGGTGACCGGACCTTTCCCGCCGTGGGAAAAATCGCTGATTTTGGTTCTGCACAAGTTTTTCCTTATTTTCCGCGTGCAGGCCACGCCCTTTATCCTGTGGGGAGCGCTCTGTTTCCAGGATCTGTTTCCTGTGGCGAAAAAGGCGGCGGTGGAGAATGTGGCTCGCAACGCTCCCTGCCCCTGCGGAAGCGGAAAGAAATACAAGCGGTGCTGCGGAGCGACCGTTTGATGGGCGCCCGCCTCGGGCGTATACTTTACTTCCCTGAAACTCTGCCGATACGGGCGGCCGCCGCGCGGCCGTCTTTCAAGAGGCGCATATGAACCAGACCGTTAAAGATGGAGATATCGTCCGGGTGCATTACACCGCCCGGTATGAGAATGGCGAAATTTTCGAATCCACGCTGGAAGGCGAGCCGCTCCAGTTCGAAGTGGGCATCGGAGAAGTGATCGAGGGATTCGACGAGGCGCTCCTGGACATGAGCCCGGGCGAAGAGAAGACTATCCTGGTACCGCCCGAACTGGCCTTTGGCGAAACGGACGAAGACCTTCTTATTGAAGTAGACCGGGATCAGCTGCCCCCGAGCATCCGGCCGGAGGTCGGTATGTGGGTGCAGATTGTCGACGAGCAAGGCGAGACCACGCCAGTGGTGGTGTCCGAACTGATGGAAGACTCCATTATCGTGGACGCCAACCATCCCCTGGCGGGCAAATTCCTCGAATACGACATCGAGTTGATCGAGATCGTGAAGGACGAACTGGATTACGATTTTGATGATGATGAGGATGAATAACGAGATTTCTCCCGTTGGTCGAAATGACAAGGTGGTATTCGCACGTCGAAGTCATCCCTCTACTCGTCCGCTCCTCCCGCCCAAGTATTCGGATAACACCTCAATTTTGGTATTTCGTCGCCCCGCGAATTGATAGTGGGGTCCAGAAGTTATTACATACTTTGAAATACCTGGATTCCGCGGTCAAGCCGCGGAATGACGAGAACAGGAGGCTCGTTGAGTCGGGCGGCATGTGGGGCTTCGCTTTTGTGGACAAGAGAGAAAACGAGTCTGTCATTTCGCGCAGCGAGAAATAGCCCGCAGGGGGCGCGGGGGAAGAGATTCCCCCGCACAGCTTTTTCACAGCTTTTTCATATGCTTTCTCCGCTTCAGGGTTCCAGGCCCAGGATTTCCATGGCTTCTCCCACCGTGAACAGGGAACCGGTGATGACCACCACGCCGTCCCGTCCCGCCTTTTCGCGAGCCGTTTCAATGGCTTTTTTCAAGCGGAACCACGGCTTCCACCGGAAGGTCCGGCCGGTTTACGGCGCGAGCCAGTACTTCGGGTTCCGCCGCCCGAGCGTAGGCGGGCCTGCTCAGGACCGCTTCGTCGGCCACGCTCAGAAAGTGCCCCAGCGCGGCTTCGATGTCCTTGTCGGCCATAATCCCCACCAGGAGGACCACCTTGCGATCCGGGAAGCGGTCTCTCACCGCGCGAGCCAGCACTTCGGCCGCGCCGGGATTGTGGGCTCCGTCCAGCACCAGCGTGGGATTGGTGTCCACAACCTGAAACCGTCCGGGCCAATGGGGCGATTCCAGAGCGCCGCGCAATCGCGGTTTCGTTCCAGGAGAACCCGTGTTGTTCGAGCAGTTCCATGACGCACAGGGCCGTACCTGCGTTGGCTCGCTGGTGATCGCCCGGAAGGCCGATTTTCAGATCGTCCAGACTGCGCTTTAGGCCATTATAGGTCAGGCCGGAGCCTGAATTGCGACACCCGGAAGTCCCGGTCCGAAAGATAAAAGGGGCTGGCCAGCTCAACACAGCGATTGCTGAACGAATCGATCACTTCCGGCTGTCGCGCGGCTGAAACCAGCGGCGTTTTGGGCTTGATGATTCCGGCCTTTTCATAGGCGATTTTGAGCAGCGTGTCGCCGAGATATTCCTGATGCTCCATGGAGATGTTGGTGATGACGGAAACCTTGGGTTCGGACACGTTGGTGGCGTCCAGCCTCCCGCCCATGCCCACTTCCATGATAGCGATATCGGTCTTTTCATCGGCGAAAAGCTGGAAGGCCATGGCGGTGGTGAATTCGAAATAGGTGGGCGGCTCGCTGAAATCCATGGCCTCGCGCACGCGTTCCATGAGGTCGCGGGCCCGTTCCCGGTTTATGATCTGGTCATTGATCCTGAACCGCTCCTCGAACCTGACCAGATGCGGGGAGGTATAGAGCCCGACCCGGTAGCCACTGTCGGTTAGCGCCTTGGAGAGCATGGCCGCCACCGAGCCCTTTGCCGTTGGTTCCCCCGATATGAACGACGGGCAGACCCTGATGCGGATCGCCTAGACGTTTCAGCAAATCACCGGTGCTGGACAGGCCCAGCTTGATCCCGAATTTCTGGAGATCGTACGCCCACTTGAGCAATTCTTCATAGGTACGCATAGTTCGCGCTCGGTTATTCGGAAGCGGATTTCCTCGCAAACGCCACGATGGCCTGGGTCAATCCGTCGAGAGTGTATTCATCCGCCTGGATGTCGATATTCAACTGGTGTTTGCCGGCGGTTTTGGCCGTGATGGGGCCGATGCAGGCCACATGAGTGGACTTGAGCAGCTCGGCCAGGGAGGCTTGTCCGGGAAACATGCGCGCCAGATTGGACACCGTGGACGAACTGGTGAAGGTGACCAGATCGACCTTGCCGTCCAGAAGCAGTTGGGCCACTTCCTCGCTGCGTTCGTTGGGCAGGATGGTCCGATAGGCGGGCGCGACGTCCACCGTGACGCCAACCTTGCGCAGTTCGTCCGGCAGGACTTCACGCGCTTCGGCGGCTCGCGGAAGCAGCATGCGCGTTCCGGGGCGAGCCTGATCCTTCAGTCCTTCCACCACGCCTTCGGCGCGGTATTCGGAAGGCACGAAATCGGGGACGATCCCCATTTCCCTGAGCCGGTCCGCGGTCGCGGGACCAATGGCCGCTACTTTCAGGCCGCCCAGGGCGCGGGTGTCCAAACCTCGCGCGTGCAGACGCTGTTCAAAAAAGGCCACGCCGTTGACGCTGGTAAAAATAAGCCATTGATAGCTGTTCAGTTCCTCCAACGCCTGGTCCAGCGGTTCCCATGATTCCGGCGGGGCGGTGGCGATGGTGGGGAAGGCGATGGCGTTGGCGCCCAGTTCGCGCAGTTTTTGCAGAAACGAACTGGCCTGCTGGCGGGCTCGTGTGACGATGATCGTCTTTCCGAACAGGGGCCTGGTTTCAAACCAGTTCAGCTTGGGCCTGAGTTCCACCACCGATCCCACCAGGATGATGGAGGGCGGCTTTACGCCGGCCTTTTGAGCTTCGTGGGCGATGGTTTGCAGGGTTCCGGTCACGGTTTTCTGAAAAGGCGTCGTGCCACGATGGATGACGGCCACGGGGGTGTCCGGGGACCTCCGTTAACTATGAGGTTTTCGCGCGATCGCGGGCAGGTTTTTGACTCCCATGAGGAACACCAGCGTTCCCGCGCTGTTGGCGATCCCTTCCCAATCCAGACTCGAAGCCGGTTTGGTGGGGTCTTCGTGGCCGGTTATGAGCGACACCGATGAAGCATGGCGCCGGTCGGTCAGCGGAACGCCCGCGTAGGCCGGGGCGGCGATGGCCGAGGTAACGCCGGGGATCACTTCAAAGGGAATGTTCAGATCGTACAGGTAGGCGGCTTCCTCGCTTCCCCGGCCGAAAATATAGGGATCGCCCCCCTTGAGCCGGGCCACGGTGGCCCCGGTCAGGGCCCTGTCCGCCAAAAGCTTGTTGATGTCTTCCTGCGCCATGGCGTGATCGCCGCCCATTCTTGCCCGCGTAAATCCGTTCGGCGTGGGGAGGCGCGTAGTCCAGAAGATCCTCGTTGGCGAGGTAGTCGTACACCACCACGTCCGCCTTTTCGAGGCATTGGACCGCCTTGACCGTAACCAGACCGGGATCGCCCGGACCGGCGCCGATGAGGTAAACCGTGCCCGGTTTCATCGTATGTTCTCCAGCAGTTTTTCCAGAATGGGT
>CAWGFI010000018.1:0-8427 GCA_963821845.1 uncultured delta proteobacterium
TTTATTAGTTCTTCCGTAATTTATTCAAATTTATTTTGAATGTTTATTTTACTTATGCTGTTTAGCTTAACCCCAATGAGTTTTCCTCTCTCGACCCCAAATAAAAATCTCACATTGAATTTAATCTGGCCTATTGAGTATTCGGGAATGTAGAACGGAAATACAATATCATTTTCTTCCATATCATTTTTAGGTATGGAAACTAATGTAGAGCTAAATTTTTGCTCAACATCCGATTTAGTCATGCCACATTGAGAAGTAGCCCATAAAAGATAATCACTAGCTGTAGATAAGGATGTAAATAAAAAAAAGAATATAAAAAATATAAAAATAACTTTTGAATAAATTATTCTCATTTCTGCCCCCCCCACCACCATATAATCTTACCCACAATGGTGGTGTTAATTTCCTGGCCTGACAAAGGAAAAGAAAAAGCAGGGTCAGGTCTTGTTATTTGACTTTTTTTATTTCTCGTTTAACATATTTTATTAAGGTCAAAAAGCAAGAACCAAGCCCAAAAAGCTAACCACCAAGTCTCATAAGTTCCCCACATTATTATGCTAAAAATCTCATTCCCAATATGGCTTCTTGAGACTTGCGGTTATCGCCAAACTTTCTTCTAATATGGTCATGTAGTTATGAATTCCATAATACTCATAAAAAGCTCTTGTCAGTTTTTCGACTAACTCTTCTAAGTCATTGGCAAACCAATGCAGCTCTTTTTTCAGGACCGATCCTTGCTCATTGACTTCTCGATAAATTTTGTATTCCGTGTCGGTTAATATCCACTCTAAAAGGTTAACGCTTTCCAAAGCATCGGAGGGAAAGATAATTTTGTATCCATCGACGGTTAAGCGAACTGATTGGGTCGCCTCAGAGAAATAGAAGAGTATTTTCTCGTCTCCAGCATTAGCCAATTTATGATAAATTATTTTTTTGTGCTTGCTGTTTTCATCTTCAATAAACCAATTGTAGAAGCCATTGAAGCCATCTTCAAGTCGCACCATGTAGTTAAGATATTTCGAGTTAATCTTCTCATAAAATGGCTTTAAATCGATTAATTTAGTTTTTATATCTTCCCATATTTCTTTTTGTGACATCTTCTTCTTAATATTAAAAATGAGAAACTTTTCTTTCTTAGTGTCTTTAACAACATTCTCGAAAAAGTTGAGATGCGTCATACGGTCACGAGTAGATGAGCCATATTGTTTCAGATTGGTTATTATCCTCCTTCTCAAGGCTCTACGTAACACGTTAAATTTAAGGTCCGTATCTACATGTTCACGTCCAGACAGGAATGAATCACAAATTACATTTTTAAAGAAATATTCATTAGTTTCTGCTATGTCTCTTTCTCCTAAATTTAGGAGTTTCAGAAGAGAGCCGCATAATTCTTCCCTCTCATTAATAATATTTAGAAAATGCTGTATTTAACTTATTCCCCATATTTTAATATTATGGTTAGCAGCAAACTCTTTTACATCGTCATTGATTTTTACTCCATATATAACGAACGGTCACTCCATCCGCACCAATAATGTCATTTTTACCTTTCCATTCCAAGACTAAATTTCTGACCGGAAGGTAACTTTGCTCATACTGCTTGCACTCTACAATGATTGATCTATCACCGAAACTTACGTAATTGTCTATTTCAAAACCTAGTATTTTCTTATTCCTATTAACCTCGAACCCAGCTCTCTTGAAGATCATCTCAACCAATTCTTCAAGCATACTTCCTTTTCGTTTTACATGGTCTCCTTGCGCATTCTGCATGGCTGATCTCCGGAGTTAAGGTCTCGTAGGGTGGGTAGAGCGATAGCGAAACCCACCAATCATGTTTGTTATTGACGACGTATTCTCTTAAATCACCATCAAGCTAACACCGCCGCCCAATCCGGCGTGTATTTCCCACGCCGCGTACACTTACAAAATGTTGAATGCGGCAATTTTGCCATCCGCGACCTGATTTTTTGTTTTATCAGATTGAAATGTATGTGTCCTTCGGTGGGTTTCGCTGCGCTCCACCCACCCTACGTCAAGAATCAACTTCTAACTCTCAATAATACTTGAATTATCCTGGACTTAAGTGAAACCAAAGAATATGCCTGAATAATCTCCGGTTTCATGGGCCGGCGCAGCCGTCTGGCGCCGCGAGTTCGTATCTTCGTTGATTGGGCGCATATTAATAGAATTATTATCACGACCGCAAGCGAATAAATTTAGCAATATTTGTCGCGCCGGAATATTTGTGGGGGAATGTTTTCGTCCTATCATACGGAACAATATGATTTATTAATGCGCCGGGACGAAAATGTTTTAACACCTTGGACGATTTCGGCGCGCCATGGCGCGCGGTAGGGGCGGGTTTCAAACCCGCCCTTACGAGGGGGAAAAAACCATCCCACCCGGATTTCGTTTCCGCCAACCTCCCTCTTCATGCTACATGATGGATGACAAAAATCCGACCGCGCCGGCGCCGGGGCCACACCGCGCGTCACGCGCAAGAGAAGGCGGAGCGTATGAAACCGACCTACACCATTGTATTGCCGGGCGTGCCGGTGAGTTCTTCACGCGGCGCAATCGGCTGGCTCAGCGTGGTCCTGCTGGAAATCGGCGGGAAGAAAATCCTGTTCGACACCGGATCGTACGGCGATCGAGGCAGGCTGCTGGAAAAACTGGGCGAGATGAAGATCGCGCCCCGGGACATCGACACGGTTTTTCTCTCGCACTGTCACTTCGACCACAGCGTGAACGCCGAAGTGTTCCCTTCCGCCGAACTGCTCATGTCGCGAACGGAGTATGAGTACGCCTTTAACGAGGACTTCCTGCGCTCGAGCGACCCCTACGTGCCCATGACCATCCTGGAAAAACTCAAACCCCGTTTCACCCTGATTGAAGAGGGGTATGAGCCGGCGGAAGGGGTCCGGGTCGTGGCGCTTCCCGGTCACACGCCCGGCCTGATGGGGCTCTATCTGGAGCAGGACCGGACGCTGCTGGCGGGCGACGCCGTAAAAAACGCGTGGGAATTTATCCGCAATCAGGCGCCGCCTTCGTTTTTCAAGGAAGAGGCGTCACTGGGGAGCTATGACAAGGCTCGCTCCCTGGCGGACGTGATCGTTCCGGGTCACGACCGGTCATTCAGAATCACGAAAGAGGGCGATCTGGAATACCTGCCCACCGAATCGGTGGAACTGAATTATGTCGGCGATCCTCACGCGGACCCCAAACCAATAACGTTATTGTGAAACGGGAAAACCGAAGGTGGGACGACAGGATTGGACAGCGGGTGTCCGTTTAAGCGGAAACACGCAAAAACGACGTCGCGTCGGGCCACGGGAATGGACCGAATGGACGGGAGCTTGATTCGAGACGCCGGCGCCCCGCGCGGGACGTATCCCCAACACGGGCAAACCGGCTGTCTTCGGCGCTACGAGGCTTTTCGGCCGTCGCGGCCCTGGAGACATGCCCGAACCCCGCGGTCGCAAGGACCGGGGGCCAAGGCGCTACAACAAAAGCCTTAGTGGCTTTGCCTTCTGGACCTTCTTGGCGCCAGAGAAGGAAAAAAGTCGAGGGACGTCGGCTCGTCATCGTCGTTCGGCGACTCGAAGTCATCGGTTTCCACACGAATCCAGTTGATTTCGTCAATGGTCACCACCGCGCCCAGAGAACCGTTTTTGCAGACGTTACGCCCCACCAACTCATAATCGCGCCATTCGGAATATTCGACTTTTATAACCCGAGCGAGACGACCGTTCCTTTTACACTTAAAAACGGTTCCGATGTCGCACGGACAGGAGGTCTCGGCGAATTTCTGCCGGAGACCGTTGATTCGCTCTTCAAGTTGTTCTTTTTCTTTTTCCAGTCCTATCAATCTCTCTCTTAGTTCAATTAGTCTTCGACTCTCTACTAATTGGACCGACATACTTCCCCCCTTTATGCCGGATCGATGGCAATGCGAACATACCGTTACCAAACACTTTCACATTTCCAGACGTCATATCGGTTGTGGATGCTGGCAAAATTAACTACACAATGATTCAGACGGATTAACGGTTAACTTCATGAATAACACAGAGAGTGCCACTCAGAGAACTGTGCCTTAACGAACGCCTCATCCGCGCGCCCCTACAACGCGCGGCTTTGCGCTAACGATAAGCAAGTTTTCTACCAACTTTGTAGATATCGATTAAAATAAATTATTTTTAGTGTAAATTCAGGAAGTTAGTGACGGTAAACCCGATGGAGGGAAATAGCTCCGGCGCGGCTGAAGTACAAAATGCTGTACCGCTTTGGATTATATATTAAATATCTTGCCTATCATGCTGAAATTATTACGGTTTAAAGGGTTCATATTTTTGCACCCGATAAATAAGAACAGAGCCGCCCGCGTGCTGGGGGGTGAGCGGGCGGCTCTTAACGTAGGGGAAGAGAATGTTTGTGGTCACAGTCCCTCCGTCTATATTAGTAACAATTCCCGCTAGAACAATCCATAGTGGTATACAACTATTTTAATAGGTAGTTTCCCCTATATTCGGGATTTTTTCCTGGGCTCGTATCCGGGATTTCTGTTTCATCTTCAAATCCGAGCGCATTCTGCTTCGCTGATATTCTTCTTTCACGGCCGCTACCATATAAATTGTCGAAAAATGTTAAAAACGCGGCCAGTAAAGCCTATTACCCATGAATATTCAAAAACATTCAAGTTAACGACCCAAGCGCCGATACTTTAACAAAAGATCTTGAACAGAGGAAAAACGAGGCGCCCGTGTGTCCCAAGGCGGGCGCTCGGCGCGTCCCGATGCTCAGCGCGGTCGCGCCTTTTGGGGGGGGCTGATGCATTTCCCGTAAATAACGCCGCCACTCACCGATGACTATTCGGCTGTCGTATTTCAAAAAATTTGAATAATGAGGTGTTCGAGATGAAAGCTCACATGACGTTGCGTTCGAAATTGTTGCTGTCCGGAATAGCCCTCACCGCCTTACCAGCCCTCATTTATTTCATTTTCAGTTTCCAGCTGAACAGGAACATGAGTCAGGCGGCCAGCGAGGAATGTCTGTCCCTGGCCAGGACCGAACTGAACAGAACCATAGACATCGTTTACACCATGTGCGAAGCCCAGAACGGGCTGGCCCAAAACCTGGTGGACAATACTCTGAACGTCGCCCGCGCGGTGCTCAAGGATAACGGCCGGTTGTCTTTTGCCGCCGCCGAAACGATCCCATGGGAGGCGATCAACCAATACACCAAGAAAAAAACCTCGCTGGATCTCCCCAAAATGATGGTGGGCGACCTCTGGCTGGGCCAGAATACCGACACTAAAAATATTTCACCGGTAGTGGACAAGGTCAAGCAGCTGTCCGCGCAGACGTGCACCATCTTTCAGCGCATGAACAAGGCGGGCGACATGCTTCGCGTCTCCACCAACGTGCAGAAGCTGGACGGAACCCGGGCCATCGGCACCTTCATACCGGCCGTCAACCCCGACGGCGCCGGGAATCCGGTGGTCGATTCCCTGCTGAACGGCAAGACGTTCCGCGGCAGGGCCTACGTGGTCAACGCCTGGTACATCACCGCCTATGAACCGATTTACGGCGAATCCGGGGACGTGGTCGGCGCCCTGTACGTGGGCGTCAAACAGGCGGAACTCGAAAAGAGCCTGGTTACCGAAATCGCCAAAATGAAAATAGGCAAGGGCGGCTCCCTCCTGGTGATGGATTCCCGAGCCAACATGATCGCGCTCGATAACCGGGCGCTGCCACGGGAAAGCTACTGGGAGTGGAAAGACAGCCAGGGCAAGCTTCTGTTTCAGGAAATCGCGAAGAACGCCGTGACCATGGCGCCGTCGGCGGTCGGGGAATACACCTATCCGTGGGCCGCCGCCTCGAACGCGGCCCCGCAAGCCCGGTTGGCCTTTGTGAAGTATTTCAAGCCGTGGGACTGGGTGATCGCGGCTACCGCCGATGAAGACGAATTCATGGAAGCTCCCAAACGAATCGCGGACATCGGCGCCCGATACAATACCGTGACCGGCGCGCTTTCCGCCATCATCATAGCCGCCGCCATCCTCGCCTGCCTCCTTTTCGCCAACAGGCTCAGCGGACGAATCCGGCGCGTGGTCGCCCCCTTGAAGGACGGCGCGCAAAGCCTGCTGTCCGCCGCGGAAGACATGTCCAACATAAGCGACAGAATATTCGAAGGCGCCACCCGGCAGGCCGAAAGCTTCGATCAGACGGCCTCGTCATTGACACAGATGTCGACGATGGCCAATAAAAATAAGGAAGACGCCGAGAACGCGGGCAGGATAACCTGGAAAATGGGCAAGTCCATCACCATCGCCAATAAATCCATGAACGACGTCACGTCCTCCATGGAGGAAATCACCCAGGCGAGCGAAGAGACGGGCAAGATCATCAAAACCATTGACGAGATTGCGTTTCAAACCAACCTGCTGGCCCTGAACGCGGCGGTTGAAGCCGCGCGGGCGGGTGAAGCCGGGGCCGGTTTCGCGGTGGTGGCCAATGAAGTCCGGAATCTGGCCATGCGGGCCGCCGAAGCGGCCAAAACCACGTCGGGCCTGATCAGGAAAACCGTGGACAAGGTGAATTCCGGCTCGAAACTCCTGGAAGGCGCCGCAAGCGCCTTTCACGAAGTCTATGACAACACCGACTCGGCGGGAAAACTCGTCGACGGCATTGTGGAATCGTCAAAGGAACAGACGCAGGGCATTGACAATCTGAACAATTCCGCGAAAGAAATAAAAGATGTCACCCACGGGGTGACCCTTACCGCCAGGGAGTCGTCCGAGGTATCCAAAAACCTGTCCGGGCTTTCGGAAACCATTCTGACCGCGGTGGACGATCTCTCGTATATGGTGGAAGGCAAAAAACGAAAATAGGGCGGCTCGACGCCGACCGGAGGAGTGAATGATTATCGTCGGCGTGGACACGGGGGGCACCTTCACCGATTTTATCTATAAGGACGGAGATTCCTGGGGGGTCTATAAACTACTCTCGACCCCCGCCAACCCCGCCGAGGCGGTGGTGAACGGACTGAAGCGCATAGCGGGGGGCGGCCAAGCAGCGTCGTGCACGGCTCGACCGTGGCCACCAACGCCATCCTGGAGCGAAAAGGGGTCAAGACGGCGCTCATCACCAACAGGAAATTCGAAGACATCATCGAAATCGGGCGCCAGAACAGTACCAGCCTCTACGACCTGGCCTACCGCAAGGAGCCGCACATTGCCCCGCAGCGAGCTGCGGTTCGGTGTCACCGGGCGAGTCCGCTGCTCCGGCGAAATTCATGAAGAGCTGGACGTCGAAGAAGCAAGAGCGTGTGGCGCATCGGTCCGGGCCTCGGGGGCCGAATCGGTGGCCGTCTGCTTCCTGTTTTCCTATCTCAATCCGGAGCCACGAACTCAGGATGAACGAACTGCTGGCCGAACTCGACGTCCCGGTGTCGCTGTCTCACCAAATCCTCTCCGAGTTCCGGGAATTCGAACGGACCTCCACCACGGTCATCAACGCCTATGTCTCCCCCAAAATGAAAAACTACATCTCGTTTCTGATGGATCATCTGGGCCCCGAGGACAGCCTGCGCGTGATGCAGTCCAACGGCGGGTCCATTTCCGCGGAAACGTCCATGTCGGAATCGGTGCGCACCATTCTTTCCGGTCCGGCGGGCGGCGCGGTGGGAGCATTTGAAATATCAAAAATGGCGGGGCTACGGCCGGATCATCACCTTCGACATGGGGGGCACCTCCACCGACGTGGCGCTTATCGACGGAGCGTTGCCGCTGACTTTGGAGTCCTCCATTTCCAACTACCCGGTCAAAGTCCCCATGATCGACATCCACACCGTGGGCGCGGGAGGCGGTTCCCTGGCCTATAAAGACGTGGGCGGCTCGCTCAAGGTGGGGCCGGAAAGCGCCGGCGCGGACCCGGGGCCCATCTGTTACGGCAAGGGCGAACAAATCACCGTAACCGACGCCAACCTCTATCCTGGGACGTCTGGCGCCCGGACATTTCCTGGGCGGGGCCATGCGGCTGGAAACGGAAAAGCTCGAAAAGCATTTCCGGGAAATGGCGCAAGAGTTGGGCCTCTCCACCGTGGAGCTGGCCGAAGGCATGCTCAGCGGTGGCCAACACCAACATGGAAAAAGCCATCCGCGTCATATCGGTGGAGCGCGGGTTCGACCCCAGGGAGTTCGTCCTCTTTTCCTTTGGCGGCGCGGGGTCCATGCACGCCGCGTTTCTCGCCAAACTGCTCAACATCCCCAAGGTGCTGATCCCCAAAATCCGGGCATCCTGTCGGCCATCGGCATGCTCATGGCCGACATTATCAAGGACTATTCCCAGACGGTCATGCTCGATCAGCACACCACGAACCGGGAACAGCTTTCCGAACTGTTCACCGGCCTGGATAAA
>CAWGFI010000019.1:0-73152 GCA_963821845.1 uncultured delta proteobacterium
ATGGTACCCTCCTGCCCGGCGTGATTCCGGTCTTTTAGGTATAATTCCTTTCCCGTTGACACCAGCGGCTTCGGCCGCACGTGTCATTATACCCCATATCGCTCCTTCTCTTGAAATATTGGATAAATTAATAAGGACTTTAATGATAAAAAAAAATATCCGGGACGACCAAGCGCCCATGGCGCTGGAATCGCCCCCGACGCGGCCGTCAATTATTTTAAAAGTTCCCGCGCGATGATCAGCCTTTGTATTTCACTGGTCCCTTCATAAATTCTGGTTAACCGCAGATCGCGGTAAAACCGCTCAATGGGCATTTCCTTCATGTAGCCCATGCCGCCGTGAATCTGAACCGCCATGTCGGCCACCCTGTTGGCCATTTCGGTGCAAAAAAGTTTGACCATGGACGCTTCCTTGACCAACGCGGTCCCCGTTCATCCCTGAGCGCACGCCGCATGGTAGAGCATCTGGCGGGCGGCGTAAATTTGCGTGGCCATGTCGGCGAGCATATTTTGAATGGATTGGAACTGGCGCGATGGGTTTTCCGAACTGGACGCGCTGTTTGGCGTATTCCACGGACAGGTCCAGCAGCTTTTGCGCGGACCCCAGGGAACTGGCGCCCATGGTCAGTCTTCCTTTATCCAGCACACGCATGGCGGTTTTAAAGCCCTGTCCGATCATCTGCCTCGCCGCCGATGACGTTTTCGCGGGGCACCTTGCAATTGTCAAAAATCAGCTCGCAGGTGTGGCTCCCGCGCATGCCCATTTTCGTTCGATCGTGCCTACATAATAACCCGGAAAATCATTTTCCACCACAAAGGCCGTTATGCCGCCGCGCGCCCGCTTTTCCTTATCGGTCAGAGCCATAACCGTGGCGATATTCGCGATGTCCCCATTGGTGATGAAATGCTTGCGGCCGTTGATATCCAGTGGTCGCCCGTAGTTCCGCCGTGGTCTGAATATTGGCGGCGTCGGAACCGGCTTCGGGCTCGGTCAGGGCGAAAACGCCGATCCATTCTCCGCAGGCCAGTTTGGGCAGATATTTCTGCTTTTGCTTCTCGTCCCGTCAATGAGAATACCCTGGGAACCGATACCGTTATTGGTGCCGATCCTGGTGCGGAAGCAGGCGTTGGTTTTGCCGAGTTCCTCATAGACCAGACATTCGCCCAGGGTCCCAATTTCCAGCCCGCCGTACTCTTCGGGAATCGACAGGCCGAAGAGTGCCCAGTTCCCGCATTTTTTCGACGATCTCGTCGGGGATGCGGTCTTCGTCTTCAACTTTTTGGCTGATGCGGTTCAAGATCCTGTTTTACGAAACGTCTTACCGTTTCCACCATCATGCGCAGATTTTCGGGGATCTCAAAATTCATTATTCCGACCCTTTTTGATGTTGGACATTATTTCGGGCTCGCCTGTCGCGCCCGATCAACGATTTTATATCTTGCACTAGTAATACGGTATGCGGATAGAGGCTTGCAAATGGTTTTTTTTACGCTAAAAAGATTACATACAATACGGATTCCGTAACGCCCGCTCCGGGGACTTTTCAGCGGAAAAACAAGGGGACTTGAGTGGCGATGAATATCAGGGTTGCGCGCAGCCGGCCTGCGATCTTCTATGGCTGGATCGTGGTGGCGGTGGCGTTCGTGAGCTCGGGATCACGTTTGGGATATGGTACTCGTTTTCCATCTTCTTTCCTCGCCGTAACCGAGGAGTTCGGCTGGTCCAAGGCGGCCGCGTCCAGCATCTTTTCCGTTTTCGTTATCAGCCAAGCGTTTATGGCCGTTCTCGCCGGGCGCCTTCAGGACCGTTTCGGCCCCCGAATGGTCATACCGTTCGGCTCCCTGGCGCTGGCCCTCTCCCTGGTATTGACCAGCTATGCGGACAGCCTCTGGAGTTTCCGCCTGACCTACGGCCTGATGGGAGGCGCCAGCGTCAGCCTCATGGCCTTCACCGCCCACTCTGCGTTCATCCCCAAATGGTTCGAACGTAACCGGGGACTGGCCATGGGAATCGCCATGTCCGGAATCGGCTTCGGCATGCTCATTATCATCCCGCTCGTGGAACGGACCATAACCTTGTACGGCTGGCGGAACACCTACCTCATCATCGCCGCGGTGGCGCTTTTTTTTATCGGCCCCCTGAATATGATTCTTTCCCGGCGGCAGCCGCAGGATATGAATCTCAGGCCGGACGGGGACGAAGCGGACGGCTCGCATGGAAAACGCCTGCCCGCCATGACCATGCAGGTCATCGATAAAGGATGGGCGGCCAGGGAGTGGACGCTTTCAAAAGCGATCAGGACCCGACGCTTCTGGCTTCTGGTGATTTCCTTCTTTTTCGGTTCCTACGTGTATCAGGGGGTCTTGCTCCATACCGTTTCTTCCATGGTGGATTCGGGCATCCCGAGAGAAACCGCCGCCTTTTACTTCGGCATCCTCGGTCTGTCCGGCTCGGTGGGCAAGATCCTCTTCGGCTATCTGTCCGACGTGGCCGGCAGGGAACGAATCAACTCCGTGGCGGGATTGGTGACGGTTCTGGGAATCCTCTGCCTTCTGCTCGTTCCCAGATTCGAAGGGCCGCTTCTGCCAGGACTCGCCGCCGTCTCTTTCGGTCTTGGCTATGGAGCGGCCGCGCCGCTTTTCCCGTCGGTCAGCGCGGATATCTTTCTGGGCTCGTCCTTTGGGGTCATCTTCGCCATGATCAGCCTGGGCGGGGGGCTGGGCGGCTCCTGCGGAGCCTTCATCGCGGGCTTTATGCGAGATCTTCACGGAAACTATTCATTAGGTTTTTCTTTATGTTTTTTGAGTATCTTCCTGTCATGCCTGTTCGTATGGCTGGCGTCGCCGGGCAAGATACGAAGAATGACCAGGCGCGAGAGTTTTGTAAAACCCATCGCCATCGAAGCAGAGGGGCTGGAATGATGTTCATGTTCCGGTTTCAGTGGCTTTCCCGGTAATCGGCGTGTCCCGTGAGTAACTCATGCAGTTCGCGCAGACGTTTGCTGAACGCTTTGACCATATTGAGCGCGATCCGTGGAAACTCGTCCACCAGATTTTCAAACTCCTCCCGGGCGATCGAAAACAGCTCGCAGGGGCCGATCGCTTTCAGCGCGCCCTCCATGGGGTGTTGTTCAAATAAGCTAGTCTCCCCGAAATAGGCTCCTTTTTCCAGGATGCGCGTCGTTCCGGCGCCGTCGTTATCCAAAACCGCCACGGTTCCTCGGAAGATGACATACAGCGCGGTGATGTTCGCCCCTTCGGCGAGTATGATTTCGCTTTCCGCGTATCGCCTTTGTTCCATGATCGCCGCGATCGCGGCCAGCTCGCTGATCTTCATGTCGGAAAACAGATCCGAACCCCTTAAAAACGCGATTTTGTCCAACAGGGAATCCCCGGCGATCTCCCCGCCTTGAACGGTTTCGCTGGTCGTTGGATTGGAAAGCGCCGTGGCTGGCCTTGCCTGAATCGCTCCGGACCACGGATCACGCTCCGCGACCGGTTCCGGATAGGCCCGGGCTTCATAGGTCGTCAAACATTCATTGAGCACGGGATCGCCGAGCGCGCGCAGGTAGTTGATCGTACCCAAGGCGTCGGAGGGAATTCGTTCCGGGAGCGGAAAGAATTTCGCGCCCTTTTCGGCTTTTTCTTCCAGCGGGATATCGTCGACCAGCGGTATGAATCGTTTGGCGAGGTCCGGGCTGATCATGTTTTCCAACGCCTCCACCGCGTTATAGCGGAGCCGTTTATCCTCGGACGCCATGGCTCTCCGTATGAGCCGCAGGTCGTCATGGTTCCCTTCCAGTTCCAGGAGATGGAGGATCGTTTTCACCAGCGCGTCGAGGTTTTCATGCGCTTTTTCAGAAATCAGATCCCGGCCCGGGCTGGCTTTCAGAGTTTTGAAGCGCGACAGGATAAAGACCCACCGATAGGTTTCGGCCAGCAGGTTGTTCATATAGCCGTGAAGCTCCAGGGCGCTCACTTCATGGCTTCGGACAAACTCCAGGGCCCATTCGCGGACATCGGATCTAAACGATGATAAACAGGCAAAAACACGCTCCGTGGCCACCTGGCCCGACGAGCCGATTTTGTCGAGAATCAGCTTTCGGGTTTTGCGGTCGCTGCGCTCCAGAAGGTCGAACGCCTCGTCCAGCGATTTTTCATCGTTGATCGCCAACGCCTCCAGGGCCCGCTTGCGCAGAAAGGGTTTCGCGGGTTTCCTGGAATAGATGATCTCACGTGCGATGGCGCTCGCATCGGCGCCGTCAATGCTATGAAGCGCCCGCAAAATATGGCCTTTGACGATATCGTCTTGCTCCTTCCCATATCGCAGCAAAAGAGGCGTCCGCAGTTCGGCGGCCCCGGTCTTGGCGACGATTCGCATGAGATGTCGCATGTTTTCCCTGTTGGTTGAGCCGATCAAATCCGTGAACTCGTTGATAGCCTGACTTCGGGCGCGTGGATTGGCGCTCTTCAACACCCCCAGGAGTCCGATGTATTTCAGCTTATCGGACGGGGCCCGCGAAACGAGCGATCTGAAAAAAGATTCCTTATCCCCGTGCTCCAGGTCAGCCATGATTTCCAGAAACAGGTTGCGTACGCCGGGACCGACGGTTTGCTCCAATTCCCTCATCAAGGGAAAGTCGTTTGAATTCAGATCGGGTTTGATCAATTCCATAAGTTTGCGCTGGGCCGACGCGGTCTTGGCCGGCAGCTCTCGCAGGACCTCGCTCTTCAACCGAGACCCTTCCACCATCCGCAACAACTCGGCGTACCAGACGCAGAGGTCGCCTCGTTCGCGCACGAAATTGGCCCGGATATTTTCCGCTATCCGGGTGTCCTTCAAGAGGGCGATCAGATCCGTTTTTTCCAGCTTGGCGAAATCCACCCGATCCTGCTGCAAGTGGTCGATGACGATTCGCGCGTAGTTTCTGCGCAGCCGGTACACCGCCCCGAACCAGAAAAGGCCAAAGATCGCGCCCAATATCGAGAGCAGATGCGCCGGGATTACATCCTTGGTGAGGATGAGAATCAGGGAGCCCCCGAAAACGCCCAGCCGGACGACCGTGCCCCGCAGGAGCGGGCGAACCTTGAGCCCCAGGTTGCCGGGAAAAAGCCCCATCATCGCGGCCAGCGACGGCGTGTTGAAGACGCTGCGGATCACATTGGCGCTCAACCGCCCGTAGATCGCGCTTCCCAGCTTGAAGTGAAAAAGCAGAACCAGAAACACGACGATATAGTTCAACGGGTGCAGCAAGACCGCCAGCGTCAGCCCGAAAAAGGCGAAAAACCTGCCGGCGAACAGCAGCATAACCAGCGAGATCCCATTGAACAGCGATCGGAACCAGCTGAAGAACGCCAGAAGCCCGTTTTCGGAAGCGAACTGATGGTCCAGAATAAAGCTGAACTGGTAATTGAAAATCGGAATCATCAGATTGGCCATCAGGGTGACCATGGCCAGAATCTTGAACAGGGACGACTGTCTGGCCAGGGGAATCAGCGCCTTGAATTCCTTGAGGACCCCGGTGTCTACCTCCTTTTCTCCCTTGGCCGTCAGCCTGCCCAAAACAATCAGATTCCGTTCCAGGTAGAAGGCGATACCGAAAGCGAGCAGCAACAGGGCTCCGTAAGCGAAAACAATATTATCCATGCCCAGAATCGATGAAACGGGTTTGGTGATCGCGCTGCCGCATATCCTACCCAGCACGTCGGCGGCCATGATGGTGGGGAAAAGCCTTTTGGCCTGCCGTGTGTTGAATATCTCGTTGCCAAGGTTCCAGAACAGGAGCAGCAACAGGGTTTCGAACTGGGTTTTGAAAATGTAGAACAGCGGGTACACGATGTCCGGGCGCAGCGTAAGAAAGCGGACGGTGATGACCAACGTCGAACATATGATAAAGAGATACCGGAGAAGCTGAATGGTGGACAGGCGCCGCTGAATAAAAATGATGTAATTCATCAGGAAAAAGGTAATGACGGCGTTGATCATGTAGATGTTGGGAAGATTTTTCACCCCGTACCGTTTGATGAACACGGTTTCGGAAAAATTGTCGAGGAGCATGGACGCCGCGGAAATAAAGAGGAGCAGCAGACTGACCCAGACAAAGGTGGAGAATTCGCCCGAATAGATCTTCAGGACCTTTTCAACCAGCCGCTTCATATGTTTTTCTTTGAAGGAGGTTTGAGCGAACGCGGCCGACACATCGCTTAATGGCGCCGCTTTTGGAAGGACATTTTACAGCATTCCCACGGCAAGAGAAACGCTTATTAATTCGTGGACAGGTGGCCGCATGCGACGTTTTGCGCGGACAAGGGAACTATGGGGAAATTTTGAAGACACAACGCGTTTGACGGGTTTGCCATCCAACGCGCTGTGCGAAAGGCTCGCGGTTCTACGGTTTGATTCTTCTCAGTTCGACTTTTACCTGGTTCTTAGGGTTGGGGCAGACCCAGGTTTGCACATCCGGGTCCTCCCCCAACGGGAACGCGCCGCCGAATTGCAGCGTCTTCACCCATCCCATGATGTTGTGGTAAAAATATCCACAGAATTCTCCGCACTTGTGCAGGCTAAGCTCGAACTCGTCACCGGGTTTCATGCCAATGGTACAGCCGGACTGCATGTCGATGACCTTCGCCACCACCTTGTTGCCGATTTGCGGATAGCTGATTTCCGCCATGGATCATCCTCCTCGTGTTTGGCGCTTCGAGATTTTCACAAGACCCGGAAGCAGTTTATGAGGCCAGAATCCGGTAGGTTCCGGATTCGATTAACCCTTTGAAAAATTGGATAAAAGAATCAGGCGGCGCGTACGCAGGATAAGTTCGGAAAAGAAAAGCGACCTTTTCCACGTCGTTCAGTTCATGCAGGCGGCGCACTACTTGAGCGTCTCTTGGGGGGAAACCGCGTTGGCCGGCGGATTCCACAACGGCAAAATTATCGTTTTGAAGGCTCCGTGAACCGTTTACCAGGCCACAGTTTTCCAGCATGAAGCCCCGAATTTTGGCTCGCCCCCGGGACAACCGTTTGCGAAAGGCCGCGGGGGTTATGTCCAAAATAATAGCGGCTTCGTTGCCGTTGAATTCGAAAATTTCTCCCAGGATAAACGCCAACCGCTCTTCCCGCTCCAGACATGTCAGCAAGGTTTGGACACAATTCGCCCGACTTTCTTCCCGCATGAGATCGGCTTCCGGCGTTCTTGGAACCGACGCCCGGCACTCCATACAATGATCGCCGCCCATCTCCTGCAACAGTTCGAAACTGACGCCCTTTTCTTCGCTTTTATGCTTTCGCGCGGAGAGCAGGTGGTTGGAGGCGATTCGATACGCCCAGAAAAGAAAGGAACACTCGCCCCGGAATTCGCTCAAGTGGGTGATGATTTTTATGATGATTTCCTGAGCCGCATCCTCGGCGTCGGCGCTCTGGCCCAACATGCGCAAGGACATTCCGTATATTTTATGCTGTATTCCGCGAACAATTTCTTCAAGCGCGGCTTTATCGCCGTTTTTCGCCTGCCCTACCAGGTCTTCAAGCGTCATAGCCATGTCCGATCCAATCGATAGCTCTTGTCCATTAAAAATGATCCTCTCGGGAATTCATATCTTACTAGACTTAAAAAACGGAAAAGTGTGACCGCATACATAAAAAACGGGGGCGGAAACGAAGGCGGTGGAAACGGCGCGGGTAATTCAATGGCTGGTCAATTTCGAACGCGGCGATGAATCCGTGGGGGGGCGCGGGGGAAGGGATTCCCCCGCGATGCTTTTTCTTTCCGGTTACACCCACATCATCTCGCCCACCCGGGGAACGATGGCGTCATAGTTTTTCTCCTGGAGATGTTTGGCCAGCGCCAGGGACTGATCTTCTTCCCCATGTACAATGGCGATCTTCTTGACCCGCAGGTTGGATTCTTCCAGAAAACGGACCAGTTCGTTGCGATCCGCGTGAGCGCTGAACCCGCCCAGTTCAACCACATGCGCCTTGAGCGGGTAGGTTTTATTGAGGAACCTGATGATAGGCGGTTGACCGCGTCTGCCCGCCTGCTCGTATTCCTTGGAAAGATCCAGAATCCGTCGCCCCAGGGTGTTTTGAGCCATATATCCCACGACAAGGATGGTGTTTCGTTCGTCGTGAATTTTATAGCGGAGATGGTGCAGAATCCTGCCGCCTTCGCACATTCCCGAAGCCGACAGAACGATGTGCGGTTTGCTTTCGCGCATAAGCGCCATGGACTCGTCCACCGATTGCACAAAGCTGACCTGTTCAAAGGAAAAGGGGTTCTGGCCGTTTTCCAGAAAGGTTTCATGAGTGTCTTCGTCATAAACCTCGGGATGCTCCCCGAACACCCTGGTCAGGCGCGAAGCCAGCGGGCTGTCCACATAGACCGGCATGGGGGGAACGCCGTTCTCGTTGTACAGTTCGTGCAGCACGTACAACAGTTCCTGGGTGCGGCCGAACGCGAAGGAAGGAATGAGGACCGATCCGCCGCGGTTGTAGGCTTCGACGATCGCCTGTTTCAGGTGCGGCTTCAGATCGCGCACCGGATCGTGAAAACGGTCGCCGTAGGTGCTTTCCATGATCAGCAGGTCGAGATCCCGGTCCTCTTCGGCGAATTTCAGCGTGGGGTCCTTGATGATGGGCTTGTTGAATCTTCCCAGGTCGCCGGTATAGCCCACCGTACAGGTATGGCCGTTTTCCTGGGCTTTGATGATGCTGATCGCCGAACCTAGAATGTGGCCCGCGTCGTAAAGCACACAGGTCATGTTATCGCCGATAGTCATCCGGTTCCGGTAGGGGTACCCGTCGAAAAACCCCAGCGAACGGTCGGCCTGTTCGATGGTATAGAGCGGCCGGACCATTTCCAAGTTATGTTCGGCAAGCAAATCATTGATGGCCTGCCGGTTCAGTTCGTTGCCCTCCCTTTTGAGGAGATTCTTGATGTATTTCTTTTGGCGATTGGAAACCCGTTTGGTTTTGGGCGACGTTTTCAGCTTGTAAAAAAAGCCGCGCGCCGTTTTGTAGTTGAGGTAGTCGGCGTCGGATTCCTGGATCTTGGCGGCGTCCATCAGCAAATACTGGCTGGCGTCCGCCGAAGCCCGCGTGCAGATCACCCGCCCCTGAAAACCGTCGCTGGTGAGCAGCGGAATACGGCCCGAATGGTCGATGTGCGCGTGCGAAAGCAGGATGTTGGTGATGATTCGAGGATCAAACGGCAGGACCCTGTTCTTTTCCTCGCTCTCCTTTCTTCGCCCCTGAAACATTCCACAGTCCAGCAGAATGCGGTCTTTCTTGTTGGTGAGCATATGCATGGACCCGGTGACTTCCCGCACGGCGCCGTAAAAAACTATGTTCATATTCCGCTTGCTCCTCTTTATCTTCAGCTATGATTGATTCAGTGTCAGCAAATTCTTCATATCCGATCGCGTCAGCCTCCGGCCAGCCACCCCGCGTCCACGTGCATGGTTCCGCCGGTCATACACCTGCTTTCTTCGGAAACCAGCCAGCGCACGGCCCTTGCCACATCCAGCGGGGTCACCTTGCGATCCTTGAACATATGCCGCTCGGAAAAATGGTCGTACGCGTCCGAGGCCAATCCGATCTGATCGGCCAATCCCTTGAGCATGAGCGATTCCGTGGTACCGGGGCATACGGCGTTGACATTGATGTTGTGGCCGGCCAGTTCCTTGGCCAGCGCCTTGGTAAGCCCGATGACCCCATGCTTGGCCGCGCAGTAATGAGCGCCGGTTCCCAGCCCGATCGATCCCGCCACCGAGGCGATATTGACGATTTTCCCGTACCCGCCCCGAATCATCAGGGGCACGGCGTGCTTGCAAGTGAAATAAACGCCCTTCAGACACACGTCCATCACTTCATTCCAGGCCGTTTCGGTCAGTTCGGTGATCGGAAAAAGTGAGATAACGCCCGCGTTGTTCACCAGGATGTCCAGTCGGCCGTGAAGACGCTCGATTTCCGAGATGGTCGCGGAAACCCGCGCTTCATCACGCACGTCGCACACAAACCCCTCCGCCGTGATCCCCGCCTCCCTCAATTCATCAACCGAACAATCCAGATCCTCCTTATGGGACATGGGATACGGAATGGTTTCCAGATCCCGGCAAATATCGGCGATGGCGATCTTCGCGCCCCGCGCCCCCAACTCCCTGGCCACGCTCAGGCCGATGTTGCGCGCTCCGCCGGTTATCAGCGCCACGCGGCCGCTCAATTCGCCCCCGGTCTGATCCATTTCCTCGCCGCCCTTTTTCACAGGTACTTGTTCAACCCCATGTGCGCGTGAAAGTTCCGGAAATCGTCCCCATCCATGCTCAGCAGCATCCGCGCGTAGGTAAACCCCTCGCAGGGCAGCCCGTAGCGCTCCAGCCCCGGTTCGGTGCAAGCCCGGCATTCGTCAAAGCTTCCTACCCGCCGGCGAAACCGCCTCGCTTCCGGAGTGGAAAGCAGTTCTCCCAGGGGACGCTCCCGGATATTGCCGATGGGCCGTTTGATAATGGGGCAAGGATACACCTCGCCGGAGCTTCTGACAAAATAATACGTGTGGCCCGCCGCGCACGGTTTACGCGTGGCGCCTCCCCGCAGGTAACGCAGCATCATGTTGCGGTGGTAGCTCCAGCGGAAACGATCGCTTGCGAAAAACCGGATCATGGCTTCCCGGTCGCTCTGCGAAAAGGTCAGGGAGTCTTCGATATTGCTGTTGTCATAACGGTTGTTGGTGACGATGCAGGGCGAAACAATGGTAAACAGGCCGCGAGCCTCGGCGTAGTCGAGAATGCGGTCCAGTTCATGGATGTTCTGCGGCAAAATGGTGGTTTTCAGCCCGATGATCAGGTTCGGATATTCACTGCGCAAGGCCACCAGACCTTCGAGGGTCGAATCGAGATTGTCCCAGATATGCGCGATACGCCGGATGCGATCGTGAACAGCCCCCACGCCGTCCATGGCGCAAGCGAAAACGAGATCGACTCCGCGCTTGCTCAGTTCTTCGACCATCCGCCGCGACATGTTCAGGATGCGCTTGGTCAGATAACCGTTGGTGGTTATGGCCACACCTTTTAGATTCGGCAGGATCGAGGAGTCCTTGAGTTCCGCGATGGATTGGACCAGCTGGGCCAGGTCCCGGCGCAAGAAAGGTTCGCCGCCGGTAATGTCGATTTCCCTGACACCCGACATACCCGGTTCGGAAAGCAGTCCAATCCATCTCTCCAACGGAAGGTCCTTTACCGAGGTCGGAATCTTCCAGATGTTGCACATGACGCAGCGGGACATGCAATGGTGCGTGACTTCGAGAGAGATCGACTGCGGATCGCAGGGAGCGCCGGTCAAGCGTCGCATATGGTACCGCGCGCCATTACCGAGGAGTTCCTTCAGGATTTCAAGCCGGTTAACCGTCTGTTCCATTACGCCCCTCTTACTATTCTAAAGAAAAACTTTGCGGGGAAAGAGCGATCCCACTGCGGTTTTTTCTTTTCGTTTTAAACACTTATGTCTGTTTGAAGCAGACCTTGGGATATACCGGAGCGAAGGCGTTCAGTCTGAAACATTCGTACCATACCCCGGCCTGGTAGGAAAGCTGCTCGCAGGTAAAATACAACAAAAAAATCGGCAAGTTCAGGTTCGGCCTGGTAATGACATATTGAACAACGCCGGCCAGGACGTGCGCGATCCACAGCGCGCAAGCGGCCAGGGGACTCAGGAACGCCAACGGAATGGTCAGGACCAGGTAATAGCGGGAGCAAAAAGCGAACACATGATACAGAAAGCTCAGGTGAGACCGCGCGGCCGCAAGCAGCGGGTCGCCGAAGCCCAGGGGCAGACCGCTCTTGCGCGCGCTTCGCCGCCGGAGCAAAGCGTCGCCGACCATCCAACCCAACGCCGCCAGCGCCGGGAGGCCGCTTGGGAGATAGAGAGCGAAAGCCACGAACATCCAGAAGACGGCCGATCGCGGCCATACACGAAAGGTTTTCCGCCGGCTGGGATGGAGCTTCTGCAGGATAGGCTCGGACGTTCCGTAATCGAAACGTCGGCCGCAAAATTGGCGCAGGGTGTTACGGTGCCGGTGAAAAATACGCGCGGCAGGCCGATAATTGACAACATAGCCCCGGTCCACCATCCGCCAACACAGGTCCACATCCTCGCCCACCCGCATGTCCGCGTCGAATCCGCCCACGCTTTCAAAGGTTTCTTTCCGAACCATCATGCCGCAGGAAGGGACATAAAAGAAGGGATCGCCGGCGGCGGAGTCCTTTCGTACGGAGCCCATCCTGAGCGACGATTTGACCTGTTCGTAACGGTCCAGCCCGCTCGATTGTTCCAGGGATTCCACCAAAGCTCCGCAGATCGCCACGGCGGGGTCGCGGAAGGCCGAAGCCAATTCGCGCAATGAATCCGGAGCGGCGGCGCAGTCCGAATCGACGAAAAACAGCAGTTCCCCCCTGGCCTCTCTGGCGCCCAGGTTCCGGCTGGCCGAAGCTCCCTGATTGGTCGCCTGACGGAGCAGCATAACCGGAAAACGCCGGACGATCTCGGGAGTTTCGTCTTCGGAGGCGTCGTCCACCACGATGATTTCAACTTTTTCCCGGGGATAATCCAGGGCCAGCAGAGATTCCAGGCAGGTTTTGACGTCTTTGGGCCGATTGCGGACGGGAATAATGATGGAAACTGGAGGAAGCCGCAGGTCTTGCCGCAGCCCCCGCTGTTCGATAAAACCGGCTTTCACCAGACGATCGAGAAAGGCTTCGAGCCGATCCATGGGCTGGTCGGAAAAAAAATCGCGGTGGAGTTGGTCCAGATCGCTTTCGGGCCGCGTCTCCAGGTAACTCAGCAAAGCCTGCTGCCGGTCGTTCAGGGCCAGCGCTTTGAGCGGGAAGCTTGAGCGGAGAAACGCCCCATCCTTGCCAGCGATGACTTGCACGCCTTTTCTCAGTCTGTACCAGGGGCCGGGCATGGTATTTCACTTAAGGCCTAAACGCCCTCAGGCGATGAAGACTATTCGTTAGAGGAAGCCGTTTTCCTGCAAATATTCCAGCAATCGCCGCGCCAGCTCTTCGGGTTCGCCTTCCACCAGCGCGCCTTCTTTTTCGCCCGAACCGCGCGACAGCAGCCATTCTATGCGTTCCGCCGCCGGAGCGTCCCCGTTGAGCAGCGGCCCTCTTTTCGCTCGCAGGCGAGGCGCCACGACGGCGCCCTGTTGGACCCTGCCTTCCAGGTCTCCGGGTTTCAGGCCGAGGCTCTTGCTGTCCATGATTTCGATGGTCGTGTTTTGCGCTTCGAGGATTTTTACCCGGCTGGGATGACGCGGTTCACACAAACCATGTTCCACGCCGATGACAGCCGGCGGGCGCGCTTCGATCTCTTCGCGGTTTCCGCGCCCCATGAGCCTGATTATTCGCAGGGGATCTTGCGCGGATTGGGCGCTCATTTCGACCACGCCGCCCACATAGGGGGCCGAAAGCAGACCTGCCACATATCGGCCGACTTCGCCCCGGCCCCGGTCAAGGGAAACTCTGCCGCACAGCGTGAGATCGGGCTCGAACTGATTGAGCGCCGCACTCAACACAGTGGCTGCGCCCCAGGCGTCGAGGTTTTCAAACAGAGGGTCGCGCAACCACACAAACCGGTCGGCTCCCATGGCGATCGCTCGCCGGGCTTCGGATTCGATGAGCTCGGAACCGAGGCTGAAAGCGCACACCCGGCTGGACCCCAGTTGTTCCTTCAGACGAACGGCCTGTTCCAATCCGATTTCATCGAGCGGATTGTTGATCTTCACCCGATCCCAGGGGCCGATGAAATTCGTCTTCGGGTCCCGCCCGGTTCTCTCGTAAACGTAGTCGATCTGTTTTATCAGCGCCGCGATGTTCATGATAGCTCTTTCGGAACGCTAGCGCGTTACCCATTCGATAACTTCCAGCAAATCCAGAACCTTTGTCCGACCGCCGTTTTCCAGGCCCGAAAGGCCGTCTTCCAGCATGGTCACGCAGTATGGGCACGAGGTGGTAGCCACCTCAGCTCCGTTTTCCGTAATCTGATTGGCCCGCAACTGGTTGATGCGAAGCCCTTCTTCATGCAGCCACACCCTGCCCCCGCCCGCGCCGCAGCAGAAGGTTTGCTCGCCGTGTTTTTCCAGCTCCGTGAACCGAAGCTCTTCAAGATTGTTGAGAATCTCCCTGGCCTGGGAAGCCTGCCCGTTGATCCGGCTCAGGTAACAGGGATCGTGAAAGGTGGCGTTCCAGGGGGCGGGCCTTTTGATTTCCAGTTTTTCGTCGCGCAGCAGCCCGAGTATCCACTCCACCGAGGTCAACGTTTCGAACCGCGCCTCCAACTGGGGATATTCATTACGCAGGGTATTGTAGCAATGGGGACAGATAGTGATGACCGTGGCGGCGCCCCGTTTTTTGAGGCTTTCGATGTTTTTGAGCGCCAGGGACTGGTAGAGATCCTCCTGGCCGAGCCTGCGGGCGGGGTCGCCGCAACAGCTTTCCTCTTCAGCCAGCAGGCCCACCTTGACGCCCGCGCGTTCCGCAATTTTCAGGCAGGCTTGAGCGATCTGCCGGGCACGGGGATGAAAACTGGACTGGCAGCCAACCCACAAAACGGTCTCGGTTTTCTCTTGCAGACCCGCAAAACCGGTATCGAGGCTCCTGAACCAGTCTCGCCGCAAAGCGCGGCCGTTACCGGCGGGATCGCCGAATATCTCCAGGTTCCGGATGACGCGGACCGCCTCCTTGGGCAAGTTACCCATATCCAGCGCCAAGGCGCGGCGCATACCCACAATTTTATCCACATGTTCGATAAAAACCGGACACGCCTCCTGGCAAGCCGAACAGGTGGTGCAGGCCCAGATTTCGTCGGTCGATATCAGGGGGCCGATGATGGGGGCGCTGTTCCGGGCGCCGGATGAGAAATCGGCGTCCGACGCTTTTTTCAGGTCCCGGATCACCTTCATGGGTGAAAGCGGCTTTTCCGCCTGATTCGCGGGACAGACTTCGGTACACCGGCCGCAGGAAAGGCAGGCGTCCAGATCGAGCAGCCCTTTCCAGGAAAGGTCGCCGGACGAAACCACACCGAAACGGTTTCCCTGATCCACGTTCAGGGGGCGCACTTGCCCCAGAGGGCCGACGTCGCGGAACCAGATATTGAGCGGCGCGGTCAGCAGGTGCCGCAGCCGGGAAAAGGGCGTCAGCGCCAGGAAGGCCAGGACCAGGAGAAAATGGAACCGCCAGACCGTCTTGGCCGCTAACCCGGAAAAAGGAAGCGCCAACGCGAACAGGCTGCCGAACGGCGCGGTCGGAGAAAAGGCGACACCCTCGGCTTCCAGCCGGTAGCCTTCCACGCAAAAACCCAGAACGGCGATCAGCGCAAGGAGCGTCAGACCGATCAGCATGGTGGGTTCTTCGTGAGGGAATTCCTTGTGTTTGATGATCCGTCGAGCGACGGCCAGAAAGATTCCCGCCAAAAGCCCGGCGCCGATTAGGTCCAGCAGCAGGGAAACCAAGCTGGAAATAAACCCCGGCGCGGAGACATCGGCCTGAATAATGACGATAATCAGCAGCGGCGCGAGCACGCCCACGAATATCAGCAAATGGCTCCACCCGGCCAGCTTGCGCCGGAAAACCTTTTTCTGCTCGATGGCGTAATCCAGCAGCCCTTTGAACCGCAGTCGGATATGGCCCCATCTTTTTTCCGGGCCTCCGCGAGTCCATCGGCGGATTCGACCGGTCCATCCATACACAAAGATAACCGCGAACGCCACCAGCAGCGAGAGATACAGAATATCACCCAAGGCCCGGTCCGGTCTTTTCATGATGGCCGAACCCGAGCTGTGAATATTGCCCAACAAGGTGTTTCCGCCCACGTCGGCGCCGTGGCACCGGTAACAATCGGCGCCGGTCAGAGGCTGCGCTTCGCCGTGAGCGGCGGCTCCCTGGTGGCAGTCCACGCACCGCTTTTCGGAATAATCCGTGGCCAGCCAACCCTTGCCGTGGCCTTTAACACGGAAGGACAGCAGGCTGGAAACAAAACCCTTTTTGCCCGCTTCCGGCGCGTGGCACTGGCCACAGGTCGCCGCCTGGTTGGCTATATTCAGGGTCGAACGCGGGTCAGAGGCGGGAAAAATGTTATGCGCCCCATGGCAGGCCGAACAGTCAGGGGCCCCGGAGGCCTCTCCCCCATGGTTCAACTCCTGTTCATGGCAGGCGCCGCAGTCCACGGGCGTCACAGCGCTGTTTTTCATGTGCGCTTCGTTTTCGGTGGAGGGGTGGCATTCCAGGCAGGTCGCCGCCTCTCCGTGAAAGGACTGGGAAAATTCCTTTCCGTCCATATGGAGATCGCTGCCGGATGCTCCCATTTCGTGACAACCAAGGCAGGACTGGTTATCCTGCGCCACGGCGCTTAAGGGTAAAGCCAGCAGGAATCCCAACAAGAGTATCGATATGATCGGGGCGATCTTTCTGCTCATTATCCGCGTTCCCCGCCGTCAGCCTTATGTTGAGATTCAAGCTCCTCGATGAGCCGCTCAAGCTCTTGCAGAGTCCGCCGGGCGTCTCCGACCAACCCCAGGTCCGAGAACTGGAAAATACGCGCCAGGGGATCGGTGTTGATGGCCACCACGTATTGCGAATCGGCCATGCCCACCGTAAATTCGTTGGCGCCGGAAACTCCGCAGGTTATCATCAGACGCGGCGCCACACTGACGCCGGTTTGGCCGATCTGTTTTTCAAAGGGCGCCAGTTGGGCGTCGATGATGGGACGGGTCGCGCCGACGCCTGCTCCCAGGGTTTCTGCGCTTTTTTGGATAAGCGGCATGGTTTCCGGCGCCATTCCCCTGCCCATGACCAGAATTCGATCACTCTCGTTCAGCGGCAGGCTGCGCGGGTCACCCTTGATTCTCCCCACGATCTTCACGTTTTCCCAGGGAGCTTGCAATGGGCTGAAGGTAACGACTTCGGCCCTGGTTCCGACGATCTCCCGGTAGGAACTGAGCGCTCCCGGCTCCCAGGAAATGACCCGAGCCCTCGCGCCGTCGAGCAGAATCTCCTGATAAAGTCGTCCGTCCTGAATGGATTGCAGAGCTTTGAACCCCCGCTTTTCGCCAAATCCGAGCCCCACGCAGCGGCTGACCATGCCCGCTTCCAGTCTCGCTGCCAGCGGCGGTCCCACGTCTTCTCCAAATTGGGTGTGGGCCAGAAATATCCAGGATACGTTTTCTTCATGCGCCAGCTTGGACACGGTGAGCGCAATATCTTCACTGGTAAGCGGCGTTTGGCCCGCCCGCCCCAATTCAACGATCCGGCTCGCTCCGCAGGGGGCGAGCAGCGCATCCGCCTCGAGAATAGGTTCGGGCGTAAAGGCGATCACGTGCGCCTTCCCCAACCGGTTCGCAAAGGTGAACGCTTCTCCGCACAATGACAGAGCAAGCGGCTCCAGTTCCCCGTCGCGTGTTTCGCACACCACCAGAATTCTGATTTCTGCGTCTTTTGAAATTTCCGCTTGCGACATTAACGATCACACCGTGCTCAAATGGCTCGTCCCACGCGATGCCCCTCCACAATGGCCATGTCCACGAGTCGGGGGGCCGCGCAGTCTCCAATCCGGTAGAGTTCCTTGACCTTATCCTTCAGTTCCCGATACAGGGCGTCATCGGACCGCGAACCGGCGGCCAGCACGATGACATCGTGCCGATCGAGCTCCATGAAATCGCCCGAATACACCTGAACCGCCTTGGCCGTCTTACCCTGAATTTCGAATACGGCGATGTCCGGGGTAAAAGTAATGCCCTTTTGCGTCAGCCGCTGGCGCGCTCGAAACAGATCCTGCAGCGGTCCCAGCTTGCTTCCCGCGAAAAGCGACGGCGTTATAATGTTGACCGTATTGCCGCGTTCGGCCAGGAATTCGGCCGTGGAAGTT
Source organism: uncultured delta proteobacterium (assembly GCA_963821845.1). GTDB lineage: Bacteria > Desulfobacterota > Desulfarculia > JACQYL01 > CAWGVV01 > CAWGFI01. The sequence continues at coordinate 17,911 of CAWGFI010000019.1, forward strand.
GCCTGCGGCCCGCCGTCGAGATCGATCAACGTCACGCGCTTATTTTGAACGATGTGGACTCCGGTAAGAACGTCCCAGGAAGTGATCACATCGGGCGGCCCGTATTCGCCGCCAAAAGGCTTGTCCTTGGGCTTGGCGCCGGTGGCGATCACCACCGCGTCCGGGTTTTCATTCAGCGCGTATTCCGCCGTGGCTTCAACGTTGAGACGAACTTCGATATTGGAAAGCTGCCGAACCTGCCCGGACAGCCAGCGCGTCACGCCTTCGATTTCCTGCCTGCCGGCGCCTTTGGACGCGATGATGTTCTGTCCGCCCACATGGTCGTTTTTTTCCACCAGAATTACCGCGTGGCCGCGCAGCGCCAAAACACGCGCCGCTTCTAGTCCCGCCGGCCCCGCGCCCACCACCAGGACCTTTTTGGCATACTCCGCCGGGGTAATCGTGCCCTCGCCCCACGCCGCTTCCTTGCCTACTGCGGGATTCTGAACGCATCCCAGCGAAAATCCCAACCCCATCCTGCCGATGCAGCCCTGGTTATCCGCGATGCAGTGGCGGATGTCGCCGGTTCGGCCTTCCCGCGCCTTGTTCATGAGGAACGGGTCGCAGATGAGCGCCCGCACCATGCCGATCATGTCGGCGTGGCCTTCGGCCAGGATCTGTTCGGCCAGATGGGGATCGTTGATGCGGTTGGTGGCGAAAACCGGGAGCGACACCTTTGACCGGATGGCCGCAGCCAAGGGAACCGTATAGGCCAGCGGCATGTGCATGGAGCCTTCCACCAGATAGAGATTGTAAAAAGTCGCGATGCTCAGGTCGAGGAAATCAATCAGGCCGCTTGCTTCCAGGCGTTGCGCGATTTCCTGGGTGTCCTTGATGGTGAGGCCGCCCTGGGGATGCATTTCATCGGCGTTCAACCGCACGCCGAGCGTATAATCGGCGCCCACCGCTTCCCTGATCGCTTGCAAGACCTCCAGACAGAGGCGCAATCGGTTATCGAGGTCGCCGCCGTACTCGTCGGTACGTTTGTTGGTCAGCGGGGAAAGGAACTGCCGGATGAGCGAACTGTGGCCGATCTGAATTTCTATGCCGTCGAAACCGCCTTCCCGGACGTACATGGCCGACCGCGCGAAGAAGCGGATCAGCTCCTGGATTTCATCGGACTCCATTTCCTTGGCGCATTCCCGAAAGAGCGGGTCCGCCACCGGTGAAGGCCCCCACACCGGCCGGTTGGTCAGGCCGCCGTCACCCTGCAAGCCGTTATGGTTGAGCTGCGCAAAAATTTTGGTTTCGTAGGCATGGATGGTCTTAGTCAGCTTTTTATAGCCGGGAATGACTTCTGGTTCAAAGGCGAACACCAGCCGTTCATAGGGATGATCGGAAGGATGCACGGACAGTTCCTCGGTGATGATGAGGCCCGTTCCACCCCGCGCCCGCTCCCGATAGTAAAAGATGTGGCGGTCGCTGATCCGGTTCTGCTCGCCAAAGTTGGTCATGTGCGCGGAGAAGCTCACCCGGTTGGGCACGACCGTGGAACCGATCCGCAACGGTGAAAATAGATGTTTGAATTCAGCCATAACCTCAGATGCTCGCGGCTATCTGCGTGGCTTCGGAAATCGCCGACCCGATGGCGCGCGGAGCCACGCAGTCGCCGACGCGATAAACTTCCACCCCGGCGCTTTTGAGTTCACGATAGAGCGAATCGTCGGAGACGTTTCCCATGGCCAGCACGACCGTATCGTATTGGTCATGGACCGTGGCGTCTTCGGTGTATTTATCGAGCACGGTCACGGCGCCGTCTTCGATCCGGGCGACGACCCGGTCGCACATGAATCGCGCGCCTTTTTGCAGGAGCCGTTGCCGGGTGGTGTAGAGGTCTCCGATGGGCGCCAGTTCGATTCCCACGAACAGCTCGCCGGTCATGATGTCCACCTGTTTTCCCCCTTCCAGGAGAAATTCGGCCGTGGCCAGCGAACGATGGCTTCCGTCCTCGTCTACAAAAAGAACGCTGTTTCCGACAGGTTCTATTTCTTCGAGAACCTGTCGGATATTCAAAACAAAGGGCGATGCATAGGTCCCGGGAAGGGGATGCGGATCGGGTTGGGACCCGGTGGCCACGATGACCACGTCAGGGTTGTCTTCCATAATGGCCTGCGCCGTCACTTCCCGGCCGGTGACAATCTTCGCGTCGAGCCGGACCAACGCCCGCAGCAGATTGTCCACCACCCCGCCGATTCCTTCCCGGTCCGGAGCGCGGCGAGCCAGCCGTATCTGTCCGCCGGGGACGTCTTCCCGTTCGTACACCGTGACCCGATGCCCGCGCTCGGCGGCCACGATGGCGGCCTTCAGACCGGCCGGACCCGCGCCGACAATGGTCACGCGCCGGGTAACGCCGGCGGGGCCGTACGTGGAACGTTCGTGTTCGAAACCGGCGAAGGGGTTTTGGATGCACCCCACGGACCGGTTGCGGGCCGTCCTGCCCACGCAATTCTGGTTGTCGTACACGCAGCGGAGTATGCCGTCGAAATCGCCTTGAGCCATCTTTTCCGGCGCTTGGGGGTCGCAGATGAGCGGTCTGATCAGGCCGATGAGATCCGCCCGTTCCTCTGCCAGCACGTTTTCCGCCATGTCCGGGATTGTTATCCGGTCTCCGGCGATTACCGGCAGGCTGACCGCTTTTTTCAGCGCTTCCACCTTTTCCAGCGCAATACCCGGTGGATGGAGCATGGACGCCTGGGCAAGATACATGTTGTAATAGGTGCCCACGGTGGTGTTGAAATAATCGACCAGTTCTCGACGTTCAAGCTCCCGAGCCGCGGCCACGGAATCATCGATGGTCAGCGCGCCGTAGAATATCTCGTCCAGACAGAGCTGAACGCCCAGCGGGTAATCACCGCTCACACTCTCGCGGATGGCGCTCAACACCTCGACGGTCAGCCGAAGCCGATTGGCGAGGTCGCCGCCGTACCCGTCGTCGCGAAAATTGCTGAGCGGCGAAAGAAACTGCCTGAGCAGGCTGTCCACGCCCACGCTCACTTCCAGCCCATCAAAGCCCGCTTCCTTCAACAGCTTCGCCGCATGGGCGAAGGCGTTGATCAGATCCTCGATCTCCGGCCGCTCCATTTTCTGGCAGACCTCGCCGTACACCACGTCCGCCAGCGCTTCCGGTCCCCAGGTAGGCATTCGGCTGATGAGCCCGTGGCTCTGAAAACCCCGGTGATTCAACTGAGCGAAAACCAGGGCCCCCTCGGTATGAAGGGAGTCGGTGAGGTTGCGGAGTTCGGACAGGGCGGGAGCCGAATAGACTTCGACCATCTTTTCGTAGGGCCGGTCATTGGGGTGGAACGTCAGGTCCCCGATGACGATAATCCCGCATCCCCCGCGCGCGCGTTCCCGGAAATAGGCGGAAAACGCGTGGCCCGGCTTCCCGGCTTCGGCCAGATTGGTTCGATGCGCGCAGAAAACAATTCTGTTTTTGGCGCGCAGCCCACCGATCCCTATGTCCGATAAAAGTTTCACCAAGGCTTCCCGTTCAATGCAGAGCGTTCGCGCCCAGGCAGTTCATGAGGCATTCGGGGTCGGGCGCGGAGATGTCGTGGCGTTTGTGGTAGGCGACCGCCGGGCAGCCGCCTCGGCAGGTTTCAAAGCGATAGCAGAACTCGCAGGAGCGCGCTTCCAGCTTCCTGAAGCTCTGAAAAATGGCCGACTCAAGCCATAACTCTTTCAGGCTCGATTGCAGAATGTTTCCCGCCCGAAACTCCTCTTCCTGCAAAAACGCGCACGGGTACACGTCGCCGCCCGGCGCCAGACAGCAGGTCATCTTGGCCGCGCCGCACATATCCAGCCCCATGCGCCGCCGGTGTTCGGAGGTCAGACTGAAAAAGGAATCGCCGGTCAGGATCTGGGCGTCGCCTTCCAGCCAGCTCGCGAACTGTTCCAACTGGTATTTGTCGGGCGCCAGTTCATCCCAGCTATCCTTGCCCCGGCCCGAGGGCCGGAACCGGCTCACCCTGAGCATGGCTCCATAGCGCCGAGCGAGTGTCTTGAGTTCCTCGAGCTGGCCGAAGCTGCGTTTGGTCAGGACGGTGTTGACGCTAAAGGGAATTTCCCGCTTGGACAATCCTTCCAGAGCGGACAGGTACTTCCGGGTAGCTCCCCTGCCCCCGGATACCATCGTTGGTGGCCTCGTCCGCACCGTCCAGGCTGACCTGAAGATAGAGCCCCTCCATAGGGGACAGCGCCTCCAGAACGGCGCCGTTTAAAAGAACGCCGTTGGAACTGACGCAGGTCACCAGGCCACGGGAGTGGGCGTATTCCAGTATCTTGATAAAATCCGGACGGATGAACGGTTCGCCTCCGCCGAAATTGATCTGAAAAACCTTCAGGGCCGCCAGTTCATCGATGACCGCGAAGCACTGGGACGTGGAAAGCTCCCCTTGCTTGGGCGCGCCCGCGTCGGAGAGGCAATGCCTGCATTTGAGATTGCAGTTCAGAGTGATTTCCCAGGTCAGATTGACCGGCGCGGAAAGACCTTCACGAGCCGCTTGTATAAGCAACGAGCGCTCCTTTCCCAACAAGCCGCAGCAGCGCGTCATGTAACGCGCGAAAACCGTTTTCGGACAAACCGGTTTCTTCTCTCGTTTTTATCCAGTCTTCCAGGCTCCGGCCCGAATGGAAATAGTCGGGGCTCAGCGCCCCGCCGCATGAGAGGAAATAGAGTCGTGGTCCTTTACGGTTGTAGAACAACAGTCCGCTTTTTTCAGCCCGGACCTGAACCCCGGCGGCCAGCGCGTAACCGGGGTTCTCCCCGCGTCGTTTCTCAGTAGACGCCGCAGATGCCGTCAATAGAAACCTCCTCGAGCAATATTTCCTCGATTTTAAACGGATCGTCATCCTTGCCGGTGATGGGGATGTTTTCGTTTTCGCGGGGGATGTCTCTTTCGATTTCTTTCTTTTGCATACCGTTCAATATTCCTTTCCGGAGGCGGGAGGCGCTCCATCATCCTTGCGGCGGATGGAGCGCCGGCTCAGCTCAATCCCATTCGCAGACCCAACGGCCTTTGATTTCGCGGTGTTCCATGGCCTTGGCCACGTCGTTTATCTCATCGAGCTTAAACGTTTTCTCGATGAGCTTGTCAAGCTTCAACTCGTTGTTCAGACTCAGGTCGACCAACCGGGGGATGTCCACCCGTGTGCTGATGTTCCCGTACAAGGTACCGATGATTTTCTTTTCGTGCAACGGCAGCAGCATGAGCGGGAGGTTGGTGGTGACGTCATGCGGGGTGATGCCGGGGATGACCAACGAAGCGCCCATGCCCGTGGACCACCACGCCTGAACGATCGCGCCCGCGTCGCCGATGGCTTCGAACGCGTAGTCAGCGCCTCCCCCGGTCAGCTCCTGGATAATGGGAACCGGATCGTCCTTGCTGTTGTTGACGAAATGGGTGGCGCCGAACTCCATGGCGATCTTTTCCTTATCGCCTTCCAGATCCACGGCGATGATGGGGTTGGCGTGGCGCAGAGCCGCGGCTCGCAATATGTTGAGGCCCACGCCTCCCAATCCCCAGATGGCCACGGATTCGCCCGGCTGCACATTGGCCACGTTGCACACCGCGCCCCAACCGGTGGGCACGCAGCAGCCCATAAAGCAGGCCTGATCAAGCGGCATCTCTTTCTTTACCTTGATCGCTCCGTCTTCGGGAACTACCGTGTAATTGGAAAAACCTGACACGAAGTTGCCGTGCAGAACTTCCTTGCCGTTTTTGTCTTTCAGCCTGGAGGTGCCGTCAAGCAGCTTGCCTTCGAGGAACGCGCCGAAGTTACCGCTGCATATATAACCCTTGCCGCGATAGCACTGCTCGCAGCTTCCGCAGGGGATCATCCAGGTGCATACCACGTGATCGCCCTTTTCGAGCGTGGTGACGCCGGGGCCGACTTCCACGACGACACCGGAAGCCTCGTGCCCGATAACCATGGGCATTGCGATCGGAATCTCACCAAGCATGAGGTGCAGATCGGAGTGACAAAAGCCGGTATAGGCCGTTTTTATCAAGACCTCGTTCTGTTTGGGTGGAGCGAGTTCCAGCTCTTCGATGGAGAGCGGTTTGTTCGGTTCCCTCATTACGGCGCCGACAATTTTCACGGTGAACCTCCTTGGTTATGGTTGGTTGGTATTCCAATCTTCTCGCTCATCGCTGTTCCCAGGATGGGGCGAGCTTTATTTTGTAATCGGTTCGGTCAAACGGATACACGGTCATCTGCTTTCCGTTCCACCATTGACTGCCGGTGCTCGTAAAAAGCGCCACCCCGTTTTCGTCATAATCGACTTTGCCGTTCACCGTTTCGAACTCATTGTTCAACACGGCCTCGCGGACCTTGGCCGAATCCAGCGTTCCGGCCTTTTCGATGGCCTGCCAGAGAACCTGACACAGGGCGTAGAGCGCCCCCACGCTGACCGAATACTTTTTAAAATGCTCATGATACCGTTCGCCCAGCTCCTTGGCGCCCGGATAGGGAAAATCCATGGACCAGAATCCGTCGCAGAGAATATATTGGGCGTTTTCTCCGAGAGCGCTCCAGAATTCTCCCGCCCAGGTCCCCTTCCAACCGTGCATGTAGCGGACGTCGAGCCTGTTTTCCCTCATCTGCCGCACAAAGGTGATGCAATCCGTGTCCGCTCCGAATATGAGAATGGCGTCGACTCCAAGATTCTTCGCCTTGATGATCGACGCGGAGTAATCCTTGGCGCCGACGGTCCACGCTTCATCCAACACGAACGTATACCCGTATTTTCCGGCGAGTCCCTTGAAAATACCGGCGAAAGCCCTGCCGTCGAAGGTGTCTTCCATAATGAGCGCGGGCTTTTTGGGCCGTTCGCTCTCGGGCAGCGAGTTCCAGATCTCGAAGGGAACGCTGCACGCCTGCTCCAGATCGAAGAAATAGAGTGTGGACCATTTAAACTTCTGTTCAAGCCAGGGTGGAATGAGGCAAATGGACGTGTGGTAGTACTTCTTGAACTTTTCCGCGGTGACGCATCCCGGAATGACCCCAAAAGGAGCGGCGAAACCGCCGAGAAGCATGTCCACCTTGTTTACCTTGATCAGACGTTCCACCGCCGCCGCGGCCCTGCCCGGATCGCTTTCATCGTCCGCGACAACGAGCTTTACCGGCAGCTTTTTTCCATACTCCTTTACAAACACGCCTCCGGCTTTGTTGACGTCGTCAACCGCCGTCTGGTACGCCCACCTCTGCTCCACCCCCGCCATGGACAAGATGCCGGTCATGGGCAGGTTGGTCCCGATCACAATCTCCTTCTTGTCCTTCGCGGCCCAAACGGAGGTCGTGAACATCGCCCCCAGGGTGATCATCGTTACGACCATAACCACGGCCGCGTTGCCTGGATTGAACCTTTTCATCGGCGCTTCCCCCCTCTGTAAATGTGCGTGAAACAGGTAAAACATACCTTTCAGAGACCCGGGTGGAGCCCTTTCAATCCGATGATTGAACCCGCTCCTTGCAAGGGCCCTTCACAAAAGCATTATGATTCGGGGTAAAACAGCCTTACGACAGCATCGGAATTCCGTTGGAGACGTTTTCAGTCCACCTTCATTGGAAAAACCGAGGGATACTGTATACCATATTTATCGGAGCGCCGCCAGAAACGCTTTTAAAGCGTAAGGACGGAGCTTCTTATGCGGTATGGAAGATGAAAAACGAATCGAGAGCGTCGCCTGCGAACCATTCGGCAGGGTATTGAAAAGCGGGCGCCCGTCTTTCCCCGTGCCTTGAAAAACCGGCTCGGGAACTCAGGGCCCGGATGAAGATGCCGTTTGAAGGCCTTTTCAAACCACCGGCGGTCAGCGAAAACAGAGCAATTGTAAAACCAAACAACATGAAATTCAATATTTTTGTTCCTCAAAGGAAAGTAAAATCGATTTTTTCCACGACATCCGGCGGTATGGGCCTCATCCGTGCGCGAGCGCCCTCCGATCCTTCCTCCGTGGTCGTTCGCCGGTTTTGTCGAGTCTCCAAGGCCTTCCACGGGAAATTCCACGGTGACCAGCGTGCCCTTGCCCACCGCGCTCCGGATGCGAAGCCGCGCTCCGTGATTTTCGATGATTCCCAAGCTGAGCGGCAGACCGAGGCCCGTGCCCCCTTCCTTGGCGCTGAAAAAGGGATCGAAAATGTTTTTCATATCCTCCTGGGCGATTCCCATACCCGTGTCGCGGATGACCAGTTGCGCGAAATCGGACGATTCTCCATGAGCCGCGCCGTTTTCCAGGTAAGTCAGCATTTCCAGGTCCCCGCCTCGAGGCATGGCGTCCATGGCGTTTATGATCAGGTTCACCAGCACCTGTTCGATCTGGTCAGAATCCAGCATGAGCCGCGGCAGCGTGGGGTCCAGCGAGAGCGACAGCCGCGTCGCGCCCTCCCGAAACCGCTCTTCGAACAGGTTGAGCGTGTTGACGATCAGGTCGTTCAGTTGGGTGGGAACGGGCCGGGGGGCGGACTGTTTGGCGAAGTACAGGAATTCGGTCACCACGCGGTTCAAACGGTCGATTTCTTCCAGTATGAGTTGCGTATACTCCTGAATGAGCGGGTCATCCTTTTTCCGCCGCTGCATGTATACAATGGCGCCCTTCATGGCGTTGAGTGGATTACGTATTTCATGGGCCACTCCGGCCGAAAGCCTGCCCAGTGACACCAGTTTTTCCGATCGCACCAATTCGTCCTGCATTTCCCGAATATTCCTGATCATGCGATTGAAGGAACCGGTAAGGGCGCCCAGTTCGTCCCGGGACGCCACGGGAAGGTCCTGATACAGATCGCCCGCCGCGATACGTTCAGTCGCGGCCACCAGCCTTTTTACCGGGCGGAGTAAATTGTAGGCCAGACCGGCTATGAGCAGCGTGACCACCACCACCTGCGCGACGTTTTTCCGGATGGCCATGGCTTCTTTCTTGAATTCCTCGATGGGTATGGTGACCGCTAGGGACCAGCTCACCGAGGGAATAGGCGCGTACGCGGCGGCCTTTTCGCCGAAGTAGGAATACGTTTTCCAACCGGTTTCGCCGGCCATCATGTCGATGATGAACTCCCGCAGACGCGGGTCGGGATATTTGGCCAGATTGAATTCATAAGGCGCGAACAGAGGGTGTGCGATCATGCGTCCGAATTCGTCGACCAGAAAGGCGTAGCCGCCCTCGCCCACCTTGATCGATTTCACCAGCTCCAGGATCTTCTCGTAATCGAGATCGATCACCACTTCCCCGGCGAACTCTCCCCAGATGTTGACGATCGGCTTTACAAAGTACACCACCAGCCCTTGCCGGTTGGCGGAGTAGGTTATTTCCGATGTGTACAGCTGATCGCCGCCGATCCATTTGGCGCGCTGAAAAAGTTTCTCCTCCTGGGGCTCGCTCCGCCGGGCGGGCTCCTCCCCTGCCCGCCCCACGGCAGCCGCCTCGTTTCCCTGCTGATCGATCAGCCGTATTCGATAATAGAGTTCCGAGCGCTGAATGACATCCTCGAACAGCTTCACGATCTTTCTCAGATTGAGTTCCGCCTGCGTCACATGATTGTATTCCTTAGTGTAATAGTAGTCCGTTATGAGCGGAACCTTGACGATGATTTCCAGATCGTTGCGGCAATAATCGAGGATGCTGTTGATTTCCCCTGCGGCGGCGGTGGCTTTGGTCGTTTGTTCGATTTCCGACAGACGGGTGATCCGGGAAACGGAGCCGTGATAGGAAAGGTAGCCGACCACGATGACCGGAAGACAAACCAGCGGAATGATGATGATCAAAAGCTTCGTCGTAATGCCGAGATTCATTTTCATGACATTGGCGAGCCGTCCGGATTGTATCCACCGGTTTCAGCGCGACCCTGGGACGCGCCTGGTTTTCGGGAGTCGAATGAACTTTTTCAAGCAGGAGGGTATGCGCCCGAAACCTTCCGGGCAGGCGGCGACGTTCGTCCGCCGCGATTTTTTCGTTCGTCGGCTTAACGGGCTCGCAGCGGCGGCTCGCCTTTCTGGCTTTCGAGAAGAAAAGCGTTCAGTCCCTGTTTCACCAGTTCCATGTCCACGTCGGTGTCATAACAAGGTCCGTAGGGGCGCCGGTTGAAAATGCCGAACACGGGCAACGGATAGGTATCCTGAATTCCGCTGGTCAGGTCCCGTTCGCAGGCCACCGCGACGATCATATCGGGCTTGGTTTCCTTGACCACCTTCCGCGCCAGCGTTCCGCCCGTCGCCACCCGGATGGAGATGTGGTATTTGTCCGCCACTTCCACCAGATCCTTGATCCGGCATCGGCCGCATCGCTTGCAGTTGTCGACGTTACCCGAAACACTGGTGATGCGCACGTCGCATTCATGAAATTGCAGACAGTGCGGCAGCAGGAGCAGGAGTTTGTCGGGCTTAACCTTCCTGGCCTCGGCCATCACCAACTGATTATTGATGGCGATAAACGACCTTCGGATGGAATTCTTGCTGACGCCGAATACCTTGCCGATGGCCACGATGACCGGGAACAGGACGCGAATGGTCACCCCGCGTATCCGCCGGTTAAAGAAGAGGTTTTTGCCTCGGATGATGGTAAACACCAGCGTCAGCGCGCCGCCGAGGCCGAACAGGACGAAACCGCCCAGCACGATCGCCAGGATCAGGGGAAGATCGGGATGTATGTTGGTGAGCCCTATGTAGGGAACCCACCAGAGCAGGAAAGCGATTCCCAGCATTACCACGCAGGTAACCACCAGGAGAAGAATGAACGTTCGGCGCTGCGGCCGCTGTTCGAACTGCGCCTCTTCGCCGTTTGGCGCGGAGGACTCAACGGCTGGTTTACGCTGTTTGGGCACGGCTTTGAGCGGCATCTACTCCCTTCCCCTATCGTTTCCCCCAAAACAGTGTGAAACGGCTGTTGGTTACCCGACAAATCTTCAGGCGCCTTGCCCTTTGCCCTTACGGAAAAGGCGCCGACCAATCATGTCGTATTTCATACCGCGAGCTCGCGGAGAATGGAATCTTTTTTAGGACGTAATATTAAAACTGTTGAAACAATAAATCAAGCGAGCCCAATCACTCGATTTCTTTCAAGCTTGACACCGCCTCGCTCCCTTCATAGGCTAGCGCAACCTGATCGCCTTGTTTTGAACGAACACGTACCGGCTTTTTACCATGGACTATTTGGTTATCGCTTCGGCTCTCATCTGGATTTCCATTCTTCTGGCTCCCTGGCGTCCCTGGAGCGTGCGGGAGCGCCTCGAATCCGACGACGCCGAGGGCCAGGACGCGCTCGATGACGTCACGGTCTTGATCCCCGCGCGCAATGAAGCCGAAACCATCGGGGCCGCGGTCGCGAGCGCCATGGTCCAGGGAGCGGGCATTTCGGTCATCGTCATCGACGATCAGTCCCGGGACGGCACGGCCCAAATCGCCCGGCAAGCCGGAGAAGAACGAGTCACGGTCGTGGCTGGCGAACCCCTCCCCTCGGGGTGGACCGGCAAGCTGTGGGCGCTCGAACAGGGGCGCCGTTACGCCCGAACCGATCTGCTGCTATTGATGGACGCGGATATCGAACTCGATCCGGGTATCGTCGCGGCCATGCGCCGCAAAATGAAAACGGAACAGATCCGCTTCGTCTCGCTCATGGTCCGATTGCGCATGCGGTCCTTCTGGGAAAAGCTGCTGATGCCGGCCTTTATCTTCTTTTTCAAGCTTCTGTACCCGTTTCGCATCGCCAACTCCCGCAGCAGGCTGGTCGCGGCCGCCGCCGGAGGCTGTATCCTGATGGAAGCCGTGGTGTTGCGGGAAATCGGGGGTTTCGAGGCCATCAAGGACGCGATCATCGACGACTGCGCGTTGGCGGGCAAGGTCAAGGCCAAGGGGTTTCGCGCCTGGATCGGGGTGACGCGGTCCGCGCGCAGCCTTCGGCCGTATGACGATCTGGCGACCATCTGGAAAATGGTGGAACGCACGGCTTTTACGCAGCTCCATTATTCCACGCTCCTGTTGATCGTTCTGACCGCTATCATGCTTACCGCTTTCTGGGCGCCGCTCGCCCATCTGATCATCGACCCCTTTTCAACGGTTTCCCTGGCGGCGCTCGCGGCCCTTGTCGCCATGCTGGCTTGCTATGTCCCCACGCTCACCTTTTACGGCATGTCCAGGCTATGGTCCGTGGCCTTGCCGTTTATCGGAGCCCTCTACCTGTCCATGACCTGGACCTCCGCCGTCAGGTACGCCATGGGGCGGCGTTCGGAGTGGAAAGGAAGAGCCTACCACCGGACCGACGCCACGCGCCCCGGCGGCTGACTTCACGAAAAGATCCTCCGTTCGCCATAAAATCCTGTTATATAAAAGACTTGACTGATATAATCCTCAATTGAACACTGGTCGCCTCGCGCCTTTTGTTATTGGTCGCAATGTTTGAGAACTTGCCAAGCCGAGTGTCTCGGCCGTGATGAAAGGATATCTTATACATGGACATTAAAGCGCTTATTCGGAGCCGCTACCATGAAACTTACGAGCTCCACCGTAAATATGTAAATCCTCAATTTGTGCGTGTTTTGGAAACCATCAAATATAATCGTCTTTATACCGGAGGAGACGGCGCCTGGCTTTACGACTCCGAAGGACGTCAGGTTCTCGATTTTCTGGCGGGTTTCGGAGTCTTCAACATAGGCCGCAATCACCCGGTTCTCAGAAAAACCCTTCAGGACATGCTCGAACTTTCATCCCCCAACTTGGTGCAGCTCGACGTGGGGTGCCTCTCCGGATTGCTGGCCGAAGCGCTCGCCAGGATAGCTCCCGGCGATTTGAACGCCGTTTTTTTTACCAATTCAGGCGCCGAGGGCGTGGAGGGAGCCTTGAAATTCGCTCGACAGGCTACCCGGCGAAGCAAGGTTGTTCACACGCCAAGGGCTCGTTTCACGGGCTTACCCTGGGCGCCCTGTCGGTCTGCGGGGCGTTGGAGTTCCGGGAACGCAACGAACCGCTTTTGCCCGGTTGCGTGTCGGTTCCGCTCAACGACCTGGACGCGCTTGAAACCCAGCTCCGAAACAGCGACGTTGCGGCCTTCATCGTGGAACCCATACAGGGCAAGGGCGTGTTTGTCGCCGACGACGACTACCTGCCGGGCGCCAGGGAGCTGTGCGACAAGTATGGGACGCTTTTCATCGCCGACGAGGTTCAGACAGGCCTGGGCCGCACGGGCAAAATGTTCGCCATAAATCACTGGAACGTCGTTCCCGACCTGCTGGTGGTTTCCAAGGCCCTTTCCGGGGGATACATTCCGGTGGGCGCCATTATCACCACGCGAAAAATTCATTCGAAAGTTTTCGACAGTATGGATCGTTGCATGGCCCATTCCAACACCTTCGGGCAGAATGACCTGGCCATGGCCGCCGGATTGGCGACCTCGATGTGCTCGAAAAGGAAAATCTGATAGCGAACGCCGCCGAAATGGGCGAATTACTGTTGACCGGCCTGAAGGACCTGGCGAGCCGGTATGAAATGCTCACGCAAATTCGCGGCAAGGGATTGATGATCGGACTCCAGTTCGGGGAGCCCCACTTCTGGAAGCTGAAGACCGAATGGAAGCTGGTTCACAAGATGAATTCGGACCTGTTCGGGCAAATGATCACCATCCCCCTGCTCGAAAAACACAACATCCTGACTCAGGTGGCGGGCCACGGACTGGATACGGTCAAGCTCCTGCCTCCGCTGGTGATCGGAAAAGCCGACGTGGACCGCTTCCTTGACGCCATGGATCACGTGCTCAAGGAAGCGCACCGGTTTCCGGGGTCGGCCTGGACCACCGCCAGAAACCTTGCCATAAGGACGGCGAAAAGCGCATGAAGAATCTGACCCGGCTCAGCGAGAAGCTCTTTGAAGCCGTGTGGCGCATGGTTTCCACCTTTCCCCGCGCCACCGTAACCATCGCCACCATACTGGCTTTGGCTTCCGCTCTGTTCTCTTTTCTCTATCTTAACGTGAACAGCGATCAGGACCGCCTGGTATCCCCCAACGCGCCGTTCCATAAACGCTACCTCGCGCATATCAAGAACTTCGGCGATCAGGAGTACCTTTATATCGTCATTCAGACCGGAGACACCGAAGCCGGGATGCTCAAGGCCGAACAGTTCGCCGAAGCGGTGGCTGCCCGGCTGAGAAAAAGCCCGGAACTGATCTACGCCATCTATTATCGAATCTCGTCCGACGACCTGGGACCGGGCGCCCTCTATTACGCCTCCCCCAAAGAATTGAAAACACTCACCGACACCATGACCTTCCTGGCGCCTTCATTGAAAGCCTGGCTGCGGGACGGCTCGCTCGCCGGTCTGCTGAACGGCGTCGGCGACCTGATCCAAACCGGCCCCTCGGCGCTGGCCGGCGCCGACCCCAACCTTATGGCCGGTTTTCTCGGGAAACTGACCGGCCTTACGGAGGCGATCAAAAAAATCTCGCCGGCCAGGACGGGACCGAGGACGTATTCAACCTCGAGTTTTGACGAGTCCGGTATTTTTTCACCGCCAACAAACGCCTTCTGGTCATGAGGATCTTGCCGGAAAAAAACTTCAGCACCCTGGACGTCATCGGCAAGCCGCTGGACGCCGTTCGACGCGGCGCTCAGGAGAAACCCGCGCGGAATTTCCCGCGGTCGAAGCCGGGCTTACCGGTCGTCCCGTGCTTCAGGCCGACGAAATGAGCACCACCAACCGGGATATGACCCGCGCCTCCATCATCGCGGTCATCCTGGTGGGCGTCATATTCGTCATTTTTCTCCATGGATGGCTCCGCCCGCTCCTGATCGTGGTCACCCTGCTCATGGCCACGGCCTGGACATTCGGCTTCGCCCTGATTACGTCGGGGAGCTGAATCTCCTGTCCATCGTTTTCGTGCTGGTGCTGGTGGGCATCGGTGTCGATTTCGGGGTGCATATCGTCACCCGGTATGTGGAATCCGGGAATACGGGCATGAACGTGGAAGAGTCGATCCGGACTTCCCTCTTCAGGACGGGACCGGGGATACTGTGGGGCTGCCTGACTTCGGTCTGCGCGTTCTACGCCGTGCTGGGCTCCGAATTTCAGGGGCTTGTCGGAACTGGGGCTCATCGGCGGAACGGGCGTGCTCCTCTGCCTTATCGCCATGGTCACGGTCCTTCCGGCCCTGCTTCTGCTGACCGGCAAACGAAGCCTTTTCGCGAAGCTGAAACCGCGCGTCATCCGCATGCGGTTTCTCGAGCGAATTTCCGCCCGCCCCTGGTTGCTGCTGGGCATACTCGCGGCCATAAGCCTGGTCGCGCTGCCGGGACTGTTCAAGGTGAAATTCAGCTACAACCTTTTGGATCTTCAGGCCAGGGGTTTGGAATCGGTCGAATATGAAAATATTCTCATCCGGGAATCCGACGAATCCACATGGTACGCCATTTTTACCGCCTCCACCCTGGAACAGGTAAAGGAGTTGGTGGCCCGGATTGAAAAATTGCCGGGCGTGGGGAGCGTGGAAAGCATCCTTCAATACATCCCCAACAATCAGAAGGAAAAAGCCGAAATGCTGAACCGGATATCGCAGGCGCTCGCCGGAACGGACGGCGTGTCAAAGCCTCCCGCGTCCGTGGACGCTTCCCGGTTGGTCCCGGCCCTGGAGCGGCTTTCCGGCAAACTCGGGGATCTGGAAGAAAAGCTCTTCGCGGCGGGAGCCAAGAACGAGCTGGCCCTGGTCGGCCAGGCCGACAATAACCTGCAAAAATCAGCGGATATCCTTAAGAAAGACCCGGCCACGGCGCAACGGCTCTCCGCGTTGCAGGAAAAAATATATCGCAGACGTGGTCGCCTCGCTCGGGAAACTCGAAAAACTGCTCCAGTCCAAGGGCGTCACCCCGCAGGATCTGCCTCCGGCCATCCGGCATATATTCGTGGGCAAGGACGGCCGGTTCCAGATAAAGGTCAACCCCAATGAAAACGTGTGGGAATTCTCCAAGCTTCAACACTTTGTATCCGAACTGAGAACCATCGATCCGGAAGTGAGCGGCGTTCCGGTGGGGGTCCTGGAATCGGCTCAACTGATGCGCCGGACCTTTCTGTCCGCCGCCGGAATTACCGTCATTCTGGTCGCCCTGCTGCTGTTTTTCGCATCCGGATCGTTGGTCAGCGTTCTGCTCACCATGCTCCCTCTGGGCGTGAGCATTTTATGGCTCCTTGAATTCATGGGTCTTTTCGGATTAAACTTTAATCTGGCCAATTTCTTTGCTATCCCTATACTCATAGCCATCGGCGTTGACGGTGGCGTTCATTTTCTGGCTCGATGGAGAGAACTGCAAGGCCGGGAGGGCCTTTTCAGCACCTCCACGCCCACGGCCGTCACCCTGAGCTTTATGACGACCATGATCGGATTTGGCGGGCTGCTGTTGGCTCACCACCGGGGTCTGGCAAGCCTGGGCGCGGTGATGGTGATCGGATCGCTGTTTGGAGCGCTCTCTTGCCTTCTGGTCCTTCCCGCGGTATTAAAGGCTATCTTGCGATCTTTTTTCAAATGAGGTCCCCATGAAACAGGCGAAACGAAGCCGATTCGTTTTCTTCTCGTTGCTGTGCCTTTTGAGCCTTCATTCCCTCTGTTTCGCCGCGGATCGGTATAACTTCGCCGTCATCTATCCCGGTCAACCCGGAACCTCGCAAGAAGCGCAACCGATCATGGACGCTTTCGCGCATTATCTTCAGGGAAAGCTTGGCGGTTCCGTCGAGGTCGCGGGCGTCTATTTCAACGAACAGCGGCCCGCCCTGGATTATCTGCTTAAATCGCCGCCGCAATGGGGTATTGTGAGCCTCGGTTTTTACTCCCAATTCGCCGCCCAACGGCCCGCGAAGGTCGAACCCCTGGCTTCCACGAAGCCGTCCGGTTTGTCCAAGGATGTGTGGCGGATGGCCGTCAATAAATCAGATCCCGACGACTGGAAAGAACTCAAGGGCGAGGTGAGCGGGACCATGCTGTACGCGACCGATGTCGCGGCGTGCATCCTTTTCGGAGTCCCCGCTTCCGGACTTCCGTTTGCGCTGAACGGCTCTTCCCGGCCCCTGCGCGCTCTGCGGGATGTGGGACAAGGCAAAATCGCGGGTGTCGTTCTGGACGAGTTGCAGTTCAACGCGACGCAGGGGTTGCCCGTAGGCGAAAAAATAAAGGTGATATTGAAATCCAAGGACCTCCCCACCGCCCCGGTGGTGTGGTTCGGTCCGGTTGACGACAGGGCGGTCCGACTTCGCAAGGTCCTGCTGGACATGGCGGCCGATCCTCAAGCCAAATCCCTGCTGCAATTATTGCAGACGCAAGGGTTCGGAGAACCCGATCCGGATTTGTCCTCCTTCAGACTGGGCTCGCATGAAAAGTGCTTTCAATAGCCTGCTCGTCCTTATACTCTTGCTGGTCGGGGCGTGCGCGCATGTTCAGGAACGGCCCGCCCCGGAAAAAACGGCGGTAACGGACGAAGCCTGGCCGGATCAAACCGTTGCGCTCTGGGCTTCGTGCAGCCGCGCCCAGGTCGAACAGTGGGCGACGGAAGCGAAAACCGATCCCCGAATCGGGTTGAAGGCCGCGAGCTGTCTGGTTACGCTCATCAACACCGGACAAGATTCTGCGAAAAGACTCGAAGACGCGCGCCTGGGGCGAAAACTCGCCCAGGCCGCGGCGCAAAAGTACCCGCAAAGCGGGCTGGCCCATTATCTGACTGCCTATCTCACCGCGCTGGAGGCCCAGAACAACACCCTGGCCGGTCTGACGCTGGTCAGGGAAATCGAGCGTAGCGCGCAGCTGGCCGCGAAATACAATCCGCACGTGGATCACGCGGGTCCGGCCCGCATGTTGGGCGAACTCTATCTGCGCGCTCCCGAGCCGCCGGTCAGCATCGGCGATCTGGATAAAGCGCTTGCCTACTATCGGGAAGCGGTCAGTATCGATCCCGGGTGGGCGGAAAACAGGGCCGGCCTGGTGGAAGCCCTCATCGAGGACGGTCAGGCGGACGAGGCGTGTTCGCAATTGACCATTCTGATTTCGAACCTGAATGTACCGGAACAGGGGGGAATCGGTTCGAAAAAAATTGCCGATCTTGTAAAAGAATTATGCGCTCTCCACAAACCATAACGGAAAGAACGTCCGCGACGGATTGCGCTCACTGATCCCATTTTCATCGCTCAAAGCTCTTTCATGGAAATAGTGGCGACGCGAGTCAATCCATCTTCAGGAAAGAAATATTCCGCATGAAAACATTGGTTACAGGCGCAAGCGGATTTGTTGGTTCCGCCGTCGCGCGCAGACTCATCGAAGCCGGACACACGGTACGCGTCCTGATCAGGGAAAACAGCAGCCGTGAGAACATAAAGGATCTGCCCGTGGAAGTGGCGGTCGGCGATCTGAAAAGCCCCGATTCCCTGGGCTCGGCCCTGACGGGTTGTCAGGCGCTGTTTCACGTGGCCGCCGATTACCGATTGTGGGTGCCCAAAGCCCGCGAGATGTACTCCAATAACGTGGAAGGTACGCGTAACATCATGCTGGCGGCGATGTCCTGTGGCGTGGAACGCGTGGTTTATACGAGCAGCGTGGCCACGTTGGGAATCAACGTGGACAAGAGTCCGGCCGACGAATGCACCCCCTCCTGCCTGCGGGATATGATCGGCCATTACAAGCGCTCCAAGTACCTGGCCGAACAGGAAGTGCATAAACTCATCAGGGAGCGAAACCTGCCGGCGGTGATCGTGTGCCCTTCCACCCCCATCGGACCGCGCGACATTAAGCCCACCCCGACGGGCAGAATCATCGCCGACGCCATATCCGGACGCATGCCCGCCTACGTGGATTCGGGTCTGAACATCGTCCACGTGGACGACGTGGCCGAAGGCCATCTGCTCGCTTTTCAGCGGGGAACGATCGGCGAACGGTATATACTCGGGGGCGAAAATATGAGCCTCCAAAAAATATTGCGAGCGCTGGCCATCATCTCCAACCGGCGTCCGCCCCTGGTCCGCCTGCCGCACTCGGCCATCATGCCGGTGGCCTACGCTTCCGAGATATGGTCGCGAGCGGTAACGCGCTGTGAACCCCGCGTCACCGTGGCGGGCGTGCGGATGTCCAAAAAGCATATGTACTTTACCAGCCGGAAAGCCAATCGCGAACTCGGCTATCAGGCCCGTCCGATCCAGGAAGCCCTTCGGGAAGCGGCGGAATGGTTTCAGCGCCAAAACGGGGGGTGTTGAAGATTTCTCCCTTCTTTTCGGCCCTTCCGGCGCAAGGCTTTGATTAGTTCTGTATTTCAGCGGGCTTTTGTGTTAGCTAAAATGGCTTCACATGAACCGGCAAGGATTTAAAACGTGAGCATTCCGTTTATTCAAAAGGCCCGAATCGGGTCTTATATTATCAAAAAGACGGTTACCGGCGATTATCGATTCCCACTCGTCCTGATGCTGGAACCCTTATTTCGCTGCAATCTGCATTGTAAAGGCTGCGGAAAAGTCGATCAGCCCCGGGAAGTTCTCGAAAAAAGCCTCTCGGTGGAAGAGTGCGTCCGGGCGGTGGAAGAGTGCGGCGCTCCGGTGGTTTCCATCCCCGGCGGGGAACCGCTCCTGCACCCCGACATCCCCGTCATCGTCCGGGAACTGACTTCCCGCAAAAAATTCGTCTACCTGTGCACCAACGGCATTCTGGTTTCCAAGAGAATCGACGAATTCCAGCCATCTCCATACCTCAATTTCAGCATTCACATGGACGGGCTGGAAGAACGTCACGACTCCATCGTGGATCGCAAGGGGGTCTTCAACACGGCGGTCGACGCCATTCAGCTCCTGCTGAAACGCGGATTCCGCGTGACCACCAACACCACGTTCTATGGAGGCGAAACCGCCGAGAACGCCGTGAAATTCTTTGATTTTCTGACCGACCTGGGTATCGAGGGCATGACCGTGTCAGCGGGGTTCAGCTACGAAAAGGCCGCCGACCAGGACAGCTTCCTCAGCCGCGAACAAACCAAGGCGTTGTTTCGCGAACTGCTGGAGATCGGGCGGAACAAAAAATGGCGGTTCAACCACAGCAACCTGTACCTGGAATTTTTGGCGGGAAGAAAAGATTATGTCTGCGCTCCCTGGGGCAACCCGACCAGGAGCATTCTGGGCTGGCAACGTCCCTGCTATCTGCTGGAAGACGGATTCGCCCGAACCTACCAGGAACTGATGAATTCCACCGACTGGGATAAATACGGGGTGGGACACGATCCGCGGTGCGCGGAATGCATGGTCCATTGCGGGTATGAGCCGAGCGCGGTGGTCGATTCCATACGGCATCCCCTCCGCGCGCTGTTCTCCAAATTAAAAACGTCCAACGGCGGCTGATCCGCGCCGATATCGTTAAAAGGGATCAAGAGCCCCGGCGGTCGCGCATGACCGCCGAAGCGGCGGAAAACAAAACGCCGTCCTCCCGGTCGCCGCGTCCCTGAAACACGGAACGCAACCGTTCCATCGCCCGTTTGAAATCCTTGTTCATCCCCAGCAAATGATAGAGCAATACCGGTTTCCCGAGCATATTCCGAAGCAGTTTCAGCGTGTCTATCCCGCCTTGGGCGGTGATTCCATCCAGCGCCTGGACAGGGATGTTCTTCCGCGCATCGTCGCACACCGCTCGAACCACCATGCAGGGGACGTTCATTTCTCGGGCCGCCCGGACAACGGCGGCCGATTCCATGTCCACGCAGATCGTTCCATACGCCTGAAAATGGTTTTTCTTGGTTTGCGGGGTGAGCAGGGGAAAGTTCACGCATTCGACAGGACCGAAAAACACCGGCGCATCCGTTGGGGAAAGACATTCACGCAAAAATTCAATACAGCGCGTATCCGGCGCCCATGACCGGGGCTTTTCGTCTTCGACCTGGATGACTTGTTCGGCGATAACCAGGTCCCCGGATCGCAGCGAAGGGTCAAGTCCGCCGGAGACGCCCACGTTCAACAGCAGTTCCGCGCCCTGATCGACCAGCCAACGGCACGCCATGTCGGCGTTGGCGTAGCCGGGACCCGACACCGCGCACAGGAAGGATACGCCGGACGGGGACGTCCCGCCGAAGGTAAGCCGGTTTTCCAGGGACGGGGAGCGGCTCGCCAATCCCGCCGCCCCACGAGCGCCCGCGCCTCGGTTTCAAGAGCGATTGAAACACCCAGCGTGGACGCCATCCGACGCTATTTTACGATGGGCAGGCGAAGGTCCGCCGGACGGGATAGGGTCACTTCTTCCTGTCGAGTTTTGCGGCCCGCCCGGAGTCTCCGGTATACGCCCAGCGCCCACAGCGGGAAGAACTGGGAATAGCCGTGGTAGCGAAGATAAAAGACTCGCGGGAAACCCGTGCCGGTGTAGAGTTCTTCCTCCCACGATCCCTGGTCGTCCTGGTTTCTCAACAGGTAGCTGATCCCTTTCTGGACCGCGTAGCTGTTCACTTCACCGGCGGCCAGGAGCCCAAGCAGCGCCCACGCCGTTTGCGAAGGCGTGCTTTCGCCTTTTCCGGCCAGAGTGTGATCGTTATAGGAGTAGCAGGTTTCGCCCCATCCGTCGTCCGGGTTCTGGCACGATTTCAGCCATTGCGACCGCCTTGCTGATGTAGGGCTGGGACATGTCTTCGCCCAGCGCGCCAGACCCATCAGCGTCGACCAGGTGCCATAGATGTAGTTGACGCCCCACCGGCCGAACCAGGCGCCGCAGGGTTCCTGTTCCGATTGCAGGAATCGCACGCCCCGCGCGACGGGAGCAAAGCTCTGGTCAAAGCCCAGCATGGCCAGCATTTCGACGCACCGTCCGGTCAGGTCCGGAGGTGCTCGGGTCCAGCAAGGCCCCGTGATCGGCGAACGGAATGTCATTCAGATACAGGTAGTTGTTGTCGATATCGAAAGCGCCCCAGCCGCCGTCCGAGCTTTGCATGCCCGATAATCCAGTTGACGCGCTTTCATATTCTTGCGCCTTGTACTCGCTTTTTTCAAGTCCGCCGGCGCGCAGAATGGCCATGAGCACCATGGGGGTGTCGTCGATATCGGGGTAGAAATCGTTTTCGAACTGGAAGGCCCACGCCGCCCGATTCAAGCTCGGGATTTGTCCGGCGACCAGTCGCCGCGGATGAAGATCTGCTTTTCGAAGAGCCATTCCACGGCCTGGCTCACCGCTTCGTGGTCTCGTGGGAAGACCGGCTTCGAGACAGGGCCGAGAGGCTCAGGCACGTGTCCCAGATGGGGGAGAGGCACGGCTGGCAATAAGCGTAATCGCTCGCGTTCCATAAGCAGGTCGTCGATGGCCTTGACGCCGCGGACCAAGTCCGGGTATTGTCAGGGAAGCCCATGGTCTTCAGCGCCATGACCGCGTTGGCCATGGCCGGGAAAATGGCGCCGATGCCGCCTTCGCCCACCATCCGTTCCTTGGTCCAGGATACGGCAAGCCTGTTCGGCTTTGTCCCGCCAGACACGGGAATCAGCGGCTCGATACGCTTGAGGATCCGGTCCAGAGCGATAAAAACGTTCTTGAAGGATTTCCCCGTGGACAAAGGTGTCGAGGTTGTCCAGGGTTTCCGGGGCATTGACGAACAATTCGCGCACGCCTTCATGCGGTTGCAGCGCTGCAAACCGGTCGTTTCGCGTAGAGCACGAGCAGGGGCACAATGACCGTTCGCGACCAGTAGGAAACCTTGGCCAGATTGAAAAAGAACCACTTGGGCAGCAGCATGATCTCTATGGGCATGGCCGGGGTTGTTCTCCAGGGAATCTGCCCGAAAAGCGCCAGCGTGATCCTGGTAAACACATTGACCCGCGCGGCGCCCCCCATGCTTAGAATGAATTGTCGAGCCACGACCATGTGCGACTCGTTCGGAGACACGCCCACCATTTTCAGGGCGAAATAAGCCTTGACCGTGGCGCTGATATCGCTGTGGCTGCCGGTAAACAGGGGCCATCCACCGTCCGGCTGCTGTTTGGATATAAGATACGCGACCAGCTTGCTCTTCAAGGATTCTTTCAGAGGTCTCCCCAGGAAGCGCTGCAGCAGCACGTATTCCGAAGGGATGGTCGTGTCGGCTTCCAGGTCGAATACCCAGTGACCGTCATCGCGCTGAAGGGAAAGAAATCCGGTCAACGCGCCGTCAATGGCTTCCTGCATTCTGCTTATGGCGAATAAAGGAGCGCGCGGCCGCTCATTTTCCTGTGGCGTCGGCTCTTCAATCACCTGTGGAGCGGGACTGGCGGCGCTTTCAATCTCCTGATGCTTTGATGGGTGGGTCCTTGGACACAATCTTCCCTTGATGAACTTCAAAGCCATCTTTCCCATCTCAACTCCTTTATCCCCTCAAAACGGTTTAAAAACCGTGTGACCCCTATAACCCGACGATTATATTGGCTCGCGTTCAAGGTTTTTGCGACTCCAAAAAACGATGAAGCGCTCTTTAGTTCGCATAAAAGTATTTTCGGATAGCGTTCTCTTAGGCTAATTCTCACGGCCCCCAGAATAAAGAGTCTTAGCCTACATCGACAACCTACTGTTATTCCTTTAGAAACATTTATAAAAGGGTGTAGCGCTACAAGTTCTAATATTAGCACACATTTTCAGATAAGAAAATACGGGAAAGAGCCGGGGTTTATACAATGATTTATATGATTATGTAATGGAGCACGTCTATACAGGACAGTATGGGCTTTTTTTAACACAAGAATCCTTTTTTAATTTAATTATCTACCACTTTCGCCACTTGTTAAATTCAATTGCCGTCAAGACTCATTTTCCTCAATTTAATCATCAGATTTCATGAAAAAAAGGTTGAGATGCCTGCTTTTTTCCGGGCGACGGGACGATAAATTATCATGGGAAAAACGCGCTCCATGGGCGCGTCGCCGACCGGCGAGCTTCCGGCGTTTGGCTCATCCGATTTCCACCCCGGATCGAAATTCCGCTCCCCGAGATTCCCCAGGTGTGATACTCTATAAGTAATGATAACCTCTTTTAATCTGACAAATGATTTTGTCGAGTTTAGTTATTCCCGATTTCGCCGATATTAACAGTAAATAAAAATTCAGCGCGGCGTCTGCGCCGCCAAGGGGTCCGTTTGCGCGGACCCGGCGCTGAGCCCACAACCATTTCACTCGAACGATGAGGGCCGTACCATGTTTCAGGAAAATACGGATTACTCCCAGGATCCGATAGGCTTGGCTACCCTGATTAACGAATTGTCGGAGGACGCGAAACAGGCTTTTTTGCGACTGCTCGACCCGGAATATTCCGGCGGCCCCGGATCGACCCGCAGGCTGCTGAACCTCGTAACCAATTGGGGGGACGAGGAGCAGAAGTCCTTCCATAAACTGCTGGAACATCGCCGCAACAGTGAAAGAAGAGACTTTTTCAGGAAGAAATGCTCTTTTATGGTTGGATTCCTGACGGAGAACGGACTCAAGCACGACTTCGTGAAAAATATCGGAACCGGCGGCGCGTTCGTGGAAACCATGGAATCTTTTTTCGCGGGACAAAAATTCCTGATGATTTTACAGTCCGAGAACGACGAGGAGCCGTTTCTCGTTTTGAGCGAAGTCAGATGGACAAATCATGAAGGCGTGGGCGTTCGTTTTCTCATGGAAAACGACGGCCAGGAGGATCGCCTGCGCCTCTTGATCGGAGATTTGGATTAACGCCGCGCCCAGCCCTGGCGTCCCTCGCCATTTCATCGGTGGAGAGCCGCCGAAGCGTCCAATAAAGGTCGCGGGGTAAGGTCCCCCGTTCAGGCGCCCGCAAGCAGGGGTTTGATTGATCGGGGGATGTGATCCACCTCCCCGGCCTTCTCCAACAGGGTTTCGACCGCCTTGAGACCTTCAGCGCTCAGACCGAGCGATTCATCATTCACATAAAGTTCGATGTGTCGGCGGATAACGTCCGGTTCCATTTCCTGCGCCAGACCGCTTATATAGTCCCAGGCTTGGTCGGTGTGGTCGCGCGCGAACAGAACGCTCTGCCGGATACCCTCTTCCACCAGCTTTCCCACGTCATCGGCGACCGTCCGCTTGACGACAATGCCGCCCAGGGGTAGCGGCAGTTTGGTGGTTTTCTCCCACCACTCCCCCAAGTCCAGCAAGGCGGTCAGATCGTAGTTCCCATAGGTGAATCTGCCCTCGTGTATAATGAGGCCGTAATCGATCTCGCCGCTTTTGACCGCCGGCATGATTTCGTCAAACCGCATAAACCGAGTGTTCATTGGACTTTTGGTATAGAGTTCCAGGATCAGTTGCGCGGTGGTGAACCTGCCGGGCGAACCGACGACGCCGTGCGCGAGGTTGTCCAATGTGGCGCCCTTTCGAGCCACGATCAGGGGACCGACACCCCATCCCAGCGCCGCGCCGGTTCTCAGCAGCGCGTACTCGTCCAGCGCGTAGATGAGCGCGTGCATGGACACTTTCGACACGTCGAGCGCGCCCCGCGCCACCAGGGTATTGAGCTGCTCAATGTCGTGGATATGTTCACGCACGCCGAAGGGCAACGAGCCGACGCGCGATTTTACCAGTCCATAAAACATGAAGGTGTCATTGGGACAACTGGAAAAACCGAGGCTGATTTCTTTTACCATACCATTTCCCTGCGCGCCCGGAACGCGACTTCCTGCGCGATCTGGACGGCTTCATCGAACTTCCAGCCGCGCTTGTCGCGGTCGCCGGCTCTGTTGCTGATACCCCGAACTTCCGCGAAGGGAATATTGTACAGCGCGCACACCTGCGCCGCGCCCGCCCCTTCCATGTTTTCCGCCAGCGCGTCGAACAGGCGTCCCCTACGCCGGGCCGTTTCAGGATCGCCGCTCACGCCGTTCACGGTAACGAATTTTCCCGTTCGCGCGCCGCCCAGTTTGTGGGCCACGCTTTCAAAGGCGGCGGCGTAGCCGCTGTCCAATGTGAACGCCGCCGGTTGAGCCGAATACTTTTCGGGAAGCAGTCGCATCCAGGGCTGTTCAAAGGGGAGCCATCCGTCCACGGTTTCAACCCCGAACTCCGCGTAACGTTCCTCCGTGGCGACGGCCACGTCGCCCACCTTCAGCCCCGATTCGGGATACGCCCCGGCGCATCCGATCATGAGGACAAACTCGAGCGCGTAGCGAGCCGTGAGCGCCATGAGGGTGATGGCGGCGTTGACCGCGCCGATTCCGGTTTCGGCGATGATGGTTTCCCGGCCGTCCAGAATACCCCTTTGGCAGTTCCTGCCCGTAAGGTCGAGGGCTTCCTTCTCTTCCAGGCGGGAAACCAGCATCGCGGTTTCGCCTTCAACCGCGCCGAGCAGCGCTGTCGTCATCGTAGCTCCGGCCATCCTGAGTTTTCAAGGTTTTATCCACCGAGGGAACGCCCAGCCCGGAACGGCAGAATTCAGCCACATAATCGGCCCAGTGTTCAATCGTCTCCGGCGTCGCGGCGTAGAGCCCCTGTTCAAGATCCACATATTTGGTTCCATACGCTTGCAGCGCCCTGTCCAAAATGGAGTCCAGAAAGAAGGCGGCCTTGGGAACGTCCACTTCCGGGGCTATTTCGCCCTTGGTTTTCCCCTCTTCCAGGAGCCCGGCCAGGTAGCCGATGGACAGACGCCGTATGGTCTGGATCAGATCGGAACGATGCGGTATGCCGGTTTCAAACATCAAGCGCAGGTACAGGCTGTAAATCTTGGGATTCCTGCGGACGAATTCCACGCCGGCCAGCATGGTCTGGCGGATACGTTCGAACACGTCCTCGTCGGCGTTTTCGCCGCGAACGCGCTTTAAATAGGTTTTCACCAGTCCGGTGGCATAATTGATCAGAAAAAGGAACAGCCCTTCCTTGTTCTTGAAGTATTGAAAAATCGACCCCTTGGATATGCCCACGGCGCGCACGAGCGCGTTTATGCTGGCGCCTTTGTACCCGTGCGAGGAGAATTCATCGAACGCCGCTTCGATAACGCGTTTTTGCTTGCCCCGATCCAGATTTAAAAAGGTCGATTTCGGAATTTGAGGTTCTTCAATGTGGTCCATATAGACATAAACCGGCAAGGCAGGTTCCGGGAACCCGGTTCATAAAAAACCAAGGACTATGCGCCCCGTTCAAAGTGTTCCTGTGGCCTTCACCTTATAGTATAGAAACGTCGTCTCTTTCAACCGCGCCCGAATTTACCTTGATCCGCAATAAAAAACCCCCGGAACATTCCGTCCCGAGGGTCTTTGCTTTTTCAGGTGTGGTTTGCGCTAACGATGCGTGTTCATAACGCCGTTTACTCGCTTTTCACGCCCCTTTTGGTGCGGCCCAGTGCGATGACGCCCGTTCGGGCGATTTCTATGATGCCCATGGGTTTCAGCAAGTCCAGCAGCGCCGCCAGTTTTCCCTGGGTACCGGTTACCTCGATGGAATAATGGCGAGGCGAGACATCGACCACCTTGCATCTGAATATATCGACGATACGCAGAATTTCGGCTCGAAACTCGGGTTCGGCCTTGACCTTGATCAGGGCCATTTCCCGTTCCACAAATTCCGTGCCCGTGAAATCGACGACCTTGATGACGTTGATGAGTTTGTTGAGCTGCTTGTTGATCTGCTCCTGAATCTGTTCGTCACCTATGGTAACGATGGTGATGCGGCTCACCTCCGGTTCCATGGTTCGGGCCACGCACAGGCTGTCAATGTTGAAACCTCTTCCACTGAAGAGTCCCGCGATGCGGGCCAGGACACCCGGTTCATTATCCACCAGGAGAGAGATGGTGTGTTTTTCCACCACCATGCTTCGGTTCGTCCCATTTGCGCTCATGATATTTCCGCTTCCCTTCCGATCCGCTCGCTAGGCCAGCATCATTTTGTGAATGGGATCGCCC
Source organism: uncultured delta proteobacterium (assembly GCA_963821845.1). Taxonomy (GTDB): domain Bacteria; phylum Desulfobacterota; class Desulfarculia; order JACQYL01; family CAWGVV01; genus CAWGFI01. The sequence goes on from CAWGFI010000019.1 coordinate 45,768, forward strand.
GCGGCCACCATGGGGTACACGTTTTCTTCACGATCCACGGTGAAATCCATAACCACGGGGCGTTTTATGGCCATCGCTTCACGGATGACGGGTTCGACCTCCGAAGGCGTGGTGGCGCGAAGCCCCACGGCCCCGAACGCTTCCGCCACTTTCACGAAGTCGGGGGCCCCGGACATATCGGTCGCCACATAGTTCTTGTCCTTGAAAAGATCCTGCCACTGTCGAACCATTCCGAGGTAGCGGTTGTTGAGGATAGCGATCTTTACCGGCAGATTGTGTTCCACGACCGTGGCCAGTTCCTGGATGTTCATCTGAATGGAACCGTCGCCCGCTATGTCGATGACCGTCCTGTCCGGAGCGGCTACCTGGGCGCCGATGGCGGCCGGAAAGCCGAATCCCATACAGCCGAGGCCGCCGGAGGTCACGAACGTATTAGGCTTGTCAAAAAGATAGTATTGCGCCGTCCACATCTGATTCTGCCCCACCTCGGTGGTAATGATGGCCTCGCCGTTGGTGATGCGTCGCAGCTCCTCGATGACATACTGGGGCTTGATCGCGCCGTCCATTTTCTGCTCGTAAGCCATTTTCCCGGAGGATTTCCATTCATGGACCTGTTCCAGCCACGGTTTGCGTAGTTCGGCTATTCCAGAAAGGTCTTCCTCGGCCAATAGTTCAAGCATCATCTTCAGGCTGATGTCGCAGTCGCCCACGATAGGCACGGTGACCGGGATATTCTTCCTGATCGAAGTCGGATCGATGTCGATGTGAATGATTTTCGCCTTGGGGGCGAATTCATCTATTTTTCCGGTCACCCGGTCGTCGAATCGAGCGCCGATGGCCACGATGAGGTCGCAATCACTGATGGCCATGTTGGCCCGGTAGGTGCCGTGCATGCCCGGCATACCCAGGAACAAAGGGTCCGACCCGGGAAAACCGCCCAAACCCATGAGCGAGGTCGTGACCGGCGTTTGCAGCATATGCGCCATCCGGGCCATCCGCTCCGAGGCCTTGGCCAGGATTACTCCGCCGCCGGCGAAAATAATGGGGCGTTTGGATTGCAGCATGAGCTTGACGGCCTTTTTAATCTGTCCGGCGTGCGGCCGTATGGTCGGTCTGTAGTTGGACGGATTGGCCGCCGGCGGCATTTTGAAGTTTATCATTTCGGCAGTGACGTCCTTGGGCAGATCCACCAGAACCGGGCCGGGACGTCCGGTCCGGGCCACGTGGAACGCCTCCCGAACAGTGGCCGCCAACTTGTCCACCGTGGTCACCATATAGTTGTGCTTGGTGCAGGGTCGCGTGATGCCCACGATATCCACTTCCTGGAAGGCGTCGTTGCCGATGTTGCAGGTCGGCACCTGTCCGGTTATTACCACCATGGGAATGGAATCCATGTAGGCCGAAGCGATTCCCGTCACCGTATTGGTGGCGCCGGGACCGGAAGTCACCAGGCACACACCGGGTTTGCCTGAAATACGGGCGTAGCCGTCCGCCGCGTGCACGGCGGCCTGTTCATGTCGCATCAACAGATGAGGTATGCTATATCCGGGCATGGCGTCATAAATCTCGATGGTCATGCCGCCGGGGTAGCCGAAAATCTGGTCCACCCCCTCGGATTTCAGAATCTCCAATAATATTTGCGCGCCGTTGAGTTTAATGGCGATCACCTCTTTCATACCGGCTGAGAGATTGGAATCACGCGAACCCGGGATCAACCGGTTTCGCGGACTTCCTTCCAATCTCACAACCGCATTGATTTACTTGTTGGTATTCCGCGATCAACGCGCGGAATGATCGGGACGGCTGGTAAGTCCGGTCCCGTGACTCGAGCTTTATTTATAGACCGCGCCCTTGGAAGCCGAACTTACCATGCGGGCGTAACGCCCCAGAATTCCGTCGGTTATTTTCGGCTTGGGCTCTTTCCATTGCTTGAGCCGTTTCTCGATTTCCTGATCGTCCACCAAAAGGTTCAGGCTGCGGTTGGGAATGTCGATTTTGATCGTCTCCCCTTCACGGATAATGGCGATGGGTCCGCCTTCCATGGCTTCGGGAGAGATGTGCCCGATCGAAGCGCCGCGCGTGGCGCCGGAGAATCGGCCGTCGGTGATCAGAGCCACCTGGGCGTCAAGCCCCATGCCCGCGATCGAGGAGGTGGGAGTCAGCATTTCCCGCATGCCCGGACCGCCGCGCGGCCCTTCGTAGCGGATGACCACCACGTCGCCCGGTTTTATCTTGCCGCCGAGAATAGCCGCCGAGGCTTCCTCCTCGGTTTCGAAGATGCGAGCCGGCCCCTCGTGGGTCAGCATGTCGGGCGCAACCGCCGCCTGCTTGACTACACAGCCTTCAGGCGCGATGTTTCCAAACAGCGCCACGAGTCCTCCCGTGCTGTCATAGGGGTTGTCGATGGACCGCACGACGTCTCCGTCTCCGTCATTGGCGTCGGCGAGATTCGCCGAAAGCGTCTCGCCGGTGACGGTCATGACGCTCAGATCCAGCAGATCCTTGCGTGACAGTTGTTTCATCACCGCCGGAACACCTCCCGCTGCGGCGAGATCCTCAATATGGTTGGGTCCAGCCGGGCTGAGGTAGCACAGGCGGGGTGTTTTTTCGCTGATGCGGTTGAGCTGGTCCAGTTCTATGTCCACGCCCGCTTCCCGAGCGATGGCCGTGAGATGGAGGATGGTGTTGGTGGAACAGCCCAGCGCCATGTCCACGGCGAGCGCGTTATTAAAGGCCTGGGGGGTCATGATCTTCCGGGCGCTGATTCCTTTTTCCAATAATTGCATCACGCCCATGCCCGCCAGCTTGGCCAGGCGCAGCCGTTTGGCAAGCACCGCCGGAATGGTTCCGTTGCCCGGCAGTCCCATGCCCAGGGATTCGGTCAGACAATTCATGGAATTGGCGGTGAACATGCCCGCGCAGGAACCGCAGGTCGGGCACGCCTCTTCTTCCAGTTCGGCAAGTTCCAGTTCGTTCATGCGCCCAGCCTTGACCGCTCCCACCGCCTCGAAAACGTTGACCAGGTCGACCTTCTTGCCCCGGAAATCGCCCGCCAGCATGGGGCCTCCGCTGATGACCATGGTGGGAAGATCCAGACGGGCGGCGGCCATGAGCATGCCCGGTATGATTTTGTCGCAGTTGGGCACGAGCACCAAGGCGTCGAAAGCGTGAGCGCGGGCCATGATTTCAATGGAGTCGGCGATCAATTCCCGGCTGACCAGGGAATATTTCATTCCCTCGTGGTTCATGGCTATGCCGTCGCACACGCCGATGCCGCCGAATTCAATGGGGGTTCCGCCGGCCAGGAGAATACCTGTGCGTACGGCGTCGACGATCTGGTTCAGATGGATATGACCGGGGATGATCTGGTTCACCGGGTTGGCGATGCCGATCAGGGGCCGATTCAGTTCCTGATCCGTATATCCCATGGCCTTGAACAGGGATCGGTGCGGCACCCGTTCCACTCCTTTTTTAACTAGGTCGCTTTTCATGACAATGGCTCCAATGCTGGTAAGGTGAATCGATCGACAGAGCGCCTCTTTATTCGAGCGTTACCGGGCGTCTTCACGATTTGGTCTTTTCCCGTATATACCCGACCAGCCCGCCAAGATCGATCAATTTTCTCATAAATTCAGGAATGGGCTTGGTTTGATACACTTTTCCGTTTGCGTCCAAGCCGATTTCGCCTTTTATCAGATCGATCCAGATCCTGTCGCCTTGTTGGAGTTCGGCCGACGCCTCGGGTGATTCGATAATGGGCAGCCCGATGTTCAGGGCGTTGCGGTAGAAAATCCGGGCGAAACTCTCGGCGACCACGCAACCGATACCCGCCGCCTTGATGGCCAGGGGCGCGTGTTCGCGACTGGAGCCGCACCCGAAGTTCTTGCCCGCGACGATGATGTCGCCGGGATTTATATCCTCCAGGAAAGTGGGATTGGTGTCGGCGAAACAGTGCCGGGCCAAAATTTCAGCGTCGCTCACGTTGAGATAACGGGCCGGAATGATGATGTCCGTATCGACATGATCCCCGAATTTCCATACGTTCCCTTGAATTCTCATGTCATTCACCTAGCTCTTTCCAGTATTTACAGCTCGTCCGGGCCCGCGATGCGTCCCAGTATCGCGGAAGCCGCGGCCACGGCGGGATTGGCGAGATAGACCTCGCTCTCATGGTGCCCCATGCGTCCCAGGAAATTACGGTTGCTGGTGGACAGGGCGCGTTCGCCGCCGGCGAGGATTCCCATATGGCCGCCCAGGCACGGGCCGCAGCAGGGGGGTCCGATAACGGCGCCGGCGTCCAGCAGGGTCCGGATGATGCCCTTGTCCATGGCTTGCTTGATGATCTCCTGGGAGCCGGGCGCGATGATGAGCCGCAGGGAGCGGCTCGCTTTCCGGCCCTTGAGAATTTCGGCCGCCACGGCCAGGTCTTCCATTCTGCCGTTGGTGCACGACCCGATAAACACCTGATCCAGGGGCACGTTCCCCACCTGCGAGATGGGTCGCGTATTTTCCGGGGAGTGCGGAAAGGCTACCTGAGGTTCCAGGGCCCGAACGTCGATGGTAACGGTCCGTTCATATTCGGCGTCCGGGTCGCTGGTAAAGATCCGGGGGGCGCGGCGGGATCTTTCCGCCACGTATCCCCGCGTGATCTCGTCGGCCGCAAAGACGCCGTTCTTGGCGCCGGCTTCAACGGCCATATTCGCCATGGTAAATCGAGCGTCCATGGACAAATACTGGATTGTGTCTCCGGTAAATTCGAGGCTCTGGTAGAGCGCGCCTTCGACTCCTATTTTTCCGATCAGGTATAAAATGAGGTCCTTGCCGCCCACCCATTTTCCGGGCTTGCCGTTCATTTCCACTTTTATGGAGGACGGGGTTTTGAGCCATATTTCGCCCGTGGCCATGACTCCGGCCAGATCCGTGCTGCCCACGCCGGTGGAAAAAGCGCCCAGCGCGCCGTAGGTGCAGGTATGGCTGTCCGCGCCGATGACCACGTCTCCGGGAATGACGATTCCCTTTTCCGGCAGAATCACGTGTTCGATGCCCCCTTCTCCCAGTTCGTAGTAATGAACGATCTTCTGTTCGTGGGCAAATTGGCGGGTCATCTTGACCTGCTCGGCGGAGGCGATATCCTTGTTGGGCACGAAATGATCCGGTATCAGGGCGATCTTTGCCGGGTCGAACACACGATCAACGCCCATTTCACGAAAAACCTTTATGGAAAGCGGGGCCGTGATGTCATTGGCCAAAGCCAGATCGACCTTTATTTCAATGAGGTCTCCCGGTTTTACCTCTTCAACGTCAGCGTGAGACGCCAGAATCTTTTCTGTCAGCGTCATTCCCATAATCTGATTCCTTTCTAGAGCTGCGCGCTAACGATCGGGTTTTCCCTCAGATAGACCAATCGGTTGACGCCGTTGATAAACGCCTTGGCGCTGGCGGTTATGATATCCGAATCCGTGCCCTTGCCCAGCGCCACCACTCCGTTTTCCTTGAGCCGCACGGTAACCTCGCCCTGGGCGTCCATGCCGCCGGTTATGGCGCTGACCGTAAATCTCATCAACTCACACTTGGTGCCCACTATTTCACGGATGGTGTTGAAAGCCGCGTCGATGGGCCCTACGCCGAATCCCGCCTTCTGTACTATCTTGCCTTCGACCGACATCTTGACCGTCGCCGTGGGGACCGCGACGGTTCCGCTCACCACATTCAGATAGACCAGCTTGTAGTGGTCGGGAATACGCAGGACCCGCTCGGCCACCAACGCTTCGATGTCTTCGTTGTGGATCTGTTTTCTCTTGTCGGCCAGTTCCTTGAAGGCGGTGAACAGCTCGTCCACCTGTTCCTTGGTCAACTCGTAGCCCAGACTTTTCAGACGGTCGGTCAGGGCGTGGCGGCCGGAGTGTTTCCCCAGCACCATGGCGTTGCTTTCCAGGCCGACGTCCGCCGGGCGCATGATTTCATAGGTAGTCTCATGTTTCAACATGCCGTCCTGATGAATGCCCGACTCGTGCGCAAAGGCGTTGGCCCCCACGATGGCCTTGTTGGGCTGAATCAGGATACCGGTGATCATCGACACCAGCCTGCTGGTGGGGTAAAGCTGCGTGGTGTCAATATTTGTGTAATAATCGCTCCAATCCTTCCTGGTCTTGAAGATCATGGCCAACTCTTCGAGCGAAGCGTTACCGGCGCGTTCGCCGATGCCGTTGATGGTCCCTTCCAGTTGGCGCGCCCCGGCGTGAACGCCGGCCAGGGAGTTGGCCACCGCCAAACCCAGATCGTTATGGCAATGAACGCTGAAGATCGCCTTGTCGGAATTGGGAACCCGTTCGATGACCGACCGGATGAAGTGGCCGAACTCTTCGGGCATGGAGTAGCCCACGGTGTCGGGGATGTTGATGGTCGAAGCGCCCGCCTTGATGGCCGCTTCCACCACCCGGCACATATAGTCGAGGCCCGTGCGCGAACCGTCTTCCGGGGAGAACTCCACGTTATCGGTATAGTTCCGGGCGTGGCTCACGGCTTCAATAACATTCGCGAGCACTTCATCCTGGGTTTTACGCAGCTTGTATTGCAGGTGAATGTCGGAGGTGGCAAGAAACGTGTGAATTCGCGGGTTCGCTCCATTCTTCACCGATTCCCAGGCCCGGTCGATGTCTCCCTTGGAGGCGCGCGCCAGCGCGGCGATCTGGCAGTTCTTGATTTTTTCGGCGATCAGCTTGACCGCTTCAAAGTCGCCCTGGCTCGCCGCCGGAAACCCGGCTTCGATAACGTCCACGCGCAGTTTTTCCAATTGGTGGGCCAGGCGCAACTTTTCCTGCATATTCATGCTGGCGCCGGGGGATTGTTCTCCATCTCGCAAGGTGGTATCGAAAATGATAATTTGTTCGCTCATGACAGGTGTCCTTTCTTGCTAATCGATTTGGTGATGAGAAATAATCCGCTTCTCAGAACCCTGTCCCGAGCGCCCGCCACAGGCTGGCGCAGCCTGTGGCGAAACCCCTCCAGCGTCTTGTGTCGCTTGGTTCCATGTATTAGTTTCCGTTCTTGATTAAGGACAATTTATATTGCAGGCTGTCGACCAGCGCCTGCCAGCTCGCTTCCAGAACGTTTTCCGAAACGCCGACCGTTCCCCAGACCGTTTTCTGATCCCTGCTTTCGATGAGCACCCGAACCCTGGCCGCGGTGCCGGCCGCGCCTTCGATGACGCGGACCTTGAAGTCAACCAGGCTCATATCCGCTATTTCCGGGTAAAAAGGCAGCAGGGCCTTTCGTATGGCGTTATCCATGGCGTTGACCGGGCCGTCGCCTTCGGCGGCGGTTATTTCTTCCCGGTCGCCCACGGCGATTTTGATGGTCACCTGACAGATGGGAGGAGAATCCTCGTTCTTCTCCATGTTCACCCGCAGCGTCTTCAGCGTAAACGGTTCGTCGAACCGGTTGGTGAGCTTCTTGGCCAGAAGCTCGAAGGAACCTTCGGCGGCGTCAAACTGGTAACCGTAATCTTCCAGTTTTTTCACGCTGTTGACGATCTTGCGGACTTCCTTCTGGGTCAGGTCCATGGGGATGTTCATCCGCTGCGCCTTGTAGAGCACGTTGCCCTTGCCCGAAAGATCGGACATCAGAATACGCCGTCCGTTCCCCACCAGGGAAGGATCGATGTGTTCATAGGCGGAGCGGTTTTTGATGATGGCGCTCACGTGCACGCCGCCCTTATGCGCGAAGGAACTCTTTCCCACATACGGCCGTTGATCGAAGGGGGGCACGTTGGCCACTTCGCTCACATAGCGGGACAAGTCGGTGAGTCCATGCACGCTTTCGTCCGGCACGCAGCTTCTTTTCATCTTGAGCTGCAAATTGGCGATCAGCGTGATGAGGTCGGCGTTGCCGCACCGTTCCCCGTATCCGTTGATGGTGCCCTGCACCATGGTCGCGCCCGCGTCAACGGCGATCATCGAATTGGCCACGGCCAGGCCGCAGTCGTTATGAGCGTGAATGCCCAGGGGAGCCGAAACAGCCGATTTGGCCGCGTTGATTCCCTCGATGATCTCGCCGGGCATGGAGCCGCCGTTGGTGTCGCACAGGACCACCTGCTTCGCGCCCGCCTCAACGGCGGCCCGGATGGTTTGGAGCGCGTATTCGGGGCGACGCTTATACCCGTCGAAATAATGCTCGGCGTCATAAATCACTTCACGCCCCTGGGATATGAGGTAGCTCACGGTTTCGAAGATCATTTTCAGGTTTTCGTCCAGGCTGGTTTCGAAAATCTCCAGCACATGCAAATCCCAGCTTTTCCCGAATATGGTTATGATCCCGGTTTCGCTTTCCAACAGGGCCCGGATGTTGTCATCGGCCTCGACCTTGTTTTCCGGTCGGCGGGTGCTTCCGAAGGCCGTCAGTTTTGCCTGTTTCAGCGGCGTTTGTTGCGCCAGTTTGAAAAACCGCGCGTCCTTGGGATTGGAACCCGGCCATCCGCCTTCAATGTAATGTATGCCTATCTCATCCAGCCTTTGAGCGATGCGGATTTTTTCTTCCGCTGAAAAAGTGATCTGTTCTCCTTGTGTTCCGTCTCTCAGGGTGGTGTCGTATAGCCATACCGGCGGTTGCATGTGTTGCTCCTTCTGCGCTTATTGGAAAAAAAAATCCGTTATCGGCTGAGCCTGATAACGGATTTGGGTCTTACTATTTTGCTGGCCGCTTACATTATCAGGCTCCTAGGCTCGCGTAGGCCTACTAGTACGAGAAGCAGTAGAGAGAGCGCACCAATCCCTACTGCGGTGGTAATTATAATGCCCAGGTTGTTGATGCCGATAAAGTTCATTGGTCTCTTTTCCAATAGTGCGTTGAATCAAAACCTACTCTTTACTTGGAGCGTTGTCAATTTTTTTTTTGTTAGTCCTTCGTTTCCGCGGTCGCCGGGGTTTGGCGGGCTTGCTGTCCGGTTCGCTCAGCCACGCATTGTAGTCGTTTTTCCACGATTCCAGCGTATCCGGGGCCTCGCCGCTCGATTTGACGTATATCTCGAACAACGTGAGCGCTTCCGGGAAATCGGCGTGTTTGAACAGACGATTTTTTCTCTGCTGGCTTCGTCTGCCGGTGGGATAAACGGTCAGGCTGCGCGCGTCCACGAGCAGGCGGGCGGCCTGTCGTCTGACCGCCTTGGGAATGCTCATGCGGCTTCCCGCGTCCTTGATGCAGTCGTAGCCCACTCCGACCAGATCCTCGTTTTGGGGCGCCGCGTCGATCGCGTCAAACACCGGTTTCATAAAAAGGGAAGCCCACAACAGGGCGTCCGAATAGGGCTGCTCTTCATTTCTGAGTTCTTGCAGGAACCGAATGACGTTCCAGAAGAAAGACGCGGTCTCCTCATTCTGGAAGATGTCCTCCAGTTCCGGAACGATGGCCCGCAGGGCGCCGGCGGTATGAAGCAGTTGAAAAGCGCGGGACAAACCGCCGCCTCGCATGAGGCGAAGAAATTCTTCCTGCACGCGGGCAGGGGCGCAGTTGGCGACTTCCTGACCGTGCGCCAGCATGGCCTGCCAGGTCTGCTCTTCTATGGTGAATCCCAGATTGGCCGAGAAACGTATGCCCCGGCAAATCCGGACCGGGTCTTCCTGAAAACGGATAAAGGGATCGCCCACCGTGCGTATGAGCTTGTCCCTGAGATCCCGCATGCCCCCGACGTAATCGATTACGGTGAACCCGTCGATGTTGTAATAGAGGGCGTTAATCGTAAAATCCCGCCGAAAGGCGTCGTCCGCCTCATCCCCGAAGGTATTGTCCCGTCTGATCATGAGCGTTTCGCCGCAGGTATCTGGCGCGTCGGAAAGACGCCTGAAGGTGGCGACTTCCACCACCTTGCCCCCGCGGAACACCATGTGCGCCAGACGGAATCGTTTCCCCACCAGCCAGGCGTTGTGAAAAATCTTTTTCAGCCGCCCGGGCCGCGCGTCCGTGGCCACGTCGAAGTCCTTGGGTTTTTTGCCCAGCAACAGATCTCGCACGCCGCCGCCGCACAGGTACGCCACATGTCCCTGGTTCTTCAGGCGATAAAGAACCTTCAGGACCTCATCGGTCATGTTTTTCCGTGAGACGGTATGTTGCGATCGAGGTATGATTACGGGAACAGCTTTATCAGCGGATTCAAATTCAGGCGCTTCTTGTTCCGAAACAATCTCAGCAGTATGAACCATCAGTCGAACCTTTTGCATTCTGTCCGTCTTCTAATCAGAATAGTCGACAACTGTCAAGCGTATCGACTATCTATCGTTTAAATAACTATTGCTTAAAATATGCCCAAAGCAATCTTTTTTCTCGTTCTTTTAATTATAAAGATAAACCCGGCCGGGCGCGACGCAAACAAGCGGCCGGTTTCACCGCTTTTACGATATGGCGTCGCGAGATTTCGAACACGGAGCTTGAAAACGGCCCCCGATAATTCGACAATGCTATCGCGCCTTTTCATCAGCCATGACTTACAACGCGGAAGGGTAACCATTCGTTTATGACTCTTTTGAATAACCTGTACATTGGTCCGGCCGGATGGTCCTATCCGGATTGGAAAGGCGTGGTTTATCCCACGCGCGGCAAGGCGGACGAACTGGATATTCTCTCGGCCATGTTTGACGCCATCGAGGTGAACAGCAGTTTCTACCGGCCGCCCACTCCCGCCATGACCGAAAACTGGCTTCGTCGCGTGGAGCGCAACCACCGTTTTCTTTTCACCCTCAAGCTCTACCGGCGATTCACGCACGAACGCGACAAGCTCGAACCCCATGAGGAAGCCCTGTTCAAGGAAGGTATCCGGCCGCTCGTGGACGCGGAGAAACTCGGTTGTCTGCTCATACAGTTTCCCTATTCCTTTCGCAATACCCCTGAAAACAAGGAAATCCTGGTCGATCTTTTCGCGCGGTTTCACGAGTATCCGCTGGCGCTGGAGATCAGGCATCAAAGCTGGAACACGCCGGTGGTCATGGAATCGTTGCTCCGCCATAAGGTGGGGTTCTGCAACATCGATCAACCCGCCGTGTCGCGGTCCATCGATCTGACCAACCACGTCACCGCTCCCGTGGCCTACCTGCGGCTCCACGGCCGGAACAGGCGGCAGTGGTTCGCCAGGGACGCCGGCGCGGAACGATATAACTATCTATATTCCGGACAGGAACTGAAGGAATTTCTTCAGGTCATCGAACGTCTGGCCGGCTCTTCCGAAAAGGCATTTATCATTCTGAACAATCACGCCGCCGGGAAAGCCGTGGCCAACGCCCTGCAACTCACGCTTTTCACCACCGGCGCCATGCCCGCCGTTCCCGAAGAGCTTATCCAAAGCTACCCCTTCCTGGCCGAGCGGCCACCGCGCGCCGCAAAACCCGCGCCGGGCGGCCTCGGGCCGTTCCTAGACCGTTGACATCCCACCCAATATGGTTTACGGTTTATCGCGGGTTGAAGCTGATACGCTTTAAATATTCTCCTATACCGATGAATAATTCTTTTCATCTCCAGCGCGCGCGAACCCGCGCCCGTAGGCGTAATTAATCCTGATTAAGCATATCGCCGACAACACCGCGGCCTCATTTCATCCGGGAACCAAAGATCTAGAAGGAGGGAGTTCATGCAAAATAAAGTGAGCGTTATTGGCGCGGGGAACGTGGGAGCGACAACCGCCCAGCGAGTCGCTGAAAAAGAATTGGCGGATGTCGTTCTGGTCGATATCCTTGAAGGCGTCCCCGCGGGCAAGGCGTTGGACCTGGCCGAGGCGGCGCCCATCGAGAAACATGACGCGCGTCTCTTGGGATCGAGTTCTTACGAAGATTGCGCGGATTCGGATATAGTGATCATCACCGCCGGTCTGCCGCGCAAGCCTGGTATGAGCAGGGACGATCTGATCAAGACCAACGCCGGTATCATGAAATCCGTTACCGAGCAGGTGGCCAAGGTCGCCCCCAACGCCATTCTGATCATCGTCAGCAATCCCCTGGACGCCATGTGTCACGTGGCGCACAAGTTCAGCGGCTTTCCCGGTAACCGCGTCATCGGCATGGCCGGAGTCCTCGACTCCGCGCGTTTCCGCGCCTTTATCGCCATGGAATTGAACGTATCCGTGGAAAATACGCACGCTTTCGTGCTGGGCGGCCATGGGGACACCATGGTGCCGCTCCCCCGCTATTCGACCGTGGCCGGCATACCCATCACCGAACTGATGAGCGAAGAACGGATCGAGGCCATCGTCAAGAGAACTCGCTTCGGCGGCGGTGAAATCGTAAACCTCCTGAAGACCGGAAGCGCCTTTTACGCGCCGTCTTCAGCCGCCACCGAAATGGCCGAAGCCATCCTTAAGGACAAAAAGAAAATATTACCGTGCGCCGCGCTTCTTCAGGGCGAGTACGGAATCAAGGATCTGTTTGTGGGCGTGCCCGTCAAGCTCGGCAAGCAGGGGATCGAAGACATTATCGAAATCAAGTTGACCAAGGAAGAGGACGAAGGGCTGAAAAAATCGGCGGCCGCCGTCCAGGAATTGGTGGAAACACTCGCCAAATTAGGGTTTTAAGGCCAAACAAGGCTGACGATCACGAACGCCGGGATCTCCAAGGCATGAGAGGTTCCGGCTTTATTCTTTTCCAAGGCGCTGGCGAGCGCGACCACGTCCCCGTCTGCCCCGCGTGGCTCGGGAAAATCCCCCAGGCCTCCTCATTCTCCTTAAAAATAAGCAAAAATTAGGGTTTTCATCCTATTGCGCAAAAGCGGGGAATTGGACAATTATATACTTAAATCTTGAAGCGTGCGTGCATCTGTGTGCGGAGGCCTTCTCACAAAGTTTGAAGTGTATTCCGGCCATACCAACGGCGCATCAGGAGGAAATAATCCCCTCTCTTTCATGGCCGCCTGGAAATTTTGTTTCCGGGCGGTTTTTTTGTGGCGAGGGAAAATATTGGAAAAGCATCGTGGGAGGATTTCCGCGAATTGAAGACGCGGACGGGGCGCGCCTCCTGAAAAATGGGGCGAAATATTTTTCGCCCCTACGCGCTTGTTAATCAAATCGTTTTAAAAATCGTTTTTCTGATTAAGAGGGAGGCGGCCGCGCCTCCCTCCCTATGTCTTGTTTTAACGAATGTTCCCGAATTGGAAACGATGCAGGGTGTAGGTAGTGGCGCCCCAGACAAAGGTGATGGTGTTGTCGCTGTTAAAGGTCAGCGACACCCGCTCCGTTTGCTGCACGTCGGGATCTGAATAGTCGCAGCCTATGCACTGTCCGGCGGTCCGCTCTTCGAGCGGTCCCTCGAACGACGCGGCGCCTTGCGCGAAGGTCCCGCCCACGCTCCACCAGCGGGCGGTTCCGTCATCACGATAGTTATACCATGCGATGAATATCTGACCGCCATAGGATTCGATAAACCAGCCCATGCCGTCATAGGCTTCCTCGTACCACCATCCGTTGATGTTGCGCGTGTCCCGCTCCCCGCCGAACAGGCTTTTCATGAACCGGGTCAGGGATTTGGTTCCCGTCTCTTCGTTGAAGGTCCAGGAAAGCTCGGCGGTGTCGGCTCCGGTGAAGCCGAGGGAAACCGTACCGACGGAAGTTTTGTCAAAAGCGCCCGGCGTCTGTCCCAGAGCCCAGCCCGTCCATCGCCAGAGATCGCCGCTGAACGTGTTGGCGTCGGTCATCACGCCGCTGGCCGTGTACCATACCGGCAAACCGTTTTCATAGGCGTACCAGGCCAGAAATAGCACGCCGTTCTGGATTTCGATGGATACACCGGTACCCTCTTCTTGGGGAGTATAGTACCAACCCGTATGGGCTTCGGGCTGCCAGGCGATGGCGCCGTAGATCAGGATCTTGCCCTGGTCCACATAATCCCAACCGGCTTCGAGCAAGTCCACATCGGTGGTGTTTTCCGGCATGGGTTCGACGCGGATGATCGTGGCCGATCGTGTGGAGAAACCGGCGTTATGGTCCCAGTCGTTGTTATAGGGCCAGACCACATTCTGGTTTTCCGATTTGGATGACTGATCGGGCGGTGACGACTCCTTCTGAGGCGGCACCACGCGGAAAGGACCTTCGCCGTCCAGCTTGTTGGTGGCGTCCAGCACACCGGGAATCAGTTCCGCGCCTTCCCGCAGATACGCCAATATCATTTCAGGCCGTCGGCGTTGACGATGGGATCGCCGAAATTTCTGCCAATGGTTGAAGGAGCGCTGTAATCGCACCAGCCGTCGACCGGATTCAGGCCTTGATCGGCCTGTTCATCATAATAATAGACGGCTTCCGGATAGATCCCGATGACATGGTAAAGCGACGGCGAAGGATCGATGGTCATGGGATGATAATTGGAAAAGCCGTCCGGTGAAAAAACCGTTATTCCCGTGGCGATCGGTAATTTTCCCGCCGCGTTGAGCACCTTCTCCATGACCACGCCGGTATACTCGCCATAGTAGTCGCCCGACCGGCTGGTGTTCATGAGCAGAAACTGCGTGTGCTGCGGCATGGCCTGCAAGTCCGCCAGGGAGAGGACCATGGAAGGCGCGGGAATCTTGGTGGGATCGTCGGCGGCGTTGCCGGGATAATGTATGGAGTCGATTTCCACCTTGTTGGAGTATCCGTCATCATCCGAGTCCAGGTTTTCGATGGCCGTCAGAGCGGCCTCGCTTCTTCCGTTTACCAGATAGGCCAATCCGTACGGGTTGAGCGTATCCACAATGTTTCCACTGCCGTCATACCCATAGGTCGTATGACACCACTGGCAGCTCCCGATGGGACGCGTTGAACCTCCCTGCGCGACTTCCCCGCCGGCGTGGCAGGTCGCGCAATGGTCGAGCTTGGTCGAAACCACCGATGGATATACCGTTAGCAATTTTGGTGAATCCTGCTCTCCCTCGTGCTCATAGGCCGAGAAAGCAGGCGTCGCAATAAAGATCGCGACGACAAGCAATAAAAGAACTTTCGCTAACCCCTTCATCTCATCCTCCCATTTTTGGTTTAGTAGACCCGAATATGGATGTACGGACAGCCACACGAGCAGAGTCCGGTCTACACCGAGCTTAGTAGGCGAACTGGTATCGAGCCGTCAGGACGTTCTCGTAATCGCTGAAGATGGTTTCACCGGTCTGAGCGTCCCTGGCGATCAACAGCGGCATGTCGAAATCCGTTCGCGTGAAATCGACGATGATTCTTGAATACGCGTCAAGCCACCAGTTGATCGCCGCAGTATAGGCCTTGGCTTCCCGCACCGAATCGCCCGGATTGACTAGGTATTCGTAGACCGCCTGGCTCGCGTTGAAGTTGTCGTAACGGAAGGCTATCCCCAGAGCCCCATATCCCCCCTGCCACACACTCTTTTTGGGCTTGATGGGCTGGAACACACTGTTCGCGAATCGAGGCTCCTCGCCGGTTATCATCCATAACGCAGCCACGTACCAGTCATCGAGATCGAAACTGAATTGACTCGAACTGGTGGTGATATCATTGAATCTTTCGAAGATATACTCTCCCCACAGCGCCACGGGTCCGTAGGTCCAACCCAGTTCAGCTCCGTATCTGAAGAGCGATCCTGCGTCCTGTATCACGTTGAACTTGGCCGACGAGGCCACTTCGAAAAACGTGGTGAGCCCCGTGGTCTTGACATTGACCTTCACGTTGTTGCGGTCGATATTGGCGTAGCTTCCCGATCCGCCAAACTGGAGGCCCTTAAGCCAGGAGAGACTCGTATGCTTGAACGGCGCGAAAACCGCGCGTCCGGTGACTTGGGGATCGTCGACGTCTCCCCCCGCGGTGTCATCGACGCCGTCTCCGTTAAACACTCCCACGCCGTAGTTGAAGGCGTCGCCCCAGACCGACGCGTGAGCCATGACGCCGATGTCGCGGCCCGGGGTGAGATAGTAGCCCATGGAACGTTCGGCGAACACGATGTTCATATCCTTGGTGTACTGCTCCAGGCTAAAGGGCTCCTTGTACTGCCCTACCCTCGCCGAAAGGTATGGAGGAAGCGCGTGCACGTCGACATAGGCGTCCAGCACCCGCCGGCTGCTGGCCCCCTGAAATTCATACTCAAACTTGTAGTCCACGCGGTTGAACACGCTTCCGCCCACCAGCAGGCGCACGCGGCGAAGATCGAATTTGTTTTTCTGCGGATCGCCGTTTTGATACGTGTAAAAGCGATAGTCGGCCTGCAGCAGTCCGCCCAGATACAGGGAGAATTTCTCCCCCTTGGGATCGCTGAAGCGCAGCCGGTCCTTGTAGGTAACTTTCAAGGGGAAGGCGGAGGACTCCTTCTCCGAAGGTTCGGCTTTTTCCTGCTCTTGAGCCGTCGCTTCCGCGACACGCTCCTGTTGGGCCTCGGCCGCCGCCTGCTCCTTCAGCGCTTTTTCGCGCTCGCTCAACAGACGTTCCTTCTCGGCCAGGGAGGACTCTTTCCGTTGCAGTTGCTCTTCCTTGTCCCGAATTGAGGCTTGCTCCCGTTCGATGATCTGCTTGAGCCGGGAGGCTTCGGCGGGATCGAGCAGCTTTTTATTTTCGAAAATCTCAACCATCTGCTCCAGCGCGCTTTTCTCGGCCGAAACGGCGAGCGCCGGGGTGAAGATGAGAAGTGAAACGAGCAGACAGGCGGCTGTCCTGCTCACGGCGCGACTGGTCCATGGCAAAGGCGACAAATCGGAGACTCCTTCGTCGTTAAGAAGCATAAATTTTCAGCCGTATCCGCTCGAATGGATCGAGAATCGAACCGGAGTCGGCTTCATTCAGGGATTTCGTGAGCTTTTGGACAAACAGCGCGTTAAAAAATCCCCCCACAATTACCATGGCACTCTAAATGACTTTCCTTTTATATGTCAATATAGACATATACCCGTGTAAACAATTGTTTTACCATCCAGCCACCCGATCCCGCGAGCCCGAACCGCTCCATGGCGAGGGGCGCCGGCGGGTTAAGTGTTCTTGTTTTAAGGGCGGGATTGATTTAAAAGGAAAACGATTTGTTGTTACCCTATTTCACCCGATGATCCCGCAAAGGAGGCGTTAATGGTTAAGCTCACCGTGGATCCTGAAAAATGTAACAGGGATGGTATTTGCGCGCTCGAATGTCCCCCGCGCATTATTACCATGCCTTCGAAAAGCTCCCTTCCCGAACAAGCGTCGAATTTTGAGGAATATTGTCTGCGATGCGGTCACTGCGTGGCGGTATGCCCCACCGAGGCCCTGAGTCTGGATTGGCTCAATCCGGAAGATTGCCCGCAGGCAGGCAAGGAGGGGCGCTTGGACGCCTCGTTGGCGGAACAATTCCTGCGCGCTCGCCGTTCATACCGGAGCTATAAGGATAAAGCCATTGAACGGGAGAAACTGGAAAAGCTCCTGGAAATCGCCTGTTACGCGCCATCGGCCAAGAACCGGCAGGCCTGGCGCTGGACCGTGGTGGAAACGCCGTCCGAAACCAAACGGATGGTGGGCATGGTTATCGACTGGATGCGATCGGTCATGAAAGAGCATCCCGCAGCCGCCGAACAGCGCGGCTTCACTCGTGCGGTGGAAGGATGGGACAAGGGGGAAGATAGAATCTGTCGCGGCGCCCCCACCGTTATCGTGGCTCACTGCGAAAAAAATTACGCGTTCGGAGCCGAGGACAGCGCGCTCGCGCTCTGTTATCTCGATCTGTACGCTCCCTCCCTGGACCTGGGCGCCTGCTGGGGCGGATATTTTTACAGCGCGGTAAACAGCTATCCGCCCCTGTTCGAGGCCCTGGGAATACCCCAGGAACATAAGGCCTTTGGCGCGATCATGGTAGGGTATCCCAAATTCACCTATCACCGGCTGCCGCTCCGCAACGATCCGCGGGTCACGTGGATCTAGGATTTTTTTAAAAGTCGTTTTACTTATTTTTATAAACAGACATCTTCAATACTGAATAAAGGGACGAATCAATGTTTTACAAAAAAAGCGACCTGGATTACAGAAAACCCTCGGAAGGAGTCGAACTCAAGACCTTGACGTACGGCGCGAACACACATCTGGTGGAATTCAAACTGACCAAGGGAAGCAAGCTTCTCGAACACAGTCATCGTCACGAGCAGACCGGTTACCTGGTTTCCGGGAAGTTGCTGTTCAACGTCAACGGCGAAGTGTTTGAAGCGGGTCCGGGAGACAGCTGGTCCATTGCGGGCGATTTGCCCCACTCGGCGGAAACCTTGGCCGACTCCGTCGTGATCGAAGTTTTTTCTCCGGTGCGTGAAGACTTTTTGAGCTGACAGCGCTTTCAAAAAGAGCCGAAAGCGGAGGATCGAGAGGATCTCCCGTTTTCAACGAACGACGATGAAGCGCCCGGCGCCATGATCGGCCAAGACCTCGCCCCCTTATGGGCTTGACATACCGCAAGACCGCCTTATCGTTTTGAGACGAACAAGGAGTGAATTAATGGCCAGGATAAGTATTACATTCGAAGACAACCCGGACGGTACCATACATATCAATATGGACTCGGATGAAGTCCTGCACATCGAGCCAGGCGAGGAGCCGAAAAATCTCGAGCGCTTCACGCACGCCCAACAGGCGGCGGTCATGGCCATCGACTATATTTTTACCATGATCGACGGCATCGAGAAAATTGAGCGTAAGGACCTTCACGAAAGAACGGAAACCCTGCACTAAGCGTCTTTTCCATAAAAAAAAAGGCTCGGCCATTATGGCGGAGCCTTTTTTTTGCGGGATACCATTGTCTTCGGAGACTGCCATTCTCAAGGGAGCCTTCGAGTCCAACCAGGGGCGGCGCGGCGTAGGCGCCACGCCCCTCTTCTCTCAAGGGAAAGAACCCGCTCCGGAGTCCTTTCCCCTCGTTAATTGTATATTTACTCTTCGGGAGAGCTTACGGTCAGCACCGGGATGGGAGAGTTCTTTACGACTTTTTCGGTAACGCTGCCAAAGGGAAAATGGCCCCTCATACCATGCGTGGCCATCACCACCAGATCCACTTTCTCCTGATCGATAAGCTTCAGAATCTCCCTAGCGGGATCACCCACCACGATATGCTTGATAAAGAGCGGACATCCTTCCAGATGTTTCTCGCAAATATCGTTCAGCCGTTTATTGGCGTTTTTCTCTTCCCATTCGCGAATCTTGGGAATATGCGTTCCTTCAAATTCACCATACCACGCCTCGTGGTGGCTCAGGTCTTCTCCCACATAAACGATGTGCACTTCGGCGTTGTATTTTTCGCTCAGCGATCTGACGTAGGGCAGCGCGTGCTCCGCGTTTTTTGAAAAGTCAGTGCTATAAAGAATTTTTTTGATCTCCATATTCGCCCCTCCTTATTCCGGCTTCAGTCATGGCTCACGGTTCACGTCGAATTCGACCCGCACGGCACGGTGTATCTATTATAACCCGGAAAGCGCATAAAACAAGGGGCCTGCTCCTTTCGGAACAGGCCCCTCGTTATTGTTTTTATGGTAAATAATCTTTTTCGGTTATTTCCGGCGTCGTCCCTCAGGATTCCACTTCGGCCTTCACCTCGACCGTCACTTTATAGAAAACGGTCAGCATAAGAGCGCCGGTGGCGTATACGCCCAAGGTGATGAGCAGCTCGGGAATGGTGGGGATATATTCGTGCACCTGTTCGAACGGATTCGGCACAAAGCCGCCGTTGATGATGCCCATGCCCTTATCGATCCAGGTGCCGATGAAAACCATGCCGCAAGCCAAGCCAAGCCATGTTTCATTCGCGCGCACCTTCGGGAACACCAACAGGGCGATCGACGTCAGCATGAGGATCATGGAAGCCCACATCCAGGGGATGTACGCGCCCTTACCCTGCAAACCGACAAAAAGGTATTTGAAGTTGTTCATATGCTCCGGAATCTGGCTGTAGAACACCGTGAACACTTCCAGGGCAAAGAAGAACACATTGATGATGATCGCGTAGGTAACGATGACGCCCAGGGTCTGGATTGCTTTTTTGCCCGGATCGAAGGAACTGACTTTCCTTACCAGGAGGCAGAGCAGGATGAGCAGCGACGGGCCGGCGGCAAAGGCGGAAGCCAGAAACCGCGGGGCCATGATAGCGGTAAGCCAGAAGCCGCGCGCCGGCAAACCTGAATAAAGGAACGCTGTCACGGTGTGAATGGAAACCGCCCAGGGGATGGAGATGTAAATAAGCACCTTCACCCATTTGGCGTATTTCACGCCTTTTCGTTCCGCGCCCAGCACGGCCCAGCCGATAATCAGGTTGAGGAACAGGTAGCCGTTCAGAACCAACATGTCCCAGAAAAGCACCGAGTTCGGCGAGGCGTACAGGATGACATTGAGAGCCCGGATAGGATTACCAAGGTCGACCAGGACAAAAAGCAGACAGCAGTTTACCGAGGCGATGGCCAGAAATTCGCCAAGCACGGTAATTCTGCCGAATGTTTTGTAGTCGTGCAGGTAATAGGGCAGGACGAGCATCACCGCCGAAGCGGCCACGCCGACCATAAACGTAAGCTGGGCGATGTAGAATCCCCAGGATACGTCCCTGCTCATACCGGTGATGACCAGCCCCTCGTGGAACTGCCACAGATAAACCATGACGCCGATTCCATTCAAGGAGGCAAGGACAATCAAAAAGATCCAATACTTGGGAGATCCCTTTAGCGCTTTCTCAAGCATGACTACCTCGAATCCGAATTATATAGTAAACGTTAGGTTGCGTTCCCAACTGGGCTCTTCGGCGCAGCGTGTAGTTCTCCCGGAGAATCCCGCGCACCTCCGATTTCGGATTGCCCACGTCGCCGAAAGCCATCGCGCCGCTGTCCCCAATCGCCTCAACGCACAAGGGAATCTTGCCGACCGCCAGTCTTTCGACGCAGAAATCACATTTCTCCACAACGCCTTTGGACCGGGTCGGATAGTCGGGATTCACCTTATCCATGTCCAGATGCTTGCGCGGATCGCTGAAGTTGAAACTTCTCGCCCCGAATGGACAGGCGGCCATGCAGTACCGGCACCCGATACAGCGGTGCATGTCCATCATGACGATACCGTCGCTTTCCCGCTTAAAGGTAGCCTTGGTCGGGCAGACTCTTACGCAGGGCGGTTTGTAGCAGTGGTTGCAGAGCACGATAAAAGGAGCGTCTTCCAGTTGTTCCGCCGGAAAACCGGTCTCCGCGTCGGGGAACACGTTCTGGAAAGGCTCGGTCCAGATCCACTTGACCTCTTTTTTGGGATCCTCGATGTGCGGCACGTTATGCGTGGTATGACAGGCGTTAATAGCCGCGTGTATGAGTTCGTCATCGAATTTCTCCATATCGACGATCATACCCCAGCGAGATCCCTTGAGCGCATCGGGATGCGTGGTAAATTCTTTCTCGGCGGCGTCCAGACTTCCCGGGGCCAGCAACTCCCAGGCGCTGCCGGCTCCAGCGCCCGCCAGAGCGGTCAGGCCGGCCAGCTTCAGAAACTCTCTTCTATTAACGGCCATGCTCTTTCTCCTCTACCAACGTCTGGATTTTTCCCCCGAGGGAGGTCGGCGGCAGATCCCGCTCCTTGGGTACCAGATGGCAATCCCAGCAGTATGGCTTGACGTCGGCATAGTTATGGCAACGGTCGCAGAATCTGGATTTATTGGCGTGGCATTGCAAACAGGTGTTCTGAAGGCTCATGTCGTACTCTTTGCCGTCGGAAGCGTGGAAAACGCGTTCGCCGTTCCGTACGACCTGGGTGCGCCATACGTTGAGCAATTCCATGTGCGAGCTTTTCATGATAATCCTTGGACTCGACGCATTTACCAGCCGCTTTAGCCATTTCCGTGAGTTCAGGGTCAGGCGGGGGCGTGGCTTTTCCCGAATTGTACAGAAAAGGGAATGCAAAGAGAGCCACAAAAATTATGATCCCGACTATAATTTTAGTCTTGTCATACATCCTCTTCTCCCTCCTCCATTCCCGGCAGAGGTTCCCCACGCAGATCGGTTGTGCGTTCCTGCTCGCCATCAAGGATCAACGCGTTTCCCACCAACTCATGAAGACCAGTCACCTGAACGCCAGGAACCCAGTAATCCATCAGTGTCGGCAACACGGCCCGATCAATGGCGCAGATGCATCCCATCATGTTCACGCCATGCTTTTCATGCACATGTTTTACGGCGTTGGCTCGCGGCAGACCGCCACGCATTCTTGATTCGATATTCTCACCCGCGTTTAGACCCGCGCCGCTGCCGCAGCAGAACGTCTGCTCTCTGATCGTCTGAGGAGGCATGTCATAGAAGTTGTTGGCCACATTCTTAAGCACATATCTCGGTTCGTCCAGGAATCCCATGCCGCGCGCGGTGTTACAGGAGTCGTGCCAGGTCATGATCTTGTTGTCGTTCCTGCTTGGATCGAGGTTCAGCTTGCCGTGCTTGATCAAGTCGGCGGTGAATTCGACCAGGTGGATCATCTTGGTGGCGCTGGCGTTTTCGAACACCGTGCCGGTGATCGGGGAAACCGGCGTTTCCAGGAAGTCCGGCGGCCCATTCATGGTATCCATGTATTGGTTGATGACGCGCCACATGTGGCCGCACTCGCCGCCGATGATGTACTTGACACCCAACCGTTTGGCCTCGGCGTACATCTTGGCGTTGAGCCGTTTCATCATCTCGTGGGAGGTGAAGAAGCCGAAGTTGCCGCCTTCGGAAGCGTAGGTGCTCCAGGTGATGTCCAGGCCCATGCTCTCCAGATAGTGGAAGAGCATGAGATATCCCATGCAGGTGTAGGTGCCCGGATCGGCGAAGACGTCACCTGAAGGCGTCACGAAAAGGATTTCAGCGCCCTTGCGGTTAAACGAAGGATTCGGACCGAATACCGGTGATCTCTTCGATGTCATCGCAGAAGAAGTCGATCATATCCTTGAAGGCATGCGGCTGGATGCCCAGGTGATTGCCGGTGCGGTAACAGTTGGCGGCCGGAGCGCGAGATCCAGTCGGTGTTAAGGCCGATCAGGTTGAGAAGTTCGCGCGCGATAATGGTGATTTCGGCCGTGTCGATGCCGTAGGGACAGAAAAGCGAACAACGGCGGCATTCCGTGCACTGGAAGAAGTAGTACCACCATTTCCTTCAGCACGTCCTCTGTCAGTTCCGCGGGCCCCGCCGAACTTGCCCAGAATTTTCCGGCCTTGGTGAAGTCGTTCCGGTACACCGACCGCAGCAAGCTCCGCCCGAGCACGGGCATGTTTTTGGGATCTCCGCCGCCGATGAAGAAGTGGCACTTATCGGCGCACGCGCCGCAACGCACACAGATGTCCATGAACACATGAAAAGTGCGGAATCTCTCCAGTCGCTCTTTGATGCCCTTGCATGAAAAATCTCCTTCCAGTTGTCGGGCAGCTTCCAGTCCTCATCCTTGGGGTTCCACTCCCGGGGATTCGGCAGCCCTATCGTTTCCAGGTTTTGCGGCTTCCCGGCGTAACAACATATGCCCTCCCTGATATTGGCTGGGGGTATCCATCCAACTGGTCTTTGGGAGGAGTATGACTAAGATTTCGCGGCAAGCTGTATCCGCTTTAGGTAGATCTGCCATAATTACTCCTCTGTCTCCGCGGGGGCCTCGAGTTCTTTCGACGGGTAATCCCGCTTCGACCATTTTTTCTCTAAACTCATCTTCATATTCATGGTATGTATGCACGTTGACCGGGTAGTTCCACGGGATTGACATGATGTTTGAACCGGTTGTTGTTGGCCAGGTTTCTTGTCGGGCTCAGGAAACTCCGCCCAAATGCGTCAGCTTGCTGAAAGGAAAATACGCAATCAGCATGCTCAGCATGAACAAGTGAATGAAAAAGATGGAGCCGATGGTTTCCGGCACCGACGGGGTGAACGTAGCCAGTCCCATGGTCAGTTCTTTACCCCGGCTATGTCCGCTCGGATGAAGTACCGCATCAGAATGCCGGAAATGACAAGCCCGCCAATAAGGAAAAGAGGAAAGTAGTCCGCAGGAAGGGAAATGTACTTTATCTGAGGGCATCCATACCCGTGCGAAAGAACAAGAAACGCTGAGGGCCGATCAGAATAATGAGAAGGTCGGTGATGATAAACGTCCGGGCAGCTCCGACCTGGAAGAAATCCGTCCAGATTCTGGATCGAGGTGATGGGAAAGCGGAACCGGATCGGTGAACAATCGGAAATGGCGAATAAAGATAACAAGAAACGAATAGTGAAACAGAAGCGCGCAGATCCATAGCCATTTGGCTGAAGCATAACTGACTTTCGGTCCCTGCCGGTATTCCATCTTGGTGTTTCTGAAGAGTGACCTGAACGTCAAAATTTCAAACGCCATCCGAAAAAGACCCCGAAGCCGTTGGAAGGATTGTCGATGCGTTGGATTTGATCCAGGGGAAGGACTTATTTGCCCGCCGGTGGTCGGGATGCGGAAGGGAACGGCTGATTTACCCCACATCACCATTCTCTAGATAAATCCTATCAAAAAAATCAGGAAGGCCGCATAGGGTACAATGACCCCGAAAAGGTAGCGCAGGCCCAATACCCCCGCTCCAATCCAGGCAATCAACACGAGTGCGACAACTGCGAGTAAAGGATAAATAATGGTCATGTACCATTACCTCGTTAAACGTTAAACTTTAATCTTTAATATTATTGCTATCGTCAGTCAGTTTTTGCATCTCATGGTCATACATCACACCCACCCGTTGCAATAACCGTTCTGTCCTGTTTTTAACCTCCCTGGCCCTGAGTTCGTACAGCCGTTCTCGACGCGACATATAAATATTAAACGCAATGAGTGCCAAATCATCGATTTCCGACTCCTGAGCAATTGATAAACTCCAGCAACTTTTTGTCGCTAATTCTTTTTTCAGCGCCGTCTCTTATACTTTTTGAGAAGAAAAACAAAATCGAATCGCCTCGGCTGGCGTAAAATCCTGCACAGCCCGATCTTGATAATCTCATCTAAAAAAGGGGCTGGTTTTCAGGCTTGTCGCCTTTCAGCAGCCCATCAAGAATCACCCCCGCTTCCTTATTAATAGTATGTCCAACAGGATTGCCGAATTGATTTTTCTGCTCTATAGAAAAATTATGCGGTGTCCTCGGGGTATGTCTCCGATGATCTCCGGAACCACGCATCCAGGATCTTGTTTCGTTCATTCAATAAGGATTGAAATTTCATCTTCGGATTTTTAATACGCAAAATAAACACCGTAACTGGCGCCTCTGAGAGAAGGAGTGTCGGCATTCCTCGCTTTTTGTTAAGTGTTGCCAGTAATTGCCATATAACCTTTTAAAAAGTCAAGTTTTTTTAGAAGGGCGTCCCGGTACGCGCCGGCGTTTTTTTTAGGCTAAACTGCGTTAAAACAGGGATAATAAACCGGCTCGCTTGTGAGAAAAATCACTTTAGAGGAAATGAGCCGGGGTGTCAAGAAAAACGAAGCCGGTGGGCCACCTCTCCTGACGGGCGCTACGATCGATATATTTGATATATTTATCGCAGGCCTGATATGGTCCCGAGTCTGACGGGCGGACAACGTCTAAAAAATGGCGCCGACGCCAAAGCCGATACTGAAGGGTGGGTATCCCGAACCCGGCTGCCAGAGATGGGTTTCCAGGGGGTTAATAACCGGATAATCGTACATTCGCTCGCCGATGGGCAGGGTCCTGCGGCCTTCCACCACACCGGCCGCCGTAATGAGGATTCCCCGGGCATAGGCGTCCGGGTCGAGGAAACCTTCATAGCGCAGCAGGAATCTTCCCAACGATGGGCTCTCCATGTCCGGCCGATCCCGGCTCTCCAGGGGAAGCTGCAAAACCTCGACCCACGTTTCTTCCTTTTCCACCATGGTCTGGATAATTCTGCCGCCCACCAGCGCCACACGGCCGGTGTACGCCTGGGGATTTTTCAGGAGTTCCTCGAAGGTGATGTCGCGGTCCACCTCCTTCATGGTCTGATTGCTCAATATGGGACCGCAACCGCTCAGGATAAGACATAAAACCAGCGCCGCGCCGATCCTGAAACACATCTTTTTATCAAGCCGCATGCTCGCGTCCTCCGGGTCGTATCAGGATCAATTACTAACCAAGAGCCCTACATTGTTTATGGAGAATTAATGAAGCCGGACAATCGCGAGGATACGTTACCGTCGTCTCCCGACGCGGGCTTCAGTCTTTCTCGGAACCCGCTTTTTTCGCTTGTTCGATCAACTCCATCAGCGAACTCATCTTGGGCGGCGGCGGGCTTTCAAAGCAGCGGTCCCACTGCGCGGGGGTGAGTTTTTTTCTGAAATAGCCGCCCGCCGGTAATCTTCCCTCCCAACATTTCAGGCTCCGGGAACAGGGCAAATCGTTTTGTTCCCCGCGGCAATAGGAAAACCGCAATTGATGGCCCAACTTGGGGCAGCGTATTTCCAAGTCGTCATATTCTTGGTCGTTCATGTTCAGCCTCGTTCCCGCCGGCGCCGTTTATTTATGCCGGGACCGTCCCTTGAGGCGGCCCCGGCGCATTTCGGCTTCAGGGTTTGGGTAGATCCTTGATTCCTTCCAGAGCCTTCCTAATTTCTTCTTCCGGCATTTCGTAATTGCTCAACTTCCCGCTCAAGTACGCGTCATAGGCGGTGAGGTCGATCAGGCCGTGGCCGCTGAAGTTGAACAGGATGGTCTTTTCCTTGCCTTCTTCCTTGGCCTGGTTGGCCGCGTCGATAACGGCGGCGATGGCGTGGTCGGTTTCCGGCGCGGGGATGGTCCCTTCGGTCCGGGCAAACTTGATGCCCGCGGCGAAGGTGTCGAGCTGTAGGTAAGACTTGGGAATGACCAGTCCATCCAGCACGAGCTGACTGACGATGGGCGCCATGCCGTGATAGCGCAATCCGCCCGCGTGGATGGGAGCGGGCATGTAATTGTGGCCGAGCGTGTGCATGGGCAACAGCGGGGTTGATTCCACGGCGTCCCCGAAATCGTAGGCAAAGGGGCCCTTGGTCATGGTCGGGCAGGATGAAGGTTCGGCCGCTATGATTTCCACTTGTTTGCCGTTGATCTTGTCACGCACATAGGGCAGCGCCGTGCCGGCGAAGTTCGATCCCCCGCCCGCGCATCCGATGACGATGTCCGGATACTCGCCGATTTTTTCGAACTGTTTCTGAGCCTCGAGACCGATTATCGTCTGGTGCAGCATCACGTGGTTGAGCACGCTGCCGAGCGAATACTTGGAGCCCTCGTGCGTAACCGCGTCCTCGACGGCTTCACTGATGGCGATGCCCAGACTTCCGGGCGAATCGGGATTTTTCGCCAGTATCGAACGCCCGGCCTGGGTGAGTTCGCTGGGGCTGGGTATGCATTCGGCTCCCCAGGTGTTCATCATCAGCCGGCGGTAGGGTTTCTGTTCATAACTCACCTTCACCATGTAGACGCGGCATTCCAGTCCAAACAACTGGCACGCCAGAGCCAGGGCGCTTCCCC
>CAWGFI010000020.1:0-367980 GCA_963821845.1 uncultured delta proteobacterium
GCAAGGCCAATGACAACCTGCTTACCGTGACCCAAATCGAAAAAGAAGGAAGCGGTAGCCAATCTGGAAGAAATCGCCGCGGTTGACGGCGTGGACGTTCTTTTCGTGGGTCCGTTGGACCTCAGTATCAGCCTCGAAGACGCCAAAACGTTTTGACGATCCGGAATTCAAGGCTCGTCCTGGCCAAGGATAGCCAAAACCGCCAAGGCTCATGGAAAAGCCGCCGGTATTCTGATCCCCGGGCTTGGCTCAACTGGAAATGGTTCGGGACATGGGGTTTACGTTCGTGGCGGCCGGATCGGATGGCGGAATGGTCCTGGATGCCATGAAACGCACGTTCGACGCTCTGACGTCGGTCAAGAAACCTCGCGCGGAAAACGTTGCCCAAAAGCAACGGCGCGGTACATCGAGGGGGGAAGAAGATTCCCCCTTTTTTCTTTTCATGCCCGGAGTTTATGTACCGGCGTCATTTTTTTCCGAGGTTGGTCGAGGTTGCGGCCGCGACTGGTCCAGTATGTGATATTTGGCGTTCAGGTACTCCATCAGCCGGTCCAGTTTCGGCGCGTCGAAAAATGAAAAATAGGGCATGGGTGTTCCCGGTAGTCCCGCCACCAATATGTTCCTGAAAAAACTTCCGCTGCTGCGCACTTTGGTCAGGTTAGCGGGGGGAGCCGAGAGATTCTTGGCTTCGATCCCGTCGCCAAGGCCGTTGGCCGCCATGACAGAAGGCGCATGCTTTTAAATAAATGGTTTCTCCGTTGTCGTAGGGCTCTGTTCATGCTTTCCCGGTACGCGGTCAAGGGCCTCCTGTCCTAAAGGGCCGTATCTTTTCCTCATACACAACCGCGTTATGCGCAAGGTCCGCCTTGATCGTCAGAAATTCCCGATCCTGTACGAACTGGCGAGCCATGAGCATGGGAATAAGAACCAGCAGGAGCAGGGAAACGGTCCCGAGTGGTTCCAACGGAATCCGCGAGGCGTTGTGTCTGAAAAGAGACCATAAAAAAAACCGCCGCGCCGATGATACCTACCAACAGGCTGATCTTGATCAAAACGTTGGGCGCGTGCGGCAAGGAGTCATACAAAACGATTCCCACGATGAACTGGGCCAGCATCCCGCCCACGATCCACTGGAACAGCGACCGCCGTTTGTCTTCCTGTCTCTTTTTTTGAAAACAGATAATGGAAGGAGGCCGCGAAAACAATGGCCGCGCCGAGGACGTGCAGATATCTCGCCAGCCAGTGAACGGCCAGCGGGCCGGTCAATTTATAGCCGTTTTGCGCGATGGCAAGCCACTTGTCCAGATTTTCCGCTGGTCACCAGAACGGCGACGAATATTCCCGGTATGACCAAGAGCGCCGTGAGCCCGATTATACCGAGGACCAAATGCAGGTAATGATGCGTGTAGATTCGCTGCCCCAGGAAAATCGAGGAATAAAAAGGCGATGATAAAAAATATGACCAGATACATCCAGAATTCGGCGTGGATGCTGATCGCCGTGAAAAACGGAAAGGTGAAACCTACCTGTATGGCCAACAGAGCCGCGACACCCAACACCACCGCCAGGCTTTTGTGAGCCAGAAAGACGCGCAGAATCTCCTTGTCCCACCTGACGTCTTCCAGTTTGCCGTCCCACCAGGCGGCGATGAAATAGAACAGGGCCAGGATGCCCGTTCCGAGGGCGAACAGCACGAAGATCATATGAAGGGTGAAGGTGGTAAACAGGAGCCCCCTGACCAAAGGCTCGGACAAGGGCTGCTTTATGATGATATCGAAGAGGCTACTCACTCGATGCGCCTTTTCTTTCCAGAATGAATCGCGAAGGCGCATGGAGTTGGATGGCGCCGCTCGCCAGATCATGAAGGAATTGGGCCATTTCCTGCCGTTCTTCGCGCCTGCCCGAGAAGGGCGGCATGAACGGTATCATTTCATGGGCGTGGCCGATAATGGCGAAGATTCCATCCGTGGTCCTTCCCGCCACGCGCTCTCTGATGTCGTTCAACCCGCCAATGGTGTGGCACATGGAGCAATTCCTCCCAAAGAGGTACGCGCCCCTGTTTTCCATGGTGTCCTCGGGGGCCGTAACCAGATACCAGTAATCGTTATCCAACATCCCCCGCCGGTCGTAATACGGTTTTTCCTTCAGCAACACCTGATTCGCGTACATATATCCCGGCATCAGATAAGGGCCTCGTATAAACTCGCGAATGCGCTCATACTCGCCTATAAAACCGAACGCCACGAGAATGGCGGGGATAACCAGAAGCCTGGCCAACCGTTTCGATCCGGAAACCGAAACGACGGCGTAAATAACCAAAACGGCCGCGCCAAGGCCGTTTATCAGCCAGAACATATTCGGCGTTTGAGACAGCCGCGACGTCAGAATGGAATAAAGCGCAAAGGTTTTAAATGACGACGGAACCACACTGAAGTACCACCACGCGGCAAGCCCGCACAACGGCAGAAACAGGAGGAAGATTTTTCCGAAGAGCTTCAATCCCTCCCGTTGCAGGTCCCGGCTGTGGCGGGTAAACAAGAGAACGCCGATTGAAATGAGCGCCCCCAGCGCGAAGGCGACGCTCAAACGGAGCGCGACCTGAGGAATAAAGGTGATATTGAAAAAACCCGACCAGAAGCTTTGATCCCACGGCCATTTATCGGGGGTGAGCATGAATCCCAAGATTCCCGAGATCAGAAAGGCGGAAGTGACGGCGAACGCGCAATACAATAGTCCCAGATGCATGTGCCACAATTTGGTTTTCCGGGTCCACCTGCTCCAGGTGAAATAGTACAGCAGCAGCAGGATAAGCTCCCCCAGGAATACCCCCCACTCCATAAGCCAGGGCCAGAAAAATACACGCAGCAGCGAACCTATGGCTCGCGGCGCCAGCGCGCTGGTGAAAATCCAGATACCGGCTCCGGTAACGGCCCCCACGCCCGTAATAACGATGATGGCGAACTTGATATAATCCCTGGCGAAAGCTTCCCATTCTTCATGCTGCTTCCGATAAGCGATGTACTCGCTGAGCACGATCATGGAGATCGCCCCTATGGCGAAGCCGTGACTGATGATCACGTGCAGCACGGCCACCAGGGCGATGGCCATGCCGTTTCCGAGATAGGGGACCTGGTAGACGGGGAATTGCATGTATCAGCGCTCCCGAGAGTTGAAACGTCGCGTCATTATCGGACGTCCGAAAATGACGGCCGCGGCTTGGCCGTCACAAAGGCGGCGACATCGAAGGCTTGTTCCTTGGTAAGGTCGGGATTGGCCCGGGGCATATTCAAATGCGCAAAGGCCGCGAAAGTAGGGATTTTGCTCATACCCGCCCCGGAATTAAAGGCTTCCGGCCCCCACAGGGGAGGCGCCGTTGGAGTTCCCTGCCCTTGATCTCCGTGGCAGGCGACGCACTTTCGATACACCGGACCACCGGCGGACGGATCGGGACGGCGATCGATTCCCAATGACGGCAATCCCAGCCAGGATATGTCTCCATAAACGGGAAGTCCCTTGGAAATCCATTGGTAATACACTACCAGCGCGTTCATTTCGTCGCTGCCCAACGGAAGGGGCGCGCCGTTCATGCTCCGTTCGAAACAGCTGTTGGTGCGCGCCAGGATATCCACGTCGGCTTTGGCGCGTTGTTTCCACCGGGGATATTTGGTCGCCACCCCCACCAGAGAAATACCGCCGTTTTTGCCGCCTTCCGTTATTCCGCCGTAAAAATGGCAACCGGCGCATGACATATTGGCTTTAACGTATCGCCCCGCGTATTTTGGCGTCTGGGTCATGATGTTATAGCCCAGCAGGATGGCCGCCTTGATATCCTCGGGCGCGTCTTCAAGGCTTGGGGGGTTGTAGGCGCCGGGGTTGAGCTTAGGCCGCGTCTTCACCGCCGGCAGCGCGGCCGTTTCCTTGCCGCCGGCTTTGGAGAAGTCGATAAATCTTTCAAAGATTTGTGAGAGCGTTGTCCCCACGACAGCGAATGTCAGAATGATGATTATCGAGAAAACCCAGTCTTGTCTCCGCACGGTTTCTACCCCTTGTCACAAAGGAGGCTGTCGATTTTGGAATCTTAATTCCCGGATACCCCGGTCAAGCCGGGATATGACGAGGTGGTTATCAGTCGTCATGCCCCAACCCGGTCGCGGCGTATTTTATCATTATTTATGCGTTGATAAAAAGAACTGCGTTTATAATAGGATAAATATTTATTCAGCGGCAGGCATGGGGAAAGATTGACCCTCTTCTCCCCTTATCGCGAATCCCTGGGCCGGATGACCTGGCCTTGTGGTATGCCCTCCATGGGGGGCAAGGTGGGTCCCATGAACAGAAAGGCGTCGCGGCCTTCCGGCCGCAGATGCCGCCGGCAGAAGTCGTTGACCTGCTCGTCATGGTGCCAGGGTATGTGGCCGTTCCAGGGCGCCACGGGATAGATGTCGTAAAATATGCGGCCTTCCAGGTCGCACTGGTCGGATCTGAAGACCTGGGAACAGAAGCGCGGCGCGATTTCAGATAGCCGGGAATCGTTTTCGCTCCAGTTCAACCGCGGATAGAAACGGACCCAGGGGTTTTGCCAGAGCCCGGCCACCACCCGGGGATTGGCGGTGCGCATGGCGACGAAGAATTCATCCCCGCCAAAGGCCCGGGCAGCCAGATCCAGCGTAAGCCCCATGGTCAGTCGCATAAGGTTGCCGCCGGTGCGGCGCTCCGGTAACAAAAACCCGGCGGAAAGGTACAAGACCTGCTGATTCTTTTCACGTACCAAGTCGGCGGTGAAGACGCCCGCCAGGTCCGCGCCCTGGAAAACCCTCAGGTACAGATCGGATTCCAGGAACTCCGGCAGGTGCTCCGCGTCATAACCCGGATGGTCCATGAACGACTCGTGCACCACATTCCGCAGTTCCGGTTCCAGTGTTTCCTTTTGTAAAGGAGTAAGACCGAAATTCACTTCCACCATGTAAGGCGGCGACTCCCATAGGGTCCGAACAACCTTTTCCGCGTCCTTGCCGCGCCGCATACCCGTCTTCTCTTTCCGCTTCAAATTTGCAGGCGCCGGGGGGCGCTTTCCTTTAAGGTTATTGCAGCCGATCGCACTGGTCGGCCCCTTCGATATCGGCTATTTCCGCCAATCGGCGATAGAGCGTGCTCATGCTGATGCCCAGATAGTTCGCGGTCCGGCGTTTGCCCTCCGTGGTCATCCCGAATCGGTCCAGGGTCTGTTTAATAAGGAACTGCTCGACGATGGGTATGATCTTGGGCGAGGACCGCGCGGCGGCGTCGAAGAAATCGGACGAGTCGGCCGGAAGGAGATAGGGCGGCAGATCCGCGATGGAAACCTGACGGCCACGGATTAAATTCACTGCGTATTCAACCACGTTACTGAGTTCCCTGACGTTTCCGGGCCAGGCATGGGACATAAGATATGAGAACGTTTGCGGGTCGAAGCCCAGAAAATCCTGCTCGGGCATCATTTCCCCGAATTTGCGCGTGAAATGTCTGATGAGTAACGGGATGTCTCCGACCCGGCTTCTCAGCGGCGGTACCTGCAAAGGTATTACGGCCAGTCTATAATAGAGGTCGGGCAGGAAACGATGCTCCTTGACGGCCGTTTCCAGATCCACGTTGGTCGCCGCCAGCACTCGAACGTCATACCGTTCGGCCCGGCCTCCGCCCAATTTTTCCAGAAAGGAGCCTTCCAGAATACGCAGTATCTTGGACTGGTTGGGCAGGGAAAGGCGTCCCACTTCATCCAGAAAAATGGTCCCCTCGTGGGCCATTTGAAACTTGCCGTCCTTGCCGTGTTTGTCCGCTCCCGTAAAAGCGCCGGGCTGGTATCCGAAGAGTTCGCTTTCCAACAACGAATCGGGGATGGCCGCGCAGTTAATGGCCACGAAAGGGCCGGTTCGCCGTTTGCTCATGGCGTGGATAGAGCGGGCGATCAGTTCCTTTCCCGTGCCCGTTTCGCCGGTAATGAGAATCGTGGAATTGCCCGCCGCGACCAGGGAAGCCTGTTCCTTCAGACGAAGGATCGGCGGCGAGACGCCCACGATGTCCGGCTCGCCGTCCATGGCAAACGAACCCGATTTCCGCCTAGGCGCGGGATTTTTTCGATCGGCGAGAATGACCAGATTGCCGCCGAGAGTCCGCCCTTCATTGATGGGAAAAACATGACCATGGGCGTCAAACGGCGGCTCGCCGCTTCTCGGGCGGGCGGCGCCGGCCAGCCATTCCATGCCCAGGATATCGGACAGTTGCAGCTTTTCGGAAGGCGCCTTCCAGTTCTTCCGCGGTTGCAGTAACTGCTCGGCCTTTTCGTTCAGGTTCAGAACGACATTTTCGGGAGAAGTGAGCACAATTCCCTGCTCAAAGGTGTCGATAAACATTCTGGTTTTGGGGTGTCCCAGGAACTGACTCATGCTCGACATGTCGGCGTCTATGCACACTTGCGCGAATGACGCGAGTTTCCGTGTCATTTCCTCCAGGAAGGAACTTTTTTTCAGCATGACGTTTCTTTGCAGATCGGTAAAGCCCAGAAGCCCGAATAGTCCTTTGACTTCCCTATCGAGGAGTATGGGGGAGCAAATAACCTTGGTGTAAGGGCATCGATCGCGATACTCGCACCGATAACATTGATCGGTGTATCGAGGATCCATGATGACATGGCCATCGCCCGAAATGATGGTGTTATTCACATAGGAATCCCGCGGCCTTTTCGTCCCGACGTTACGACGATAGGCGCCCGTGCCGGCTATGGCGACCATTTCTTCGTCGACGACGAACACCTCGATGCCGACGGCGCCTCTGAT
This sequence comes from uncultured delta proteobacterium, assembly GCA_963821845.1. Taxonomy (GTDB): domain Bacteria; phylum Desulfobacterota; class Desulfarculia; order JACQYL01; family CAWGVV01; genus CAWGFI01. The sequence continues at coordinate 6,813 of CAWGFI010000020.1, forward strand.
CAATTCGGACAATGCTTGGAGGATTTCTTGATGACTTCTAAGGCTGGTCATGGATTATTCTCCAGTAGTTCTTCGAAGCCGAGCGGTTTACAAAACTCACTCTAAAGGCATTGTATACAATTGTCAATTTGAGAAAAACCTGTCACGCAATACCCGCCTTCCGTTCTCAATAAGAGAAAACAAATGCCGCGAACAGGATATCAAAAGCGCACGCTCACGCCGGTTCATACTTGGCGACTCATTGAAAATATTGATCTTACGCCTGTTGAATACGTTGCGTGGACCCGCCAATCCCGGCTCGGCATGGTCATTGCTCTCTTGAAAGAAATCCCTTTATGCAAATTCTCATACATTTACCCGGAGAGGCGAATTATGTGGAATCAGGTCAAGGACTTGATGATAGGCGCCTGTGACTTGCACATTCACGCGGGTCCCGATGTCAGCCCCCGTCAGCACGATTTGGTGGAGGTCGCCCAGGAGGCCGTCGAGGCGGGCATGAGGGCCCTGGCTTTTAAGGATCATAACACCATCACCGCCGATCGGGCGCGGATCGCCGCCAAATTCGTACCGGACAGCGTTTTGCTTCTTGGCGGTATCGTTCTCAATTACGCCGTGGGCGGTCTTAACCCGGAGGCCGTGGAAAAAGCCTTACGGCTGGGCGCGAAGATCGTGTGGATGCCCAGCATGGATTCCATGCTCACCATAGAAAAGGTGTACGTAACCAATGAAACCCCCTGGTGCGGCCCCATGACCGGGCTTCGGGAACCAAAGCGCGGGTTGACCGTTCTGGATGAATGGCCCCATGGGAGCCGGGTGCGGCCGGAAGTCACCCAGATCCTCGAGCTCATCAAGGAAAACAACGCCATCCTGGACACCTGCCATCTTTCCGCTCATGAATGCTCCCTGCTCATAGACGCGGCCCGGGATATCGGCGTGGAAAAAATCATCGTCACGCATCCGAATTGCAGCGTAAATCGAATGACCATTGAGGAACAAAAGGAACTGGCGGCCAAGGACGTTTATTTGAGTTACGCCTTTGTCCCCTGCATGCCGTTGTTCGACCGGCAGCATCCCGGAGAGATCGCGGCCATGATGGCGGCGGTCGGATACGACAAGTGTCTCCTTTTTTCCGATTTCGGCCAGATCGTCAATCCCAGCCCGGTGGAGGGCTACAAGATGTTCCTGGCAAATCTCTTGGCCGTGGGGGTGGCCGGGGCCGACGTCAAACTGATGGCCAGCGTTAACCCGCAACGTCTTCTTGAACTGGACTGATAATCGTCAGCACGCATGGGCGGCGAGCAAAAAGCATTGCGAGGGAATTTCTTCCCTCGCGCTCCCTGTAGGCGATTTCTCGCTGCGCTCGAAATGGCAACCGCGGGCGCTTGGCGCAAATGAAGGCATGCCGGATCGAAGTTCGAGGTTCAGTGTATTTATAATTACAATTAAGGCTGCTTACGCTAACTCCCCCCGGCTTCGCCGCCCCCCCCTCATTGAGGGTGTCGATTTTGGAATATTAGTTTCCGGATTGCCCGGTCAAGCCGGGCAATGACGAGGTGGTTGTTGTTCGTCATGCCCCGGCTTGACCGGGGCATCCAGGCTTCGGGAAATAAGCTGGCCGGTCGCCAAAGGCGCAAGCGTCCTGGGTCCGAAATCAAAATTATTAATTCAAGGCTTTTAAAGAAGGGGGTGGGGGAGGCGACTTTTTTCAAATCCCCCACGGAATAGCAAATCAACACACGCTGAGCAAACGGAGGGAGACACGTGGCGCAACGATACAAGATGCTGGAACCCGCGAACAAATACTGTCGGGCCTTTTTCTCGGACGAAGAAATAGCCATACTGGAAACCGTGGCGAAATTCGTCGATAAAGAGGTCATGCCCAGGCGGCAAGACTGCGAGGGCGGCTGGCACCGCAACGAGGAACTTGCGGAAGCGACGCTGGACGAACTTTACGAGGGCCTGACCAAGCTTGGCGTGCAAAGGGCGAACATACCGCCTCGCTTCGACGGCCTGGGCCTGTCCTTCCTTGCCCGGCTTGCCATCGCCGAGGAGATTTCACGCGGAGATTGCGGTCTGGCCACCGATTTCGGCAAAATCCACTGGGTTGTCGGGGCGATGTTGGGCGCTCAACGTGACGATCTGCTGGCCGAGATGACCCCCAAGCTGATCGGCGATGACTGCTGGACCGCGTGCGTGGCGATTTCCGAGCCGGGCGGCGGCGCGAACATTGAAGATCCCACTCAGGAAGGGCGCTCCCTCCGGACCATAGCTCGCGAGGATGGCGACTCCTACGTTTTAAAAGGCCATAAGATATGGCCCGGCCCCGCCGGTCCGTCGGAGGCTTTTCAACGGGAGAAACGCAAGGGCATCCTGGGTTATCTCACCGTCGCCACCACCGATCCCGAGCTTGGACGCGATGGCATCGGACTCTTCTGGGTCCCGGACGGAACGCCGGGAATGTCGTTTACCAATCCCTTTGAAAAGATGGGCATGGCGTTTTCGGATCGTAATACCGAAATATGGTACGAAGACGTCCGCATCCCCAAGAAATACCGTCTGGCCGGGCCGGGAAAAGACGCCGATATCCTGCACGCCTTCATCGTCGGCGCGGGGCGCCTGGTCGGCGGAGCCCGCTGCGTGGGAGTGGCCACCGCTTTGCTGGAAACCGCGTTGAGTTGGACGGCCAATCGCGACATCGTGGGCAAGCCGGTCCGCGAACGTTCCATGTTCGCCGGCATATTGGGAGAACTGGCAAGGGACGTCGAAGTAGCCAGAGCCTATTATCTGCAAGCCGGTTATTGTATGAGCCATCCGGAAATTTACGGTCCGCAATGGTCCCTGCAACAGGTGGCCCGTTGCTCGGCGGCCCGCTCCATGGCGGCGGACACGGCTATCAAGGTGGGTAACCGCGCCATGGAATTGATGGGCTCCTACGGCTATGTCTTCGAGTCCAACGCCGAAAAATACCTCCGGGACATAAAAATAATACAGATGTGGTTGGGTGGAGCCCAGCGTGATCGGCTTGATGTTGCGCTCGGATACTATCCTTTCAGTTGGTAGGCCCCGACCGGGCGACTCCAGGTATCCTTCACCCGCCGCGGGCGGGTGAGTCGATAGATTTAAGGACTACCCTAACGCAACACCGAGAAGGAGGCCAGATATGAAAAAGCCAGCCCATCATCACAAAGTTCACCGTCTGCAACTCGGAACCTTGGGCATCGACAAAAGCTTCATGACCTATTGGCATGACTGCGGCGTCGATCTGTCGGAGACGTTCCCCATCCAGTTTTTCTACATCGAGGGGCCGGAAGAAAAGATCCTCGTCGATACCGGCGGACCGGCGGAGGAAAACAACAAATACTGGTTCGGCGCCAAGGACATTCGCACTTTTGAAGAGGCGTTGGACAGCGTGAGCCTGAAGCCCGAGGATGTGGACATTATTATTCTCACCCACGCCCATTTCGACCACGCCCTCAATATTCGAAAATGCCCAAACGCCCGCGTGTATATCCAGAAGGAAGAGCTGAAGTTTTCCTATTCGCCCCATCGGCTGATGCGCGGCATTTACGACCCCGCTTTTTTCACGGGCGTTAAACTGATACCCATTGAAGGGGATGTTGAAATCGTACCCGGCGTGAAGGCCATGTCTTCGCCCGGACATACTCCCGGAACCCAGAGCGTGGCCGTCGATACCAAGGACGGGGTGGCGCTCATCACCGGTTTCTGCTGCATAGAAGAGAATTTCAGGGAATGTCCCGAACCGTTTAAGGATAACTGGAACAACACCATTCCCGTGGGAATCGCCACCTGCGCGACCGACGCGCTCGATTCGATGCTCCGGGCCAGGGGCGTGGCCGACATCATCATTCCCTCCCATGGGCGAGAAATTCCGGACGTCATAGGCTGAACACCGGAAGGGCCGGAAGACTCCGGCCCTTTACCCCACTTTTCATATTTCCCGGATTCACGTTCCAACATTTCGGCGACCCAAGTATCCAGGCTCTTTCCCTCCTTCTTTTCAGTTTGTAAAAAAAGCTGGCGCCCCGGTCGATTCCGATCGGCCCCGCTTTCATGGCCGCGCTATAATATCCTTTGATATTAAGGGGATACGGAAGGCTATTCATTTTTTACTTGGCGCCGTCCTTGCTTTGTTGACTTGACGAGGCTCATGAACATCCGGTTCTCGCCAGTCCCGAAGGGGCGCGGCGTTTTGCCGTCCTCAAATGAAAACGGAGTCCCGGATACAGAAGAATTGAAAGGTATGCCAATGAAAACAATGTTTGCACTATTATGTTGTATAGTCTTTACGCTCACTGTTGGACTGGCTGCGGCCCAGGCGTCGGAAACCAAGGATACCGCGGATAAATCGGCCGGTTCGACGACGAGCCGACCCGCCGGAGCGGCAAAATCGGACGCCGGAAAAAAGGAGTGCGCGGACAAGCAAAAAGACGTGAAAAAGGACGGTTCCGAGGAAGCGGTGATCATACCGCCTTCGGCGCCCATCGTGCCGAGAATAGCCCCTCAAGAAGGATGCTAGTTCTTTTCCCGTTATGTTGAATCCCCGGTTCGCTCTTTCATCGAAAAGGGCTTTTCATGGACAAATACCGCCTGAGGGGAGGTGAGGCCTGGAACAAACGATAAGCTGGTATCGTCATGCTTGTTTCGATTTTTGCATTTTTATTGAATTGGAGATTTACATGGTACGAAGAACGATGTTGACCATGGCCGCTCTGGGCGCCCTTTGCATTTTCGGGTTGGGCGCGGCGGCCGATTACGCCATGGCGGATTCGGAGCGAGCCCTGATGAAGGCTCCCGCGAAAAACGCCGCCGTGGTACTGGACTTTGTGGGAATCAAGAACGTAACCACGGATAGCTATATTCGGAAAATAAAGCTGAACGAAGGGCTGGTGATCCGCCAGAGCCGTATCGAGAACGGCAAGATCATCATTCCGCCGTCCGGCTTGTACTATACGACCAGGACCCCCAAATCGGGCGTCTTGCAGGGCGACAAGATACTCCTCCTGGGGAAACTCTATTACTTTGTGGATCAGGGTACCCAGCTGGACGTAATCGCCGGCGCTGAAATCAAAAAGGGCGAGGCCGTACCCTATGGCGACGGCTCCAAGGCTCTGGAGCTTTCCGAACTGGAGATGGGCGCCAACGGTTTCGTGGCCCCGAACGCCACCTTCAAGATCCTGAAGCAGTCCGGCAACTACTACGGCACGACCTTTCCCTGCGAAACCAACAGCGCCTTTATAGACATCACCAAGGAGGCGCGGGTCGAAGGCGCCGGCCGCAAGACCGGAACCTATCTGCCCGGACATGATGGGCAAAACTTCCAGGTCGAGTACTACGGATCGCCGGTAGCCAAGAGCGGTCAGACCTACCTGGTGGTGGATGAAGTCAGCGCCACGGGCGCCAAGGTAAAGGAATTCGGAACCGGCGCGGTTAAATGGCTGCTGATCACGGAAACGGACCCCGTGGAGCCTCTGCTGGGCGCGGGCGAATCGGTAAACGCGGGCGATTACACGGTAAAAGTTCTCGACGTGACCGCCAATTCCGCCAAGGTGAACCTGAAAAACAACAAGACCGGCAAGGAAATGACCCGCGAACTGGGGCCTCTTACCCAGGAACTGCTCACCTACATGCCGGTTGACGAAGTCAATCGCGGCAAGCTGCTGTTCCGGCCGGAAACGGACGATATTCAGGTTCAGTTGAATATCTACCAGGAAGGCGGCGCGTTCAGGGACGGAAAAGTGAAGCTGGCGGTGTACTCCGGCCTGCGGAAGTTGGGCAATCCCAGCGTCTGGCCGGGAGACGAACGCTTTATCTTCCGTCCGGATACCTGAAGCACCTGCTCCATGCTTATCGAGGGTATGCTGGAAAACGATAAGGAAATTATCCTCGATAGCGCCAACAACGTGTTTGTTGGTCCGAACGGTTACTTCAAGATAGTGATTGACGATTTCGATGGCGCCACGGTGAAAGCGTGGCACGTGGAAGACGCCAAAGGCAATTCCACCGGGAATCTGGCCAAGAGAGCCAAAGGCAAGAACATTGACCTGCTGGTCAACAAAAACTGCCGTACGGTGTCTCATTTCATCCAACGTATCTCAATGGACCTGCTGACCGAACAGCAGGCGGAAATCAACCAGCTGAAAAAACCGTAACCCGACCCGGTCGCGGACCGGAACGGAGATGACAAAGCCGGTCGCGTTCAGGCGCGGCCGGCTTTTTTCGATACCAGTATGTTTGCTCCCCGCTTCGACGCTTTATAACGGCGCGCCAGGTATAAAACATCCCGGCCTGTTGCCACTTTGGGCGACATACAGTATCATGGGGGTTGTCGCGAACGAACGATAACCCCTTCCCAAGGGCGCTTCATCGGTCAGGAGGTTCGGTCATCATAACGCCGGAAATTATCGTAAGCCTGCTTCTTATCTTGTCCGTCGCCTGGATTCTCGGAGACATCTTTTCCCGCTTCGGGCTGCCGGTCATGCTGGGAGAGCTTTTGGCGGGCATCATTCTGGGCCCCCCGCTTTTGGGCGTCATAGAAGCGTCTCCCGCCATGGACCTGCTGGCGGAACTGGGAATATTCTTCGTCATGTTCTACACGGGAATGGAGTTGGACCCCCGTGAACTCCTCGAGCACATCTGGCCGTCCTCGGCGGTCGCCCTGGGGGGCTTTGTCATCCCCTTCGGGCTTGGATACTTCACCGGCGTGTGGTTCGGAGCGACCGTCTACCAGGGTCTTTTCATCGGGCTGGGGGTGTCCATCACCGCGATCGCGGTGCAGGCCGTGGTGCTCCACTCCCTGCGCGTCAATCGCAGCGAGCTGGGCCACATCATCATCGGCGCGGCCATCGTGGACGACATCCTGGCTCTGATCGCCCTGTCCACACTCCTGGGACTGGCCAAAACGGGTACGATTCAACTGGTGGAAGTGGGTATCATCCTCCTCAAGGTGGTCATCTTTTTCGCCGGCGCCATCGTGATCGGTGAATTCATCATACCCAAAATCACGACACGGCTCACCGACAAGGGCGGAAAGGCGTTCACCTTCGCCATGACGGCGGCCCTGCTGATGGCCTACTTCGCCGAAATCGCCGGTCTTCACCTGGTCATCGGCGCCTTCCTGGCCGGGCAGTTCGTGAGGCGGGAGGTCATGGACAATGCGGTTTACGACGCGGTCAAGGACCGCTTTTACGGAATCAGCTACGGCTTCCTGGTCCCCATTTTTTTCGCCTCCCTCGCGTTTCATCTCCACTTTTCCTTGAACAGCTCATTTCTGCTTTTCTCCGGGGCGCTCATCGTGGCGGCGGTCGCGGGCAAGGTGGTCGGCTGCGGCGCGGGCGCGCTGGCCTTTAAATACAGCTTCCGCGAAGCCGGCATCATCGGTCTGGGAATGAACGGACGAGGCGCCGTGGAACTGGTCATGGCCACGGTGGTCATCGAACTCAGCGACGAACTCATGGCCTCGAAAGAAATAGTCTCGCCCCTTTTGACCGAGGATCAGTTTTCCGTCCTGGTCATCATGGCTCTGGTCACCACCGCCATGGCGCCCCTGACGCTCAAATGGGCGATCACCAGAACCTGCCTGCCCGTTGAAAAGGCTTCATTCTGCGCCTTGCTCGACGAGGAGAGCGAAGCGTGACCGGAAAAAGGATCACGTCTTTTTAATTTTCGCCGGGTTAAACTTTATGGTAACGGCGGTTCCATTCTCTCTTTGGATCTCCAGCGAGCCCTTGAGCTGTCGCTCGACCAGGCTGACTACCAATTGCAGTCCCAGTGTTGTCGTTTTTCGTATGTCGATCTCTTCCGGGATGCCGATACCGTTGTCGCGGACGATCAATTCCATGCCTTCTTCGCCCGTTAGATTTCGGCCCTTGATGGTTATTTCGCCAAGGCGCCCGGGAGGAAACGCGTATTTGAGAGAATTGGATATCAGTTCGTTCAACACCAGCCCGCAGGGGACCGTGCAGTCGATGGGCAGATGGATATCTTTTTCGATATCCAGGTTCAGCCGTACTCCGTCCGAAGAAACCTTGTACGTGTTCAGGAGCACATTGGCCAGTCTGGATACGTAGTCTTTAAGCTGTAGCTGGGAAATGCCCTTGGCCTGGTAGAGTGTTTCGTGGATCAAAGCCATGGACCTGATTCGAGTCTGGCAATCGCGGAGGACAGTCCTGACCCCTTCCTCCGGGGTCTTCCCCATTTGCAGGTTGAGCAGGCTGTTGATTACCGCCAGGTTGTTTTTCACCCGGTGGTGGATTTCCCCCAGAAGCGTTTCCCGTTCGCTGAGGGCGCCGCTGAGCCTCTCGTTCTCCTTTTGCCGGGTAAGATCATGGACCAGCTCAATATACCCCCCGGCCCCCCCCGTATATTGCGGAATGACCGGTATCAGACGGGTTTCGACGCTTAAAGTGCCCGCCATGTTATAAGACGCGATGTGTTCCCAGGCAGCCGACCGACCCGATAGCGCGACGTCAATATATCCTGAAGCAATCCGATACGCCTCCTCACCGATAACCTCACGGACGCTCATGCCTCGAAGCTCCTCTAGGGACCGGCCGTACCAGCGCTCATAGGTTTTGTTGACAATAACATATCGCCTATCCTCGTCGACGAACGCCACCAGGCCAGGCAGGCCGTCGATCAGCAGGCGCATCTGCTCTTTTTGTTTCCGCAGGTCCTCCTCGGCCTCTTTGCGCTTGGTGATGTCAACGAGGTTGACCCCTATCAGGTCCACATCTTCGGCGTTCCTCATGCCCTCTAAATGGATGTATCGGAAGTCGCCGGCCTGTTCGCTTTTAATCATCTTGAGTTCGTATGATTGCGAAAGGCTGTTTTCTCGAACTCGGTTGAGGAACGCGAGCCAGTTTCCCCGCGAACTCTTATCCACATAGTGCGAAAACATTCTTCCAATCAGCCTGGACCGCTCAACTCCCAGCATACGGGAAGCGGTCAAATTGGATTCCATGATTATGCCTTTGGAATTCATAGAAACGTACCCCACGGGCACCAGCTCGAACAGGTCAAAGTAACTTGAGCCTGGATTCCGCAAGCTCCCTTTGGGCATGACGGAGTTCCTCGTTCTGCATTTGCAGTTCTATCTGGTGGATTTCAAGTTCATGAACTATCTCTTTTACTTCGCTATCGTAAATCTTTTCGAGATCCAGTCTTTTCGGATGGGTTTCCAGCCTTTTTTCCGCCTTCCGACGCAATCGGCCGCCAGGATCTGTTTCCCTATCCCAAGTCCCACTAGATTCGCCTTGGCCCATTGGAAAGTCACCCCTTATCGTAAATTTCATCCAAGCGCATTGTACTAAAATCGGACTTTAACCGCAACTTTTATGGACCACTCCGCTAAAACCCGGATTTCATGAGAACACAATAGCGTATTATTTTCGTCCGCCCGCCGCGCTGCCTTGCCCTGGTCTATTATTTCGGCCCCGACGTGGAGCAGCGGTTTACGTTCATCACTCCCGGCAGCCTGCCGGGGGTTATCATCATCACGCTCGCCACCCTGGCTTTCCGCTACTACCTCGGCAACTTCGGCAATTACAGCGCCACCTATGGAAGCCTGGGCGCCGTGATCGTCCCGATGCTCTGGCTGTATATCATGGGTCTGGTGATTCTGCTCGGTTCCGAAGTCAACGCGCTCCTGGAACACTACCACCCGGAAGGCAAGCAAAAGGGTGAAAAGGAACAGCCCGACTAGAAAGAAGAAGCTTCGCGGGGGAATCTCTTCCCCCCGCGCTCGAAATGACAAAGACGGAGCGCCGCCTGGCGGGTGAAAATCGACCGAGCGGTCATTCATCGGTCGGCGCGGCGATACGAGCGCTCCACGTGACAAATACAGGAAATATTACCGGAAATGGGTATTCCCTTCTATTTCGCTTCCCCGGCGCTTTTATTATCTTGAAGGCAAGTAGCTGAGAAATCCTACGTCCTCGCAGCCGAGCGAGGAGGGAGTCAACGTAAAGGAGGATTACGATGAGCGTGAATTCCTACGAAATACACTGGGATCATATCGAGGCGAACTGGGATACCTTCAAGCCTCGGGCAAAAGAAAAGTGGCAGGAGCTGTCCTATGAAGAACTGGACGCGATCGAAGGAAAACGCGACAAGATGATCGCCAAGCTGCGGGAAACCTACGGCCTGTCGCAAAGGGAGGCGGAAGCGGAGCTGAGCGAGTTCTCCTTTCCCCAAAACGTAACCTAAGCCGGTCGGGAGGGCCGCCCGCGGCCGCGCCGCGGGCGGCCGTTCGATCAGACGCCCGCCTGTTTCAGAGCGTCCCGAACGATGGATTCAGCTTCTTTTTGAATGAGCCGCAGATGTTCCCGTCCCTTGAAACTTTCAGCGTAGACCTTGTAGATGTTCTCGGTGCCCGACGGACGAGCGGCGAACCAACCGCTTTCGCTGGTCACTTTGAGGCCGCCGATAGGGGCGTCATTGCCGGGCGCCTTGGTGAGCTTGGCGATGATGGGTTCTCCGGCCATGGTCTTGGCCGAAACCATATCAGGGGTCAGTTTTTTGAGGACCGCCTTCTGTTCGGGCGTGGCCGGGGTGTCGATTCGTTCGTAAACGGGCGAACCGAACATGGTTTCCAGTTCCGCGTAGATCGCGCCGGGGTCTTTTCCCGAACTGGCGGTGATTTCAGCGGACAGCAGGTCCATGATGAGACCGTCCTTGTCGGTGGTCCACACCTCGCCGTTTTTTCTCAGAAAAGAGGCGCCCGCGCTTTCCTCGCCCCCGAACCCGTAGGAGCCGTCGATAAGGCCGTCCACGAACCATTTAAAGCCCACCGGCACTTCCGAAAGCTTCTTTTTCAAGTGGGACGCCACGCGGTCGATCATGGAGCTGGACACCAGCGTCTTACCCACCGCCGCGTCGCTTCTCCAACCGGGGCGGTTCTGGAACAGATACCATATGGCCGCGGAGAGGTAGTGGTTGGGGTTGAGCAAACCCGATTCCTTGGTCACCACCCCGTGGCGGTCGGCGTCGGGATCGGTCGCAAAGGCGATATCGAACTTGTCCTTGAGCCCGATCAGACGCTCCATGGCGTAGGGGGAAGAACAATCCATGCGGATCTTCCCGTCATGGTCCACGGTCATGAAGGAAAAGGTGGGGTCCACCGCCCGGTTCACCACTTCCAGGGGCACGTTATAGCGCTCCGAGATCAGGTCCCAGTAATCCACGCTGGAACCGCCGAGCGGGTCCACGCCGATCTTCAGACCGGCCGCGGAGACGGCCTGCATGTCCACGATGTTTTCCAGGTCGTTGACGTAGGGCGTCATGTAATCGTGGAAGCGCGTGGTTTCGGCCTTGATCGCCTTTTCGAAGAGAATCCGCTCGACCTCCCGCAGGCCGTTTCCCAGAATTTCGTTGGCCCGGTCTTCGATGGTTTTGGTCGTTTCCGGGTCCGCGGGGCCGCCGCTGGGCGGATTGTATTTAAAGCCGCCGGAATCCGGAGGGTTATGGGAGGGCGTCACCACCACGCCGTCGGCCAGGCCTTCTTTTCTGCCCCGGTTGTAGGTGAGGATGGCGTGCGAAATCACCGGCGTGGGCGTGTACCGCAAGTTCTTTTCCAGCATCACGGTTACGCCGTGGGCGGCGAATACCTCCAGAGCGCTGGCCAAGGCGGGTTCGGAAAGCGCGTGGGTGTCCATGCCCATATAGAGCGGGCCATCGATTCCCTTGCTTTCGCGGTATTCACAGATAGCCTGGCTGATGGCGAGGATATGATATTCGTTGAAGCTGTTTTCCGTGGACGTTCCCCGATGCCCCGAGGTTCCGAAACTGACGCGCTGAGCGGCTTCGGACACGTCGGGCCGGTGGGTATAGTAGGCCGACACCAATCGCGGCGTGTTAATGAGCAAATCTCGAGGGGCGGGTTTTCCGGCAAGTTCATGAACGGCCATACATTCCTCCTGGAAGAAGCGGGAGCTAAGATCATTTCATTCCATTATAACAGCGTCGATTCCACTTTTAAATGGGCGAAAACCGCGCCGCGCAACTTTACCTATTACGCGCCCGGATAACATAGTCGCGATTATGGAGCGAGGAGCGCGGCGGATATATTTCATATGGTTGTCCGTGGAAAGCGCTCGCTCCATCGGGCCAAACGGGAAGCGCTCCATGGTAATTCTCCCGTTTCGAGGCGCTTGCGCTGAATGTCACGCTCAATAAAAAAAGTGATTTGTTTCTTTCGGACGAGATGAGGAAGATATTTTTCGCGCTTTTGGAAAAGCCTGAAATTAGACTGGCGTTTATTTTCCGTTAATTCCACATTAAGCGCCAGTCATCGGCAGAACTCATGATGATAACGGCCATGTTACCGGACCATGAGATGTTATCGCAAGCTGAATCATGTTCTTTCACGATCATGGCGAAACATGGAGGACGCTCAGCCGGTTAAACTTGTTTCAGTCTTCTTAAGAAGGTGAATGTTTCGTTTAATTTTCTTTCAGTTACCAATATATATTGATCTATTTCCGATATAAAAGAGATCTGATAAATTAAGCATAGCCGGAATTAGTGGGGTTATATGATTCTTATTTAAGGATACTACAATACAATAAATATTTATATTATCTCGTATTAATACATGTTTAAACTGTTACCATGCTTCCAGTTATCGAAGCATATATCACTTCAATATCGATCATTATACCGAAAAACTTCGCTTATCCATTGATGATACGCGACCTCTATATTATCATTGTAACAAAGCGATTCTTTTTTTGCTTCATCATGCGAATTATTTTAACGTAGATGTTAATACAAAACCTTGTATGGTCAAGGAATTAAACGAGAAGAAGCCGATCAGGGGAACGAGATCCCTTACTTGATTTTCTTTGCCTTATCATTTTTTTTTGTAGTATACTTGTATCCTGATGTTGTTGCGCTTCATCTCGTATAAAATTTTCATAGTTCCTCATGACCTGATGCAGTCGTCTCGGATGGATGGGAGGTAGTTGCGGTATGGGTAAAATAAAAATCGCCATCGCGGGCGTTGGCAATTGCGTAAGTTCACTTATCCAGGGGATTCATTATTATGAAAAAAAGAATCCTGAAGAAGCCACTGGCCTTATGCATTGGGATATCGGCGGATATAAACCGTACGACATCAGCGTGGTCGCCGCTTTCGACATAGACAAAAGAAAGGTCGGAAAGGACGTGAACGAGGCCATTTTTTCCGAGCCGAACTGTACGCTGGTGTTCTGTTCCGATCTGCCCTCATCGGGCGTCGCGGTCCGGATGGGCAGGGTTCTCGATGGCGTTTCCGAACATATGCGGGATTATGACGAAAAATACACCTTCTCCGTGTCGGACGCCCCCCAGCCCGACCAGGAACAGGTGGTGAAGATACTCAAGGACTCCGGCACGGAAATTCTGCTCAACTACATGCCGGTGGGGTCCGAGGAAGCCACCAAGTTTTACGCTTCATGCGCGTTGGAAGCCGGTGTCGCCTTTATCAACAACATGCCGGTGTTTATCGCCAGCAACCCGGAATGGGCGAATCGTTTCAAGGAAAAAAACATCCCGGTCATCGGCGATGACATCAAGTCCCAATTGGGCGCCACCATAACCCACCGCGTCCTGACGGATTTATTCAACAAACGCGGCGTGAAACTCCATCGCACCTATCAGCTGAACACCGGCGGGAACACCGATTTCCTCAACATGCTGAACCGCCATCGCCTGATCTCCAAGAAGACCTCCAAAACGGAGGCCGTGCAGTCGGTCGCGGCGAAAAGGCTGGAAAACGAAAACATCCACATCGGACCCAGCGATTACGTGCCCTGGCAGAAGGACAACAAAATCTGTTTCATACGCATGGAAGGAACGATTTTCGGGGACGTGCCCATGGACCTGGAGCTGCGCCTTTCCGTGCAGGATTCGCCCAATTCGGCGGGCGTGGCCATCGATTCCATACGGTGCGCGAAGCTGGCGCTGGAACGCGGCGAGGGCGGCGTGCTGGAAGCGCCTTCCGCCTATTTCTGCAAGCATCCGCTCAAGCAGTTTACCGACGATGAAGCGTACAAGATGACCGAAGCCTTTATCGGAAAGGCCTCCGACAAGGTGCGCGAAATGTCCGACTACCGACGCAAGAGCAAGGAAGCCACCACGACCAAGGATTCGAGCGCCCTCTGATCCCGACACCATAATCGCGATAAAAACGCCGGGGACCGTATTCGGGTCTCCGGCGTTTTTTTATGGGCGACGCGAGGGGCAATTAAAGGAAAGGGCCTTATCCTTTAATTTAGTGGCGGGTAATTAAAGTTTCTTTAATTCGGCCTCCGACGCTTTCCTTCGGTTTTGACAAATAGCCGACGGGACCGACGCTGTTGTTTGGTGGGGTTCGGCGCGCCGTTTTGTCCCGGCGCGGCGCCGCGGTTCAGGGGACGCCCCTTCTCTCGGCCCTGTTTTTGGCTTCCAGGGAGGTCCGACAGGTTCGGAAAAAGATGAAACATGTTCGATCTTATGCGAATATACAAACCTTGGGAATACTGTTTCAGGAGGGTAGCCGTTCATGCCGATCTACGAATTTTATTGTCCCGATTGCCACACCATCTTCAACTTTTTCTCCCGCCGGATCGACACCGACAAACGGCCCGCGTGTCCCCAGTGCGATCGTCCGGAGCTGGATCGCCAGGTTTCGTTGTTTTCCATTTCCCGGGGATTGCAGGACTCCGAAAGCGACGACCTGGGCGGGTTGGACGAATCCAGGATGGAACGGGCCATGGAAACGCTCATGCGGGAAGCGCAGACCGTAAGTGAAGACGATCCCCGTCAGGCGGCCAAACTGATGCGGAAACTCTATGACGCCATGGGCATGGAACCGACGCCGGGCGTGGAAGAAGCGGTGCGCAGAATGGAAGCGGGCGAAGATCCCGACAGCGTGGAACAGGAGCTGGGGGACGTCTTTGATAACGAAGACCCCTTTGACCTGTCCGTCATGAAAAAGACTCTGCGCGGGAAGACGCTCCCGCCCAAGAAAGACGAGACGTTGTACGAACTGTAGCGCGGCGGGAAGTTTTCCCCAGGGGAAGAGATTCCCCCGCATTATTCCTTAGTTAGGAGCGGATCGGTTCTCGGGACCGGGGGCCGCAACAAAAGCGGATCGTGTAACAGGTCCCCGCTTCCCGGTCCAATTCCATACTCCCTTTGAGCTGCCGCTCGACCAGGCTGGTCACCAGGCTCAGCCCCAGGGTTCCCGATTTGTGAAGGTCGATATGATCGGGTATGCCCACGCCGTCATCCTTGACGACCAACTCGAGCGTGTCCTCGTCCCAAACCCGCGCCCGCACCATGACGGTTCCCGACCGGTCCGAAGGAAAGGCATATTTGAAGGAATTGGTCAGCAGCTCATTGACCACCAATCCGCACGGGGCGGCGTAATCGATTTGCAGCGCCACATCCTCCGCGTCGACCTTCACACGCACCTTGGACGAAGGCATATTGAACAACCGATACAGGCTGTCCACCAGTTTTCCCACATATTCCCGGAAATCGATGGAAGCAAGGGACGTGGACTGGTACAGGGTCTCGTGAATGAGGGCCATGGAGGCGATCCGCGTCTGGCTTTCCTGAAATATGGCCTTCAGGCGATGGTCGTCGATTTTTCGCGCCTGTAGATTCAGAAGGCTGTTCACGACGGCCAGGTTGTTTTTAACCCTGTGGTGAATCTCCTGCAACAGGACTTCTTTTTCCCGCAGCGAAGCCGCCTGCCGCTCCTCTATCATTTTGCCGTCGGTGACGTCGCGTCCGACCGACTGATACTCCACGACGCGGTCGTTGGCGTCCAGTATGGCGCGATTGGTGGCATGCATCCACGCCACATCGCCGTTGGGCAGGACGGCCCGGTATTCCACGGCCCCCACGGGGTTGTGGGCGTGGAGTTCCCCAAGGCTCTCCCGCACGCGATCGCGATCCTCCTCGGCGCATAATTGCAGGAAATCGGCTCCGGTCAATGAACCGGCGGCCTCCTGGAAGTAACGGAAAAAGGCGTTGTTCGCGAACACCAGCCTGAAGTCGGGCCTGAAGCGGCAGATAAGCTCCGTCTGATCTTCCACGATCGCCCGATAGCGGGTTTCGCTGGCTATGAGGCGCCGCTCGGCCTGTTTTCTTTCCGTCACATCCTCGACGTATTCCAGGACCAGATCCGGCGGCACAAACGCGAAGGTAAAAACGACATCCCTCAGCTCACCCGTGGTGGCGAACCGGTATTCGGTGTCCAGGCGGGAAACGCCTTTTTTCCGGAAGCTGCGGTCCAGATGAAATTTGACGTCGTTACGGTCCCGGAACATATCCTGCGTGGAAGCGCCCAGGTATTGGACTATGTTTCCCTTGGTGGACCTGAGCGCGGCCTGATTGTAATCCGCCAGCACGAAATCGTCCGCGCTCTTTCGCCAGGTAAACGTCGGGATGGGCATTCCATCATAAATGGCCCTGAACCGCGCCTCGCTTTCCAGGCTCTCCTTTTCGGCTCTCAACCGATCGGTGACGTCGACTATAATCGAATATAAAAGATTCCTTCCTTCCGCGGTCACCTCGCCGGAGGAGACTTCAACGTCGCGTACCCGGCCGTCGGCGAGCCGGTGCTGGAAGAGAAAGGTACTGGCGGTTCTCGATTCGCGCCCGCTCCATCTCCTCGAACACTTCCCTTTCGGAAAGCGTATTGATGTCCGTGATTTTTTTCCGCTTCAGTTGTTCGCGCGAGTACCCGTAGAAGCTGCACGCGGCGGGATTCGCGTTTACGATTTCCGCCGTTTCCGGGTCGATGAGGAGCATTACCGTGTGGTTGTTATTGAACAGCTCCTCGTAAGGCTTCTTTTTTTCGGCCGGCTCGTTCTCCATCTTTCGAGCTGATTCTCCGTCGTATGGTTCTCTACAATGGGAAACAATGCTTGAGCGCTTTCTCGTTTCCTGACACGCCTTCCCTTTGGCTTCCTGTTATATATAGCCGTATATAGACAAATATATAATCAATTAAATCGGACATTGCCAGTCGAGCAGTGCCCTTTTATTCTCCGGTTGAAGTGCAAATATATCTTTATTCCACAGTTTTCACAATCGAAAATCGATTATCCGGCCATTTGTCGGCAATTGCTTTCCGTGGCAAAGGATATCAGAACTATCGACAGGACGGACCATATCAACAGGATCAGAAACGCGGAATGGTACGCCGACAGACCGTAGATTCGCGCTCCCTTGACGAGGGCGCCGGTCCAATGGTTGTCGAGCGCCCAACCCATGACCGGTTGCAGAATCATCGGCCCTATCATCACCCCCATGTTGCAGACCCCCAACGCCGTTCCCGCGCAATCCGAAGGCACGGACTCCCGCACGAACGCGAAGCCGATGATCATCACACCGGAGGCGAAACCCACGACCGCCAGCAGGGGAGTCAATAATACCAGCGGCAGGTCCCCGACGAATAGAATGATCGTCCAGCAGAGGGAGGCGACAATGCATCCCGCGAGGTACAGCGGTTTTCTCCTGCCCAGTCTGTCGGACAAGGCGCCCCACACCGGGCCGCCCG
The DNA here is from genome assembly GCA_963821845.1 of uncultured delta proteobacterium. Lineage (GTDB taxonomy): Bacteria > Desulfobacterota > Desulfarculia > JACQYL01 > CAWGVV01 > CAWGFI01. Next base: position 24,364 of record CAWGFI010000020.1, read on the forward strand.
CCGCCCACGACACGAGCAGGACCGACATGAGCGCCGCGCTTTTGGACTGGCTCAAGCCGTAATGGGTGGTGAAAAAAGGAACGCCCCACAATCCCGAAAACGACAGAACCGCGCCCACGAGGCCGCTCGGCGTGAGGGAAACGAGCCAGGTGTTTTTATAGGAGAACACACAGGCGATGGTCTTCAGAACGCCGGGGCCTTTGGTCCCGTGGCCGTCGGGGGAGAGCCAATAGCTTTCGTAGCCCTTTTGCCGGGGATCGTCGCGGACGAAAAGCCAGTTCGCGGCGCAGATCGCCAGGGTGATGGCCGCCGCGGCCATCATGACCGGCCTCCATCCATACCCGTCTACCAGGAGCCGCAAGGGCACTCCCGCGGAAACCGCTCCCAGGATTCCGCAGAGCAGGGCCAGCCCCGAAACGGTGGCGTACATGCGGGGTGGAAACCAGTGGGAGGACAGTTTCAGCAGCGCCACCCAGGCCACCGCCACCGAGCCGCCGATCAGGAGCCTTCCCATGTCCGCCCAGAAAATGGAAGGCGCGGCCGCGAACACAAACGATCCGCCGGCGGCGACCAGCGATCCGGTTACCAGCAGGTTTCGGGGTCCCCAGGCGTCCACGAGCAGGCCGGTGGGGATCTGCATGGCCACGTAGCTGTAGAAATAAAACGCGGAAAGATTTCCCAGGGCGGCCGCGCCGATCTGAAAATCGGCCATAAGCCGGTCGGTCATGACCGCGGGCGCCATTCGCTGGTAGAATCCCGCGAAATAGAAAAGCACCCCCAATCCCCAGATGATCCACGACAGGTACAGAGGGGGATGTGTTTTTCCGCTCATAGGTAATGCCTCTCGAATACGACGCTCGCTGAAAAATCGGCGCCCGGCCGATTGACGCTCGACGGCCGACGACAAGTCGCGCGGCTGGAGGCTCAATTCATTTGACGAAAGTGAATTACGGATTGGAGGTCTTAAAATAACAAGACCGGAGAAGGGTATCAATACACGAATAAAAATCCCCCGGAAAAAGGAGGGAGACAAAACCGGGGGATTTATGGAAAAAGGACTATAACCTTTTTTCTTCTGGCTTAAAAGTAACCACCGCCCGCCGAAAAGCAACGATTCCGGGGTAAAATCCTGGATGTCTTTTCCGCGATCAAGCGCCTACGCCGAAAACATATTGCAGCAAAATATAGACGAGATAGACGCCGAAGATCCAGACGCCCTGCCAGCGCTTGAAATAGCCGTCCTTGTCCATGAAGATAAAGGCCCGGAACGAATACAGGATAAACAGCATGACCGGGTAATGGAGAATGAAAAAGCCTCTCGGCACCCGCAGGGGGCTGGCCACGGCGGCCGCGCCGATGACGAACAGGCAGTTGAGAATGTCCGCGCCGACGATGTTTCCCACCATGATCTCGGGATGGCCCTTGCGGATCGAGCTGACGGCGGTCATGAGTTCCGGGAGCGAGGTCCCGAAGGCCACCATGGTGGCGGCGATCACCTCGGTGGGAACCCCCAGTCGAATGGCCCCTTCCGCGGCGCACGGCACCAGGACCTTGCTGCCGATCCCCACGGTCAACAGCCCCCCGACCAGGAATAGGACGCTTTTGAGGATATCCGGTATGGGTTCCGCGCTGAACTGCTCGGTCAGCAAACCTTTTTTCCCCCAATGATAGGAAGCGTACAGGTAACAGACCAGCAGGAACAGCAGAAAAAAGCCGATTCCTCGCGAGATGACCGCCGCGCCATTCCCGCTTATCAACAGGAAGAACGAAACCAGCGCCAGAAAGGTGGCCGAGCCCACCTGGACCCAGCCGTGCCGGTTGAGCGTGTACCGTTCCACCGGTATGCGTTTGAAAATGCACATGATCCCGAAAATCATACCGGTGTCGCAAATGATGGACCCCACGCCGTTACCCAACGCCAGCCCCGCGTCGCCACGCCACGCCGCCACGGTGGACACCAGCATTTCCGGGAAGGTGGTCCCCAGCGAGATGATCGTGGCGCCGATCACGATCTGCGGTATGCGGGTGCGCCGCGCGATGGCCACCACGCCGTCGATCATGTAATCGGCGCCCTTGCAGAGCAGCAGCAGGCTGAAGACCATAACCAGGGCGAGCGCGAGGGAAGACAGGGACGAGGCCAACTCGGTCAGCGGCCGGTCGTCGGTGATCCATTGCGCGATGGAATAGTCCATAAACGTTTTGTTCTCTTTCTCGCGGAAGCCGGAAGGGATACTCGCCGACCGCAAACGCAAGAGTTCAGCATACCTCATAAAACGAACCGGCTCAACAGGCGTTGATTGTTCCGGAAGACCGGCCGGGGCGCGTCGAGACCCTCCGGCGCCCCTTGAAACGCCTTTCCCCGGAATCGATTTTTAAAATCATTTCAATATATTGTCGAGGCGAATCGGACGCTTTGGCTGAGGAACAATTAACCCCGGCCTAACATTACTCTAACAATCGAAGATTAGTTATTTGGCAAACGCCAAGGGGCTCGCCTCGGCGTAATCACAGCAGCGTCGGACAACATACACCTTAAGGAGGGATGTACATGAAAAAGATCTTTCTCGCAGCGTTTCTCGCGAGCGTCTTCGTGGCTACGTTGGCGTTCGGGCTCAGTGTGGACCCAAAACTACCGGAATATACGCCGGTAAAAGGAGTATCCGGCAATCTGAAATCGATTGGCTCCGACACCCTTAACAACCTCATGACCCTTTGGGCCGAAGGCTTCAGCGCCCTCTATCCCAGCGTAAAGGTCGAGATCGAAGGCAAGGGCTCCGGAACCGCTCCGCCCGCCTTGATCGAAGGCGCCGCTCAGTTTGGCCCCATGTCCCGCGGCATGAAATCCAAGGAAGTTGACGAATTCGAAAAGAAATTCGGTTACAAGCCGAGCCGGGTTCGCACCGCCGTTGACGCCATCGCGGTTTTCGTCCATAAAGACAATCCCATCAAAGGTCTGACCATGCGGCAGGTCGACGCCATTTTCTCCAAAACCCGCAAGTGCGGCGGCGAAAAAGACATCGTGACCTGGGGCGATCTTGGTCTGACCGGTGAATGGGCCGACAAGCCGATCTCTCTGTACGGTCGTAACTCTGTTTCCGGCACCTACGGTTATTTCAAGGAAGAAGCGCTCTGCAAGGGCGACTATAAAGACACCGTCAAGGAACAGCCCGGCTCCTCCGCCGTGGTGCAGGGTGTCGCCAACGATAAATACGGCGTCGGCTACTCCGGAATCGGGTACAAGACCGCCGACGTCAGAGTCGTGCCCCTGGGCGAAAAAGAAGGCCAGTACTTTGAAGCCAACGCCGACAACGCCTATTCCGGCAAATATCCTCTGGCCCGTTTCCTCTATGTGTATGTTAACAAGAAACCCAACGAAGCGCTTGACCCCCTTCGCGCCGAATTTATAAAATACGTGCTGTCCAAGCAAGGACAACAGATCGTCATTAAAGATGGTTTCTTCCCTCTTTCCGACGCGTTGGCCGAAGCGGATCTCAAGTCACTGGGTCTGAAGTAATAACCACGCAACTCATCTGAAAGTAAGCGCGGGTGGCGTTCGATTATCTCGGGAATCGTCACCCGTTTCATTTTTTTCTTCTGAGAGAACGCCGACATGAACGCATCGTCCACGAATAACCCTCCCGGCGGGAATGGCTCCCAACGCGCCGATAAACCCTCGAAAACCCGCCGTTCCAAAAGCACCCGCCGATCGGTGATCATAGCCGACAAAGTAGCCGACAAAACCATCACCATAGGCGGCGTCCTGGTCATCCTGGCCGTATTGACCATCGTCGTCTACCTGATCGCCGAGGTCGTGCCCCTGTTCAGCGGCGGCAAGATCAACGAACACGAAAATTACCGGCTCCAGAACATCGACAGCGGCGGCGCCCTTGAAATGGCGTTAGACGAATATCAGACCATAGCCGCGGTGCTTTCCAAGGACGGAATCATTACCGCTTTTCACGCCCGGACCGGCCGGCCGATCAAAACCCCTCAGTTTGATTTAGGCGGGAAAAAGATCACGGCATTCGCCACCGCGCAAGACCGCGAAAATCTCGTTTTCGGGTTCGACGACGGGACCGTTCGTTTCGGTAAATTATTCATCAAGAACGAGGTCATCGCCGCCTCTTCCGTGCCCAAATCGCTCAATATGCAAGACAACCGGGACAGCGTGGAGGGATCGTCCGTATACACGTCCATCCCGGGGAATCAGGTCAGGATCTCTTCCGTGGGCCTGGAGTTGCGTGATCCCGTACAGGTATTCAAGGACAACGCCCCGGTCGCCAGGCTGGCCTATAAGTCCGGCGGCGAGGCGGAACGGCCCACGAACGCGGTGGTGGCCCTGAGCGATCGCGGAAACGCGCGCTTTCTGCTTTCCGAATCCCGCCTGAACCTGCTCACCAATACGCTGCAAACCGAGGATAACGAATACGATCTGCCCGCTTTGCCGCCGGGTGTGAAACCCGCGTTTCTCCTGCTGACCGCCAACTTCGACATGGTTTTTGTCGGCGAAAGGAACGGCTCGGTACACCGCTTCGACACGCTGAATATCGATAAGCCCATCCTGGCCGAAACATCCAAGGTGACTCCCGAGGGCGTCGAACTGACCGCCATGAGCAACCTCCTGGGTTCGTCTTCCCTGGTGGTGGGCGGATCGGACGGTTCGGTCAACATCTTTTTCGTGCTCGATCGCTCCGACTCGGACACCAAGGACGGCAAGGCCCTGACCCTGACCCGCGAGTTCGAATCTCAAACGGCGGCCATCTCCTTCATAGACACCAGCCAGCGCGGCAAGAGCTTCGCCACCGGGGACGCGTCCGGTAAAATCCTGGTGCGACACGGCACCAGCCAGAAGACGCTCCTGCGGTTGGCGGTCACCGACGGCAAGGATGAAGGCAAGGACAATAAGGTTCGGTATATGGCCAGTCTCCTCGCTCCCCGAGGAAACGGTCTGATGGTGATTCAGCGTGACGGCGAGATCAATTTTTGGGACTTCTCCATACCCCATCCCGAAACGTCCTGGAAAACCCTGTTCGGCAAGGTCTGGTACGAGGGATATCCCGAACCCACCTACACGTGGCAGTCTTCCGCCGCCACCGACGCCTATGAACCGAAATACTCGCTGATACCGCTCATATTCGGCACGGTCAAGGCCACCTTTTACTCGCTCCTGTTCGCCATTCCCATCGCCTTGCTGGGCGCCATCTATACTTCCGAATTCGTGCACTACCGGATCAGAAGCGTCCTGAAGCCCGCCATGGAAATGATGGCGTCCCTGCCTTCGGTGGTCCTGGGCTTTGTCGCCGCGCTGGTGTTGGCGCCCATTGTGGAAAGCTGGATATCGGCGGTGCTGCTGGCGTTTTTCGTCACCCCGATGTGTCTGGTGGTGGCCGCCTACCTGTGGCAGCTCATGCCCCTGCGGCTTTTGATCCGCTACCAGGGGTATTCCAAATTTTTTCTGATGATGGCCGTGGTGGCTGTGGGATTTTATCTGGCCTATCTGTTGGGTCCGCTCTTCGAGAATTTCTTTTTCAATGGAGATTTCAAGGCCTGGGTGAACGGAAAAGGCGGAGACGGCAGTCCCTTTTTGTTCCTGATCCTTATTCCCTTTACCTTCGCGATGGTGGCCTTTATCGTCTCGCGTCTGTTCGGGCGCGCTTTCCGCAACTATGTCCGCACGCTGCCCTGGTCCAAGGCCGCGTTCATGGACCTGGCGCGCTGGACCGTCATCACCGTCATCACCCTCGTCGCCGCCTACGCGCTCGCGAAACTGTTCAGTTCGTTCGGTATGGACGCCCGAGGCAATTTTGTCGGGACCTACATACAGAGAAATACCCTGGTAGTGGGCTTCGCCATGGGATTCGCCGTGATTCCCATCATTTACACCATCGCCGAGGACGCGCTCAATTCCGTGCCCGAACATCTCCGCGCCGCCAGCCTGGGGTGCGGCGCCACACCCTGGCAGACCGCCATCTGGATCATCCTGCCCACTGCCTTCAGCGGCGTCTTTTCGGCCATCATGATCGGCATGGGCCGCGCGGTGGGCGAAACCATGATCGTGGTCATGGCCGCCGGCAACACCCCCTTGATCGATTGGAACATTTTCAACGGCTTGCGCGCGCTTTCCGCCAACATCGCCGTGGAGCTGCCCGAAGCCGTCAAGGGCGGATCGCTCTATCGCATCCTCTTTCTCAACGGCGTCGTCCTCTTTGTCATAACCTTCTTCATTAATACGGTGGCTGAAATAATCCGCCAGAGATTCCGCAAGCGCGCGTTGCAGCTTTAAACAGGGAGTCAGAATTGGTGAGCGTAACCGGAAAAGTCGACCAGCAAGCCGTCGATCACGAAATTAATAAAGCGGCTACCATAGCGAGAGAAAGAACGGCCGGAGCCGGCTCCGACATCGCCGCCCGAGGAGAACCTTTCCTGTGGGGTTTGGGCGGCGCGTTGTCCCTGGGCATGTTGATGGTAATCGGCTTTCTCGTACTCATTGTATGGAACGGCGTCACCACCTTTTATCCCAAGCACATTTATGAAGTCCGCCTGAAGGACATGCGCGTGGTGGCCGGGGAACCCTGGCGTAGCGAGCAGTACCGGCCCGACCCCTCCACCGTGGCCAAGTTGAGTCCCGAGATTCAAAAGCAGATAAAAGCCAACAACGGATTTGTCGGTCGGACCATCTACCGGACGGGCAACTATGATATCTACAATGACGATTTCAAGTGGGTTAACGATTACGAGGTAGCCAACATCACCCAGCCCAAGGGGTTTTACCTCGTCGAACGCATGGAGTGGGGACCGTTCGTCGGAAAAATCCAATCGATCGATCTGGACGGCCGGGTTATCGACGGCGTCTCCCTGACCTCCGCCCAGCTTTCCAACGCCGTGGATCACGCCGCCGAGAGACGGGCCCGCATCAACAAAATCCAGAAATATGACGTGGGGACCATCAATTATCAGCTCGAAAAGGAACGCCTCAAACTTAAAAAAATAGCCATGGAAAAGGGCGAAAACAACCCCGCGTACGTCAAGGCGCAAGAACGGTTCGAAAAGAAATCGAAAAAACTCGAAGCCGACTACGAAACCTACCTGGCCGAAGCCAACAAGATCAGGGCCGAGGATGCCAAATACACCATCACGCTCGCCGAAATCGGCGGAACCGAAAAAACGATCAAGCTCTCCGACATCGTTCGACTCTATCCCGCCAACGACCTGTCGCTGTGGGACAAGGCGAAAATCTACGTTTCTCGCTGGTATGAATATCTCACCGCCGAACCTCGGGAAGCCAACACCGAAGGCGGCGTATGGCCCGCCATATTCGGCACCTTCTGTATGACCGTGCTCATGGCCCTGGCGGTGGCGCCCTTTGGCGTCATGGCCGCCCTGTACCTCAGGGAGTACGCCAAGCAGGGCAAGATGGTGTCGGTCGTGCGGATCTGCGTGAACAACCTCGCCGGCGTGCCCTCCATCGTGTACGGCGTTTTCGGCCTGGGCTTTTTTTCCTATATCATGGGCGGAGCCATCGACCAGATTTTCTTCCCGGAACGGTTGCCCAACCCCACCTTCGGCACGGGTGGACTTTTGTGGGCCTCGCTCACCCTGGCGCTCTTGACCGTGCCCGTGGTCATCGTTTCCACGGAAGAAGCGTTGGCGGCCGTGCCCAATTCCATGCGCGAAGGGTCGCTGGCCTGCGGCGCCTCCAAATGGCAGACCATCCGCAACATCGTCCTGCCCCGCGCCATGCCGGGCATCATGACCGGCCTGATTCTGGCCATGGCCAGGGGCGCCGGGGAAGTGGCGCCGCTCATGATCGTGGGCGTGGTGAAACTGGCGCCCGATCTGCCCATAGACCGTTTTTTCCCGTACGTGCACCTCGAACGCAGCTTTATGCATCTGGGCTTTCATATCTATGACCTCGGATTCCAGTCGCGAAATTCGGAGGCCGCCAAACCCATGGTCTTTGTGACTACCCTGTTGCTCATATCGCTCGTTTTCATCATGAACATGGTCGCCATCGTCATTCGTAACCGGTTGAAGCGAAAATTTTACGTTGGCCATTTTTAAGGAGCGAAAGTAATGGCTGAAGCAGCCCAAACAGTGGATAACGAACATTTCGACCCGGAAACCTCGTACCATCTCAAACGAGGCCCGGACGGAACGCTTATTGTGATCGAGAAGTTCAATCTCTGGTATTCCGCCGCTCAGGCCCTGTTCGAAATCAACATGGAGATCGAACGAGGGCTCGTGACCGCGCTTATCGGCCCGTCCGGGTGTGGAAAATCGACCCTGCTGCGTTGTCTCAACCGGATGAACGACCTCATCGACGGCTTGTCGACCAAGGGGACCATGACCCTGGACAATTCGGACGTCTACGGCCCTGACGTCGATGTCATCAGCCTGCGCAAACATATGGGCATGGTTTTCCAGAAGCCCAATCCGTTTCCCATGAGCGTGGCCGATAACGTGGTATATCCCTTGAAAGTCGACGGCGTGCGCGATCGGCGCGTTCTTCAGGACACGGTGGAAAAGGCGCTGAAAGGCGCCGCCCTGTGGGACGAGGTCAAGAACCGCCTCAACGACAGCGCCCTGGGACTTTCGGGCGGCCAGCAGCAGCGTTTGTGCATAGCCCGGGCCATCGCGGCCGACCCCGACGTGCTGCTTATGGACGAACCCTGTTCCGCGCTCGACCCCATCGCCACCGCCAAGATCGAGGACCTCATCGACGAGTTGCGCGGGCAATACACCATTGTTATCGTCACCCATAATATGCAGCAGGCGGCTCGTGTTTCGGACAACACCGCGTTCATGTACCTCGGACGCCTGGTCGAGTACGGCGACACCCATGAAATCTTTACCAAGCCCCGGGTCGACCGCACCATGCAGTATGTGACCGGCAGGTTCGGTTGATAATAACAGGAATCAATATGGGTGAATCTCGGATGAAATCGGAACACGTGGTCAAATCGTTTGACGGCGAGCTTTTAAACCTGAAAAACGCCATTCTGGAGATGGGCGCCCTGGCCGAATGGCAGCTTGAAAAATCGCTGATCGCGCTCGACAAGTATGATAAGACGCTCGCCAAAAGGGTCGCCGATTACGATGACAAGGTCGACCGCAAGCATGACGAGGTAAACGCGCTCTGCATCAGACTGCTGGCGCTCAGGCAGCCCATGGCCAACGATCTCAGGACCATCATTTCCGCGCTCAGGATATCCGTGGACCTCGAACGGGTCGCCGACTACACGGTCAATATCGTGCGGAGCGTCATGGAAGTGGAAAACCAATGGCCCCCGGCCGTCATAACGAAACAGCTCCAAATGGGCGACATCGTGCTGGACATGCTGAAAGGCGTCCTCGCCGCCTTCCGGGAATTGAACACCGATAAGGCGGTGGAAATCTGGAGGACCGACCGGAAGGTCGACGAGGTCTATTCTTCCCTGATCCATGACGTGCGGGAACAAATGAAGGCCGATCCCCAATGCATCCCCTTCGCCCCTCAACTGCTGTTCATGGCCCGCAGCATGGAACGCATCGGCGATCACATCACCAACATCGCGGAACAGATCTACTTTATCGTCAAGGGCGGGTCGCTGATCGAAGCGGTTTCCCCGAGCCCGAAAATCTAGGAAAAAAAGCCTCGTGGGAGAAGCGATTCCCCCGCGCCCCCTTTTAAGGCAGGGGCGAAAGATTTTTCGCCCCTTGTATATTGATATAGAATTTGATTAGTGTCGAGAGACGGAGAAATGGCCGGGAGCAGTTGCTACGGGCGGCAAAGGAGCGTCTTCGCCATGCTTCGGTTTGTCTGCTGTGATGACGAAAAGCTACTCCCCCCTGGCCCACCCTCAATGAGGGGGGTGGAAGCCAGGGGGGAGTCCTTGCTAAATTGCAAAAAAAGGCGGCAAGTGAGCTGCCCTATCGAGCAGGCCGGCAAGCGCTCTTCCCGTCATTTCGAGCCGTAGCGAAAGATTTTTTTCCGACAGGACAGCGGTTTTCGCGGCTTATAAAAACATTCCCGCCCGAGCGGCCGGAAAATTCCCGTTACCGGCGATCATCACCTTTTGCCGTTCGCGGTAGACGGCCGCTTCGTTCTTGCCCATGTAGCGTTCCAGGACCTTTTGTTCGGTCCGGGTAAGATCCACCAGGATGAGGCCGTCCATCACGTAACTGAACGCGGGATCGATGTTGAAGCACAGCAGCTTTCCGCCCAGCTTCAGGTATTGTTTCAGGAGTATGGGCAGCGATTTCTGATCGCCTTCCACGTCGGCGATCAGCGAGGACACTTCTTCCAGTTCCCGGATTACGGTGCGGGCCAGCGGGGAGTCGAATTCCCGGCTTTTCATCTTGGCCGGAGGCCGGCGAGGCGTCACCAGGGTGGAGAGACCGGAAAGATATTCCCGGCTGGTGAGGCAGGCCACCATGAGTTGCGGGATATGGGTTGATAGGCGTCGTTGACGCTGACCGGGCCGAACAGATAGCGGATGCGCGGGGTTCGCGCCACCACCTGGCCGATGCCTTTCCAGAGCAGCAGCAGTGACGAATAATTACGCTGATACGCGGGCTGGATGAACGATCTGCCCAGCTCCAGCGAAGGCGAGACCGCGTCGAAGAATTCCCGGCTGTATTTGAAGAGCGTGCTGGTGTAGAGGCCCTTGAGGCCCTGGTTGCGCAGGATCATTTCGACTTCGATAATCCGGTACGCGCCGACGATCTGCCTGTTTTTATAGTCCCACACGAACAGGTGCGTGTAATAGGAGTCGAAATGGTCGAGATCCCTTTCTTTTCCGGTCCCTTCATCGGCCTCGCGGAAGGTCAGTTCCCGTAACCGCCCGATTTCCATCAATGTCTCGGGAATCTCGTGAGCCCTGGCCTGAAAAACCCGGAATTCGCCCGATTCCGCCAGCAGGTTGGCGGACCCCAGGCAGTTAATCTCCCGTTCGAGGATTTCGGGCCGGATGGGAAGCGCCAACGGTTCCATTTTGCGTTTCGTCAGGGTTCTCAGGGAAAATTTTTTTTGCGGGCGTTCTTCTTGTCCCGGTTTCTGAGTACGTAGGTGCGAAGACGTAGATAGGCGGTCAGCTCTTCCTCGGTTTCAAAACGGTCGAGCTTTTTGGCGGCGATCGGGGTCCCGATCTTTACCTGGAGCGTTTTGTCCTTTTTTTTCAGGACTTCGCGCGGCAGCATCAGGGTGCGCAACCGGGGATGCGCCATGCCCAGCGCATGGAACAGGGGGCCGTTGGCGCCTTTGAAAGAGACCGGCAGCACGGTGGCCCCGGTTTTGCGGATCAGCCGGGCCGCCACGTGATTCCAGGAAGGATCGGTGATTTCCCGCGTGCGCACATAGAGGTGGGAAACCTCTCCGGCCGGGAAGATGCCCAGCGCGTGGCCCTGTTTGAGCCAGCTCATGCTTTCCTTGAGCGGTTTGTAGTTGAACCGGGTGGCCGCTCCCGTGCCGAAGGGATCGACGAAAATGAGCAGATCCCGCATCTCGGGGATATGTTGCAACAGGTAGTTGGCCATGAGTTTCACGTCCGGCCGGACCTTGTGCAGAAGCGACGCCAGGATGATGCCTTCTATGCCGCCAAAGGGATGATTGGCGACCACCACCAGGGGACCTTCGGCGGGTATTCTCTTGAGATCGCTCTCGGCCACGTCATAGCTCGTTTCCAGAGCCTGCAAACATTTGTCGGTGAATTGAATAGTGTCGGTATTGGTAGGGCGCCGCGATAGACGTCGTTGATTCCATTCAGCGCGAGGATAAGGTTGAGGGGCTTTTCAACGGTCGAAAAGAGCTTTTTGCGCCATGGCTCCTTAAAATCGAAACTGATTTTAAGGGCTTGAGAATAATCGTCTTGCTTCTCTAACATCGGGCCTCCTGCTCCATAAGGCTTCTTACACGTCTAAAAATCCCACTAATACCACAGTCCCTTGAACCTGCGAGAATCTAGAAGGCAATTGTTAGAGCATTTTATAAAAATTATGAAAGTTTGTAAAAAACGCCCGATGGCGCGCTTTTTTGCGTCATAAACGCGGTCGATTGTTAATATTTTGTTAGCGGGAATATAACACTTATCCGGGGGTTTTCCAAGATGCGGGTATCGGGAATGGGGGAAACGAACGAGAATTTCCGGTCGAGGCGCTGACCGTCCGGGCTCGGGAGACGCCGTTTTGACGCAAACGCGCGTTTCCAGGCCCTCGAACAGGGAACGACGCTAGTTCAGCGACTTGAGCTTTTTCAACTCCTCGTCCCGCAGAACCCTCCGCAGCACCTTGCCCACCACCGACGTGGGCAGGGTTTCCCGAAATTCCACTTCACGCGGCCGTTTGTAACCGGCCAGCTTCTCCTTGCAGAAGCTCATGATCTCTTCCCGGGTGGCCGTGGCGCCGGGTTTCAGTTGGACGAACGCCTTGACCGACTCCCCGGACTTGGCGTCCGGCACGCCGATCACCGCCACCTGCGCCACCTTGGGATGGGTGTACATGACCTCCTCGATCTCCCGGGGATAGGCGTTGAATCCTCCCACCAGAATAAGGTCTTTTTTGCGGTCGGTTATCACCAGGAATCCGTCTTCGTCGATATGGCCGATATCGCCGGTCAGAAAAAAGCGCTTGCCTTCCAGTTCCCGGAAAACCTCTTCGTTGGCTTCCGGTTTTTGCCAGTATCCCCGCATGACATTGGGGCCGTGAATCGCTATTTCCCCGTCCGCGCCCAGGTCGAGTTCCCGCCGGCCCTCGTCAAGGTCCACTATTTTTATATCCACACTGGGGAGCGGGAGCCCCACGGAGCCGATCTTCCGGTTTATCTTGTCGGTGGGGTTGATGGTGGCCATGGGCGAGGTTTCGGTCAACCCATATCCTTCGAAGATAATCGCGCCGGTCCGCTCTTCGAATTGCCTGATGACCTCCAGCGGAAGCGGGGCCGCGCCGGAACCGCAGCCGATGATGGAGGTAAGGTCGAATTTATCCGTCAGGGGATGATTGATGAAGGCGCTGAAGATGGTGGGGACCGCCGTAAAGATGGTCACCTTGTATTGCTGTATGGCCTTGAGCACGTCCGTGAAAGGGGGCTTTCCGGCGCGCGGATCGGGGATGCAGACCAGCCGCGATCCGGTATGGCAGCGACGCCAGCATGACCGCGGTCAACCCAAAGCTATGGTACCACGGCAGGACGCCCAGGAAGGTGTGAGCCCCTCCATGTTCAATCCTATTGGCCTCCGTTTCCCCCTTCTTGGGAATGCGCACCCATTGTTCCCAACCCATCACGTTGGAAAGCAGGTTGCCATGCGTCAGACACGCGCCCTTGGGTACGCCGGTAGTTCCGCCGGTGTACAGAATGAGCGCCAGATCCTCAAGCGGATCGACCGTGATATCGGGCGGTTCGGGTTTGGCCGACCCGAGGGCGTCGTCATATTGAATATGCCCCGGCTGAATGCTCTCCGCCTTGGGTAACTTTCCCAGCAGCGACCCCAGGATGGCTTTTGTCTTGGGCAGGTATGATTTTATGTTGCACACCACCACCGTGCGGACGTCGGTTCCCTTCGCCGCTTCCACGGCAGTGGGGTAAAACTGCGGGTGATCCATGACGAAAAGCGCTTTGGCGCCGGAGTCCCTGAGCTGAAAATTCAGCTCGGACGCCAGGTACAGCGGGTTGCAGGTGACGCAGACCGTGCCCGCCTTCAAGGCGCCGAAAAATATTTCCGGATAGTGAGGAAGGTTGGGCAGGAACAAGGCCACCCGGTCCTTGGGTTTGATCCCCCTGGCGGCCAGAAAATTGGCCACCCGATCCGCCGCGTCCTTTACCTGGGCAAAGGTACGAGACGCCCCATTAAAGATGGTGTAGGTGAGATTCGGGTACTCGCGCGCGGAAATGTCGAGGAGTGAAAACAGCGGTCTATCAAAATCGGCAATTTCAAACGGCACACCTTTGGGCCACTTGGCTCCATGCCAGGTTTTTTGAGCCATGACACGCTCCTTTTATGCACAGTGAGAAATGTGGGGGTAGGGGATCGATACCCTTGAATATAACAGATAACTCCCAAAAATAGAAGAAAATTTCCTGGTTTAAACTGAAAAGCCTCGCGGTGGAGTAAATGCCGATGCCATAATGATAAACCGGATCTTCCATCACTAGGATTTCCGAAAGGTTTGACAGGCCGAACCTCGAACAGGCATGTACGTGGATAACCGGAATTCATGGTAACCGACTATGTTCGAGGCAGTATTCCAAAAAGCATTCAAGGTTTGAATATGCCCGCGCCCGCCTACTCGTCATGCCGCGGCTTGACCGCGGCATCCAGGGTTTTTACGTTTGTTTTCAAGGAATCTGGACCCCGCGATCGAGTCGCGGGGCGACGAAAAGGAACACGATTTTCACGCAGGTTTGTTGAATAGGGGCAGTTCGTGCCGGCCGCCGCGCCCGTGGGAGCGAAAAATTTTTCGCCCTGAACGGGGTGATTTGAAGCGTCGGTGAAATCTTCCGCCAGCCGGCCATAATCACTTTCCCGGTAAGGAAAATCTCATGGAAACCCGTAAACCCGGACAGGGCCGATTCTTGCGTGTGGTCATCCAGGGGGTGAACCTCGAGGAGGCGCGACAATTGGTCGCGCGCCCGTATTCCATCGACGCGCTGGATTCGGATCTGATACGCCTGACGCTGGCGGCGAACGCCGGTTCCATCGACGAGCTTCTGCGGGAAGTCGTGGAGGAGTTGCCTTCGCGGGCTTCCATCCTGGATGCCGGTTTCGTGGAAGCCGTCGAAAGCGCGGAACAAACCCTGGAAATCTCCGCCGACCTGAAGGTGCGGTTTTTCGAAGGAGACTCCGCCCTGGATTCCTCCGGCGACGAACGCGACCTGGTTATCAGGGGCGGAATTTCCTTTGGCAGCGGATTCCACCCCACCACCCGCATGTGTCTGGAACTGATCGATAACGTCTTTCACGGCCCCAAGCCGCCCGGAAAGGCGCTCGACGTGGGAACCGGTTCGGGCATCCTGGCCCTGGCCGCCGGTCGTCTGGGAGCGCGGGAAATCGTGGCCGTGGAGATCGACCTTCAGGCGGCGCTGGAAGCGCGGGAAAACATTCGGCGCAACCGAGCGGAGGCCAAAATTCTCATTGTTCGGGGATCGATCCGGGCGGTTCGGGGGGAATTCGACCTGGTGACGGCCAATCTCGCGCCCGGTCCTTTGTTCTCCCTGGCGGACGAGCTGCCTGGGCTGGTCAAACCCGGCGGCCTCATGATCGTTTCCGGTTTTTTCGACGCGCAGCGGGAACGGCTTTTGAGCCGCCTCAACGGGGGCCTACTGGTGGAAAGCCGGAGGGAACAGGGCTGGAACGCGTTCCTGTGGCAAAGGAATCGAGAGGCGTAAAGGCGGGCGAACGTCGCATTTCTACCACCCGGCGCTGTCGACCATCCTCTTGGTGATGTTCAGCGCTTTTTTCACCGTGTAGATCGGCTTGCGCTGGGATTCATGATAGGTGCGCGTAAGCAGTTCGGCCAACAGCCCAATTGCGATAAACTGAATTCCCACGATAAGAAACATCACCGCCACCAGCATCAGCGGATTCCGGTGCACCTTGACGTCCATCCCGTACTTCTGAATCAGGACAATGAACGTCAGCAGAAAGCTCAGGGCTATGCCCCCCAGGCCGATTCCGCCCAAGGGATAGAGCGGCTTGGTTGAATAGGAGCCCAGAAACTTGACGGTCATCAGGTCAAGCACCACCTTGAGCGTTCGCATGATGCCGTACTTGGTCGATCCGTATTGACGCGGATGATGCGTGACCGGCACTTCGCAGATTTTGGCGCCGTACCATGAAGCGATAATGGGTATAAAACGGTGCATTTCACCGTAGAGTTTTATTTCGTCGACAATCTCGCGCTTATACGCTTTCAGGCTGCAACCCAGGTCGTGCAGTTTTACCCCCGTCACCCAGGCGATCAACCAGTTGGCGATGACCGACGGCAGCTTGCGATTGATAAAGGTGTCCTGGCGGTTTTGGCGCCAGCCGCTGACCACGTCGTAGCCTTCGTCCAGCTTTTCCAGCAGCATGCCGATGTCGTGGGGATCGTTTTGCAGGTCCCCGTCCATGGGTATCACCACGGCGCCGCTGGAATATTCGAAACCCGCGGCGGTCGCGGCGGTCTGGCCGAAGTTACGCCTGAATTGTATGAACTTGACGCGCTTGTCTTCCTGGCACGCCTGGGAAATGATTTCAGCGCTCCTGTCCGCGCTGCCGTCATCCACGAGAATCAGTTCCCATGACTTTCCCAAAGCGTCCATGGCGTCCCGCACCTTGGCGATCAGGTGCGGCAGGCTTTCCTCTTCATTATAAATGGGTATGACCACCGAAATGTCCAACGGATTTTCCGGACGGGGGCCTCCCCACGGTATTTCGGAATTGTTTTGGCTGTCGAGTCCCGTCACCTGTCTTCACCTTTATGCGCGCGTGATTTGATCGGGTGATAATTTGCCACACAAACGGATAAATTGCAACGCGACCGACTTTCCGAACAAAAACAAAACCATTGCGGGGTCGTTGAAAGAAAAGCGCGTGGAATGGCAAGAATGTCCCTGGATCGCCTGGTCAAGCCGGGCGATGACGAGGTGTTTGGCCGCCGAATCCGGGATTTCAATACCTGGAAAGGCATGCGCGAGGGAATTTCTTCCCCCGCGGGAGATTTCCCGGCGCGCGCGAGATGGCATGACATTCTCGTAACCACGACGCGGATTGAACGGTAGGGGCGGATTTGAAACCCGCCTCTACGCGGGATTTTTCAGGTTGTCTTCAAAGAATCCGGACGCCGCGATCAAGTCGCGGGGCGACGGGAAAGGGAAACATGGTTGTTGGTTCTTCCAATGAATAAGACCAGTCCGGAACTCGCGCCAGGCCTGTAGGGGCTAAAAATATTTAGCCCCTACAATCCGGGGACAATGGCCACGATGGTTCACGCGCCGGAGATTTCTCGCTACCGGCAGGAGCGTCCGTGGTGAGGAGGAGAAGTAGACGGGCGCAAGCCAGGCGCCGCCCGTCGGACAGTGTCTAGAATTCGAACGCCATCTGGCTGTAGACCAGGTTGCGATGGTCGCGGTCGTCCACGTCGTCGTCATGATACTTGTCGTACAGGTAGCCCAGCGACAGAATCAGGCCGTCGTACAGTTCCTGGTTGAAGTTGATCCCCATCCGGTATTCGGGGAACCCCAGGGGACCTGAATCGTTGGACCCGGCGTATTTGAAGCCGATTTCCAGGTTGCGCCACCAGTTCCAGTTGTAGCCGCCTTCGAAGTTCCACACCGACGGCTGTTTTCCCTGGAGCGCCTGATCTTCCTCGTCCACCGGGTCCCAGCTTTTCAGCGAAGTCATGTATTCGGCCAAAAAGAAGAACTTTTTGAATTCGGCGTGCAGATACGCGTCAAAGCCACCCGGCTGATTGTGCAATTCGGGACGGTTCAGGTTATCGGTGATGTTGTCGGATTCAGTGATATTGGATATGTAGGAAGCGCCCACCAGGAGCTTCAGGCCGTCCTCTGCTTCGGATTCCCAGGTATAGTTGGCGTCGAACCCGTAGTCATCGATGTTGTTGTCGTGGTCTTCGATTTCCACGTCCCCGTTGAAGGCGTAGCCTGAAACCGTGAGACCCCATTGTTCGAATCCCAGCAGGACCGCTTTTTCCCGCGATTCGCCCAGCAGCAGGGTCAGGGGCGCGTCGATAAGCGGGTCGTCGGGGAAGTGGGTCAACAGCCCGCCAAAGGGAACGTAGAAAACGCCGCCCTTGATGTAGCCGGGGAATTTCTCGGTGTCGCCGATGGTGATGGCGGCCACGTCCACATCCAGGCTGGTTTCCTCGCCAAAGGTGGGATCTTCATACAGGAACACCACCTCGCCGTTCACCCAGTCCACCAGTTGCACGGCCAGGGCCACTTCCACGGTGGTCATGGCGAAGGCGCTGCGGTCTTCATTGGAGCCGTCCTTGTAGTGGTTGCTTTCAAACACCGCTCCGAACTCCAGCAGCATGCCGAACTCGAAACGATCCAGGAACTTGACCATCTTGCCGTTTTCGCTGCCCAAACTTTCCAACACCGTGTCGCGAATCTGTGTTTGCAAATTTTTGCCTTCGGCCGGCTGCGGTAGGGGCACATCCGTTTCAGCTTGTTGTGTTAAAACCGGCGCCACGCCTTCGGCCTTCAGCTCATCCTTGAGTTCGCGCTTGATCTGTTCCTTGACCTGGGCCCATTCCGGGGAAAGGGGCTCCTTGGCCTGGGCGGAAGGGGCCGGTTCTCCGCGCAACTCCCGCAGCAGTTCCTGTTTGATCTGTTCCTTGACTTGTTGGGCTTCCGGAGAAAGCGGTTGTTGGGCGACCGCGCCTGAAGCCAATACCATAACCGCCAACCATACCGCGCAGAATGAAATCACTCTTGGGCGCCTTTTCATGACAAATCTCTCCCTCAATATGTTACGAATTTAACGTTTCAGTATTTGATCTTGGTTTTTTAAAGGACGCCTTCAGGCGAGAACGATTTCTTTAAAAATAGGTAAGCGAACCGGTTTGAGACCGGCCCCGGCGCTTCAGCGACGGATTAGGTAGGATAATCTTAAGAAAACACTTATCGTTTATTAAAAGCGGCGTCAAGATTTTTTTCTCTGAACTTTCCGAGAGGTCCCGTCGCATGCGCCTCAACAACTCCTTGACAGGGTTTTGCAAAGACAGTAAAGGAGAAAAAAGGCTGAAGCCTCCAAGGTTCGCTTGAAAGCGGTCCTTAAAGATTTTTCATATCATATTTTTTCGCATCAGGTCATGAAGGCCGAGCATAGACGCTCCGGCCTTTTTTTATGCTCGGGCCGGGATAAACGCAACCAGTTGGGAAATCAGGAGGACCGAGGATGAAAATCAAACTTGCCGTTCTTATTCCAGCCATGCTCGTAGTTTTCGCGGCGGCTTCCAACGCGCCCGCTCATTTTCAAACGCTTGTTCCATCCACCGATATCGTCACCGAATCCGGACCCAAGACGGTTTCCCTGGATATCGTGTTCACCCACCCCATGGAAGACGGCCCGGTCATGGAAATGGCCGAACCGGTCCGGTTCGGCGTTTTGTTCGACGGCAAGAAGCAGGATCTCAAGAGCGCGCTGAAGCCTGTTAAAATAGACGGCAAAACCGCGTACAAGGCCGATTACAAGATCGCGCAACCGGGCGATTACGTGTTCTACATCGAACCCGCGCCTTACTGGGAACCGGCGGAAGAGGTCATGATAGTCCATTACACCAAGGTTATCGTGGACGCCTTCGCCGCCGAGGAAGGCTGGGACGCCATGGTGGGTTTCCCGGTGGAGATCGAACCGCTGGTTCGTCCCTACGGGCTGTGGACGGGCAATCTTTTTCGCGGCGTGGTGAAAAAGAACGGCAAGCCCGTTCCCTTCGCGGAGATTGAAGTGGAATACCGCAACCCGGGAAAGAAAGTCCAGATTCCCGCCGATCCCTACATAACCCAGGTTATCAAGGCCGACGCCAACGGCGCGTTTTCCTACGCCATGCCCAAGGCGGGCTGGTGGGCGTTCGCCGCGCTTCTGGAAGGCGACGAGCGGATGAAAAATCCCGAAGGCAAGATGGTCGGCGTGGAACAGGGAGCGCTCATCTGGGTGCGGGTCGTGGATATGAAGTAGCGCTTCCAACAGGGAAGGCGCAAAAAGGCTAACACGCGGGCGTCTTCGGACGCTCGTTAAGCGGAAACAAACCATCATGCATGTCGCTGAAGGAACACTGTCGGGGCAGGTCATCATCGCCGGCGCGGTACTCGCCGCCGCCGGCGTGGCCATGGGCCTGCGTAAACTGGATTATGAACGAATTCCCCAGGTCGCCGTGCTCTCCTCCACCTTTTTCGTGGCCTCGCTGGTTCATGTGCCCATCGGGCCGTCCAGCGCGCACCTGATCCTGAATGGGCTGGCCGGGGTCCTGCTGGGGTGGGCGGCCTTTCCCGCCTTGCTGGTGGCCCTGTTTCTCCAGGCCATCCTGTTCGGTTTCGGGGGTATCACGGCGTTGGGGGTCAACACCATGATCATGGCTCTTCCGGGCGTGGTCTGCTTCTATCTGTTCAACCGGCTGATCCGCGCCACGAGCCTGCGGGGCGCCTTTATATTCGGTTTTATAACCGGCGTTCTGGGTATCGCGCTGGGCGCTCTTTTGCTGGCCTTGGCGCTGCTGTGGTCTTCGGGCGATTTTCTCAACGTGGTCAGGCTGGTCATTCTGGCGCACATACCGGTGATGATCATCGAAGGGCTTATCACCGGCGCGATCATGGTGTTTCTGCGTAAGGTGCGGCCGGAAGCGCTGGCGCCGCTCACGGCCGGGAGGGAAACGGGTTATGCGTAAACTTTTGACGATTCTGGCCGTGGCGCTGTTTTTGTCGGCGTTCGGAACGGTCGCGCACGCGCACAAGGTAAAGATCTTCGCCGGAGTCGAAGGCCAAGCCATAACGGGATACGTCTACTTCCCCGGCGGGAATCGCGCTAAAAACGTCAAGGTTCAACTCCTGGGGCCGGAAAAGAAGTCCCTGGGTGAAGCCGTTACCAACGACCGGGGTGAGTTTACCATCCCTGCTCCCTACCGCGTTGACTATACCCTTTCGGCGGACCTGGGCGACGGCCACATGGCCACCTTCTCGATATCGGCCGACGAGTTGCCCGATTCGCTGCCGCCCCTGCCCGGCGGACCGCAAAGCGCGGCGGAAACCAAACCGGCCGAGGCCTCTCCGGCGGTCGCGGCCAATGCTCCCACGACGCTCTCGGCCATGGACGAAACCAGGTTCGCGGCCATCGTGGCCAGGGAAGTGAACCGGCAGGTAATGCCGCTCAGGGAACAGCTCGATCAGTTTGAGGAAAAAACCAGCGTTCACGACGTCATCGGCGGCCTGGGGTACATCGTGGGGCTCATGGGGATCGGTTTTTATTTGAAAGGCCGCGAACGCCGGAGCGGCGGCTCTGCCGACTCCAAGCGAGATCGTCGATAAAGACCCGGAAAAGGAATAAGGCGGGGGAATTTTTTCCCCCCGCGCCCCCTGCGGGCTATTTCTCGCTACGCTCGAAATGGCAAACAATTTTGTCTGAAATGGTTAATTTCTCAATAAGTTATCGTTCTTGGCGGAGTGATGAAGAGCCCTACGCGTTGTAATCGGCGGTGATGTAGTATAGTTATGCTTATCAGTTTATCGGGTGTTGAAGAATCCCTTGGAGGCCCGGCGCAACCAATGGCGGGAGCCAAAGGACGCGCACGGCCGCATTAAGACGCGCACGGCCTTAAGGACGCCCAAGGCCAAGTTAAGGACGCTCAATGCCGCACAAGGCCACATTTCGTCATCCCCCGGCTTGACCGGGGGATCCAGTGATTTCACCTCTTCCGGCCCCCCTGCGATGGATGCCCCCGGTCAACCTGGGGCATGACGAGTACAAAAACAGTTTTTCGTTTGCCTGCGCGATCGCAAAACCGCCCCGTCGGTTGATCCGCCTGAAAGACGAACATATGCCCTGCGAACATTTTTTACATGGCGATACGGTCATACACCGGCTCGATCCGAGGGTCCGGGTCGTGGCCGCGTTCGCGTTTTCACTGATCATCGCCTTGAGCGTCAATTTCTTCGCCCCGTTGGTCGGGCTTGCCCTGGGAATCGTCCTGGGTTTCGTGGCCCGGCTGCCGGTACGGGACACGCCTGCGGCGATTTCTGGAAGTCAACGTGTTCATGGTCATGATCGTGATCCTGCTGCCCTTTTCGGCCCCCGGCGACGCGCTGTTCACCATCGGCCCGCTTTCCTATTCCCACCAAGGGCTGGCCGAGGCGCTCCTGATCGCGATCAAGGGAAACGCCATCGTGCTGATGATCACGGCTCTTCTGGCCACCATGGACGTGGTGCGGCTCGGGCACGCCCTGCGGTCGCTGAAAACGCCGGACAAGCTGGCCCATCTGTTTCTGTTCACCGTCCGCTACATCGACCTTCTGGAACATGAATATCAGCGGCTGCGCACCGCCATGCGGACCCGCTGTTTTTGCCCGCGCATGAACATGCACACCTACCGCACGATGGCCTACCTGGTGGCCATGCTGCTGGTGCGCAGTTTCGAACGTTCCGGCAGGATCATGGCCGCCATGAAGCTGCGCGGTTTCCAGGGCCGCTTTTACACCATTCATCCCGAACACCTGACCGCCAGAGACGCCTGGTTTTCGGGCGGTTTCACCGTCGCCCTGGTGGCCATGGCATGGGTGGGCGCATTTTGAGCCAGCCACTGATTCGATTATCCGACGTCAGTTTCACCTACGCGGACGCCGCTCCCATTCTGGACAGCGTAAGTCTGGAAGTTCCCGCCGGGGCGCGGATCGGTCTGGTCGGTCCCACGGGCGGCGGCAAGACCACCATTCTCCATCTCATTGTCGGGTTGATCCGTCCCACCTCCGGACAGGTGGAGGTGCTGGGAAAGGTCAGAAACTCGGAAGAAAGTTTTGTGGAAGTCCGCCGAAAGGTGCAGCTCCTTTTCCAGGACCCCGAGGATCAGCTTTTTTCGCCGACCGTGCTCGAAGACGTGGCCTTTGGGCCCCTCAATATGGGTAAAAGCCGGGAAGAAGCCATCTCCATTTCCATGGAAACACTGGCTTCCCTGGGGCTCAACGGATACGAGAACAAGATTACGCACAAGCTGTCGGGCGGACAGAAGCGCCTAGTCTCCCTGGCCTCCGTTCTGGCCATGAAACCCGACGCCCTGCTGCTCGATGAACCGGAAAACGGGCTGGACGAAGAGAGCGTAATCGTCTGGTGGAGATCCTCTGGAGCCTGCCGCTCACCATGATCGTGGTATCCCACCATCGCCAGTTTCTGGAAAAGGTGGTCACCATCGGTCTTGTCGTCCGCAAAGGGAGCCGATACCCCCTGGAACGGCCTCGCGCCCGAATACTAGATCAACCTTATCTTAATGGGTGTGTTCATGAGCGCTTTCTTCATGAGCGTCATGCTTGTGCTTATGCAACCCCGTGTTCTCCTGTGTGATTGTGTTCATGAACATCCGAGTTTCCGGAATGGTCGTGGCCGTGAGTATGCTCATGTTCGTGTTCGTGAACGTGCATATGCTCATGCCGGTGAGAGTGGGCCTCGTTCCCGTGAAAATGCTTGTGTTCATGCTCATGTTCGTGTTCATGAGAATGCTTGTGCTCGTGTTCATGCGCTCCTTCCATGACGCGCCTCCCTTATTAAATTAAGAATTTGTATTATTTTATAATATAATGCGGCCTATGCGGAAACGCAACAGCGGTAAAAGGCGAAAAAAGGAGCTGACAGGCCGGCGCGGGCCGTATACAGTCTTCAATCCGTCCGCCGAGATAGAGGTTCCCGGATATTGCGTCGCTTGCCCCTTCAACCGGCCCCCTGGCTCCTTACTTTTTCATTGACTCCATCAATCGCTACCTGCTAGGTATGTTAATGGAGTCAACAAGTTACAAACATTTCAGACAATTGCGTACAGAATGGTGGAGGTAGAGCCCATGACCCTGAAGACCCCGCTCTGGACGCCGTCCCGGGAGAGTGTTCGCGCATCCAGCATGTATCGTTTCATGCAAGTCGTAAATGAAAAATTTCAACAAAAACTTTTCCTCCTACAGAGACCTCTATCGAATGGTCGGTGGAAAACATTCCCGAATTCTGGGCGCTGTTCTGGGATTTCGCGCAAATCATCCACTCCAGACCCTACGACCAGGTGGTTGACGACGAAACACAAGATGCCCGGCGCTCAATGGTTCTCCGGCGCCGAACTGAATTTCGCGGAAAATCTCCTGCGCTACAGGGACGACCGGACGGCGTTGATTTTCAAGAGCGAAGTCGCCGACGCCAAAAAAATCACCTACGCGCAACTGTATGATCAGGTGGCGCGGCTGGCCAAATCGCTGCGGGAAATGGGCGTTAAAAAAGGCGACCGGGTGGTCGGCTTCATGCCCAACTCATGGAAACCATCATCGCCATGCTCGCCAGCACCAGCATCGGCGCGGCATGGTCTTCCTGTTCCCCGGATTTCGGCATCAAGGGAGTTCTGGACCGCTTCGGACAGATCGAACCCAAGGTCCTCTTCACCGCCGACGGCTACTACTACAACGGCAAACCTTTTGATTCCCTGGAACGGGTGACCGGCATACTCAAGGAATTGCATTCGGTGCAAAAGGTGGTGGTCGTTCCTTTATCACCGAAAAGCCCGACGTCAGCGGCGTGCCCAACGGTATTGTCTGGAACGATTTTCTTTCGTCCGAGGAGGGACTGGACATCGAATTCGAACAGGTCCCTTTCGGCCATCCCCTGTACATCATGTATTCCTCCGGCACCACCGGCAAACCCAAATGCATGGTGCAGAGCGTGGGCGGCATCCTGATCAACCACATGAAGGAACTCATGCTGCACACCGACCTGAAGCGCGACGACGTCATTTTCTATTTCACCACCTGCGGATGGATGATGTGGAACTGGCTGGTCAGCTCGCCTGGCGTGGGCGCGACCATGGCTCTGTTCGACGGCTCTCCCTTTTATCCCGATCCGGGCGCTTGTGGAAACTGGCCAGGAGGAGAAAATTCACCATTTTCGGAACCAGCGCCCGCTACATCGGCGCGCTGGAACAGGCCGGAGTCAAGCCGCGGAACCGAATACGACCTGAGCGCGCTGAGAACCGTCTGTTCCACCGGATCGCCCCTATCCAACGACGGTTTCGAATAGGTGTACCGGGAAATAAAACAGGATCTGCAACTGGCCTCCATTTCCGGCGGCACCGACCTCAACGGCTGTTTCGCGGGGGCAATCCGCTCAGCCCCGTGTATGCCGGGGAGACTGCAAGGCCGCAACCTGGCCCTGAAGGTGTTCGCCTTTAATGAAAACGGAAAACCCGTGTACGACGAAAAGGGCGAACTGGTCTGCCCGGCGGCGTTTCCCTCCATGCCCATCTATTTCTGGAACGATCCCGACAACGAGAAATACATGGACGCCTATTTCCGATAAATATCCCGGCGTCTGGTATCACGGCGACTTCATCGAAATCAATCCCACACCGGCGGGCTGATCATTTACGGCCGCTCCGACGCCACCCTCAACCCCGGCGGCGTGCGTATCGGCACATCCGACCTCTACACCGTCATGGACACCTTCACCGAAGTCCAGGACAGCCTGGTGGTGGGGCAGGATTGGGACAACGATGTGCGAGTCATCCTGTTCGTGAAAATGACCGCCGGAACACGAGCTGAGCGACGATCTCCAGGCGCGGCTGAAAAAGGCGATTCGCGTGGGTTGCAGCCCGCGCCACGTGCCCGGCCAAGATCATCGAGGTCAACGAGATTCCCTATACCATCAATATGAAAAAGGTTGAACTGGCGGTACGTAACGTGATTCACGGAAGACCGGTGACCAACCAGGACGCCCTGGCCAATCCCGAATCCCTGAAGTTGTACGAAGACCTGCCTGATTTGAAGTCCTGATCACCACGAAAAAAGCTACTCCCCCGAGCCCCCCTCAATGAGGGGGGCTCGGGGGGAGTTCTGAAAATAATTACATAATTCCATAACTTACAAAGAACGGCATTTTATGATTGTAAAAGGGGCGGTTCGCGAACCGCCCTTAGCGCTTGTGGAAAGGCCGCGCGATTGTAGGGGCAAAAAATTTTTTGCCCCTACCGGAATTTGAAACGAACGTTTCATTTCCCGCAGCGAGAAATCACCCACAGGGGGCGCGGGGGAAGAAATTCCCTGCAATTGTTTTGCTCCCTCATTCAAACGACTCTGATCCGCAATTTAGCCTCGCTCGTTCGCCTCCCGTCTTGACAGGCGTGTCCGCGCCATGCATAAACTTTCCTTTTTCGGTTCTAGCGCTCGTTCGCGTTAATTTAATGCTTTTATCCACGATATTTATCAAACCGAAAGCGGGAACAGCCGATGACGGGTTGGAGCCAGTTGGCTCAATACATCATGAGCGGATTAACCACCGGATCGGTGTACGCGCTGGTCGCCATCGGTTTTTGCCTGGTCTATAACGCCACGAGGATCGTCAATTTCGCCCAGGGGGATTTCCTGAGCCTGGGGGGATTGGTGATGTACAGTTTTCTGGTGGTGAGCGGCGTTCCCATCTGGCTGAGTTTTCCAGGCGCCGTGGTGGCGGTGGCCGTGGTGGGAGCGCTTATGGAACGGCTGTGTCTGCGGCCCGCCAAAAGCCGGGAGATCACCAACCTCATCTTCATCACCATCGCCGCCAGCATCCTGCTGCGCGGCCTTTTCAAGCAGATATGGGGAAAGAGCGCCATGGCCCTGCCTCCGCTCAGCCCCGACAGGCCGCTGCGTTTCCTGGGGGCCACCTTTACGCCGCAGAACGTGTGGGTCGTGGTCATCACCATCGGCTGCATTGTCCTGCTCGCGCTCTTTTTCCGCTTCACGCTCACCGGAAAGGCCATACGCGCCACGGCCGCCAATCCCCGAGCCGCCGCGCTCATGGGAATCGACACCAACATGATGACCATGTACTCCTTCGGCCTGGCCGGGGCCTTGGGAGCGACCGCCGGCGCGCTCATCACGCCCATCACCTCCCTGTCCTACGGCGTGGGGGTGATCATGGGGCTGAAGGGGTTTGCCGCCGCGGTTTTGGGCGGCTATGGGAGCTTTACCGGAGCGATCGTCGGAGGCGTGGCCCTGGGGTTGCTGGAAAGTCTGGCGGCGGGGCTCATTTCCAGCGCCTACAAGGACGTGTTCGCCTTTGTGGCCCTGCTGATAGTGCTGTTCGTCCGTCCCGGAGGTTTTCTGGGCGTCTCCGAAAAGGAGCGGGTGTGAACGCTTCGGGAAAGGGCTTTTTCATCGCCATGGCCGCGCTGGCGGCGGTCATCGCGGCGGTCCCGCTTTTGGTGGCCAATCCCTACTACCTGAACACGCTCAACGTGGTGGCGCTCAATGTCATCATCGTCACCGGCTTGAACATGCTCATCGGTTTCGCCGGGCACATCAGCCTGGGCCACGCCGCCTTTTTCGGCCTCGGCGCCTACACCAGCGGCGTTCTTACCGGCTCCTACGGCTGGCCGCCGCTTTTGACGCTCCTTTTCGCGGCGTGCGCGGTGGCCTGCCTGGCCATGATCATCGGTGCGCCCACACTGCGGCTCAAGGGCAACTACTTGGTCATGGCCACGCTGGGCTTCAACATCATCGTGACGGTATTCATGGTTCAGCTCGACTTTCTGACCGGCGGCCCCAGCGGGTACACGGGCGTTCCGGCGTTGAAGCTGTTCGGCCAGTCCATGGACAGCGATCTCAATTTTTACTGGCTGGTATGGTCGGTGGCGCTCCTGGGAATGATTCTGGCCCGCAATCTGGCGTTTTCACGGGTGGGCCGAGGCCTTCGAGCGCTGCACGATTCTCCCGCCGCCGCGGCCGCCGTGGGCGTGCCCATCGACCGGACCAAGGTGAAGGTGTTCATTTACAGCGCGGTGTACGCCTCGGTGGCCGGGTCCCTGTACGCGAGCTACTACGGCATCATAACACCCAAGACCTTTGACATTTTCAAATCCGTGGAACTGGTGACCATGTGCATCATCGGCGGCATGGGCTCCTTGTGGGGCGGCTTTTTCGGGGCCGCGTTTCTCACGCCGCTGCCGGAACTGCTTGGTTTTTTTCAGGAATACCAGGACATCATCTTCGGTGGCGTCCTGCTCCTGATGCTGATCTTTCTGCCCGAGGGGCTGGTGGGATGGATCGAAAAGCGATTTCAACGATCCGGCAGGGAGTCCGATTGATGACGGCTCTGCTCCAGGTCAGGGATCTTTCCATCCGCTTCGGAGGCTTGCGCGCGCTGGACGGCGCGTGGTTCGACGCGCACGAAGGAAAGATAACCGCCGTCATCGGACCCAACGGGGCCGGAAAAACCACGGCCATCAATTGCGTCAGCGGGGTGTATCGGCCTCACGCCGGTTCGGTGACCTTCAACGGCGTATCGCTTTTGGGAACGCCTCCCCACAAGATGGCGCGGATGGGCCTCACGCGAACGTTCCAGAATCTTCAGGTCTTCGGCCGCATGACCGTGTTGGAAAACGTGATGGTGGGCATGAGCGGGGTCACCCGCAAGGAATTTTTCGCGGCCATGCTACGCCTCCCCGGCCTCCGGAAGGAAGAAAAGCTCATTCGGGAAAAGGCGTGGGAAGCGCTGGAGTTTTTCGGATTGCAGGATAGCGCCCGTAAACCGGCGCGGGAGCTTCCCTACGGCGATCAGAAAAAGGCGGAACTCGCCCGCGCGCTGGTCAGCAACCCCCGGATGATTCTCCTGGACGAGCCGGTGGCCGGGCTGAACATGGGTGAAACCGAAAGCGTGGGGGCGCTCATCGCGAAGATGCGCGATCGCGGCGTGGGGCTGGTGCTGGTGGAACACGACATGGCCCTGGTGATGAAGGTCAGCGACCTGGTCGTGGTCATGAGCGAAGGCCGGGTGCTGGCCGCCGACACGCCTCGGGCCATTCAGGAAAACCCGGAGGTCATCCGCACCTATCTGGGCGGGGGCGAGGAGTTCGGGCTCGGTGCTTAGGGTGGAATCCATATCGTACCGCTACGGCGCGGCGTCCGCCCTGCGCGAGGTGTCCCTTGACGTGGACCCCTGCGCGGTGGTGAGCCTGCTGGGGATGAACGGGGCGGGAAAAACGACCCTGCTCAATCTCATCAGCGGGTTGTTTCGGCCCTACGAGGGACGGATCACCTTCGAGGGAGATCAAATCAGTGGATTGAAGCCGCCCCGCATCGTGCAAAAGGGCGTGGTCCACGTGCCCGAAGGCAGGCAGCTTTTCGCCCAGCTTACCGTGCGGGAAAACCTGGAAATGGGCGCATACCTCAGAACCAGGAAAGGCCAAAAGGCCGAAGTGGCCGACAATATGAAACGGGCGCTGAAAATGTTCCCGGCGCTGGAGGAACGGCTGGGGCAGCTCGCCGGAACGCTCAGCGGCGGCGAACAGCAAATGCTGGCGCTTTCGCGCGGCCTCATGGCCCGTCCCCGCATGCTGCTGCTGGACGAACCCAGCCTGGGGCTCGCGCCGATCATTACCACCAATATATTCAGGATTATCAAGGACCTGCCCGCTACCGGCTGCGGCGTGCTGCTGGTCGAACAAAACGCGCTGGGGGCGCTGTCGGTTTCGAGCTACGGCTACGTGATTACCAACGGCCGCATCAGGCTGGGCGGTTCGCCGGAAAGCATCCTGGGCGACGAGCTTTTGCGGGAGGCCTTTCTGGGTCCCGAGCGATCCAGGGAAAAGAAGCCAAAGGGCTCCATGGACACTAATCGTTGACCTGACCGGGGCTCGGTATCATAATCGGGCTCGACCGTGTTCAAGGCGATTGTTCAAGATCAGGGGGAGATTGCAAAAACATGACTTTTATGCCAGATTTTTCCGATAGCGGCGCGCTGGCCGCGTGTCAACTTCAAGGCCTCCAATGGACGGTGGCCCACGCCTATAACGGCAGCGAATTTTATCGCCGGCGTTTGCAAGAAGCGGGGATTCGGCCCGAGGATATTCAAAGCCTCGATGATCTTTCCCGCCTTCCTTTTACCACCGCCGAAGATCTCCGCGACGGGTATCCGTTGCCGCTGTTGTCGACCCCGGAAGAAGACGTGGTCAGAATCCACGCCAGCAGCGGGACCACGGGCAAGCGCAAGGTCCTGGCGTACACGCAACAGGACGTGGACGATTGGGCGGTCATGATGGCCCGCTGCTTTGAAATGGCCGGGCTGACCCGCAAAGACCGCGTGCAGATCGCCGTGGGATACGGCGTATGGACCGCGGGCGTGGGGTTTCAGCGGGGCTGCGAGCTGTTCGGCGCCATGGCGCTTCCCCTCGGCCCCGGCAACCTGGAGATGCATTGCGATTTCATGGTGGATTTCGGAACCACCACGCTGGTAAGCACCTCCTCCATGGCGCTGCTCATGTCCGAGGAAATACGGCGGCGCGGCCTGCGGGACAAGATCAAGCTGCGCAAGCTGATTTACGGTTCCGAACGGACCAGCGAGGCCATGCGGCAGACCATACGGGAAAGTTTGCAGGCCGAGTTGTACGACATTCCAGGCCTCACCGAACTTTACGGCCCGGGCACGGGCATCGAATGTTCGGCGCACGAGGGAATTCACTATTGGGCGGACTATTACATCGCCGAGATCCTCGACCCCAAGACCCTGGAGCCGGTGCAGCCGGGGGAACTGGGGGAAATGGTGGTGACCACGCTCCGCAAACAGGCCGCGCCCTTGATTCGCTACCGTACCCGCGACCTGACCAGGATCATCCCGGAACCCTGCCGCTGCGGCAATCCGCTGCCGAGGCACGACCGGATTCTGGGGCGCACCGACGATATGATCAAGTACCGGGCCGTGAACATTTACCCCGGCCAGATCGACCACGCGTTGAGCCAAATGTCCGGGATCGGGTCCGAATACCGCATCGTGCTGCAACACCGCGAAGACGGCAAGGATTACATGACCGTGCAGGTGGAACGCTCGGAAACGAGCGGCGTGGAAAACGACGCGGGCGTGGCCCAACAGATCCGGCGGGCCATAAAATCGCAAATGCTGGTGAGCGCGGAAGTGGAAATCGTGGATTACGGCAGCCTGCCGCGCTCCGAACGAAAATCCAGACGGGTTTTCGATCACCGCTTCGAGAGTTAACAGGCTGTGGCGCCTGAAAAAACCGGAACACATAAGCAAAGGAGACGTGACATGAAGAAAAAAAGCGCTGGTATGAAGATCGGAATTTTGTTGACCCTGACCGTGGCGCTCTTTTGCTGGTGGAGCCCGGCGAACGCGGAAGAACCGGTCAAGATCGGCGCCTTTTTCGCGCTCAGCGGACCGGCGGCTTCCATCGGAACCCCGACCAAGCTGGTGGCCCAGATGGTGGCCGACAAAATCAATAAGGAAGGCGGCATCAACGGCCATCCCATCGAACTCATCATGGCGGACACGGAAGGAGAACCCACCAAGGCGGTCATGGTGTTTAAACGATTCGCCAACGTCGACAAGGTGGACGCCGTCATTGGACCCACGCGCACCGGTACCGGCATGGCGGTTAAAAAACAGATCGAAGCCGACAAGATCCCCACCGTCATGACCGTGGGCGGAGACCCGGTCATCATGGAAGGCAAGCACGGGAACATGGATTTCGGCACGGCGCGGTACGTATTCAAGGCGCCGCAGCGTTCATCCATCGCCGTCAAGGTGGCGCTGGATTACCTGAAAAAGCAAGGACTTACCAAGATCGCCGTTCTTTCGGCGAGCGACGGATTCGGCAAGGACGGCGAACGCTGGCTCAAAAAGCTCGCGCCCGATTACGGCGTTGAAATCATCGGCGCGGAACAGTTCGATCCCAAGGACGTTGACATGTCCACCCAGCTTACCAAGATCGCGGCCTTGAAACCGCAGGCCATTGTCTGCTGGACCATCGGACCCGCCGGGGCCATCGTTTCCAAGAACCACCATGCCCTGGGTATCGAAGCGCCGTTGATGCAGTGCCACGGGCTGCCCGGCCCCCGCTACATCGAACTGGCCGGAGCCGCCGCCGAAGGCGATCTGATGCCCGCCACAAAATTGATGGTCTGGCGGGACCTGCCGGATACGGACCCCCAGAAGAAGGTGATCGAGGAGTTCGTGAATCTCTATACCAATGTTTATCACTATGACAAGGAATACCCGATCAACACCCATTCCGGCTACGCCTGGGACGCCATCATGCTGTTGGCCGACGCCATGAAAAGCGTGGGGACGGACAAGGAAAAGGTTCGCGACGCGCTGGAAAATACCAAGAATTACGTGGGCGTCAGCGGCGTGTACAACCTGTCCGCCAAGGATCACAACGGCCTGGGAACGGACTCCATGGTCATGCTGGTGGTGAAGGACGGCAAGTTCGTCCTGGCCCAGTAAAACGCTGTCTTGCGGCCGGAACCGCGAACCAATTCGGTCCCGGCCGCGAGGCGATACGATATTTTCGATCAACAGAAAAAGGGTTTAGCGCGTGACACGCGACATGGATAAACGTGAAGAAATATTGTTAGGCAACGAAGCGATCGGCCGCGGCCTGGTGGAAGCCGGCGTCACTTTATGAGTTCCTACCCCGGCACGCCCAGTTCGGAAATTCTGCCGGCCGTGGTTCGAATTCGGCCGGGAGAGCTGGAAACAGCCGCCCTATTGCGAATGGTCGGTCAATGAAAAGGTGGCCGTGGAGGTGGCGCTTTCCGCGTCCTACACCGGCAAGCGCTCCGCCTGCGCCATGAAACAGGTGGGGCTGAACGTGGCCCTGGACCCGGTGATGAGTTCCGCCTATATCGGCGTGGTGGGAGGGTTCATTATCGTCAGCGCCGACGATCCGGGCCCGCACTCTTCCCAGACCGAACAGGACAGCAGGTTGCTGGCTCATTTCGCCAAGCTGCCCGTGTTCGACCCGGAAAGCCCGTCCCATGCGCGGGATTTGGTCGAGCCGGCGTTCGAGCTGTCCGAACGGTTTCAGATTCCGGTCATGCTCAGGCCGACGCTACGGGTGTGCCACGGCCGGGAAAACATCGAGCTTCGCGAGCCGGTCAATTTGAACCGGGTCGCCGAGTTCAAGAAGGATCCCTTCCGCTGGGCGGCCATTCCCAAAATGCGGCTGGCCCTGCACGAAGCGCTCAACAAAAAGCTGGAAGCCATCGACTCGCGCCGTGGAAGAGGACTGACCGTCTGGATCCTGTGGCGCCGCCGGCCGAACCGGGCGCCAACCTGGGCATCCTGGCCTCGGGTATCGCCGCCGCGCTGGCTCGCGACGTGCTGTACGAATTCGGGCTGGATGTGGCCAACGGCCCCATCCCTTTCCTGCAGACGGCGGTTCCCTTTCCGCTGCCCCAGGGGCCGGTCAAGCGGCTCATGGAATGCTGCCAGAAACGTGCTGGTGTTGGAAGAAACCGAGCCGGTGCTGGAAATGCTGGCCGCCGGGGCGGGAAAAAATTCTGGGGCCGCCTGAGCGGGCACATTCCTTCGGCGGGCGAACTGACGCCCGACCGGTTGATGGGGATTCTGGAGCGGGTCGTTGGACGAGGCGGGCTGAACGCCAGTTCCCAAACGGGGAACCAAGACCATCAGCGTTCCCGACCAGCCGCCCATGCGGCGCCCCAATCTCTGTCCGGGCTGTTCGCACCGCGCCGTTTTCTTCGCCCTGCGCAAGACCTTTCCCGACGGGGTTTTTCCCGGCGACATCGGCTGTTACACGCTGGGGCTCAACCAGGGCGCGGTGGACACCTGTCACGACATGGGCGCGGCCATCAACTTCGCCGCCGCGTTCAGCCGGACCTTTGAAGCCGACCACAAGGACATCCCGGTGGTGGCCACCATCGGCGACAGCACCTTTTATCATTCCGGAACGGCGGGGCTCATCAACGCCGTGTACAACGGCGCCAAGTTCGCGCTGGTGGTGCTGGACAACGAAACCACCAG
This sequence comes from uncultured delta proteobacterium, assembly GCA_963821845.1. GTDB lineage: Bacteria > Desulfobacterota > Desulfarculia > JACQYL01 > CAWGVV01 > CAWGFI01. Next base: position 57,822 of record CAWGFI010000020.1, read on the forward strand.
CATGACCGGCATGCAGCCCACCCCCGAAAGCGGGCGGACGGCCGACGGCCATCAGGGGAAAGCCATAGCGTTGCAGGAGCTGATACGCGGCTGCGGGGTGAAAAACGTCGAGGAGGTCGATCCCTACGACATCCCCAGCCTGACCAAGGCCCTGCGGCGGGCCGGACGCAACGCCAAAAAGGAAGACGGTTCGGTGGAAGTGGTCATCGCCCGGCATCCCTGCGTGGCCAACAACCTGCGCGAAGCCGTGCCCAACCCCGTGAAGGTGGCGGTCCGGGAAACGGCGGAGGCGGTCCGGCCTTCCTTCGATTTCGAAGGGCAGCCCTGCGCCAATGCGGTCGCTGCGTTTCCATCTGTCCGGTCGGGGCGTTGAGCCTGACTGGAGAAAAGGTGGAACTGACGCTGAAAAATGCGTGGGGTGCCGGATGTGCGCGGAGATCTGTCCCACCGGAACCATTGTCCTGGAACCGGCCGGAGCCTGCGTGGGCTGCGGGTCTGTGCCGGACCTGGTTCAGTTGCCCGGCGCTGCTGGCGGACGGAAAGGACACATGTCCATAGATTCCACTGGTGCGTGGGATGCGGCATGTGTCGTCGACGTGTGTCCTCACGGAGCCGTTACGGTCATGGAGGCGGGAGCATGAAAGAGCTGAAATGGCGGGCCGTGGTGGCGGGCGTGGGCGGCCAGGGCGTGTTGTTCGCCACGCGGGTCCTGGCCAGGCGGCGCGGGAACGCGCGGAAAAAGTATTTATCAGTGAAGTGCACGGCATGGCCCAACGTGGCGGTTCGGTGGTCAGCTATCTGAAGGCGGGACCCTTCGCCACCCCCATGATCGCCAACGGATGGGCGGAGCTGCTGTTCGCCCTGGAATCCGGCGAGGCGGTGCGCAACGTGTCCTGCCTGGCCCCCGGCTCCATGCTGGTGGTCAACGCCGGAAGTCTCGGTTTTCTTTCCCCGGAGGGCAGAGGCGTCCTGGAGGAATTCCGGATCCGGTCGACCACGGTCGACGCCACGGCCATCGCCCGGGAAGCGGGGGCCCCGCGCGGCGCGAACGTGGTTCTGCTGGGAGCTGCCGCGGCGGCGGGAGCGCTTCCTTTCGGTTACGACGAATTACTGGAGGTTTTGCGGGGCCTCACACTCCCTGGTCGCCAGGAAAGCAATGACCGGCTTTACGAGGCGGGCGGCCGGGCGGCGCGGGCGTAGACCGATTTTGACCTGAAATATTTTATCTTTTGCTAATGTAACGTTCTTAAAATCGACAAAACAGGAAGTGGGAAGATTATTGTTCACGGTTCTCTTCAGGTACCCCTATGAACACTGTTAACGCGAATATTTGGCGGCGTCTCATCGACCGGCAGGTTGTGCTGCTTACCCTGCTCATATTGTCGTTCCTCATCATGACACTTTGGCTGGGGAGCACGCTCTTCCCCTTTTTCGCCGCCATCGTGCTCGCCTATCTGATGGACGGCATGGTCGTGTTCATGGAGCGGCGGCGCGTTCCGCGCCTGGTGGGGGTTATTGTCGTATTCGGCCTTTTTCTGGCCGGTTTCTTCGCGCTTTTTTTCTGGCTCATTCCGCTCATCGTGAACCAGATAACCAACCTGGTGGGCGAACTCCCGCGCATCGCGGCCGCCACGCAGTCTTTTTTAGTGGAAATGCAGGAGAAGTACATTTCCGGGCTCCATTCATCGTATCTGGAGCAACTGGTTCCCCGCATGGCGCGGGAAATGGAAATCATGCTGGGACAGGTGGCCACCCACGTACTCGGTTATATTCCCGGCCTGCTGAGCTTTCTGGTCTATGTCATACTGGTGCCGTTCCTGGTCCTGTTCTTCCTCAAGGACAAAGCCCTTATTCTGGCCTGGATGGCCAATTTCATACCTCGGGACCGCGCGCTGCTCATGCAGGTGCTGCGGGACATCGACCGCCAGATCGGCAATTACATCCAGGGGAAATTCTGGGAGATCCTGATCATGGGGGTTTCCAGCAGTCTGGCCTTTCTCATGCTGGATACCCGGTTCGCCATTTTGCTGGGGCTTCTGACCGGCCTTTCCACGCTGGTGCCGTACCTGGGAGTGGCGGTGGTGACGCTGCCGGTGGCTTTTCTGGCTTTCGCTCAATGGGGTTTTTTCACCTGGGCGTCCATGAAACCAATCATCGCCTACGCCGTGCTGCAACTCATTGACGGCACGATTCTGGCGCCGGTTATCCTGGGAGTTTCCGTCCGGCTGCACCCCACGGCCATTGTACTGGCCATCCTGATTTGCGGGTATATCTGGGGATACTGGGGATTGGTCTTCGCCGTGCCCATTTTCGCCGGTCTGAAAAGCCTGCTGGATTACGTGTTCCCCTATGTGCGGGGCGACGGGTCCACCGCGCAGCACGAGGTTCAGGACTCCCCGGCGGTTACCCGGTCTCATTTAGGCCAATAGTGTCCGCTGTCGTATGAAAATAAAGCTGTTGTGGGTAGGAAAAACAAAAGAGCCTTTTTTGATCGAGGGGATCGAGTTTTACCGGAAGCGGATCGGCCACTACGTTCCGGTGGAAATCGTGGAAGTGAAAGGCGAGCGCATAGGTCCCAAATCGAACCCGGAAGAAATAAAAGCCCGCGAAGCCGGCCGTATACTCAAGAAAATAGGGACTCTCGAAACGGTCTTTGCTCTGGACCCCGCGGGCAGACAATTCAGTAGCGAAGCTTTCAGTTCGTTTCTGGGCCGGCTGGATGAAGAAGGGCTCAATACGCAGGTCTTTGTAATCGGCGGGCCGCTGGGTTTAGGCCAAGACGCCCTTTCCCGCGCCCATACGGCCATCTCCCTTTCCCGCATGACCTTTACTCATGAAATGGCCCGCATGATTCTTCTGGAACAAATCTATAGAGCCCTTACCATAGCGCGAGGCGAAGCCTACCACAAATAAGGAACCGGTCGCTTCTCCGATCGGCTCGGCGCCTAGACTGATTCGACGCTGCGAATTTCCGGCACGTCTTGCTTTACGATCTTTTCCACGCCCATTTTCAGGGTCATCTGAGACATGGGGCATCCCCCACACGCGCCGGTCAGTTTGACTTTCGCGATGTTGTCAACTACGTCCACCAACAGGACATCGCCGCCATCCGCACGAAGTGAAGGCCTGATTTTTTCAAGCGCGGCGTCAACTTTTGCTTTCAGATCCATTTAAAATTCCTCCCTCTATTGCGTTGTGGTATGTAAGGTAATATCATTGCTGTCGAAATGCAAGATCGAACGCCCCAGGGGGTTTATGAGCGCGCCAAAGGCGGGTATACTGAAAACTCACGGCGGGGTGATCATCCCGACGGCCGCCGCCGGCGCTTTTTACCATGGCTATCCATTTCTTTTGACGATCTTGGAGCGGAGAAGGCTTTTATGGGACGTAAATCGTTGTTGCTGATTCAGGGGCTGGTTGTTCTCACGCTGGCGCTTTTGGCTCTGGTAGGCTGCTCCACCGGAGAAAAATATGGAAAGAACGGCGTTATCCGACTGGGAGTGGTGGAATTCAATCAGAGCGTCGCGCTCGAACAGGCGCTTAATGGCGTTATTGAGTCGGTCCAGGAAAGCGAGCTGGCCAAGCAGGTTACCATCCATATCGACTGGGCGGACGCGGGAGGCCAACGTCTGGCGATCAGACCCATCATCGACAAATTCGAGGCTGAGGAAATCGATCTGATCATCGCCCTTTCCACGCCCTGTCTGGAATCCGCCATACGCCAGGTAACGTCGGTTCCCTTCATCTTCGGCGTGGCCATCAATCCCATAATACTGGGGCTGAACCGGGGCGAGGAAGGATACTGGCGTAATATTTCCGGAATTTACGCTGAACCTCCCTTGGAACACCTTTGCGTCCAGATACGCCAGCTCCTGCCCGAAGCCAAGAGCGTCGGAGTCATCTGGAATCCGTCGGAAATCAATTCCCGCTATGAGATGCTGGCGTTGAGAAAAGCGACCCGCAAAATGAACCTCGATATCCTTGATGTCCGCATCAGAGAAGCCGATACGATCGCCCAGAAAGCGTCGGATCTGCTGACGATGAACCCGGACGTGATCGTGCTGCTATGGGATTATACCGTGACGAAGGCGTTGCCCGAACTGGAACAGATCCTCATGAACAGCAAAACTCCGGTGTTCAGCGACATCCCGATGGTCAGCGACTCCATGGCCGTGCTTATCAACGGATACGACATGTTCGAATGGGGCAAGGCCACGGGCGCCATGGTGGTCAGGGCCCTCACGGGAACACCGCTCAAGGATCTGCCTGTGCAGCAGTTCACGGATCTCAAGACAGTGGTCAATATGAAGAACGCCAACCGGCTTGGGATCAAGATTCCCCCCGATATCCTGGAATCCGCCGATAAGGTCATCAAATAACGCGGCTTCGGGGAGGCCCGAATTCACGACGACCGGGAGGTTGCATGCCTATTTACGCTTTTGAAGACAAAACCCCCCGCATAGATCCCACCGCCTTTGTTCATCCCGAAGCCGTGCTCATCGGGTCCGTGGAAATCGGCCCGGAGTGCTTCATCGGCCCCGGCGCGGTATCTGCGCGGCGATTTCGGCGATATTGTCGTCAGCGAGGGTTCAAGCATTCAGGATAACGCGGTGATTCACGTCAACGAACAGACGCTGGCGTTCATTGGGCCGGGATGCATTATCGCTCACGGCGCCGCGCTGCACCACCCCGAGCTGGAAACGTGATGGTGGGCATCAACGCGGTGATCCTGCACGGTTCCAAGGTGGGGGATTCCTGCGTCATCGGCTCCCTTTCGCGTGCTGAAGGAAGGATCGGTTTTCGGCCCGAGAAAACTCATAGCCGGGATTCCCGGCCGCGTGGTCAAGGAAGTTTCGGACAACATGGCCCGGAGGGTACGAACGGGCGCGGACCTGTACCGGCGCCTGGCCGCGCGGTATCGGCAGGGTCTGCGCCGGATCGACTGAGCGCGAAGTCGCGCTCCCAGCCGTTTGTCGCTCCTGTTCCATCAATATCGAGGATGTGTTTTGAGGCGGGGGGATCGAGGGGGCGGCGTTTGACACTATTCCGTCGCCTCGAAACCGGTTTCGAACCGTCCTATTCGGGTTGTGTCCAGACAACCGCCACCGGATGTTCTTCCAGATAAAAAGGAATGATGTTCCCGGGGTCGGTGTCGATCAGGGCGGTTTCCTGAATATACCGGCTTTCCGGAAGACCGAGCGAGAGTTCTTCATCGCCCAGTTTGGTAACCAGATTGCCCCCGATCATATTCGCGATTTCCCTGATGAGATCGAGCAATTCGGTCTCGCTGACCTCCTCCGGCTCCTTGCCCAGAAAAGTGGCCGCAAGGCTCAAGCCCATTTCCTTGGTCATTAACAGCCGGATATGAGTATCCCGGGCGCCTGACAGACTGATGGTGGCCTCCACGTCCCACACCGTGGGCGCCACTTCGCCGAGCTTTTCCGGCACGGCGAAAAACATCGTCTCAAGCACGTTAAAAATCACATCCGTCAAAATCTCCCTGATCGCTTGCGACATTTTCCACTCCGATAACTTGAGTTAAGGTGCTTCGTATCTGTTCGGGGGTAAAGGGTTTTTGTATGTAGGCTCTGGCTCCCAGCCCGAGCGCCTCCTCGACCTTTTGTTCCCGTCCCTCGGTGGTGATGACGACCACCGGGATAGTCTTCAGGAGTTCGTCTGTCTGAACCACCTTCAGAAACGCCAACCCATCCATGACGGGCATGTGCAGGTCGCTCAAAACGACGTCTATCCAGTTGTTTTTCAGCGCTTCGAGCGCTTCCGCGCCATTGGCGCTTTCAAAATATTGACCCACGTCGAATCCGGACATTTCCACCGTCTTTCGGATCATGGACCTCATGGACGATGAATCATCCACTATCAAGAGGTTGAACGCCACACCGGTACCTCCTTTCCTACGCCATGCGTATGATCTCTTCCGCCTTTGCCATTTCCGTATCGAACTCCTTCAGGGCGGCGTCGAAATCTTTCTGTTTTAATCCGTGCTCCACAAGCACTTCGGGATAACATCGATATTTCAACCCATCTTCTCCCACGCCGATCCCCATGAACAGGCAGCACATGTCCGCGAGATAGATAAGCGGCGTGATATGATCGGACTTCCGCGCCTCCCGGGGACAATGATGGTATTTTATACAGTCGCATATCTCGGGAGGAAAACTCCATTGCTCGACAATCCGGCTTCCCACTTCGGCGTGGTCCGCGCCCAGAACTTCCTTTTCCGCCTCGAGAAACGAATAGTTGGCTTCCTGCACCAGCTTATTGATCTTTTTGAACTCGGCCTCCACATACGCGCTCATGACCAGTTTGCCGATATCGTGCAGCAGGCCGGCGGTAAAGAGCGTCTGCGGATTGGCGTTGCTCGACTTTCTGGCCAGTATGTTGGCCATCAGGGCGCACCCCACGGAGTGGCTCCACAACTCGCCCCGGCTCAGGTCGTAACCCGGCGTCTGGCCGCCATAGTAGCGCAGCACGCTGGTGGCGAGAATGATGGTCATGAGGTTTTTCTGGCCTATGTAGGATATGGCCTGATGCAGGGAGCCGATCTTGACCGGCAGCCCGAAATAGGCCGAGTTGCATATTCTCAGGATGTTGGCCGTGATCGCCTGATCGTATTCGATAATATCCACCAGATCCTTGGCGGTGCAGTCGGGGTCGTCCAGCGCCCTCATGGCTTTTTGGGCGACCTGTGGAAAAGGCGGCAGTTCCTTGATCGAGGAGAAAATCGCGTCTACTTTGCTCATATCGTCTTCTCCACTTTCCCGGAAATTTTCAACAGCACGGTACCGTCCTGCATGTTCAGGGACATGGTGCGATTGACGGAACCGCCCACGTCTTCCGCTTCGATCATGACGCCGTTGCGCCAGAAGAGTTTTCTGACCGCGGCGTAATTTCTTTTTCCGATGTTGAAATAACCGTTGTCGTCGAGGATTTGAGAGCCGCCCGCCACTTTTACGTGGAGCCGCTGCTTTTTTGCCCCCAGTTCATAGCTTTTCTTAAACAGGAGCGGAATACCGGAATCAGCGAACATGTAAGGCCGTTGTCTCGCCTTTTCGAGGTCGAGATTCGCTTCCGGAAGCATATAATGCAGCATTCCACCGACTTTGGAGACGGGATCATAAATGGAAATGCCGATGCACGATCCCAGTGAATAGGTGATCAGCGTGGCGTCCGTATCGTTGGTTATCTTCATGTCGGCCATGCCTACAATGATTTTCAAGAAAACCTCCCCATCCAAGCGTCTCCGCCAGCCCCGGCCTGCTCGGCGGACCATTACGTGTCGGCGCCCGGGGATAGAGCGCCGGATCGACCGTAATGAATGATCGCCTTTGAGCCGCGAAAACGCCTAAAATCAAATGATCATGATTTCCCGCGATGTAGCTCACTGCTCTGCAACTTTCCGGCCCGCCGGCGCGCTCCTGGAGCGTCGCCAAACCCGCGGGCTCGATTCGGATGGTGATTCCTCCTCGACCTAACCGCGTCCGGAACGAGCGTGGTTCGCATGTCTTCCCTGCCGGAACCGTCGAGTCGACCCGGACAATTTTTGTCGGGAACGGCGCCATGCTCGATATGATGGAAACGCCGCTGGAGCCGTTCTCGGGAAAACACGCTTTTGCGCTACGAAGCGCTTTCAACCATTTCCTTTAGTACTCACTTGTAGAATCGTTAAAACGGCCAAAATCTTAACGTAAATTTTGAAAATTCGATTCTCGTTAGGGCCGATATGAAAAAGGGCGTCCGTTTGGGAGCGGCCGGAATCGATGAAGCTGTCCGGCTTGCCGATGGCGCAATGATTGCATAAAGAACCGAATATGAGAAATACAGCCATCCCGGGAGAAATTGGATGAACACCACCAAAAAAAGAGAATTCCACCGCCTCGACGATCTTTTGCCGATCCAGTATCGCAAGGCCGAGATCGAAGACTATGAATTGCTGGAAAAGAAATATCTGTCAGGCACCATCTGCGAAGTCGGGCTCTCCTGCGCGCCTATCCTGCCCAACGAACTGAGCCTGAACACCGGCAACGTGGAATATGATACCGCGTTTCGCGAAGTATTCTCCAATCTTTTGAAGTATCTTCACACCATCGACCTGAAACTGGACCACATCACCAAGCTGCTCGCCGGAAAACAGGATGAGTCGTTGCTGTTCAAGCAGCCGGAACGGGTCAACATCAGCGGAAGCGGCGCCGCATTCGTGGCCGGAGGCGATTTCCAGGAGGACGACATCATCGAGATGCGAATCCTGTTGCCCGGCTGGCCGTTTACGGTGGTTCCGGCTCTGGGAAAGGTGGTGCGTGTTTCTCCGCTGGAAGATTCCGACAAATCGGAAATCGCCGTCCATTTCGTGGCCATCTCCGAGAGCAGCAGGGATGAACTGACCAAGTACATATTCCGGTTGGAACGGGGCCTCCTGCGTTCGAAGGCGGTCAGTAAACTGGGATAGCCGGCAGGCGTGTCAGGGCTTGTTCGGATTGTTGGAACCGGTCGTCGTCGTGACCGTGGCGGGCAGCGGCGCGTCGGCCGGTATGGTCACCTTCACCAGCGCCTCGACGATATAGTCCGGCGTGTGTTTGACGCTCACGATCTCAGCCCCTCGCAACCACGTGTTCGTGCCCATTTTTATCCTGTCATAATCCAGGGCCATATTGTCAACTTGTTGTCTGCTTGATACGAACGCTCCGCTTATTTTTTCCGCCAAAAGCCGGTAAGCGTCGGCGATGGCCGCCCGTTCGGCCATGACCAGGGCCTGCGCGTCCGAGGAAACATAGTTCGGAGGCACTCCTTTTCCCGTGGCCCAGAGCGTGACGGTGTTTTCCGCGCTCGCATTCCTGCTCAGCGAACCGTAGATGGGAGGGACCTGGGAGCCCGCGCGGGGCGAACTTTGACAGGCCGTCAACGCGGACGCCGCGAAAAAGAGGATGATCGCCGATATGAGAGCCCGTTTCCCGTTCATGATCTATCCGTTCGTCTGATCCTTGACCAGCGCTATTTCCACCCTTCGGTTGGAGCGCCTGTTGTAGGGGGTGTCATTTTCATGGATGGGGCGATACATGGAATACCCTTCGATGGAAACGCGAAAAGGATTCACGCCCTTGTCGACGAGGAACTTGGCTACGTTGGCGGCCCGTATGGCGGAAAGCTCCCAGTTGGAGGGAAAACGGTAAGTGTTTATGGGCATGTTGTCCGTGTGCCCCGAAACCACCACCCGGTATCCCTTCTGGGAGGCTATAAACCCGCTTATGCGTTCCAGCGTGGGCTGGAAATCGGACAGAAGCTCGGCTTCGCCTATGTCAAAGGTGATTCTTTCGCCCAGGACCATGACCAGCTTTTTGTCGTCCCAGCGCATGGAGAAATCGTTCTGGTTCTCTTCGCCGACCGTTTCCAGAACCTTCCGGCGAAGCTGCTCCAGGGATTCGTCCCGGGGCTCTTCCTCCACCCGGGCCTTGACCACCGCCGGGTCCAGTTCATCGTCCTTGTAGTCCACCATTTCGGAGGTCATGGGCGTATCCTGCACCGGCGAAGGCATGGCCACCGGAGTCTGCGACACGCCGCCGCCCTGGCCATTGCCCGGCATGACGTTGTTCATGTTGTGCGAATAAAAAAGAATGAAAAAAATGAGCAGCAGGGTCATGAGATCGGCGAGGCTCCAGAGAATGGTGTCTTCCTCGACCGAGCCCCGGTTGACCACCCGCTGAAGAAACGCCCGCCTCCGCTCGGAGGTATCGAGGCGTTTTTTCAATTCGTCAAGCTCGCCCCGCTCCATGCTATTTCCTTACCCTGGACATCAGCTCCTGAAATTGGGGAGACAGGAGGGACGAAGCTTCCCGGGGGACGAACGTTTCCGGTTCGCTGTTGATCTCACTGATTTTCGCCACATCCAGATAGGAACTCAGCCGGTGGGATATGGACTTGGAATTCTTCAGATCGGCGATGTCCATGACGCCTTCCAGAATCACGTTGAGCGCCGTGGTTTCGGCCTTAACGTGTTCGGCGAGTTTCTTGGCCAGCGGCAGAAAGAGAAAATTGGCGAAAAGCAGACCGTAGAAGGTGGTGAGCAGCGCCAGGGCCATGCCCTTTCCGATATGATCCGGGTCGCCCATCTCGCTCAACACGTTGATAAGCCCGATGATGGTTCCCACGAATCCGAAGACCGGCGCCAGCTTAGTCAGCGTGTTCAGGATGTTGATCTGGGATTCCTTCTGGGAAAAATAAAGTTCGAAATCCCGCTCCATGATGTTGCGGATATCGAAGCGGTCATAGCCGTCGGCCACCAGTTCGATGCCCTTGCGCAGGAATATGTTGCCCACTTTCGAGCCGGCTTCGTCAAGCGCCCGTATTCCGCGCTGCCGCCACAGGAGCGCCAGATTTTCCAGTTCTTTTACCAGCTGCTCGTTGTTGTTTCCGTCCTGTTTGAAAAGCGCACGCAGGCTTTTGAACAGGTTGCGGAACGTGACCAGGGGAAACGCCAGAAAAGCGCCGGTCAGAGCGCCTCCCAAAACAAGAAACGCGCTTTTCATGTTGGTAATCACCGAGGTTCCCTCGATGGCGTTTCCGGAAAGCACTATGAAAAACAATAGTCCGACAAACATGATGAGCTTTTGCAACACGTGGGCGTCCTCCCGCGGTAGTTAAATCTACCGGTGAAGATGCAGTTTGCGTGCCACACAAAAAAACCGCGATGTCGCGCGGAACAAGGGGAAAACGGCGGTGACGCGGACCCTGGCGGGGGTGTGAAAATTTTGCCCACCGGCGGATATGTCCCCCAAAACGTGCACGGGGCGGATTTGTACGGGCGGGCTTGTAACCGGTGGGTGGTCCGGAGCCATTGCACAGTGATTCCCCGGTAGGGGCGGATTTCAAACCCGCCTGGCCTGTCCCCACGGCCGCCGGAAAACCGAGAAACCGCTCAAGAAAAACCATGCTCTTTACGATGCAATTTTAAGAGACTTCCGGGCACGAGCCATTGTGGATTGTCCCCTGTTATGATATAAATAAATAGCTGTGTTATTTAAGCTAGATAGGGGAGTATCCTTGTTGTTTTCGCGCGGGAGCGCTATAATGACCGGAATCCCCGACACCATCGGACAACCACGGGAACAAAAGAACGCATACGGGATGAGGAGCGCTCAAAAAATATGAAATGGCTCTGCGTGACGCTGTGTGTCCTATCGGTCATGTGCGGCGGCGCTCTTGCCCTCGCCGGACAGGACGTCAAGGATCTGCCTCGGGTTAAAAATAAGCTGGGAATGGAGTTTGTGTTGATCCCGGCGGGGACGTTCAACATGGGCAGTCCGACGAACGAAAAATACCGTGACGAAGACGAACTGATTCATTCGGTCACCATATCCCAACCCTTTTATATGCAAACGACCGAAGTCACGCAAAAGCAATGGACGGCGGTGATGGGCGACAACCCTTCGGCCGCCGATTGGCGCGGCGGCCAAAGTCCGGTGGAACGCGTCTCCTGGAACGACTGTCAGGATTTCATCAACAAGCTCAATAAAATGGGCGTGGGTCAATACCGCCTGCCCACCGAGGCCGAATGGGAATACGCGTGCCGCGCCGGAACCGTCACGCCTTACTGGTTCGGAGACACCTTGGACTGCTCCCAGGCCATGTTCGGGAACAATACCTACAAGGGGCCCACGAATTGCGTCGATTACGTTGAAAAGAAGGGCTGGGAAACCGATGCTCCGGCGCCGGTAAAAAGCTTCCCGCCAAACGGCTGGGGGCTGTACGACATGCACGGCAATGTCTGGGAATGGTGCCAGGACTGGTACGGCAAATATGAAGTCGGTCCGGTGACCGACCCCACGGGACCTGAAAAGGGTCACGAGAGAGTCAGAAGAGGGGGTAGCTTTTTCAAATACCCCTGGTATCTTCGTTCCGCGAACAGGAATATAGCCCATCCCCAGAGCCGATACCACACCACGGGTTTTCGTCTGGTCAAAGAGGTTGACGCGAGCGGAAAATAATCGGCGTTTTGCGCGCCGGAAAGTTTATTGGAATAAGGTTTGCGGGAGGAAACGCCGGGTATGGACGGGCGGGATGATACCAGAGAAGGTGAAGCGGTTATTTCGAGATCAGGAGCGGACCGGCGCAAAAAGCCCACCAATCCCTTCAGTTTTAACGCTTACCGGGGCCGAAGAAGAAAAATCCGGCGAGTCGAGGATAAAAAAACCCACCCCTATGTCGATCAGTACAGCAGCCGTCTGTTCATCGTGTGCCTGCTGATGCTGAGTCTGGTCATAGCAGACGGTTTTCTGACCGTGTATCACGTCTCGCGTGGGGCGGTCGAGCTGAATCCGTTGATGGACAGCCTTCTGAAAATCAGCAACAATACCTTTTTCATCCTGAAATACATCCTCTCCGCGCTCTGCGTCATCGTGTTTGTGCTGTACCGGTATCACCCGTTTGTACGCTTGCTCATCGTCGGCTTGACGATCATCTATGGGGTCGTGTTTATAAACCATATGTATTACTTCTTTTTATAACGGCCCTGATCCATTTCAATAGAGGCGGTTTAAAGGTCTTATGTCCGGTTCGAACAGTAGAAACAGTGTGTATATCATCATGGTAGGTCTGCCGGCCCGCGGCAAATCCACCATGGCCCGTAAGTTGATGGATAACCTCCGCAAGGACCGCATCCGGACCCGGATCTTCAACAACGGCGATTTGCGGCGCAAACTCAGCAAGGACAACACCAGCTACGCGGATTTTTTCGACTCCCACAACTCCGATGGCGTGGCCCTGCGGGAAAAATACGCGCTTATCAACATGCGCCAGGCCAAGCGTTTTCTGGAGCGCGGAGGGCGGGTGGCCATCCTGGACGCCACCAATGTGAGCCGAAAACGGCGGCAGACATTGGAGGAAGTTCTGGGGGGACACAATATTCTTTACGTGGAATGCATCAACAACGACGAGGAAATCCTGGCCGACAACATCGACCGCAAAGTGTGCCACCACGAATTTTCCGATCTGACCCATGAAGAGGCCGTGATCAGCTTCTGCAAGCGCATTGAATACTACAAGCAGATCTACCAGCCCCTGGAACGCGAGCGGAACTACATCAAGTTCGACTCCTTTCACCGGCGCATCCTGAGCGAGGAACTGACCGATGGCATTCCTCACTACGCCCGGATCAGGGACTTCCTGGTGACCGAAACCATCCAAAATCTCTACCTGATCAGGCATCCGGAAACCACCTACAACCTGGATGACCGCATCGGCGGAGATCCGCCGCTCACCCCCAAGGGAATGGAACAGGCCAACGCGCTGGCGCGTTTTTTCAGGAAAAAATCGGTCCCCATTATCTTTACCAGCGCCAAACACCGCACCATCGAAACGGCGCGGATCATTGCCGAGTCGCAGCAACACAGCGATGCTCATAAGTCCTGCCGGAATTCAATGAAATCGACGCCGGTGATGTGCGAGGAGCTGACCTACCAGGAAATACGGGAGAAGAATGCCGCAAGTGGACCAGGGCCAGGAAAGCCGATAAGTACAACTACACCTATCCCGAGGGCGAAGGATACGCGCAGATGGAAAAGCGTATCGAGCGGGGGATCAAGAAGGCGCTGTATTTAAGCGATTACTTCGACAACATCATGATCGTGGGCCATCAGGCCGTGAATCGCATGATCTTGTCCCATTTCGTGTACCGGCGAAAAGAGGACGTTCCCTATATCTACGTGCCCCAGAACAAATTCTATCACATCGTGGTCAATCAGAACAAAAAGCTCTTCGATCTGAAGAACTACATGACCGTAAAGAAGATCCCCAAGGTCTGAGACGCGGTCGCTTCCGGGACAAGCTTCCGGTAAGCGGCCCGGACTGTTTGTCAGCTTACCGGCTCCTCGCCGTTTTCGATCATGAACGCCACGGCCGCGCCTTCGGCCACGGCGTCCAGAACCTTGCCCGGATGCAGGGCGTCGCCGATCACGAACAGCTTATCCACCGCTTCCCGCAGAATGCCGCTCAACTCGTCACGCGATCGCATGCCCATGGCGTTCACGAAGGTGTCCACCCCGGTCAGTTCCCGCAGGCTGCGATGACCGTCCGTGTTGTGCCTGATATAGAGCGCCCGGTCGAGGCGAAGCGCCTTGATACGGCATTGCAGAAAATTGCGGACCCCGTTTTCGCGCAAGCGGCGGGTGAGCAGGTATCGTCTGCCCGGCCCGATGTCGGCGGCGATCTTGTTGCCCATCTCCATGATGGAAACCCGGCGCCCGCGCTGGGACAGGTAATCGGCAATTTCGCAGCCCGTATTCCCCCCGCCCAGAACCACCACGTTGGATCCCACCGGCGCCCCGTGCATCAGGATCTGCCGGATGGTGAGCACGTTGGGGTTGTCCAGCCCCGGAATATCCGGAGCCTGGGTCACACTCCCGCTGGCGATAATCACCGCGTCGGGCTTTTCAGCCATGATTTCGTCGCGGCCGACCTTGGTTCCCAGCGTCACCTTGACTCCCAGCCGCCGCAATTCGTTCTCGTAAAAGGTGATCACGTGGTAGAACTCTTCCTTGGTGGGAAGCGCGCAGGCGAACAGCAGTTGCCCGCCGAGCTGTTTACCTTCTTCGAAGAGCCGCACGTCATGCCCCATGCGCGCCAAAAGGCGGGCCGCTTCCATGCCTCCCGGACCGCCGCCCACGATCACGACCTTGCGGGGATTGTCGGTGGGCGCGATCTGATATTCCCGGTCCCTGCCCACGCCGGCGTTATACAGGCAGGTGATGGGCGCGCCCGGCCATGAGATAGTCGATGCACCCCTGGTTGCAGCCGATGCAGCGCCGGATCTCGTTGGACCGCTCTTCCCGCGCCTTGACCGGCCACTCGGAATCGGCCACGAACGCCCGGCCCATGGCCACCAGGTCGGCCTTGCCTTCGGCCAAGACCTTTTCCGCGAACTCGGGCGTGTTGATCCTTCCCACGCCGATCACGGGAACGGACACTTCCCGTTTGATCACTTCCGCCGACGGGATGTGCACGCCGGGACCCAGAGGCATGGGGCTGATGATGAGGTGAGGCGTTTCGTACACGCCGCCGGACACGCCGATCACGTCCACTCCCGCGTTGACCAGTTCCCTGGCCGCGAAAATGGAGTCCTTTACCTTCATGCCCTTGGGAACGTATTCGTCGCCGCTGATGCGGAAGGAGATGAGAAAATTCGGCCCCACTTCTTCCCGGACGCGCCGGACGATTTCCAGAGCGAAGCGGATGCGTTTCTTGGCGCTCCCGCCGTACCGGTCGTGGCGGAAGTTGGAGTAGGGCGACATGAACTGGCTCACCAGATATTCGTGCGCCCCGTGGATTTCCACCCCGTCGAATCCCGCCTTTTTGGCTCGCATGGCGGCGTCCGCGAAATGTTCCACCATGTCCTGAATTTCCGCGCCGGTCATGGCGCGGGGCGTTTCACCGCCCACCGGGCTGCGGGCCGCGGACGGCGCAATGGGCTGCACGCCGGAGATGCGTGAATTGGTGTTGCGGCCGCCGTGGTGGAGTTGAATGAGCGCGTGGGCGCCGCCCAGGTGGATGGCTTCCGCGAGCTGCGTGAGGCCGGGAACGAGATCGTCGCGATCGATGCTCAGCATGAACTGGAAGCCCCTGCCGCTGTAATGGGCGGCCGAACCTTCCACGATGATCATTCCCGCACCGCCTTGGGCCCGGGCGCCGTAATGATCGATCAATCGAGGGGTCACTTCGCCGTCGCGCGTGGCGAAATTGGTTCCCAGCGCGGGCATGACGATGCGGTTGCGGATGGTGAAAGGTCCCAGGTCGAGCGGGGTAAAGAGATGTTCAAAAGCCATGGTTTCTATCCTCGGCTTTCCTGCCTGTTGCGCCGTTTGCTGTAGATCTGTAGTATGGAAAGGGCAGCCGGGGTCATCCCCTGGATTCGGGAAGCCTGGCCCAGGGACTGCGGCGCGACTCGCTTGAGCTTCTCCTTCAGTTCATTGGACAGGCCCGGAATGGCGGTGTAATCCAGGCCGCCGGGAATGGATTCCGATTCGGCCTTCTTGAAACGCTGGGCCTGTTCTTCCTGCCGCTTCACGTACCCTTCGTATTTGGTCCGGATTTCCACCTGTTCGGCCACGGCTTCCTCAACTTCGCTGAAGCAGGGGTCGAACACGGACAACATGGACAACCGTATTTCCGGCCGCCGAAGCGTCTCTTCCAGCGTGGCCGGATTGGAAAGGGGAGCGCTTCCCATGTTTTTAAAGAGGTCGTTGACCGCCGGAGTGGGCTTGATCCTGTGCCCGCGAAGCCGCTCCACGACCTCGTCGATTCGCTTTTTCTTTTCCGTATAGCGCCGGTAATCCTCGTCATTCACCAGCCCCACGCCTCGGCCCGCTTCCCTGAGCCTGAGATCGGCGTTGTCTTCCCGCAGCAGCAGCCGGTATTCGGCTCGGGAGGTGAACATGCGGTAGGGTTCCTGCGTGCCCTTGGTGATCAGATCGTCGATCATCACCCCCATGTAGGCCTGCGAACGGTTCAGGGTAAGGGGGCTTCGCCCCGGCTCGCGAGCGCCGCGTTGATGCCCGGCCATCAACCCCTGCCCGGCGGCTTCCTCGTAGCCGGACGTGCCGTTGATCTGGCCGGCCAGATACAGCCCGCCGATTTCCTTGGTTTCCAGGGTGGGCTGCAGATGCGTCGGGTCCACGTAGTCGTATTCGATGGCGTAACCCGGCCGACGATCTCGGCCCGCTCCAGCCCGGGAATGGATCGCACCATGGCGGTCTGGATATCGAGGGGCAGGCTGGTGGAGATGCCGTTGGGATAAATCTCGTGCGATCGCAGGCCTTCGGGCTCCAGGAAAATCTGGTGCGCGGCCGCTTGTCGGCGAACCGCACCACCTTGTCCTCGATGGACGGGCAGTAGCGCGGCCCAATGCCCTCGATGACGCCGCAGTACATGGGCGACCGGTCCAGGCCGCTCCTGATGATCCGGTGCGTTTCGTCGTTGGTGTAGGTGACATGGCACGGGACCTGGCGCTGCACGATGCGGTCGGTCGAAAACGAAAACGGCCGGGGCGGATCGTCGCCGTGCTGGGCTTCCAGGCCGGAAAAGTCGATGGTCCGACCGTCCAGCCGGGGCGTGGTGCCCGTTTTCAGCCGGCCGATGCGAAACCCCAGCTCCGCCAGATGCGCGACAGGGCAAGCCGGCGGATCGCCGTGCGTCCGCCGGGGAAGTTGGTCATCGCCGACGTGCACCAGCCCGCTCAGGAAAGTGCCGGTGGTGATGACCACGTTGCGGCCCCGAAAGTCTGCCCGATCTTGGTGACCACCCCCACGACCCGGCCGTCCTCGACCACCAGCCGGTCGGCCACGCCCTGTTTGATGTCCAGGCCTTCGCTGGCTTCCAGGACCCTCTTCATGGTCGACCGGTACAGTTCCCGGTCGGCCTGGGCCCGGCTCGACTGGACCGCCGGTCCCTTGCGGGTGTTGAGCGTCCGGAACTGGATGCCGGCCTGGTCGATGACCTTGCCCATTTCGCCGCCCAGCGCGTCGATCTCCTTGACCAGATGGCCCTTGGCCATGCCGCCGATGGCGGGATTGCAGCTCATGACGGCTATGTGATCGACGTTGATGGTCAGCAAAAGCGTCGCCGCGCCCATGCGCGCGGCCGCCAAAGCCGCCTCGCACCCGGCGTGACCAGCGCCGATCACCATGACGTCGTACTGTTTATCGCAACTATCCATATATGTGCCGACACTGTTTATCAAAAGTAAAGGTTATTGCCTCGGCCCCATACTCAGCGGCGGGATTTGGATTCAAGACCATTATAGTTTGTTTGTCTTTTGCTTTTAAAGGATTTTGTCGCGGACCGCAACCATCATGCCTGATTTACGTTAATCATGGATAAAGGAGGAAAAACCGGAGCAGGGGAATTTCTTCCCTCGCGCCCCTACGAGAGATGATTGAAGGTTCCCCGCGATCAAGTCCCGACAAGTCGAGGACAGTCGCGGGATGACGAAGGACTTCAATGAGGACTCCAAAGCCTTCTCTCACTCGTCATGCCCGGCTTGACCGGGGCATCCAGGATTTCAGGTTTGAATCTTGGGGCGACGGCCTATGGCTATGGGAGCCTCTTGTGGCTTTGCCGGTGGACTGGAACAAGAAGGGCGGTTCGCGAACCGCCCTTCATCTTACAATAATCCAACTATTCTAAAATTGTACAGGCGCCGCTGAAACCCGGCGCTCGAAATGTTTACCGGCAGAATACGTTCATGATCCGTTTCAAGGCGCCGCAGGTCGCGGACTCCCGGCGCGGGATGTAATCGGCGCCGGCCTGATCGACCAGCTCCGGGCGGGCTTCCAGGATGACCCGGGCCGTCATTTCCGCCGTTTCGGCGGTGAACGAGGCGCATTGTACAAAGTGTTGTTTGGGGTCGTGTTTGACTTTTTTGGACAGCACGCGGCAGCAGGTACTGTTATAAGAGCCCTTGAACCAGTCGTGCAGCCGATTGGACGCCGCGCGAATTTTCCTGCGCCGCCGCGCGCATTTGCCGTTGCTTAAAATAAGGCCAAGGCTTAAAACCCCGCCGCTCAACGCCCCGCACAGACAACCGCTGTCGCCCAGACCCATGGGCAGACCGGCGGCCAGTCCGATGGCCTGATCTTCGGTCAGGCCGCCCCTGCAGGGCCTCGTTGACGGCCACGAGAATCGCTTCCGAGCAGAGCAGTTGCTTGCTCAGGTAGAGTTGTTCGGCCCGGCCGCGAATGGAATCCACCAGTCGCTCCAGTTCGGGGCTGCCAGGAGGTTCATTTTTTTTGAGTGACTGAATCACGACATTTCCATGAAATACGGTCCGGGCGGCGCGTTTTCCGACGCGCGGCCCGGAACCCGTTAACGACTATTCAACTTTTTCGTCGGGATACCCGGCGCCCTTCCACGCGTAGATGCCGCCGGGGAAGCGATACACGTTGGTGTAGCCGAGCTTTTTGGCCCAGGCCGCGCCGTTGTGGCTGCGGGTGCATTTTACGAAGCCGCAGTAAAAGACAAGAGTTTTATCCTTGTCCGGGCCGAGCAGGGCGATGAAGTCTTCCTGGGTCTTGCCGTCGGTTTCCTTGACGTCCCATTCCACCATGTCGGGGATGGGGAACAGGAACTGCTTGGCGCCCGGCACATGCTGTTTCTTATAGCTGGCCTCATAGGGCATGGTGTCGATGATGAGGATGTCCTTGCCGCCGTCCATCCATTTTTTCAGCTCTTCCGCGGTCACCACATCGTAGCCGCCGCGCTGTACTTCACGGACAAGCTTGACCGCCCCTTGTTCCTTTTCCACTTCCTTCTGGAACATGTCATCCGCCAGAACGGTCGGGGCAAAACCAAGAACGAGACATACTACCGCAATCGCCGCCACAAAGAAACTTATCCTACGCATTCTCCACACTCCTTTATTTTGATTGGCTTTTTACGCCCTAAACGCCATAAGGAAAGGGGTTTTTTCTTGTTGATGAATCGCCAGGCATAGAGATAGCCGACGCCTGCCGCCATCAGGATGTCCCGGTACAATGAGTTCCGGATACTGCCGAACGCCTCGGCTTCCGGGCGCCCGGTCCGTAACAGCCGCAATCGATGTCCAATCCGAGTTGTACGGCGTACAGCAGCACGGCGATGAACAACGCCAGCAGGCCGCTGATGATCAGCAGGGCCCCGCGCACGTCAATGATCAGCCCGATGGCCGCGGCCACCTCCAACACGGGGAGCAGAATGGAAAGGGGATCGATTACCGCGTCCGGCAGAATGCCGAAAGCCCGTATGGTAACCGCGAACACTTCGGGATTTTGCAGCTTGATGATTCCCGCGCCGAGAAAAAGACCGGCCAGGATTAGCCGCGCAATCCGGTAGGGCCATCGTGATGTTTTGAAGAATACGATCGCTTTCATCAATAGAGATTTCGGCAGCGGGAAATTGTTCCAATCGGGCTACGCCCAACGGTCAGCAGCGGTATATCTCAAAACGGTTCATTAGTAGCATGGCGGGGTTGTTCATACAAATTGGTATTACTAATGCAATCAATATCTTATGATTGGTTATCTTGATCGACGGACTGTTTCGGGCGGATTGGCGAGGCGGCGCGAAAGAAGATTTACCGACTTCGCGAAAAATGGCGGACTTGTCGGATACTGCTCATGGGTACGTCCTCTCGGGCCGGTCGGCTTAGTATCTTTGCTTATTCAGGGTTTCTGTGAGAAAAAAAGCGCTCACGGCCGATCCGACGGCGCAGACCAGCACAAACAGGAACATCATGTGGTACGCGGCCGCGAGTTCCGCCGCGCCGTTCCGTTTTTCAAAGGAAACGATGGCGCCGATGATAATCTGGAACACGGCTCCTCCGAAAAAGGGGAACAGGTTCACGGCCCCTACGGCGGTGCCGGCGATGGAGATGGGAAAGAGTTCCTTGGACACCGTGGCGCCCACCTGTCCCGCGCCTCCGCCGCCGAGGCCGAAGAAAAAGAAAAGGACATACAAGGCCCACACGGGAAGCCCGGCGGGGGAGAGCGCGAAAATGACGCTCACCACGCACAAACACGCGCTGCAAAAAGCGAGGACGGCTTTCCGGCCCCATATATTGGACAGATAACTCAAGGTGGGACTACCGACAATGAGGGCCACGGCGAACATGGACAGCACGCCGCCGGCGGTGGTCTTGTCCATGCCGTACACGTGCATCAGGTAGGGGCCGCCCCAGAGCCCACCCAGAGAGAAAAAAATCCCGACGGTGAAAAACGACCAGAGCGATATGGGCCAGAAACGGCGGGCGGTCAGCACCTGCTTCATGCCCGCCAGCGGTCGGATGATCTTTACGGGCCTGCCGTCGCCTACGATCCCGATGGCGGGCCAGCCTTTATCCTGGGGCTTGTTGACCACGATGAGGTATAACAGAACGGCGATGAGCAGGGTCGCCGCTCCCACCGCTTCCAGGCTCAGCCGCCACCCCAGCCATTCGCTCGCCCACGCCAGGGGAGCGCTGGAAAACAGGGCCCCCAGGCCGCCGGTGGCCATGAACAGCCCGCCCATGATGGCGAACCGGTGAGGGCTGAACCATTCGGCCAGGAGCTTGAAATTGCAGACGAACACCGTGGAAACGCCCGCTCCCACCAGGACGCGTCCCACGATGGCGGTCGTCAGGTTCGGGGCCAGTCCCATGAGCAGCGAGCCCGCCGCGGCGAGCAGGAAAAAGACGGACACCGTCAGCCTGGGTCCCCACGAGTCGGCGAGTAACCCGACGGGAAATTGCAGGGCCGCGTAGGGATAAAAATAGGCCGAACCGAGAACACCCAACAGCGCCCCGGAGGTGTGAAACGATTTTTGCATGTCCAGGGCTATGACCGCCGGACACAGGCGGTGAAAGAAAACGAGCAGATAGCTCAAGAAGATGATGCCGCAGATGTAGTACCGGTAGGTCTTGGCCTTGCCGACAAGCTCGGTCGTCTGGTTGGACATGGGGCGCTCTCTCGGTTTTAGGGTACGAGCGGGAAGCGCAAGTCGCCCGAAAGGCTCGAATCGCGAAAATCAGGAAACCGCGGCTGTTCCGTCGTGGCTTCGTTTGTTTTTCAAGGCCCTTAACGCGCGAGCTTTTCGCAGTTTTTCACCAAACCTGGATCTGACGTTCCGACGGTATCGCGAAATGATAAAGAAACTCGAATAATATGCTATTACGGACAGAATAAGACCAAGTATGGCCCCACCCACGGTGAGCGCCAGAAGGATTTCCGGGGTTTTTTGCAGGAAGTTGGCCATCTGGGCGGAAGAAAAGCCGATGGATGGCATGGGGACGTTCAGTGCCTTGAGTGTCTGTTCACCGACATAATAATTGACGCCGTAGATGAAGGGAGCGGTGACGGGGTTGGTAATCCATACGCCGATGGCCGCCGAAATTTTGTTGCAGCGCAGGAACGCGGCGAAAAAGAAGGCGATTATCATCTGCGCGCCCATGGTGGGCGTCATGCCGATAAATACGCCCAGGGCGAACCCCAGGGAGATCTCGACGGGGGTGCCTCGAATTTTGAGAAACCGTTGATAACCCTTCTTGAGAAGGGTCATCCATCCGTCCTTGGGGGCGTCTTTTGTGCTGGTATTTCGCCTCATGTATAACATAAGCCTTGTGGCGCCGGATCGGCATTGTTAACCCTGTGGGTGTGTTGTCCGTGGGGAGATTTCAGGCGCCGGTTGAAGAAGTTTCAGAATTAGCCATACTATATTAATTTCACCGTTTAGGAAATAGAAGAATACAAAAAAAGTACCAAGATATGTTTTCAGAACAAGAATCGGCGTTGTATCTTCAAAAAAAACGCCGCCTGCACATGAGAACGGGATTTACAGGCAAGTTTGCCTGTTCAGCTCTGGAGGACGCCGTTTCCGGCGGCCAAGGGGCGAGTCGAATTTTGCCACATTGACAAGGACACGAAAAGAGGGAGAGAAATCATGCGATTAGCTCAACATAAAACCAAAATCGTCTGCACCATCGGCCCGGCTTCGCAATCGAAAGCCATGCTGGAGAGGATGGCGCTCAACGGCATGTGCGTGGCCCGGCTCAACTTCGCCCACGGCGAGTTCGAAAGCCATAGGGAAGTCATCGCCATGATTCGTGACACCGCCAAGTCCCTGGACAAGCGGATCGCCATACTGGCCGACCTGCCCGGCCCCAAGATGCGTATCGGAAAATTGGCGGAAGAGTCCATCGAACTGGAGCGCGACGATAAGTTCATCCTGACTACGCGGGACGTCGTCGGCGACGCCAAACGTGTCTCCGTCAGCTTGGAAAAACTTCCCCAGGTCATGCAACCGGGCGCCACCATCTTTTTAAATGACGGTTTCATTCAACTTGAGGTGGAAAAGGTGGAGGATCAGGAGGTATATTGCAAGGTGCTCGTGGGCGGAGAGCTTCGGTCCCACAAGGGTGTCAACGTCCCGGGGGTCGACCTGGGCGTCAGCGCGTTTACCGAATTCGATCACCACTGCCTGAGGTTCGCCGCCGAACAGAACATCGACGCGGTGAGCGTTTCCTTTGTCCAGGGGCCGGAAGATATCGTGAAGGTGGAACAGGCGGCGGCCGAACTCGGCTACGTCCCCTTTGTCGTGGCCAAGATCGAGCGTTCCCGGGCTCTGGAAAATTTCGAGGAAATCCTGAATGTTACCGATGGCGTCATGGTGGCTCGCGGAGATCTGGGCGTGGAAATCCCCATCGAGGAAATCGCGGTCACCCAAAAGCGGTTGATCCGGATGGCCAACCTCCGCGGCCGGCCGATCATCACCGCCACCCAGATGCTGGAATCCATGATGAATAACCGCAGGCCGACCCGCGCCGAGGTCACCGACGTGGCCAACGCCATTCTGGACGGGGCGGATTGCGTGATGCTTTCGGAAGAATCCGCCATGGGCGATTTTCCGGCGGAAGCCGTGGCCATGCTAGCCCGGATCGCGGAAGTCACGGAGCCGAGACGGACCATAAAAAGCGTTCGACAGGCTCTGTTCGGCGATAAAAACGAACATAAGGTCAGTGTGCAGGACCTGGTGGCTCTGAACGTTTCCTACAGCGTGGAGCATCTTTCACCCCTGTTCGTGATTACACCCACCAAAACCGGCGCGACGGCCCGCAGAGTGTCAAGATTCAGATTGCCGGTCTGGATTCTGGCGCTGAGCCGTTTTGAATCGACCTGTCAGACCTTGCAGTTCTCCTACGGGCTGCACGGGATTTGCGTATCGGATAACCGGGGAAGCTGGGAAGCCTGCGCTCGCGGTATCCTCAACGAGCACGGCATAACCAAAGGGCTGGTGATCATGACCCAGGGGCCGCCCAGCGAACGGGAGGGCGGCACCAACAGCATGAAAATTCTGGATCTGGATGAAGAATGTTAAATAATTTTTCCATACGCGGCCTTTCGAGGCCGACATCTTGCTAGACAGTTGACAGGACCGCTGGGTGTTTGTCGGGAACCGGCTCTGACCGGCGTCTACGGCGGCCAACAATAATGAAAGGATCGAATTGCATGAGTCTGACCCAGGATGATCTCAACGTGGAAAAGATCGGGGAGTGCCGCATTGAAAATCCCATGCAGGACACCAGCTTTGTGGATGATGGCGACCGGGTGCTTTACCAGTCCGAACTGAAGCATTTGGAACCGTTCCTGGAAAGCTGCCAGGCGCCCCCCTCGTTTGAGATGGCGGGGCCGCGCAAGATGATCTATTTCGATCCTTCAAAACTCAAATGCGGAATCGTGACCTGCGGCGGTTTGTGCCCCGGCCTGAACGACGTGATCCGGGCCATCGTGATGAGTCTTTTTCATCATTACGGCGTGCGGACCGTGTTCGGCTTCAGATACGGGTTTGAGGGATTATCGCCCCGTTACCGCCACGAACCGTTCGAACTCACGCCCCGAATGGTAGCCGGAATACATGAGGGCGGGGGGACCATCCTGGGCTCGTCGCGCGGACCGCAGGACATGGCCGAAATAGTGGACACCCTGGATCGAATGAACATCGGCATTTTGTTCGCCATCGGCGGGGACGGCACCTTCGGGGCGCGCAGGCGATTTCCCAGGAGATCGCAGAGCGGAACCTGAAAATAAGCGTTATCTGCGTTCCCAAGACCATCGATAACGACATTTCCCACGTGCGCTCGTCCTTTGGCTTCGAAACCGCGGTCACGGAGACCAGGAACGCGCTCTGCGCCGCCAATATCGAGGCCCTCGGCGCGAGAAACGGTATCGGGCTGGTCAAGCTGATGGGCCGGGAATCCGGGTTTATCGCCGCGTTCGCGGCCTTGGCCAACAGCGACGTCAATTTTTGCCTGGTTCCCGAATCTTCCTTTACCCTGGACGGCTTTCTGTTGGCCCTGCGGGAACGGCTGGAACGGAGAGGTCACGCGGTCATCGTGGTGGCCGAAGGCGCCGGTCTGGATCTGATGGAGACGACCGAGGAGCGTGACCCTTCGGGCAATCAGCGTTTCCGGGATATCGGATTGTTCCTGAAGGAAAAGATTCTCCGCTATTTTGATGCGCTGGGCACGGATATCACGTTGAAGTATATCGACCCCAGCTATATCATCCGCAGCATGCCGGCCAATCCTCACGATTCGGTGTTCTGCCTGCTTCTGGGCCACAACGCCGTGCACGCCGGTATGGCGGGCCGCACCAACATGGTGGTGGGAAACTGGAACGACCGCATCACCCACGTTCCGATTCCCCTGGCCATTTCACGGCGCAAACGAATCGATCCCCTGGGCAGATTATGGGGCAGTGTGGTGGAATCCACGGGACAGCCGAGACACATGTCAGGCGAGAAGCCCGCGGCGCCCCGCGAAAAGGAGCTCTCATGGGGTTAAGCGCGGCTCGCACCTCGATGACCTTTTGGGTCTCCTGGGCGATTCGCAATTCTTCGTTGGTGGGGACGACCAGGACCTTTACCCGGCTGTTCGCGCCGTTGATTTCCAGGACCCCTTCGCTTCGTGACTCGTTTTTCGCTTCGTCCAGCTCAATACCGAAAAAATCCATGTTTTCCAGACATTGCTTGCGAACCTGCGGCGAGTTCTCGCCGATTCCGGCGGTGAAAACAAGCGCGTCGAGTCTGCCCAGCGCGGCGGTATAGGCCCCGATATATTTTTTAATGCGGTACGCGTATACCTCCAACGCCACCGAGGCCCGTTCGTCGCCTTGGCTCCGCCTTTCCAGCGCCTCTCGCATGTCGTTCACGCCGCACAGCCCCTTGAGGCCGGAATCGCTGTTGAGCAGCCGGTCGATCTCCTTCAGGGACATTCCCAGATGATCGGCCAGGAAAAAGGGCAGGGCGGGGTCGATGTCCCCGGAGCGGGTGCCCATAACCAACCCTTCCAGGGGCGTCATGCCCATGCTGGTGTCCAGGCATTTGCCGCCCTTGATGGCCGCCATGCTGGCGCCGTTTCCCAGGTGGATGGTTATCAAGGCCAGCTCCTCCAGGGGGCGATCCAGGTAATCCGCCGCCAGACCGGCCACATAGGCGTGGCTGGTGCCGTGAAAACCATACCTTCTGACCCTGCTGTCTTCATACAACTCATAGGGAATGGCGTATAAGAAGGCTCGGGCCGGCAGGGTCTGGTGGAACGCGGTGTCGAACACCGCTACCTGCGGCGTGGAGGGCAGCAGCTTTTGCGTGACCTCGATACCCATCAGATTGGGCGGGTTGTGCAGGGGCGCCAGGGGAACGTTTTCCTTGATGGCGGCGATAACGTCGGCGGTGATCAGGGTGGGTTTGCGGAACGTTTCCCCGCCGTGCACCACCCGGTGCCCCACGGCCGAGATGTCCGACAAGTCCCTGATAACCCCGTTTTCGGGGTCGCGCAGCAGGCTTATGATCCGGTCAAGCGCTTGATGATGGTCGTGGAAAGAGGCCTGTATTTTGGAACCGGCCATCTCGCCCGACGGGCGCCGTGTTTTAGAGGTCAGCGCGCCGGATTCCTCGCCGATTTTTTCCGCCAGACCCGAAGCCAGTATGCGGCCCCGGTCCATGTCGAACAACTGATACTTGAGCGAAGAACTCCCGGCGTTGATCACGAGGATGTTCATAGGGAACCCTCCGTCGTGGACTGGGCCTGGATGGCGGTAATGGCCACGGTATTGACGATGTCGGTGACCGTGCAGCCCCGGCTCAGATCGTTGACCGGCTTTTTCAATCCCTGCAGCACCGGGCCGATGGCCACCGCGCCCGCCGACCGCTGCACGGCCTTGTAGGTGTTGTTGCCGGTGTTCAGGTCCGGGAACACAAATACCGTGGCCTTTCCCGCCACTTCGCTGCCCGGCATCTTGGTCCGGGCGACGGCCGAATCAACGGCCGCGTCATACTGAATGGGGCCTTCGATTTTCAACTGGGGATTGACTTCCGCCGCCATCTTTTTGGCGATGTCCGTGGCTTCCCTGACCAGCTTGACGTCCTCCCCGGCGCCGGATTCCCCGGTCGAGTAGGACAGCATGGCCACACAGGGCTCGATTCCGAAGGTGCGGGCGGTTTGCGCGGAGTTCAACGCGATTTCGGCGAGCTGAGGGGCGGTGGGGTTAGGGTTGACGGCGCAGTCGCCGTACACCAGCACGCGGTCCGCCAGGCACATGAAAAACACGCTGGACACCACGGAATAGCCGGGCTTGGTCTTAATGATTTCAAACGAGGGCAGGATGGTGTGGCCGGTGGAATGCACGGCGCCGGACACCATGCCGTCGGCGTGGCCTTTGTACACCATCATGGTGCCGAAATAGCTGACATCGCCCATGGTGTCGCGGGCTTTGTCGATGGTTATGCCCTTGTGCTTGCGCAGGTTGAAATAGGTCTGCGCGTAATCTTCGAAGTAGTCGGATTCCTGCGGCGTGATGACCGTGAAGCCGTCCATGCGCAAACCCAGTTGGGAAATCTTGCGGTTGATGTTTTCCCGGTCGCCCAGGAGCACGATGTCCACCACGTTGCGGCGCAGAAGAATTTCGGTAGCCCGCAGGATACGTTCTTCATCCCCTTCGGGAAGCACGATGCGCTGTTTTTGCGCCCGCGCCTTTTGCAGGAGATTGAATTCGAACATTTTGGGGGTTATGACCTCGGAACGGGTGATTATGATTTTGTCGGCCAGTTCCTTGACCTTGATATTTTTTTCGAACAGCGCCAGAATCCGGGTGATCTTGCGCTGGTTTCCCGCTTCGATGGCCGCGTGAACCTTTTCGACCTTGGTCGCCGTGGGGAAGGTGTCCTCCTTGACGCTCAGGATGGGAACCATTCTGCTGAACCCCCTTATGAGCCGGGCAACCGGCTCCTCCGGCAACAACCCGCCGGTAAGTACGATCCCGGCGATGTTTTGGATGGACATGGAAGACACCACGGCCAGGCAGGCGACGATCACGTCGGCGCGGTCCCCCGGTGTAATGATCAACGACCCGTGCTCTATGCGCCGGAGCAGATTGCGCAGCTGCATGGCCGCCACGATGAATTTATGGACATTGCGGTTAAGCTGGTCGGCGCCGTAGAGCACGCGCGCGTTCAGAGCCTTGGCTATTTCGCCCACCGTGGGGCTGCCGAGCGCCTTTTCATCGGGCACGGCGTAAATGAGCTGATCCTTCAGCAGGGGAAGGTCTTTTAACAGGTTGAGCAGCCTCTTTTTTTCCACCGCCTCGACCCGGTTGACGATGGTGGCCACGGTCGAGCATCCCAGGGACTTGAGCGAGCTGAGCGTCAGCTCGATTTCCCGGATGGCGGTTTCCACCGGCCGGTGATAGGCGTTGGCGATCAGCATGACCGGGCTGCCCAGGTTCTTGGCTATTTCGGCGTTGAGATCGAATTCAAAGGCCGAAGTCCATTCGGTATAGTCGGTGCCTTCGCAAAGTACAAAGTCATATTTTCTTTTCAAGTGCGTATACTTATTCAGAACCCCTTCGATGACCGCGGATATGTCTCCGCTGGCCATGAGCGTCTTTGCTTCTTCAAAGGTGTACGCGTACATATCTTCGTACGGCGCGTCCAGCCCGTACAACGAACAAATCAATTCGATATCCCGATCCACGCCGTCGCCGGAACGGGGATTGATGATAGGACGAAAAAAACCCACCTTGTTTATGCGGGCGAGCAGCATTTCCATCACGCCCAGAGCCACCGCCGACTTGCCGCTTCTGGCTTCGGTCGCGGTTATGTACAGATTATCCGCCATGTATTCGTTTCCTCGGTTTCAGAATGAACCTCCCGGTTCCATCATATATGGATTTTTCAGTCGCTGTTTCCGCTCGACATCGGATTTCGGACGTTCAGGGAAGCAATCCCCCTCTTTCCGTAATCGCCTGAACTCATGAATTCTTTACACGCCGATCGTCAGAATTTCGTTTTTAGATCGAAAAAACGCTCTCCACGCTTGTTCTACCGGTCGAAGCCCAATAGTAACATAGAACCATCGCGGGAAAAGTCCCAAAAATATGGATTTTCACAATCGGTTACTCTGGACGCCGGGAGAAAAACGAAGCGCGACGCGCTCCCCTTGAGGCGGGACATGGTGAAAAGAACGCAAGAATACCGAGGCGGAAGCCGCCCGGAGGTCGTGAATATGACTTTCGGGTGTCGCTCTGTCAAGCTTTAATGAGCGCGAACAGCCGTTCCATGTCCAGATGTTCGCGAGTGTAGTCCGCAAGCCGTTCGAATTGCGACTCCAGAAAAAAATCGTAGGAACTCTCGGGCGCCACGTAGGTTACCCCTTTGTCCGCCAGCAGTCCGGCGATAAGCCGTCCGCGAAAGCCCTCGCGGTCGAAGAGGCCGTGGATGTATCCGCCCCAGACGTTCCGGTCCGGGCTGACCCATCCGTCCTGGACCGTGACCTTTTGTCCATTTCGTTCCAGGATTTCAAAGGCCGGGCTCCCTCCGCCTTCGCCGTGGGTCTCCCCCATGTGGATTTCATAGCCGGAAATGTGGTCGCGTTCGCCGAAGATCCCCGTTTCCACCGCCCGGACCTGCGTGGTGGTTTTGGTTTTGGCCAGCACGGTCATCACCGGAAGCAATCCCAGGCCTTCTTCCCGCCGGGGAGCGCCTTCCACGCCGTCCGGGTCGTCGATGGTACGGCCCAGCATCTGGAACCCGCCGCACACGCCGATCACTTTTCCGCCCGCCGCCGCGAATCGGCGGATTTTTTCGAACAGACCCACCTGCTTGAGGCTCAGGAGGTCGCTGATGGTATTCTTGGAGCCGGGCAGGATCAGCAGATCCAGGCCGTCGGGGAAGGAATCGTCGGTCAGATACCGCAAATCCACCGCCGGTTCCCGTTCCAGTGCGTCGAAATCGGTGTAGTTGGAGATGTGCGGCAGCCGGACCACGCCCACCCGCAGCCGCGCATCGTCGGTCCAGTGGTGGTCGGTCCGTTTTTTGTCCAGGGCCACGCTGTCTTCCTGGGGGATGGCCATGTCCTTGATGTAGGGGAGCACCCCGAGAACTGGACGCTTGGTTCTTTGCTCGATAATGCGGACCCCTTCTTCGAACAACGCCGGGTCGCCCCGGAATTTGTTGATGATAAAACCGGCCAGCAGGGTCCGTTCGCGCCGGGTCAGCAGGTAATTGGTCCCGATGGTCGCGGCGAAAACGCCCCCCCGTTCGATATCCGCCACCAGGACGACCGCCGCGTTGACGCGCGCGGCCATGCTGAAATTGACCAGATCGCTTTTCTTGAGGTTCAGTTCGGCGGCGCTGCCCGCTCCTTCCAGAACGATGAGTTCGTACTGGCCGGCAAGACGGTTGAAGCTGGCCATGACGTCCCGGACCAGCTTCGGTTTGAGCCGGTAATAATCCTGGGAGGTGAAATTCCCGCGAACCGTTCCATGCACGATGACCTGCGATCCGGTGTCGGAGCTGGGTTTCAGCAGAATGGGATTCATGTCCACATGCGGGATCAGCCCGGCCGCCTGCGCCTGCACGACCTGCGCGCGTCCCATTTCGCCGCCTTCGGGCGTGATAAAACTGTTCAGCGCCATGTTTTGTGCTTTAAACGGCGCGACTTTTATGCCTTCCCGGTAAAAAATCCGGCACAGCGCGGCGGTGATGACGCTTTTTCCCACGTCCGATCCGGTTCCCAGAACCATGAGAGGTCGATAGCGCATGGCGGTTGTTTCAACTCCTTCTCGGCAGAGCGCGTTGATGAGGATTCCGGGGGCGGATTGCTTCCCGCCCGCTTGCGGTGACCGTGGCCGGTGCGACTAGCCCGAGTCGGGGGCCTTGGTATATTTGAATTCAATCTCCGGGGGCTGGATGTTCACCACGGAGACCCGGTCGTTCGGCAGCAGAATCTGATCCCGGGTAATGCGGTATTTGTTCTTTCCGAACCGGGCCAGCGCGAGATCGAGAAACGCCTGCACGTTCTTTTTATCCAGGGTGCTGGCGTCCTTGCGCAATCCCCGCACGGTCACGGCGATCATGGGATCGACCGGTTCGGTCACCCGCATGTTTTCGGGCACATTAATAAGCGTGAGCGGGATGCGGATGGTGGCTTCGTAATTCTGCTGGCCGGCGAGCAAAAGCCAGACCACGCTTACCAGCCCCACGCACCCCAGTTTTATGTACCAGCGGCGCGTGACCGCGTGCCTGACCTTCTGGGACCAGTTTTTGTTGTTCAGGTTGACCGGCCTGGTGGCGATGTGAATGAGGCGTTCCAACTGGTCGCGGCTCTCGATCAGAACCATCTCACCGTCCCGCGCCAGGGAGATCTCCCCGCGTTCCTCGGACACCACCACGATCCAGGCGTCGCATCGTTCGGAAAGGCCCAGGGCGGCCCGGTGGCGCGTACCCCACTCCTTGGGAAGGCCTTCATCCGGGCTCAGGGGCAGGTAGCAGGCCACCATTCTTATTTTTCCGTCGCGAATGATCATGGCCCCGTCATGGAGCGCCGATTCCTTCTGGAACATGCTCAAAATGAGTTCGGGGCCAGGGTCGGCGTCCAGCCTGGAGCCGCCGGTGATAAATTCTTCCAGATGATCGTTCCGTTCGATGATCATCAAGGCGCCGATTTTCCGTTTGGCGAGCTGATACGTGGCGTCCGCGAACCCGGCCACCCAGTCTTCCGGGCGCTGCTGCCCCAGGCCGATCATCCGGAGCGGATTCACTTTTTCCAAGACCTGCCGGATCTCGGACTGAAAGAGAATGACCAGCAGGACAACCAGGACCTGCCAGAAAATATGAAACATCCAGGTGGTGAGAAACAGCCCCCAGGTTTGGGCGACCGTAAAAATGATTCCCAGCCCCAAAAGGCCGATCAGAGCCTTGAAAGCCTTGGTGCCGTGAAACCACAGGTAGAGATGGTACACCACGACCGAAAGGAACAGGACGTCGATGATGTCCTGAAAACGAAGATCCGATAGTATGGCAAACAGACGCATGATCCTACCCGTCTGAACGTTACGTCAAAGTAATCGCCGTTAAAATGCGGCGTAGCGGATCAAGCCTAGCCGTAAAGTTTTAATCCTGTCAAACTTTATGTGAGAGTTTTTTTCGGCGTTTGAGGCGCGGAGAGGGCGGGCGGCCCGGAATGGGTTGCATTGAGCGCGCCGCTTGTCTAAAATTTATTCCAGGCTACCTCGAAAAGAAGGGATCATGCATGATGACGCCGGAAAACGTCAAGGCCGCGCTGGACTCGGCCGAACCGCTGTTCGAGCGCCTGTTCGATTCATATGAAGCGCTGCCTGAAACCGTCTGCGAATGCGACAGCCTCGGCCAGTGCTGTCCCGCTCTCCCGGAGATGACGGCGCTGGAAGCGCTGGGGCTCCTGCGCGGGCTGCTGGCCATGCCCGAGGCCGAGACGGAAGACATGGTAAAAAAACTGGTGACCTTCTACCTCGCCACCCCGGTCAGGACTTCAGCGTGCCCGTTGCTCAAGGACGGCGGCTGTTCCATCTACGAACGGCGGATGTTCGCGTGCCGGGCGTACGGCATGTGGAGCGCGAAGATGGGAAAGGCCCGCACCGAAGAGAGCCGGGCGCAAAAAAAGGCGCTCAGGGCCATGTGGAAGAAATACGGGATCGATCTGCCGCCCGGCGCGGTCGAGCATGAAATGGACTATTGCCGGCGGATGTCCGTGGTCGGGGGCGGTGTTTTTCCAGACAAAAAGCTCCTCAAGCTTCTGACCGGAATCTGCCGGCTGGATTTACGGCTGGACGGCTTTGAAGCGCAATTCTCTCGGCTCTGCCATTCCGATTTCAGTCTTTTCGTGGCCGCGCTGGTTTTCGGCGTGAAAAAAGCGGTGTTGCAGAAATTCGCCGTCATCCGGGAGCTGTCTTCGGACGGCGGCGAAACAAGATTGGCCAAGGCTCTGGAACAGATAAACTTCCGTAACATCCACACGCTTCGTTGACGCTTGAAAATTATATTCCGAAGGCCTTGCGCAGAGCCGCCGCCGCGTCGTCGATGGCCTCCCAGGCGCGGTCCACCTCGCCTCCCATATTGAAAAAGGCGTGAATCATGCCTTCATAGCAGGTGCATTGGGTGGGCGTTCCCGCCGCTTCCAGCTTCTTGGC
Source organism: uncultured delta proteobacterium (assembly GCA_963821845.1). Lineage (GTDB taxonomy): Bacteria > Desulfobacterota > Desulfarculia > JACQYL01 > CAWGVV01 > CAWGFI01. The sequence goes on from CAWGFI010000020.1 coordinate 90,830, forward strand.
GTAGGCTTCGCCCTCGTCCTTGAGCACGTCGAATTCGGCCACCTGCACCAGGGCGGGCGGAAGTCCGCTCACGTCTTCGGCCAGCAGCGGCGACGCGTCCGGATCGAACCGTTCCTTTTCGCCGGAAAGATAGTGGTCGCGGTACCACGCCATGCTGTCGGTGGTCAGCAGATATCCGGTTCCGTGCGCCCGGTAGGAATCGGTTTCCAGCGTGGACAGGTCGGTCACCGGGTAAATCAGAAGCTGCAAGGCCAGCTTGGGTCCATTCTCGTCACGCGCCTTGCGCGCCACCACGGTGGCCATGCCGCCGCCCGCGCTGTCGCCGCCCACCGCGATGCGGGTGGGATCGCAACCGATCTGCAAGCCGTTTTCGGCCACCCAGGTCGTGGCCGCGCAGGCGTCATCGTTTGCCGCCGGGAATTTATACTCCGGCGCCAGGCGGTAATCCACGGAAAGCACCGCGCAATGGGCCCGGTTTACGAGCGCGCGGCAGACGGAATCGTGGGTGTCCAGGTTGCAGATAACCCAGCCGCCCCCATGAAAATAGACCAGGACCGGCAGCGGCCCATCGCTTGCGGGTTTATACAAACGAACCGGGATCGGTCCGTCCGGACCGGGAATGGTCAGGTCTTTCACTTCATCCACCGGTTCCCCGGCGCCGCCCATTTCCACGAAAACCGCGTTTCTGGTGCGCCGGCCCTCGGCGGGCGTAAGGGTGTGCAGCATGGGCGCTCCCCGCTGCTTCAGTTTATTGAGTAAAGCCTGGATCTGTGGGTCCACTGTTTTTCCGGTCATTCATCATTCTCCTTAACGTAACTGGCGATCTCGCTTTTTATCCGGAAAGCACTGTAGCGCATGAAGCCCTGGTTTTCAATGAAGCGCGGGCGCACGGAAGGCGCGTTTTCCTTCGATCAACCGGCCTCATCCAGCGAAAGCTCCTTGGGGACCGTGTGCGGCTTCAGTTTGTCGGGGTCCGGCAAGGTAAAGGCGATGGCTCCCGCCAGCGCAGGCAGGAAGCAGATGGAGGTCAAGGCCATCCTGATTCCGTGCAGGTCCGCGATTTTGCCGATCAGCGGAGTGGCGATTCCGCCCACGGCCACGGCCACGCCGATGGTAATCCCCGACGAAAATCCCACCCGGTTGGGCAGGTATTTCTGTCCGATCACGATCGAAGGGCTCTGTGTGGACCCCAGCGACATTCCCAGGGGAATCAACAGCAGGGTGGCGGCCAGGGGAGTGTCCACCCATACCAGCAGGGGCAGAAAGATGACCAGGAAGGCGTAGCCGATCAGCATGACCCGTATGTGCCCGAAACGGTCGGCCATTTTTCCGCCCAACAGGTTTCCCACCACATTGGACACGGACATGATGGCCAGCGCCGTGGCCCCCGCGGTCTTGGACTGATGCAGGGCGTTGATCCAATAGAGCGGCACAAAGGTGATGAGGCCGTAGAACAGGATGGAACGGGTCATCACGGACATGGTGAGCCTGATGAACGGCGCCCACGCTTCCTGAACCGGAGCCTCCTCGTCCGACGCTTTTTTCGCCGGATGCGCGTGGAGGGGCACGGTGGCGAGCTTGTTGACCTGCGTGGTCATGATCACGGCCATGATGATTACCGGGACCAGAAGGCCCAGCGTGCCCTTTATGCCGAAGTTGAGCAGAAACGAGGTGGCCAGCAACGGTCCCACCGCGAACCCCAGCATACCGCCCGCTCCAAAGATGCTCATACCCTGGCCTTTTTGCGTTCCCGAGGCGAAATTGACCAGCCTCGCCGCTTCGGGATGGTACGCGGCGACTCCAATGCCGCTCAGCACGGCGAACAGAATGATGTAGAGATAATCGCCGGTCAGGCCGGTCAGGGACAAGCCCAAACCGGCCAGCAAAAGGCCGACCGGCAGGAACCAGGGCTTGGAAAAGCGGTCCGCGCCGTGGCCGAACAGGGGTTGCACTACCGTGGAAGCGATATTGGCCGCGAACACGATGCCGCCGGCGGCGGCGAAAGACAGATGATGGGCCGAAATAAAAAACGGCAGCAGGGCGGGGAGCGCCCCCTGATTTACATCGGTCACCAGGTGTCCCATGGACAGCAATCCGACTCGTTTTAATTGCATGGGTCTTTTTTCCATGAAACCTGATCTCCGCGTGAAATGATTTAAACAGGGGAGATAGCGTAACGCAAAAAATGAAAAAAGAAAAGGCGGAGCTGCTCCGCTAGGCGCTATTTTACTACCGCCGTAAGCCGCCGTGGCGCTGCATGGGAATGAATTTCCACTTGACGAGAAACGCAATTATGGTGACGGTAAGTGAAACGTGGAGCAAAACTCTCCGTTAAGACTAAGAGGGAGGCCAAGGAAATGGGTAACTGGATCAATAAGCCCTCACACTCCGGCTTTTGGTGGGCGCAGGGAATGGTTGGAGCTTCGGTGGTTCATGTCGATATAGACAAGGGTGTCTTCACATGGTGCGGAGACGCAACGGAAGAAAGCATAGAAGAAGAAGCGTCACAATATAAATGGCAGCCGGTGGCCAAGCCGGAGTAGCGCTTGCTCTCGGTTCATTTCTGCCCACACCGCGGAGGCTGTCGATTTTGTGGATTGAATGAAAAAAATGTGGGGGAATCTCTTCCCCCACACCCTGTTACATCTCTGCTTCCAGATCCACCCCGAATTTTTCGTACTGGGCGTCGCGTTCGGCGTGAGCCGCCTCGATTGTTTCGTCGTCCCACGGTTCGACCACCAGGGATTCGGCCACCAACTCCCACAGATACATGGTTTCCACACCCAGGTTGTATTCCTTGGTGAGGCTTTTCATGATCTGGTCCCGGCAGTTGTGGCAGGGCGTCACCACCAGTTCGGCTCCGGTGTTCTTGATCTGTTCCGCCTTGATGCGGCCGTAATAGATGCGTTCCTGCTCGTAGGGCATGGCCCAGGCGCCGCCGCCGGCGCCGCAGCAGAACTGCTCTTCGCGTTTAGGGTACATTTCGACCCATTCCTGCACGCACTGGCTTAGCACGTACCGGGGCTCGTCGAAATAGCCGTGGCCGAAGGTCTTCAGCGACTTGCGCCCGTAGTTGCAGGGATCGTGATAAGTGGCGAGTTCATGCCGTTCGGAGTTGTCCACCTTGATCCGCCCGGTTTCGATATAGTGCTTGAGCAGGTCGTGGACGCTCCAGATCTTGAATTCCTTCATTTCTTCCTTGTACCATGTTTCGAGACCAAGCCTGGTCGCGTAGTAGGCGTGGCCTCACTCGGGTAGCAGGAGATTGGGGATCTTAAGCCGCTGCATGTGGTCGACGATCCGCCCGACCAGCGTCCGCATGGACTCGTCGTCGCCGGAAAACAGCGCCCAGTTGACGCCTTCCCATTTTTCGGAGGGGACGGTCCAGTCTTCTCCGGCGGCGTAGAAGATCTTCCACCAGAATTTCATGTCGTCCGGTTCGCCGAAGGGCTCCTTGGAGTTGATGGTCACCAGGAATTTGGCCCCTTCCTTGTCCACGGGCACGTAAAAACCAGGGAAGCCCTCATCCTCCATTTCCACCGCCATGTCGGCGAGCAGAAAGAGGAAGTCATCCTTCGGGATGCCCAGGTTGTTGCCGCGCTCCAGGTCCATCACCACGCCCTTGTGGATCGGCCCCGGCACCTTGTCCCGAGCCCGCAGACCTCGCGCGGTCCGCAGGATTTTCAGGATGGGGACGCCTTGCGGGCAGGCTTCCTCGCACCGGCCGCACAGGGTGCACAGCCAGGGAAAGCGCGAATCGACCAGCTCCTGGTCCATGCCGTAGGCCACCATGCGGATGGCCTTGCGCGGGTCCATGTTGTCCACGCCGGCCACCGGGCATCGTGAGGCGCAGGTGCTGCACGCGTAGCAGGCGCGGGTGAGGTCCAGGGTAGGCGCGGCTTTTTCTTTGACCGATACTTGAATCATGACGAGTCCTCGTCAGCCGTTTCAGGCTATTTTCTTTCTCCAGAGCGACCTGCGGATGGGGCTTTCCCCCAGTTCCAAAAGTTTGCGCTCGAATTGCCGGACTTTTTCGATGAATTCGTGACCCATGCCAGGCGCCAGACCGGCGCAGACGAGCCGTTCCGGTTCCAGCCCCGCTTCGCCGATATACTCCTTCAACTGCTCGAACCGCCATTGGGCCAGATCGCTCCCCTTCAGGGATTTGCAGCTTTCCGGGTGGCAGGTCAGGGCCATGACGCCGTCGGCGCCGTCGCGGAAGGCGCTCATGACGTAATCCATGTCGATCTTGCCGGCGCAGGGTATTTCGATGATCTGCAACCCCAGCGGGCTGGTCATTCTGCGCAGGCTCGCCAGCCGGGCCGCTTCCACGGCAGAGTTTTTACAGCAGAACGCGATGATGGAGGGGATGAACCCGCCCGCCGAGTCGTCCCGCAAACCGGGACCAGCCACCTTGAGTTCCGCCAGCGCCTGGCTGTCGGTGTAATTGTGAAGCTGCAAGGCGTCCATGGGGCATTCCGAGGCGCACACGCCGCAGGCGCGGCAGGCGAGATCGGAGAACAGCGGACGGCGGTTGACCACCGATATGGCCCGGTGCGGGCACAGCCGGTAACAGGTCAGGCAGATGGCGCACTTTTTGGTGTCCAGCTTTACCCGGTCCTCGGCCGCCGAACGCGTTTCGCCGCTCAGAAGCTGGTTCAAATGCAGCGCGGCTTCACGGGCCTCTTCGAGACCGTCCGTCAGGCTCACGGCGCCCCGTCCCGGCCCCACCGCCAGTACGCCGGTCCGGCTGGTGAATATGGGCAGATTGTAAATGTTATCGGCCTGGAAAAAACCGCTCGGATCGGCGGCCACGCCCAGAATGTCGATAATGGTGTGAGCGTACTGCCGGGGCGCGGTCCGTTCTTCCAGCGCAACCAAGTCGGCGTCGACGGAGATGTTTTCGCCCATGACGTCGTCGAAAAAGGTGACGCGGACGGTTTGTCCGTTCGGGAAACTTCGGGCCGCCGGTCGCCGACTTTAATGAACAGCACGCCTTTTTCCCGGGCCCGGTAGGCCAGCCCTTCCAGTCCGGGTTCGGCCACCTTGTAGTTATCCAGAACGACAATGGGCTGGGTCCGGCCCGATCTCGGCCAGTTTCGCGGCGGCCTTGAAGACGCGGCGCTGGGAAACCGGCGACGAATTGTGGGTGAATCCCACCAGAAACACCACTCGGACCGGACCGTTGGAAGACATGGCGTCCAGCCGTTTGGCGTATTCCTGCGAGCTGAGCAGGACTTCCAGGTCGGAGAGCGAAAGGCAGGAATCGGATTGTTCCAGCCCCCAAGAGGTGAAATCGGCCAGCAGGCTCGGTTCGGGCGCCAGAACGACACCGCCGGCGGCTATTTCCCGGCTGACGCCGTCCCGGTCGCGCACGGTGATGCGGTAGGCTCCGGCCGAGCCCCGGAAATCCTGGATGCGCGAAGGCAGCAGTTTTTCGACGCGCTTGCTTTTTTCGACCGCGCTCAGAAGGGAATCGAGCGTTTCGGCGGTTTCCGGGTCGTATCCGGCGGCCACCGTTTTCACGCCCAGCTTGGTTTCGTTGCAAATAAGGGACACGGTATGGCCCATGGCCTCCAGTTCGGCCGCGGCCTTGAGCGCGGTCCAGCCGTGCCCCACCACCGCCACGCGGTTCGTGACCTTGACCTCGCCGATTTTGAGCCGGTCCTTGCGGCCCGCCTTTTCCAGGATCATGCGAGTGGTCAGTTCGGCCTTTTCCTGAGCCAGGGCCGGATCTTCCACGCCCTGTATCAGTTCGCGCAGGTTGATGGATTCGATCAATTCCTGGTCCAGGCCGTCGCGTTTGAGCAGTTCCATGAGCGGCAGTTGCGACTGCGTAAATTCGCACGCGCCCAGTACCGCCACATCCAGCCCCATCTTTTCGGTGGCCGATTTGAGGGCCGCCACCCCTTCGGCGGAGCACAGCTTTCCCACTTCCTGCACGTGGGTGACCTGCGGGGAGGACTGGGCGATTTCCTTCAGGGCGTTGAAATTCAGCCGGTCGGAAAGAAGGTGCCCGCCGTTACAGAGAAAGACGCCGATCTTGGGTTTGTCGCTCATGAAATGACTCCCAGATATCGAGCCATCTGCTCGGCGGCTCGTGAAGCGCTGGTAATTGATTGCGGTATGCTCATGGGGCCGGTGGCGGTTCCCGTGGCCATCACGCCGGAGGCTTCCGAGGTTTTCCCGCCGTCGAGAAAGCCGAATTCGTCCAGCCCCACGCCGAAAACGGCGCTCAGCCCCTGGTTGTCGCAGCCGGGAGAAATCCCCACCGAAAGCGTCACCAGATCGAATTCCTCCTGGACCGTGGCCCGGCGTTCGGAATCGAAATAGGATACGGCGATACGGTCCTCGTCCCCCTGGTAATAGTCGCCGGGCATGGAGCGGACCAGACGAATTCCTTGCCGCGCCTCGTTCATGAAGCGGTCGAAATCCTTGCCGAAATTCTGAATGTCCATATAGAAGACGGTGACGTTGGTGTCCGGCGATTCATGGCCGATCCGCATGCCCATGCGCAGCGCGTAGCCGCAGCAGACGCGCGAACAGTAATTGTGGCCGATGGTGGTGTCCCGGCTGCCCACGCACTGCACAAAGGCGATTTTCGAGGCGGGGGCGTCGTCGGAGGGCCGGAAGGCCCCGCCGCGATCGCGCAGCATGCGTTCCAGCTCCATCCCGGTAATCATGTTGGGGTAGGCGTCGAAGTTGAAACGGGCCTTGAGCCGGGGATCGAAGGGATCGAATCCGGAAGCGATCATCACGCCGTCCACCTCGAGCGTTTGTTCGTCGGGCTGGGCGGTCAGGTTGATGGCGCCTTCGGGGCAGACCTCTTCGCAGATACGCGCTCCCTGGTCCTTGAAAAAATGGCACTGTTGGGGATCGATGGCGTAAAAGGGGTGGTTCTTGGATGTGGGCGCCTGGACAATGGCCCCGCCCTTCACCGCCGGACATTTGGTATAGCACAGGCCGCAATTGGTGCATTTGGCCGGATCGATCAACAGGGGAGCGCGTTTCAGGGAAACGCTATAGCCGCCGCCCTCCCTGGCTTCCACGGCCTCTGGTTGGGCGCCGGTGAGGACGGTGATGAAGGGGCTTCCCATGACCTGTTTCAGCCGCTCCTCCACCAGGCAATTTCCGCATTTGAGGCAGCGGTCGGTGGCCTTGCAGGCGAATTGAGCCGCCCGTCCACCCAGAAACAGGCTTTTTTCGGCGATGATCGCGTTCACGCCCACTTGGGACAGTTCCCAGGCGGCGGTCATGCCCGCGATTCCTCCACCCACGACCAATACTGTTTTATTCGCGTTCATTGCGCAATCCATTCACTCTCGGGTCCGTTCATCGAACCTCCGGTCTTAGAGTCCGGCTTCCTTGACGATCTCGGGTATGAGGTCTTCATGCCCGTCGGCGGTCAGGTGAACTCCGGCGGCCAGCCCGCCGCTCTTGATGGCCTTGATGATTTCCACGGCCTTTTGCTTGCTCCAGGCCACGGCCTTGTCCTCGACAAGCTCCCGCATGGCTTCCACCCATCCCTTGGGGATGGGGACGCCGGGGAGCCGTCCGGCTTCCTGCAGCTCCAGCTCGCGCTTCCCCAACACCCGCACACCGGCGATGATCTTGACGTTTTCCCGGCCCATGTATTCCCGGAAGGTTTTGAGCTTTTCCGGGTCATACACGTCGAGGGTCTGGATGAAGTCCACACCGGCGCGAATCTTCTTCAGAAATTTGATGGTCTGGGGCTGAATGGGTTCGGCGCTGGGATTGGCCACGCCGCCCAGGCAGAAGGCCGGAGGGCCGTCCAGCGCGCCGCCGCACATATCCGCGCCTTTTTCCAGCTCCCGCGCCATCTGCATGGCCTGGACCGAGTCCAGATCGAACACGGGCTTGGCCTGCTTCATGTCGCCGAAGGTGAAATAGTCGCCGCTCACCAGCAGGATATTGGTCAGCCCGAGGGCGCAGGCGCCCAGGAGATCCGAAGACAGGGCCAGCCGATTGCGGTCGCGGCAGGTAAAGGCGCAGATGGGCTCGGCCCCCCGCTGCAGGGCGAGGCTGCTCGCGGCCAGGGAACTCATGGCCAGCCGGGCGGAACGGTTGTCGGGTATGTTGATCGCATGGACGCTGTCTTTCAGCGCGTCCACCATCTGCAGAAACCGGGCGGTGTTCAGGCCCTTCGGCGGATCAAGCTCGGCGGTGACGATGAACGTCCCCGATTCCAAGGCTTTCTTGAAGTTACTCATTGGCTGTGTATCTCCTCTTATAGGCCTTGTGTATCTGACGCGCCGGCGTGGTGGTCAGGCTGTGGTCCCGTGGCGGCGTTATTTCCTTGATCAGGTTCAGACGCCCGGTGCTTTCAAGGCGTTCGTAAATCTGGGTCCAGGCGCAGCGCTTTTCCGGGTCCACTTCGCACATGCCGTCGCGGGTCCCCGAACAGGGACCGTTCAGAAGGCTCTTGGGGCAGATAGTCACCGGGCAGATACCCCCGGTGATACCCAGATAGCACTGGCCGCACATTCTGCATCGTTCGGTCCAGTAGCCCGCTTCCTCGTTGGCTCCGATAAACGTAGTGTCGACGCCGGGCAGCACCACCTTGTCGGGGTACTGATCGGACAGAAACTGAATGCCGACGCCGCAGGCCAGGGACACCAGGACTTCGTAATTGCGCGCCATGCCGCGAAGTTCGTCAAGGAATTCACGGTCACATTGCCGTTCAATGGTGAATTCTCCGATTTCCAGGTTCTTCCCCGCCAGTTCGCTCGCTATGGCGAGCTGGGAGGCCAGAATGCCCACCTCTTTTTCGCCGCCCGCCAGACACACGGCCACGCAGGTGCCGCATCCCACGATGAGCGCCTTGGAGTAGCCTTCGAGGCTGTCCTGTATTTCACGGAGTGGTTTACGCTGCGCAATGATCATTATCGTTCTCCTCAGCCCGAAACCCGCGCGTCGGTCGACGCTTGGCCGCTTTTTCGTTTCGCTCGCAACAGTCGGAGAGGATTGGGGCCTAATTTTTTCACCCGTTCCACCATCTCGTTTACCCTGCGGGTCCACAAGGGCGCGTCGGACGCCCCGATGTAGTACATTTCCAGCCGGTCGCTTCCGATACCTATTTCATCCAGAAGGTCCTTGGCCTGTTCCACGCGTTCCCGCGCCCGCAGATTGCCTTCCAGGAAATGGCAGTCGCCGACTTCGCAGCCGCCGACCAGGATGGCGTCCGCGCCGGCCTGGATGGTTTTCAGAATATGGATCGTGTCCACTTTCCCAGTGCAGGGCAGTTTGACGATCCGCACGTTGGCCGGATACTGCAACCGCATGGACCCCGCCATGTCGGCGGCGGTGTAGGTGCAGAAGGTGCAGACCATGGCCACAATTTTCGGTTCAAATTCGGGCATAGCTTCCCTCGGGTCTAACTCATTTCCTTGTGAAAATCGGAAATGAAGTCATCCAGCGGATTGATCGCCGTTTCCTTGGCTATTATCTGGTCGTCGCGCATGTGCTGAACCTGGATCAGCTTGCGCGGACACGCGCTCGCGCAGTTGCCGCACCCCTGGCAGGAGGCCGGGTCGATCTGGATAAAGCCGTCATCGCCCACCTTGGGCACGCCGTAGGGGCAGGTTCGAGCGCAGGTCATGCACAGCACGCATTTTTCCCGATCCACCACCGCCACCTGGCCGCCCACGAGCATCCTTTCCTTGGCCAGGATGGTGGCGGCGCGGCTGGCCGCCCCCTTGGCCTGGGCGATGGATTCCTCGAGGAACTTGGGGCCGTGGGCCAGACCGCACAGAAAGTGGCCGGCGCTGGCGAAATCGAGCGGTCTAAGCTTCACGTGCGCTTCCAGGAAGAATCCATCGGCGTCCAGGGGAAGCTTGAGCGCGGTAGCCAGCGGCTTGCTTCCCTGGTTGGGAATCACGGCCGCGCTCAGGACCACCATGGTGGCCGGAAGAACCAGTTCCGCGCGCATGCTCTGATCGTACACCCTGACCTGAAGGTCCTTGCCGTTGGCGCTCACCACCGGTTTTTTCGATGGATCATAGCGGACGAACCGGACTCCGGCCTCGCGCGCCCGCTTGTAATAGGGCTCGTTCAGCCCGAAGGTGCGAATGTCGCGGTAGAGGATGTAGATGTCGGCGTCGGGGTTGATTTCTTTTAATTTCAGCGCGTTGGTCACCGCCTCGGTGCAACAGATACGGCTGCAATAGGGGCGGTCCTCGTCGCGGGAACCCACGCATTGGATCATGACGGCGGTTTTAAGCAGCCGCAAGGATTTGTCCCGGTTCCCGAGGATCTCGTGGAAATCGCGCTGCGTCACCACATTCTTGTGTTCACCGAAGAGGTATTCCGTGGGCCGGTATTCGGCTCCGCCGGTGGCCACGATGGTGGCCCCGTGCAAGACTTCATGCACGGTTCCGTTGGCCTGGATCTTGGTGACGAACTTGCCCACGTGGCCGATGGTTCCCAGAACCTCGGCGTCGGTGAACAGCTTCAGCTTGGGATGGTTTTCCACCCGTTCCATGAGGTCCTTGAGATAGGCGCCGATATCCTCGGCCCGGACGTTGAACCGCAGCTTGCGCGCTTCTCCACCCAGTTCCGAACTTCGTTCCACCAGGACGGTTTCAAAGCCGTGATCGGCCAGGGTGAGGGCCGCCGTCATTCCGGCCGCGCCTCCGCCGACCACAAGCCCCTTCTGGGTCACGTCAAAGGGCAGTTCGTGGAGCGGTTCCAGCAGCGCGGCCCGAGCCACGGACATGCGGATAAGGTCCTTGGCCTTTTCGGTGGCCTCGCCGGGGTTTTTTTGGTGCACCCACGAACATTGATCGCGGATGTTGGCCATTTCGAAGAGATATTTGTTCAAACCTTTTTTGCGGATGTTGTCCTGGAACAGCGGTTCATGCGTTCTGGGGGAACAGGAAGCGACCACCACGCGGTTGAGCCCGTACTGCTCGATGGACTCGCGCATTTTCTCCTGGGCGTCGGTGGAGCAGGTAAACAGATAGTCGGTGGTGTATTCCACGTTGGGAAGCGATTTGGCGTAGTCGGTGAGCGCGCCCATATCGAGCACGCCGGCGATGTTGATGCCGCAGTGGCAGACAAACACGCCGATGCGCGGCTCTTCGCCCAAAATGTCCCGTTCCACGGGATACTCGCTTTCCTGGGTCATCATGCCGCGGGCGCCGGACAGCAGGCGCTGGGCCTCGGCGGCGGCGCTGGAAGCCTGGGCCACGGTTTCGGGAATATCCTTGGGCGCCTGGAACGCGCCGCAGGCAAACACGCCGGGCCGGGAGGTGGCGACCAGATCAAAGGGCTGGGGTTCGCAAAAACCGAACCGGTTGAGTTCCACGCCCAGCTTTCGCGACGTTTCCACGGTGGCCGGGTGGGGCCTCAGCCCCACCGACAGGATCACCAGGTCGAAGCGTTCGTCCTGGAACACGCCGTTTTCATCGAGATAGTGAATTTCGGGATCATGGGTCATGGGGTTTTCGGTGACGCGCGAAATCATGCTCCGCACGTACCTGACGCCGTGATTCTCTTTGGCCCGTTCGTAGTAGCGGTCGAATCCCTTGCCGTGGGCCCGCATGTCCATGAAAAAGATGGTGGGTTCGATCCGTCCGTCGTGTTCCTTGGCAATGATGGTCTGCTTGGTGGCGTACATGCAACAGACCGAGGAGCAGTAGTCGTTGCCGATGGAGGCGTCGCGCGATCCCACGCATTGAATCCAGGCGACCTTGACGGGTTCCTTGCCGTCGGAAATACGCTGGATGTGGCCGCCAAAGGGGCCGGACGCGGAAAGGAAGCGTTCGAACTCCAGACTGGTGATGACGTTGGGATAGCGGCCGTAGCCGTATTCGGGCTTGAACGACGCGTTGAAGGGCCTGAATCCGGTGGCGAGCACCACCGCGCCCACGTTCAGCTCCATCCGGGAGGGCTGCTGATGATGGTCGATGGCCCCGGCCTGGCAGACGGACTCGCACTGATAGCATTCGGCGCAGATCCCGCAGCTCAGGCAGCGGGAAGCTTCATCCATGGCCTCTTCGGGCGACAGCGCGAGTTGCGCTTCGCGGAAATCGGTCTTTCTGGTTGCCGGAGCCACACGCTGGGCCCGGGCGCGTTTTCGCTTCTTGACGTCCCCCGCTTCGGGTTTGGCGATGGGCAGCAACCGTTCCCGCCCTTCGCTCAGATCATTTCCATTGATATAGCGGTCGATGGAGAGGGCGGCTTCCTTGCCCGCGGCGATGGCTTCGATGACCGTGGCCGGGCCGCTTACGGCGTCGCCGCCGCAGAAGAGCCAGGGAGCGCCGCTTTGCAGGGTTTCGGGGTCGACCGAGAAGGTTCCCGACCGCGACAGCTCGAAGCCCTCTTCCTTGATTTCAAAGGCGGGCCGGACTTTCTGGCCGATGGCGGAAATGACCGTGTCCACTTCCATCCGGTATTCCGACCCTTCCACCGGCACGGGCCGCCTGCGGCCGCTCTGATCGGGCTCGCCCAACTGCATGCGGATCAGTTCGATGGCGGTCACGCCGTCGCCGTTTCCAACGATTTTGGTGGGGGTGGTCAGGTAATGAAATTTGACGCCTTCTTCCAGGGCTTCTTCGATTTCCTCTTCATAGGCGGGAATTTCTTCCTCGCTGCGGCGGTAGATGATAAAGGTTTCCTCGGCGCCCAGCCGGAGCGCGGTCCGCACCGCGTCGATGGCCACGTTGCCGCCGCCGATGACCGCGACTTTCTTGCCCACGGACACAGGCTGTTCCAGGCTCACCTCACGCAGGAAATTGACGCCCTGGTGGACGTTCTGGATGTCTTCGCCCTCGACGTTGAGCTTCACCGGTTCGTGCGCGCCGATGCCCAGAAAGATGGCGCCGTACCCCTGGGCTTTCAGGTCGTCCAGGGTCAGGTCCTTACCGATGGGGGTGTTGAGCTTGATCTCCACGCCCATTTCGCGGATGAAATCGATTTCGTAATTGATGATGTCGCGGGGAAGCCGGTATTCGGGGATTCCCACGGTCAGCATGCCGCCGGCCACGGGCAGGGCTTCGAAAATGGTGACTTGGTAACCCTCGATGGCCAGGTAGTAGGCCGCCGAGAGCCCGGCCGGGCCGGACCCGATGATGGCGACTTTTTCATCCCGGCGCGGCTTCATCTTCGGCAATACCTTGACGCCCTTTTGGTACTCGTAGTCCGCGGCCACCCGCTTGAGATCCCGGATGGCGACGGGTTCGTCCACGCCGCCGCGTTCGCACACGGTTTCGCAGGGGTGGGTGCATACCCGGCCGCAGACGGCCGGCAGCGGGTTGTCCCGGCGAATCAGGTCCAGAGCCTCCTGGAATTTCCCGCGACGGATAAGCGCCACGTAGCCCTGCACGCTGATATGAGCGGGACAGGCCGCCTTGCAGGGGGCGGTTCCTCTTTTTTCGATAGCGAAAGCGGAAGGGACGGCTTGCGGAAAATGCTTGTAGATGGCGGCGCGCGGATTGAGGTTCTCGTTGAACGTGGCGGGGCTCTCGACCGGGCAAACCTTGGCGCATTCTCCACAAGACGTGCACTTCGATTCGTCGACAAATCGCGGCTCGCGCGATATTTCCAGCATGAAATCGCCGGGCTGGCCGCGCAGCCCCTCCACCGAGGCGGCGGTGATCATTTCAATGTTCGGGTTCGAAGCGACTTCAATGAGCTTGGGCGATATCATGCAGGTGGAACAGTCGTTGGTGGGGAAGGTCTTGTCGAGCTGGGCCATGACTCCGCCGATGGAGGAGTCTTTTTCCAGCAGATACACCTTATAGCCTGCTTCGGCCAGATCCAGGGCGGACTGCATGCCGGCGATTCCGGCGCCCACCACGGCCACCGCGCCCACTTGCCGCTGACGTTCCCATTGATCCCTGGACTCGGATTCCTTGACTCGTTGCGCTTCCATGAAAGCTCCGTTTCCCTGTGCTTCGCTCATCGCTTCAAGCCTTCAGTCCGGCTCGTTCGAACAGCTGCCGGGGATCGATGAAATGGCCCTTGAACCATTTGTCCGATCCCGACAGGCCCATGGCCAGACCGATCAATTCGGTAATGTACAAAATGGGGAAATAGTAGGGTTCCCCGAGCATATTGGCGATTTGGCCCTGGTACATGTCGAGGTTGGCCTGACACATCTGGCAGGACACCACGATGCAGTTAGCGCCGGCTTCGTGGGCCTTGCGGTACAGCTTGCCCACCAGTTCGAACATCAGGTCCCGCCGCGACAGGGCGTGACTCGCGCCGCAGCAGTCGGTTTTATAGGACCAGGGTTTTACTTCCACGCCCAGCCGGTCGAGGATGCGGTCCATGCTCTGGGGATTTTCAGGATTGTGTTCGTCCGTGACCCGTGGCGGCCGGGCGGCCATGCAGCCGTAGTAGCAGACGGCCTTGATCCCACCGAAATCCTGCTGCCGGTACTGTTCCAGCCGTTCCAAGACCTCGTCGCGAGCCAGAAAATTAGCCAGATCGAAGATGGTTATCTTGCCTTCGAACGGTACGCCATAGTGACGGCCCTGTTCGCTCAAAAGCTCTTTTTCCGCCGTCTTCAGCCGATTGAAGCACAGCGGACAGGGGACGATCATGTCGTCTCCGGCGGATTCGGCGATGGACAGATTGCGTCCGGGCAGGAGGATGGAAGCTTCGTGATTGATGGAGTGGGCGGCTGTCGCTCCGCAGCAGTTCCAGTCGTCCAATTCCCGGTATTGGATGTCCAGGGCGTTGAGAACCGCTTTTATGGACAGCGCGTAATCTTTCGCCGTGCCTTCCAAAGAGCAACCTGGATAGTAACTGACCTTCATCCCGTGTCCTTTACTTGAGGATTTCCTTAATTTCGTTCTTCGCGCGAATGCCCTTGGGCAGCAACGACATTCGGCCCTTACGGGCCATGTTCCAGCCGAGCGCGATGTCTTCGGTGATTTCCAGCGTTTTCAGTTTGCGCCACAACTCGCCGGTCTTGAGCATGTAGGCCTGCACCAGACCGCCTTCGAATACCCGGCCGCGTTTCTTGATGTCGTTGAGAAACACCTGGTGCAGGGTGGTGATGGCGGCTTGCGGCGATCTGATTCCCGCCTCGATGGAGCGTTCCTTGAGGTAGTCCATCACCCGCGCGATGTCCACTTCGTTGGGGCAGCGGGTGGTGCAGGTTTCGCAGGAGGAGCACACCCAGATGGTGTCGCAGGACAACACGCGGTCGCGCTGTCCCATCTGGACCAGACGGATCACCTGATCGGGGTAGATGTCCATGGCGAAGGTCATGGGACAGCCGTTCGTGCATTTTTTGCACTGGTAGCAGGCGGAAACATCGACGCCGGCCTGTTTCACGCTCTCCATGAAATCGGATTGGGGGTAGATGACTTCCGGCTGTTCCATTGTTTGCGGCGCGGTCTTCTGGTCGTCCATAAATTTTCTCGCCGTGTTTGGACAGGTGGCGACGAACGCCGCCAAGCGTTGCGCATATGCAACGCCTCTGTCCGCGGTTTGGAGTTCCCGGCCGTTATCTTCCGACCGAGTCCGTTATCCGTTATTCCAATGACTCATAATTCTCCGGTCGAAACCGGGGCGCGCAGATAACCAGGAAAACGAGCTGTCCGGAGCCTCTATTGGCGATGCGCTGCCGTGCGCCGGCGGGGATGAAGGCCACGTCGCCGGGGTTGATTTCCTCCCCCGGCTCCTCGCCGATTTCGACAAAGCCCGTTCCCTGCAACATCACATAGCGTTCGGTGGTATCGATAAGGCGGTGCCAGGCGGTCGTGACGCCGGGTTCGACCCGCGCCGTGGCCACGGATACGGATTCATCCAAAGGCGTGTTGTAATTCTCGATAATGAAACAACGCTCCTCGGTTCGGAATTCCTCGTGGTCCCGCTTTTTCGAGATGCATGGTTGAGCCGCCATCGACCTTTCCCGCCCGCTTACGCGGTCAGTTTCAGCACATAGGCCAGCAGCTCGTCGGCCTCCGGCGGCTTCTCGATGTACGCCTCCGGTTCGGGCACCTGGGTGCCGGTATAGTCGTTCAGGACCTTCTGGGAGTGCATAAAGGTTTTCTTGGCGATGCCGGAAACCATGATGACGGGAATGGCCATCAGTTCCGGGTCGGTCCTCAACTGCCGGTACATCTTGATTCCGCTTTCCTTGGGCATCATGACGTCCAGGACGACCAGATCGGGCTGCTTTTCCTTGGCGATCAGGTAGCCGGACTCCCCGTCCTCGGCGATGATCGGCTTATACCCGTTCGTTTCCAGCAGTGTGCTGATAAATGTTCGAACGTCCAGTTCGTCATCCACAACCAAAACTTTCTTCTTCATAACGCGACCCTCATAAACATTTTGAACCGAGGTAGACAATGATCCTAGTATAATGCCCCGGGCAACCGGAATTGGGATTCGGGGTTTCGAATGGCGGTCACATGGCAGTGGGCGCGTTGCGCCACATTTGCCACGGTGCTGCCGAATCGCACCGAGTCGAGTTCGGATTTACCCTTTGCGCCCAGGATGATCAGATCGATATCGTTTTTCCGGGCGTATTTCACAATTTCGACAAACGGAATTCCCGGGAGGATCTCGTAGGTCACGTTGGTAAAATTACCCAACCGGGAGCCGTAGACCTCCTCCAGTTTTGCGCGAGCCTTTCTCAATACTTTCTCGTCCACAAAGGCTTCGCCGTCGGGTTCCTCCGACATTTCGTCAACCACGTGCCGGGAGTACCTATACCCGGAATGGAGGACGTGCAGAATGGTTAGCGAGGCTCCGTAACGCTTGGCGGTATCGAGCGCGTGCAGAAACGCCATCCCGGCGTCATCGGAAAAGTCCGTGCCAAAGAGGATTTTTTTGTAGGTGATCATGGGAGTCTCCTCGTCCTTCGGGTGCCTTGCATTTAAGGGAAAGCAGAATCCGTGCCATGAAAAATAGTTGTGTAAAAACGGGTGGTTATATAAATCAGGAGTTAGTGCGCGACGGAAATGAAACGGAAAGCGATGCAACATTGCAACGCACGTGCAACGCTATGCGACAGTGGGCAGGGTCTTTTTCACGGGCAGGCTGATCACCACCGTGGAGCCTTCGCCTTCGGAACTGGCGATATGCACCTTGCCGCCGTGGGAGCGGACGATTTTTTCCGTGATCATCATGCCCAACCCGGTTCCCTTCGACCCCTTGGTGGTGAAAAAGCGCTTGAATACCTTGTTCAGCGTCTCCTGATCCATGCCGCAGCCGCAGTCGGTGATGCGGTACAGGATGTTGCCGGCCGAGTCGGAGGCCGTTTCCAGGCAGACTTTTTTGGACTGCTGTTCCACCTTGGGGCCGGCGCAGGCGTCGATGGCGTTGGTCACCGCGTTGGCCAGGCAGATGTGGATGGCTTCCGGGTCGAGCGCCACCGTGGGCAGGTCCGGTTCCAGCAGCAGTTCGATGTCCACGCCGAATTCTTCGGCGCGCGGTTTCATGAGTTTGTACACTTCCTCGGCGGGCGCGTTGGGGGAGATCATTTCGTACTCGGGTTCACGCTCCTTGGAGTAGTCCAGTAGGTCCATGACCATGTTCTTGATGCGGTCCACGTTGCGCTTGACCATGTCCCAGCCCTGGTTGAGATAGTCGGGGTTGTTCAACCGTATGCCCTGGTCGACCACGTAAATGCCGCCCTTGAGCCCTCCCATGATGTTCTTGATGCCGTGGGCCAGTCCCGCCACGGTCTGTCCCACCACGGCGAGCCGTTCGGATTCCAGCAGGTCCTGCTGAAGCTTTTTGATGGGGCGCAGATCGTGCACGGTGATCAACAGGCCGGTGTACACGCCGCTTTTATAGAGCGGGGCGGCGCTGACCTGCACGGGTACCCGGGGGCCGGTGGTGGAGTTTATGCTGGTTTCGTTGGCCTGGATGGGACTGCGGTCGAGCGAAACCACGGCCTTTTCCACCCGCGCGGTCAGATCGCTCACGAAGCGGGCGGGAAAAAGCTGTTCCAGGATGTCCATTTCCATGGCCTTCTGGCGGCCGTGACCGGTCAGACGTTCCATGTAGCGGTTGAAGACCATGGTGCAGCCGTAAGGATCGACCACGAAAATGCCTTCCTGCGCGTTTTCCACCAGGCTGTTCTGGAATTCCAGCATGCGGGTGATTTCGGTGATCTTGTCGGCCACCAGCTGTTCAAGGTTTTCGGTGTACTGTTGCAACTGGCTCCGCATCTTGATTTTTTCCTTGGGCCCGTTGCAGGGCGATGCTCAGGGCGGCGGAATCGATGGGCTTGGTAATGAAATCGGACGCTTCCAGTTTGAGCGCCTGTATGGTCAGACTCATTTCCCCGTGACCGGTGACGATGATCACCTCGGACAGGGGCCGCCGGCGTTTGATCTCCTGCAAGAGCTGGATGCCGTCCATGCCCGGCATCTTGATGTCCGTGATGACGATCGGGTGCTGGAACCGGTCGAACAGCTCCAGCGCCTGCGCGCCCGATTCGGCGGTGTCGACCTCGTAGCCTTCTTCACGAAGCGCCAGACCGAGTACCTTGCGGATGCCTTCCTCGTCATCCACCAGCAAAAGCCTGTCCATTAGCTCTCCTTGGCCATGGGGAAATGAATGGTAAAAACGGTTCCCTTGCCCTCTTCGCTCTGAAAATCGATGGAGCCGCCGTAATCCCTCACGATACCGTAGCTGATCGAGAGGCCGAGGCCGGTCCCCTTGCCCTGTTCCTTGGTGGTGAAAAAGGGTTCGAACACCTTTCCCTTGAGCCGCTTGGGTATGCCCATCCCGGTATCGGCCAGGGTCACCGCGACCCGGTCGCCATCCCGAAACGAGTTGATGGTGATACGGTTGCCGCCGGAATCGCCTCCAAGCCGGGCCTTTCGCTCCTCGATGGCGTCGCGGGCGTTCAGCGCAAGATTGACGAATACCTGTTCCAATCTGTTCTTATCAGCCAAAACCGGCGGTAAGTCATCATCTAAATTCATGATTACCTCGATTTGGCGAAGCTTCAACTGCTGGCCGAACACGGTAAATGAGTCCCGGAGCGCGTCGTTGAGGTTGACGCGCTGTTTATGAATTTCCGGCTTGCGGCCGAATTCCCGCATGTGATTGATGATCCGGGACGCCCGGTCTACCTGCGCGTCGATCTCCGTGTTCAGTTCGCCCAAAAGCGCGTCGCCCGTTTCCTTGCCCTGGGCCAGCCGCCGCAGAATGATGCTGGCGGCGGTCTTGATCACCGAAAGAGGCTGGTTCAACTCGTGCGCCATGCCGGTGGACATCTCGCCGAGCGTGGCCATCTTGGCCGCCTGGATGAGCTGCTGCTCGGTTTCCATCTGGTCCGTCACATCGACGGTGGTGGCGATCAGGACCTTTTTGTCGCCGTATTGCGAAGGCGATACGCGGACGTTGACGTAAATGGTGTCCCCGCCGCTGTTAAACTGACGCAGATTGGTGACCACTCCGCAGGTGGTCACGCCCAGCGCGACGACGGCCCGTTCCTCCTCGGGGCTCAGATCCGTAAAATTCATGGACCGGAGTTGGTCTCCGGAAAACCCGTAGCCGGTCACCGCCCGGTCGTTGATGTCCAGAATTTCCAGCGTCCGGGGGTCCAGCACGAAAATGGCGTGGGGCACGTTGTTGAAGATGACCCGGTATTTTTCCTCTGAGCGAGTGAGTTCGGTCTGCAACCGGCGCAAGGCGGTGATGTCGGTAGACATCTCCATGACTGCCGATATACGGCCGTGTTCGTCGCGTATGGGAGCGGTGGTGATGAGAAAGGAGCGTTTTTGGCCGTCCCGCGTCAGCCCCAGCTCCTCGCTGCTGTGAATCCGGCCGTCCTGCATGGTCAGTTTTACCATGCAGTTTTCGCAGGGAGCGCTTCGCTGCTTATAGGCCTGATAGCAATATTCGTCGGTCACCGGGCCGAAGGCGTGGTCGAATTCGCGGTTGTAGCGTATCAACCGCAGATCCTTGTCCTGCACGGTGATGTAGCACGGTACCCGTTCGAACAGCCCCTGGAATTCGTCGCGGCTTTTTTCCAGTTGCGCCGTCCGTTCGCGGGCCTTTTCGACCATGCTGTTGAAGGCCCGGGCCAGTTCGCCGATTTCATCGTTTCCCCGAGGCCGGATGAGCCGGGAATAATCCCCCCGGGCGATCCTGCTCGTGGCCACCGCCAGTTCGGAAAGCGGGCGTCCGACGGCGAATATGACGTACAACGCGGCGGCCGCGAAAACCGCCAGGAACAGAATCAAGGCGAAAATACCGAAGCCGTCGAGCGCCGGGACGTTCCCGGCGGTCATTTCCCGCCAGGAGAAATAGAGCGCCACGAAACCGAGGATCCCCGCAGTGAACATAAGGCTCAGCACAAAGCCCAGTCTGAAGCTCAGGCTTCTGAAGACGTTCCTCAACAGACTCGCCGGCACGGGCTTCCCCCATGTAGACAAGATATCACGTCCGGATGTCCAATCTTCTGAGTTTGCGCCACAAGGTGGTCCGATCCATGTTCAATTCCCGCGCCGTCCTGGTTTTGTTCCAGTCGTTGCGCTCCAGGGCGGCCAGGATAAGTTGTTTTTCGGTTTCGGCGATCGCCGGGCCGATGTCCGGCGCCGGATTCGGTCCCGCCGTTTCGTCCCTGCCGCCCGATCCGCGCGTCAGATAGAGGGGCAGGTGCGCGGGCTCGATAACGGACTCCTGGCAGAGGATGAAAGCGTGTTCGAGGATATTTTTCAGCTCCCGTATGTTGCCGGGATAGGGGTGGTTCAACAGAAGGCGCATGGCTTGGGGGCTGATGGCGTTCAGGGGCGTTTTTCTGCGCAGGTTCAGCTTGGCCATGATGAAATCGATCAGAAGCGGCAGGTCTTCCATACGCTCGCGTAACGACGGCATCTCCAGCTTCATCACGTTCAACCGGTAGTAGAGATCCGCGCGGAACTTGTTTTCCGCCACCAACTGTTCCAGTTCCCGGTTGGTGGCCGCGATGATCCGCACGTCCACCTTCACCGTGGCGCGGGCGCCCAGGGGGTAGAATTCACGGTCTTCCAGCACCCGCAGCAGTTTTGCCTGCAAGGACAGGGGAAGATCCCCGATTTCGTCCAGGAAAATGTCGCTCCGGTCGGCCAGTTGAAACAAGCCGGGCTTGTCGGAGATCGCGCCGGTAAAAGCGCCTTTTTTATAGCCGAACATCTCCGATTCCAGGAGGTTTTCCGGGAGCGAGGCGCAATTGACCTTGACCATCCGCCGGTCGGAGCGGTCGCTCAGGCCGTGGATGACCGAAGCCAGCACGTCCTTTCCCGACCCCGTGGGGCCGGTGATGAGCACCGTGGTGGGGCTGGCGGCGATGATGGGAAGCAGCCCGAATATTCGCTGCATGAGCGGCCCCTGGCCCACCATGTCGCCGAGCTGGTATTTGCCCTGGATCTCCTTTTGCAATTCGTGAACCAGCGACAGGTTGTCCAATGTTTCCAGGGCGCCGATAATGCGGCCGTTATCGTTTTTCATGGGAACGCAACTGACCCGCACCGGGATGGGAACGCCCGAACGGTTGGTTATGTCCATTTCCCACTGGATCGAGCCTTCCACTTCCCGCGCCATCAGTTTCTTGAGCCCGCAGCTCGTTTCGCACTGGCGTCCCTTGAAAATTTCGTGGCAGAGGTGTCCAATGGCCTTGGAACGCGGATAGCCGGTGAGTTCCTCGGCCTGGCGGTTGAAACTGGTGATTCTCCCGCTCTTGTCCACGGTGACCACGGCGGAGGTCATGCTGTCCAGAATCATGCGGAAGCGTTCGTTGCTGTTCTTGATGTTCTGCAGCAGTTCGTGGACCAGGGAACGGTCCTCGAACGATTCCACGCCCCCGACCAGCCGTCCATCCTTGTCCAGAATAGGCGCCACGCTGATGTTGATGGGCACGTTGAAACCGGCTTGGTTTTCGATTTCGATATCGAAGTTGAGCGCTTTCCGCCCCACTTCCACCGCTTCGTCCAATTTGCAGAAGTCCCGGCAGGAACGGGTCTTGAAAATTGCGTAACACGGCCTGCCCAGCACGTCCTCGCGGCGGTATCCGGTGATGTCCTCGGCGGCGGTGTTGAAGAAGGTGATCTGCCTGCGTTCGTTGACGGTAAACACGCCCTGAGCCAGATGCTCCAGGATAAACCGGCACTCCTCCATCGGTCCCGCCACGGGAAATTCGAAGTTTTGGGAAGGGTCGGCCATAAAACGTTCTGATCCTTTCACCGGGAGCGCGCCACAAGAGCGCTTGCCGGGGTTATCGATCCGTCGCGGGTATGGCCGCTGGAGGCCGCCATGGGGTTAAATAAGATAATCAATGAAGCATTTGGCCGAAACGGGGAAATAGCTATTCACTCCAGCCCGTAGAATACAATTTCCGCCCGGTTTTCTCAACAAATCAATGACCGGCGCCGGTGGCTCACGTCACGCCGGGTTTTTCAATCTTCGTGAAAGATGTCGGCGACGAAGGTGTATATTTCGGCGCCCTGCTTCCAGCAATCCTGGCGCAGCCCGGCCTTGACGCAGGTTTGCGAAAGAAAGGTTTCCCGGTCCCACCCGTATTCCGTCGCCACCTGCGGCAGCAGGACGCCCCGGTTGTAGCCCTTGATCAGGTAGATTCCGTCCCGGCCGACTTCTATTTCCTCCACGCTTTCGATTCTTTGGAGCGGCGACAGCACCGATATTTCTATGTCGATCCGGTCCAGTTCGTCTTCCCGCAGGGGCGGGAAGCGTGGGTCGTCAAAGGCGGCCGCCAGCGACATCGAGGCCACCGTGGAATGGAGCGCGTCCTTGCCCGTAAAGATTCCGATGCATCCCCGGAGCGCCTTGTTTTTATGGAGCGTGACAAAAGCGCCGTTCTTTCCCGCCAATTCGGGCAGATCGCGGTCCACGGGCTCCCTTTCCCGATTAAAGCGTTCCTTGAGCGTATTCCTCGCCACTTTCAGGAGCGCTATCCTGGCTTCCGGGCTCAACTGGCCCTGGTTTTCGGCCATGGAATTATTTCCTCCTTTTTAACGCCTTCAGCAGGCGTCAAAAGAGTTGATTTTTCACGTCGGGAGATGTATTGAGACATGCGCCTCGTCCCTTGACACGGGTTCCGACTGGGCGCAATTTAATTCTCACGCGGCGCTAATCAAGCTTGCATGAATCCTGGATTTACTATATGGTTTGGGCTTCTTGATGTCAAAAGATCGCCCTTCCGCGGCGCCGCATAAATACCCTTTTAAATCGCCGTATGAGAGATCATACTATATGGATTTAGGATTAAAAGACAAGATCGCGCTGGTGGCCGCTTCAAGCAAAGGCTTGGGCAAGGCGGCGGCTCACTCCTTGTCCCGCGAAGGCGCCAAGGTGGCCCTGTGCGGACGCGATCCGGAAACTCTGGACAAGGCGGCGCGAGAAATCAGTTCGGATACCGGGAGCGCGGTATGGGGCCACGCCTGCGACGTGTCCGATCCCGCCCAGGCGACTGAATGGGTCCACAAGGCGATGGACCATTTCGGCGGTGTCCACATTCTGGTCAACAACGCCGGCGGCCCGCCCCCCGGTCAGTTTCTGGACTTCGACCAGCAGGACTGGGAAAACGCGTTCAGACTGAATCTTTTGAGTACCATAACGTTGAGCAAAGCGGCCCTGCCTCACATGAAAGAGCAGCAATGGGGCCGTATCATCAATATAACGTCGGTCGCGGTCAAGCAGCCCATAGCGGGGCTCATTCTGAGCAATACCGTGCGCACCGGCGTCATTGGCCTGGCCAAGAGTCTGTCCAATGAGTTCGCTCGCTACGGGGTATTGGTCAACAACGTGTGCCCCGGATACACCATGACCGAACGCATGAAACAGCTGGCCGCCAAAACGGCTGAAAAGGAAGGCGTGAGCAAGGAAGACGTCATCGGTCGCTGGGAGGCCGATATTCCTTGCGGAAGAGCCGGTAGGCCGGAAGAGTTGGCTGATTTAGTGTGCTTTTTGGCTTCCGAACGCGCCGGATACATTACCGGCGTGACTATCCAGGTGGATGGGGGCCATGTTCGCGGTACCATGTAGTTAACCCTAAGAAGAGGTTTGTATGGAACCATTCTTACAAATTCCCTTACGATTTAATTAGTAAGCCCGCCGATCGTCGCTTCAACGGCGGTAGGGCGGGGAAGGGGAGGCGAAAGTATTGAAAGCGTTAGGCAAACACATTATTTTGGAGCTGTATGGGTGCGATCGTGAGACTCTCAACGATCGGGAAAAGGTTGGTGACATCATAGTTGAGTCCGTCCGGATTTCGGGCGCGACCCTTCTCCATCCCTATTTTCATCAATTCTCCCCACAAGGAGTCAGTGGCGTCGCGGTGATAGCGGAATCTCATTTCACTATTCACACGTGGCCGGAATATGGATACGCCGCACTGGACATTTTCACGTGTGGCGAAGACATAGACTCTGACGTGGCGGTCTCCTACCTTCGAGAACAATTCAACGCCGAAAGCATGCAGGTTGTGGAGTTAAAGCGAGGCGCGCTCGACGTGCCCTCCGAATGCTTGAAACATAAGCAGGGCCCCGAAGACTTGCAGGAGCTGACGCCGCTTCAGGCCGGCGCGGCGCGTTGATAGACCTTATTCAGTAGTTCAACCCTATAAAAAGCCAAACACCGGCGCGAATCGGGCCGCAACGGTCGATCTGTATCGCGTCCCGACACGCCGTGAGGCATGGGCGTAACCGCTCTTGTTTTGTGGAGGAAAAGCCTTCCTCTCGGCCCTCCATGCGCAATGAAATCGTTCCATGACGGCGGAAATCTTTCCGCCGTCAACAGGGTTGATCAAACGAGCGCCACGATACCGGCGCGCCCCTTTATTGATATCGAGGTTAAGGAAATGATGGAAGAAAAGAAAGGCTATCCTTCATTCGCGGTCAATGGCAAAGGGATGGATCTTTGGTTTGAAGAAAAGCTGGAGATGCAGACCAGGAGCATGCTGCGGATTAAAATCGAGAAGACGCTCTGGAGCGAGAAAACCGAATTCCAGAATCTGGCGGTCATGGAAACCAAGGGCATGGGAAGAATGCTCGTCCTCGACGGCATCATCATGGTGACCGAAATGGACGAGTGCTCCTACCACGAAATGATCGCCCACGTTCCGCTGATGACCCATCCTAATCCGCAATCGGTGCTGGTGATCGGAGGCGGCGACGGCGGAACGATCCGGGAAGTGGTCAAGCACCCCGGCGTGAAGCGGGTCCACCTGTGCGAAATCGACCGCCGCGTGGTGGACGTGTCCAGGGAATATCTGCCGTCGCTCGCGTCCGGGCTGGACGATCCCCGGGTGGAATGTTTCTACGAGGACGGCGCCGCGTTCGTCGCCAACCGGCCCAACGAATATGACGTCATCATCGTCGATTCATCCGATCCCATCGGCCCCGCCGAAGTTCTGTTCAAGGAACCCTTTTACCGCGACCTGCTCGGCTCGCTCACGGAAAACGGCATCGCGGTCGCCCAGTGCGAATCCTTTTTCTACCACACCGAATTCGTGGCCGAAATAATGAAGCTGGGTAAAAAAGTCTTCCCCCTGTGCGGCTATTACTACACCAGCGTGCCGACCTATCCCAGCGGATTGATCGGCTTCGCATTCTGTTCCAAGGGTCCCGATCCGTTGAAGGACGTCCGTGACGAGCGTTTCGCTTCACTGAAGGACATGAACTACTATTCCCCGCAGCTCCACCGGGCCGCCTTCAATCTTCCCCTGTTCGTTCGCCGGAAGCTTCCCGAAGGCGTAATAAATACTCGACAGACGACCGCCGCGTAAGGTAGCCTTTCGGGAAGCGGTTGCGCCGTAACCCCATAAACGGTTTCCTTCTCCTCCGGGAGAAGGCCGGGATGTGGGTTGATACGCATTTTGGGGGAACGTCTTCCCCCCAAAACGTAGGGGCAAAAAATTTTTGCCCCTACCGCGCTCGAAAGGGCCGACGGCGCGGGTAAGGCGATGGCCGCATTCTTAAAAGACAGACGGGAAAATCGCCATGATCTATCTCGACCACAACGCCACCACACCCTTGGCGCCGGAAGTTCGCGCGGCCATGCTGCCGTTCATGGAGCAGGATTTCGGAAACCCCAGCAGCCGGTATGAACTGGGAGTCCGGGCCAAGGAGGCGGTGGAAACGGCCCGAGGCCACGTGGCCGCGCTGATCAACGCCGATCCGTCCGAGATTGTCTTCACCAGCGGGGGCACCGAAAGCAACAACCATGCGCTGAAGGGCGTGGCCGATCAGTTCATGGGCCGGAAGAACCACATGATCACCACCAAGATCGAGCACCCCGCGATCCTGGAGCCCATGCTGTATCTGCTCACCTACCACGGTTGGGACGTGACGTTCCTTCCGGTGAGCGCCGGCGGGGTGGTCGATCCCGAGGACGTGGCCAAGGCCGTCAAATCCGGCACAGCCCTGATTTCGGTCATGCACGCCAACAACGAAACCGGCGTCATCCAGCCGGTGGAAGAAATCGGCGCGCTGGCGCGGGAAAAGGGAATCCTGTTTCATACGGACGCGGCTCAGACCGCGGGCAAGATCCCCATCGACGTTCAGGCCATGAACGCGGACCTGCTCACGCTGGCCGGCCATAAAATCTATTCGCCTAAGGGCGTGGGCGCGCTCTTCATCCGCAAGGGGACCCAGATTACGCCCTTTATGCATGGGGCGGGGCAGGAGAGCGGTCGCCGGGCGGGCACGGAAAACGTCATCCTGGACGTGGCCCTGGGAGAAGGCTGCCGGCTGGCTCGCGAAGGGATGAGCCGCTACGTTGCAACCATGTGTTCCACCAGGGACCGGTTGCGCGAAAAATTGACCGGCCTGGCAACGGAACTGGTGGTGTTCGGGGCTTCCGAAGCCCGGCTTCCCAACACCCTGTTCGTGTCGTTTCCCGGAATACCCGGCGCGGACATCCTGGAACAGGTTCCCGAACTGTGCGCGTCCACCGGCGCCGCCTGCCATGACAGCCAGGTGCGGCTTTCGAGTACGCTGGACGCCATGAGCGTTGACGAGCGCGTGGGCAAGGGCGCAGTGCGGTTGACCACGGGCAGGGCCAGCGTCCCGGAAGACATGGATTTCGCCGCCGAAAAACTGGCCGAAGCGTACAAGAAGCTCTTGGCCGGGGCGAAGTGATTTCAACCACAAAAGCGCGGGCATAACAACATGATACGTGTTTTCACCACCCCCCATTGCGGGAAATGTCAGGCCGCCAAGGACTATCTGCGACAGAAGGGCGCGGAGTTCGAGGAAGTCAACGTGGAAGGCGACTTCAGCGCGCTTCGAACCATGATCAAACTCTCCGGCGTAAGGACCGTCCCCGTCATTCAGGTCGACGACACCGTGATGGTCGATTTCGACCGTGACCTCCTGGAAACGCTGCTTTAGAATAATTCCTTTTAGTATTTTCTGTTACATGTGAGGATTCATGGTGGGAAAGCCGTTGGAAGACGGGGCGGACAGCCCCCAGATCGAGGTCTGCGCGGCGTCCTCGCTGGTCCATACCGCTTCATGGAGAGAAACAAGGGACAAGGGATCGGAAAGCAGCTCCCGTTTCTCGGCCGCCGTGAGCTTGGCCGGTCCGGATGAGAGCGCTTTCTCCCTGAGCCGCCGCCGCCGGTCGAGGATGTTCGGCGAATAGCGCCGCTCGTTGCGCAGCAGCGACAGGTGCAGGGAATGAACGCAAGGGTCGACCACGGCCCTGACAAATCCCTGTTCCTTTTTGATCGGCAGCGGGGAGCATATGGATTCATATTCCCGCATGTAGCTCTTCACCCAGCCCAGTTCCGCCGGCGGTTCGATTTCTTCGGGAGTGAGGAACAACCCCCAATTGCGGAATCCCTCGCCGGCCGAGATACGGCTGGACCAAACCGACAGGGGCACGGCCACGATGAGCGAGAACAGGATGGGCGTGAGCCACCAGAAAAACGACGGGTTGATCAGCAGCACCCCGGCGCTCCAGACAAAGCCCAGCGCCATGCCCGATCCGTGGAATCGCAACGACTCGGACCAGGTGGTGGCCTGATCGTCCCTTTGCGGGGATTTCCAGCCGACCTGCCTGCCGACCGCTATGAGGAACACGAACTTGCTGTGAAAAATCATACGTATGGGCGCGATAAAGGCGGAAAGCAGCGACTCCATGAAAGCGCTGGGGGCAAGCCTCATCATGCCGCCGAATTTCCGTACGCGGTTTTGTTTGGTCGCGATGACGATACTCAGAAACTTGGGCAAGAACAGCAGGATGGCGGTGGAGATGCCCAGGGTGATGGCCCAGCGCGGATTCCAGATGGGCCAGTCCGGGAACAGGACGCGTTCGGCCGTAAAGTAGTGTTGGGGCGCCAGGGCCTCGTAGATGGCCTCGGAGGTGCTCAAGGCCAGGAACAGAAACCACATGAGCCCCGACACATAGGACATGGCCCCGGCAAGAAACAGCGCCCGGTGAGCCGGAAAGAGCCCCTTGGTGAACAGCAGCCGCATGTGCTGCATGTTTCCCTGGCACCACCGGCGGTCCCGCTTCAATTCATCGAGGAGCGAAGGGGGCAGCTCCTCGTAACTCCCGTCCAGATCGTAGGCCAGCCATACGCCCCACCCCGCCCTGCGCATGAGCGCGGCTTCCACGAAGTCATGACTGAGGATGTCCCCGCCCAGCGGGGGCTTTCCGGTGAGGCTGGGGAGCGCGCAATGCCGCATGAACGGCTCGACACGGATGATGGCGTTGTGGCCCCAGTACCGGGCGTCGCCGAGCTGCCAGAAATGGAGCCCCGCCGTAAACATGGGGCCGTACAGGTGGTTGGCGAATTGCTGGAGCCGCGCGTACAGCGTCTTGGCGTTTACCGCCTTGGCGGAGGTCTGCAGAATGCCGATGGTCGGATCGCCCTCCATCAGCTCCACCATGCGATATATGGTGGACCCCAGCATAATGCTGTCGGCGTCCAGCACGACCATGTAGCGGTATTTATACCCCCACCGGCGGCAGAAATCGGCGATATTGCCGCTCTTGCGTTTGAGGTTGACTCGTCGCCGGCGATAGAAAATACGATCTTCTCCGCCAACCGCCCGGCAGAGTCCCTGCCAGGCGACCTCTTCCTCCACCCATTTGTCGGGATCGCTGGTGTCGCTCAGGATAAAAATGTCGAACAGATCGAGATGGCCGGACTTTTCGAGTGACCGGTATATGGCGTACACTCCGCCGAACACGCGATCCACCGCTTCGTTACAGATGGGCATGATCAGCGCGGTTCGCGCCCTGGGGGAAACCGGGGCGGTTTTCCCGTTTTTTTCCATCACGGAAAACACGTCCTTGCGGCGCATGAGCGTGAAAAAGCCCGCCACGCTCGCCCAGAAACCGATGGATATCCAGGCGT
This sequence comes from uncultured delta proteobacterium, assembly GCA_963821845.1. GTDB lineage: Bacteria > Desulfobacterota > Desulfarculia > JACQYL01 > CAWGVV01 > CAWGFI01. Next base: position 120,132 of record CAWGFI010000020.1, read on the forward strand.
AGAGCGCCGCGAAAAACAGGACGAGCAGAAACTCCATGGCGGCGACGCCCTTGTGCGGCAATACCCTGGCCATAAAGCCGCTGGCGATCAGAGTGGGAATCGACACCATGACCAACAAAAGCAGACGGCGTCGATTGGCCACCTTTTCCCAATACTTATGCAGATGTTCTCGTGTCATTTCCAATATTTCCGCCCGGAGTAACGCGCCGCCAGGATGTTACTCCGAGCCGATTTCCTCGAACTATTCGCGGAGATTCGAAGGCAGGGACCGCCCTTTTCCGAAAAACACTTCCTCGGAAGTCATGGACCGCCGCTCAAGCGGGGGTGTGGAGAGCGCAAGCGAGGGGCATCCGAAATCCGACGACGGACCAAACCCCGAATCCTCGAGGCTTTTTTCCTCCAGCAGTTGGTTGAGCTTTCGCATGACTTCCCGGGTCGGGTTGGCGCCCGAATCGATTTCCCGCTCCGCCCTTTTAAAGGCCTCGAGCGTGAGTTCAAGCGCTTGTGAGGCGGGAAAGTTCAGGCAGCGCAGATAAAGGAGCGCCCTATCTCCGGCGACCTGCCAGTTCCGATCGGAACCGCGCTTCAGTCCGAATCTGTCTTTCGGGTAAATAAGGTCTTTTCCCGACGTGATAATTTCCGGTGTCGTAGCCATGGCTTTCACGTTAAAAGGGGTCTACGTAACTCCAGGTTTCGGTGAGAATGGCTTCCCCGTTTCGGAGAAACGCGCGTAATTCCAGCGGATCGTCGGCGCCCGGAGTCACCCGGTCTAACGCGCTCTTTTTCTTCTTGACCTGAAAAACGAACCGCCAGCCGCCACGATACGGATTTTCCTGGAGGTGCTGTTCGATGACTTCGCCGCCGCCGACACTGATGTCGGCCTTCATGTCCGAGTCGTTCTTGATCGCACGAAGTTTTTCTCCGGCGAAATCCACCAGATACGTTTTAAGGTCTTCTTCCTTGCCCACGTGGATCCTGGTGGCTACGGCGCGGGCCGCGGGCGGCTCGGCCATTTCCGGGAATCCCCATTTCATTTGATACGAATAAGCTATGGGGACGCCGGGCTTGGGAACGACGGCCGGGACCCAGTAACTGACGATATTATCGTTTATTTCCGTGTCGGTGGGAATCTGGACAAGCTCGACCCTGCCTTCGCCCCAATTGCCCTGCGGCACGACCCAGGCGCTGGGCCGTTTCTGGTAGAAGGCTTCGAGGTCCTGATAATGGTCGAAATCCAGGTCCCGCTGAAAAAGGCCGAACCCCTTGGGGTTGTTCATCTGGAAGGAAGTGACCAGCAGGTTCTTGGGGTTGACCAAGGGCCGCCAGATCCATTCGCCCGTGTCGGTGGCGAGCTGAAGACCGTCGGAATCGTGGACTTCGGGCCGGAAATCGTTGACCGGCCGGATATTGGTGTTCTCCCCATAGAAGAACATACTGTTCAATGCCGCGATTCCCAGTTTTTTGATTTCTTTTCGCAGGAAGAGCGTCAGCGAGACGTCCACCAAGGTCTGGTTGCCGGGATGCACAACGAATTTGCAGGCGCCGGTCAGGGACGGGCTGTCCATCAGAGCGTAGATGGTGAGGTCTTCACTGGTTCCGGTGGGCCGTTCCAGCCAGAATTTTTTGAAATAGGGAAATTCCTCCCCGCCTTCCATGGCCGTGTTGATAGCCACACCCCGCGCCGACAAACCATAGACCTGGTTCGCTCCCACCGCGCGAAAGTAGGTTGCTCCCAGAAAGACAATGACTTCGTCGTAATAGTCCTTGGTATTGATGGGATAGTGAACACGGAAACCGGCGAATCCCACATCCGGAGGTATCTGGTCTTTGAACTGGTTCATTCCGTAGTGAAACATTTCGGGTGAGAAGACCACCGGTTTGACGCCATCCGGGTCGATCTCATAAATGGACACCTTCCGGTCGTACAGCCATCCGGGGTGAAAGAACTGGACCTCGAAGGGCAGGTGGTCGGCCCGCCAGAGCGACTCTTCCGGCTTGAAACGGATATTCCGCCATTGATCGTAGGTGATTTTCTGCAAAGACTCGGGAAGCTTCTGCGGCTCCTCGAAAGGCTTTTCGCTCAGCGTGGAAGCCTCTTTCACCGCGTCCGCGTATCCGAATGAGATCTCGGAACGGGCGACGCCGGGAAAGGTCAAGTCGCCGCAAAAAGTCAGACTTAAAAGCAGACAAAAGATTCCCAGGGAAAGCCGAGGAAAATTCGCTTTCATATTCGATAGTAACCGCCTTCGTAATACCATTTTCTCAGAAACCTCGGGCATCCTGATCTCCTTGCAATATTTTACACCCAGGCGCGACGGATTTTAAAAAAAATAAATTGGGATCATCAAATTTCATATCGCCCCCGAGGCAAAAACAGTTATCGCGGGAAAGCGACAGTAAGTGACTCCCTGTTTTAATGCCGATAGTCCTTTTCAAAAAACTTAACATCCTATCAGAGCTTCCGGATTGTGGAATGGTAAAGTCTGGTTGGGTGTCAGATTCGGGCGTCTGGTAAAATGCCGTCACTCGCAAATCGCAGCCACAACTATTCGGAAATACCCCTCAGTGTCAAGTACGCAGTGAACCATTTGCAGCATCGATGAGCGCCCATCAGCGGATTATGCTTGTTTAAGCGCCAATAAGTTTTTTTCATCCGTCGTTTACTCAAAAATCTGGCTTTGGAGGTGGAGTTTGCAAGGCGCGCGAGGTCATGGACTGACATGGCTTGAATTCATGGCCGTGGATAATCGTCGTTCTCTTATATGAGCGCTTTTTTTCTTTAGTATCTTCTGACAAGTTTGTATGCCGTGCGCCGCGTCTCGCGCCCAGAAATCCGCCTGCGCATATTTGAAAATGTGTTCGTCGATGCAGTTGCCGCCGATCATAACCGGAGCCTGGCCAGGGGGGAGTTCGGCGCGCAACAGTTCCACGGCCTTCTTCAAGTCCGACAGAGCGGGAGTAAGCACACAACTGATGCCTATCAGATCGGGCCGAAGTCTTTTTGCCTCCGCCAGAAATCGTTCCGGCTCCACATCCACCCCCAGATCCACAACTTGATATCCTTCGCAGCGGGCCAGAATAGCGAACAGGTTTTTTCCCAGATCATGGATATCTCCTAAAATGGTTCCAAGCAGGATGGTTCCGTTAATCAGATCCGGCTTTTGCCGTGGAAGATAGGGTTCCAGAAGCTCGGTAGTCTTGCGCATAATTTCGCCCGCCATTATCAAGGCGGCAATGAAGTAACGGCCCGCCTCGAATCGTTTCCCCACTTCGCGCATGGCCCCGATACAGCTTTCCATCACATCGGTTGGCTTCAATCCCGAAGCCAGCATATCAGCGATTTCCGAGAGGGCCTTTTTTTCGTCGAGGTCGACGATCAGCTCGATCAACTGTTTTCTTCGCCTCATATACTCATTGGAAAGATTATGACTTACGGACTGCTCAGTCATGCCAAACCCCCATTCTGCAAACAAGCGGCATTTTATAGGGCGCAATGAGAAACCAACCGCACGCCGACGGTAAGTCGCGGAAATCGTAATAAATGTGTTCCAATTTGAAAACGTTTTCACCTTCCGTCAAATGTAAAAAGTCCGCCTCTCTTCGATTGAGTGAGACGGGCAAAAGTCGCAATTCAGCTTTTTTTAGGCTGGAAAGACTTTTTTCCAGGAACAAACCGGTAAGCACGTCGGTATCGAGCATGGTTTCGACGAAGGGAGACTCGGGGTCGGCCCGCGCGTAACTGACATGGAAAATAAGCGGTTTTTTTTCATGCAGAATAAGCCGCTCTACCAAAATTACCGAATTATTCTCGCCCAACCGCAATATTGTTTTTATATCTTCCCGAGCCGCTTCCACGGTGGCTTTAATTATGCGCGCCTCCAGCTTTTCTTTTTCTCCGAATATGTCGCGCAAGGCGTCCAGCCCGAAATTACTGGATGTAAATTGTAGCCGTTTTACAAAGGTGCCGCGCCCCTGGATGCGATCCACCAGTCCATCTTCGGCCAGAATCCCAATAGCCTGGCGTGCGGTCATGGCGCTTATTCCGAAGTTATTGGCGATTGCGGCTTCGGACGGCAAACGAGCGCCGGGCTGATAGACTCCGTTGGAAATGCGTTGTTTGAGGATTCGAGCCAGCTGGGCGTACGCGGGCAGATGATTCTTTTTGTCTATCTTCTCGTCTTTGGAAAATTCCGGGGTGGTCCTGGATGTATCAAGAAAACCGTTCATCATTCCAATCTTCCTACAGAGTGCGGGCATGATTCGCAGTATGAAGAAACACTCCGTTTTATGCAAGTGACAGGCGTCATGTATCCCTTCGAACCGGCGCGGCGTGAACTTGGATTTGGTCCGGGTATCCGTGTCGGCTGCTTCAAAAAAGTCTTGACAGTCATCTATAAGACTGTAAGACTATAGCACGATCGTCGCCCCGAAAAAACCCCTTTGCCAATAAATCAGGTTAAAATCAGTAGTTGCGAGGTTTTTTATGATTATCATCGGAGAAAAAATAAACGGGACCCGTAAAGCGGTGGCCCGAGCCATTAAAGAACGGGATTCTGATTTCATCAGACAAATTGCCAGAGAACAATCCGAAGCCGGCAGCGCCTATCTCGACATAAACGCCGGCACGACGCCCAACCAGGAACCGCGGGACTTGGTTTGGCTGATCGAAAACGCGCAGGCCGCCTCCGATCTGCCGCTTTGCCTTGACAGCGCCAATCCGACCGCTCTGCGCGCGGGACTGGAAACGGTAAAAAAAACACCGCTGATCAACTCTCTTTCGGGCGAAAAGGCGCGCATAGAGGGAGTGCTGCCGCTGGCTCTGGAATACAAGACCGATCTGATTCTTCTGGCCCTGGACAACACGGGTATCCCGGCTACCAGCCAGGGGCGTATGGAGATTATCCACAGGCTGGTGGACATGACCGTCAAGGGCGGGCTGACCGAAGGCCAACTCTATGTGGATCCCCTGGTCACGGCCATCTCCACGGGAACGGATAACGCTACGATAACCTTTGAAACCATTCGGGCAGTGAAAGCGGCGTATCCGGCGGCTCACGTAACCAGTGGTTTGAGCAACATATCATTTGGCATGCCGCTCCGGAAAATCATCAACCGGACTTTTTTAGCCATGCTCGTGGCCGCGGGTATGGACAGCATGATCGCCGACCCCAATGATCGCGAGCTTATGGAAACCATGATGGCCGCGGAGATGCTCATGGGGAAAGACCGCTTTTGTATGAGCTTTAATAAGGCTTTCAGGGCCGGCCGCATCGGCCCTCAGACAAAATGAACAGCCATACGGTTATTACAAATCAGAATCGGAGGGATACAATGAAAGACACAGAGGTATTGACCGAAGCCATTGTGGAAATGGAGGAAAACAAGGCGATGGAGCTTACCAGACAGCTTCTGGAAGCGAAGACACCGCCCCTGGCCGTCTTTGAAGCCTACCAGAACGCTATGGTGGAGGTAGGCAAGCGCTTCGAGAAGGGCGTTTATTTCATCCCGGAACTGGTCATGTCCGGTAATATGATGAACACCGCCATGGAGATCATCAAACCTTATTTGAGCGGCGAGGAAACCACGGATAAGAAAAAGAAACTCGGTAAGATCCTGATCGCTACGGTGGAAGGAGATATACACGACATCGGCAAGAATATCATCGCCACCTTGTTGGAACTCAACGGATTTGAGGTTAAGGATCTAGGCGTGGATGTTCCCATTGATAAAATCATTTCCGAAACCAAGGAATTCGGCGCCGATATAGTCGGTCTGAGCGGTCTCTTGACGCTGGCTTTCGACCCCATGAAAGAGGTGGTGGACAAGTTGAAAGAAGCGGGGCTACGCGACAAAGTGAAGGTGATCATCGGCGGCGGACAAATGGATGAACAGGTACGCGAGTACGTCGGCGCCGACGCTTTTGTCATCGACGCGGTATCCGGGATCAACCTCTGCAAGGAATGGGTAAAGTAGTATAATTAATTTGTATACACTCGTATACGCCACATGGGAAAGGAGGAGAACATGACTGACAGCAAAGAACTTTCTCCGAGCCAAAAGCAAGAGGCGTTTCTGGAAAAATGGGCCTCCGGAGAGGGAATCGACTTCATAGACAATAACGCCAAAGAGTCGTACCAATATCGCGCCGGCCTCATAAGAGACGCCATTCTGCTCAAAAAGGCTCCGGACAGGGCGCCGGTAGTGCCCCTGGAAATATTCGCGCCGGTTATGCTCTATGGCTATAGCGGCAAGCAGGCGATGTACGATCCTCACACCCTGGGAAAAATTTACGTCGACTTTACCAAGGACTACGATATCGACGCCACGGGTATCGCGCCCATGGTTATGTACGGTCCGGCTTTGGAGACCTTGGACTATCAGCTTTACAAATGGCCGGGACACGGGGTCAAGGAAAAGCTCTCCTATCAATTTGTGGAAAAAGAATACATGAAAGCCGAGGATTACGATCACCTGATTGCAGATCCCAGTGATTATTGGTTCCGCGTCTGGCTGCCCCGGACTCACGGCGCGTTGGCCCCCCTGGCGGAACTGCCGCCCCTGTATGGTACCATGGAACTGCCCATGGCCGGGCCGTGGCTTTGCACGTTGGGCGCTCCGCCGATCCAAAAAGCGTATCAAGCTCTTCTTGAAGCCGGCAGACAGAGCTTCGAATGGATAAGCGCTTTGGGGCAATACATCGGACAGATAATGGCCTCCGGCTATCCTCTCTACGCCGGCGGGGCCACCAAGGCGCCGTTCGATTTACTGGGCGACAGTTTTCGAGGCACCGTTCAGCTTATGATGGATCTCTACCGCAGACCGGAAAAAGTCATAGAGGCCATGGACAGGCTGACACCCCTCATGATCGGTACCGGCGTGGGTGGTGCGATGGCCAACAACAACCCGCTGGTCTTCATACCTTTGCATAAGGGCGCTGACGGGTTCATGTCCAACGAACAGTTCGAGAAGTTCTATTGGCCGAGTCTGAAGGCGGTCATCATGGGCCTGATTGAACAGGGATGCGTGCCCTGCTGCTTTGTGGAAGGCGGTTATAACGAGCGGCTGCAGTATCTGACCGAGATACCCAAGGGCCAGTGCATCTTCATTTTTGACCGAACCGACATGCGTCGGGCGCGGGAAATTCTGGGCGGCAAGTCATGCATCGGAGGCGGGTTTCCCATCTCGCTGATCGTTACCGGCACGGTACAGCAGGTGGAGGATGAAACCAAGAGACTCCTGGATGTAGCCGCCGGGGATGGAGGATATATCCTGAGCATCGGCTGCGCCATGGACGAAGCCAGGGAAGATACTCTCAAAGCCTTTATCAAAACAGGCAAGGAATACGGCAAGTACTAAAACCACGGATCGGGAAGACGGCGGAGCATGATATCACCCTGATTCGCCGTCTTCTTGAAATCCATCGCACGCAATTACATTTTTCCCTCTCTTACTCCTCGCCCCGCTTTTGCATAAGCGCCACCACCGAACGGCCCTTAACCACGATCTCTTCGCCTCTCCCAAATTCGGCGCCTTCCTCGATAAACCCTCCGTCAGCGGTGTCCAGAATGCGAATCCACCGATCGCCGATTCCTTGCGGCGTTTTAAAGGTGAGATCCTCGTATCCGGCATTGAACATCAAGAGAAAATTGTCGTCTAGCACCGGCTCGCCAAAGGCGTCCACCTGATGCATGAACTCGCCGAACAGCGCCACGGTCATGGCCTTGGCGTATGCCTCCTGCCAATGCTGTTCTTCCATCTGGTTTCCGTCGGGCGTGTACCAGGCAATATCCGCCTCGCCGCGCTCCTTGACGGCCTTGCCCACGAACCAGCCCCGGCGCCGGAAAACAGGATGGATCACCCGAAGCTCGATGAGCTTTCGGGTAAACTCCATGAAATCCTCCTCCACATGGTCCCAGTCGAACCAGGAAATCTCGTTGTCCTGGCAATAGCCGTTGTTGTTGCCCTGCTGGGTTCGGCCGATTTCATCGCCTCCCAGAATCATGGGAATGCCCTGGCTGAGCAGGAGCGTGGCCATAAAATTGCGCTTCTGCTGTTCGCGCAGCTTGACGACCTCGGGGTTGTCCGAAGGACCCTCCTCTCCGCAGTTCCAGGACCGGTTATGGCTTTCTCCGTCCTGATTGTTCTCGCCGTTATTCTCGTTATGTTTATCATTGTAGGAAACCAGGTCCCTCAGGGTGAAGCCGTCGTGAGCGGTGATGAAATTAATGCTGGCGTAGGGCTTGCGGCCGGTATTCTCGTAGAGGTCGGAACTGCCGGTAAAGCGGTAGGCGAATTCGCCCAGGGTCTGATCCTCACCCCGCCAGTAATCCCGGACGCAATCGCGGTATTTGCCGTTCCATTCCGACCAGTGAGGCGGAAACTTTCCCACCTGATATCCGCCCTCGCCTACGTCCCAAGGCTCGGCGATCAGTTTCACCTGGCTGATGACCGGGTCCTGCTGGATGAGATCGAAGAAGGAGGAGAGACGGTCTACCTCGTGGAGTTCGCGGGCCAGGGTCGAGGCCAGATCGAAGCGGAAACCGTCCACGTGCATGTCCAAAACCCAGTAGCGGAGCGAATCCATGATGAGCTGCAAAATCTGGGGATGGCGCATGTTCAGGCTGTTACCCGTGCCGGTGGTGTCGAAATAATACCGGAGATTTTCGGGCGAAAGCCGGTAATAGGCGGCGTTATCCACCCCCCTGAAACACAGGGTGGGCCCCATATGATTGCCTTCGGCCGTGTGGTTATAAACCACGTCCAGAATGACTTCGAGTCCCCGTTCGTGAAAGACCCGCACCATGTTCTTGAATTCCTGAACCTGCTGGCCGATCCGGTCCCCGCTGGCGTATTCGTGGTGGGGAGCGAAAAACCCGATGGAATTGTAGCCCCAATAATTGCGCAGCCCCTTTTCCTCCAGATGAGCGTCATGGATAAACTGGTGAACGGGGAGCAGTTCAACGGCGGTGACGCCAAGGCTTTTCAGATAATCGACCGAGGCCGGGTGCGCCAGCCCGGCGTAGGCGCCTCGCATGGCCTCGGGAACATCCGGTTTATTGATGGTGAAACCCTTGACGTGAACTTCGTAGATAATGGTTTCATTGAGCGGCGTCTTGGGGGGCTGATCGTTCTTCCAATCGAAAAACGGGTTGATGACCACGGACTTGGGCATATAGGGACCGCTGTCCTCGTCGTTACGTGACCCTTCCGGATCGTTGAAATGATATGAGAAGACCGCTTCGTTCCATTTCACGTTACCGTCGATGGCCTTGGCGTAGGGATCGAGCAAGAGCTTGGCCGGATTGCAGTAAATCCCCTGTTCCGGCGCCCACGGCCCATGAATGCGATATCCGTAAAGCTGGTCCGGAGCGACGTCCGGAAAATAGCCATGCCACACGTACCCGGTGACTTCGGGCAGGGCGATCCGGGTTTCACGGCCTGCCTCGTCGAACAGGCAGAGTTCGACCTTTTCCGCAACTTCCGAAAAGATGGAGAAATTGACGCCCGCTCCGTCGAAGCTTGCGCCCAAGGGGTAGGATTCACCCGGCCATACTCTCATGATAGTCTCCCATAGCGACTCTTTTTCCGAAGGATGAGTAAGTTGTTGAGGTTTTTTCGGAGATCATTCGGTTATTATAATTCCGCTCGGGGCCGTGTTAACATAGGCAAAGTACCGTATTTTATCTTCTGGATAAGGGAGGATTCCCTGAGGATAATCGATTTTCAAATCGATTTGATTTGGAAGACATATCTCTTGCGCCTTCGGCGCCTGGACAGGCGAGCTGTCCAGGCTAACCGTCGTCATGCCTTTTATATTGTTCGTCATTTCGAGCGTAGCGAGAAATAGCCTACAGGGGGCGCGGGGAAGAGATTCCCCCGCAATGGTTTCTTCTCTTTTTTCTTCTCTATTGAATAGTCAATGTCAATCCAGATGAAAAAACGCCTCAGGAAAGCCCAGGTTTACCCTGAGGTCATGAAACGAAACCGTTCTCTTCAGGCGGCCTTCGGGATCGCGCTCCCTAGTCTCCACGGGCAGCCACAACGTTTTGTCGATCACGAACGTATAGAGGGTTTGCTTGTTGGGTAAAAAGTGATCCTCGGCCAAAACGGTGATGGCGATGGTGTTGTCATCCGAGGAGACGGTGACCGGTCCTTTCCGTCCCTCGTTAACGCTGCGCTTGATGTTTTTAATCAGCAGGCCCAGGTCGGTCTGATCGATCCGCTGTCCGGGCGAAACCTGCGCCTGTGGGTCGCCGGGTTCCTTATGAAGAATGACGAACGGCAGCCAGTTTACCGGACGAACCGCGACTTTCCCATCCCGGTCGGGGTACACGATCACCATTCCTTCGTGAGGCTGTTCGAAATCGAGACGGATCAGGCCGGGTTTGCGGTAGGTATAGCGCAGCTTTTTTTCTTCGACCGCGCCATCGGGGGCGTACTCACGGACTTCCAGGTTTGTCCGGTAATCGTTTACCGCGGCGTACGCGGACTCCATTTTGCGGATCAGGCCGTTGACGTCCATCTCCTCGGACGCGCCCGAAAGGGCCGGGGCGCCGCCGATTACTATCGCGAGAATAATGATCCAGGGCTTCATGGCGCCGCTCGCTTTTGAAGTTACGTTACAGGTTCTCCCTGCATGATACACCGGTCGGGCGCCAAGCCAAAGCGGGAACGGTCCGGCCGTGGAAATGAAAACCGTTCACGCGGATGAGCGCTGTGTTATAGTTAGAGTCGTGGCCATCCTATCGGCAGGTAAAACGGAAGGAACAAGCGTGACGCCATCCCAGCGAAATCAATTCGCCCTCCGTCTTTTCGCTCCCATTGCGAACGATTATGAAATCTGGTCCCGGGTGTTGAGCTTCTGGCAGGACCCGCTCTGGCGAAGCCGGCTGGTCGAGGGGTTGGGTCTGAAACCAGGCGCCGCCGTCCTGGACGTGGCGGCCGGAACGGGGATGGTGACGCGCCTGCTTTTAAAACGCGGCTATCGGGCCGTGGCCCTGGATCAAAGCATGGAAATGCTCGCGCAATGCGCCCGGCGCGGTTCGGCGGCGGTTCGCGGCCGAGCGGAGCAGTTGCCGTTCGCGGACAGTCATTTCGACGGCCTCACCTTTACCTATCTGCTCCGGTACGTGGACGACCAGTTGGCCTGCATGCGGGAACTGGTCCGGGTAATAAAGCCGGGCGGCGTTATCGGAATGGTTGAATTCGGCAGGCCGGAAAACGTCTGGGGCTCCCTTTGGCGGTTGTACACCCGGCTATGCCTCCCCATGGCCGGAGCCTTGATATCGCCGGGCTGGCGGGACGTGGGAACGTTTCTGGGAAGCAGCATCGACCAATTCCACCGCCGTTTTCCCCGGGACACGCTGGCCGAGGTGTGGGAAGAATCAGGGTTGACCGACATTCGCGCCGAGCGGCCGTCGCTCGGTGGAGGACTCATTGTATGGGGCAGGAAAAAATGACCGTCGGAGCCCGCTTTTTACGCTCACACGGGAACCCGAGCCGGAGACTTCCGGGCCTTGCTCCATCCCCCGTATACCGCCTGGAACCTGTCCTATGTGGTCATCGGCGCGGCCCTGGCCCCGCGCATGGACTGGCTCGGCTGGTCCTGGTGTTGACGGCCTTTTTCGCGGGCACGGGTATCGTTTCACACGCCCTGGACGAACTGAACGGCCGGCCGCTCAAAACCGGATTCAGCGACCGGGAGTTGAAAATCATCGCCTTGGGCGGAGCCGTCATCGCGCTCGCCATGACCGTGGGCGGCGCGCTGATCATTTCCCCGTGGATACTGCTGTTCGCCGCCGTCGGCTTTGCGCTGGTCGTGGCGTACGCCCTTGGAATGGTGGAACGGCCTGATTCACACCAACCTGGGCTTTGGCCTGGCCGGGGCGGCTTTCCCGTATTGATCGGGTACTGGGCTCAGACCGAAGCCTTCGCTTTGTCCGCTTTGCTGGCGGCCGGAGCGGCCACGTTGTTGAGTCTGGCGCAGCGCCTTTTGAGCCGCAAGGCGCGGTTCGTGCGCCGAACGGCGCTCGGGGGAATGGCTGTTTTCGAAACGTCCCAAGGCGAGGAGCGCTGGAGCAGGGAGGATCTGTTAAACTCGTGGGAAGCGCCGCTCAGGCTGCTGGCCTGGGCGGTGGCCATATTCGCCTGCGGTCTGCTGGCCGCACGACTCTGACGCGGGAAAACCGGAATCGGCCGCTGAGGATCGTCGTCGGCTCGGGAAAGCCCGTCAGTGGCACACGTCGTGAGCTTCGGCCGGGTTACGGGTCAGGACTCGGTTGATGACCGGCACGGCCTTTTTACTTTGACCGATCATCTTGGAAATGATCGCCAGAACACCGAATCCCAGGGCCAGGCCCGCGAAACCGAAAATAACCGTGGCCGTCTCCTGAGTCAGGTTCAATTGGGAACTCCACACCGAACCCAGCGCTGCCCCGCTTATCATCAAGATGAGAGGGAAGATATACACCAGGGCGGCCGTCTTGAGTGAACTCATGCCGTAAACGATGGAAACCGGATCGCCGGTTCTCGCTCCCACACGGTTCAGCGCTCGCACTTCTTTCTGAGGTGAACTCGAGTTCATGCCGCAGCCCGCGGCGGTTTTGCACGAGCTTCACCCGGCCTCGGCCTTGATCATCACCTTGGCCCACCCGTCTGATTCCACCTGGGAAACCAATCCTGTTTCTTCCTGCATTACGGTATCCTCCTGCGCGTTTCGCGCGGCGGAGCGGGTTATTCGAACGTATGAATCTTTTTTGCGCAATCTATCGCTAATAAATTAAAATTCTGCTTACGAAGCCCGGTGTCAATGGTTCGCGACTCCGTCCATAACCATATAGAAGCAATAACAAGGCCAACAAAGCCATTTGAGGAAAACGTCGGCCTCCCATGCGCAAAACCGGTTGTCAGGCGCCGGGCTTCGGCGGCTTGTTATAACCTTTGTCGCCGAACGGAGCCAGCTTCTCGATCCACAGCTCTTCCAGAACCCGGAGATCCGGGGCGGGGTTGTACGACGGATTGTCCTTTTGCGGCTCGAGAAGCTCCAGTTCCATGAGCTCGAACATCTCGGAACCGAACTGTTTCCATTCTTGCTGCAGAACCGTGTTGCGATGGCTGCCCGTATTTAATTCGCTCTTGATACGGTTGAGTATGGCCGGCAGGTTAACGCTCGACCCGATGAGCGTCTTTCCGTTCACCTTGTTCCGTACCTGGTAAACACCCATGGGGCGGCGAGTTTCCTTATATTCCCGTATTTTGGCTTTCCTATCCATTGGTTACATCCTTTTACGGTGGCGACGAAAACCTCCACCCGTTCAATCCCGGAACGCCGCCACCGCAAGCTTTTGCGCATGATCCTGGATATCGACCGGCCACGAAGCGACGAGATCGTTGAACCGTTCGGGGTCGGCCCTGAACAGGGCCCTCGCCGCCTCTTCGAAGCCCGGCAGGTTCCCGGCCATGGCGGACATGAAGCGGTACGCGGCCTCTTGCGCAAAACGGATTTTGTCCCGCTTGCCGTGGACGCGCCGCGCTTCTTCCACCAGTTTGCGAAGCGCCACGGAGGCGCCCCCGGCTGGCTGTTAAGCCAATCCCAATGGCGCGGCAGCAGGGTGACTTCCCGGGCCACGACGCCCAGTTTGGGCCGCCCCGGCTTGCGCCGCGCAGGGGGCTCCGTTTGTGATGGTTCAGCCGCCGCCGGTTCTTCCAGCCGCCTCAGGATCTCTTCCATGTCCCCGCGAAAATCCACTTCGGCAAGCTCGCTGCTGAAATCGTCGAAGATAAGAATCGATTCCCGTTCCCCTCGGTCGATAATCCTTTTTACTTCCCGGACAACATCCGAGAGCGTTCCCGAGGCGATACGGCGCCGGCCTTCGAAGGCGGTGTAGCTGCTTTGATCATGGTTGGCCATCTTGGCTTCCCTCCGCTGATGATGAAGTACGGCAATTATATCCGGGTAAAATTAGATTGTCAATATTACCCGGATATAAACCATTGCGGGGGAATGAAGGGTGAAAGATTTTTCGCCCCTTGTATATTGAAATGGCAAACGATCACCGTAGGCGTAAATGGAACAAGGAATAAAAAACCCCGCGCTCCTTGCGGGGCGCGGGGATTATCAAGGGGAGTTGGGGGGGATGAACTTTTATTACCAATACCAGGGTGTTCGGTAAACTCGGGAACAAACCTCTTTTCGAGGCTGGGCCGGTCTTACCAGCCCATCATGCCGCCTCTGCCGGAACCGTTACCGTAGCCGTAGCCCATATGACCGCCGCGATAGGAGTCGTCTCCGTTATCCCAGTTCATCATATGGCCGCCGTAATAACCGCCGCCGTTTCCGTTATCCCGATACTGGCCGCGTTTCGCGTTTCCGTTTCCGTATCCATAGCCGCAGGCGCCCGGTCCGCGTGAATTTGAATAATTTTGATATCCCTGACCATTATAAGAGCCTTGGTTGTTGTATCCGTAGCCCATATGTCCGCCGTAGCCCATCTGAGCCAGCGCGGGCGCGGCAATCAACCCCATCGCTAAAACGCATCCTACTAAAATCATCGCTATTTTCATGGCAGCCTCCTTTGCCTATTTAATTTGTTTTCTTGCCCCTGAATAAAGCAAAGGGGGCGCCATAATGGGCTTGGGCAAGCTAACCTGCCGATATTGCGTGAGTTATCGGCTGTTTGCCAGCCGCTTCCGAATACGGCTCTCGTCGCCTGCGCCTCGAACCGGATAGAAAGTATCCAGGTTTCGGTTTGGGGGTATACACCTGGATAAAAAGTATCCGGTTTTGAACCCCGCCGAGAAGGCATGGCCGAGCCTCGGATCACCCTTCCAGGTCCTTGCGCATGTTCTGATATTCTTCCCGCGTTATTTCGCCGCGAGCGTACCGTTCCTTGAGGATTTCCAACGGGCGAGCGCTTTCCGGGACCGGGGAATCGCGCCGGTCTCCGGTGGAGCGCGTAAGCCAGCGCGCCGCCAGTATGATCACGAAAATAATCAGTCCCCAGAAAATGAACATGCTTATACCTCCAAACCAGCCGGAACCCGCGCCCCACATCATGCCCGGTCCGTTATGCCAGCCGCCGTATCCGCCCTGTGCCCATGCGGGAAAAGCCGTCAGAAAGGAAATGAGAACGATGAAAACCGGAACGGCTTTCAAAAGGAACCATCGTTTTATACGCATGTCAAATACCTCCTGTGATAAGAATAATGATTCGGACGCCATAATCCATGAAACAAATACCCTGATGATGGATAGGACAGGGGTGTTCCAACGCACAGCCGCGTCTGTTTCATGATATGCTTTCCAAACGCGATTCAACCATGTTACATTGATCAGCAAAAACAAAGCCATCAGGCAAAGCGTTCCAAGGAGTAGGGTTATGGCAAGAGTGATGATTCATCCGGCTGATTATGAAACCGTTCGGGAGGCCGTGGACAAGGCCTTTGAACTTTTTCCCCTCGAACTGTCCGGCCGGAAAGTTCTTATAAAACCCAATGTGCTTCGCTATTCGGAATACGCGGAGGGCATCGTAACCCACCCGGCGGTCCTGCGGGCGGTAGTGGAAAAAGTGGAAGGAATGGGCCCCGCCTCGCTGATCGTGGGCGACAATCCGGGCCTGTACAGTTACGGCGACAACGAAGCGAGCTTCCGGAAAACCGGTCTGACGGACGCTTCCAAGGGATACTATCAAAACATCGGCAATGACTCCATCCTGGTCGATTTCAATGCCGACTTCATGGCCAGCGTGGGGCTTTCCCGCGCCGTGGCCGAGGCCGATGTCATCATCAGCCTTCCCAAATTCAAGACCCATGGGCTGACCATCATAACCGGCGCCATCAAAAACAGTTACGGGTATCTGCCGGGCGCCCAGAAGGCGCGTCTGCACCGGGCGGCGGGAAATCCCTACCGCTTTCATGAACTGGTCGTGGATGTGTTCAAACTGCGTCCCCCGGACCTGTTCATCATGGACGCGGTGGTGGGCATGGAAGGCAACGGCCCGGCGTGTACCGACCTGAGGGACATCGGTCTGATCCTGGCTTCCGACAACGCCGTGGCCATGGATTCGGTCGTGGCCACCATGATGGGCCTCGAACCGGGCGTTCTGCGCTTCCTGCAAAAAGCAAAGGAACTGGGGTTGGGGGATTACGATCCGGACTCCATAGAAATCGTGGGCGAACTGCGAAAGCTTCCCGATTGGAAGCTTCCGGCCCTGAGCGGCGATACGCTGGAAAGCAATCCGGCGGTCGCCGAAATGATGACCCAGAGAACGCTGATCCGGCCTCACGCCGACCCGGATCTCTGCACCTCCTGCGGAACATGCGTGGACCACTGTCCGGTCTCCGCCCTGTCCCTGGTGGGCGGGATTCCCGAAGTTGACAAGGAACTCTGTATAACCTGCTTCTGCTGTCAGGAAATGTGCCCTGAAAAGGCCATCGCATTGAGTTGATTCCCGCTACACGCCCAGCGTGGCGAGCCTGTTTTCTCGGCCTACTGACAGCCCGGTGAGGGAGCATGTATCGCTCAGGCCCCGTGTTGATCATCGAGGATGACCGTAAAACGGCTTTTCTGGTTCAGCAATACCTGGAACAGGAAGGGTTTCTGACCGTAATCTCCTACGACGGCCGCCATGGCCTGAAACTGGCGGAGAGAAGCAACCCCATTTTCGTGGTGCTCGATCTGATGCTGCCCGGATTGGACGGATGGGAGGTCTGCCGCAGGCTCCGGCAGCGCTCGAACGTGCCGATCCTGATGTTGACCGCTCGCGGCGACGAGATCGACAAGGTGGCCGGCCTGACCCTGGGGGCGGACGATTACGTGGTAAAACCGTTCAGCCCCCGCGAGTTGGTGGCTCGCGTCAAAGCCATCCTGCGGCGTGGGAGGCCGGAATCGCGGGTGGACTCGTCGCTCCTGAAAAGCGGCCCCCTGGAGCTGGACCTTGAAAAGCGCCGCCTCAGCATGGACGGATCACCCATCCAGCTTACACCCCACGAATACGCGCTTCTGAAAACGCTCATGGCCGACCCCGGCAAGACCTTCACCCGCGACGAACTGCTGGACAGCCTGTACTCCACGGGCGGCGGCGTGGCGGTGGTGGATCGGGTCATCGACGTGCATATCGGAAAGCTGAGGCAGAAGATCGAAGAAGACCCCGCCAATCCGCGTTACGTGCTGACCGTCAGGGGCGTGGGCTATCAATTCACCGAAATGCCCGTGTCCTGAGCCGGTCCACGTGTCTCCTTCTCCCCGCCTGCTGTGGAAACTGCTGCTGATCAACCTGGTGGTGATCGTCTTTGTCATCGCCATGGTCTGGATTTCGGTGGACACCCTGGCCGCCGCTTACTTCGTCAAACTGATGGAGAAGTACCATATCTCGCCGGAACCGGCTCACGAGATGTTCGTGGGCGCGGTGCACCGCTACCTGATATGGTCGAGCCTCGCCGCCCTTCTGCTGGCCGCGCTGCTCGGTTTTTTCATGACCCGGCGGGCCCTGGCGCCCCTGGGCCGCATGACACAGGCCGCCAAGGTTATCGCCGAGGGAGATTACCGCGTGACGATCAAGGCCGCCACCAGGGATGAAATCGGTCAACTGGCGGTGGCTTTCAACCGCATGGCCGCCGGTCTGGAAAAAAACGAACGGCTGAGAAAACAGCTCATCATCGACGTGGCCCATGAACTCCGAACGCCGCTGACCAACATTCGCGGCTATCTGGAAGGATTTATGGACGGCGTGCTGCCGCCTTCCCGCGAGTATCTGGAATCCCTGCACGAAGAAACTCTGCGGCTGGCGCTGCTGGTGGAGGACGTGCTGGAACTGGCCCGGGTGGACATCGCCCACGCCGTTCTCCGGCCCCAGGGATTCAGCGTGGGCGAGTATATCCAAAAACTCCTGGCGCCGATGAAAAAGAGCTTTATGGACAAACAGGTCAGGGTGGATGTCCAAAACGATCCCCTTGACCGGATTTGGGCCGACCCGGCCAAGATTTCCCGCGTCCTGAAAAACCTGCTGCAAAACGGGCTGCAATACACGCCCGCCGGCGAACGGCTCACCGTCGTGGTAACGAGTTCGCCGGATTATATAAAGGTGTCCTTTTCCAATCCCGCCCCGGAAATCAGCCAGGAGGAAGCCCCGCTCCTGTTTGAACGGTTCTACCGGGGCGAAAAATCCCGCTCCCGCGACCTGGGCGGCGCCGGTATCGGTCTGGCCATCGTCAAGGAACTCGTGGAAGTCCATGGCGGCCAAACCGGCGCCGAACTGTCCGATCACCGGCTCACCATCTGGTTTACCCTGCCCGCCGAAAACCGCCCGGACTGACGGCCAACCTCCTTTAACAAACTTTATCCGATCTTTACAGAAGCTTTAAGCTCCCGTCAGGCGCGTACTTATCTTCCTGACAGGTTTAAAACGGTTCGCCTTGTTTTGGGCGGTAAAGTGGATATTAGATAAAAGGAGGTTGCTATGAAAACAATATTACTGGCTTTGGCGTTGTTGTTGGCCGGAGTGATTCTGGTGGGTTTTCAAAACATGAGCCAAACACAGGAGAATAAAGCTACCATGAAAGAGAACTCTTCCAACTATCAAATGGCGACCTTTGCCGGCGGATGTTTCTGGTGCATCGAGTCCGACATGGAAAAAATTGACGGCGTGATTGAAGTGATATCGGGATACACGGGCGGCAAGGAGGAAAATCCCAGCTATTACGATGTTTCCAGCGGTACGACCGGCCACTACGAAGCGGTCCAGGTTACGTACGACCCCAAACGGATTACCTATGAAAAACTGCTGGACGTATTCTGGCGACACATAGACCCCACCGATCCGGGCGGACAGTTCGTGGATCGTGGATCGCAGTATCGTACGGCGATTTTCTACAGCGATGACGAGCAAAAGGACCAGGCCATGAAGTCCAAAAAGAAACTGGAGGAATCGGGCCGCTTCCAGAAGCCGATCGTGACGCAGATTCTCCCGCTGACCAAGTTCTATCCCGCGGAAGCCTACCACCAGGACTTCTACAAAAAGAGTCCAATGCGCTACAAAACCTATCGCGCCGGGTCGGGACGTGACCAGTATCTGGAACAGAAATGGGGTGACGAGTCCAAATCCATGGATAAGAGTTCCATGTCCAAGGATTCCATGACGACCTCGAAGTATATGAAACCCAGCGACGAAGAGCTGCATAAGCGATTGACTCCCCTGCAGTATAAAGTCACCCAGGAGGAAGGGACCGAACCGCCGTTCAGCAACGAGTATTGGGACAACAAAAAAGAAGGCATCTACGTGGACATCGTGTCCGGGGAGCCGCTGTTCAGTTCCCTGGATAAATACGAATCCGGAACCGGCTGGCCCAGCTTTACCCAGCCTCTGGAACCCGACAATGTTGTCGAAAAAGTGGATCGCGGCTTCTTCATGACCCGCACCGAAGTGCGCAGCAAACACGGCGACTCCCACCTTGGGCATGTTTTTACCGACGGGCCCAAGCCCACGGGGTTGCGCTACTGCCTGAATTCCGCGGCCCTGCGGTTTGTCCCCAAGGAAAACCTGCAAGCGGAAGGCTACGGACAGTATCTCGTCCTTTTCGAATCCAAGACAGCGGAAATGAAGTAGGCGCAGGGATGAGTAGGGGCGAAAAATCTTTCGCCCCTGCCGCTCGAAACGAAAAACGATGGTCAAAGCCGATGGCTACGTCGTCGATCATGGATTCATTTCGAGCGCGCGAGTATCCTGAAAACAGGTGAGAAGTATGGCCGTAAAAACCGTTATCATCATTGCGACGTTGCTGCTGGCCTTTCCCGCGCTTTTTGCCGTTCATGCGGGAGCCGCGGAACCGTCGCTTTCGAAAATAGTATTCTACGTACGCTGATATGACGTCGGTAAATCGGCCCTGGAAGGGCTGACAGGCGTCAGGGAGGTAACCAGAGGGTTCCGGGGATTCCGGGAAATCAATACCGTCACCTACGATCCCGCGCTCATCACGCCGGAAGAAATGGTTTCCGCCTTGAAAAATGCCGGAACCTATCTGGGAACGGAACAGTAACGAAGAACCCAAACGCGGGGCGTTTGTCGAAATCGCCTCGCGTTTTTTTAAAACAAGCCCCCCTCTCTCTTGTCTGATTCATCGAAAAACTTTTTTCCCCGCGCGCCCGTATTGACAGAGGCTATAGATTTTGCTGTTTTTTTCCGATAGATATAAATAAAATTGTATGAAGGCCGATCTCGGTCGCTTTGTATGGCTCATAGGTTGTTCATATCTTTATATTTCTAAAAAATATGCTATTCCCCTGGTTATGAAAAAAGATGACCTCATTCTTGGTTTTGTAAGAAAGCTGGGAGCCGGAAACGCGGCGCTCGCCCTGACAGTGATGGCGTGCGTTGGTTCCATGCTCGTCTATGCGCTGATAGGTATGGTCACGGGCAATATCAGGCCCATGGGATTTTTTACCTCCCTGGCGATTCCGGCGATAATCGCTCCGTTTCTTTCCTACGCGTTCATGAAAACGTTGACTCGGCTGTATAATAGCGAAAGGGCGTATCGGGAAAGTGAGGAAAAGTTCAATAAATTGTTCAAGGCCAGCCCCCTGCCTGCCGCGCTGAGCACCGTGAAGGATGGCGTGTTTCTGGCGGTAAACGACGCCTTTACCCAGTACTTCGGCTTTAGCGAAAAGGAGGCCCTGGGCGCGAGTTCCTCGGAATTGGGCATCTGGCCGGAACCGGGATCAAGGGAAAAGGCGATCGAATTTTTTGAACGGGACGGCAGGCTCCGCAACTTTGAAATGCCGTACCGGACCAAGTCCGGAGAAATAAGGCGGGCGTTATGGTCCTTCGAACGAATTGAAGTGGAGGGCCGGCCATGCCTGATTTCGGCCGTCAATGACATCACCGAACGAAAAAGGGCGGAAGACTCGCTCATGGAAAGCGAACAGGCGCTGCGTCTTTCCCAGCAGAAATTTCACAAGGTTTTTCAGGCCAGCCCGGCCTGGTTATCCATATCGACCCTGGAAACCGGGGAATATTTCGACGTCAACGACGCGTATCTGCGCGCCACCGGTTATGAAAAAGGGGAGGTAATCGGCAGAACCGCGATTGATCTGGGCATATGGGCGAACACCGAAGAACGGCGGGAATTTGTCGATGAAATAGCCCAAAAAGGCTTTGCAAGAAACAGAGAGATACAAATACGGGTAAAGTCCGGACAAACCCTGGACATGCTCCTTTCCGGCGAAAAGATCGAAATCGAGGGAAGACAGCTCATCCTGGTGGTCGCGCAGGATATCACCGAACGCAAGCAGGCCGAACGCGCCCTGCTCCTGAGCGAGGAGAAATATTCCAAGGCCTTCCAGAGCGTCCCGGTCTGGATCGTCATCAGCACGCTGTATGAGGGGCGCTATGTGGAAGTCAACGACGCTTTTTTGCAAGCCACCGGTTTTCGCCGGGAAGAGGTGATCGGGCGTACGTCCGAGGACTTGGAAACTTGGGTTGCCCTTTCGCAACGGGAACTGGTCGTCAAAAAGATTGTTGAACAGGGTAAGGCGCGGAACCTTGAAGTCCGCCGAAAAATGAAATCGGGGGATATCCTGGATATGCTCTTTTCGGCGGAATTGATCCAGATCGCGGGCGAGAGCTACCTGCTGTCCATTTCCCAGGATATTACCGAGCTGAAGGAAGCCGAACGAAGACGCGCCGAACTCGAGGCGCAGCTCTTACAAGCCCAGAAAATGGAAGCCATCGGCACCTTGGCCGGAGGTATTTCCCACGACTTCAACAACCTGTTGCAAGCCATACAGGGATATACGGAACTGCTGCTTCTGGAAAGGGACGCCGGGGATATCGGCTTTCAGGAACTTCAGCAGATCAAAAAGGCCACCAGCAGGGCGAGCGAACTGACGCAGCAGCTCCTGACCTTCAGCCGCAAGCTGAAAAGCGACTTCCGCCCGGTCGATATGAACCACGAGGTGCGGCAGATTTATAAGATCCTGGAACGGACCATTCCCAAGAACATCGAAATAAAGCTCAACCTGTTCGACGACCTGTGGCCCGTCAAGGCGGACCCCGGCCAGATCGAACATCTGATCATGAACATGGCGGTCAACGCCCGGGACGCCATGCCCAAGGGCGGCGTGTTGACCGTAAGCACCGAAAACGTGGCGCTCGATTCGGAGGACCACCAGCACGGCGATCATGTTCTCTTGAGAATATCCGACACCGGATACGGGATGGATCAGGAGACGGTCAGCCACATTTTCGAGCCCTTCTATACCACCAAACCGGTCGGGCAGGGCACGGGGTTGGGCCTGGCCATCGCCTTCGGCATCGTAAAAAGCCACGGCGGCATGATCTCCTGCGACAGTCATCCCGGAAAAGGAACCACCTTCAGCATCTACCTGCCCCAAAGTAAGGAACTGCCGACCGACGCGGAAGCAAGCCAGAGCCGGGAACCCTTCTCCGGGTCAGGCGTGACGCTCATCGTGGACGATGAAGAGTTTCTGCGGGATCTGGGAAAACAGATGCTGAGCCGGTTCGGCTACAACGTTCTGGTCGCGGAAAACGGTGAATCGGCGTTGGAGATCTATAAAAAGGAATGGCGAAACATCGACCTAATCGTACTGGATCTGATGATGCCGGGCATGGGCGGAATCGCGTGTCTGGACGAACTGCTCCGTATCAACCCCCAGGCCAAGGTGATCATCGCCAGCGGCTTCCCGGTGGACGATAAAACCAAACGGAACTTGCAGGCCAAGGCCAGGGGATATGTCAAAAAACCCTATGAACTGGCTGAAATGCTGACCATCGTGCAGGGGTTAATAGGCTCTTAAAAAAACGATAAACTTCGATCCCGAAGCCTTCACCCCTTTAAAATACATGCGTTCCAGCCGCCCACGTGTTAAGTTGCCTGTTATTTTCTCGTTTTCTGAAACTTCGTTCATATATATGAATTGTTACGGGACCACCCGCTTAAAAGGCGCGGTATGGAAAGGAGCGCAACATGGAACAGAGACGGCCAGCGACCATAAAACTGAACGCTCGCGACACGGTGATCGTGGCTCTTGAAGCGCTTCCTCCAGGCGCGGTTGTCGAAGAAGGCGTCATCTGCGCGGCCTCCATTCCGGCCGGCCACAAGATAGCCGTACAACCCATGGAACCCGGCGATCCGGTACGAAAATACGGACAGACCATCGGTTTCGCCACTCTGCCCATTCAACCCGGCGACCACGTTCATACCCACAACATCGAAGTAAAGGATTTTGTCCGCGACTACGCTATCGGAGCCGAAGTAAAACCCACGCAATTCGTGGCCGAAAAGGATCGGGCCACCTTTCAGGGGATCGTGCGGGCCGACGGCCGCGTGGCCACCCGCAACTATATCGGCGTGCTTTCCTCGGTAAACTGTTCGGCCAGCGTGGCAAGGTTTATCGCCGAAGCCGTTCCCGCCGAACTCCTGGCGAAATACCCCAACGTCGACGGCGTGGTGGGGTTGGGTCACGGCACGGGATGCGGCATGGCCGGGTCCGGAGAAGGGTTCGAATATCTGCAACGCGTGCTCGCGGGCTACGCCAAACATCCCAATTTCGCCGGGGTTCTGCTGGTGGGTCTGGGCTGCGAAACCAACCAGATCGATCTCCTCATGGACCGGTCCAAGCTTTTCGAAGGCCCCTTTTTCCACGCCTACAACATCCAGAACACCGGCGGAACCAGGGGCGCGATTCTCAGGGGCGTGGAAGCAATCGAAAAAATGCTTCCGGAAGCCAATAAGGTACGCCGGGAGCCGCTTCCCGCGAGTTACCTGACGCTGGGGCTGGAATGCGGCGGGTCCGACGCCTATTCGGGAATAACCGCCAACCCGGCCCTGGGCGCGGCGGCCGATCTTCTGGTCCGCCATGGCGGGACCGCCATCTTGAGCGAAACCCCGGAGATCTACGGCGCCGAACACCTGTTGACCCGGCGGGCGGTCAGCCGCGAGGTGGGAGAAAAGCTGATCGACCGCATCAAGTGGTGGGAACAGTACACCCGCAAGCTCGGCGCGGACATCAACAACAATCCCTCGCCGGGCAACAAGGCGGGCGGGCTGACCACCATCCTGGAAAAATCGCTGGGCGCGGCTTCCAAGGGCGGTTCCACCAACCTGATGGACGTGTACGGGTTCGCCGAACCGGTCACCGCCAAGGGATTCGTTTTCATGGATACGCCCGGCTACGACACGGTTTCGGTCACCGGCATGGTGGCCGGCGGCGCCAACATCGTGTGCTTTACCACCGGCCGAGGCACGGTGTGCGGGTTCAAGCCCGTACCGACCATCAAGATCGCCACCAATTCGGAAATGTACGAGCGGCTCGAAGACGATATGGACGTGAATTGCGGGAGCGTCGTCACGGAAGGCAAAAGCGTGCGGGAATTGGGAGCGCTCATCTTCCGGCGCATTCTGGACGCCGCTTCCGGCGAGAAAACCAAAAGCGAAATACTGGGTTTTGGAGACAGCGAATTCGTGCCCTGGCAGATCGGAGCGGTGCTTTAGGAGCGGGACTTCTTGGGATCTGAACGAAAAAACGGAAATGGAGCTATGAAATTTAAAAGCACGCACAAAAGGGAATTCTCCAGTTACGCGCAACGTTCGGTGGTTAAAAGCCCCCGGGGGATGGTGGCGTCGAGCCACAACCTGGCCAGCGTGGCCGGGTACAACATGCTGCGCAAGGGCGGGAACGCGGTGGACGCCGCCGTGGCCATGGTGAGCATGCTCAATGTGGTGGAGCCCCAGTCGGTGGGTTTGGGCGGCGACGCCTTCGCGCTCATCTATATGAACGATGAAAAAAAACTGTACGGCCTGAACGGAAGCGGAAGGGCCCCGATGCGGGCCACCATCGAGGAATACGCGTCGCGGGGCCTGAAAAGCGTGCCCGTGCGCGGGCTACTCGCAGTGACCGTCCCCGGAGCCCCGCGCGCTTGGGCCGACGCGGTCCAACGCTTTGGTAAGCTTACTTTGGCGGACGTGTTCGAAGACGCCATCTATTACGCCGAACACGGTTTTCCGGTCACCGAGGTGATCGCGGGCGAATGGAAAACTGCGGAAAGCGTTCTGAAAGCCACCCCCGGAGGGGCGAAAACCTTCCTGATCGACGGCGCCGCTCCCCGTCCCGGACAGATGTTCCGCAACCCGGACCTGGCGCGGAGCTACCGGGCCATCGCCGAAGGCGGGATCGAGGTTTTCTACCAGGGCGAACTGGCCGAAAAGATCGCCGCTTTTTCCGCCAGGAACGGAGGTCTGCTCGGCCTGGACGACCTGAAGAAGCACACCGGCGCCTGGGTCGACCCCATTTCCTTCGATTATAAGGGACGCTCCGTTTTCGAGCTGCCGCCCAACGGGCAGGGCGTCATCGCGCTGGAAATGCTCAACATCCTGAGCGGTTACGACGTGGCCTCCATGGGCCACAACAGCCCGGAGTACCTGCACCGCCTCATTGAAGCCAAAAAGATAGCGTTCGCGGACCGCGATTATTTTATCGCCGACCCGGAATTCGAAGACGTTCCGGTGGCGACCTTCCTGTCGCCCGAATACGGGCGGACCTGCCGAAAGGCCATCGACCCCGGCAAGGCGCTCGCCCCGCGCCCACCGCTGATCAATGCGGGCTCGGACACCGTGTATGTCGTCGCGGTCGATGAAAACCGGAACGCAGTATCGTTTATCAGCAGCATATTCCGATCCTTCGGATCGGGCGAAGTGGTGGACGGAACGGGCATTGTTCTGCAAAACCGGGGGAACTCGTTTTCGCTCGACCCCGCGCATCCCAACCACCTCCAACCGGGAAAACGCCCCATGCACACCATCATCCCCGGCATGCTGTTCCAGGACGGAGAGTTCCTCATGGGCTTCGGCGTGATGGGCGGAGAAATGCAACCCCAGGGGCATGTTCAGTTTATGCTCAACCTCATCGACTTTGACATGAACCTGCAGGAAGCCATGGACGCGCCGCGGATTCGCCACCTGGAAGGAATGGACGTGTTCGTGGAGGAAGGCGTGCCTCACGGCGCCGTGTCGGCGCTGCGGAACATGGGGCATACCATCATTCACGGCGAATCGGAAACGAACGAGGTGGGCGGCGGCCAGGCCATCTACCTGGACCGGAAACAGGACGTCCTGTTCGCTGCGTCGGACCGCCGCAAGGACGGTTGCGCCATAGGGTATTGAAGCTGGCGGATTGGCCCTCTCCCAGAGGGAGAGGGGACCTTTCCCGATCGACTTGTCTTGGAAATTTAGTTAGTTACAGAGAGTGGACACTTTCTGATTGTAGGGGCGGTTCGCGAACCGCCCCTACCGAACGGACAACCATCCTATTGCTAGGGCCAACTGGGCAATCCAGAGATAACCCCGTCATTTCTCGCGTAGCGAGAAATCGCCTACAGGGGGCGCGGGGGAAGAAATTCCCCCGCAAGGCTTTTCTTTTTCTTACATTAAGATAATCGCGACAATCAGCACGCCCAACAACCCGGCCAGGGTGGGGACGAGGTTTTTGCGGGCCACTTCCACCGGGTCGGTTCCGGTAATGGCCGCGGCGGGAATGACCGCCCAGGGAACGATGCAGCCGCCGCCCACCGCGATGCAGAAATACTGTCCCAAGGCGGTGAGGGCCGCCGGATTCAGCTTGCCGGGCGTCGCCAACACCTGGGTCAGGGAGCCGATAAGCGGCAGGCCCGAGAAGCCCGAGCCGTCCAGCCCGGTAATGCCGCCGACGATGGCCTGGGTGAACCCCGCCGTCACCCGCCCGATAGGAACGGCGTTGGCGAAGGCCTGCCCCAGGTCGAACAGGAGTCCGCGGGCGCCTTCACCGAAAATGGCCGGGGCGGAGCCGGGAGCGCCCATGAAGAAAAAGCTGGCGATGAAAAAGACCGGCGTGAAGATCCGCACGCCGAACATGAACCCGGACCTGCCGTGATCGGTCATTTTGGACAGCGCCTGTTCACCGTATACGCCAAGACCGACGATAACCATAATCAGGGCGACGGTTCCGCCGAGCAGCGCGGTAGCGTCTCCGCCCCGTATGGTGAAGACCAGCATGGCGATCAGGTCGAGAATAAACAGCGCGCCGATGGCCGGTACCATGACTCGTTTGAAGCCGGTCGCGCGTTTGGACCAGTACGCGACTTCCGCCTTGTCCGTGGCGGACACTTCGAACGGCTCCCATTCAATGGGTTTTCCGGCGGCGGCTTTTATTTCCTTTTTCACCGACATATAGGTCAGGGGCAGGGCGATGGCGGCGAACACCAGCAGCATGGGCGCGCTCATGGCCATGACGTCACCGACGCTCACGCCGGCTGCCTTGGCCGCTATGCTCGGAGCGCCCTGGATGATGAAATCGGTGGTCAACGCGCAGCCGTAGCCGAACATGCTGATGGACATGGCCGCGCAGATGGGGGGAAGGCCCGCCTCGATGGCGGCGGGCAGCAGCAGCGCTCCCACTAGGGCGATGGCCGGGGACGGCCAGATAAGCCAGGACACGACCATGATCACCACGCCCATGACCCAAAAGGCCATGGCTGGAGTGCGAAACATTCTCCGAATCGGCCGGAACATGATTTCCGCAATGCCGGTCTCTTCCAGCATCTTGGCCATGGCCACGATCATGGAGATAATGACCACGATACCCAAAAGCTCCGAAAACGCCACCTGAATGGCGTTGAAAACCGCCTGCACCGCGCCGATCAGGCTGTGCGTGATCACCAGCGAAAGCACAAAGGCCGCGGCCACGCAGACCAGCGGTGTTTCCTTCCGCAAGGCCATGGTGATCAACACCACGATGATCCCCAACAAGTACACCCAGTGAGCCGCCGTTAGCTCCACCATCTCTTCTCCCCCTTCTTGAACAGCGCCAATGTTGATTCACCCCCGCCGGGGTCTTACTCGAAGACCGGCGGTAATCCGGAAATATCACTTACCACTGAAAATATCGGACAGTCCGGCCGCTCCTATGCGGTCTCCTATTTCTTTCACATCGGTGGTGTAAAGCCCGGCCTGCCGCATTCGCTCAAAAAACACGGAGCCGGAAAAGGTGTACTTCAGGCCCAGACCTGCCTCGGTCTTCATCTGAGTTCTCACAAAACTGATGGCGTCTCCCACGGCGCATGAGTCGGGCAGAACGAGGGGTTTTTCGCGCTGGACATACCGAGCGGCGTTGTAGCCGGCCAGGGTTCCGGTGCAGATCGCTTCGGTGTGGCCCACCAGGAGCCCGGCCTTTTCACCGGCGCAGAACAGGTTGTCCACCCCTTCCACCTTGAGTGAGTCATCACGGGGCGCCATGCCCACGTAACGAATGGAATTGCCGTTGCCTCCGGCGTAGGGGTCTTCATACCGCGCCTGTTCGAATCCGGGAATCAGCCGCAGGGCGTCCAGGGGGAAAAACGGGGTCATGAGCTTGGCGTGGCCGGTGTCCAGAAGCACGATATTTTCTTCGAAATCGGGGATGGCGTATTGCTGACAGGCCTTGATGGCCAGCTTTCCCTTGATCCGTTTGGATTCCGGTATGGGCACGACCGCCACGCCCGTGGCGTTGAGTGTATTGCGTATCTCGGGGGCCAGCGATTCCTTCATCAGTTTGCACGAACCGCTCATGGCGCCGATCTGCGAGCCTTTCCGGCCGATCATCTCCTTGACCCCGGCCTTGGCGGTGACGCTTACCCGGCCTCCGAAGGAAGGGCATCGCAGGATGCACATGGCGCATCCGTTGCCGTATTTGTTGCAGTTGGCGGGAGGTCCGGCGGTGCCGGTGGCGTCGATGAACACGTCTCCTTCCAGCCGGATCGCCTCGTCGTTCTGTTTGCCGGTGATGGCCTTGATGGCCCCATCATTCATCTCCACATCGGAGATTCTGGCCTTGAGCAATATTTCGACGCCTTTATCGAACAGGTATTTTCTGACCACGGGCTCCATGGTGGCCACATTGTAAAGCCAGGCGTGCTTGTGGCCGGGAAATTCGATGGAGCCGTGCAGAGAGTTGCCGTCGGTGAGGCGGAAGAGATCGCCTCCGCCCATGGCTATCATTTCCTCGGCGGCGGTGAAACGGCCGTTGTTACGCATGATGCCGCCGACCAGCCCGGTTCCCAGCAGCATGTCGGCGCGTTCCAGCAGGACCACTTCCGCGCCCTGCCCGCGAGCGCTTAGGGAGGCCGCGCATCCTGACCAGCCTCCTCCTATAATGATGACTTTCATATCCGCTCCTTACATCGATTTATTCAAACATGTACAATGGGTCTTTTACGCTTTTCCAGCGCTTTTTGCCAGGAGTAGACGGGGGAAGCTCCGAAACCAGCGGTTCGGAGGCGATATCCAGAAAAACGGGGCCGTCGGAAGCGAACGCTTCGTCCAAACCGTCCGTCAGCTCCTGGAGCGACTGAATTTTAAGCGCCTTCAGGCCAAAGCCTTCGGCCACCAGCTTGGGGTCTCCAGGCGTGAAGTCCACGGAGAAGAATTTTCCGTCGCTGTGCAGCGCCTGCAAAGCTTTGATCCAGCCGAAAGAGGCATTGTTGAAATGAATCAGAACAGCGGGAATGCCCAGTCTGGACAAGGTTTCCAGGTCGCCCGCGGACATGCCCAGGCTGCCGTCGCCGAACAAACCCACCAGACGCGCTTCCGGACGCGCGTAATGGGCGCCCACCAAGGCCGGGATGGCGTACCCGAGTCCGCCATAGGACCGGGGGATGATAAAGCGCGAACCCTGGCCGCCCAGCTTGAGAAAGCGGGTGATATAGGGCGTGGGGGTCCCGGCGTCGGAAATCACCACCGAAGGGCCCATGAGCCGGCGGTTCAGTTCGGACACCACCCGGGGCGGCTTGAGCGGAACGGCGTTGGACCGCAGCAGGGTTTCCGATTCGTTCCAGAAGGCGTCCCGCATGGCGTTGAGCTGGTCCACCCACGACGATGGGGTCCGGGCTCGCGCCCGGCCGCGCAAAAACACCAGCAGGTCCTCCAGCACCAGCCTGGCGTCACCGGCAACGCTGAGCGTGTTTTTGAAATTGTTGGACAAGAGTTCCGGATCGAGATCGATCTGAATGATCTTGCGTTCGGGTTTGTACGACGGCAGGGTCCACTTGATGGTGGAAACCGACCCCATTTTACAGCCCACGTAAAGAAGGGTGTCGCCCTCTTCCACCGCGAAATTGGCGTAGGGATGAAACCCGTTGTCGCCGATCACCCCCAGCGCCAGGGGATGTTCGTCGGGCATGATCCCCTGTCCCGAAATGGTGGTGACCACCGGGGCGGAAAGCCATTCCGCCAGGGCGATGATTTCCTTTCCCGCCTGGGAATGGTTGGCGCCGCCGCCCACGATGATGACCGGACGCGTGGCGTTGAGTAGATGTTCGACGGTCTGATCCAGGACGTTCCGGCTTCCCCGCGTGCGGTAGGCCGGGTAGTTGACACATTCCGACTCGGCGTAAATGGAGGATTCGATTTTCGAAGCGTCGCCGACCAGGGTTTCCTGAGGAAACGCCAGATGAACGGCCCCGGGCCTGCCCGACGTGGCGATTCGGAACGCGCGGCGCACGGTTTCCGGCACTTTTTCCACCTGTTTAATCACGCTGGACCACTTGGTGATGGATTCGAACAGCTTCTGGCAGTCCAGCTCGGTGATGGTCTTTTTCCCTTCACCCGCCAGGGAAATGTCCGAGGTGATGAGTATCACCGGAACGGAGGAAGCGTTGGCTTCGGCTATACCGGGCACGGAATAGAGCGGCCCGGCGCCGCTGGGACATTCGCAGATTCCCGGTTTATGAGCCAGCCGGGCGTAGGCGTCGGCCATAAAGGAGGCGGAACGCTCGTCGCGGGCAAGAACATGCCGTATGGACGATCGTTCCTCATAGAGCGCTTCATACAAAGGTATGCTGGTATCGCCCGGCACGCCGAAGATCACTTCCACTTCGTACTCCAGAAGCGTTTTCACCAGAGCCATCGATCCATTCATGATCACTCTCCAGGCAAGCGGCGATCGAGGAGGTTCAGGAAAAAGTCCTTGATCGGTTTTACGTTCCCATTTATGTAAAGCAATTTAAAAGGACGGATGAAAGATTACACTCTTCAAGCTTAGCACAGAAACAAGCCGTTGACGCTTAAATTTAACGGGTTTCCGGCGGGCGTCCGGCAAAAAGAAGCGGGGCTTGACGACCGTTTTTTGTTGATTGAACAGTAGGCGGCCCGATACGATAGCCCCGCATGAAACACCTTATTAAGAAGGCGCGTTAAAAATGACCGGCTCCGAACTTACGCCGCTTAAAGTCTTGTTTATCACGCACGCGTATCCCGATTTTCCGGGGTCGTTTCGTGGGAGTTTGGTGTATCGCATGGCGCGAGGCCTGCGCCGCCGGGGAGTTCAGGTCCACGTGCTGACGCCACGGGTGTTCCGGGGGAGCCCCCTGAAGGAAACCGACGACCTGGGTGTCGGGATCTACCGGTTCGCCTATCCCTCGGGAAACCGGATTCTGCTGAGTTACGACCGCATCCCGGTCCTGCGCATGCTGCTCTTCTATGTTTCCGCGTTTATCAAGGGCTCGGCGCTGCTCGGACGCCGACGCTACCACCTTATCCACGCTCACTGGCTGGCGCCCCTGGGGCCGTTGGCGGCGCTTCTGGGAAAACTCTTTGCCATCCCCGTGGTGGCGCAGGCTCACGGTTCGGACGTCCACACCTATGGCGGCAAGAACGCGCTGCTTCGAGCGCTGACGCGTTTCACGGTTCGAAACTCGGATCGGGTTCTGACCGTGAGCCGAGAACTGGGGGACCGGCTGGGGGAGCTGTGCGGGAGCGGGGAAGCCGATTTCATCTATTTTCCGACCTTTATCGACGGGGAAGCGTTCACTCCCGCCCCGAACCGGGAGCCCCGGACCAATCTCCTTTACGCCGGAGGGTTTTACGAAAACAAGGGGATTCTGGTTCTGCTGGAGGCGGCGGAACAGTTTCTGACCATGCGGCCGGAATTGAGTCTGACCATCCTGGGCGATGGGCCGTTACGGGAACGCGCGGCCGCGTGGGTGACGGACCACGGGTTCGAAGGACGCGTTTCCATGGTGGGAACGGTTCACCATGACCAAATGGCCGACTATCTGCGCCCGACGCTGGCGCTGATCCTGCCCAGTTATCAGGAGGGGCTTCCCAGCCTTTTGCTGGAAGCGCTGGCGTGCGGCGTACCCTGTATCGCGTCCAATGTGGGGGAGATACCCAAAGTGATCCGTCACGGCGTGAACGGCCTGCTCACGACCCCCGGTTCCTTTGCCGAGATCGCGGCCGCGGTCCTGAACCTGGCCTCAAACCCCGTGACGGCCGAAACGATGAGCGCGCGGGCCAGGGGAGGCGCCGAAGCCTATTTCACGGAATCGGCCATGGACCGGCAGCTGAAGATATATAATGATATCCACCCGTTTTAAGCTTTCTGTTTGACGGTCGAGTATGCTATGAAGCGGGTATTATGAATACTGCTCTGCAAATAGCGACGATTGTCATCATCCTGGCGTTAATGCTCGTTCTGGCCCGGCTCATGCTCGCCTGGCAAGTCAAACGGGCCAAGAATTCCATCATTCAAGCCTTGACCTCCGCCGAGGCGTTCAACGCTCCCAACGCCATTGCTCTCGATTATCACAAACCGTTCTACCAGCGCTACGGGCTCCGGGATTACCGTCCCTACGTGCTGAGCGGAATGGTTCGAAACGGACAGGTTATCCAAACCGCGGATGGAAGGTATTACCTTGTTCGCGGCAAAATCCGGGAATGAGGCGCCCCGCCGGCAACCCGACCTCTCCCCACCCCCTCCGTTGAACCGGAACCCGCTCTCCTTGGACGCACCCCCTCGACACGATAGCCTGTCCGCTATCGTTCCCGAGGAGTCGGGCATGACGGGAAGCCCCCAGTATAAGGATCAAGTGGACTTGTGACTCCACATGGATTATCATCCATTGTATTTTTCCAGGAAAATAGTTGAGAATAACGCAAAATTACGTCTGATTCTGGCGTCTGGCCCATAAATGTGATATAGAGATTTTTACTCCGCAAGACAATAATGCCGGCGTCTTTACAGCGCCTCGGTGGTAACTGTAATCCAAGCTAGTTTTTCCCGCTCCAGCGCCTAAAAAAGGAGTCATACGATGAATGGGTTTACAAACATTCTCTACCCCGTTGATTTGGCTGAAACCTCGCTGAAAATCGTCCCTTTTGTGAGGACCATGGCCGAGAAGTTTCAGGCCAAGATCCACATGCTCTATGTTGTGCAGGATCTGGAAAACTTCTCCGGCTTTTACGTTCCCCATCCGTCCCTGGAAATCTTCGCCGAAGAACTCAAAAAGGGAGCCCATGAAAAATTGACCGAGTTTCATGAGGAGCATATGGCGGACATGCCCAACGTGGAATACGCGACCATCCTGGGCGACGCCGCGGAAGAAATCGTGAACTACGTCAAGCAGCACGGCATCGATCTGATCATCATGGGAACGCACGGCAAAAAAGGTTTGGACAGGCTCATCTTCGGGAGCGTCGCGGAAAAAGTGGTAAAGATGTCTCCCGTTCCGGTTCTTACCGTCAATCCCCACAAAGTTTGAACCATTCCGGCGTCATTTTAACAATTTAATTCCGACACGGGCCGGGGATACGTGCGCTATCAGGCCCATCGGGAGGAAGTCATGTCTACCTTCACGTTTAACGAACATCATCTCTGGCAACTCTGCGAAAAAAATGAAATCCCGGTCAGCAAGGGGGGAATGATTTTTTTCGGTCTGCGCGGATGTCTGCCCCTGAATCCCAATGACTGGTCTTTCGCCAAGGAGCATGCGCTGATTTACGTGCAGCCCGACTTTGTGCATCCCCGCTGCGCGTTGGGGCAATGGCTGCCCTCGCAAGGCACCTTCGCCGTGTTTCCGGGTTCCACGGTTCCGCAACGGAGCGTTTTCAACCCTATGAAACCGGTCGAGGCGCACACCGGCGCCATTTTCATTTATCCCGGTTTTTACGAAGACTTCCGGAAGGGGACGGAACTGGCCGGCACGCGCATGTCGCACGAGGCGTTCTTGCAATCGCCCGTGCTTCCGCTGCACTACCTGATCAGAACCAAGAACGAACAGTTCCTGCGCTGGGTCATTCCCGGTGAAGCCGGCGACGCCATTTCCTGTGCGTGGTGTCTGAACGTTGACAAGCATTTCAGAAGCCACGGCGACCAGGTGATCCTGGGGTTTCCCGCCTGCGAGGCGCGGTCGGGATTCCGGGCGTCCGGGCCATGGAAGCATTTTCACAAAAACGCCTACGGCATAGATCAGAGCGCCTTCGATTACATTCTCCTCTCAGGTCTGGACGCGCTCCGCGTGGCCCTGTCCGATGGGAAACGCATGGAAGGGGTGCGGTTCGGCTCCCGGGGAGAACGATCATTGAGGGTGCAGCAGGCGCTGAAGGAACAGGGCTACTACGAGGGAAAACTCGATAGCTGGTTCGGTCCGCGAAGCGTGCGCTCCTTACGCGCGTTCCAGCGGAAAGTGTTCAGCGGCAGCGGTGAAGAGGGCGTATGTGGGTACCAGACCGCCGACCTCCTGGGAATCACCTGGCCATAACCAACGGGAGATTGACGGATGAACTGGGTAAAACCGCTTCTGGTATTCGTTTATGGATATGGCGCATGTTTTGTGACCTTGTGCGTCATAATGCTCTCAATCATGGTAACCAAGAAACTGATGCAATGGATTCACGAGCGCCCCAAGAAAGAAAAGGACCTCGTAAAAGTTTGATTGCCGCTGAAGTTATCCTCTTGAAAGGTTTTCTGCTGTAGGGACCCTAAATATGGAACATCATTTTACGTTCAACATGGTGTTGGCGAAGACGGGGCTGTTCAACCTGACCGCGGGTATGGTCTTTATGTGGTTTGTCGGCTCCTTCTTTATCTACCTTGCTATAAAAAAGAATTACGAGCCGCTGCTGCTTTTGCCCATCGGATTCGGTATCTTCGCCGCGAATTTTCCGCTGACCGGACTGATGGAAAAAGGCGGCCTGTTCTGGCTTTTTTACCACTACGGCGTCGAATGGGAATTGCTGCCGCCGATTATCTTTCTGGGTGTGGGAGTCATGACCGATTTCGGGCCGCTGATTTCCAACCCCAAGCTGATCATTCTCGGCGGCGCCGCGCAGTTCGGGGTCTACGCCGCGTTTTTTGCCGCCATAGCCCTGGGATTCACCATGAAGGAAGCGGCGAGCATCGGGATTATCGGCGGCGCGGACGGCCCCACCACCATTTATCTCACGCAGAACCTGGCGCCTCATCTGCTCGGGACCAACGCGGTGGCGGCCTATTCGTATATGGCCATGGTACCGCTGATTCAGCCGCCGCTGATGAGGCTGTTCACTTCCAAGGAAGAGCGGAAAATCCGCATGAGACAGCCCAAGCCGGTGCATCCGGCGCTCAAGATCGTCTTTCCCATCCTGGTCGCCGGCGTGGGCGCGTTGCTGGTTCCGCCCGCCGGACCGCTTCTGGCCATGCTGATGCTGGGTAACCTGTTCCGTGAATCGGGCGTGGTGCAACGGCTTTCCAAGACGGCGGAAAACGAATTGATCAACATTACCACCATCTTCCTGGGCATAGCGGTGGGCGCCACTATGTCGGCGGATCGATTCCTCCGGTTCGACTCCATCAAGATCTTCATCATGGGTCTGGTGGCTTTCGCGTTCAGCACGGTTGGCGGCATCTTCATGGCCCGCATCATGAATCTCTTCCTGGCCGACGACAAGAAGATCAACCCGTTGATCGGCGCGGCCGGCGTTTCCGCCGTTCCCATGGCCGCGCGCGTGGCGCAGAAGGTGGGCCAGGAAGAAAACAAACAGAATTACCTGCTTATGCACGCCATGGGCCCCAATGTGGCCGGGGTTATCGGCACGCTGGTGGCCGCGGGCATGTTCATGAACACTTTGCAGTAGGCCGGCGCGGATTTTTTTCGAGACGCGCCTCTCCTTCGACAGTCCTCCTTTCGATACAAATCGAGACCGCAGCGCTCATTCCCGGTTCAAACGGGAATTTGCCGCGCCTGATTAGAATCCCATTCAGTTTACTTAATTATTGACCGACATTCTTCATACGTGTTACAAGGCCTCCATGCTTTGTATACATATGGATTGGAGAAAAATGTGGACTTTCGCCTCAATGAAGAACAAACCCTGCTGAAAGATACCGTTCGCAAAATCGCGCTCAATGAATTCCGTCCCCGGGCCGCCGAAATCGACCAACGGGAGGAATTCCCCTGGGAAAATAAAAAGATTCTGGAAGAAAACGGCCTTTTGGGCATCAACATCCCCGAAGAATACGGCGGCGCCGGAGCGGGCATGGTGGCGCTGGCCCTGGTTATCGAGGAGGTCGCCAGTGTCTGCGCCTCCACTTCGGTCATCCTTACCACCCAGGCCCTGGCCACCGATCCGCTGCTTATCGGCGGCAATCACGAACAAAAAGAACGCTGGCTGCGTCCGCTTGCGGAAGGGACGGCGCTCGGCGCCTGCGCCATCACCGAACCGGGCGCGGGTTCGGACGTGTCCGGCATGCGCACCACGGCCACCGCTCGAGAATGCGGGTACGAAATCAGCGGAAACAAGATTTTCATCACCAACGGCGGCGTGGCGGACATCGTGACCGTGGTCGCCTATACGGACCGGGCCAAGGCCAACAAGGGCATCAGCCTGTTTGTGATCCCCAAGTCCACGCCTGGCTTTTCCTGCGGCAAGGAAGAAAAGAAGATGGGCATACGGGGATCGGATACCCGGGAGCTGATCTTCGAAAACTGTTTCGCGCCCCCTGAAAACCTGATCGGCGAACCGGGCGCGGGATTCAAAATTCTCATGAAAACCTTTAATTACACCCGTCCGGCGGTGGGCGCGCAGGCGGTGGGGATCGCTCGGGGCGCCATGGACGAGGCGGTTAGCTATTGCCGGGAACGAACCCAGTTCGGCAAGGCGCTGACCGAATTTCAGGGATTGCAATGGATGATCGCCGAAATGGCGCTGAAAATCGAGCTGGCGCGCAACATGGTCCACAAGGCGTGCACGTTGGTGGACCTCGAGCCCGAATCCAGGGAAATACCCAAACTGGCAGCCATGGCCAAGTGGTACGCGTCCGATACGGCCATGGAAGTGACGACCGCCGCGGTGCAGCTCTTTGGCGGGTACGGATTTATCCGGGAATACCCGGTGGAAAGAATGATGCGCGACGCCAAGATCACCCAGATATACGAGGGCACGAATCAGATTCAGCGGGTCATCGTGGCCAACCATCTGTTGCGCTCCTGAAACGGAATAGCTAAAAAGTAGCTATTTTCCCCGAAAATAAGGATTAATGGCGTTTATGGCGGTTTTTAGCGTTCGTTACCCGCGCCGGGTTTGGTTCAAATCCGGCTGTTAACAGAGCGTTTCATAAATATCATGAATTCTGTTCAGGCGGTAGCTTTACCGAAGGAAAGAAATTATGCGGGGGGAAATCTCTTCCTCCAGACCCTCTGCCATGGGAGGGCGTTGATCTCACGACGGGACGAGCGCGAGCGGAGATTTTATGAACATTTCCCTGACTCCGGTAAGATTTCTGGAAAGAGCCAAGACGCTGTACCACGATAAAACCGCGGTGGTGTGCGGCGAGGATCGTTTCACCTACGGCCAATTCGCCGAACGGACCGACCGGCTGGCCAACGCGCTGGAAGACATGGGAGTCCAACACGGGGCGCGCGTGTCCTTTATCGGATACAATTGTCACCGGCTTCTGGAATGCTATTACGGCGTCATCAAGGCCGGGGCCGTGCTCATGCCGCTCAACATCAGGCTGATCGCCAAGGATTTTCACTACATCCTGAACGAATCCAAGCCCTCGGTGGTTCTCATCCATCCCGATTTTTTCGAAAAGATCGAACCCATTCTGGACGATCTTCCTGCTTCCCGTTATTTTCTGCTGAGCCCCCTGGACAGTCCTCCGGCCTGGGTCGAGGGAGACTACGAGACGCTCCTTGAAAACGCTTCGCCCGAAACCCGGCGAACGTCCTTTGACTGGCCCTTTCACGAAGACGACACCGCGGAG
Source organism: uncultured delta proteobacterium (assembly GCA_963821845.1). Lineage (GTDB taxonomy): Bacteria > Desulfobacterota > Desulfarculia > JACQYL01 > CAWGVV01 > CAWGFI01. The sequence goes on from CAWGFI010000020.1 coordinate 158,173, forward strand.
CTGTTTTACACCAGCGGCACCACCGGTCCTCCCAAGGGGGTGATGCACACCCACCGCAATCTGCATCTGCACGCGGTATGCTCCATGGCTTCCATGCCGGTGTGGGAAACCGACGTGCAACTGCACCTGATTCCCCTTTTTCACGTAAACGGCTGGGGAACGCCCCACATTCTGACCGCCAAGGGCGGAACGCACGTCATGCTGGACCGGTTCGATCCCAGGACGGTGCTGGAGATCATTCAAAGAGAGAAGGTCACCAAGTTCTACGTGGTCCCCACCATGGTCAACGCGCTCATCAAGGGCGTGGACATCGACGCCTACGACGTTTCCAGCGTACGGGAGATCATGATCGGCGGAGCGCCGCCGCCCACCGGTATGTGCGCGGAACTGGAACGGGTTTTCGGCTGCGTGACGCATAGCGCCTTCGGCATGACCGAAACCTGCCCGTTCATCTCCTATCCCGAACTGCCGCCGGACCTGGACCCGGAAACGTTCCGCCATCGCGCTCACGACACCTGGGGATTCCCCGTGGTGGGCGTGGAGTTCAAGATCGTGGACGAAACGGGCGCGGAACTGCCCCGGGACGGCCAGGCGGTGGGCGAACTGCTGGTTCGGGGCGACATGGTCTTGCAGGGCTATTACGACGATCCCGAAACCACGGCCAAGACACTCGAGGGCGGCTGGTACCATACCGGCGACCTGGTGTCGTTGGGGCCCGACGGGTCCGTGTACGTGCGGGACCGCAAAAAGGACATCATCATCAGCGGCGGCGAAAATATCTCTTCCCTGGAAATCGAGCAGACGCTCTATGCGCATCCCGATATCTTCGAATGCGCCGTCATCGGCAAAAAAGATCCCCAGTGGGGGGAGATTCCCACGGCCGTGGTGACGGTCAAACCCGGTTCAACCCTGACGGAGGCGGATATCATCGAATTCAGCAGGAAGAACCTGGCCCATTTCAAGTCCCTGCGGGAAGTGAAAATCGTAACCGAGTTGCCGCGCAGCGGAACCGGCAAGATCATGAAATCGGAATTGCGCAGGTTGTACGGGTAATATTTCGGACGGGGAAACCGGTCATCGGTTTTCGTAAAAATCACGAGTTATGAATCATTTAAGAGAAAACCGAATTCCCGAGGCCAGGGGAGCCAATCTCCGGGGGGGCGCCGATAGGCGGTCCCGAATCCTGGCGGCGGCCGAAGAGGTCATGTCCGAAAAGGGGCTGGCCGAAGCTTCCATCGCCGAGATCGCGGCCAACGCGGGCGTGGCAGATTCGGTCATCTATCAGTATTTCAAAGGCAAGCAGGATCTGCTGTTCGCCATACCCGCCGAACGCATGAAGGACCTTCTGACGCTGCTGGACGAACAGCTCCAGGGAATCGAAAATCCTGAAAGCCGGCTTCGCAAGATGATCTGGTTTCACCTGCGCTTCAACGACACGCACCGGGGCTACGCCCGGCTCCTGCTGCTGGAGTGCCGTTCGTCGAGCGAGTTCTATCAAACCAGGGCTCACGAGCTTATCCGCAAATACGCGGGCATTCTCTCCTCCATACTTGACCAGGGGGTCGAGAACGGGGACTTCCGGCGCGAGCTGAACGTCCGGCTGGTACGGGAAGTCATCCTGGGCGCGCTGGACATGGAGCATATCGGCTCATTGGCCGCCGGCGAAACCGAAAAGGCCGAAGACGATTTTGAAGACATCATTTCGCTGGCGCTGGCGATGATCGCGGCGAGGCCGGACACGGAGAAAGCGGCGGTGGGCAAGCGGACCGCCATTATGAACGCGGCGGAGAAGATATTCGCGGAAAAGGGCTTCACCGGGGCCAAAATATCCGAAATAGCCAAGCGGGCCGGCGTGGCCGACGGAACGATCTACGAATACTTCGATAACAAAGAGGACGTATTGTTCTCCCTGTCCATGGATCGCCTGGACCACTATTTCGACGGGGTGGCCGAAATGTTCTCGATCAAGGACCCGCTGCGCAAAATCAGGCGGCTGGTGAAATACCACTTTACCAGTTTCATGAACGAACGGGATTTCCTGAAGGTTTTCCTGCTGCACTTGCAGCTCAATGTGCGATTTTACGGGTCCAAGGCCTTCGAGGTCTTCAAACGCTACCATGCGCTGGTCGAGTCCATCGTGGAAGAAGGAAAGCGGGCCGGAGTGTTTCGCCCCGACGTGAACGCGCGGGTGTTCAGAAACATGTTTTTCGGGGTGTTCAGCCACATGGCGTTGCGCTGGCTGATCCTGAAGGATTGGACCGATACGGACAAAATGAAGGAAATCGAGGAAGTGACCGATCTTCTGTCCTGGTCGCTGATGGCGCGACGTTAGGCCTGGCGCGTTCGGTCTCGGGCGCTTCCCGAAAGGAGGCGTGGCAAAAAGGGCGAAAAGTTCGAGGATCGAGGCGAATAGAGGCCGCCACGGCCGATTTCCTGCTTGGTTGGGGAAAAAAATATGAGATAGCTCACATGAGCAGCGACTTTGCGCTTGATCTTAGTAGGGCCTGTCGTATACTGTATTCGAACCGCTCGATTACGGCTGAACAGCGCAATTCTCTGAAATTGTTCGATAAAGCCACTCGGAAAGAGAAAAAGTGCAGTTCCGGCGCGTTTATCCTCCGAGGGAGCGGACGTGGCCGGAAAGTTGATCCTTTTATGATGTAACTTCTTACCAGGAGGGCGTAAATGAAAAGGGCATTCTTAGTGGCGGCTATTTTCATCGTGGCGATCGGTATGATCGTGACGCCGGTGACGGCCAAGGAAAAAATCAAAATCGGCGTGGCTTATTCGTTGACCGGCGCGTTCGCTCTGGCCGGCGCCGAAGCCGGGTACCGTGGTTCCATGATCGCCATCGACATGTGGAACGAAAAAGGCGGCATTGGCGGTAAGTACGAGATCGAGGCCACGACATCGGACTTGCAGTCCAGCCCCGATGTGGCCATCCGTGAAGCGGAACGCCTGATCGACGTAGAGAAGGTACCCATCATCCTGGGAATTTACTCCAGTTCCATCGCCGTTCCCCTGGCGCCCATCTGCGACAAGAAGAACACGATCCTGTGGGTCACCATCGCCATTTCCGACTCGGTGGTGAAGGACAGAAATCTGAAGTACGTATTCCGGCCCCAGCCCATGGCTTCGCAGTGGGGCGACAGCTCGATCAAGACGCTGGCGGACCACGTGGCGGATTTCGGCGTGAAGGACCCCAAGGACCTCAAGGTGGCGGTCATTTATGAAGACGGCCCCTACGGCACCGGCGTCCAGACGTCCAACATCGCCATGGCCAAAAAATATGGCATGCAGGTGGTTCTGCATGAAGCCTATAACCATAAAGCCAAGGACCTCTCTTCACTTATCCTGAAACTGAAGGCCGCCAACCCCGACGCGATCCTGCACACCGGATATTATCCCGACATCGTGCTGTTCCTGCGCCAAGCCAGGGAATTCGGCCTGAAGACCAAGATCATCATCGGTCACGGCGCGGGCTACGCCAACTTCGAAAACCTCCAGAAACAGCTCGGTCCCGATCTGGTCAACGGCCTCATCGACATCGACCCCGCTCCCGCGCAGAACCTCGATCTGAACAAGATCGCGGCCGACGTGCGCCCGGACATCGCCGAGTTCCTGAAACGTTACGGCGAGAAATTCCAGCAGCCTTCTCCGCCTTCCCACGCCACCCAGGGCTTCGGTCACACCTGGATGCTGCTGAAGACGTTGGACCTCTGCGTGGAAAAATACGGGGAGCCGACGCCTGACAACATCCGCAAGGCGGCGCTTGACATGGACATCGCCGAAGGCGGATCGCCGTGCGGTTACGGCCTGAAGTTCGAGCCCCCGGACACCGAGGTACTCGGGTCAGAATGAACGGTCCTTCCCCATCGACCTGCAGTGGCTGAATCAGAAGGTGGAGATCGTATGGCCCAGCGCGCTCAAGAGCACCGATCCGGTTATCCCCATGCCGGAAAAGAATCCTCTCTCGACGGCCGCTAAATAACAATCGATGAACGTACGGGCGGCGCGGTGAGATCCTCGCATATTTCACGCGCCGCCTTTTTGACCGAATCGGTTCGAATTCTGGAAAGATCCGTCGGATTCCGCCGTGATTCGAAACAAAATTCAGGATTAAGGCGTCAGTATGCTCGAAGTTCGTGAAGTTCGTAAGACATTTGGAAGGTTTCAGGCCTTGAACGATATCAACCTGAAGATCGATGAGGGCTCCTTTGTCGGTCTCATCGGCCCGAACGGATCGGGAAAGACCACATTTTTCAATGTGCTGTCCGGGGTATATACCGCCACATCCGGCGATATCCTTCTTGAAGGCCGTAACATCACCAAATGGACGCCCGACAAGATTTGCCACGCCGGAATCGTGCGAACCTTCCAGATTCCTCGTCCTATCAAGGAAATGTCGATTCTTGAAAACGTCATGGTCGGTGTGCTGTTCGGCAAGGACGGCGTCAAAATCTCCGACGCCGAAGCGCGAAGGCAATCCGTGGAGTGGCTGAAGTTTGTTGGTCTCCAGCTTGACCCTGAAACCTTGCCCGACAAACTAACCGCCGGAAACCTGCGGCGTCTCGAACTGGCCCGATCCCTGGCCACCAGACCGCGGCTTTTGCTGGCCGACGAGATCATGAGCGGTCTGAACCCCAATGAAATCGAGGAAACTTCGGAAGTGCTCCGAAAAATCCGGAACGAACTGCATATCACGATCGTCTGGGTCGAACATATCATGGGCGCGCTCATGAACCTGGTGGAATACGTGGTGGTGCTGGAAAACGGCGAAATCATCGCGCGAGGTACCCCCAGAGAGATCGCCACGAACCAGCGCGTCATCGAGGCGTATCTCGGAACAGAGGAAGACGAAGACTAACCATACACTAAACTTTTGATTGTGGCTGTTGGAAGGTGGGCATGCTTCAGGTCGATTCTATTGATGTTTTTTACGGCGGTTTTCAGGCCCTTTTCGGCGTAAGCCTGCGGGTTGAGGAACGGGAAACCGTTCTCACGGTGGGTCCCAACGGGGCCGGAAAAACCACGCTTTTGGAAACCATTTCGGGTCTTTTGAGAACGAAACAGGGGAGTGTCACGTTTCAGGGCAAGCCCATAGACAAGGAGCAGGCGCCCAACATCGTGGAACTGGGATTGGCCCACGTGCCGGAAGGCGCCCGGGTGTTTCCTCAACTCACGGTCTACGAGAATTTAAAGATCGGTTCGTACATCAAGCGTTCCCGCAGCAGCATGGAAAACAGGCTGAAAGAAATCTACGAGCTGTTTCCTCGGCTGGCGGAGCGCAAGGACCAGATGGGGGACACGCTGAGTGGCGGCGAGCGCCAGATGCTGGCGGTGGCGCGCAGTCTCATGTCCAATCCGCAGTTGATCATGCTGGACGAGCCGTCCTCGGGATTGGCGCCCCTGGTGGTGAATCTGCTGTTCGGTTTCGTGAACACCATCAAGAAGCAGGGCTATTCCATCCTCATGGTCGAACAAAACGTTCGTAAGGCGCTCAAGCTGTGCGACCGGGCCTACCTGCTCGAATCGGGCCGGGTCAAACTGGAAGGCGATCGGGACTCTTTTCTCAAAGAAGACTACATACGTAAGTCTTACCTTGGAATTTAATTATGTCTATTCTTATTATCAACGCGCTCGTGAACGGTATTCTGATGGGAGGGGTTCTAGCTCTTCTGGCGTTCGGCATGAATCTGATATTCGGTGTGGTGAAGGTAATCCATATGGCCTACGGCCAATGCGTCATGCTGGGCATGTACGTCATCTACACCCTTACCGAACTCAGCCACATCCCCTTTCTGGCCGCCTGCGGCGTGGCGGTGGTGGTCATGGCCATATGGGGCGCGCTCTTGCAGACCCTGGTCATCAACCGGCTGCTGAAGGCCAACCGGCTGAACCAGTTGCTGGCCCTGGCCGGATTGATCATCGTCTTCGAAAATCTGGCGCACGTCATCTGGGGAGCCGACCTGCAGGGAGTGCGCATCCAGATGCCCCTCTTGAGCATCGGCAATGTATTCCTGCGCACCTCCAACCTGCTGGCCTTTGTCGGCGCCCTGCTGGCTCTGGGCGGCCTTTATTTCTTCCTGCACCGCACCTACACCGGGCTGGCCATCCGGGCCGTCGCCCAGGATGTTGATTGCTCCAAGCTCATGGGGATCAATCCCAAAACCATTTACCTGATAACGCTGACCGTGGGCGGCGGATTGACCGGCGTCATCGCCGCGTTCTTCTCACCCATTTATTCGGTGCATCCTCAGTTCGGTGGCAGTTTTACCATGATAGCGTTCATCATCGTGGTGCTGGGCGGCATGGGTAACCTGCTGGGAGGATTTATCGGAGCTTTTATCATCGGTATCGTCACCTCGCTGTCCGCCGTGCTCACATCCACGGAAATAGCGGAAATCCTGGTCATGACACTGTTCATCGTGGTTGTGCTTATACGACCTCAGGGTTTGTTTGGCATCAGACAAAGCAGATAGAGGAGCTGACACTTGAAATACGCTGTTTTGGTTGCGCTTGCGGCTGTGATTTTGTTTTTCCCGTTTGTGGCGGGTAACGAGTACATTCTGCATATAAGCACGCTCATTTTCATCTGGGCTTTTGTCGCGACGGCATGGTCGTACATGGGACGATTCGGACTGGTTTCGCTGGGCCACGGGGCGTTTCTCGGCGTGGGCGGCTATACGGCCGGCCTGCTCTTCAATTCGATCGGCCTCACCCCCTGGATCGGCATGCTGCTCGGCGGCGTGTTGGCGGCGCTGCTGGCCTTGATCATAGGGTATGGATGTTTCCGCTTCGGCGTTATCGGAGACTATTTCGCGCTGCTGACCCTGGCCATGGGCGAGGTCGTCGCGCTGCTGCTGGTCGCGTTTCGCGACTATACCGGCGGTTCGCTGGGGTTCACTCTGAACCGTATCGACAACTCGTTCCTGTATCTGCAATTTGAAAGGAAAATTTATTTTTATTACATCGCGTTCTTCTTCCTGGTTCTGGCCCTCATTCTCTGGAAGTGGATCGACGGCACCAAAATGCAAAAGGCGTTGCGGGCCATCGGCGAGGATGAAATAGCCGCCGCCACGCTCGGCATCCGCATCGTGCGCTACAAATTGTACATCACCATGATCAGCGCGTTCGTGACGGCCGTGGGCGGCGTGCTGTACGCGCAGTACATCACCTATCTGAATCCCCACTCCCTGGCGGGTGTCGGTCCCTCCCTGGACATCGCGTTCAAGGCCATTCTGGGCGGCATGTTCAGCCTGTGGGGCCCCACCGTCGGCGCCGCGCTGATCGTCTCGCTGGAGGAATACATCCGGGTGGCGTACGGTTCGCAATTCATGGGGGTTTCTCAGATCGTCTACGGCGTCGCCCTGGTCATGCTCATCATGTTCCTTCCCAAAGGAATTGTCGGCACGGTCAGTGATCTGTGGCGCAAGGTTACCTCGCGTTAAAGGGCCAATTTTGTCCGGAATGTTTTATTGTCTTATAATTTAAGATCTTTGAGAAAGCGTGGGGGAGGGGACTTTTTCCAAAAAGCTCCCTCCATCAATTTAGGGCCGACGTCCTCCGAGGGGGCGGGTACGATACGAAAGCGTTCTTTTCTTCACATCCGGTATTGTGGCGCGGCCGTTTTCGTGTATTATAAAGAACCCGAGTTTGACAACCCCCCGGCTTTGATGACGGCAAGCCGAATGCAGACCCTTAATTTCCCTCGACCGGCGAGCGCGGGAAATCAGCGTGACACTATCGATAAAGGAGGCATCGCATGGCAGGATGGATAAAATCGTCGCCTCAGACTTTCTTCTCTCCCAATAAAATTCTGTTCGGTCCCGAAACGGTCAACGGCGTGGCCGCCGAGGTCAAAGCCCTGGGCGGCAAAAAGGTATTGGTCGTAACCGACCCCGGCGTGGTGAAAGCTGATCTGCTCAAGCCCATCGAAAAGTCGCTGGAAAGCGCCAATATTCCCTATTCGGTATTTGACAAGGTGGAACCGGAGCCTCCGGCGCGGGTCGTGGATCAAGGCGCCGATCAGCTCAAGGCGGAAAAATGCGACCTGGTTATCGGCGTCGGCGGGGGAAGCTCGCTGGACGTGGCCAAGGGCGTTTCCATCATGGCCACCAATCCGGGCAGCGTGTTGGACTTCACCGGAATCGACCTGGTCAAACATCGTTGCGTACCCAAAATTTTAATCCCCACCACGTCGGGCACGGGCAGCGAAGTGACGCGGGTCTTTGTCATCACCGACGAGGCCACCAACACCAAAAAAGTCGTTTACAGTCTGTATTGCCTTTCCGACGTGGCCCTGGTCGACCCGCTCATGACCACGAGCATGCCGCCGCACGTGACGGCCGACACGGGCATGGACGCGCTGGTGCACGCGGTGGAAACCTATGTGGCCATGAGCGCCACCGCCTTTTCCGATGTGCTGGCCGAACGGGCCATCCAACTGATCGGACACTATCTCCCCATCGCTTGGGCCAAGGGATCCAACGCCGAGGCGCGGTATTACATGTCCCTGGCCGCGCTCCTGTCGGGCATGGCCTTCGCCAGCGGCGGGCTGGGCGCGTGCCACGCGCTGGCCTATCCCCTGGGAACCGAGTATCACATGCCGCACGGACGATCCAACGCGGTCATGCTGCCGCATGTGATGAAATACAATCTCTGCGGAAATCCACAGAAGTTCGGCCGGATAGCCGAACTGATGGGACAGGATATTCTCGGCCTGCACGTTCAGGAAACGGCGGAGCTTTCCGTGGAAGCGGTGCGGGATCTTCTGGACACCATGCAGGTTTCCTTCAGGCTCCGCGATTATTCGATACCTCATGACGATTTGCCCAAACTGGTCCAGGGCGGCCTGGCCCAGGCGCGGCTCTTTGTTCCCAACCCTCGGGATCTCGGCGAAGACGACGTAACCACTATCTATGACGAGGCATACTAATGACAGGAATCCAAGAGCGCTTTTCTTTGAAGGGTAAAGTCAGCCTGGTAACCGGAGGCGGACGAGGTATAGGATTCGGCATCGCCGGCGCGCTGGCCGAAGCGGGGTCCAACGTGGTGATCGCGGGCCGCACGGCCGAACAGCTCGAAGCGTCCGCGAAAGAGATCAAGGAGAGCTGCGGCGTCCGGTGCCTTCCCCTGCGGGCCGACCTCCAGGACCTGAACGAAGTGGAACGGGTCGTGCAAACGACCATGGACGAATTCGGCCGCATCGACGTGCTGGTCAACAACGCCGGTACCAACGTGCGGAAGCCTTTTCTGGAAATCACCCCGGACGAATTCGACCACGTTTTGGCGCTCAACATACGGGCGTTGTTTTTCCTGACCCAGCGCGTGGCCAAGATTATGATCGATCAGGGCGACGGCGGTCGGGTCATCAACATCGCTTCGCTCTCCAGCGTGCTCGGCATCCATAACATTTCGCCCTACGGCTCGTCCAAGGGCGCGGTCAACGCGCTGACCAAATCCCTGGCCATCGAGTTGGCGCCCCACAAGATCAACGTGAACGCCATCGCGCCGGGTTATCTTCAGACCACTATGACCGAGGCGGTTTTTCAGGACGAGAAGCGCCGGGATTGGATCCTTTCCCGCATCCCGCTGGGCTACGCCGGAACTCCGGCGGACCTGCAAGGCGCGGCGGTTTTCCTGGCCACCCCCGCGTCTGATTATCTGACGGGCATAACGCTGTTCGTGGATGGAGGCTGGACGGCGGGCGCCTGATCCAGGGGCGACCCCGAACATGAAGATTTCCGCCCATTGGCGCGCAAGCCCAATGGGCGTTGTTGTTTGGCGCCGATCATTGAAAAGGCGCTCGCCTTGGGCCGATACCGATACTCCCGCTCACGACAAAACGACGCGACCCAACCGCCGCGCAATGGAGAATGGAACGACTATGAAAGCTCTGAGAAAACTATCCGATGGACCGGGAAATGTGGAACTGGTTGAAATCGACGCTCCGCGCCCCAAGGAGGGCGAAGCGCTCATCAAGGTCGAACGGGTCGGGATCTGTGGCACCGACATCCATATCTGGCATGGCCATTTTTCCAAAACCAGACCGCCGGTCACCCTGGGTCATGAATTTTCCGGGACCGTGGCCGAAGTGGGTCCCGGTGTCGAAGGCTGGGAAAAGGGCGCGCGGGTGACGGTCGAGAGCGCGGCTCATTACTGCGGCAACTGTACCTATTGCGAGGAAGGCTTCACCAACGTGTGCGAAGGCCGGCTCGCCTTTGGCTATGGCGTTGACGGCGCGTTCGCCAACTACGTGGTGACCAGGGCCTCGGGACTGCACCGTCTGCCGGACTCGGTTTCCTTCCAGGAAGCGGCGCTCACCGAACCGCTGGCCGTGGGCGCGCACGCGGTGATCGATCTGGCTCATCTGGGCCCCAACGACACCGCGCTCATCACCGGCCCCGGCCCCATCGGGCTGATCGTGCTTCAGGTGGCCAAAACCCGCGGGGCGACGGTGGTCATAACCGGCGCCGAACCCGACCGGGAACGACTGCAATTGGCCAGGGAATTGGGCGCCGATCACTGTCTGATCGTGGGCAAGGACAATCCCAAACAAACCATCGACGGCCTCACCGACGGCCTGGGCGTTCATGTCGCCTTTGAATGCTCCGGCGTGGGCGCGGCTTTTCAGGATTGCCTGGAGCTGACCCGCAAGCTGGGCCGCGTCATCCAGGTAGGCTTGTACGGCAAACCCGCCCAGGTCGACATGGATCTGATGACCTTTAAGGAAATCACCGTTCGCGGCTCCTTTACCCATTACCATGAAACCTGGAACACGGCTCTCGCCCTGCTCGGACAGGGAAAGGTCTCCATGAAGCCGCTCGTTTCCGGAGAATTCCCCCTGCATGAATGGAAAGAGGCTTTTCAGTTGTCGGAAAAGGGCAGCGGGCTCAAGTATCTGCTGTATCCCGAGAGCTGAACACAACGATTTAAACGGGTCCGATCCGGGCATGGACCGCTTGGTTATCCACGCGATATGGACGAACGAACCCCTCGCGAAGCGATAAAAATCTGGCGCGCGCCGGAGCTTGAGAACATCGAGCTCATGCGCGCCACCTATGTCAGCCAGCGGTTCGCCAAACATTCGCACGACTGTTTCGCCGTGGGGGTCATCGAACGGGGCGCCCTGGGCTTTTACTACCGGGGCGCGAACGTGGTGGCGCCCGCGGGAGCGGTGAACCTGGCCAACCCCGACGAGCCGCACACCGGCCAGGCGGCCATGGACGCGGGCTGGACCTATCGCATGTTTTACATGGATACGGCTTCGCTGCAAAAAGCCGCCGCCGAAATTTCGGGACGGCCGGCGGATCTTCCCTACTTTCAAACCGGCGTTATCCACGACCCCACCCTGGCTTCGGCCATCCAAGCAGCGCACCTGTGCCTGGAAGACCGGCGCTCTCCGGCTCTGGAAAAGGAATCGCGCTTCCTGAACATGCTGACCGGCCTGATCCTGCGCCATGCCGACGCCTCCCCCCGTTTGAGCGCCGTTGGCGGGGAGCCGCAAGCCGTGCGGCTGGCCAGGGAGTACCTGGAAGAATGTTACGCCGAGGACGTCTCCATCGAACGCCTGGCCCGGGCGGCCCGCTTGAGCCCCTTCCATTTCATACGGGTGTTCCGGGAAAAGATGGGCATCCCGCCGCACGCCTATCTCCTCCAGGTCAGGCTCCGGCGGGCCAGGGATCTTCTGAAAACCGGCTTGCCGCCGGCCGACACGGCCGCCCTGACCGGCTTTTACGACCAGAGCCATCTGACCCGCAACTTCAAACGCGTTTTCGGGATCACCCCCGGCAAATTCAGCAATTTTATACAAGACCCCTGATTCCCGCCCGTGCGATCATGGCCTCCGAGTGGATTTTTTTCGCAAGGAGGCTTTGACCATGAAACCATACGTGCATGGATATTCGGACCGCGAATCGCGCCGGTTATGCGATCAGGCGGGAACGCTCGGGGAATTGCTGCATCACGACACCAGATTTTCCGCCGGGAGCCGGGTTCTGGAGATGGGGTGCGGCGTGGGCGCGCAGACCGCTATTCTCGCTTCCAACAGTCCGGAAGCGCATATCACGGCCATCGACAACAACCCCGAATCGCTGGAAAAGGCGCGGGCGGCGGTGTCCCGCGCCGGTTTCGCCACGGTTGATTTTCAACAGGTCGATCTCTTCCATATGCCGTACGAAGCGGAATCGTTCGATCATGTGTTTATTTGCTTTGTGCTGGAACATCTGCGCGACCCGGTCCGGGCGCTCGTCGAGGCGCGCAAGGTCTTGAAAACGGGCGGATCGATCACCGTTATCGAGGGCGATCACGGGTCGTTTTTCTGCCATCCCCAAACGCGAGAGGCGGCGCGAACCGTGCAATGCTTGATCGACCTCCAGGCCGAAATGGGAGGGAACTCCCTGATCGGGCGTGAACTGTATCCCCTGATGGTCCGGGCCGGTTTTCCCGCCGCGCGGGTGTCGCCGCGCATGGTCTACGTGGACGCGCAAAGGCCGGCGCTGGTGGAGGGGTTTACCCGGAACACCTTCATCGCCATGGTCGAAGGGGTCAGGGATCGGGCCTTGCAAGCGGGCATGATGGACGAACGGGCCTGGGATCAAGGGATCGGCGACCTCCACCGGGCCACCCGGCTGGACGGCGTGTTCTGTTATACGTTTTTCAAGGCGAACGCCCTGAAATAATCGTTCCGGCCGACATCTCGCGCGGGAGCTTCGCTCCGCCGAATGACTCTTGACAGGGCCGGATTCATGCTGTTAGGTGATTTCGGAGAGAATGACCTTAGAACTTACATGTCAAGGAAGGTAAAGGCTCGTGCGATACCCCAAAGGGCTTGTTCTAAAAGACGGAACAGAGGCGGTAATCCGGCCGCTGGAGGAAAGCGACGAGGAGGCGCTCGTCCGCTTCTACGCCGATTTGCCCGATAAGGACCGATGGTACATGCGCTATGACGCGCTCGACCCGGCCATCATCAAGAAGTGGATCAGGAGGATCGGCCGGGGGCACGTCCATTCCACCGTCGCCCTGTCCTCGGAAAAAATGATCGGCCACGCCAGTCTGCACACGCGCGGCTTCGGATCAACCAAGCACGTGGGCAGGCTTCGCGTCTCGGTGGATCCGGAATTCAGGCATAAGCGGCTGGGCACCTGGATGCTCCTCGACCTCATACAGCTCGCCATGGACAGAGGGCTGGAACTGATCCGATCCGATTTTGTCATCGGGATCGAGGACGCGGCCATCGAAGCCGCCTACAAGCTCGATTTTTTCAAGGAAGCAGTGCTGAAGGATTACGTGAAGGACCAGCGGGGCTACAAGTACGATCTGCAGATCATGGTGAAACGGCTCCACAAAGACTGGGGAGACTTTTAGGCTCACGGCTCGAAACTTATGGGTTCATTTCCGCAAGAAGAAATCCTTTGGCCCACCCCAAAAGGAGACGTTCGCGTCCGGTCGTTCTGTTCGGCGGACGAGATCCGTTCGTACCACTTCGACAGCCAGTTCGGGTCTCACGCCCATTACCGATCACTCTACACCAAACGTGAAAGCCTCGAAAAGGACGCCCAACAGGTGGACACCAACGTAGTCCTGGGGTTGACCGACGAGAAGAATATCGTGGGTCTGGCGGTCCTGGCCTATCCCGATCCCGACGAACGCTGGGCCAAGGTAGGCCCCAAGGTCATGATGGAGATCAAGGCGCTGGAGGTGGTGCGGAGTTGGCGGGCGACCAAGTTGAGCAAGGGCCTCATCAAAATGATGCTCGCCCATCCCCTGATCGAGGAAAAGATTTTCTATTTCGTGGGGTATTCCTGGACCTGGGATCTGGACGGGTCGAAAAAATCGGCCCAGGAATACCGCTCCATGCTCATCAACCTGATGGAACCCTACGGATTCGTGGAATACCAGACCAACGAGCCCAATATCTGCCTGAAACCGGAAAACATCTTCATGGGCAGGGTGGGCAAAAACATTTCGCCCGAAACCCACAAAGCCTTCAAGTGGACCCGTTTCGGGATCTATCAGCCGGTCTGACGCCTCCCTCACTCCCCCTTAATAGAGAAACATGGGTTTGCCGGCTATGTGTTGCACCTTGGGGCGATACTCGTTGATGTCGTACATCTCGCGCACGTCCACCCGCTTCTCTCCCGTGGAAAGAATGGAAAGGGGAACGTCCCCATAGACGCCGTTTCTGAGGGCCGTCATGCGGCCGGTGGACTGCTTGAGCAACAAATCCACGGCCATATGGCCGTAATTGACGCCGATCATGATGTCCAGGGAGTCGGGGCTCCCGCTTCGCATCAGGTAGGAAAGCTGTTGAAACACGATTCCCTGGCCGGTAAGTTTCTTCAGCGCGTCGCCGGTGTACATGCCCACGCCGCCCAGCTTGCGGTGGCCGTATGCGTCAACCGTTTCCGATTGGGTGATAATTTTTCCGCCCGAGGGGCGGGCGCCCTCGCTGATGACGATCATGGCGTAGTTGCTGGGATTGCCGCGCTTGTCCTGCATGATCAGTTCGGCCAGCCGTTCCATGTCAAAGGGAACCTCGGAGATCACGCAACGGTCCGCTCCCGCCAGGTAGCCGGATACCAACGCCGTTTCGCCGCAATAGCGTCCGAAGAGTTCGATCACGCCGATTCGCTCGTGCGAACCCGCCACGGTCCTCAGATTGTTGATGAAATCCACGCTGCGGGTAACGGCGGTGGAAAATCCGATGCAATAGTCCGTGCCGTACACGTCATTGTCCATGGTCTTGGGGATGGCGTTGACCGGAAAGCCCTGGTCATGCAGGTGTTCGGCGAACGAAAGCGTATCGTCGCCCCCGATGGGGATCATGGCGTCGATTCCCAACGATTCCAGGTTCTTCAGAATGTGGGGCGTGAAATCGGTCATCTCCTTGTCCGGGTCGAGTTGGCCCTTAAGGAAGTCGGGGCAGGCGGACGGTTTCACCGCGCTCGGTTTGGTGCGCGAGGTATGGAGAAACGTGCCGCCCTGCCGGTCGATGGTCCTGGTGTTGTTCTTATCCAGCTCGATGATGTTTTTCTTGAAGCTTTCGGGATCGTCGGGGTTGTATTCCAACAGTCCGGCCCAGCCTCTGCGGATGCCCAATATCCGCCAGCCTTCATCGACCCCGCGATAAGTCAGGGTTTTCATGCAGGGGTTCAATCCCGGAACGTCCCCGCCGCCGGTAAGCACTCCAATGGTGAACTTTTTAGCCATGACAGGTCACTCCCCCTGGTGGTGGTGAAGGTATGTAAAACAGCGCATGGCTCAACTCTAACACGCATTGGCCAGAGTTAAAAAGTTAAAAGTATGCGACGGCGGCCGGGCTTTCGGGCAGAGTGCAGGAGCGGGCAGGATGGAAATTTAAAGTCAGTGAACTGACCGCGCCCCCCACCCCGGCCCTCCCACGGGAGGCTGTCGATTTGCTTTCCGACTTTACGACGACGTACCGTCGCTCGTCCCGATTCCGCGTCACAAGCGGTCGAAATGCGGCGAGAAATCGCCTGCAAGAGCGCGCTCCGACCACATCGCGATCTTGAGGCGCGGAGCCTCGCAAGGCTTTTTCGCGCTTACTTTCGCCGGTAGCCGGCGAATGCATAAAAAAAAGGCGCTGAAACGGGGCGTCTTAAGAACGCCGCTTTCATCGCCTTTTCCTTATTCGCCGTTGTACACGCCGGGCTTGCTTGCTAGAAACTCGCGCGTTTTTTCAAGGCGCGTAATCGCACGCGCGGAAGATTTATTTCACTTCGGGGCTGGTTGATCCCGTACACGCATCCCGCGCGCACTTGGCCGGGCTCCATCCATACCACCCGCGCGGTTCCTTTCATGCTCGATCCGCCGTCAAACACTTCGAATTCAAACTCTTCATCCAGCCCGAGTCCGACCGGCATTACCATGCAGAATCCCGTGTCGGTGAAATCCACGACATCGCCCACGGTAAAAAGATCTTCATACTTCTTTTTATAGCGTATGGGTATGACGCGGAAGGTTCGTTTTTCTTTTCTTCGCTCGGTGTTCATGTCTCGATAACTCCAATTATAAACATTCTATTAGACTCGGCTTTAATTGTCATTGTTTAAATGCAAAAAAAAGGCCGATTTCTCCATTTACCATGGAAAAAGTCGGCATGAATTTATTTAAATTATAAGACCGAGCTAATTTTATCCCGAGCTATACCGCGAAAGCCCTCCATTTCATCCTGATCGTAGACCGAACCGTCGCGAAACCGGAGATCCAGGGCCCCGGCGGGCTGAAAATCCTGAAGCCGCCAGATACTTGCCCCGGAAAGTTGTTCCGCCATGGCCGTCAATTCAGGAGCGCCGTGCAGTTCGGGCACGACGGTGGTGCGAAATTCATAGGGAACCTTGCCGTTCATGAGCATCGATACGCTACGTTTTACCGGTTCGATATCCACGGGAACGCCTGTGGCCCGGCTGTAGGAGATGTGATCGAGCGGGGCCTTGATGTCCATGGCCACGTAATCCAGCAGTTCCTCCTCGATGAGTTCCGTCAGGATGGCCGGCCGGTACCCGTTGGTGTCCAATTTGACGCTGAAGCCGTGTCGTTTCACGGCAATGATGAGGTTTTTGAGCCCCTTTTGCAGGGTGGGCTCCCCGCCGGTGATACAAACGCCGTCTATCCAGCCGCGAAAAACTTCGAGCCGCCCCAGGAAATAATCCTCGGGTATGGTTTCGTACCCGTCAGGATTCAGGACCAACCCGTGATTGTGGCAGAATGGACACCTGAAATTGCAGCCCGGCGTAAACAGCACCGAACAGATCTTGCCGGGCCAATCCACGAATGAAGTTTCCAGGAATCCTTTAATTTCCATGCCGTCAAACGCTCTTCGGAAGATACTGGATGAGATGACCTTGCTACGAAAGGGATTTCGACAAATACTTCTTAATGGGTATCGCTCCGGATATGGCCGAGTTGTCGTCCAGGACCAGAATGGGCAGTTCTTTCTTCGCGATGTCGACCAATTCATGCCACGCCAAGTGAGCCAGCGCTTCGGGATTGTTTTCCGAAAGCACTTCGATGGCTACCCCCATCTCGTTCAGCTTGAATTGGCCCTTAATGTAATCGCACTTCGAACAACCTACTTTCGTAAACAAGGTCATCTCAATCCCCCCCAGCAAATCTTAAACAGTTTGATTTTTTTCGGTTTGGATACAAACAGGCCGTTAAAACAGCCTCTGGTACATTTTCCGGCCCTACGACATCGCGGGGCCGGGGTTACCTTTCAAATCACGACGAGGTTCGGTGGAATAGTTCTTCCGCTCCTCGGGTAAAGCGACTTACTTTTCCGCTACCTTGAAGCCCGTTTGGGACGCCCAGGGAAGTTCGGGCAGCGCGCTGCCGGTATCGCCCTGGGTAAAGAAAGGCGTATTGCGGAAACGGTCCCGGAGTTCTCCCAGTTTCCCTTTGTTCCAACTGGAGATCTTGGTGAAATAACCGGTGATCCTGGTGATTCCTTCCACTTCCTCGGACCCGCAGTAGGAACACTTTTCGCTCAATCCTCTTCCGGTCTTTCCACAGTGCAGACAGGTGGTGAATTCCGGCGAAAACGCGATCTGATCGTTCTGGGTGTGCTTGAAGGTTTTGATGACGAAATTGGCCAGCGATTCCTTGGACGGCTTGGACTCGCCCAGCCAGATGTGCGTCAGGGAACCAGCCTCGATGAGCGGATGGTACAGCCCCTCGAACTTGACCCGCTCGATGGGGTTCATGGGCGCGCCTACATTGAACAGGGTGGAGTTGGTATAGTAGACTTCGCCGTCTTCCAGGTTTCCCTGGACCATTTGGGTGGCCTGTTCCGGGAAGTGCTTCAGGTCCAGTTTGGCGAAACGGTAGGCGGTGCTTTCGGCCGGGGTTTGTTCGAGCACGAACCGCATGCCGTATTTCTCGGCCAGCCGTTCGCCCACCAGGTTCATATGCGCGATCACCTTCAAGCCGAATTTCATGGATTCGGGCGTTTCGTGCAGTTCCCGGTTCAGGTGCGTCCGTACCATTTCGTTCAGACCGACCATGCCCATCAGGAAGGTCACCCGGTGCATCCTGAGATACGGGGTCCCGTCGGGGTCCATGGTGAGCAGCGCCAGCGGCCCGGTCTTGCCGTGGCTCAGAAGCTTCTGGAGGAATTCCTTCTTCTGCTTGTGCGCCTGGGCGGCGAGTTCGAGCCGTTCGGCCAGGATCTCAAACAGTTTGGTGTCGTTGCCCTGGGCCTCGTAGGCGACGCGGGGCAGATTGATGGTGACGTTCTGCAGCGCCGAATAGCGCATCTTCCAAGGTTCGCGGGCGTCGTCGAGGTCAGATTGTTCGAGCTTGAAGCTCAGGCGGCAGCATTCGGAGATCTTGGCCGTTTCGCCGCGGTCGAACACAAAGTAGGTGTTGCCTTTTTCCGCCGATACGTCGCACACATGATGCAGGAAGTCCATGTGGCCGGGCGTCTGGAAGAATTTCTCGGTAATGTGCACCAGCGGCTTGGGAAAGAAAAAGGGCCGGCCCGATCCGTCGCCTTCCTTGTACACGTCGAAGAGCATCCACACGAACTTCTGAGAAAGCTCCGTGTAATCGGAATACGTTTTGCCGGTGTAGACGCCGCCCGGTCCGATGGCCGGGACGCTTTCGAAGTGTTTGGGGATTTCCCAATACAGATTGATGTCGGAGAAGATGGCCTGTCCGCCGCGAGCCACCGCCTGCTGCGAGAACTCGAAGATAAGCATTTGCGCCAGCTGCTTGATCTGGCGGTCATTGAGTTCTTCCAGGTAGGGGGCGAAGAAAATATTGACCGCGTCCCACCCGATGGCGCCCGCGAAATTGCTCTGGAGCGCGGCCGCGAATTTCACCATATGGGCCAGCAAGACTTCGGCGTGTTTGGCGGGTTTGGCCATGGCCAGCGAATTGGGCAAGCTGAGTCCGAACTTTTTGATATATTCGAGCGATTGTCCCGAGCAGTAGGGGCGATCGATAAACCCGAGGTCGTGGAGGTGGATGTCGCCCTTCATGTGCGCGTCGCCGATCTCCTGAGAGAAAACGGTCAGCAGCGCGTATTCCTTTTTGATGCTTTCCGCCAGGGTCAGGTTGGTGGCTTCCGGCCCGTGCGGAACGTTGGCGTTTTCCTTGTTGGGACGCAGAATCATCTGGTCCACGTCGAACAGCGGCACGCCCAAACGAGTGTGCATGCGCCGCGCTTTTTCCATGCCGCGCTCGATAAGTTTGGCGTCGACGAGTTCACGAATGAGCGGGGCGGTGATGACGGAAATCTTGGACGACTTGATGAGATCTTCGACGTCCATGGCGATTGAGTAGGCGGTGTCGGCGTCGACGTAGGTTTCGCGCACCAGCGCCTGAACGATTTTTTCCCGATCCCACCCGGCCATGTCCTCGTCCGAGGTACGGACAAACAGAGCTATATCAGTGGTTTCCTGCGGGGGAAAAAGATGGCTGACCTTCTTGTTCTGCTCTTGGGGGAGCATGTTCTGTACCTCCACTATGTTGTATGCAGATCCGATTAAAACACCAGATATAGTAAGTGGTCAAGTAAAAAAAACGTTAAGATAATGTGAAAAGTGGAACAAATATCGATCCCGCCAGGGACGCCGGTCTTGGGGCGATCCCAAAATTTGAAACCAAAAATCGGCCCCTGGCTCCTTACATGCTAAACGCGCGAGGAGGATTTATGAAATCGGAAACATACATATGCAAGAATTGCAAGGTGTCTTTCGAAGCCCATCATGACGGGAACGCCGGCGACGGTCCTCGCTGTCCCATGTGCGGAAGTTCCGCCACCAAACCTCTGGATAGTAAATTTTTTTCGCTCAAACGATTGCTTAAGCCGTCGACTTCGACGTTCTGCAATCCTCGCGGCGGATTCAGATGAGGTTAAGCCGCCGGGGCGGTTCGCCCTTCACGAACGACGTTAAAATAAGCGACGACTTTAAGGAGCGGATATATGTCAAGTAAGGTTTCCAGAAGAAACTTCCTGCGGGGAAGCATAGCGGCGGCAGGCGGATTGGCGGCGTCGGGCGTGGTTTTGCCTTCGGCGGTCAAGGCGGCGACGGGAAAAGAACTGGCCACGCTCATCGATCTCTCCAAGTGCGTGGGATGCGAGGCCTGTGTGGACGCCTGCCACGACGCCAACGAAGCGCGGTATCCCGAGCCTCGAAAGCCCTTTCCCAAAATGCTGCCGCCTCGGGTAAAGGCGGAGGACTGGTCCGACGACCGCGGCGAGACCGAACGGCTCACCCCCTACAACTGGCTGTACATTCAACGGGCGCGGGTCACCGTCAACGGCGAGGAGCGGGAAATCACCATTCCACGGCGCTGCATGCACTGCCAGAACCCGCCGTGCGCGAACCTCTGTCCCTGGGGCGCGGCCTCCCGTGAAGATAACGGCGTGGTGCGCATCGATGACTCGCTCTGTTTGGGCGGGGCCAAATGCAAGCAGGTATGCCCGTGGCACATTCCCCAGCGGCAAACCGGCGTGGGACTGTATCTCGATCTGATGCCCAGCCTGGCGGGTAACGGCGTCATGTACAAATGCGACCGCTGCTACGACCGGCTGCAAAAAGGCGAGATCCCGGCCTGTATCGAGATTTGCCCCGAAAAGGCGCAGATCATCGGGTCTCGGGATGAAATAATCTCCCTGGCCCACAAGCGGGCCAAGGAGATAAACGGCTTCATCTACGGCGAAAAGGAAAACGGCGGTACCAACACCATCTACGTATCGCCGGTTTCCTTCGAGGAATTGAACAAGGTCATCGAAAAGGGTCCCGGACAGCCGCATCTGAAACGGGTGGGCAACACCATGGCCGACGAAGACAAGCTGGTGAAGGCGCTCTTTATCGCCCCGATCGCGGCGGTGGCCGCCGGGATCGGCAGGTTCTGGAACGTCATGGGCAAAGACCAAAAAGAGGAGAAATAACATGGCGGCTGAAATGGCTCTCGCGCGGAAAAACGTCATTATGGGAACGTGGGGAAAACGGCTGTACCTGTTGACCCTGTTCACCCTGGTGTTCACCGGGTTCGGCCAGCTTCCCATCTTCAAACGGTACTACCTGGCGGACATTCCGGGGCTGGCGTGGACGGCGGACTTTTATGTAACGCTGTTCATCCACTACGTGGCCGGCATCGTGTTTGTTCTGCTCTGCGGCTATTACGCGGTGGGATACCTTCGTCGCGGCCTGCCTTCGGGCAAGCTGCTGTGGAAGTATCTGATCCGGGCGGGCCTGATCGTCCTGCTGCTCGCGTCGGGGTTTATGCTCGCGGTTCGCAACATGACCACCGTTTCCCTTACGCCATCGGTGTCGTTCGTAACCGTATGGGTTCATTTTCTCCTGACCATGGCTTTTCTGATCGCGGCCGCCACCTATTTAAGGAACCGCCGTTCCCATAATTCGGCATGAATAAAGATCGCATATATATCCATATTTTCTTAATGACACTCCCCTGGTAAAATGCTAACTTTCTCATGTATAGTAATTGGGGGCCACACAGTTGGAACGCGTCCAGAAACGCGAGACGGGAATTTCGTTCTGTTTTTAATTTTTTATCGCCAGGGGAGGAAACATCATGAACGGAGTGGCCAAAAGAACGGAGACAGGTTGGGAAACCTGGGATGGAACAAATCTGGAAACCTATGAAGAAGGGGTTTTTCAGGAAGCTTACCGGGCGTTGGATCGGCTCGAAGCGCTTTTCAAAATGTTCGGCGCCGATCCCCTTTCACTGAATGACATCGGATTCGACCGTTTCAGCGACATCGGCGAGGCGTTGATGCGAGACGCGCGCGCGCAGTTGGAAAAGGTCGAGAACCTGATGTCCCAGGATCTGGGCGAAATGGGCGTGGAACGCGCGGCCCAGGGCCAGGGGACGCTCAGTGGAAAACGGTTGGGCGTGGTCCTGAAAACGTCCGAAAGATCCGGGAATCCCACGACCTCGTCCGAGAGTTGGCGTTACACCAGCCCCAAGGGGCCGCAGAATTCCGGTGAGTCCGAAGAGGACATGATGGAACGGGGAATCTGAGGCCGGGCATTTGAACACCCGGACCGTAAGGCCCAAGCTTGCGCCAGAGACAATGCGGGAGGAATCGCCTCTCCCGCTTTTTTTTTGCCGTCAGCCGCGCGCCCGAATCGTGATTCACAACCGTTCGACGATCATCCGCCGTATCTGTTCCGAACCGAGGAATCTACCTCGGGAAACGAGTTCTCCATCGATAATCAGCGACGGCGTGAGGTACGCCTCCTTTTCCAGAAAGTAATCCACGTCGTTGACTTCCCGCAATTGAACCGCGCCGTTCAATTTAAGATCTGAAATCACTCCGGCGACCGTTTGATAAAATCGGGCGCACCTTTGGCATTCGTGCGCGCTTCCGGAGCAGAGAAATTCTATTTTCATATAAGATCCCCTCTTTTGGCCTATCAGATCCTACATCATAAAGTAATATCTCTACATTATTTCTTGTAGATTGTTTTTTGGGTAGTATAACACCTACAATAACCGCTTAAAGTATTTTAAACCGTTAAACATGCTCTATACATGTGGATACTATCAACGAAACTGTTGGTTAACGACCGGCTTCTCCAGCGCTCGAAACGATTCATGGCAATATGAAACATGACGTTACAGGAAGCGACTGTCTCATTCAACGATTGATATTTTCGAAAATGCGACACTTTAACCTTTGGATATCTTTAATAATACTTTTATTAAAGCGAACACTGTTTAACAATGCGACATTTTATCTCTCCGCATTGCCTTTCGCGCTTTTTGTTCATTCAGATAAAATCTTTTAATTACAGCTAGTTATTACAATTATCGGTTTTGGCCCGGAACTTGATATGAAGAATAGTGCGACGTTGGTAATTCTCCATGCAGGCGAATTGTAACCCTTTGTTACAAAAAACAAAGATTCGCGGGCAACGTTAAAGAATGAGCAAAAAGCACGCCACCGATACGAGATCGGAAGGAGGGTTTTATGGGATCGACCTTTATGGGACATGGAACGAGACAGGATAGCGATCGAGAACTCGTGGTGGGAAAAAATCCCTGCCTCTGGATGACCGCCGGTCTGGTAAACTTCAAGCTGTGCGACATGAACTACGACTGCATGAACTGCAAGTTCGACAAGGGCATCGGCAAAAAGCTCGCCGAACAGGGAGCGCCGCGAACGGTGGGCGCCAACTGGCGCAAGGTTTTCAGCGCGCTGCCCGCGGAAAAACGCTACTGCCGCCATATGCTGAGCGGCTACGTGAAGCTGAAAATCTGCGATAACGGCTTCATGTGCAACAAGTGCCAGTTCGATCAGATGATCGAAGATACCATCCTGGCGTCCGACCCCACCGCTCTGCGCACAGTCCGCGACGTGGAAGGGTTTACCTACCCGGAGAGCTATCATTATCATCGCGGCCACGCCTACGCCCTGATCGATTACGGAGGAAGAATAAAGGTGGGGCTCGACGATTTTTCATCCCGGCTCGTGGGCGTGGTGGACAAGATAGACGTTCCCGGTCTCGGTGAAACGGTCCAGGCCAATGAAACCGGCTGGGAGGTCAAACGCGAAGGCGCTACGGCCCGGATGCTGTCGCCCATAAGCGGGGTGGTGACCGCCATCAATAACAAGGCCATAAAATTCCCCGAACTGGTTAACCGATCGCCGTACGAAAGCGGATGGCTGTATGTGCTCGAACCCACCAGGATGAAGCCCGATATCAAAAACCTGCTTTTCGCCGACGAAGTGGCGCAATGGGCCAAGGGCGAAACCGCTCGATTGCGATCCATGACGGCCGGAGAATTGGGGGCCACCGCCTCCGCGGGCGGCGCGCCGACCAGGGACATCTTTAACGAAGTCCGTGAAATCGGGTGGGACCGCCTGACCAGGGAATTTTTCCTGGTGCCCTGAACCGTGTAAAGAAAAAGGGTGTGGGGGAATTTCTTCCTCCACACCCTTTTTTTATTAACATAACTCTTCGGGCGTTGGATTTTTCTCTTGACGTAAAAACAGGGAAGGGCTACTTTTGTCTCGTTAAATAAGACAACGTTTCACTATGCGAGACAATGAGCGATAAAAATATCATTACCGCGCTCAAACGCGGCCTGGAAGCGCTGGAATCCTTCACTCCGTCCCAGCCCAAGCTCACCCTGCCGGAAATCACGGCTCGGACGGGTCTTCCCAAGCCCACTGTCTACCGCTTGCTGCAGACGCTGCTGGAACTCGGCTATCTGCGCTACGACCCCGACACCCGGCGCTATCAGCCCACCCCCAAGGTCATGAACATGGGCTTCGCGGCCATCGCCGGTTCCGATCTGCGGGAAGTCGCGCTCCCTTATCTCCGGGACCTGTCGCGCGCCATCGATCAGAACGTGAATCTGGGTGTCCCGGATCAGGCGAGCGTCATTTATATCGAACGAATCAAGAAAAGGCAAATCCTGAATATCGATCTGTCTGTCGGCAGCAGGCTGAACCTCCACGATTCTTCCATGGGGCAGGCCATCCTGGCCTATCTGGACGAAACTCGGCTGCAAGCGCTCATTGATCTGCTTTTGCAGAACCCGCAAACGGCCGAACATATCGGCAAAAATGGACAGGCCCTGCGGCGGACGCTCGCCGAGATCAGAAAGCGCGGTTTCGCCCTGAACGACGAGGAACTGATGCTGGGCCTGCGGGCTATCGGCGTTCCCATTCTGGACGGGCAGGCCCAACCGGTGGCGGCGATCAATGTGGCCACGTTCAGCCAGATGTGCGGCCGGGAGGAACTTCTGGACAACATTGCGCCCAAGCTCTTGGAAACGGCGCGGATTATTTCCCTGTCGCGAGGCTACACGGGTCCTTGGCCGCTCACTTTCTGACGCGCCCGCGATCTTTGGACGGTCTGTTCGGGCGGCGCGCGGTGTGCGCCGACAGGTCATAAGCCGCCCGTGGCGGCGATTTCATTATCGACTGGAGGAGAGGTATGAAAAAACTGTTTTGCGTTTTGATCGTTCTGGCGGTTATCGGCTCCGTTTGCGCGGCCGCGAGCGCCGCGGATCGGCGGATATCCATAGCCACGGCGGGAACGGCTGGCGCGTTGTATCCCATGGGTGTCTCCATGGCGGAAACCATCAACAAGCATGTGGCGGGTTTCAAGGCCACGGGCGAAGCCAGCGCCGCCTCCCTGGAAAACATCCGCAACCTGTCCCAGGGCGACGTGGAATGGGGTATCTCGCAGAATGAAGTCGCCTATCTGGCCTATACCGGGCAGGGGGAATACAAGGATCGGCCCGTGGGTTCGCTGCAATCGCTTTTTGGAACCATCATTTCCTGGGCGCAGGTCTTCGCTCCCGCCGACAGCCCCATCAACGGGGTGAAGGACTTCAAGGGCATGCGCATCGGGGTGGGGGCGCCCGGCAGCGGCGGCGAGCGAGCCGCCAGCCGGATTCTTGCCTATTACGGTCTGGACTACGACCAGGTTAAAGCTGAATTCATGTCCGACGCCGAAATGGTCGCGGCGCTCAAGGACGGAACCTTGGACGCCTTTGTCATCACCCACCCGCTCAAATCGGCCGCGCTCATGGACCTCACCACTAGTTTCAATGTCAAGATGATCCCCATCGGGGACGCCGGTTTCTATGAAAAATACCCTTTCTTCACCATGCGGGAGGTTCCGGCTGGGACCTATGACAACATTGACAAGCCCGTGCCCACGCCGACCAGCCGCATAGTTATGTACACGGACAGCCACGCCAGGCTGAGCGAGGACGACGTGTACCGGCTGCTGCAAGGGGTGTGGGATAACGCAGACGAATGGACAAAATCCCACCCGGCGGTAAAGAAATACACCACTTTGGACAACGCCCTGGGAGGCCTGAGCATTCCGCTCCATCCGGGCGCGGTCAAATTCTACCGGGAAAAAGGTTTGGACATTCCCGCCAAGCTGATTCCCTGACTCGATTGAAGCATGAAACGCTGTCTTTGATGTTACGATACGCCGCGCCATTTCTGTTCGCCCTGTGCGCGCTTGTGGGTACGGCAAGCGCCGTAAATCCCGCGCCCGGACCGGGGGAGCTGGTTGTCGTCAATATGTCCAATAACCGTCGGTTTACCATTCCCCTGGATGGGGCGCGTTCGTTCGCCATCCGTTTTTTTCATTCTTACGACCGCGACTGGGTGGAAGAGCGTTTCCTCATCGAACCGAGAGGTTTTGTTCCCAGTGAAGCGCGCTATGCTTCGGACAGCTATGACTATCACGACACCCGCTACCAGGGGAGAGCGTCCGTGGGCCCCTCGGAGATCAGGCTGAAAGTCGACAAGGTCCGCGAACGGGATGTCCTGCGATCGATCGTGACCCGCGTGGCCTATACCCGCCCCCAACGGTTGATCGTCTTTACCGGCCACGGAGCGGTGACCTACCTGTTCACCGCCTGGGGCGAGCCGGGCCGGCAGATCAGAATCGGCGCGGGGACCCTGTAATGAACGATTCTCCCGAGGCGCCCGCCGCCGGAATGAAGCCGCGCGGCTTCATAGGCGTCGCGCTTACCGCGCTCACGCTGTCCATGGCGGCGTTTCACCTGTACACTGCCGCTTTCGGCGTTTTCTCGCCCCTGCTCCAGCGCTCCATTCATCTGCTGGGTCTGACGCTGATTTGTTTTCTGGCCTCCCGGGCCGCCTTGAACCGCACATCGACGGCTCTCCGGATCACTGATTGGCTCCTGGTGGCGGGCGTTATCGGCGTGGGGCTCTATATTTTGTTTTCATTGAGCCCCGACCAGGTCCTGAACCGGGGGATCATGGGGCCCACCACCATGGAAACTATGGTGGGCGCGATTTTTCTGGCTATCATTCTCGAAGGGACCCGCCGGACCGTGGGGCTGCCCATAACCCTGGTGGCGGTCGCCTTCCTGATCTACGCCTTTTTCGGCCCCTGGATGCCCGAGATCATCGCCCACAAGGGCTACGGCGTCCACCGGCTGGTCGCCTACCTGGTCTGGTCCACGGAAGGCGTCTTCGGTATTCCCATCGCCGTGTCGGCGACTTTTGTCATCATCTTTATCCTGTTCGGAGCCTTCCTGGACAAGCTGGGCGCGGGCGAGCTTTTCATCAATCTCGCGCTCGCCGCCACCGGCAGGGTCAAGGGCGGCCCGGCGCTGACCTCGGTCATCGCCAGCGGGCTGATGGGCAGCATATCCGGCTCCTCGGTGTCCAATGTGGTCACCACCGGCGCGTTCACCATCCCGCTGATGAAAAGGATCGGCTATTCGCCCGTTTTCGCGGGGGCGGTGGAAGCGGTGGCCTCGACCGGAGGCCAGATCATGCCGCCGGTCATGGGGGCCGGAGCGTTTGTCATGGCTGAATTCCTGGGCGTTTCCTACGCGCAGGTGGCGGTCGCGGCCGCCGTTCCCGCCGCGCTGTATTTTCTGTCCATTGGCCTGATGGTCTATTTCGAGGCCGAAAAAAAGGAGATCGGCCTGGTTTCCCGGGACGTCGTCCCTCGCGCCTGGACCACGTTCAAACAGGGGCTGCATCTGCTCGTTCCGCTGTTCACGCTGGTGTACCTGCTGGTGATAAAACAATATTCACCCCTGCTGGCCGGGTTCTGGGGGATATGCGCGCTTGTGGCCACAGCCTCCTGCGTGACCCTGGTTCGGGAAAAGCGGATACCGTGGCGTGAAGTCGTCGCGGCCCTGGAATACGGCGTCCGCACCGCAGTTCCGGTGGCCATGGCCTGCGCCACGGCTGGGATCGTCATCGGCGTCATATCGCTCACCGCCCTGGGCGTGCGTTTTACCAACATGATCATTGATCTTTCCCATGGAACGCTCTGGCTGGCGGCGCTGCTCACCATGACGGCCTGTATCATCCTGGGCATGGGGTTGCCCACGACCGCCGCGTACATCGTCACCGCGGTGCTGGGCGCTCCGGCGCTCTCCGACCTGGGGGTAAGCCCCCTGGCCGCGCACATGTTCATATTCTACTTCGCCATTATTTCCTTCATCACCCCGCCCGTGGCCATTTCCGCGTACGCCGCCAGCGGCATATCCGGAGCCAACGCCATGAAAACGGGCTTTGTGGCGTTCAAACTGGGGATCGCGGGATTTATCGTGCCCTATCTTTTTCTCTACAGCCCCTCGCTGCTCGGCGTTCGCGGCCTTTTGCACACCATGATGCGGGGAGCGCCGGCTATTTTGGGCGTAACCGCGCTGGCGGCCGGATTAATCGGATGGTTCGGCTTCCGTTTGTCCTGGATTCAACGGCTGGCGCTTTTTGCGAGCGCCCTGTGTCTGGTCACGCCTTACATGATCGCGGAAATTCTGGGCGCGACGTATTTGATTTTATTGTTTGTCTATGGCAGAACACGCGCGAAAAATGATAGAATCAAAGCGGTCTGTTTTTGAACGGTCGAACAGTCTCTTCTTTCGGAATCGCCCCGGCGCTTCCCTGAACCCATGAAATAGAAAATCATGAACAACACGCTTCCCGGATTACGCGCAGGCGGATCAGGAGTATTTTCTCCATCCGTCCACTCACTTATCGAGTTCGGCCTGGCCGTCCTCCTGGCAGTCATCCTCCCGCTCCTCACGCAGGGGTGCCAAAGCGGAAACCACGATCCGGATACGCTGGTCGTGGGCCTGGCCTCCGAACCTCAGAATCTCGACCCGCGATTCGGCATGGACGCCGGTTCCCTGCGCTGCTTCCAGCTCATGTACAACGGTCTGTTCCGGTACAACGAAGCGTCGGAGTTGGAGCCGGATCTGGCCGAATCGTACCTGGTGGAAAACGGGACCGACTATATCGTCACGCTGCGCAAGGGCGTTCTGGCGCATGACGGCCAAGAGCTGACCGCCGAGGACGCGCGATACACGTTCGCTTCGATTCTGGACGTCAACAACGCCTCGCCCCTGCGGCAGACCTACAGTGTGATCGATCAAATCAAGGTAGAGGACCGCTACCGGATCAGGTTTATCCTGAAACAGCCGCACGCGCCGTTCCTTGGCGATCTTACCCAGCCCGTGATCGCGGCGCGAAGCGGGGTGTCGGAAACGGAGCCGCCCGTGGGGACCGGGCCGTTCAAGTTCGAAAGCCGCAAGGCGGGAGAAGCGATCGAACTGGTCGCGCATAAGGATTACTTCAAGGGAACGCCGGGCATGAAACGCGTCCGGCTGGTCATCGCCACCGACGACACCACCCGTCTGCTGCGGCTGAAAAAGGGTGAAATCGATTTCGTGCAGAACGACCTGGCGCCCGAATCCGTTCCTCTGCTGGAAAAAGACCCCGCCTTCACGGTGCTCAAGGGTCAGGGGTCCAACTACGTCTACCTGGGTTTCAACATGCGCGACCCCGCGCTCAAGCAATGGAAGGTGCGGGCCGCCATCGCCTACGGGTTGAACATACCGGATATGATAACCTATCTGACCGGCGGCTACGCTCAAAAGGCCACCGGCCTGCTCTACCCCGGCAACTGGGCCTATGAACCCGATGTCGCCACCTACGAGTACGACCTCGACAAGGCTCGCAGGCTGCTGGACGAGGCTGGTTTCGTGGGGGATCCGTACCGTTTTCACCTGACCTACAAGACGTCGCAGAGCGACCTGGGTCTGCGAAAGGCCGAATACATACAGGCGCAGTTGAAAAAGCTGGGTATCGAGGTGGAAATACGGTCATACGAATGGTCGACGTTTTTCAACGACATACGGCAGGGGAATTTTCAGCTCTATTCCCTGGAATGGGTGGGCATAACCGATCCCGATATCTACACCTACCTGTTCGCGTCCACCAGCGTCCCACCGGAAGGCGCCAACAGGGGAGGGTACGTCAATCACCACCTCGACGTGCTGCTGGAACAGGGCAGAACCACCCTGGACCTTGAAGGTCGGGCCGCCATCTATCACGAAGTCCAGAAGATTCTTGCCCACGACCTGCCGTACGTAAGCCTGTGGCATCCGGAAAATATCGTGGCGCTGCGCAGCGATCTGCGCAACTTTCAGCCGCTTCCCTCGGGCGATATTTCCGGTTTGTGGAAGGTCACGCGGGTTCCGGCGTCGAAATAGGGTCGAAGCGTTAATAAGAAAACCGCCGTTGAAATGCCGCCCGACGTAACGAGCCTCTCGGGATCGTCATTCCGCGGCTTGACCGCAAATCCAGGTTCTTCAAAATATTTAATAACTTTTGGACCCCGCGATCAAGTCCCGACAGGTCGAGGACAGGTCGCGGGGTGACGAAACACTGAAATCGTGGTGTCTGGGGAACCGGCGAGTAGAGGGATGGCTCGGTCGGGGCGCGTCTCCCTGGAATGTAGGGGCGAAAAATCTTTCGCCCCTTGTATATTGATATGGAATTTGATTAGTGTGGAGAGACGAAGAAATGGCCCAGCGACATCCTCAATACAAGACGAACGACACTTCCCCGAATCTGTTATAATAGAAGCGAGGGAGGCGACTATGGCGGTTAAGGTAATCATCATTCGGAGGATCAAACCGGGAATTCTGCTGCAAGGTCTGGATATTCTGAACCAACTGAGGTCCCTGGCCATGACCCAGGACGGTCATATAAGCGGAGAAACGCTGGTAGGGGTCAACGACCCGCAAAAGATTCTGGTTATTTCAACCTGGCAAACGGCGGATCACTGGCGCGCCTGGAGAGACAATGCCGCGCGGATCGCGCTGGAAGAAAAATTCGAGGAGATACTGGAAGAACACCCGTATTATGAAATGTTCACCTACGGGGCGACACCAACCCGATGACGGAGGCCATGGGTCCGCGAAGCGCTTATCGATTCCCTTGGTAAGCGGCGACAGGGCTTAACGGCAAAAAGGCGCGGCGACGCGCCTTTTCCGTTATCCGCCAGGCAAACAGATTGAGGGGTTGCGTTACGCGGCCGGTTGTTCGGCCAGATCGTTCAGCTTTTTGACGATACGGTCGGGAACCATTCCACCCACCGAATAGAGGCACAGAATCTGTTCGGGAACCGCGATTTTTTCGGCCGCCTCTGAAATGGGGACGCCCTTTTCCTTAAGCTTGGCCAAAGCCGCTTTCAAGTCGTTATTATCCATGATGGAACTCCTCGTGAAATTTCACACAGTAAGTCTCTACTCACTAACAAAAGCGGCCGGTGTTGTCAACAGGCTCGCCGGCGCCCGAAAAACCAAAAACAAGGCTCCGGTTGACCCTTTTTGCTGAATATAACCGGACGCCGTTGACTCCGGAGACTCAACTTGATACACGAGAATATTCCAACACCTAAAATCCTGATTCCTGAACGGCTGGTATCAATCTTTTTACCGATAAGCGTATGTCGTCGTCCTCTTTACTAAAGGCGACCGGAATCATTCTGGCCGGGGGCAAAAGCACTCGCTTCGGCCGGGACAAAAGTCTGGAGCCGTTTCAGGGAGCGCCCTTGATCCAGCGGGTGAGGGACGCGCTTTCCTCCATTTTCGAACGCCTGCTGATCGTGGGGGCGGACAGGGAAAAGTACGCGTTCCTGGAAATTTCCACCCATCGGGACATTGTTCCGGAAATGGGCGCCCTTGGCGGGATTTATACGGGCCTGGCCTCCATGCCGGACGAATGGGGATTTATCGTCGCGTGCGACATGCCGTTCATCAATGAAAAACTGGTCAGGGCCATGTTCGAAATGAGGTCCGGGTATGACGTGGTGGCCCCGCAAATCGACGGTTTTTACGAACCGCTTCACGCGTTCTATCATCGGCGCTGCCTGGACAGCGTCAGGAAGGTCCTGGACTCCGGCAGCCGCCAGATTATCCTGACCTATAAGGATCTCAAGGTAAAACGCGTTGATGAACAAACCATCCGCGGCATGGACCCGGAAATGAAATCCTTTGTAAATATCAATACTCCCGGCGACCTGCCGGACAACAACGCGGTAGGTTCCACTCCCGCGTGCAATCGATGGAAGAGCGATACAGACAATGATTAGCCGGTGGCTTGAAAGACGAATAAAACAACACCTTCGATCACAGGAGCAACACTTCTTTGCGGCGTGCGCGCCGGGTTTGGAGGATATTGTCGCCCGTGAACTCGGCGGATTGGGTTTGGCGCAGATTGAAAAATTTGGCGGTGGGGTTGAATTCGCCGGAACGATCGACGCCATGTATCTGGCCAACCTGAACCTGCGGAGCGCCAACCGGGTGTGGCTCCGCGTGGATTCCTTTCGATCCGGTTCCCTGGAGGACGTATTCAGACGGACCAAGAGTCTGCGATGGGAAACCATGATATGGCCCCGGACACCCCTGAACATTCAGGTCTACGTGCGTGATTCGCGGCTGCGCCACATAGGGCAGGTGAAACAGGCCGTGGCGGACGGGATCTGGGCGCGGGTGAAAGAGGTCGAGGCGGAACAGCCCGATTATACCGGGATCATCAGAAGTCTGGGCAGGATCGAGCACGAACAGCGGATTCTGGTCACCGTGGAGAGTAACCGCTTTCGCATCAGTTTGGACAGCTCCGGCGAACATCTCCATAAACGCGGCTACCGCCTGGAAACAGCCAAGGCCCCCATGCGGGAAACCTTGGTCGCCGGTCTGATCCTCGCTTCGGGATGGACGGAGGACACGCCCTTTCTGGACCCCATGTGCGGCGCCGGCACGTTTCCCATCGAAGCCGCGCTTATCGCGCATCACGTTCCACCGGGGATCAAACGCGAATTTGCCTTCGCCAACTGGCCGGTGTTCAGCGAACCGGCATGGCGTTACCTCGTCCAGCAGGCCGAAGGCAACATCCTGGCCGCCACCCCGGCGCTCATTACCGGGCGAGACCGCAACGCCGGCGCGGTTCGCATTTCCAAATCCAACGCGACCAGGGCGGGAGTGGAAAACACGATCGCCTTTGAATGCGCCGACCTGTTTTCACCCAACGATTTCCGGACCGGCGCCAAACCGGGCTATATTTTTCTCAACGCTCCGTACGGCAAACGCATAGTGGAACCTGGCCAGGGCGACCTGTTCTTTAAAAGACTGGGACAGCGGTTGAAACGGAATTACGCGGAGTGGAAGATCATTATGATCGTTCCCGCCGACGCGGATATCGAATCCCTGGGGATGCGGCCTTTCCAGAAGATCCTGCTCGACAACGGGGGGATCAAGGTGCTTGCTCTCTTCAT
The DNA here is from genome assembly GCA_963821845.1 of uncultured delta proteobacterium. GTDB lineage: Bacteria > Desulfobacterota > Desulfarculia > JACQYL01 > CAWGVV01 > CAWGFI01. The sequence continues at coordinate 191,259 of CAWGFI010000020.1, forward strand.
GAAGGCGTAAAAACAGGAGACGCGGGAGCGGTGATCCTCCCGCGACGGTTTTTTACCAATAGGAACACTTACATTTCCAGCGGCCGTTTTCGAAATAAAAGCCGCTGCTTTCCAGGCGCCTGACCAGATCCCCGTCGCTGGGGTTGAGGTAAGCCGCCATGGCCAGATTGATGACCGCCTTTTCGGGGAAACCTTCCTTTTCGCTCCAGGCCGTCATGGCTTCGAAGTCTTCCGCTCCACGAGGCTGCTTTTGGCGCAGGAACTCGTTATATTCCGCCTCCTTGGAGGGCCGAACCGAAAGTACGTCCGAGGCTTCCAGATAATAGACGTCGCCCAGTTCGTCCTGTAGCTGGTATCTGCCGTCGTCCATCCTGCGCACATTGCCCCGCAGTTCGTAGCTGGAACTGGTCCCCTTGCCCTTGACGCTGACGACATGGATGGCCTTCCGCTCGGGAAAAGGCGCCAGCAGCGTGTATCGCTTCATTTCCAGGCCGATGATACGCGTTCGGGCTTCCCGTGCGTATGCGCCGTTCGGGTAGGAACGCAGGTAATATTCGATGACGCCGAGCGCCTTGCCGGGGTCGCGCGTCGATTCCGATTCGCTCAGCGCTTTTTGCCAGAGAGCGGCCTCGCCATTTTCCGTCCGCCCGCTCATCGAGCCCAATAAAGCTTCAATCGCCCGAGCCCGTTCCCCTTGCGGATGGGCCGCGAGGTAGACCCGATATTCCTTTTCCTGCATGGAAGCCGGCAACGCGCGGGCCTGCAGGGCCTTGCGATAGTCGCGGTCGTCTATTTTCGCGGCGTATTTGGCCAACAGGTCATTCATCTCCTCGGCCCGTTTCCCGTTCGGGTACTTGGCCAGAAAGTCCCGCGCCGTCTCGACCGCCTTTTCGTATTGGTCGCCAATCTTTTTTATGCGCTGAGACGCTTCCTTGAAATCCGCATCCTCCCAAAGCGACGCCGTGTCGGCGAGCTGATCCCGCGCCTTGTCGGCCCATTTTCCCTTGGGGTTTTCCTGCAGATATCTTTTTAACGCCAGCTCCGCCTGAACGGGCTGGTTCCGGTAATATTCAAATTCGGCCTGCGCTCTTTTATATTCGCGTTCGTTCAACTCGGCCCTGATGTCATTAATTTGGCCCTTTACGGCTTCGGCATAGGGACCGCGAGGGTACTTTTCGAGATAGCTCGTCAGGGTGGATATCTTTTCCCTGAGATCGACTTTCGCGGTTTCGAAACGATCCATGATGGTGTGGTAATCGCGCGAGGCTAACGCCTTATTCACTTCAGCCGCTTTTTTGGCGATTTCGATGAAATACTTATGTTCCGGATTTTTTTGGATAAATTCCCTGAGGTAACGCTCCTGTTCCTCCAGGTTCGTGGTGGATGAGACGCTCTTCATCAACGCGGCGAAGGAACGATCCTGCGATTTCATCTCCGCGTATCGCACGATCCCGTAAAGCAGGGCTACCGCCGAAACGGCGCAAATGATGATGATGGGAGCTATCCACAGGGCGCGGCTTTTGGCTCGGCTGTCCCAGTGGCGGGCGTGTCCACCGCCTTTATCGTCGAGTTTCGCGCCGCCCGGCTTGGGCGCGAAGCCCGGATGATCCTGACGCAAGCTTTCCGACGGCCGCGCTGGTCCGCCAACGGCCGGCGTGTCGTTTTCCATGCTCAACGTTGTTGATTGCGCTTCGAGGGATAGTTCTATTTTGGGGTCGTCATCCTCCCAATCGATCGCCGGTTCGTCGTCCTGCCGGTTTTCCGCGCCTTGAGGCTGTTCGATCGGGTCGAGTTCAAACGCCGGCGGTTCCTTCAGTTCAAGGCGACCGGCCTGTATTTCGAACTTGGCCCCGCATATGGGACACACGCCGGTCTTCCCGGCCATCTGGCCCGGTATTCGAAGCTTGGCTCCGCATTCACAGGTATGAAGGACGCCGTTGTTCTCGGTCATGGCGTGTTCCTCGCTGAGAATAAGGCGGTCGAACGGTTTGAATTACGATACGCCCCCAAGGGCTCCCCTTTTTGGCTTAAATCGGTCACATCGCGGTAATCTTGAGATTTCTCCTGTAATCGGTCAATTTTTATGCAAATGCCGTTCCACTCCTGTCAGGGGCGGATGAGGAAAACCAGGGCGGGGGAGTTTCCTCCCGCGCAAATGATTTTTCCATGCGTCTGAAAGTGAAGGGTATTTCGTCTCGACGTGGTCAGTCTTTGACCTGAACCTCGCGGGGGGAATTCAGACGGCTGGCCAGTTTTTCCAGGTTGGGTCCGGGGCCCAGCGCGATCATGGTGTCGCCTTCTTCGATCACGGCGTCGAAGGTCGGGTTGTACAGCATTTCGCCGGTTATCTTTTTGATCGCCACGATAATGAGGTTCAAATCCTGACGTATTTTGGACTCCATGAGCGTCGCGCCGTTGAGGGACGAACCGCTGCCCACCAGCAGTTCCTCCATCTGCAAGTCAATGGATTCGCCTTTTTCCTTGAAAACCAGTTCGATAAAATTGGTGATGGTGGGCTTGAGCAGCTCCTGCGCCATCTTTCTGCCGCTCAGATAATAGGGCGACACCACCTTGGAGGCGCCGGCCCTTTTCATCTTTTGTTCCGAGCCCGGGTCCGAGGCGCGGGCCAGAATGAACAGGTTGGGGTTGAGTCCGCGCGCGGTCAGCGTGACATACACGTTTTCCACATCCGTACCGAGCACGCTCACCAACCCCTTGGCTTTCTGAATGCCCGCGCTCAGCAGGGTTTCTTCACTGGTCGCGTCCCCCAGGATGTAGAGATACCCGCCGGCTTCCAATTTGGGGCCGTAGTTCTGATCCTTTTCGATAACCACCAGCGGGCGCTGTTCGGCCTTGATTTCCTGGCATACCGTGACGCCCATCCTGCCGAAGCCGCATACGATATAATGATTTTTCATGCTTTGAACTTTTTTTTCCACCTTCCGCCTCCCCAGGATGTGCCGTAACTGGCCCTCCAGCATGACTTGAGCGAGCGCGCCGATGAGGTAAAACACCGTGCCCACTCCTATCATAATGAGGAATATATTGAAGACCCTGCCCTGCGTGCTCAGCTCCTGGACCTCGAAATAACCGACCGTGGTCAGCGTGATCACGGTCATATAGAGCGCGTCGAAGGGTCGCATGTGTTCTATGACGACAAAGCCGGCGGCGCCGGCCAGGACAAGAAAGACCACGAGCGCCACGGAGACAATGACTTTTTTCTCCAGGTTCATAGATGCTTCTCTTCAAGGGAAGGAGCGGCGCGCTCGTCTCAAGGTTTTGGCGCCGCGTCGGATTGGCTTTCTATCACCTTGACCGTAAACTCGGCCAGGTTGTCCGGAATACCGTCGAATACGATCATATAGGAAACGGCGCCCCTTCCGGAATCCGGTAGTTGGCGTTATCGAATCCCGCTTTGTTGTTGGAACGCTCGATGATCCGCTCCATGGGCAGTTCGCTCAATTCCTCGTCGGTAAACAGATTGCCCGCGTATACTTCGCGCTCCAGGGCCACCCGCGCGTTGGTGTCGTGAAGAATGCCCTTCAATTTAATGAAGCTGACCGCGAAATTGTTTTTGTTCTGGGCGACACCCTTGATGACGAAGAGGGTTCCCGCGTTTTTATTCTGTTTGAAGTACCCTTCGGCGGAGGAAAGCACGATGTCCTTGAAGCTCTCATCCGCCGCCTCGGCTTGCGGCGGGGGCTGCACGAGCGCCGGTTTTCTGGGAGGCGCCAGATAAAAGTAGGCGCCCGCTCCCACGGCTACCATGAAGAGGAACGTCAGGAGGGTCAGGATCTTTTTGCTCCCCCTCCCGCGTTTTCTGGCGCCCATCCCATGCTGCATGGCGATCAACCGATCGATCTCATCGCCGGTCATGTTGAGATTGTCGTCATGGGGGGCGAGTGTGGCGCGGGGAACGGGTTTGGGCTGCTCGACCGGTGCCGGTTGGGCAGCCGCTTTTTCCTTTTCCACCGGCACGGTGAAAACATACCCGCACTGGGAACATCTCACCTTGGCCGCGTCGCCTTTAACACGGGAAGCATCGAGCTTAAACTTGGTCAGGCACTGTTCGCATTTAACGATCATAGATTTTACCGTGAACTCGGGCCGGACCGGGTATGCGCGTGGGTCCGGCGCCTAGAATTTTAAATGATAGATAGCCGGCAAATAGCGGTACTGCTCATTATAGTCGAGACCGTATCCTACCAAAAAACCTTTTTCCACCTGAAATCCGGAATAATCTATGGAGATTTCTCGTTCCCGTCGTTCACTTTTGTCTATCAACGCGCAAAAGCGGACGCTGCGACACGATTTGTCGCGCAGATGCTCTCGCAAGAAAGCCAGGGTATGGCCGCTGTCGACGATATCCTCCACGATCAGGACGTCACGCCCGTCCACCGCAAGCTCGACATCCTTTACCAGGCGAACGAGGCCGTCCGATTGGGAAGACGAACCGTAGGAAGCCACGCGAACGAAATCTATCTTGACGGGAATGGTGAGGCTCTTGACCAGATCCGAGAAAAACATGAACACTCCGTTGAGTATGCCGATCAAAACCGGTTCGGAGTGTCCATAATCGTCGGAGATCGTCCGGGCGAGTTCCCTGACCCTGTCCTGGATCTGTTCCGGGGAAAAAACAAGCTCTTTTTCAGCGGTCACTATCTTCTCCAAGTACGCGTAACAATTGCCCTTAACGACGTTTTCTGTTAGCTTATCGCAGGTGAAAAGTCAACCGCCGCGCGCGCACGGCGGCGGCTCCCGCGTCATGACCGCCGGATTCGCCGCATCCATGGGGGGTTTTCCGCGCGGGAACGCTCGAAAAATTGACAATCGCTCGCGTTTCTTTCTCTGTATCGGACCGGCTTTCCCGGTCAAAAGTAATAGAGGTCTCGATCCTCGGAGCAGCCATGAATTTCAGCGCCACGGAACGCCGCCTGATCGCCCGATGCGACCAAAATCTCTCCACCCGCGTGGTCTTGCGGCGTATGGATTCGCCCGACGACCGAAACGCGCGTTTTCGCGAATTTTGTGAAGCCCTGACCGCGACGGCGGAAAACATCAAGGTCGTCGCCCGGCCCGGGGACGAAGACGCCCCGCCCGCCATCCGAATCGGCGACGGACTGACCTATCACGCCATCCCCACCGGTCCCGAACTGGAACCTTTTCTGGAGGCCGTGGCGGCGCTCGACCCGGCCTGTCGCCCGGAACCGGAGGCGGCGCCGGAAAATCTCGCCGCCATCTCTCTGGCCGCGCGAATCAAGGTATTTATCGCGCCCCACTGCCGTTTCTGCCCGGACGTGGTCCGCGCGTTCGCCGGGTTTCCCCGTTTGAACACGCGGATAAAAGTCAGCGTCATCGACGGTCTGCTGTTTCCCGAACTGGCCGCCCCGTACGACATCAAATCGGCGCCCACGGTCATCCTGAACGAACGCCATCGCTGGACCGGCCAACCGAACATGCAAGAGGTTCTGGCCGTGCTGGCCGATGACGATCCCGCCTCCTGGGACGTTTCCGTGTTCGAAACCATGATACGCGAGGGAAACGCGTATCACATAGCCGAGTTGACGCTCAAGGCCGGAGCCGTTCCGCCCGCGCTGCCGGATCTTATCGCCGGCCAGTCCCTGTCCGTCCGCTTGGGAGCGCTGGTCGCGTTGGAGGAAATCGCCGAAGCCGATCCCGCGCTGGCGGCCGGACTGGTCGCCCCCCTGTGGGAGCGTTTTCCCCGCGCGGACGGCGTGGCGCAAGGCGACATCCTGTACGCCCTGGGCATTATAGCGAGCCGGGAAGCGGTCCCCGGACTGAAAGCCGTCCTGGAAGGGCCGTATGAAGCCTCGATCAAGGAGGCCGCCCGGGAAGCGCTGGAAAAGCTGGAGTCGGTCTGAAATGCCGGCGGCGCCATTGCGCTCCCTGCTCGCGAGCGCTGGAAAAGCCATGGCATAATGTTTCGTCATTCCGCGACTTGATCGCGGAATCCAGCAAAAAGGACGCCTCCACGGGTTGTTGATCACGCCGGCCTACAGCAGGCTCATCAACACCACCGTACCGAAAACACCGATCACCGCGCCCGCGAACTTGTTGACCATGCCCAGCAGTCTCGCCGAAAGCCTGGTTCTGAGAAAGCTCGCCAGCAGGCTCACACCCAGCCACCAGAAGGCCGATCCCATGAAAACGCCCACCACCAGCGCGAATGTGGGCAGGGGGCCGGTATGGGCGTCGATGAGACTGAATCCGCTGAATAGGGCCACAAAAGCGAGGATCGTCGCGGGATTGGTAAGGGTGAGCACGAAAATGGAGGCGTAGGCGTGGAATAAATTCATGCCCCGGACGTTCGATTCCCGCGAAACAACCGGCGCGAAGTAGGTGCGCAGCCCCAGAAAAATCAGGAACAGCCCGCCGAACAGCCGCAACGGCGTCTGGTGTTCCAGCAGATAGGTCGAAACCAACGTCAGGCCGAACGCGGCGATCAAACCGTAAACGGCGTCGGCGCACGCCGCCCCCAGACCCGACACGAAACCCAGCAGCCTGCCCCACAGCAGGGACCGCTGAATGCACAGCACCCCGACCGGGCCGACGGGGGCCGCCACCATGAAGCCGATCGCCAGACCTTTCGCATAGGGCAGTATGATATCCATAGCGTTCACCAAGCCGCCACTATAGGGGCTAATCCGCCAATACGCAATGCAGGGTTATAAGTTTTTTATGAATATACGGTTATTTTTGCGGCTGGAGGGGCCGCGAGAGTGGGCCGAAGGAGTCGTTTCAAGATGAGCGGGACGGCAGCTCGTTCCCAAGTATAACTTGGGAACGAGGATTACCGTTGCCCTCCGGCGGCGCCCCGATCGCCCAAACCTTCGTCCTGTTTTTCTTGACTTTCATTTGCGCCACATACTATCAACTCCTTACCATGCTTACCGAATTGGAAAGGGCGGTCATCCGCTACGTGCAGGATTCTCTGGAGATTACGCCCAGGCCGTTTCTCGGCGTGGCGCAGTCCGCGGGGGTGTCCGAACAGGAAGTGGTGGATTGTCTGCGGGATCTCATCGATCGCGGGATCATCCGGCGCTTCGGCATCACGCTCCGGCATCAGCTTTCCGGGGTGGACGCCAACGCCATGGGCGCGTGGAAGGTGGAGGCCGGGGACGTGGAGCGCGTGGGGGAAATCATGGCCTCCTTCCGGGAAGTGACCCACTGCTATGAACGGCGCGTGCAGCGCGACTGGAAGTATAACGTGTTCACCATGATCCACGGCGCCACGCCGAAAGACTGCCACGAAGTGGCCCGGACCATTTCCGAAAAGACCGGCATAACGGACTACCAGCTGCTCTTCAGCGAGCGCGAGCTGAAAAAGACCAGCATGCGCTACTTTTAATCATGATTTCAGTCAAACGGCAAAAAAGGGAGGAATCCGCGTCATGAACTACCGGACGTCGGAAAATCTGTTTGTGGAGGCGGAAAAGGTTATCCCCGGCGGCGTCAACAGCCCGGTGCGGGCGTGCAAATCGGTGGGCTGCACACCGTTGTTTATCGCTCGCGCCAAGGGATCGCATATTTACGACGTGGATGGAAACGATTTCGTGGATTACGTCGGCTCCTGGGGCCCCATGATACTGGGCCACGCCCACCCGGCGGTGGTCGAAGCGGTGAAGGAAGCGCTGGAACAGGGCACGAGCTACGGCGCGCCCACCGAACGTGAAGTGGAAATGGCGCGCATGATCGTGGACGCCATAGCCAGCGTGGACCTGGTGCGCATGGTGAATTCGGGCACCGAAGCCACCATGTCCGCCTTGAGGCTGGCGCGCGGCTTCACCGGCCGCGACGTGATCGTCAAATTCGACGGCTGCTATCACGGCCACGCCGACACCCTGCTGATCCAGACCGGCAGCGGAGTGGCCACCCTGGGCATTCCGGGCAGCCCCGGCGTGCCCCAGGACATTGTAAAGAACACCGTGTCCCTGCCTTATAATGACATCGCGACCTTTTCCGATTTCATGGCCAAACGCGGCGGCGAAGTGGCCGCGGTGATCGTGGAGCCGGTGGCCGGAAACATGGGCGTCGTCCCGCCCGTCCCAGGCGTTTCTGGAAGAACTGAGAAAACAGACCAAGGAACGCGGGGCGCTGCTGGTTTTCGACGAAGTCATCACCGGCTTCCGCCTTTCCTATGGCGGCGCTCAGCGGTTGGTGGGCATCACGCCCGACCTCACCTGCCTGGGCAAGATCATCGGCGGCGGGCTTCCCGTGGGCGCCTATGGCGGCCGGGAGGACATCATGCGGCGCATGGCGCCCGACGGCGACGTGTACCAGGCCGGAACCCTTTCCGGAAATCCTCTGGCCATGGCGGCCGGGCTGGCGACGCTCAAGGCCCTGAAGCGGGAAGGCGTGTACGAGGAGCTGGAAACCAAGTCGGACCTGTTCTGGGGTGGGATGGAAGAGATCGCGAGGGAAAGCTCTTTCCCGCTCTGTGTCAACCGTCGCGGCTCCATGGGCACGCTCTTTTTCGCCGCCGGCCCGATCACCGATTTCAAGAGCGCCATGGCCGCCGACCGCGAACCATATGCGAAATTTTATCAGGGTATGCTGGAGCGTTCGGTCTATCTGGCGCCCTCGCCGTTCGAGGCCGCGTTCGTGTCCATGGCCCACACGGAAGAGGAGCTTGAACGCACGCTGGAAGCGGTTCGCAAGACCTTGAAATCAATCGGTTAAAAAACTATTGACTTTGCGAAGAGCTTCATGTTACGGAGCATGTACATAATTACACAATCTCCGGCGTAAACGCCTCACGTTTATTTTAAGGTATTGAAACTGCATGCCTTTTGAACCGAAGAAGAACCGGGAGCATTGGGTTCTTCTAGCCACGGCCAGTAGTATGGGCATCTCCATGGTGTTGGCCACGGTGATTGGGCTGGGTATCGGGTACTATCTGGACCACAAGATATTCCCCGGCGCCAAGCCTTGGTTGACCATCATATTCCTGTTACTGGGAATTATCGCCGGTTTCCGAAATCTGTATGTGCTCGGGAGACGGGCGCAACGAAAGAGTGACAACGTCGATAAAGAAAAACATGAATGAACACCTAGTGGTGCGGCGCCTGATGATGTGCAACTGGATCGTTTTGGCGCTTCTCATCACGCTGAGCGCGATCCTTCTGAATTTTTTCTTCGCGCTGAGCGTGCTTATCGGCGGACTGCTGGTAATCGCCAATTTCGGTTTACTGTATCGGGTTCTTTTAAAATCGCTGAATCCCACGGCCCTGAAACCCGCCGGTTTTGTGATTGTCACCTCGTTTCTGAGGTTGGGGGCCACGGGCGCCATCATGCTGGCGCTTCTCGTACTGGGAGTAGCGACTCCGCTCGGTTTGATCGTCGGGCTTTCCACCGTTGTGCTGAGCCTGACCACGTGCGGTTTCTTTGTTATCAAACAGGCTTGGATGAAGGAGGCGTAGGATAGATGGAGCATCCGTTTTTATTTCTGAACAAGCTGTTCGAATTGACCGGATTGGGTGAGTTCGCTCACCATTATCCGCATGTGATTTACTCATGGCTGATTATCCTCTTCCTCATCGTCGTGGTGAAGCTGACGGTTCGCGGGCTGAAGATGATTCCCGTGGGCGGGCAGAACTTTTTCGAGGTGCTCATCGGCGGAATCGAGGATTTTCAGCTTTCCATCATGGGCGAGGAAGGAAGGCCTTACTTTCCCCTGATCGCGACGCTTTTGATCTACATCCTGGCGATGAACTGGATCGGGCTGATCCCCGGCATGTTCGCGCCCACCGCCAATATCAACACCCCGCTCGCCTGCGCCCTGGTGGTCTTCATTCTGACCCACGTGATCGGCGTTAAAGTGCACGGCTTCAAGTATATCAAACATTTTCTGGGACCCGTGTGGTGGCTGGCGCCGCTCATTCTCATTATCGAGCTTATCAGCCACGTGTCCCGCGTGCTGTCCCTGACCTTCCGTCTGTTCGGCAACATTCTGGGTGAAGAGCTGGTCGTGGCCATTCTGCTGGTCCTGGCCGGATTTTTCCTGGCTCCGCTGCCCATGATGATACTCGGCATTTTCACCAGTTTTGTTCAGGCCTTCATTTTCTCGCTGCTCACCATGATGTATCTCGCGGGATCTTTGGAGGAATCGCATTAAAAGGCCCCAGCGCCAAACGATATGAAAACGGATATTCCCCGGGAAGGGAAGAAGGCAAAAAAAAGGAGGTATCTTTACATGTCCAAGAGGGTGTTCGTATCAACGGTTTTCTCGGTTCTTTGCATACTCGGTCTGAGCTCGATCGCGCTTGCCGCTGACGCCGTCGTCGGCGCCGCCGGCATGGAGTTCTTCGCGGCCGTGGTTACCGCCGCCGGTTTCGGCATGGGTATCGCCGCGTTTGGAACGGGTCTTGGTCAGGGTATGGCCGTTAAAGGCGCGGTTGAAGGCACGGCCCGCAACCCCGAAGCGGCCGGCAAGATCACCGTTAACATGCTGATCGGTCTGGCGATGATCGAGTCTCTGGGTATCTACGCGCTGGTCGTGGCCCTGATTCTCATCTACGCCTATCCCATGGCCGTTCCGATCGCCAAGGCTATCGGTCTCCCAATCGAATAGTACCGTCTTTTGCGCAGGGTTGTCCGCGTGCGGGCAACCCTGTTTTTAAGCCCTAAAATGTGCTAACATTCACAAATAGCGACCACGAGCCATGAAATACGCTAAAATTCCTTCCGCCACGATAACCCGGTTATCGCTTTACTCGCGCATCCTGGAACGATTGCTCGCGGAAGACATCCGTATCATCTCCTCGGAGCGGCTGGCCACGCTCTGCGACGTCAATCCAGCTCAAATTCGTAAGGATCTGGCTTACTTCGGTGAATTCGGAGTACGAGGCGTCGGATATTACGTGAAGGAGCTGCTCTTTGAGATCAAGCGAATTCTCGGCCTGAACAAGGATTGGCGCATGGGAATCGTGGGAGTCGGCAACCTGGGCCTGGCGCTGCTGTCACATGAAAATTTCTCCAAGCAGGGCTATAGCTTTGTGGCCGCCTTTGATAACGACCCGCAAAAGGTCAACAAGAAGCTGCCCAGCGGGCTGGTCATCCATCATATCAACGACCTGCCGCATCACGCCAAGGAACGCGGCATCGAAATCGGCATCATCGCCACGCCGTCCAACTGGGCGCAGGATATCGCCAACCGGCTGATCAAGGCCAATATCCGCGCCATGCTGAACTTCGCGCCCACCCAGATCCACGTGCCCCCCGGATTCAAAGTGGAAAACGTGGACTTCACGGTCAAGCTCGACAACCTGGCGTACCACCTCACTTCGAGTTAACGCTTCAGGATTTCCTTGAGGAATTGCCCGGTATAGGATTCCGGCACGGCCATGACCTCTTCCGGAGTTCCGGAGGCCACCACCCCTCCGCCCTTGTCGCCCCCTTCGGGACCAAGGTCGATGAGATGGTCCGCGCTCTTGACCACATCCAGGTTGTGCTCGATCACCACCACCGTGTTGCCGGCGTCCACCAGCCGGTTCAGGACCGCCAGCAGTTTCTTGATGTCCTCGAAGTGCAGCCCCGTGGTAGGCTCGTCCAGAATATAAAGCGTCTTTCCGGTCTGGCGCTTGCTCAATTCCCGCGACAGTTTAACCCGCTGCGCCTCGCCGCCGGACAGGGTGGTGGCGGCCTGGCCGATCTTCACATACCCCATGCCCACTTCCCGCAGCGTCTGGAGCTTGCTCTTGATGGCGGGCACGCTGGAGAAAAAGTCCGCTGCCTCGTCCACGGTCATGTTCAGGGCGTCGTTGATGGTGGCGCCCTTGTACTTGATTTCCAGGGTCTCCCGGTTGTACCGCTTGCCCTTGCACACGTCGCAGGTGATGAACACGTCGGGCAAAAAGTGCATTTCTATCTTGATGATTCCCGCGCCCTCGCATGCCTCGCAGCGGCCGCCCTTGACGTTGAAGCTGAAACGGCCCGGCTTGTACCCGCGCATGCGCGCTTCCGGCACGCCCGCGAAAAGATCCCGGATATGGGTGAACAGCTTGGTGTAGGTGGCCGGGTTGGACCGGGGCGTCCTGCCGATGGGATTCTGGTCGATGTTGATGACCTTGTCGATTTTCTCCAGCCCGCGCACGCCCTCCAGCTTGCCCGGCTGCTCCTTGGCCCGGTACAGCTTCTGCGCCAGGTACCGGTAAAGCGTCAGGTTGACCAGCGTGGACTTTCCCGACCCCGACACGCCGGTTACGCAGGTGAACGTCCCCAGGGGAATGTCCACGGTCAGGTCCCGCAGATTGTTTTCCCGCGCCCCGACCAGGGTCAGGAAGCCTTTTTTGCTTCGCCGCCGCTTTTCGGGCGCCGGGATGGAGTCCCGGCCGGACAGATACCGGCCGGTGAGCGACGTCCGGCTCTTAACGATCTGTTTGGGCGATCCGGAAAAGACCACGCTTCCGCCGTGCGCGCCCGCTCCCGGACCCATGTCGATGATGTGGTCCGCCGCGAGAATCGTCTCCGCGTCATGTTCGACCACCAGGATAGTATTCCCCAGGTCGCGCATGGAAATGAGTGATTCCAGCAGCCGCTTGTTGTCCCGCTGGTGCAGCCCGATGCTGGGTTCGTCCAGGACGTACAGCACTCCCGCCAGCCGCGAACCGATCTGGGTGGCCAGACGGATTCGCTGGCCTTCGCCGCCGGAAAGCGACGTCGAAGAGCGGTTCAGGGTGAGATAATTCAGGCCGACGTCCACTAGAAAATTGAGCCGTTCGTGAATCTCCTTCAAGATGCGCCGCGCGATTTCCCGTTCGTTTTTGGTCAGCTTGAGGCTCCGCAGAACATCCAGCGACTTTTCCACCGTGAAATCGGTGATGTCCGCGATGGAATAATCGCCCACCCGGATGGCCAAACTTTCCTTGCGCAATCGCGCCCCGTGGCATTCCGGACACTTGTGAACGGTCATGTAGCGTTCGATTTCAAGCCGGCGGGCGGGCGATTCGGTTTCCGCATAGCGCCGTTTCAGAAAATTCAGGACGCCTTCAAAGGGCCGGTGGTAGGTAAAGGTCCTGCCGTTTTCCACCACCTTGAACTCCACCTGATCGTCGCCCGAACCGTACAAAACCATGTTCTGCGCCTTTTCGGGCAGCTTTTCGAAGGGAGTGTACGGGTCCCCGCCATACTGGTACAGAAACGACTCCAGACGGCTCTGGATGAACGACAGGTGGCGACTCAGCCAGGGCGCGATGGCGCCGTCCCGTATGGACTTGGTTTTATCGGGAACGATGAGGTCGGAGTCGAACTCGGTGAGCGTGCCCAGGCCGTCGCACCGGGGGCAAGCCCCCAGGGGGCTGTTGAAGGAAAACATCTGCGGGGTCAGTTCGGGGTAGCTGATGCCGCAATCGTGACAGGACGCGTGTTCGCTGAAGAACAGCCGCTCTTCCATGTTCACCAGGGCGGCCATCTGGCCGTTGGCCATGTTGAGCGCCAGCTCCACCGAATCGGTGAGCCGGTTCTTCATCTTGGAGTGCACCACCAGCCGGTCGACCACCGCCTCGATGGTGTGCTTCTTGTTCTTGTCCAGGTTCAACGGCTCGCCCAGCTCGACGATCTCCTCATCGATCCGGGCGCGCACAAAACCGTCCCGCTGCAATTGCTCCAGCAGCTTTTTGTACTCGCCCTTGCGATTGACGATCAGCGGCGCCAGGATGACGACCCGCGCCTTTTCCGGCAGGCTCATGATCTGATCGACGATTTCCTGTACCGTCTGCGCCACGATGGGCTTGCCGCAGTTGTAGCAGAACGGCCGACCGGCCCGCGCGAAAAGCAGCCGCAGGTAGTCGTAGATTTCCGTGACCGTGCCCACCGTGGAGCGCGGATTTTTGCTGACCGTTTTTTGTTCGATGGAAACCGCGGGCGAAAGCCCCTCGATGGAATCGACGTCGGGCTTGTCCATTTGTTCGAGAAACTGTCGGGCGTACGCGGAAAGCGACTCTACGTACCGGCGTTGCCCCTCGGCGAAAATGGTGTCAAAAGCCAGGCTCGACTTCCCCGACCCGCTCAGACCGGTGATGACCACCAGCTTGTTGCGCGGGATATCCACGCTGACGTTCTTTAAATTATGTTCACGGGCGCCTATAACCCTGATTTTCGGCGGCTGGTTCATGCGGTCTCCTGATCCCGCCCCGCTTCACGGTTACGCGCGATCATTCCGGCGGTCTTGACCGCGTTGATAAAACTGGCCGGATCGGCCTTGCCCGTACCCGCGATATCGAACGCCGTGCCGTGGTCCACGGACACGCGCACGATGGGCAGCCCCAGGGTTACGTTCACCCCGTCATGAAAATGGAGCAGTTTGAGCGGGATGAGGCCCTGATCGTGGTACATGCAGACCACCGCGTCGAATCCGCCTTGAGCCGCCTTGTAAAAGACCGTATCCGGCGGCCAGGGGCCGGAGGCGTCGATTCCCCGTTCCCGAGCGGCCTTGACGGCGGGCGCGATGATTTCCATCTCCTCCCGCCCGAACATGCCGCCTTCCCCCGCGTGAGGGTTGAGCCCGGCCACGGCGATTTTTGGATCATCGAGGCCGAAATCCCTGCGCAGCCCATGATTGGTGATGGCGATGGTTTCGAGGATCTTTTCGCGGTTAATGGAAGCGGGCACGGAGGCCAGCGACTGGTGAATGGTGACCAGCGTCACCCGGAGACGGTCGCCGGCCAGCATCATCACCACTTTTGGAGCGCCGGTTATGTGGGCCAGAAATTCGGTGTGGCCGGGGAAATCAAACCCCGCCAGCGCGACGGCCTCCTTGCTGATGGGGCAGGTGACCATGGCGTCCGCGGCTCCGGCGAGCGCCAGCCTGGCCCCTTTTTCGATACACCGCGCCGCCAAGAGACCGGCGTCCGCGTTGACTCCCCCCAGGGGGATGTCCCGTTGGAGATCGATCCCCAGGTCGACCAGAACCGGCCCGGCCCCGTCAAAATCCGGAGCGTTCCCGGGGCCTATGACCCGTAGGCCGATCGGTATGCCGCACTGCTCTTCCGCCCGCCGCAGGGCCTTTTCCTGCCCCAGGATGATAAAACGGTAGCGGCCGCGCAACGCGTCGTCGGTCAATCCCTTTACTATGATTTCCGGTCCGACGCCGGCGGCGTCGCCCATGGTTATCGCGATAGTTTGCATATTAAAAGCCCGTCCCGGATCGTGGATGAATGTTGTGCGTTTCTGCGTTCTCGTAGCGTGAACGATCCGTTAAAAAGTCAAACTGTAATGTTCTCCCGAAACGGGTCAAAAATCAACCAGTAGATAAAACGTGGCTCGGAAACGGAAAGTAGGAATGATGAAAGAAAAAATATTGCGGGGGTTCGCACCCTCGCGCGCCCGAATTATTACTCGCTATGCGAGAAATGACTTCGAAATGATCGGGCCATCGCCGGATCGCCCGGCCAAGATCGATATACGATGGGCGAAAAATTTTTCACTCCTACCGCTTCTCGACAACTCATCTCAGGAGAAAACATACATGTTTCCCATAGGTTAGGTATAATCATAAAAAAGGTTGTAAATATATGTACCTGCATGTATTATGGCCGAAAGTTTCAAACAAGAAGGTTAAAAGCCCCTTCCGGAAAAACCGAATAAAGTAAAAGAGAGGTCAACATGAAAGCAGCGTTCAGTCTCATCCCGTCCGAGTCCAGAAGATTGATTGGGAAAGCCGTCGCCCGGATGGAAGAAGTAAAAATCGCCAACGAAAAGGCCTACGTGATCGTCAATGGCGGGACCACTAACGCGTATGTCGCGCAGGAACTCCTGGGCGGCTCCTACCCCCAGCCTGAAAAATATACCGCCGGCACCAGCACGCACCGGCTGCTGTGCGTGACCGACGCGGACAAACGCGATCCGTTCCCCATCATTTTCTATAAGGGTGAGAGATCCGATAAGAAGCTTCCCGAAGCGCTCACTGACTTCCACAAGGAAACAGTGATCATCAAGGGCGCCAACGCCATCGACTGTACGGGCAAGGCGGCGGTCATCGCGGCGGGTTTCGACGGCGGAACCATGGGGGCCACCCTGGGCGTCGCGGTTTCGCAGGGACTCAAGTACATCGTGCCGGTCGGTCTGGAGAAAATGGTTCCTTCGGTGGAAAAGGCGTGCGCCCACACCGGCGCCAAGACTATCGATTACACCATTGGCGCGGATTTCGGCATGTTCCTGCTGCCCAACGCCATGGTGGTCACGGAGATCGAAGCCCTGAAGATCCTGGCCGACGTGGAGGCCACTCATGTGGCTTCCGGCGGTATCGGAGAATCGGCGGGCGCGGTGGTCCTGGTGGTCGAGGGCCCGGAGGACAAGGTGAAAAAGGCCGTTTCCCTGGTGGAATCCATCAAGGGCGAGCCCTCATTGCCCGGATTCAAGGGGACCTGCGAGGTCTGTCGCTATCAGTGCCGTTACGCGGGAGCGAAAAAGACCGACCTGCCGGAGTGGCTCCGGGATTAAGAATTCAGCGGAATGTCGGAAATTCCAGAATGGCCCCGGCAATTCAACGATTTCCCATTTCGGGCGAAGCGAGAAATCGCTCACGGGGGGAGAAATTCCCCCGCAATGGTTTTTTCCTACTCTTGTCCCATGGTTTCCAGGTTGATCCCCTTGGTTTCGACTCGAAAAAACCAGGTGACCAACGCGCCCGCCAGGGCGCCCACCGCCTGAAACCCGAAGGCGCCGAGTACCAGCTTGCCGCGTACGCCGCTGGGAATACTTTCGGAAATCACCATGTGCGCCGTGGGATAGTCGCATCCCAGCGCCGCTCCCACGCCGAACAGGCAAACCAGCAGCCACGGGTAGCTTGAAGAAAAAATCAGGCAGGTAAGGCAGATGGCGAACAGGATCATCTCCACGATGAACATGCGCTTTCTGCCGAACAAATCGGAAAGCCCGCCCAAGGCGCTGGCCCCCACCAGGATTCCGAACAGCGGCGCGGCGCTGACCGCTCCCTTTTCCAACGCGGTCAATCCGAATTCCCGCACGATCAGCGGAAGGGCCACGCCGGTCATGAACACCATCATGCCTTCGAAGAATTTGCCCGCAGTGGCCAGCACCCAGATCCACCGCCGCATGCCGGTCATGGGTGTGGAAGGGGACTTGGCGCCGTCCGACCAGAAGGGGGTCTCGTCGATATATTCCTGAACCGTCTTGGTAACCGAGGCGACCGGACGGGGCCGGTTTTCCGGTATCGCCGCCGAAGATAACGCTTTCATAACGCTCCCGTTCGATGTTCGAAACCTTGTCCGGCGAGACTGACGCCAAGGCGATCTATTACAGTTATTGGCAGTTCCGGGATCGGCATGACCGGATAACAAAATACTCATGCAATTTGGGAAACTGTAATGAGATAAGAAAGAAAAGGCGTTCAGCTGAGATTGGCTTTAGCCTAGGTGCAGGACCACGGCAAAGGAATTGAAAACCGCCCAGACCCGTTCGCCCTCGGCCAGAGGGGCGCCGTGACCGTTGGAAACGATGGCGCACAACTCCGTCCCGTCGGCGAGACGCACCGTGAGTTCGGTGGTGATCTTGCCCCGATTGACCCGTTCGACCACGCCGTCGAATCGATTTTCCGCCGTGCATTGCGGCTCCTCGTCGCCTCGCTGCACGATGAGCCAGGGGGCTTTGACTTCGGCGGTGATCAGCAAGCCTTTCTTGAGTCCCAGCCGGTCCAGGCTGTCGTTGGTGATTATGGTAGCCACGGAATAGCCGCTGATGGTGGCGAGGATCACCCGCGACTGGATGTCGCCCCGCTCGATAGTCTGAATTTTTCCGAAAAACGAATTCCGCGCGCTGGTCTTGCGAGAAGCTTCCCGTTCGATGAACAGCCGCGCCACCTGCTGAATTTCTTCGGTTGAGAAAGACACATAGGAGGAGGTCAGGTTGGGCGTCGAATGGCCCAGCATTTTCTGGACCACCGGCAGGGGCATGTTGCCGCGCATCAGCTCCACGGCTCGCGCCTTGCGAATCATTTCCGGGCCGCCCAGACGCTTGAGGAACCCGCAGGCTCCGGCGCGTTCGTAGAACTTGCGGCGCACGAAACCGGGGTCCACGTCGAACAGGTTTTGCAGGGACTGCCGGAAGGACGGTTCGAGCAGGGCTTCCTGAATCTCGCGAGCCAGAACTTCGGAAATCTGAACCTCCCGGGGGCCGTTCTCCCTGTCGGCGTCCGCGCCGCGAAAAACCACCGAGTTGCGCGCGGGATCGATATCCTCGAACGGGTTCAACGCCAGGACTTCGTTCAACTTGGCGCCGGTGTAGCGGATCAGCAGAAAAATGATCAGCACGCGCCGCCGGGCCAACCGCACGTCCGAACGGGGCGAACCCTGCGACCACTCCCGAAAGGACTGCTCCAGCCGTTCCAGCTGAACGGTATCCAGGCACTGATCCTCGTCGGGAATGGAGACGATGCGTCCGTGGGACAGGTTTTCCGGGCGCCCGGGGGCCGCCGGATTTTTTTGTTCTTTTGAATTCATGCGCCGCTCGTTTAAATGGCGCCTATTTGTAGCATATTCGCGCGTGGAGGGACACGGCAAAAACCTTGTTGACAGGATCGGCCTGTCCTTGGTATAGATAGACACGAAAATAATATTAATCGTGCCTATGGTCGTCGGCTTAGTTCCGATGGAGGCCCTATGCTCTTCCCAACCGCGGGCGTCGAAGTCGCCCCCTGGATACCGCCCCTGGTCGCGTTCGTGATCTCCTTTTTCACCTCCATGGGCGGCGTGTCGGGCGCTTTTTTGCTGCTGCCGTTCCAGATGTCCTTCCTCGGGTACACCAACCCCTCGGTCAGCGCCACCAATCAGTTGTTCAACATCGTGGCCATCCCCAGCGGGGTCTACCGCTATTATCGCGAAGGCCGCATGGTGTGGCCACTGGCCCTGATCGTCATCGCCGGAACGCTCCCCGGCGTTCTGGTGGGCGCCGTGATACGGGTGGCCTATCTCCCGGACCCGCGCCATTTCAAGGTTTTCGCCGCCGCCGTGCTGCTCTATATTGGGGTCAGGATGGTCCGGGATCTGCTCAAGAAGAAATCGGGCGGATCAAAGGCCGACATCGAGAAACGTTTTCAGGAGATGGTCAACCGGCGCCGGGCGGAGGCGGAACAGGCCTGCGAGGACTTGCCCGCGGTCAAAACCACCCGCTTCAATTTGAAACGGCTGGGCTATTGCTTTTACGGCGAGGAATTCGACGTTTCTTTCTGGGGCGTGTCCGCGCTCAGCTTCATCGTGGGGATCGTGGGCGGTATTTACGGAATCGGCGGCGGCGCCATCATCGCTCCCTTCTTCGTGTCGGTCTTCGGCCTGCCGGTCTATACCGTGGCCGGGGCCTCCTTGCTGGGAACCTTTGTCACCTCGGTGGCCGGCGTAACCTTTTATCAGTCCATCGCGCCTTTTTACCCCAATACGAGCGTCGCGCCCGACTGGGCCCTGGGAATTCTGTTCGGGATAGGGGGGATGGCCGGCATGTACCTGGGAGCGCGCTGTCAGAAATTCGTTCCGGCCAGGGCCATCAAATGGATGCTCGCCGGGGTGATCGTTTTTATCGCGCTCAAGTACATCGCCGCGTTTTTCGGGTTGTGAGGCTGTCGATCAAGATATAGAAAAAGAACCTTGCGAGGGAATCTCTTCCCCCGCGCCCCCTGGGTGTGATTTCTCGCTGCGCTCGAAATGACAGGCCCGCCGCTACCTCTTGATTTTTGCGGCCCGTATTGCTAGACTGCGTGAATCGTTTTTGGGGATGGGGTCCCCCGTGTAACCGCCCGAACCGGGCTGATGACTCCTACCGCGACACACTTTCAGGCTTCCGTGGCGGTGGGATCGTTTTTTTCTCGCGATCGATAACCCGCTGACAAGCGGGTTTTTTTATGCCCTCCGGCGGCCGCAAGTTTTTTCTCTGAAAGGATGGCTTCTCGGATGCTTTACAAGCTCGCGTTGCTGGGCGTGGCCGGAGCGTTTGGAGCGCTGGCCCGCTACGGCCTGGCCGGATTCGTTCACCGGTTCAACGGCGCGTCCTTTCCCTGGGGGACCGTGGTTGTCAACATCACCGGATGCTTTGTAGCCGGACTGCTCTGGGCGGTGTTCGAAAACCGCTGGCCGATCTCCGGGGAAACTCGAACCGTGATCATGGTGGGTTTCATGGGGGCCTTTACCACCTTTTCCACCTTTATACTGGAAACCAGCCATTTGCTTCGTTCGGCCGAATGGGCGTACGCGGCCGCGAACATGGTCATGCAGAATGGAATCGGATTAATCGCCTTGTTCGCCGGAGCGGCGCTCGGGCGGTTGATTTAGGGGAGGGTTGAACATGAAACTTCCATCCGAAGCGTATTTGCTGCGAATTTTCGTCGGCGAAAGCGACAAAATCGACGGCAAGCCCCTGTATGAAGTGGTGGTGCAGGAAGCCCGCAAACGAGGCATGGCCGGGGCCACGGTGCTGCGCGGCTATTTGGGTTTTGGAGCGCACAGCCGCATCCACACCGCCAAGGTGTTGCGGCTTTCCGAAGACCTCCCCATTGTGGTGGAGATCGTGGACGAAGAGGCCAAGATCGAGGCGTTCCTCCCGGATCTGGACCAATTGATCGGGGAGGGGCTGATCACCCTGGAAAAGGTCCGCGTTATCGCCTATCGGCATAATTCGCGAACCTGACAACTTCCCAACGGCGAAGCTTCCGCTTTTCCGCAAAGACTTCTTGTGCGCGAACGGGCCTCGGGCTCGTTTTCGACGCCCCCGATGGACTCGGAACGGCTTTTCCGCGTCCGTTTCCCGTCCTCTTTTCCCTCCCAACGATCCATGTCCCCTGCAAGGAACACGCTTCGGGTTCAAGGCGCCCGCACCCCGATCCAGGGTTTTCCGACTTTGGCGCGATTCGCGTTACGAGCGGCAAACTGCGGATTTATTAAAGATTTCCTACTATTTTCTTGACACCTTCTTCTTTTATCGATTAAAGGAGTTATACAATAATATTTAAAGCCGCATCACCCCTGAGGTGGGAGCAAACGCCTCACCCCAACTTTTTAATAATCGGGAATCGACCTTCCTTGGCAAGCCCTTCGCTCAAAGCCATTGGAACTACTGGTTTTGGAAACTATCGAACCCCTGATCGATCCATCGGGGTGTCCGATCCGAATTAAATCAACTTTCAACTTGTAAGGAGGAGCAACGTGAAGAGGGCAACCTTGGTCTTAGCTTTGGTTCTGGTCTTGATGGCTTCTTTGACCGCGGCGGCGAGCGCAAAGACGGTTCTGAGACTGGCGGCGGATGATCCCGTCAACATGGACAATTACATTTACGCGCCCAACCGATATCTGGCCAACGCTATCGAGCAGGCCACCGGCGGCGAAATGGTGCTGGAGATCCATGGCGGCGCGACCCTGGGCAACGGCAAGGCAATCGTGGAACAGTGCCAGGCGGGCATCATCGAGTTCGTCGAGAGCGTCGAAGGCCTCCTGTCTTACTGGTATCCCAATATGCAGGTGCTTTCCATTCCTTACCTTTTCCGCAATTACGATGTGGCCTACGCGGTTCTGGACGGTCCTTTCGGTCAGGAAATGCGCGAGGATTTCAGAAAGAAAACCGGCATGCGCATCGTTTCCTGGGGTGAAAACGGCGGCTTCAGAAACTTCACCACCGGTAAAAAGATGGTCAAGTCGCCGGCGGACCTCAAAGGCTTGAAGATCCGCACCATGGAAATTCCGGCTCACATGGCCATGGTTAAGGCTTTGGGCGCCAACCCCATTCCCGTGGCCTGGACCGAGCTTTACACCGCGCTGCAGACGGGCGTGGCCGATGGTGAGGAAAACTCCATTCCCACCTTCATGCTGGGCAAACTCGAGGAAGTTCAAAAATACATGGTCTTGGACGGCCACGTGTACAGCTACCAGTTCACCCTGGTCAACGACGCCTGGTTCCAGCAGCAGAGCAAGGAAGTGCAGCAGGCCATCCTGTCCACCGGCAAGATCATGGATACCATGTGCCGCGGTATTTGCCGGACCACGGAATTGAACGGTGTGGAGTACCTGAAGACGAAAGGCGTTACCTTGTATCGGCCGACCGCCGAAGAATACGCGCAGTTCCGCGATTTGTCGCAGCAGCCGGTCATCGACTGGTTGAAGAGCCAGAAGAATATCGACCCGCAGTGGATCGACAAACTGAACGCGGCCGTGGCCAACGCCGAACAACAGTTGGGTTATAAATAGAGTGAGATTCCATCTGATGGCGTAATTGTTGATCCCGGTCGGCTTCATCGAGAAGTCGTCCGGGATCTTTTTTAAGCAAAGCCTTACCAATGATGGAAAGTTCTTCCGATCGTGGAGGGGGCCCATTCATGAAGATATTGCTCTTTTGCGAGCGCATCCTTTACCGTATCGGCGTGGTCCTGGTCGTGGCCTCCGTGGCCATCATGTCGCTGATTGTCGGCTACAGCATCGTCGGCCGCTATATTCTGAACGCGGCCCCCTTCTGGCCCGAGGAAGTGGCGCGTTTCATGATGGTTTATATGGCCATGATCGGAGCGGCGGTGGCCTTTAAAAAACGCGAACACGTGGGGCTTCAGTTTCTACTGGAACGCGTCTTTCCCGGGAAAGCCAAACGCTGGATCATAATGCTGACCGATCTCTGGACCCTGGTTTTCTTTGCGTTCGTCATCGTTTACGGCTACAAATTTGCTTCTCAGGGTTTCGGTATCGTTTCACCGGCGACGGAAATCAGGATGGTTTACGCCTATGCGGGTGTGCCGATCGGCGGGGCCTTCTGTTTCCTCCAGATTCTGATCAATATGTTCAAAGATTTTTTTCGCGTTAGAGAAGTGGCCGAGGCGGCATAGCCCGTCGGCGGTCATGTACATGTACTGTTGCTGAGGTGACTGATGGATCAGATGACCATGCTGCTGATTATTCTGGCCGTATTCTTTTTCACCATGCTGATCGGCATGCCGATCGCCATTTGCATGGGGTCGGCCACCCTGATCTACTTCCTGATGCTTCCCACCAGCAAGTTCATCCTCATGCTGCCGTCGGGAATGTTTCAGGGGATCGACTCCTTTGTTTTGATGGCTATCCCGTTCTTTATGCTGGCCGGGGAGTTGATGAACTCCTGCGGCCTGACCGACCGGTTGATGGGGCTGGCCGATGAACTGGCGGGAAACATCCGGGGATCGCTGGCTTACGCGAACATAATCGCCAGTTTTCTCTTTGCCGGTATTTCCGGCGCCGCGGTTTCGGACGTGGCCGCGCTGGGGTCAATAGAAATACCGGCCATGAAAAAGCAGGGGTATGACGCTCCCTTCTCCGCCGCGGTCACCGCGACCTCGTCGCTGGTCGGCCCCATCATTCCGCCCAGCATCATCATGGTTATCTACGGCTCCACTATGGGCATATCCATCGCGGGCTTGTTCGCCGGCGGCATTCTGCCCGGACTGCTGTTCCTGATCGTCGGCTGCGCGTATGTCGGCTGGGTGTCCAAGAAGCGAAACTATCCCAAGCGTGAAGAAGGCACTTCGCTCCGCCGTGTCGGCAAGGCCTGCAAGGAAAGCATGTTGGCCCTGATCATGCCCATCATCATCATCGGCGGCATCCTGGGCGGGTTTTTCACCCCCACCGAATCGGCGACCATCGCCGTGTTTTACGCCCTTTTCCTGGGCGTCGCGGTGTATCGCAAGCTGCGATTGAAAAATCTTCATACCTGCCTGCTGAACGCGGGTATAAAATCATCACAGATCTTTTTGATTATCGCGGTGGCCATCGCGTTCAAGTGGGTGCTGTCCATACTCAACGTTCCGCCGACGATCCTGCACGTACTGGAAAACCTTTCCTCCAACAAATGGGTCGTCATCACCCTGGTCAACGTCTTCTTCCTGTTTGTGGGCATGTTTTTCGAAACCGGGGCGGCGGTCATTCTTTTCGCGCCCATTTTCGCTCCGGCCATGGTAAATTTGGGTTTCGACCCGCTGCATTTCGGGCTGGTCATGATCGTCAACCTGTGCATCGGCCTGTGCACCCCGCCCGTGGGCGTGTGCCTGTACGCGGCTTGCAGCGTGGCCGAAGACGTGACCCTGGAACAGATTTCCCGGGAAGCCACGCCGTTTATCTTGTGCTTTCTGGTGGTGCTGTGCGTTATCACGTACCTGCCGGGAATGACGCTCTGGTTGCCCCGAGTAATAGGATTCTAACAGAGGAAAGAAGGAGAAGTATGCCCGTAATCACCATTTCAAGGCAGCCCGGCAGCCTGGCCCTGGACATCGCCAGGATCATCGCCGAACGGCTCAAACTGGAATTGATCGACCAGGAACAAATTCACGATCTGGCAAGCGCGTGTGACTCCCGTTACAAGGACGCCTGCGTGCTTTACGAACGAGAGGTTTTTACCAGTTTTTTCGAACGACTCATGATGGACAAACCGGCCTATCGGGCTTTGTTCGAGGCGCTGCATTACGATCTGGCCGCTCGCGGCGGAGTGATCATTGTCGGCCGGGGCGCGCAGTTCGCCTTCCAGGGCCGCAAATCCGTCGCCATCACCCGCATCGTGGCCAAACAGGAAACACGGGTGGAGCGCATCATGGCGCAACAGGGGATAACCCACAGCCATGCCATGGATTTCGACGATCATTACATATCCAAGCATCGGTCCGTGATCCATTCCATCTTTGAACATGATGTGCGCGACGCCGAACTGTACGATATCATCCTGAACACCAGCTTTCTCGACGCCGAACAGGGCGCCGATATCCTGTGCAAGGTTATCGAACACAAGCGAAACGGTCTGGACCCGGCCATTGAAAAGGCTCTGTTCAAACGCATGGCCATCGGAAAAAGGATCGAGGCCACGCTGCGCCATGAAGTGGAAGTTCCGCCGTACCGCGATTTTACGGTGACCTTCAATGATGGCGGGAAGGTTGAGTTGCGCGGGTTTGTGCAAAGACCGGAACACGTCGAACACGCCGCCAAGATCGCCGGAGAGTATCCTGGTGTCACTTCGGTGGATAACCACTTGCGAGCCCTGCAGATACCCTACGTTTCCGCGGTGTAACCGCTCGTAAGCGCCTCTAAGAAAAAAAGAGCCCGCCTCACATGAGACGGGCTCTTTTATGTCGTGACAACGGGACTCCGATAGGACCGTTCCGATCTCGAGATGGCCGAGCGCGTCTTTTCGCGCCTAAACCTTTTTGCTCCCTCTGACCAGCGCCCTTTTTTCTTCGAGGATGGGGAGTGGAACAGGGTCGCCGATGATTTTTTGTACGGCCCCGAAACGCGGGGGGCAAGCTTCAACACAGGTCCCGCATCTGATACATTTTTCCTGGCCGATCACATGGACCAGGTTCTTGCCGCCCTCGATGGCATCCACCGGGCATCCGCGGGCGCAGATCATACAGGCCCGGCACTTTTCCGGGTCGATGTAAAACGACGGCGCTTCACGTATCAGCCGGTCCACTTCCTCGCTGGTGTACAGCCCGGCGTATTCCTCCTCCAGGGCCTGATTGATATCGTGCAAGGCCAGTTTTTCCTTTTTCGCCAGCTTGATGTAGGGGATGAGCAGGGTGATTTTATCCAGCCCGGCCTTCAGTTCGATCCCGTCCATCCCCTCGCTTGCGCCAAGGGGTCCCAACTCCTCAATCTCCTTGCTGAATTCATTCATAATGTTGGCGAAACGGATTCCCTCGCCGGCGGATACCCATTCGCGCCTCAATCTTCGGGGATCTATCCCGATGTGTTCCAATAATTTTTTGCAGAGATTTACCATGCTCAGGGCGTCGTAATTTCCTTCCGGATTATAATGGCAGTCGTTAATGTGGCAGCCGCCGACAAACACCGCGTCCTGTCCGGTGGAGAAAGCCAGGAGTATATGTTTCAGGTCCACTCTGCCGGAGCACATAACCCGTATCAATCGTATATACGTGGGGTATTGAAATCGGGAAACCCCACACAAGTCCGCCCCGCCGTAGCAACACCAATTGCATATGATACCCAACATTTTTGGTTTAAACGTACGTTCCGCGCTCATGGTCATCGTACCTTCCTGATTGGAAATTCCGGTTTAATTCATGCGGCCGGCCGCGATAATCTGGCTGCCGAGTTCTTCGTCGGTATAGTGCTTGAGCTGTATGGCCCCGGTGGGGCACTTGGAATTGCACAGACCGCATCCTTTGCAGAGCACGGGAATCACCGCGGCTTTTTTCCCCTGTTTGGTTTCGCGAAGCTCGATCGCGCCGTATGTGCACGCCGGAGCGCACATGCCGCACCCCATGCACATTTTTTCGTTTACCGCGCAAACGGAGCCCGAGGCCACCACCGTATCGTTGGACAGGAGCGTCAGGGCTCTTCCGGCGGCGCCATACGCCTGGTTGACCGTTTCCGGGATATGCTTGGGATAATGCGCCGTTCCGCACAGGTAAACGCCTTCCGCGGCAAAATCCACGGGCCGCAGCTTGACGTGGGCTTCCTGACAGAAACCATCCGGCCCCAGAGCCACCTTGAATTTCCTGGATATTTCCTCGCTTTCGGCGGAGGGAATCGTGGCGGCGGACAAAACAAGATAATCGGCGTTCAGCTCAAGGGTCTTGCCCAGAACGGGATCGTCCGCGGTGACTCGTAAAACCGGCTTTCCTTCCTCCTCGGCCGCTTCCACCCGCGGTTTGTCATTCGGCTCATAGCGGATGAATTTCACGTCCCGGTTGGAGGCGTCCCGGTAATAATCCTCGCTGAATCCGTAGGTCCTCATATCCCTGAAAAGAATGTAGATATCCATTTCGGGGTTTATCTCCTTGAGTTTCAGGGCGTTCTTTACGGCGTGACTGCAACATATGCGGGAGCAGTAATTCCGGTCCTCGTTTCTGCAGCCCACGCATTGGATCATGACCAGACTCCCGGCGTTGACGATGGACTCATCCCTTCCGGCGATACGCCCCTCCAACTCCAACTGCGTCAACACCCGCTCGTCCCGCCCGTACAGATATTCGGTGGGCTTATATTCATCGGCGCCGATGGCGATGACGGTCGCGCCGTGTTTTATTTCCGCAAGCCCCCTGGCGGACTTCACCGTGGTTACGAAGTTCCCCACATACCCGCCGGCTTCCGGGATGGTCGCGCCGGTATAAACATGTATCAGGGGATGCTGAAAGACCTTGCGTATCAGGTCACGGACATAGGTCTGAACATCCACCTTTCCGTCCAGGGTGTAATGAAGCCTCCGCGCCATTCCTCCCAGTTCTTTTTCCTTTTCCACCAGGTAAACCTCATGGCCCTGGTTGGCGATGGAGAGCGCGCAGGTCATGCCGGCTACTCCTCCGCCGACCACCAGCGCTCTTTTGTCGACCGGCAGATCGAATTCCTGCAACGGCTCCAGATGGAGAACGCGCGCTACCGACATGCGAATGATATCCTTGGCCTTTTGCGTGGCCGCTTCCTTTTCCTTGGAGTGGACCCAGGAGCAGTGTTCCCGGATGTTGGCCATGTCGTAGTAATATTGATTGATTCCGGCTTCGCGGAGGGTGTCCCGGAAGAGCGGCTCATGGGTCCGGGGGGTGCACGCGGCGACGATCACCCGATTGAGGCCTCGTTCCTCGATATCCTTGGCCAGCATGGCGGCGGCTTCGGTGGAACAGATAAAAAGGCTTTCCTCGGCGTGAACCACGTTGGGCAGGTTCAAGGCGTACTCCACGGTGGAGGGAACATCCACGATTCTTCCGATGTTGGCTCCGCAATGACACACATAGACGCCCACCCTGGGCTCCTCCAGCGCCACATCCCTTTCAGGCGGATATACCCGTTCGCGGGCCAGCTTGCCCCTCCGGCGGGAAAGCAACTCGCCGCACTGGGAACTCGCTCCGCTGGCGGTCAGAACCGACTCGGGGATGTCCATGGGACCCTGGAAGGCTCCGCTTACGAAAATGCCCGGCCGGCTGGTTTCCATGGGATTGACGGGATTGGTCTTGCAGAATCCGTGATCGTTGAGTTCAACGCCGAACGCTTTTGCCACGTCCTTCACGTTGCCGGGCGGGGTCAATCCCACGGACAACACCACCATGTCGAATTCCTCTTCCTTGACCCCCTCGTCGGGCGTGGTATAGCGCACGGTAACATTTTTCGTAACCGGGTCCTCGCGAGCGATGGAGGCGTAGCTTCTGACAAACCGGACACCGGGGAGATTCTCCGTTCTCTGGAAAAAACGCTCAAAATCCTTGCCATAGGAACGAATGTCATTGTGGAATATAGTACATTCAGCCTCTTCGTCATGATCCTTGGTCAGGATCACCTGTTTCTGGGTATATGTGCAGCACACGGCCGAGCAATAGCTGTTGTCGCCCGGCGTGACCCGCCGGGAACCGACACAGTGCAGCCAGGCTATTTTATGGGGATGCTTCTTGTCGGAGGCGCGCAGGATTTCACCCTCATACGGCCCGGTGGCGCATAACAGCCGTTCATAGTCCAGAGCGGTCACCACGTTTTCGAACGCTCCGTAGCGGTATTCCTCCTTTACCGTGGGATCGAAAGCCTCCACGCCGGGAGACAGGATGATGGCCCCCACGTTTATTTCCATCCTCTCCGCCTTTTGACTGAAATCGATGGCGTTTGACTTACAGGCGCCCGCGCAGATCTTGCATTTCCTTTCCTTGAGATACAGGCAGCTCTCATCGATATAGGTAACCAGCGGAATTGCCTGGGCAAAGTAGATATGAATGGCTTTATTCCTCGATATTCCCCGGTTGAATTGATCGGGGTACATAACCGGGCAGTACTCCACGCAGACCGTGCACCCCGTGCATTTACTTTCGTCCACGTATCGAGGCTTTTTAACCACGGTTACCCTGAAGTCTCCGGCCTGGCCCTCGACGCTCTCAACCTCGGCGTAGGTCAACATCTCTATGTTGGGGTGTCGTTTGCATTCCACGAACTTGGGGGATTCGATGCACATGGAGCAGTCGTTGGTGGGGAAGGTCTTGTCCAGGTGGGCCATCTTGCCCCCGACGGTCGGCGATTTCTCGACAAAGTAGACCTTGAAACCTGCGGTACCCAAATCAAGCGCGGCTTGTATGCCGCTGATCCCCCCGCCGACAATCATCACGTCGCCGAAATTCTTCGTCCGCGAGAGTGTTAAATTGGTTTTTTTCGTTTTGTTTGTTTTCCACGTGTCGCCATCCTTTTCCTATTTTTCAGAGGGACGCCTTCGCGCGCTCGTCCATGGCGTAACGCGCCGCGGACGAAAAAGCGATCCCTTACCTGTTGCGATTCCGGCCTTGGCCGATACCGAGCAGGGATGATTTAAACTGACGGGGAATCCGGAAAAGAAAAGGATTCCGTCACCACAAGGCGTTATCGCATGTCGGCCCGGACACGCTTATCGTCGGGGCCTTCAAGTAAAACCTCGGTGACGGATCATGGATGGCATAAAGGTATGAAATGAAACCTTGTTTATGGGTTTGAGTTACGCGTCGCGGACGGACGTTTCATCAGCCCGACCGTTTTAGCGTGAGAGATTTCTCGCTCCGCTCGAAATGGCTGCAAATGTTTCCGCAAAGCCATTCAACGGAAGGGAGAAATCTCCCTTACTCATTTCCAGGCGCTTCTCAACGGGGTCCTTGGGGAAGGAGCGATTCCTCGCCCAGGAAGGTGAACGGAGAACTGCCGTCCACCAGCCCCGGTTTGTAGCCGAAGATCTCTTCCACCAGTTGATTGACTTCCTTGTAGAGCGACCGCAAGGGGATATGCGCCGGGCAGACTTCCTCGCACAGCCCGCAATCCACGCAACGTCCGCCCATGTGGACGGCCCGGACCAGATGGAACGACGTGTCGGGCGGCAGCTTTTCGCCGGGAATCAGTTCCAGGTGCTCCAGGCTGCATTCCGTGCAGAAACAGACCGGGCACACGTCCCGGCAGCCATAGCAACGGATGCACCGGTTCAGGTGGCCGAGCCACCAGTTGAGCCGTTCCTCGGCGGCCATGTTTTTCAGGCTTTTCACCTTGGCGCTTTCGGCGACCGGCGAGGCCGGGGTCCCGTAATCGAGCTTGTCGGGATAAGGCTTCCAGCATTCGCAGTAGGCGGCCAGTTCGTCGGAGCAGGCCTGTCCGAACACGACCACTTTGTCGCGGTCGAACTGGTTCCACTTAAAGAGTTCCTGCAGGCCGCGCTCCTCGCATCCCCGAACCAGAACGCCGTAGGTCTTGTCGGGATTGCGGCGGGCTTCGGACAGGAGCAGCTTGAGGATCGGATACCGGGCGGCGTTGGGGTTCCAGGATTTCAGGTCCCCGATGGTTTCCCTGGTAAAAAGCCAGGGGAACGGAAAGCCATGCACGGTGTTGTAGGCCCAAAAACCGTGGACCTTTTCTTCCTCCAGAAGTTTCGCTATTTTGGTATGCATCGGTGTCTATTCCTGTAGCCGGCTCGCGGTTTGAGCGGACGCCCCGAGGCCGGAAAGCGCCGCGCCGAATCCCGCCGTCAGGGGAACGGCTTCCAGCGAGGGCGCGGGGCCGAGGCTTTTAATCTTCGCGGTGAATTCGCGAATCACCTCCGCGAACTTGATGCCCTCGGCCGCCGAAATCCATTCCAATCGCAGCCGGTTGGTGTCATAGCCCAGGAAGCGCAGCGTCCCTTCCACGAACTTCAGCCGCTTGATGGTCATGTAGTTTCCCTTGAGATAGTGGCAGTCCCCGATGTGGCAGCCCGCCACCAGCACCCCGTCGGCGCCCCGTTGAAAGGCGTGGAGGAGGTGGTGGGGAGACACGCTTCCGGAACACATGACCCGGATCACGCGGATATTGGGCGGATATTGCAAACGGCTGACCCCCGCCAGGTCGGCCCCGGCGTAACTGCACCAGTTGCATAAAAAAGCCAGAATCTTGGGCTCGAATTCTTGATCTTTCACGAGTACCTCATTGTTCGCATGGTGAGCGGCGCCGTGTTTACGCGGGGCGCCGCCGGTTTCTCATGACCTGTTTCAGTCCGCCAGGGCCTGGTCGATCTGCGTGTACAGCTGCATGTTGCTGAACCCCATGAGCGAAATGGCCTCGGACGGGCAGGTGGCCGCGCAGGTGCCGCATCCCTTGCACAGGGCCTGATTGACCGCGCACTTGGCTTCCTGTTCGAGATAGTTGATGGCCCCGAAGGGGCAGCATTTCACGCACGCCTGGCATCCCGAACACAGGTCCTGGTTGACGGAAGCCGCGACGCCTCCCGCGGCGATAAAATCCCTGGCCAGCACCGTCGCGGCGCGGGAAGCCGCCGCCTTGGCCTGGGCGATGGACTCTTCAATGGGTTTGGGATAGTGGGCCAACCCCGCCACGTACACGCCGTCGGTGGCGAAATCCACGGGGCGCAGCTTCATGTGCGCTTCCAGGAAAAAGCCTTCCGGGTTGAGCGGGACCTTGAACATCTGCGCCAACTTACCGGCGTCCCGCGTTTCGATGGAGCCCGCCAGAACCAGGACGTCCACGTCCAGGGCGATGTGGCGCTGCAGGGAGCAGTCGAAGGTGGTGACCTTCAGCGCGTTTCCCTCGATCTCGACCAGCGGTTTCTTCGCCAGATCGAAGCGCAGGAAGATCACTCCCTTTTGACGGGCTTCCCGGTAGATGCTTTCCATCATGCCGTAGGTGCGGATATCCCGATAGAGGATATAGACGTTCATGGCCGGATTCAGTTCTTTCAAGTGGATGGCGTTTCTGATGGAATGGGAGCAGCACACCCTGCTGCAGTAAGGCCGGTCCGGCTCACGGGAACCCACGCACTGGATAAAGGCGGCGGACCGCGCGCCCATGACCGTTTTGTCCTTGTTTTGCAGGGCTTCGTCCAGGTCCGGGTTGAGCATGACCCGGTCGCTTTCGCCGTAGCGGTATTCGGTGGGCCGGTAGGAATCCGCGCCCGTGGCGATGACCGCCACGCCGTATTCCACGTTCTCTTCCTTGCCGTTCACGTCCAGCGCGCTGGTGAAATTGCCGACGAATCCCTTGACTTCCTTGAGAACCGCGTTGGTATGGACCGTGATTTGGGGATGCTCGTTCACCTTTTTAACGAGCGCGTCCAGGTAAGGCCACACGGGTTCGCCGTTCCAGGTGGAGAGCAGTTTGCGGGCATGCCCGCCGAGTTCCGCCGATTTTTCCACCAGGGTGGCGGGGTAGCCTTGATTGGCGATCGCCAGCGCCGCTTCCATGCCCGCGACGCCGCCGCCTACGACCAGCCCGCTCTTGGTGATGCTCAGCCTGATTTCATCGAGCGGCTCCTGCAGGGTGACGCGAGCCACGGCCATGCGCACCAGGTCCTTGGCCTTTTCCGTGGCCGCTTCCGGAAAGTCCTGATGCACCCAGGAATTCTGGTCCCGGATGTTGGCCAGTTCGAACAGATACTTGTTGAGTCCCGCTTCCCGTATGGTCTGCTGGAAAAGGGGTTCGTGCGTTCGTGGAGAGCACGACGCCACCACGATGCGGTTGAGCCCGTGTTCGCGGATGGCTTCCTTCATCTTTTCCTGGGTGTTCTGCGAGCAAGTGAAAAGGCTTTCCTCCACGTAGGCCACGTTGGGCAGGGTCTTGGCGTACGTCCGCACCGCCGGGACGTCCACCACCGAAGCGATGTTGATGCCGCAGCGGCAGACGAAAACCCCCACGCGGGGAGGATTGACGCCCGCGCGGTCCATCTCCGTCAGCTCCGGGGGCTTGCCCACGGCCGTTCCCCGCACCGGGGAGAGCAGCGCCGCCGTTTCCGCGGCTGCCGCCGAAGCTTCCATGACCGACTGGGGAATATCCTTGGGGCCCTGGAAGGCGCCGCAGACAAAGATTCCGGGCCGGGACGTGGTGACCGGTTCAAAGGGGGAGGTGGCCGCGAATCTTCCTTCGTTGACCTCCACTCCCAGCTTTCCGGCCAGCTCCACCACTTCCGGCGATGTCTGGAGCCCCACCGACAGCACCACCAGGTCGAATTCCTCTTCGTGGCGGACGCCGTCTTCCGAAATATACTGGATCAGCAGATTGTCCGATCCCTCGGCCTGCCTGATGGTGGGGATGCGGGAGCGGATGAACCTGACCCCGTGTTCGTCGCGAGCCCGGTCGTAGTACTTTTCGAATTCCTTGCCGGACGTCCGCATGTGCATGAAGAAGATGGCGGCGTCGAGCGGTATGTGGCTGTGCTCCTTGGCGATAACCGCTTCCTTGATGGCGTACATGCAGCAGACCGCCGAACAGTGGCCGTTGCCGCAATGGCTGACGTCACGCGATCCCACGCACTGGAGCCAGGCGATGCGTTGGGGTTCCGTGCTGTCCGAAGGCCTTACCAGATCCCCCTGGTAGGGACCGGAGGGCGAAAGGATGCGTTCGAACTCCATGGAGGTTATGACGTTGGGGAATTTGCCGTAGTTGTAGGTGTCGAAGGCCAGTGGGTCGAACGTTTCGAATCCGGGGGCCAGAATGACGCTGCCCACTTCCAGGGTGAACTCCCGGTCCTGGTCGTCGAAGTTGATCGCCCCGGCCGGGCAGAACTTTTCGCAGGCCCGGCATTTGCCCTTTTGAAAGAAAATGCAGTTGTCCTTGTCGATGGCGTATTTGAGCGGCACCGCCTGGGGATATTTGACAAAGGCCGCCTTGCGCGTTCCGAGCCCCTGGTTGTACTCGTCGGGGACCTTGCGGGGACATTTTTCCGCGCAGAGGCCGCAGGCGATGCATTTATCCATGTCGACGTAGCGGGCCTTCCGTTTCAGCTTGATCGTGAAATCACCGGCCTCCCCCTGGGCGTCCAGGACTTCGGTCAGGGTAAGGATTTCAATATTGGGATGCCGTCCGCATTCGACCAGCTTGGGCGAAAGGATGCACATGGAGCAGTCGTTGGTCGGGAAGGTTTTGTCGAGGGCGCTCATCACGCCGCCGATGGCTTCGCTCTTTTCGACCAGATAGACCATGTGGCCGGTGTCGGCCAGATCCAGGGCGGCCTGCACGCCGGCGATGCCGCCGCCGATGATCATGGCCGATCCGATCAGGTTTTGAGATGATCCGGACATAGGTTCAACCTTCTTTTATTCACTCAGGTATTCATGCATGGCCGACGCCGCGCGTCTGCCTTCTCCCATGGCGCTGATGACGGTGGCGCCGCCGGAAACGATGTCACCTCCGGCCCATACGCGAGCCTTGGATGTCTTGCCTGTTTCGTCGGTGACCACCGTGCCCCGCTTGGTCGTTTCAAGATCCGGAGTCGTGGAGGAAATAAGCGGGTTGGGAGAGGTTCCCAGGGAAACCACCACGGTATCCACGTCCATGGTGTATTCGCTGCCCTCGATGGCCGTGGGCCGTCTGCGGCCGCTCGCGTCGGGTTCTCCCAGACGCATGCGGATCAGCTCCATGGCGGCCACGTTGTTGCGGCCGTCGCTGATAAAACCCGTGGGATTGCACAGGAAATGAAACTGGATGCCCTCTTCCTCGGCGTTTTCGACCTCTTCCAGACGGGCGGGCATCTCTTCGCGGGTTCTGCGGTAGATGACGTACACCTCCCGCGCCCCCAGCCGCACCGCGCACCGCGCCGAATCCATGGCCACGTTGCCTCCGCCGATAACCGCCACCCGCTTGCCCATTTTGATCGGAGTATCGTACTCGGGGTAGAGGTAGGCCTTCATGAGGTTGGTCCGCGTCAGGAATTCATTGGCCGAATAGACCATGTTGAGGTTTTCTCCGGGCACGCGGAGAAACTGCGGGAGTCCGGCGCCGGTGGCCAGATACACGGCCTCGTAGCGGGAATTGAGCAGTTCGTCCAGGCTGTAGTTGATGCCGATGACCGTATCCAGGCGGATTTCCACGCCGAGCGATCTCACGTACTGCACTTCCTTCTGCACGATCTCCTTGGGGAGCCGGAATTCGGGAATGCCGTACATCAACACGCCTCCGGCCACATGGAGCGCCTCGAACATGGTCACTTCGTGTCCCCGGACGGCGAGGTCGGAGGCCACGGTCAGGCCCGAGGGGCCGGTTCCCACCACCGCCACGTGTTTTCCCGTGGAAGGCGCGATCTGTGGCTTGGCGCTCATGCCTTCAATGCGTTCCCAGTCGGCGATGAACCGTTCCAGACGCCCGATGGCCACCGGCGCGCCCTTTTTGTTCAGGGTGCAGGAATTTTCGCATTGCAGTTCCTGGGGACAGACCCGCCCGCAAATGCCGGGAAGCGACGTCTTGGTCTTGAGAACCTTGGAAGCGCCTTCGATGTCTCCCTGCTGGAGCGATTTTATGAAATCCGGAATGTCGATGTTCACCGGGCATCCCTGCTGGCAGTTGCGCTTTTTGCACTGGATGCACCGGGACGCCTCTTCCATGGCCATCTCGTAGGTATAGCCCGTGGCCACTTCACTGAAGTTGCGCCGCCGGATTTCCGGTTCCTGCTTGGGCATTTCCAGCCGGTTCAGATTTATTTTCGATTTCTTGGCGCCCGGTTCCTTGGGGGTGGCGCCGGAAAGCTTTTCTTCACTCATTGTTCAAACTCCTTAGGCGCGGCCTACCACTGGGAACATCCGCGGCACTGGAATCCCTGCTGTTGGATACTCTCGTCGGCGTAGGTGCAACGCCGCGCCATGAGCACGTCCCATCCATCCACTTCATGGCCGTCGAATTCGGGGCCATGCACGCAGGCGAAACGGTTTCCGCCCCCTTTTATACTTAACCGGCAGGCGCCGCACATCCCCGTGCCGTCCACCATGAGCGGGGTGAGGTGCACCATGGTCTTGATGGAATAGGGCCGCGTCATCTCGCTGATGACCCGCATGAGGCAGATCGATCCCATCACGACCACGCGATCGATGGGGGTATGGTGATGGTCGGCGAGCAGCTTGCGCAGGGGACGCGTGGCGCTGGTGGCCATGTCCTCGCCGTTTTCGCCGGTGGCCAGGATGATGCGGTCGCTCACGGCTTCCAGTTCGGCCTGGCCGAAGACACGCGCCCAGTCCGGGGCCTGCAGGATGGTGGTGATATTGTTTTCCTGTTCCTTGAGCGCCTTCAGCACCGGGACCAGGGCCGCTATGCCGTATCCGCTGGCGATCGCCGCCACGTGGCCGAAACTTCCCAGTTCGGTCGGTCTGCCCAGGGGGCCCACAAAGTGCGCCAGCTGATCGCCGGGTTTCAGCGCCGACAGTTGGCCCGTGGTTTTCCCTACCGCGACGTACACGAAATCCACGGTCCCGGCTTCCACGTCCCACCCGCTGATGGTAAAGGGAACCCGTTCACCCTTTTCATCGACAATAAGAATGATGAATTGTCCCGGCTGGGACTTTTCCGCGACGGCGGGGGCTTCCACGGTCATCTTGTAGACCTTGGGAGATAATTCTTCATGTTTGACGACCGAAAACATACCAACAACCTCTCTTTACGCCCTTACGGCGGACATTATCATTCCTGACTCGCCGGTTCTCCGACTTTTTCCACTTTGGCGGGCGCGCTTGTATAAGACGGCTCTTTCAGGGCCGGGGGCAGGAGCCTCAGGGGCGTGGCCACCACCTTGGAAGGCAGCAGCGAATTCATGCCCAACGAACCTTGCCATTCGCCCTGGGCGGTGGTGACGCGCACCGTGTCTCCCGGCGTTAGTCCCATGCCGAAAGCCGCCGCGGGATTCATTTCGATTTCTCCGCCGGGATAAAACGCGGCCCGAGCCTCTTCCGCCAGAAGCGGTCCCAGAAAATAGGGCTCAAAGGCCTCCTTGGCCATGGCGTCAAAGCCGAATTCGGCCTCCCGCGCCTGTTCGGGTTGCCTGAGCGCCTCGGGAGTCCAGTTCGGCGGATTGGATGGAGCCTGGGAACCGGCGGAGCCCTGTTTTTGACTCTTGCCCGCTTCACTCCCCTCACCGAAGCCGGAAACCTTCATGAACCGGGCAAGTCCCTTGACCAGCCACTCGACCGATCGGGCGTCGCCCGGCGCGGCCACGACCGGTTCGACCGTGGCCTGTTCTCGCTCGGAATTGACCAGGGTTCCGCCTTTTTCCAGGACCGAAGCCATGGGCAGAACCAGGTTCGCCGTTGCTTGCGAGGGCGGCGTCACGTCGTGGACGGCGATGAACTCCACCTTGCCCAGCCAGGGGCTCAGACTGTCCAACAGCCCGCCGGTAAAGCTTTCTCCGGCCACGTATACCGCCTTGATCTTGCCCGAAGCGAGCTTCTCGCCAAGATCGGGTGCGGTCATGCCCAGGTCGGTCGCTTCGCGGAAGTTGCCGGCTCCAAACGCCGGGATCATGCCTCCGCCGCTTTTCCCGAAGCTTCCGGTGATATACAGCAGGGAGGCCAGAGCGTTCAGGGCGTTTTTGACGTCGGGTGATTCCATGAAGCCGAGCCCGTACAGGACGAGCACCGGCGCGGCGCCTTTCAGGACATGGGCCGCATCCATGAGCGTTTCATGGTGAACGCCGGTGATTTCGGCCACGGTTTGCGGCGTGAAACTCGCGAAATTTTGTTTCAGCGTTTCAAAATATTGGGGATCGGCGGCCGCCGTTTCAGGGTCCGCCAGGTCTTCTTCCAGCAGGAGATGGATCAGGCCGCCGATGAGCGCCGTTTCCGAGCCGGGATAGTATTGAAGATCCATATCCGCGGATTTGGCGGGCGCCGTGGAAACGGGGTTGGCCGTGATGAGCCGGGCGCCGTTCATGACCGCGCGGTGGAGCGCGGTCCCCGCGATGGGGTGGCTGGCCGCGAAATTCACTCCCAGGGCGATGACGCCTCCGGCCCGGGAAAGATCCTTCAAACCGGCGCGCAGGCCGTTCGAATCGAGCGCTTCCTCGGCGACGGCGTGGCCTTTGGGCTGAGGCATCCGATAAGATCGGTCTTGAGGACCTTTTGCGAGAATTCCCGTAGCAGACGCAATTCCTCGGAAGGAAGCGCGGCGTCGGCGATGACCGCCGTTTCTCCCGGTCCGTATCCTTCAAACTTCTTGGCCATGATGTCGAGCGCGAACTCCCAGTCCGTCACGCGAAATGCGTTGTTTTCCCGGATGAGCGGTTTGGTGAGGCGATCGGGGCGTCGCAGGTATTCCTTGAGCAGAAAGCGCCCCTGCACACAGGCCTGGCCGTGGTTGGCGGGACCGTTGGGATCGGGGCGAGCCGAAATGATTTGGCCGTCATCGGCCAGTTCGAACTCCATCCGGCATCCGGC
Organism: uncultured delta proteobacterium; assembly: GCA_963821845.1. Classification (GTDB taxonomy): domain Bacteria; phylum Desulfobacterota; class Desulfarculia; order JACQYL01; family CAWGVV01; genus CAWGFI01. The sequence goes on from CAWGFI010000020.1 coordinate 229,342, forward strand.
GCCGCAGACGGGACAAACCGACGTTTTTCGCATCGTCGGAATTTCATGGCGGTAGAGATCCATCACGATGTTGGTGAGCGCCTGACAGGCCTGAATCGTTTGCCCGTAGGCCATTTGATAGCCGGTGTCGGGCCTTTCCCTGAGCGCGCCCACGGGACAGACGTCCACGCACGCGCCGCAGAACTGGCAACCGGCCGCCTCCAGCGAGCGTTCAAAGGGCGTGCTCACTTCCTGGCGGCCTTCACGCTCCCGGAACACAATGGCCTTGGCGCCGCGCATTTCGTGACAGACGCGCACGCAGCGGCCGCATCGCACGCAGAGGCTGTAATCCCGCTCAAAGTATTTCCCGGCGGGTTTTACCGGCGGGCGTTCCTGTTTGAGGGACGGATAGGAAAAATCGATTCCCACCAGCGCCACCAGTTGCTGCAATTCACAGGTCCCGTTACGCGGGCATCCCAGACATTCCCGGGGATGTTCCTGGAGAATGAGACGCAGCATTTCGCGGCGAAAATCCAGAATCTTGGCCGTTTCCGTTTCCACGCGCATGCCGTCCGCCACCGGCGTCGTACAGGCCGCCGGGAGCCCCCGGTAGCCTTCGATCTCCACCGCGCACAAACGGCAGGAGCCGCTCGGCTTCAGGTAAGGATGGTAGCACAGGCGCGGGACCGTGATCCCGGCCAGGTCCGCCGCTTCCATGATGGTCTGCGACGGTTGGGCTTCCACTTGTTGATTGTTGATCCATAATGTTACCGAACTCATCGTCACCTCTAACGCCTATTCCGCTCATTTCATCAATCGCCCGGGACCGGGTGGCGTAAACGGGCGATTGGGCGTGGCAAGACTTCCATCCTCTTCACGGGACAAAGACAACTCCATGTCTGTATTCGTTTGAAATGCCGGAACCGGGATCTCGGGGGGCATAACTACCCGTCCCCCCACGCTTTACGATCCGGCTTGGAGGCGCCCTGTCCGCTCTGCAAACTCACGAAACCGTTGCGCGGCGTCTAATTTTTGGGAAATGCCGCTCATGAATCAGGAGCCGGGCTGAAAGAGATCGTGAGCCTTAATAGGAAAAACAGTAGAAAGGTGTTCTTTCGGCCTTGCCCCTATGCGCGCCAAACACGGGCGCCGCGTATAACGCTTCGTCAGGTAAAGCCGAAAAACGGATTCATGGAACGCTCCTCAAGCTTATGTCAAATCCAACATAGTTTGTAGCATAGGAATTTATTATCTGTCAATTTGGTATTTACCCTGCCCGGCGTTAGATTGCTGATGACGCTCCTGCTCGCCCTGCTCGGCGGCCTGGAATTTTTTAACCTTGCGAAAGAGGGTCGAACGGTCGATCTTGAGCAGTTGGGCGGCCTCGTTTATGGAGCCGGATTTGTTCAGCGCGCTCATGACCACGCACTTTTCAAAGTCCTGCATGATATCCTGCAATGACTTGTCTTCGAGATCAATATCGGGCAGATCCTTCAAGGCCGATTCGGACAGGTCCCCGGGCCGCATGCATTTCTTATGCTGGGAGCTCATGGAGGCCGGAAGGTCTTCCAGTTCGGCGGCGTCCTTTTCACAGGTCGCGACCAGGCTGTGGATGAGGTTTTCGATCTCCCGCACATTGCCCGGCCAGCTATAGTCGTACATGGCCTCTTTCACCGTTTCGCTCAGGGCGAGGCTGCGTTTGTATTTTTCCGTATAGAACTTCAAAAAGTCCTCGACCAGTGGCAGGATGTCTTGGCGCCGTTCCCTGACCGGCGGAATTTCTATCACCGCCACTTTCAGGCGGTAAAAAAGATCGCGCCGGAAACGCCCCACGTTGACCTCTTTTTCAAGGTCCCTGTTGGTCGCGGCCACCACGCGCACGTCTACCGTTTTGGGAATGGTCGATCCGACCCGCACGATTTCCCGGTCCTGCAGGGCCCGTAACAGCTTTACCTGGAGTTGAGGCGTCAGTTCGCCGATTTCGTCCAGAAAAAGCGTGCCGGTGTCGGCCATTTCGAAAAAGCCCGCCTTGCCGTTGGCGCTGGCCCCGGAGAAGGCGCCTGGCATGTAGCCGAAAAATTCCGATTCCATGAGGTTTTCGGGTATGCAGGAACAATCCGCCTTGATAAAGGGCTTGTCGGATCGGTCGCTCAGTTTGTGCAGTTTTCTGGCGAACACGTCCTTTCCGACCCCTGTCTCGCCGAGGAGCAACACGGTGGCGTCCGTGTCGGCCACCATCCTCAGCCGTTTGCGAGCCGGACTCAGCCCCTTGGTGAGGAGCACGCCGGGGTTTTTGGTTTTGCCCGACGACTGGAGGACCTGATAGGCTTCGAGCAGTTCCTGTTGGGAACTGAAATGCTTTTTCAGCCTTTGTATGGCGGTCATGTCGCGAATGAAGGTCACCACCAGGGTTACCTTGCCCTGGCTGTCGAAAATCGGGTAGCCGTCCAGAAACAGATGCCTGCCCGTGCAGACCGACTGAATCCCCGTAACCGGGGCCTGCGATTTCACCACCTATCTGCTTCTGCTCATCGCGCTGGGTATCGCTCTGAGAAAGGCGCCCATGACTCCGCAGAATGTAGACGTAATAAGCCATACTGGAATCAACACTCACCATAAAAAAAGCCCATCCCTTGCGAGATGAGCTTTTGATGGCGGGGACGACGAGACTCGAACTCGCGACCTTCCCGCCCGTCACGGGCGGGACGTACTAACCAGCTTTTCTATGAAATCGACCTTTTTTCGAGCTTTGATTTCGCGTTCACGTCTGAGAGCGGCCGACCTGTCCGGATATTCCTCTGAGTATTCCAGGGTCCAAGGTCGCTTGGCTTTGGTGTATTTGGATCTTCCCTGGTTGTGGCGCTCAAGTCTGTCATGGAGATCGCCGGTGGAGCCGACATAGTATGTTCCATCCTTGTGACTCCGCAGAATGTAGACGTAATAAGCCATACTGGAATCAACATTTCCCATAAAAAAAGCCCATTCCTTGCGAGATGAGCTTTTGATGGCGGGGACGACGAGACTCGAACTCGCGACCTTCCCGCCCGTCACGGGCGGGACGTACTAACCAACATAAAAAAAGCCCATCCCTTGCGAGATGAGCTTTGATGGCGGGGACGACGAGACTCGAACTCGCGACCTTCCCGCCCGTCACGGGCGGGACGTACTAACCAACATAAAAAAAGCCCATCCCTTGCGAGATGAGCTTTGATGGCGGGGACGACGAGACTCGAACTCGCGACCTCCGGCGTGACAGGCCGGCGTACTAACCAACTGTACTACGTCCCCGTGCTTAGAGAGATAGTATTTATATTAGGATTGAATGTTTGTCAAGGAGAATCAGTGGGGCTAGTCTTACTGTAACCTTCCGTAATCACGCGCCATTTTAAGCGCGTGGAAATTATTTTCGAACCGCTCTCGCTTTTTTTAAAGCGGCCTGTTTTGGCGGGCGCCGCTTCTTGACTTTGCCTAACTCATTGGTATGGTAACTACAAGAACTTACACGCCATGCCCGTCGCGCGCAAGGAACGATCCCGCCGAGGGCGGCGGAGGAGCGTCATGAAGCTGATCGACGATTTATACTACTATCCCTGGACCGCGGCCGCGGAAAACAACTGCAACACCTATTTGCTGGACGGCGAGGTCCGGGCCCTGATCGATCCCGGACATTTGCGTTTGTTTTCCAACGCGGTCGATCTGGCGGCCAAGGACAACCAGTCCATGGACACGGTGGACCTGGTTATCGGCACTCATTCCCACCCGGATCATTTCGAAGCTTCCACCCTGTTTCAGCGCGATTCCACGCGGATAGCCCTACACGAGGAGGCGGAACGCTACCTGCGTGAAATCGGCCCCGCTTTCTACCAAGCCTTTGGGCAGACCATGCCGCGATTCCGGGTGGATTTCAACCTGCGGGAGGGGGAACTGGTCCTGGGGTCCAAGACCCTGCAAATCCTGCATACGCCGGGGCATGATCCGGGTTCCATCTGCATATACTGGCCGGCAAAAAAGGTTCTCATCACCGGCGATGTGGTGTTTCGAGGGGGCGTGGGGCGGACCGATTTTCCGCAATGCAGCGGGGCGGAGCTGAAAAAAAGCATTATCAGGCTGATGGAACTGGACGTGGAATACCTGCTGCCGGGGCACGGCGAGATCATCGAGGGCGCGTATGAAGTGAAGCGGAACTTCGGACTGTTGCAGCAAATGTTTTTCTCCATGATGTAAGGGCGTCTTGTTTTTTTACGCTTTGCAAAGAAAATCGGCGCTTATTAAGCAAAAGGGGCATGGAACGAGTGCGGGCGTTTTCTCACAATACTTTGATTTCGCTAGAAGTTGGTTAAAAAATAATTATAATTGAACTATTGGCGTGTTTGTTGCTTGATAGTTCAAATCCCCTTATGTGAGAAAGCGTACCGTGAAAGATATCGTCACATTTCCCCCCGATTCCCTGGCTCGCGAACGGACGTCCGCCCGTTCGCAAAAGCAGCGTTCCGCGCGCGGCATAAAGTCGAAAATCCTTTTCGACAAACGAGATCACCAGCTCATCAACATCGTCAATGACGTGCTGCAGCGGGACAAATCCCGCCGCTACGAGAAAAACCTCTTCTATCCCTTCCTTCATCCGCACGGCATCAAGGAAATGGCCGAGTCCAAGGGACTCAGGATCGCGCACGCGGTCATCCATCTGCTGGAATCCCTGGAAGTGGGGCGGGTCGACGAGCGGCTGGGAGCGTTACGTTCGCTGCGGGACGAGGTCATGAGCGCCTCCGGCGGGGCGCTTCCCCGGAATACGGCCAGAGTGCTCGTGCAGATCATGAAGGATCTGGCGCGCGCTCACGGCAATTACCAGCTCCAGCTTCAACTGGCGCACGATTTCAGACGCGCCACCACGGGCAATCCGCGGGTTATCAGAACGCTACTGCGCCGGTATCATCTGCTGGAGATGCCCGAGGAATGGAACCAGGCCTCGTTTGACGACCACGTACACGACGTGAACACCAAGGGGCGCAAGTCATCGAGCCACCTGATCATGGACGCCTGGATCAAGGGCATACGGCGGCTCAGGGTCATCTATTACAACCACCTGGAAGCCAAGTTCGCCGTGGAGCTTCTGGAAGCCGCCGACATCATGGGCATAACCATTCGGATCGGCGTGGAATATTCCGTCAGGCTCTACGACCGGTACGCGCAAATCATCTGGGTCGCGCGGGGGATTCCCGGATTCGCAGGCCTTTCTCTGTTTTCTGGCGGACGAGCCGGTGGCCAAATTCATGGCCGAAGGGCGGAAAGTCTCCCAATATCAGGAGCGCTCGGTCATGGAGGTCCTGCGGGCGTTCAATGAAAGGCATCTGCCGGGGTTGAACGAAGCCTACGGGCTGAACCTGCCGTCCCTCGACCAAGCGGCGTTCGTCAATTTTGTCGGGGCCGGGCAGGCTTCGCTGCTCCACCTGGCCGAATTCATCCATGACCGGCTGCTCGCGCTGATGAGGCTCGAAACCGAAGCGCTGCGCGAACGGTACGCTCACGCCGAATCCGAGGAACGCCGGAAGATCGAAGATCGCGTAGCGGCCATGAACAAGCTGGACCTGGACGCGGTCATGGAAAACTATCTGACGCCGTCGCGCAATCCGGAAATTCCCGATCCGCAGGTCCCTTCGGACGCTCCGGACACGCCGGAGCTTTTGAAACTCGGTCCCTGCGAACTGATCGATCGATTGATCCGGCTCCATTCGGCGTATCGCTTCACGCTGAACCTGACCAACCTCAAGGCCGAGGACGTGCTGGAAATCCTCTATGATTGCGAGGGGGCCGTCACCCGGCTGGAGATTTTCAACCTCAAGGATTTCGCGGCCGGAAAAAGCGAACACATCGCGGAAATCAACGAACTGCAGCGGGCCATTAACGACGGCAACGGATCCATCTGAAGCGGGTCATCCGCGCCATGATCAAACGGCTGGAAAGTTCCGGTTCCCCCGCCGACAAGGGCAGGATCGTAAAGCTGACTTCCATCCTGCACGATATCGCCACACTGCGCTCCTTTTCAAGGGAACCCCGATCAAGGCCCGCATCGGCAGCGATTCCACGGGCCGTTCTCCCAAGGCGCATGGCATGGGGCTGGTGGTCAGGGAGACGCTGCCGCACCGGGCCCAACGGGAGATCGACAAGAATCGGGAAACCCGGCGAGACATCATCCCGTTCAGGGTTTCGGTTTTCAAACGGGAGACGTTTATCCCCAAGCGGGGTTCCACCGAGTTTACCAAAGGACTGTACGAGTTGGCGCGCAAGATCCCCCTGCTGCGCATGATAACCGAAAAGGCGCGGGAAGACTGGCTGGTTGAAGATTTCTCCATCCGCATGGCGCCGGAGGGAAACGTCGTCACGCTGGGGGGCGTCCAGGAGGAAAGCGATAACGGTTTGTCGCTCGCCGTCCCGCCGACCGAGCGGGAGAGCCTTACCATATCCTGGAAATATCTCAACAGCGGGCTTAAAAACGGTCTGAAGGTGTTTGATCGGCTTTATCCCGGCCTTCGCCACCTTCGCGCTGACCAAGGACTGGTGGGTCCTGGCCTACCTGGGCGCGTTTATCTGGTTCGGCATCACCGGGTTGCGCAATGTGTTGCAGTCCGTGCTGGGCGGCGGCGGCGTCAGGCGTTCTCCGCTCTTGCGATGGAACGACTACGTCAGTTGGGAGCGCATCACCGATTCGTTGCTCTTCACCGGCTTTTCGGTGCCCTTCCTTGACTATGTCGTGAAAACGGTCGTGCTGAACCGGATCTTCGACATCAACACCACCAACAGCCCCATCGCGCTCTATACCTTCATGGCGTTGGCCAACGGGCTGTATCTTTCCAGCCACAACATCTTTCGAGGCTTCCCTAAAGCCGCGGTTTACGGAAATTTCTTTCGCAGCGTGCTTTCCATCCCCCTGGCCGTGGCGCTCAACGCCGTGATCGGCGGGTTTCTTACCGGCGCGGGCGTCGTGAGCGCGCATCTCATCCTGGAAAAGTGGGCGGCGGTTATTTCCAAGGCCGCTTCGGACAGCGTGGCCGGAGTCATCGAAGGGCGCCGCGGACCGCTACAACAACATCCGCATGCGACGCCGCGACTACGACGAGAAGATCAGCCAGTTGATCGATATCTACGCGCGGCTCGAACTGCTGTTCCCCGAAGCCCAGGCTCGGGACCTGCTGGAAGCGCCCGAACAATTGAAGCGCATGCGCAGCGCCGAAGTCCACGACCTGGAAACGATTATCGTCATCAGTTCATTGGACATGCTCTATTTCTGGATGTATCAACCCCGCGCCCGAAGCGCCCTGAAAAACATCGTGAGAAACATGTCAGAGGAAGAAAGGGAAATCCTGGTGACGTCGCAGTTCACGCTGATACAGGAACGGGAGATCAGCCTTTTGTTCGTAAACGGGCTGGTGGGCCGGAATTTCGCCAAGGCCCTGGCTTTTTACCTGAATCGGCGCGAAGAATACCTGGAGGCGGTAAAGCGCATGGCCTGAATCTTCTATCGCTTGCATAAGGCGGCGCTTTTTTATATGAATGATGGTTCAATCCGGCTTATCCAGGTTCGAAAGGAAGTATCATGGCGCGAGACATCGATTTGAATTCGTGCGATCCCAATTTCAAGTATGAACTGCTGGAACACTCCGGCGGCCAGGGATTCAGGTCATGCTACGCCTGTGGAACCTGTTCCGCGAGTTGCCCCATCCAGGAAGTGAACGCCAGGTTCAATCCCAAACGAATCATCCGCATGACGCTTCTGGGCATGCGGGAAGAGGTTCTCAAGAGCGATTTTGTCTGGCTTTGTTCGAGTTGTTACGCCTGTCAGGAACGGTGCCCGCAGGGGATTTCCATCACCGAACTCATGACCGCGCTGAAAAATATGGCCTTCAAGAGCGGCAATATTCCCCAGGGAGTCCGGGTACAGCTCGAACGCATCCGCAACGACGGGCGCATCTACGCCATTGACGATTTTGACAATAAAAAACGTCAAAAGGCGGATCTGCCGCCGCTTCCCACTTCCTGCGAGGCGCTGAAATCCTTGCTGGACCACTTGGACGCGTGAACGATCCAATCACGACGGGTCACTTCCCATACCCGACCACGATACAGCCGGCGCCGCATCAATCGAACGGAGTTCTGGAGGAAAACCATGGATGAACAGCTGCTGAAAAATCGTCTGCAGGATCTAATTGACCGGAAATGGGAAAACGCGGCCTATAAAAAGGATTTCGAACGTCTGCTGAATGGGGGCATGGTCCGCAAGGAACTTGACGGACCGGCCATGTTGCAAAAGCGGGAAGAGATTCTCGACCGGGTGCAGCGCCGGGCCGAGGAATATGAACATCTCAGCCATAGCTGCTCGAAAAGCTCCGCGCTGGCCATTATGGAAGAATTCGGCCTGGGCGACCCGGTTATCGTCAAGGCCCTTTCGCCGTTTCCCGGCTTCGGCATGACCGGCGGCATTTGCGGCGCGGTGACCGGCGGACTGATCGGCATGGGCCTGTTTTTCGGGAGTGACGATATCGCCGACTATGCGGGCACGGGAAACACCATGACCGCGGCCCGGGATTTCATCCCCCGCTTCAAGGAGCGCCTGGGGTCTATTTTCTGTCCCGAAATTCAGGAAAAGGCCATATTCGGCCGCTATATGGACCCCCGGGCCAGCGAAGAGAACTTCAAGGCCTTTGTGGAGGCGAAGGGTTACGAAAAGTGCGCCCTGGTGGCGGGTACCGGCGCAAGGCTGGCCGCGGAGATCATCATCGACAGCTTTAAAAGCTGACCGCAAACCTTTGGCCCTTCCGCGATATCCTCGCGGAAACGGCCGTTAACCATAAAATTCTTTATGCGATGGCGCGGCGCGGTAAGGCGTCGGGGAGTAAAGCATGGGCAAAGCGAACGGCTACGCGCTCTTTCTCGGGTGCACGGTTCCCGCGCGGGCGCGCAACTATGAAATGAGCGCCCGCAAGGTGGCGGCGGCGGTGGGGCTGGAACTACATGACCTGCCCGATTTCACGTGCTGCGGATTTCCGCTCAAGGCCATGGAACACGACGCGTCGCTGCTGGTCAACGCCCGCAACCTCGGTTTCGCCGAAGAGCGGGGGCTCGATGTCGTGGCCCTGTGCTCTTCCTGCGCCTCGTCGCTCACCGAAGACGCCCGCGCGCTGAACACAAACGAAGCCCTCAGAGGCCGCATCAATGAAGAACTGAAGAACACCGGCCGCGGCTACCAAGGCACGGTCAAGGTCAGGCACTTTGCCCGCGCCCTTACCGAGGACGTGGGGCTCGACCGCATCAGGGAAAAGATCACCCGTGAACTGGATATGCTCACCGTGGCCACGCATTACGGGTGCCATTACCTGAAACCTTCCAAGATTTACGACGGTTTTGACCAGGTGGAAAACCCGGCCACCCTGGACGCCCTGGTGGCGCTCACCGGCGCGCGAAGCGTTGATTACAAGGGAAAGAAAAAATGTTGCGGCGGCCCGGTGGTGGCGGCCGATGAAGAAACGGCCCTGAAAGTCGCCAAACGCAAACTGGACGCCGTCACCGAGGCCGGGGCCGACCTCATTACCCTGGTGTGTCCCTTCTGCGCGGTCATGTTCGACAGCAACCAGAAGGGCGTGGCCGAAAAATTCGGCGGCGATTACAACATCCCCGTGCTCTACCTGCCGCAGTTGTTAGGACTGGCCATGGGAATTTCCCGCAAGGAACTGGGCCTGAACCTCAACGTGGTAAAAACCAAAGACCTCATGGAAAAAATCGGCGGGGAGGAGTAGCGGCCGTGAATGGCGGTCGGCCGTAGGCCGTTATTCGGCGGGTTTCGCTTGGCGCTCTACTCCGTGACAACATCGCGAATGAGAAGAAAATATACTAATTCCGAACCCTGACATCTTGTTCAAGTTCGATTTGTTGATGCATGAAATTTCCTTGGTCCAAGAGCTGAGCAACTTGGTTGTAGACATCGTGTTGGCCTAAGCGATCTCTGATCGTAATAGCCAGGCAAAATCTTTGCGATAAATCTACTCTAGACTCTTCAAAAATTCTTTCTGTTTTGCTTCTATACAAGCCATTCAATTTCAGAAACCATTTCTTAGGTGCACTTATATAAAGCTGCTTTTTTTTATTGGTCATACGAGATAAGTCACAATGGAACTTTTTTACTGGATGGTATTTTCCATTTTGAATGAGAGTAGGCTCAAATGCTAAGCCAGTACCGTTAATTTCTTTTTTTGAATATAAATCGGTCTTGAGAATGTTTATCGAATTAATTCTGCCAATTGGATTTTTAATATTAGGTTTGTTTACGTCTCGTGAAGTAACTGCATCATAGGTTCCAAAAGCGATTTCAATATCAGATTGACAGTATTCTTTTCCTTGCGAATCATCAAGGATTTGATGATTGACGAGAGTCACGATTATCTCAGCAATATAATAACCATTCTCATCAACGAGATTATTAGGGAAAGGAAAGTCCAGAATTTCAATGAAATTTCCCTTGGGTAATTCGTCATGCAAGATTAAAGTGATTTCATTTGGCGAATTTAGTAAAATATCGTTTATCGAAGGCGGAAGGCCAAAACCATACTTTATCAACTTCTTCCGAGTAGGATCTTTAACTTCCTGCGGATATCGAGCAGCATGCATTGAAAGAGTTTTTATGAGAACTCCATTAAAATCTCCCTTAATTTTATGGCTCAAATTTGCTAACAAAGCCGAAACCCTTGGCGTCGAGAAACTGGTCCCACAATCACGAACAATTTTCCCATCCGTGGAGAAAGATGAAACCCCCGTGTTAAGGAGCATCCCCGTTGCAGATAGACCTGAATTTCCTCCGTACTGTACTAATTCAGGTTTAATAATATATTGCGGTCCTGGACCGACTCGGCTAAAAGGCGAAACATGGTTTACTGGTGCGATATCTGTCTGGCTCTGGCGATGAGCGATTGAACCAACGACGACCGCACGAACAGAGTCAGCTGATTCGGCTATTCTGCTGGGAGGTTTCCCACTTTCAAAGTTTCGGCAGTTTCCAGCAGATTTTACTATCAGTACCCCGTAATCGTCTTGTATTTCATCTAATACCTTGCCGAAATCTGAAAATACTTGCAGACTTGCCTCTTTTTTAGACCCTATTGAGAGACTCCATACCTTTATCTCCTCTTTATTTTTCCTTATTATCTCTCTTATATTGTCAAGCAGCTCATCTTCATCAACAGGGCCAAATCTACGATCAGATATTACCGCGCCATCATATATCTCACATTCATCACATCCAACCATCTCTTTGTCTTCTAAGATATCACCGTATAACAAGACGCCCGCGACAAATGTTCCGTGCGTTTTGTCAAGCTCGTCTTCACTATACGGTGACATCTCACCACACATCCAAGGAGATAATTGGCTTATCTTCGATATTCCTGAATCGAGAATTCCTACTTTTGCATACCTCTTATCCTGTTCAGGCATTTTGACAGCTACATCTTTATTCTCTGATATCCATTCAGGTCCCAACTCATAAGTGGGCATACTCTCTATGGAGAGAACACCCGAAAAATCCACCATTTCGTTTAGGCAGTCTTGCGTTACGTTGCCAATCTTATAAATTTCAGAGCCGGCAGTGTAATTACATTTTCTGATAGTTATATTACGCTCTTCGCAGAATCTTGTGAAATATCTCTGTAATTGTTTTCTTATAGTAATATTTTCATATGGAATTAATTTAACTTTAAGTTTACCAGTCGGTTCTAATTTCTTTTCCACAACAGGCCGATATTTCTCTACTCCTGAAATCGCTGAAACGCCTTTCTTATTATGCTCAGGCTTCTCGAGCTTTTCGCCAACACGTTTAATGTGCTCCTTGGTGTTCAAAGCAAAAAGTAACTCATCGCGCGGCGAAAAGCCAATTGAGCTAATTTTGTTATCTTTGTCAACAAAGACTTTTTCAATACTTTCCCTATGCGATTTGGCAGTCGCTTTCTCCTTCAATTTTACGCCAATAGGTATCGGAACTAAAAAGGCTTCATCATCAACATCTAGATATTTAGAAAACGATTGACTGAACTGGGCTGAAATTAGTGCTGCATGATGTGACAATTCTTCATCTGATAAAACCCATTTTGGATCTCCTCCGCCGCCTCCCTCAGTTTCACGTGTGTCAACATTACGCTTTTGAAAAAGTATAATCGGCAGATGTTTATTTTGATTATCCATTTAGTTCCCCTTTTTAATCGGAAAGTATTTTTCTCACCTTTCGCATAGGGAGGTCTAAAAAATCACGAATTGCAACCTGTGTTACCCCATTTATCGATAAGAACCTTACTGCTTCTTCTATATAAAAGTCCTTATTCGCTCGCAAGCAAAATATCTCAAAAAGAAATTCTGGATAAGTCAAAAATTCTTTATTGTTAACCAAATTGTTTTTAAGAGCTGTAGAACAAAGGTTTTTTATCACAGATGGCGACAAGCCTTTTAGTAATTCTGAAATTACAGATAGCTTTTTAATGTCTAATGTTATCTCGTTTGGGTACTCTTTAAGATAAAGCTCGAGTAATTGGACTATTTCGGTAGCGCAAGGTGGCCCAATATATACAGTTTCATTGAATCGTCTCCATACTGCATTGTCAAGCAACTCATGATGGTTAGTAGCAGCTATTAATATGTTGTTCCAGACAAACGAATCTATATTTTGTAGAAGGCTGTTAACAACTCTTTTTAACTCTCCTAGCTCATGGGAATCATCCCTCGCTTTTGCTATCGCGTCAAACTCATCTAAAAAAAGGATGCAGGTCTTGTCGTTTGCATACGAGAAAACCTTTTTGATGTTTTTTGCGGTGCTTCCAAGAAGCGATGATACTATAGAGTCAAGTCTAGCTGTAACGATTGGCAATTCAAGTTCGTTTGCAATATAATTTGCTATACTTGTCTTCCCACATCCTGGTGGACCGTAAAGTAATAAGGCATTTTGAACATCTATGCCATATCTGGAAATTTTTTCTCTTTGTCGTATCCCTTCTATAAAATTGGCTATTTGCTTTTTCAGTGCTGGATTAAATATTAAGGATTCATGAAACTTATCAGGATATGTCACATCAACCACATCTAGTCGACTTTCAGGGTCGACAGGGATGGGGGAAAGGTTATCTGCTGTCACAAAGCCTGTCCCGTATGCGCCGTTCAGTAATTTATCAATTCTCCTAGATAGTGAAGTATTATCAGTATTAGCTACGTTTATAGATAATTGGCGCGCGAACTTGATCACCTTAGCTCGATCTCTTTTTAACCCCCCTTCGATTATTTTTATGATCTCGGTGTTCATAGGTCCATAATATCCTTGGTGGTGATCTGAAATAAAATGACACTTTGTGGTAATTTTTGCACATAGATACAACTAAAAATAACGTAAGTCAATAAAAAATGCACACATTTGGCGGATATTTTGACGCCTTATGGTGTAATGATGATCGGGACGTATTTAAAAAAGTTATGAATGAATGGCTTCCACTGGCCGTTATTATGCTAAATCTTTTATCTTCTCCCGTGCGAATTCCATCGCTTCTTCCCTTGTCGTCAAGATCCCCAGGTCCTGTTCCTCGCGTATTTCCCGCAGCAGGTCGCCTATTTGCGGGCCAGGTTTCAGGCCCAGGGCCATGAGGTCGTTTCCGGTGACAAGACTGGGTTTTTTCAGGACTTCCCGCAAGCCGCCGTAATAATTGTTCACCGCTTCGATGCACCAGGCGCGGTAGGCTTTGCGGGCTTCGCCGCTGGCAAGGGGGCCGCATTTGGCTTCCGAGTCGGCCAGGCTGAGCAGTATGGCGGCGGGAGCGTCATCTTCCAGATTGCGAAACCAGCGCAGTCGCGTGGTTTGTTTCACCTGCGGGCGCCCCAGGGTTCGCGCGTGGCTGTGTTCGGCCACCAGGACGTTTAAAAAGTCGCGATCCCGCGCCGACATTTTCAGCCGTTCGGCGATTTTCAACACGATGTCCGCTCCGTACTTGTCATGGCCCCAAAACGTGGAGCGGCCGTTGTCGTGACCCTTGGTGAGCGGTTTGGCCACGTCGTGGAGCAGGGCCGCCAGTTTCACGATTTCGGCGCGGCGGTTTTGCCCGATGTTTTGCAGCAGCTGGGGGGCCGAGTCGCCGAAGATTTTCGGTATCCGGCCGATGATGTGTTCGCAGCGTTTCATGACCAGCAGGGAATGGTCCCACACGTTGAGATGATGATAGCCGCCCTGATCGCAGTCCTTTTCAAGCCGAAGTTCGGGAAAGATATATTCCAGCAGGCCGGCGCGGTCCATCATGCGGAACTGTTCGACGCTGTGTTTGGTTTTCAGGATGAGCAGCAGTTCGGCGAGGATGCGCTCGGCGGAGCTTTTCACGATGAGCGGCGCGTGTTGTTGGATGTCGAGCTGGGTCGATTCTTCCAGGGCGAATCCCAGTTGGGCGCAAAAACGGAAGGCTCGGAGGGTCCGCAGGGGATCGGATTCGAAGGCGCCGGGTCCGGCTTCACGGATGATTCCGCGCCGGATGTCCTCGGCCCCCTCAAGCGGGTCGATGGTTTCCGCCAGGTCGCCTTCGGGCGTTATGCGCATGGCGATGGCGTTCATGGTGAAATCGCGCCGGGGCAGGTCTTCAAGGAGGGAATCGCCGCGCATTTCGGCGATGTCCAGGAAACGATAATTGTTACCACGATCGACCACGCGGTAGCAGGGCTCGTCGGGCTTGGTTTCCATGGGGACCAAGGCGAGGTTGAACGTTTGGGCCAACCGTTTGGCCAGATTTTTCGCGCCGGCGCAGACCACGTCCACGTCCTTGGGTTCGGCCCCCATGATCAGGTCGCGGGCGGTCCCGCCGACCAGGAATATGGGACGGTCGCCGTCCGAATATCCGGTAAGCCATTCCTTAATGAGCGGAACTTGCGCCCAAGGACGGCGCTCCACGTTCAAGTCGACACCTCCATCGATTCTCGGCGGACGGTACCATGGGCGTCCGGCCGTCTGTTCTCCTGAACCATGTAAATTACAACAAAATTATGGTGATGTATATTTGAATAAACTTCGGGCCCTGCATGAGGCGGTGTTTCGGGACTAATCATTTTCTTTTTGAATGTTTGCGAAATGGTAACACAGCGCCGCTATAGTAGGCCTAAATTTCAAAATAATCTCAATCATTCCCGTAATTCCCCCCCCAAAGGGGAAACGAAATCTTTTTTACAGATGAGGTAAACGCGCGTGAAACAATCCTGCGCGAGCAAGCCAATTGAATCGAAGGTGTTTCTCTTGCCGGTCAAGGGGGAAAACCTGATCGGTCTGGTGAAACGAGGCGGTGGCCTTTTTGTGATCGAAGAAGGCGATGTGATCTATTTCGAGCCGTGCGAAGACGTCCTCGACGGCTCGTTTGTGCTGGTCACCGACAGCAAGCATAACGCTTCGGGCTATTCGTCCTTTCTGGCGATCAGCAAAAAAGAACAGGACGCCTACACCGTGACCCCGATCAATCCCTATCTTGGTATCCCCATTCACACCGTCGAAAAAATTCGCTTTCGGGTAACGCAAATCTCCAAGCACATCTGAAGAAATCCGAATTTCGCCTCGCCTGTTTTTTGCCTTCGATTGTCCAAACATTTCATGGGGTTCGATTTTTTTGCACTCGTGAATTTGAGGAAGGTAGAATCATCTTCCGGGGATAATAATAAAAAAATATCAGAATAGGGGAAGCAGACGAAAAAGACGCTTTAGAAATATATCTTTTAACCGAATATACTTCTAGGGTCGGGCGTAGGGGGAAAAGAGGCCGGCGGTCACGCCGGTTTGAAATCGAGGCCGCGCATTCCGCGCGGGAGGTTGTTTCCATGAAAAAAACATTGAATCGAATCTGCGCCGGTCTGGCGTTACCGGTCCTCGGCCCGACCACCGCCCTGGCGGATGAACCGCGTCTTTCTAACCTTCTGGACAAGGATTATCTGCTCCTGCTGATTATCCTGTTTGCGCTTCTGGCGTTTTCCTACGTGTCGCATGAAGGACGGGGCACAAGTAACAAGAAAAAAGGCTGAAGCTTCCCGCTCGTCGCTCCGTAGGGAGCGGCGTCATGATCCTCGGCTCTCTTCGGCTTCCTCCCGATGCCATGACCAGGCTGTTTTAATGATGGTTTCCAGCGAATCGAAACGCGGTTTCCATCCCAATTCCTTTTTTATCTTTTCCGAACCGGCGACCAGGACCGCGGGGTCGCCCGGCCGTCTCGCCGCTTCCATGGCGGGAATGGCGTGGCCGGTGACGGACCGCGCCACTTCGATGACTTCCCGCACCGAATAGCCCTTGCTGTTCCCAAGGTTATAGGCGGCGCTGCCGTTACCATCCAGCAGCGATTTAAGCGCCAGCAGGTGCGCCTGGGTGAGGTCGTTGACGTGGATGTAGTCGCGCACGCAGGAACCGTCCGGAGTGGGATAGTCGGTTCCGAAGATGCCGATCGATTCCCGTTCGCCGGTGGCGACCTGGAGGATAAGAGGTATCAGGTGCGTTTCGGGATCGTGCCGTTCACCAAGTTTTCCCGAAGCGTGAGCCCCGGCCGCGTTGAAATAGCGCAAGCATACGTTTTTAAGACCGTAGGCCGTATCGTAATCCCGCAGCATCCGTTCCACATGAAGTTTGGTGGCGCCGTAGGGGTTGGTGGGGTCGCAGGGGTGGTCTTCCCGGATGGGAACCTGGGTTGGTTCGCCGTAAACCGCCGCGCTGGAAGAGAAGATAAATCGTTTTACCCCGTGTCTGACCATGGCGTTCAGCAGTTCAAAGGTGTTCACGACGTTGTTCAGGTAATACATGGACGGATTTTCCACCGACTCCCCGACCAGGGCGTAGGCGGCGAAATGCATGACCGCGTCGATGGAATAATCGCTGAAGACCTTGTCCAATGTCGCTGGCGATCCCATGTCTCCCTGCACAAAGGCGCCTCCCGGAATCAAATCCCGGTGGCCTCGGGACAGGTTGTCCAGGATTACCACATCATAGTCGTTTTCCATGAGATCCAGCGCCATGTGTGAACCTATGTACCCGGCGCCTCCCACTACGAGAACCCGTGCGCGCATAATACGCTCCTTGATTTTCATGATCCAGTGATACGGTGGTAGGGCATGAACCATAGTAAAGTAACGGCCTTAGGTCAATATGCTTGAATTGAAAAAGGCGTGCCGCCGCCGCGATACGGAATATACTCTCGCCGGAAATTATTTGATGATCTTCCCCGCCATATCGCCGGGAACCTCGCCGATGATTCTGTCGAGAATCGTGGGCGCGACGTCGAGGATGTTCATATCGGGAATTTTGCCCGCGCCAGGGCCGCCGGCCGGATCGTACATCATGAATATGCCGTAATAGTCGTGGTTGGCGTCGTCCGGGCCGGTATCGTTTTCCAGGGTGAACATATCGTCCATGCCCACGCCGCCGACCGCTCTAAAGGAAAGATCGCCGGGATAAAGCATGAGATCCGGGGCCACCCGGTTGACTTCGCAATAGATTGCGCGCGGGTCGAGTACGCGGTTGCCCAAGAGAACGCCGTCCGGGCCTTGCAGTTCGGTGAGTTCGGCGGCCAGATCTTCGGCCAGTTTTTCCCGGTCGCCGGACTCCACGGCGCCGTCCGGTTCCCGTCCTCGTATATTGAAAAACAGCCGGGCGTAGTAGCCGCCTTCGGACCATACCTTGGTGTTCGGCCAGTCGATCATGTCGGGCGTCAGTTTTACCGGCTCCGAAGGTTCATGTAACAGGCGCAGATACCCGCGCCGCCGGAGCCATTCATTTATGCAAAAGCCTCCCATCATGGGACGCGCCCCATGATCGGAAACCACCATAAGCGTATCCCCGGCGTCAAGCAGCTCCCACACGCTCGCCAGTTCTTGATCCAGCAGCCGGTAATAATCCCTGACCGCGTCGCGGAAGGGGCTCCCCGGTTCATGCCTGGGGTGGCGGCTATCGAAATGCTTCCAGAAACCGTGGCTCATGCGGTCCGGCCCCATATCCACGGCCATGAAAAAATCCCAATCTTCACGCGTCAGAAAATGGCGGATCGCCCGGAAGCGCCGCCGGGTCATTTCCCTGATCTGATGCAGGAGTCCGGTCTTGTCATGGGTCCTGAAACCACGCGCGTCGATGATGTAGCCCCCGGAAACCTGGTGGAGCGTTTCCCGGATTTCCGGCGGGTAGGTGAAGCGGGAGTTTTCGTCCGGGGCCAGCATGCCCGAAACCATGATCCCCTGGAGCGGAGCGGGGGGGTAGGTTTGAGGAACGCCGATTACGATGGATCGTAGACGCCGGCGCGAAAGAAGGTTCCACAGCGCGGGTTCCCGAATCCAGGTGGAATCGGCGATAACCGGTTCAGCGTACGAATAATCCTTCCGGTTGCGAAACCCGTACACGCCCAGGCGGCCCGGGTCCTTGCCGGTGACCATGCAGGACCAGGCCGGAATGGTGATCGGAGGATCGGAACTGCGCATGCGCCCGTAGCGGCCGGTCGTCATCAGGCGGCTGAAGGTGGGAAGCTCCTCGCGCCAGGTTTCAAAAATGAGTTCCGGGGACGCGCAGTCCAGACCGATGACCGCGACCCGCCGTCCGGTTGTCATAACGCGCGCCTCTGTCCGGTTTCAAAACATCGTCCGTTCATGCGATCATCGATCCATCCGCCGCTGTCCGGCATACTACCGCCTCCTTTGCCCATGCTTTCTTCCTTATTCGATGAGGCCCGTTCATTACAAGCCCCAAATTCGGGCCGCCGGGGCGGCCTTCCTCGCTCTTCATGGTGGCGTCCGCTTTCAACAAAGGCTATAATACACTATAAGCCAATACTCAAAGGATGACACGAGAACGCGTAACTGACGGGCTTTTAAAAAGGAGACGTACAGTATGCGATCATGGATCACACTCGTGGGCGATGAAATAAGCATCGATGTGAGCGGCGAAAACTACTATCAGGATCTTTTGGATGCGATCACGAGACGGATTTTCGCGCTGTTGGGGCCTGAATTCGATAAGGAAACCTACCTCGCGCAGGTCGAAGGAAGGTGGTCGGCCATCGATCTGGGACAGGAACTGGCCATCCCCGTAAGCATGCTGCTGGCGCTGGAATTGGGGTATTGTCTGGGGCAGTTAAGGGCGCTGGGAAAGTCCATCGACGCCGATCAGTCCCTGGCCGACCTGTATGAAATCTGGAAAGCCCGTCTGCGTAAGATTCTTCGCGAAGAAATGGTGTTCCGCCGCCAGATGCACTAAAGCGGCGGCCGGGCGAGCCGTAAAAGAACTTTAAAAATCGAACCCGCTGTGGCAGACTGATTTTTACGTGAGCGCTTCAGGCGCTCTATTTCCTCCGCCGCGGGTGTCAAATTCCATGATCAGCTTTTTACTGGCCGGAACGCTGCTTGGTCTGTCCGCGGGCTTTACGCCCGGACCGCTGCTGACCCTGGTAATTTCGGAAACCCTCCGACACGATATCAAGGCCGGCATGAAAGTGGCCATGGCCCCCGCCCTGACCGACGCGCCCATCATCATTCTGGCGCTCTTTCTGATGACGAGTCTCAACAACTTTCATGGGGTGTTGGGCGTGATCTCCCTGATCGGGGGCGTGGTCATTGTCTATATGGGGTATGAAAGCTTCCGGATCAAGGGAGTAACCGTGAATCTCAACGCAGGCAAACCCCGTTCGCTGCGCAAGGGCTTTATGGTTAACGCGCTCAACCCCAGCCCCTATCTGTTCTGGTTCAGCGTTGGCGGTCCCACCATCTTGAGGGCCATGGATCAAAGCGCCTTCTCGGCCGTGGCCTTTGTGGCCAGTTTCTATATCCTGATTATCGGCACAAAAGCCGCGTTGGCGGTGGTGGTCAGCCGATCGAAAGGTTTTTTGTCCAGTGTCGCCTATATCCGCATCATGCGTGTTCTGGGGTTATTTTTGTTTATTTTCGCCGCCTTTCTTTTTCGCGACGGCCTGAGACTGCTCGGCTTTCTGTAAGATCGTCGCGTATCCCCCGTTCCCTTAAACAATCATTCGTATTTAAGCGTATATTCGCCCGCTTGGCCTTGCCACATTCGGCTCAAAATGATAGTCTCCCGGTTCCATCTGAATATTTCAGAATGCTCAATTTTCGAGAGGAATGAATTATGTTGATTGTCGCTGAAAGGATTAACGCGTCCCGCAAGAGTATCGCCAAGGCCATCTTGGAGGGGGACACCGCCTTTATACAGAACGAAGCCGTGACTCAGGAAACGGCGGGCGCTCACTACATTGACGTGAACGCGGGAAGTTTTGTGGGAGAGGAAGAAAAATACCTGCGCTGGCTCGTGGAAACGGTACAGGAAGTAACGGATCTGCCCCTGTGCATCGACAGTCCGGACCCCAATGTCATCAAGGCGGTCCTGCCCCTGACCAACCGGGCGCCCATGATCAATTCCATCACCCTGGAACCGGTGCGGCTGGAAGGCATTCTGCCGCTGGTGAAGGAAAGCAACGCCAAGGTCATCGCGCTTTGCCAGTCCGATGAAGTCATCGCTGAAACGCCCGACGCCAAGGTGCAAATGGCCGGAAAACTCGTTGAAGCCGTCACCAAGGCGGGCGTGCCCCTGGACGACCTGTACATCGATCCGCTGGTGTATCCCGTCGCCACCAACACGGAATCGGCCTCGGCGACGCTCCTGGCCATTGAACGGATCATGAACGAGTTCCCCGGTGTCCATACCACCATGGGACTGACCAATGTGTCGCACGGCCTGCCGTCCAGAAAACTGGTCAACCGGACCTTTCTCGTGGCCGCCATTACCCGTGGATTGGACGCGGCGATTCTCGATCCCACCGACAAGCTCCTGTACGGCTCGCTCATGACCGCGCTCATGGTCAACGGCCAGGATGATTTCTGTCTGAACTATATCGCGGCTCACCGTGAAGGACGATTTGAATAGACAACTCTAGAGCGCGAGGCGCTCGATTTCAATATGACAGAAGGAAGAAAGCAATGAAGTCTACACCGTACAATCTGGTAATGTCAGCTCTGTACAACGGCCGAAAGGGCGAGCGGCCGCCCGCCGGAAATCCCACCTCCATCGTGTGCCAGGATCTCATGAAAGCCAGCGGAGTTTCCTTTCCGCAAGCCCATACCGATCCTCAAGCCATGGCGGACCTGGCCCTGGCGGGTCATGAAATCGTCGGTTTCGACACGGTCATGCCCGAATACAGCGTGCACCAGGAAGCGGCCGCCCTGGGCTGCGAAGTAGATTGGGGCGCGGCCGACCGCATGCCCGACAGCAAGAATTTCCCCTACGAGGATTTCTCCGACGTCGTGGTCCCCGAAAATATCCTGGAAAAGCCTTCCATGAAAGTGGTGCTCGACGCGTTGTCCATTCTGCGGCGGCACGTGGGCGGCAAGGTGGCAATCGTGGGTAAGGTCATGGGGCCGTGGACCATGGCTTATCATATGGCGGGAACGCAAAACTTCCTGCTGCAACTGGGCCTGGACGAAGAGGGAGTGATCAGCAAAATGCTGCGTCAGCTCATGTCGGTGACCATCGCCTTCGCCAACGCCCAATTCCAGGCGGGCGCGGATATCGTGGTGTTGGCCGACCACGCCACCGGTAATCTGGTGGGTCCCTCCATTATAAGGAACTTTTGCTGCCCATACACCAGGAAATCACCGCGCAAATCGGCGGACCGCTGATCCTGCATGTGTGCGGAAACTGCGCCGATCGACTCCAGTTGTTCGCCTCCAGCGGCGTGGACGCCTATCATTTCGAGTGGCAGGTGGACTCCAAGCGAGCGGTGCAGGAAATAGGCGACAAGATAGCCCTGGTGGGCAACATTAACAATGCGCAAACCTTGTACCAGGGGACCCCGGAAGACGTGTACAAACAGGCCCGTTACGCCATCGAGGCGGGTGTGAACATCATCGGGCCCGAATGCGCCATCCCCCTGTTGACCCCGCTGGAAAACCTGAAAGCCATCCCGGCCGCCGTCAGAGACGGTTATTGAGCCGACTGCCGTAGAATGATCGGGCCCCTCCGGCAAACGCCGGGCGGGCCCGACTTAGTGTGACACGTATGAACGAAAAAGCAGGGAAAAGAGTAATCGTGGCGTGCCGGGTGATGGAACCGGAGCTGGAAATGGTGGCCCGGGACGTCGACAATGTGGAGATACGCTATCTGGATCAGGCGCTCCACCGCACCCCCAAGAAAATGCCCGACTTGCTGCGCGAACAGCTCGCCGAGGTCGAACCCTACGCCGGCAGCGTGGTTTTGGGATACGGATTGTGTTCCAACGGTATAACCGGCGTCAAGGCTCCACGCCAGGGGCTCATCGTACCCAAGGCGCACGACTGTATCGCCCTGTTTCTGGGTTCGCTCAAAACGTACAAAAAGGCGTTTGACGCGCGACCGGGCACCTACTACCTCACCACCGGCTGGATCGCCGAAAAGAAGGATCCCCTGGGCATTCTGGAAGAAGAGTACGTGGAACGCATGGGGGAGGAAACGGCCGCATGGGTCATGGAAGAGGAATTAAAGCACTATACGCACATAACCCTGATCAACAGCGGCGCGGCCGATGTCGATCGACTGCGCGAGCGGGCGCGGAAAAACGCGGTCCGTTTCAACAAGCAGTACGAAGAAATACCGGGCAATCTCGATTACTTCCGCAAGATTGTACAGGGTCCCTATACCGACGAGGATTTCTTTTTTATCGAACCGGGCCAGGAAATCACCCAGGATATGTACCTGGCCGACATTATGAAATGATTGGACCGTTGGTTCCCTTCTTCCTCCGAAGGCGTCGATAATTTCTTCGTCACTCCGCGACTTGATCGCGGAGTCCAGAACTTCAATCCATAAAGAAAGCATTTGCGAGGGAATTTCTTTCCTCGCGCTCCCTGCAGGAGATTTCTCGCTGCGCTCGAAATGATAGCCAACCAATCTCCGCCGTTAACTCGAATCCCTTCTCATCGAATGTCGCCTTAATCGTTTCGTTCGGCGTCATGGGCTCGGTTGTTCGCTCCCCCATATCCAATTCGCAGTTTAAGGTTTTTTGAAAGGGGGCGTGGGGGAAAACTTTTTTCCGAAAAAATTTTCCCCCGAGAAAAGAATAAGCTTGTCCGCTAATCCTCAATCTCCGGGATGATCCCTTTCAGGCTGGGGAAGGGGTCGAACATGTGCGGGAACTGCATGGCTTCCACGAATTGACCCTGAAAGTCGGGTTCCAGATTCAGTTCGATATGTTCGGCCTTGCGGGCCACCCAATCGGCTTCCGCGCGTTTGTCCACGTTGAGCAGGGCCAGGCACGCCCCCAGACCGGCGGCGTTGCCCACGGCCTTGACCGACGCGGGATCGCAGATCCGGGAACATCCCGATGATGAGCGCGTTGAGGGGATCGATGTGCGATCCGAACGCGCCGGCTATCTTGATGCGGTCCACCTTGTCCATCCCCAGCCGCCGCATGAGCAGCTTACAGCCGCAATACAGCGCGCCCTTAGCCAGTTGAATCTGGCGAATATCCTGTTGAGTGACCACCACGTCCGCGCCGATGGAGGTTTCCTCTTTCCAGGCCAGCACGAACTCGGATTTGTTGGCCTGTTCCCCGCGGCGGAAGCGTTCGGTTTTAAGCGTCTCGCAAAACGCGCCGCTTTTATTGATGATACCGGTGAGGAAAAACTGGGCCACGGCGTCGATAATGCCCGATCCGCAAATACCCTTGACCCTGCCGCTCTGAGCGGATTCGCTTTTCCAGAGATGATCGCCGATGGCCTTGTAGTCCACGTCATGAGTCACGGGATCGATGCGCAGCCGTTCGATGGCCCCCGGCGCCGCGCGCATCCCAAAGGACAATTGAGCCCCTTCCAGGGCGGGACCGGTGGCGCAGGACGCGGTCAAAAGCGTTTTGCCGTCACTGAGCGCCAGCTCGCCATTGGTGCCGATATCGATGATCAGTTGCGGTCTGTCTTCCTTGAGCGGCTCTTCGGCGATGAGCGCCCCTACGTTGTCGGCGCCCACGAAACCGGCTTCATTGGGCAGGACGAACACGTATGAACCGGGGTTGATGCGGATGCCCAGATCGCGGGCTTTGATGTTCAGGCTGCGGTTCGCGGTGGGAGTGAAGGGGGCCAGAGCCAGCCACGTGGGGTTGAGATTGAGGAAGATATGGCTCATGGCGGTGTTGCACACCACGGTCATGTCCATGATCGCCGCAGCCGTTGGATCGTTCGGACCGTCCGCTTTCGGGGACGTTTGTTTGGACAGGAGGTTCAAGGATCTGGACACCAGTTTGTTGAGCCCTTCCACCACGTCGCCGCGCAATTTAGCCAGCCCATCGCGGTTGTCCTGGCAGTAGGCGATGCGGCTGATGAGGTCTTCACCGTATTTGACCTGCGGGTTCATCATGGAAACGGCGCCGATAATTTCCATGGAAACCATGTCCAATAAATAGGCGGCGATGGTGGTGGTGCCGATATCCACGGCCAGCCCGTAATAGTTATCCCGGCGTCCCGGTCGAAAGGCGATGATTTCACGGTTGTTCCACACCGCCACCGTGATTTTGAAGTCCGATGACCGCAACGCCCCGGACAAATCCGCAAGCGCGTGATAGTCCACCGTCAGGTCGGTAAGACCATAGCTGTTTTCCAGCGCCTGAGCCACCCGTTCCAGGTCCGGCAGGGGATCGTCGAACGAAGGTTGCGATGTTTCGATATAATAGAGCTTCACCGCCGGGTTCAATGTGGTGACCGCTTCGGTCAGGTTTTTTTTGACCACCTGATGGGTCGCGCGTGATTCTTCCGGCACGTACACTACCAGATCCTGATAGGCCCTGACCGCGCAGGCCAGCCGGTAACCCGCCCGTTTCCGTTTCTCGCCGATGAATTTTTGTTCGGACTCCGCCCAGTCGCTTACTAACGGCTCACCGGCTGCGTTTCCCGAAGCGCCGTTGTCCAGACGAACCTTGCATTTGCCGCAGGATTCGCGCCCCCCGCAGGTGGTTTCGATGTCCACGCCCAGCCGTCGAGCCGCTTCCAGAAGCGTGGTTCCTCTTTTAATCAGCCCCCGTTTGCCTGAAGGTTGAAAGGTGATCTTGATAAAATCTTCGCTGTCCATGCCGATCCCTGTATGCTGAAGTTCGACCGCTTTATGAGCTTCGCGCCCGGAAAGCCGGTTCTTGCCCGCTGACGCCTGAGGACGATATGCGCGCGCGTTTCGGAGTGAGTATGTATTTTGCGCAG
This sequence comes from uncultured delta proteobacterium, assembly GCA_963821845.1. Taxonomy (GTDB): domain Bacteria; phylum Desulfobacterota; class Desulfarculia; order JACQYL01; family CAWGVV01; genus CAWGFI01. The sequence goes on from CAWGFI010000020.1 coordinate 254,551, forward strand.
AGCGCCGCAAAAATCAAACCCGAAAACCAACAATCGGCGTGGAGCGAGACGGGATATTCGGAATCAAGGGAGTCCGTCGTTCGAAAACAATTTGCGGTAATGGGAAAAAACATTATAATATAAAATATAAACTAAATAGGACGCTATTATCCTTCCATTCATCCATAATCGCGCTATATTGAGATTAACTCGCTTGTGATTTATACCGTCTGATGGCTGCTCGCAGCTGCGGGTTTTGCAAAAAAAGCTCGAGTAGTGCAAACTCTTTTATCTCATTATTTCGAGGGATAAGGTGAGTATGATGGAAATAGTCGGGTCGGCGCGTGATCAGATTTTAATTATCGACGACGAGCCGTTGGTTTGCGATCTGGTGGCGAAAGTCGTTGAGCGTGCAGGTTATATCCCCAGAATATTCAATCACCCCCAAGATGTACTGGCCGCTCCGGACGTGGAATCCGCCAAGCTGGCGTTCATCGATATCAATATGCCGGAAATGGATGGAATCGCGCTGAGCGAAGTTCTCAAGGCAAAAGATCCGTTCCTGGATGTCGTAATCATGACCTGGTTCTGGGGCCTATGAAAGCGCCGTGCAGGCTCTCAAACTAGGCGCTTGCGATTATCTCAGAAAGCCTTTTAGGATCAGTGAAATAAGCTTGTGCCTGCGACGCTTCGAAGAACGCAAGGCCCTGCGAAACAAGGCCAGGGAGGCGGATCAGCGATATCTGCAACTCGTCCGAATATTCCCCTGGTTATTTTCGTTTTGAACCGCGATTTCTCGCTGGGCTTTATCAACGAGGCCGTTGAAGCCATGCTCGGCTATTAATCCACTTGAGGCCATGAACAGTCCAAACTGGTTTCTTGAGAGGATACACGACGAAGATAGCGCCAAGGCGCGCTTCTTTTTTGAAGGCGCTCGCGCCGGTGGCGAAGAGTCGTTCTCTCGGGAATGCAGGTTTAAACATCGTGAGGGCCATACCGTCCATACCATCATCAAGTCCCTCCCCCGCGTGGACAGGGCGTCCCCGGATCAGGTAGAACGGATTGAAGGCGTTATCATTGATATTTCCGAAAGGGTTTTTCTCGAAAGGGCCGTTGTCCAAAAAGAGAAGTTGAAGACACTGGGCGCCATATCGGCTGAAGTGGCGCACGAGATCCGAAATCCGTTGACCTCCATAGGAGGTTTTGCCCGCCGTTTGTACAAACAGCATCCGGACCTTACGGAATGCGGAATCATTGTGCGCGAAACCGAACGTCTTGAGAGAATGCTCGAAAGAATCCGCAATTATTTAACACCGATGGAGCCCATCAGCCAGTACATATCCATATGCGATATGCTGGCCGATTGCGTGGCTTTATTACAGCCGGAGATCGAGCAGAAGGACGTTTCATGCATCGTTGATGTGGATTCGGGTCTGTCCCGGGTATATGCCGACCCCGGCATGTTAAAGCAGGTGTTCATCAACCTGATCCGCAACGCCGTAACCGACATGGACAGAACGCAAGATCTGATAATGAAAGCGCAGGAAAGCGCAAACAGCGTTGACATCATTTTCGAGAACCACGTCAGCCACCCCCAAAAAATGTCAGACCCCGAGAAGTTGTTTTTGCCCTTCGATGAAGGCGGAACCAGTATCGGGCTGCCGCTGTGCTATCGCCTGGTTAAGATTATGGGCGGGGTACTGATGTTCCGGCGGCGTAACCGCAAAATGATTTTTACCGTTTCATTTCCCAAACGACAGGACGATATGGTCCGAAACGGCTCGGATCGAAACGTGGGCGATCTCTCGACGCAAGGAATCAAGAATGCATGATGTGATCGATTACATGACGAAAAATAGGTTTCAAGACCGTGTTATGATAATCTTAATCAATGACACGGACAGAACCGAGTAAAGATCATGGCAGTATTTAAGATACGCTGAATGCTACAATTCTTTAACTTGATACAAGTACGACACCCAAAGTAAGAACTACTATTCCAATTAGCTTATGTAAAGAAATTGATTCCTTGAAAAGGAAGAAGGAAATCAACGTTACTAATATTAGGCTGCCGGCAGAAAATATTGGATAGGCTGTATTTAAAGTAATTCCTTTTAATGACTTTGTGTATAATGTCGCATTCACAGCGCCAATCATTAAACCTAATGAAAGCAAAATAATACTTAAAAATTTCTTCTCGGAATTAATGCTTGAATATTTATAGAAAACAGATGATCCAGCATTAAGTATTACTGCAAAAGATAATAGGAATATGTATTTAAGCATCATTTTTCCTTTTATTAGATTGTCTTTACTATCATATAATAATTATTATTTATTATATGTCCTCGAATAGTATTTCATCTCCTTCTTTCCTTATTATCGTTCTTTCCTTAGACAAGCTAACAATTGTTGGCGAGAATTTATTCGCGATATCGCGGAAGACGATCCCCTAAAAGAGGGTGAGTTGTCGGGCCTTTTTCGCCGGAATGCGAGGCCGCTTGGCGTTATAGTCTTCGCGTAAATTCTGTTCGATTTCGGCCATGAAACGTGATGGCGTCAGATTTTTCCGAGTCCCCCGCATGGTTCGCGACGAGCTGCGGGTGAGATACAGCAGATCGCGGGCCCGCGTCACGGCCACGTAAAAGAGGCGGCGCTCCTCTTCTATGTCCATGGCGCCGTCATCATGTTCATAGGGAAGCGTCCCTTCCTCGTTCCCCACCACAAAAACCACCGGGAACTCCAACCCCTTGGCCGCGTGAATGGATAGCAGCGCCACCCGGTCGGAACGCGGATCGTACAGATCGATCTCCTCCTGCAAACTCCAACGGTCCAGAAAGGAAACCAGGCTCCCGCGCCATTGCTCGGCTTCGGCCGCGAAACGGCGAAGCGTTTCCGCCTCCAGGTCCCAGGAATTGATCGCTTCCTCCGGTCGAAGAGAAAGCGCGATGAGCAACCGGCTCAGGGTGAGAAACACCGGCGCCTGTGGCGCGTTCGCAGTCGTTTGCCGCAGCCCCTGGGTCAACTGGAGCAGTTTGCCTTTATCGGTCTGTTCCAGTCCGTCCATTCCCTCCGAAGCGTCCAAAGTGTCCCAGAGCGCTCCCGGAGCGGTATGAGCAAACGTGTCCAATTTCTTCACGGCTTTTTCGGAAAGGCCGCCGGCGGGCAGCGAAAGAACTTTCAGAAGATCTTGATTGCGGCTTTGGTCAATCGTCCAACGTAGCCCGGCCATGAGCCCCTTGAGGGTTTTGTCCTCGCCAAGGGGCGCCGCGCCGTGGCGCTCGTAGGGAAGGCCCTCCGTGGCCAGGGCTTCTTCCAGCGGCCCGCTCAACGCGTGTAGCCGGTACAAAACCGCGATGTCGCCAAAGGATAATTCCGATGTAAAGGTTCTCGCGCTCTTTTTGCGGTTCATGGCCCAATGGCTCGTGCCGCCCAAAAGGGCGTCGATTTCGTGCGCCACAAAGATGGCCTCGCTCTGGGCCGACGCGAACGACGCCTCGCGAATCAGCGGCCCGTCGGGACGGGTCGGAAGCAGCTTCCGTTGGGTGGTGGCCGGATTATGCGCTATGGCTGCTCGGGCGGCCTTGATGATCGTCGGTGAGGAGCGGTAATTTTCTTCCAGAAGTGCGGTTTCGGCGCCGGGAAAATCGTCGGCGAATGACAAAAAGCGGGAAGGATCGACGCCTCGAAACCCGTAAATGGATTGATCCGGGTCGCCGATGACCGTGACACTGGTTCCTTCGCCAAAAAGCCGTTTCACGAAAGCGATCTGAAGCGGATTGAGATCCTGATATTCATCGACAAAGACAAAGCGGATTTCCCGCAGAATCCGTTCGCGAACCGATTCATCCCGGTCCATGATGTCGATGGGCATGAGCAGCAGGTCGTCATAATCCAGCGCGTGACGTTCCCGGAGCGCCCGGTCGTAGGCTTCCCCCACCAGAGCCAGCGGATCGAAAGCGGCTCCCGGACCTTCACATCGCGCCTGCTTCCAGCGCGATAGAGCTTCCAGGGTTTTGTTGGAAGCGATAAGGGGAGTGGCGAGGATCAGAGGTTTGAGAACTCCTCTTAGTAGCTCCTTGCGCGACTCGTCATCCCACAGCGTATCCTCCGCGCCGATTCCGATACCGGCGCCATGCGTTCGCAGGAGTTCGAAACCGAACGCGTGCAGGGTCATGACCCGAATATCCGGTTCGATATCAAAGGCTTCCAGCAGCCGTTCCAACCGCTCCTTCATTTCCCGCGCGGCGCGATTGGTAAAGGTGACCGCCAGGACTTCGCCGGGCCGAGCCTGTCCAGTTTTCAGCAGATGCGCGATCCGACGGGTCAAGGTCAGGGTTTTCCCGGTTCCCGGTCCGGCTATGATCAGCAGCGGGGCCAGACCATGTTCCACCGCCGCGCGCTGCTTGGGGTTGAGCCCCTTCAGAAGGTCGCCGCTCGCGCCGAGCAGGTCGTGTTCCTGTTCGGAAGCGGCCGGAGCCGCTTTTTTCCGCTTGACGCGGACAACCGAACGCTCGCGCGCAGTCCTGGTTTGCCCCTTCGGCAGACCGGTCGCGATGAGGCGCTTCTGGCCCAGAATGGAATCCCGCTCCCCTTCCTTGAAAATTTGGACCTGTCCAAACTCGCCGTCATACCCGGAAAGCAGTTCGATGTTCCCTTCGCGGTTGCGTTTCAACGCTTCCGCCAGCAAGAACATAGTGGCGGCTTCCACCTCTTCCAGGGGAAGCTCGCGCAGGATCGACAGTTCCGGCCCGAATCGCGCCAGCAGCTCTTCCCGAAGCTGAACGACTTTTTTGGTGGCCGGTCCGCAGCCGAGCGTTTCCCCGAGCACATCGTCCAGCGGTATAAGGCGGTAGAACGGTTTGCTTCGCGGCGAAGTCGCTCCCACCGGGCGGTCGCTCAGTTCCTCCACCCGATTCATAACCCCAACGGTCACCGGCTTGCCGCAGACCGGGCACAATTCATGGCGAGCGATGGTGTCCCGCGGGTCCATGCGCGTTCCGCATTTGCGGTGCCCGTCAAGATGATACTTGCCCTGTTCGGGATAAAATTCGATGGTGGCCCGCAAACCGTCGCCGGTAAAAAGCGCGTTTTTGAGCGCCCGGTAAGAAAACGGCGTCTCGAAAATGGTCGCCTCCCGTCCCAGTTTGGACGGCGAATGAGCATCCGAATTGGACACCAGCGAAAAACGGTCCAGTTCCGACCATCGCCAATTCATTTCCGGGTCCGACGATAAGCCCGTTTCCAGCGCCGCGATATGCGGTGTCAGGTCTTCGAAGCATTCATCGATGTGGTCGAACCCCGATTTGGAGCCGAAGAGGGAAAACCAGGGCGTCCACACGTGGGCCGGGATAAAAATGGCTTCTTCATGGGCTTCCAGCGCGATTTCCAGCAGGTCGCGCGAATCGATTCCCAGGATGGGCCTGCCGTCCGACTTCAGGTTTCCGATGCGCTCCAGCCGCGCAATGAGTCTGCGCGCGGAATCGAGGTCCGGCAGGTAAATCAGGTGGTGCGTCTTGCGGGTGCGGCCATTCTTTTTATAAATGGCGCTGATTTCGGTTTGGAAGATAAATCGTACCGGGCCCCGACACGCCGGAGGAACCAGTTCATCGGCCTGTCTCGCCAATTCCGGTTTGAGCGACCACAGGCCGTCCTCGGCCGGTTCCAGTTTTTCGGTCAATTCCCTCAGCCATTCGGGGTGCGTGAAATCGCTGGCGCCGATCAGATGAATCCCCTTACGCTGGGCCCCTATGTAAAGCGTCTCCGGCGTGATGTTCCTGGCCGTGGCGCGCGAATAGGATGAATGGATATGCAAGTCTGCGACAATATTCATGATCTTTTTAATTTTCCGGGTTCGGTTTCCTGAAAGGAGGGGAACCTGTCTGCACGATGTTGTCGTGGTTGGATCGAGAGACTCTATCACTCCCGGCCCATAATTCAAAGAGTCATTTCCGATTTTATTTGATACGGAAGGAAGGAAAGAATTTGCGGGGGTTCACACCCCCGCGCCCCCGAGTTATTTCTCGCTGCGCTCGAAATGACGGATAAGAGAGGTCGATATTGCAAATGTACGTCTCAAAGTGACCGATACTTTCCCTTGCTCGTCATGCCCCGACTTGATCGGGGCATCCATGGCCCACCGGAAACAATCCGGCGCCGCATGGGCGAGATGGTCAATTTCAGTAATTTCGTCATTCCGCGGCTTGACCGCGGAATCCAGGGTTTTCTGTTTATTGAGAGACTTCTGGACCCCGCGATCAAGTCGCGGGGCGACGAAAAGGACACATAGCGGCTAGCGCCGCCCTGTCTGAAAAGTTGAAAGCTTTTTGAAGGGAGCCCGAGGGTCCCGACTCCGTCGGGATTTCTCGAAAAAGTTTCCCTCGGATGGATTTACCTCATCTTCTCACGCGCAGGCGCAACTCATGCGCCGGGCCGAAGCATAGCTTGCGGGCGATCAGGGTGACGATGATCGATCCGATAGCTGTGGAACCCACCAGCATGACCATGACCACGATCTGATAGTGTATGGCCACCAGAGGATCGGCGCCTGCGAGGATCTGGCCGGTCATCATGCCGGGAATAAAGACGATTCCCACGCCCATCATGGAATTGATGGAAGGGATCATGCCGGCGGACATGGCGTTGCGGAAGATGTCCTGGCTGGCTTCCTTGTAGTCCGCGCCCAGGCAGAGCATCATTTCCACTTCCTGGCGGCGTTTGCGCAGTTCGGAAAACAGCCGCTCCAGGGAGATGGAGATGGCGCTCATGGAATTGCCGATGATCATCCCGCCCAGCGGCAGGAAGTACTGCGGTTTCCACCAGGGCTTGGCGCCCACGATCACGCCCGTGACCATGATGCTTACCAGCATGTAGCTGACAAACATGGCCAAGAAGGTGGGGAGGAAAAAGCGAACCTCCTTTTCCTTTACCCGGCCTTTGACCGTCCATGCGGCGAAAAAGATCATGGCGGTGAAAACGAGCGTCACCAGCAGGCCCGAGGAGATCCGAAAGATGAAGGTGAGCGCGTAGCCCATGAGGAATAGCTGGGCGAAGGTCCGGACGGTCCCGATGGCGAGATCGCGTTCCAGCCCCAGCCGGTACCAGAGGGAGGCGCCGCCGGCGATGAGGATGAACACCAGGCCCAGCGCCAACTGCCACGGGGTTATTTCCAGGGGACCGTTCATGACAACCTTTCCATGCGCCCTTTTTGAAGACGGAGCGTCCGGGGTTGGGCGCGGCTTGGTTGAAAACCGATATGGCTGACAATGATCAGGGTGATGCCGTGATCGAGGTTCAGCCGCTCCATGACGGTCACCACGGCCTCGCGGCTTTCCGGATCGAGCGCGCTCAAGGGTTCGTCCAGCAACATCACTCGCGGCGACAGCAGCATGGAACGCAGCAGACAGAGGCGCTGCTTCTCCCCACCGGACAGGCTCTGGGCGTTATCGTCAAGACTCAACCCGGAGAGCAGGAATTCCTCCAGCTCTTGGCGGATCACGCCGTCATCGGGTTTCACTCGCGAAAGGTTGGTATGAAAGGTAAACGGCAGGAGCAGATTCCGGCGTATGGTCGCGTCGATCACGGTCGGAGTCTGGTGAATATAGGAAACCGAACCGCGCAGGACGGGCGGATCGAATTCCGTCAGGGGCCGCCCGTCAAAGAGGATTTCCCCCCGCGTCGGGGTTTCCAGCCGGTTCAGCAGTCTCAGGAAGGTGGTCTTGCCCGAACCGGAGGGACCCTGCACCACGGACATTGAATGGGCCGGAAACTCGACGTTGACATCCTGAAAAAGCGCCGGGCATTCGTCGTAAGCGAACGAAAGATCCCGGCAGGAGATAAGTGGCTGATCGCTCATGAAAAACGGTGGACCCGTTCAAGGAGATTTTAGAAAGGAACCTTTTCCGCGGGCCTTCTTTCGGGCACGGAATCATGAGGGATTTTTCCCTCGTTCCATTCTTTGGACACGTACAGGTTGCAGTAGCAACTTCCGTATTCCTCCACGTCGGGGACGCGATACACACAGGGACAGATGATATCCTTGTCGGCTTCGCGATCTTCGGCGGACAGCCTGCACGGGCAACCCATGTAGCCGTACCGTTCCTTGTTTTTCAACAATCCTTCAAGCAGCTCATAGGTGCGTTCCATGTCCTCGTTGAAATAATAGCCCTTGGACTCCTGGAACTTCTTGAGCGTCTCATACAGTTTTTCGATATCCTGCTTTGCGATCTCGCTCATTTCAGGCCCAAAGCCTCCTTTATCTGGTCTTCCTTATAACCGATGATAACAACATCGCCGATGACGATGGTGGGGAAGGCGCACTGAGGGTTGATCTTCTTGATGTCTTCCAGGATCAGCGAGCGTTCGCTCTTGTCGAGCAGGTCCACGTCCGTAAATTCATATTTTACCTGGCATTCTCCCAAAAGTTTCTTGGTGCTTTTGCAATGGCTGCATGTGCTGAGCGAATATAGTTTAACAGGTAAATTGTTCATGGTTCGGTTCCTTTCCTGATCGTGGAGCGCGCGGCGCCGTGGCAATTTGAATAAGATGGTTTGGATTTTTCAAGTCGACGGCGTATAGAACCTCGACCGTAATCTTCATGAATTCATTGGGGCCATCCCAATGTTTCTCAGTTTGGCCACTAATCAGGTCTTCGTCAACTATTTTTATGATTAGGAATCGATAAACGCTCTTGCGCGAACTTTGTCCACCCGATGGAGGTTATGGCTTTTGAAATGAAAGGGCCTGCGGAAACGAGATTTCGCCTTCAATAACCACTTTTTCAAAAAATTCCCTCCCGCTCATTTTCAGGCCTGGAATCCATCCAGCCAGCTCAATATTTCATTCCAGGCAAGGTCGATGTCTCCCACCTGGCAATGCTGGTCTCCACCCTCCTCGGCGGTGAAGATCCTGCCCTTGACCGACCGGGCGTTGGTCAGGGCGTCCATTTGCCGCTGGTACATTTCCAGTGGAATGAAATGGTCATGTTCGCCTGCCAGAATGAGAACGTCCTGATTGATCAGCGCCGATATGTCGCGGGCGGTATATTTGGTCCAACTGTAAAAGTAGTCAAACGGGCTTTGCGCGCCGGTGACGTACATGCCATGGCTGAGCGCCCAATCGACCAGATCGTCTTTTTGGCGCAGGCTTTGAGCCAGCCGGTTGACCTCCTCCCTTTGACCGGACAACACCATGTGGCGGAAGTTGCTCCTGAATGGTTCGGGAAAATGATCGGAAAAGCAGTCAAAGCCGTCGTATACCACGTCATAGGCCACGACCTGTTCGATTCTGGGCTCAAAGGCGGCCGCTCGAAGCGCGAGATAGCCGCCCAGGCTGATACCCACCAGCGCCGCTTTTTCCAGTCCAAAGAAATCGAGGATGGCGGACACGGGCCTTTCCCACTCGTGAGTCATTTTCATCTCCGCTCTCAAGGTCAGCCCCTGACCAGGCCCCTCGAAAACGATAAAGGTGTAGCCTCGTTGCGCCATCTTTTTTACCTGGAGGTAAAACTCCTCGATAAAGGAATCGAATCCGCCATGGAGCAGGATAATTCCTTTTTCCTCAGGCGCCTCGACCCGGTACGCGGGCAGGATTCCACCGGAGTAGGGAATTTCGAAGCGGGCCAGGCCGTCATCCTTGACCGCTTCATCGAAAGAGCGGCGAAAGGCTTCGTAGGAAGTCCGTTTTTCCGGCGCCGTGTCTGGCAGGAAAAATTCCGACATGCGGTGGTAAAACGCGGCGTGCATGTATCGGTTTTCCGATTCGGCCCGAACCGCCAGCCCGTTCCATTCGCGGTACCAGGCGGCGGGATCGAATTCCTGGAGCCGCGAGGCGATCTCCCACAACTCCTCTCCCCGGCAGGCCTCCCCGCTGTGTGTGTACACACGGTTAAATTCGAAATTCAGGTTGGTCAGGGTAACAAATTGCTGGTACGCCATGAACATTCCTCCTCTATTAGGCAATTGAAAAAAACATTGCGGGGAATCTCTTTCCCCGCGCGCCCTGCGAGATATTTCTCGCTGCGCTCGAAATGACAGGACGTTGATGAAGGGGACGATTCGCGTTATAAGGTGAGCTATTGCTCACAATCAGAAAAATATGAGCAATAGCTCTTTTTGTCTACTCGCATTTACAGGGAAGAAAAAGATGAATCGAAAAGCCTTGAATCCCCGGAAAATACCGGCTCAAGCGCGGGCCAGGGATACGGTGGGCGCCATCCTGGAAGCGGCTGCTCAGATTTTTTCAGACGCCGGATACGCCCGCGCCACCACCAATCGCATCGCCGAACGGGCGGGCGTGTCCATTGGATCGCTCTACCAGTATTTTCCCAACAAAGACGCCATCCTGCACAGCCTCCTGGAGAAGCACACACAGGAAGGGTATGAAGTCATCACCGCCGAAATTCCGACGCTTCTCGCCAGAGGGAAGGTGGACAGGGACCTGATTCGGCGGCTTATACAAATCATGCTCGCTTTGCATAAAAAAGATCCGGAGCTGCACCGCGCGCTGTTCGAGGAAACGCGCCACATCAGGTTCAAGAAGGAATATCAGAGAAATGAAGACGCAGGCGTGGACATGCTGTCGGCGCTTATCAACAACACACCCAACGCCCGGAAAACCGGCGCGGCGGGGCCGTTGCGGCTGATTTCCCACGCCATTGAAGCCATGACCCACCGCTTCGTGCTCTACGGCTACGAAGGGTTGAATGAGGAAGAATTCATCGACGAAGTGTCCGATATGATAAACAGGTATCTGCTTGAGACCTGATCAATCAAGTTCAAGCGATACCATTCGGCCGCGTAATGAAAGACGCCGTCGGCTCTATTTGATCGCGCTCGCCGGTATCCAGCCCTGCGAAACGAAAAACGGCCCGAGGTCGTCGGCTACTTTTTCAGCCAAGCGCTTGGCGTCGGCTTCCACCGTCTCCCAGGAAACCTCACCGGCCGCGCTCATTCCGCCGCTGACGACCGTGGAAGTCAGCAATCTGCCAGCCAGCGCGCCGACTCCCATCATTTCGGCCATGCCCGGTTTGCGTCCGCTTTTTGAATCGGCGACAAAGCTTTCAACTTGGTTTTGGCCTTCCGGGGTGACGTCATAAACCTGCACGTGGGCTTCAACGCTGGTTCTTCCGGCGCCCAGGCCGATGACCACTCGCTCCGCGCGGTTGCCTTCATCCACGGAAAGAATCTGTCCTTCGACAAGCATTATATCCGAATTAATGCCGGAAAAACCTATCGCCCGTTCCGCGGGCAAGCCGAACCCGCGGATCTTCTTTACCAGCTCTTCGGACAGCGCGTTGGCCACGGCATGGCCCACCTGAAGCTCCTGGGCGGTCCGGGGGCTATTGTCCATCAGTTGCCGTATTTCAGGTAGTACACCTCGCGTGAGTTTTACCTCGTCGGGCGACACGGCGAAATCGTAGACCAGGATCATCGCGGGCCGAGGAAGACCGGCGCCGGAGTATTTTTCCGTTTGCTGAACTTGCGCGCCGCCGCACGACATAACGAGTAACGCTATGATCAGACTCAGCGTGAGAAATGCGGCGTTGATAAACCATCCAGGGCGAGCTTCCAATACAAGTGTTCTCATAACGCTCTCCTTTTGCCGAATCATATAAATATACGCTTACTATAAGCATCGGAAAAAGGGGCGTCAAAGGACGGAGGATTCCTTCAAGGAAGAAGAGAAAAGTCTGCGGGGGGGTTGCCTTTAGACTTCACGCCCGATCGCGCCGATCATGACGAGATTGTTCAAATTTCCCCCGTAGGGGCGCTTTGCTTTGTGTGAGAGTGCGCCTGTGGCCCCCCAATGATAAGGGGCGGTTCACGAACCGCCCCTACATAATCGACGCATGCCTTTGTTAGACGCGTGTATAAACGACCGCCTACAGCACCTTCCTATAAATGGCCTCGGCGTCCTCTTTGGTAAGCGTGCGCGGATTGTTGGCCAGCAGGCGGGTGACTTTCATCACGCCTTCGGCCAGGCGGGGTATGTCGGCGTCGGTGACGCCGAACTCGCTGAGCTTCTGGGGCACTTTAAGGTCTTCGGCCAGGATCTTGATGGCTTCAACCGCCTTGGTCGCGGCCACCCGGTCGGAGTCGCCTTCCGCGCATTCGCCGAACACGTCCGAAAGCGTGGCGAACTTCTCCATGGCGCCCAGCATGTTGAATTCCATAACCGGCGGCAGCATGAGCGTATTGGCCACGCCGTGAGGAATGTGGAACTCCGCGCCAATGGGATAGGCGAAGGCGTGAACCGCCGTTACTCCAGCATTGGCAAAGGCGAATCCCGCGTAGAGGCTGCCTTCCATCATGGCGCCGCGGGCCTGGAGATTCTTGCCGTGAGCGAAGGCCGTACGGATGTTCCCGAACAGCAGTTCCGCCGCTTCCAGGGCGAACACGTCGGTAATGCGGGTGGCGTTTACGGAGGTATAAGCCTCGATGGCGTGGATGAGCGCATCCATGCCCGTGGCGGCGGTGATGTGGGGAGGCAGGTTCAGGGTCAGTTCGGGGTCGAGCAGCGCCACGCGCGGAAAAAGTTTGTCGCTGACCACGCCTTTTTTGAGCTTTTCGCCTTCGTCGGACAGGATGGCGATGGACGTCACTTCGCTGCCGGTCCCGGCGGTGGTGGGAACCATGATGGTGGGGACCCCAGCCTTGGGCACCAGATCCACGCCCATGTAATCGTAGATGGTTCCTTCATTGGTCAGCATGATCGACACGCACTTGGCGATATCGATGGAGCTGCCTCCGCCCACGCCGATAACCACGTCCGGTTTGTCTCCGCCAATGTGGGACAAACAGGTCTGCACGATTTCATAGCGTGGATCGGGGCTCACGTCGGAAAAAACAACGGTCTTCATACCGGCCCGCTCCAATGATTGGACGACCGGGTCCAGAAGGCCCACGCCGATAATACCGGGGTCGGTTACCACCAGAACCTTCTTCGCGCCCAGCGCGACCGCTTCCTGGCCAAGACCGGCCACGGCGCCGGCTCCCATGATGATCTTCGGTGTCGTGCGAAAAACCGTTACTCGTCCGGACATGCTCTTTATCACTCCTTCAAACGATCGCCGACTCAGCGGCCGACGATTTTGGACAGTTGTTCATTCTGAGCTATTTCGTTCGGTAACCCCTGAAAAATGATCTCGCCCCGCTCCACCACGTAGGCTCGATGTATGACCTTGGAAGCGTTGCGCAGGTTCGATTCCGCCAGCATAATGGATATGCCCATATCGCGGATGCGGCGCATGGCGTCCATAAAATGCTTGACCACCAGCGGCGCCAGACCTTCGAAGGATTCATCCAGCAGGAGAAGGTCCGGGTTGAGCGCCAGCGCGCGGGTAATGGAAACCATCTTTTTCTCGCCGCCGGAAAGGTTTCCGCCCTTGCGTTCCGCGAGTTCCTGCAGTTTGGGAAAAATTTCAAACGCCCGCGCCAAGGTAAAGGGCTCGTCCACGTCCGTCCGCTTTTCGGATACCCACATTCCCAGGTTGATGTTCTCTTCCACGCTCAATTCCGGGAACACGCGGGAGTCCTCGGGCGCGTAGGCCAATCCCCGCATGACCCTCCGGCGGGTGGCGCTTCTGGTTATATCGGCTCCCTTGAAGGTTATACTACCCGCTTGCTGGATGTACAACCCCATAACGCTCCTGAGGATGGAACTTTTCCCGGCCCCGTTGCGGCCCAACAGTCCCACGATCTCCCGTTCTTCCACGGAAAGCGAAATAGACCGCAGTATCCGGGTCTTGCCCAGAAAGAAATCCAGATTCGAAATCTCGAAAAACATATTAGTCTTCACTCAGTCCGAAAAGGGTTTCCTGCACCAGACGATCCTCCATGACCGCTTTGGGCTCGCCGTGAGCCAGAATACGGCCTTCGCTAAGCACCATCACCTTCTGGCAATATTCAGTGACGATGTCCATATCATGTTCGATGATCAGGGTGGCCGTGCCTCGTTTCTTGATGGCGTCGATGATGATGTCCATGACCTTGAACTTGTCCGCCGTGGCCACCCCGCTGGTGGGTTCGTCGAGCAGCAGGAATTTGGATTTGAGCGCAAAGGCCATGGCGGTGTCCAAGACCTTTTTGTCGCCTTCGGACAGGCCCGCGGCGGGTTCCATGGTGAACCGTTCCAGGTTGAAGGTTTCCAGAATATCGATGGCCTCTTCGGTCGCTTTCCGGTAGGCGGAAGCGGGCTTGAAGAAACGATTGAGTTTGTTTTCAAGGGATAACAGGCAATTGCGCACGTTGTCCAGAACGGTGAGTTCTTCAAAAAGCTGCGTGATCTGGAAATTGCGCGCGATACCCATTTTAATGCGCTGATAGGGCGGCGCCTTGGTGATGTCCAGGTCGGAGAGCTTGATGGCCCCGGAATCCGGGCGCAGATGGCCGCTGATCAGATTGACCAGCGTGGTCTTTCCCGCGCCGTTGGGACCCAGCAAACCCACGATCTCGTTTTCCTGTATGGTGAATTCGGCCCCGTTGATGACCATGAACTTGCCGAACGATTTCACCAGGTTTGAAACTTCAAGCATTGTCGTATCCGTTTGTTGGAATCATTACAGACAAATTTTCGCCATTTCGAACCCATAGAGGCGATTCGCGAATCGCCTCGTAAAAGAGGGCGCGTCCCGATCGCGCCGGGATCTTCGAGGCGCGGAAATCCCCCCCGCAATTTTTTTCATCTCTTCAACCGCATAAACAGCGATCTGAAGCCTCCCGTGATTCCGCCCGGCAGCAGCAGCACCAGGATGATCAGGGTCGATCCGATAATCAGCATCCAATATTCGGTGGAACTGATGGCGTACAGCTTGAGGTAGGTAAAAATCAGCGCTCCCACGATGGGGCCTTCAAAAACCATGAATCCGCCCAGCAGCACCATGTAGACAATCTCGCCGGAAAACACCCAGTCCGATATTTCGGGCGTTATGTGGCCGTTGACGAAACTCCAGACCGCTCCCGCCAATCCGGCGAACACGCCGGAAATGACAAACGCGTACCAACGGGTTTTTTTGACCAGCACGCCGATCATTTCAGCCCGCAACTCATTGTCTCGCGTGGCCTGGAGCGCTTTTCCAAAGGGGGAATTGACGATAGCAAGCAAAACGACCGTGGCGATCGCGAACACTCCCAGCAAAATGTAATAGTAGGGCCCGGTCAGAAACTGGACGCGGCGCATTTCGAATTCATGGCCGAAAAAGGTGGGGATCTCGACGCGTATGCCGTCCGACCCGCCGGTGAAATGGTAGGCCTTGATCAGAATCGCGAAAATCAGCATGGACAGGGCCAGGGTAAGGATAGAAAAAAAGATTTTGGTGTGCCGCACCACCAGAAATCCGAACAGGGCGGATACGGCGAGCGATAACGCCAGCGCCACCAGGATGGACAGTTCGAAGCTGAAATGATCCGGGCAATACTTGGACAGAAGCCCCACCCCGTAGGCGCCGCAGGCGAAATAGGCGCCGTGGCCGAAGGACAGCAATCCGCCATAGCGCAGCAGCAGGTTGTGAGACAAGGCCATGATGCCGAAGGTCAGACCCGCTTCGAACATCATCAGGTGATAGGCGCCGAGGAAACGGGGCAGAAACAGCAGGGCCACGAAAACCGCCGCGTAAACATAAGCGCGAGGAGTGAACAGGTATCGCTTCATGCGCAAGCCCTCATTTCTGTCCAAACAAGCCTTCGGGTTTGACGACCAGGATGATGACCGCGATCAGAAACAGTAGCGGCATTTCCATTTCCGGGAAATACACAATGCCGAACGATCTGGTCTGACCGACGATGAGCGATCCCAGGAACGCGCCCTTCAGGCTGCCCAACCCGCCGATGACCACCACGATAAAGGCCATGATGAGCGGCTCCATGCCCATGCCCAGCACCGCCGGGGTGGTGGGCACGACCAGGGCGCCGGACAATCCCGCCAGCGCGGCGCCCAGCACGAAAGCCAGAACCGAAAGTTTGCGCATGGGAATGCCCATGGCCTGGGCCATGTCCCGATCCATTTCAATGGCCCGCAGCATGATCCCCACGCGGGTTCTGGACATCAACCAGAAAATGGACAGCCCTGCCGCCAGCGCGACCGCCATGACGAATAGAAAATAGATGGGGTAGGTGGACCCGGCGATTTTGACGCTTCCCATGGCGTCGAACGGAGCCGACGCGTACCGGGATTCGCCGCCGAAAATGAGTTTGATCAGGTCCTCGATGACCAGCAGCGCGCCAAAGGTAATCAGAAGCTGATATTCCAGCGGGCGCCGGTACATGGGCTTGATCAGCGTGGTTTCTTCCACCATTCCGGCCAAGCCGGCGACGATCATGGCGCAGAGCGCGGAAACGGCTATGATCAGCACGATGGGGTCTCCTCCCATCAGGCCGATCACGTACGCCGCCACAAAACCGCCGATGGCGTACAGAGCGCCGTGGGCCAGGTTCAGAATGCCCATGACGCCCAGGATAATGGACAGGCCCAATGAGGTCAGAAACAGGAAGGCCGCGAAATAAAAGCCGTTGAGGGTGTAAATCAGCCCCATCGAGGGGGACCTCCTTTTCGGAATCGATGCGATCGGCGCTTCAGGCGCGAATCCGGGCGGCCCGTCAGCTTGCCGGGCCGCCGGATTGTATGGAGTCAGCCTACTTGGACCAGCTCTTGATCCAGTCCTCGGTCCGCACGCCCGCCGGCGCGTTGACCTGGTGGGCGGGGAAGACCATCATTTTTGCGGGGTCCAGGATGGGAAATGGTTGGCCCTCGACTTTTTTGCTGATGCCGACCAGACAGTCTTCACGCGCGTTATGGTCCTCATCGATGAAGAGATAGCCGCTCGGCGTCTCCAGGCTCAAACCGGCCATGGCGTCGCTGATTTCTTCGATGGTGGGCCAGCCGCCGACCATTTTGGCGGCTTTTTCCACGGCGGCCTTGTAGGTGGCGATGGATTGATAGGCGTGATACGAGGGGTAGGTGGGATATTTGTCGTACCGTTTCTTGTACTCTTCCACGAACCACTTGTTGAGCGGCCATTTGTCCTGTTGCGGGTACAGAAAGTAGTGCGTTCCGGCGCAGCAGATGAGCTGTCCCTCGGGGAACTCATCGCCCAGTTCCTGCGGATACGGCTCGCCTCGGCTCATGCACAGGGTGGCCTTATCGAAAAGACCCGCCGCCTTGGCCTGTTTGATGAAAGTCACCGCGTCGCCGCCCCACAGGGAGGTGTGGATAATCTCGGCGCCCGATCCCTGCAGCGCGCTGATGTGAGCGGTGAAGTCCGTGGTGAAAATTTTGGGCCACAGGGTTTTCACGACTTCGATTCCCGGCATGAGCTGGTTCATGGCGGTTTCGAAAACAGACCAGCTGTCGCGGCCCCAGGAGTAGTCCTGATTGATGCCGCCGACCTTTTTCACCTGCGGCATAAACTCCTTGATCGCCAGGGCCAGACCGATGTTGTCGATGCCCAGGTGGGCGGCGGTCCTGAAGCCCAGTTCGAATTTGGGATACTTGAACGGGGTTTTGTCGCCTTCCATGAGCGCATCCGTGCCACAGTCATACGCCACGACCAATCCGCCCAATTCGTCGCTCAGAGGCAGGACCGCCTTGCAGTCGCCCGAAGAGATATAGCCGAGCACCACGTCCATCTTGTCTTCCAGGATGAGTTTTCGCAGGAGCTTTACCTGCGTGTCGGCGCCGCCGGCTTCGTCGAGGCTTTTCAGTTCGATTTGCCTGCCCAGAATGCCTCCGTCTTTATTGTAAACGTCGGCCATCATTTTGAAGGCGTTGTCGCCGGGGATACCGAAGGGTCCGGCCGCCGGACCGCTGAGAAAACTGATGGCGGCTATCTTGACGGGTTCCTTGGGTATGTCGCGTTGTTTTTTCGCGGCCAGGGCGGAGCCGCCGGGTCCCAGAACCGCGGTCGCGCCCGCTCCCAGACCCGCGGCGGCCGCCGTTTTCAGAAAGTTCCTGCGATTAGTCGTCTGCCCGTTTTTATCTCCCATGCCTGCCTCCCGTGTATTGTTAAAGGTTTGCGCGTTTTTTTCCATTACACGTTTCGACGAATAAACGATGCAAAGATCAATTATGAGTCATTTGTCGGCTGGAACGGACTTGCGGTGTTACGACGTTGAAGCCGGCGCGGTTGGTGAGTCGGAATCAGCGAAATTGTGTACCGTATACTAGAGTTGCCGGTCAACGCGTGTCAAGGAAAATTGGGTTGATTTTTCAGGCCGCATTTGCTCTCCTGCGACGCAAATCCCAAACATAAAACGCCCCGGACAGCGCCCGCTGTCGCGCGGTTTCGCTTCCGAAAAGGAGGAGTTGTGAGAGCGGCTCGATTGTACGAAGCAGGCAAGCCCCTGGTCATTGAAGACGTCCCCATTCCGCAAGTCGAACCCGGTCATGCGCTCATCAAGGTGAAAGCGTGCGGCGTCTGCGGTTCGGATATCCACACGGCCCTGGAAGGCGTCACCATCACCGCTTTCAAGCCCATCATCATGGGGCACGAAGCGTCCGGTATCATCAGCGAAGTCGGCGCGGGCGTGAAACGATTCAAACCCGGCGACCGCGTGTGCTTCAATCCCCTGCTGGTGTGCGGCCATTGTTACGCCTGCAAACAGGGAATGACCAACATCTGCGTCAGCCGCGGCTGCCTGGGAATCCACGCCAACGGCGCGTTCGCGGAATTCATCGCCATGCCCGAGGAAAACCTGGTTCATTTGCCGGACTCCATCTCCTTTGAAGAAGGCGCTCTCATTTCCGACGCGGTAGCCACCCCGTTTCACGCGGTGTTCGCGGTGAGCCAATTGCAGGCCGGGGAGCAGGTGGCCGTCTTCGGCTGCGGCGGACTCGGAATTCATGCCATTATGCTGGCCCGGATGGGCGGCGCGTCCAAGATCATCGCCGTGGACGTGCGGGATTCCTCGCTCAAGATGGCCAGGGAAGCCGGCGCGGACGTCCTGATCAACGCGGCCAACGGTAACCCGGTCGAGGCTATCCGGCAGGAAACGGACGGCCTGGGGGTGAGCCTGGCGCTGGAACTGATCGGCTCCAACGTGGCCATCGCCCAGGCGGTCGAGTCGCTCCGGCCGGGAGGTCGCGCCACCGTGGTGGGGCTCGGCCCCAACCCCATCCAGATCCAGCCGCCCACTCTGTTCGTGCGGCGGCAGGTATCGCTGCTCAGCTCCTACGGTTTCACGGTAAGTGAAATCGAGACGCTCATACGGCTGGTGGAATCCGGCCGGTTGGATGTTCGAAAGTCGATCAGCGCGGTCATGGGACTGGATCAGGTCAACGAGGCGCTGCGCAAACTTGAAGAAAAAAAGGAAGACCTCATCAGAATTGTGATTCATCCCGATCGATGAGAGAGGAAAGTATCGGGAAGAAACGGCAGTTTCCAAAAGGTCTCCCACGTGCAAGGAATACGCGTTTTCATTTCCAGCGCGGTAGGGGCGAAAGATTTTTCGCCCCTACATTCTCAGGGAGCGCGCCCCCAATCGCATCAGGATTTCAATGGCGGAAATTTCCGCGTAGCCTTTTTCCCGGTGAAATAACGGACGTCCCGGTTAAGCCGGAGCATGACTATAATGATTCGAATTTTTCCGTAGGGGCGCTTCGTGAAGCGCCCTTTCTTTACCATTTCTCGCGCAGCGAGAAATAGTCTACAGGGGGCGCGGGGGAAGAGATTCCCCCACAGATTTTTTATTAACTGTCACACCACCAGATACTTGCCGACGACCGCCTCATTGGCCCAGATGGCGTCGATCGTTTCTTCATACACGATGACGCCTTTTTCGATGATGTAGCCGCGATCGGAAACCCGGCGGCAGAATTTCAGATTTTGATCGGCCATGAGGATGGTCACGTCATGTTCGCGTATTTGGCCGATGACCTGAGCCAGGTTCCGCACGATCAGCGGCGCAAGGCCTTCGGAAGGTTCGTCCAGCAGGACGAGGGTGGGGTTGGCCATGAGCGCGCGGCCGATGCCCAGCATCTTTTTTTCGCCGCCGGACAGGTTGAGCCCCTTGTTGCGGGCCAGTTCCTCCAGCTTTGGAAACAGCTCCACGACACCGATCCCGGTTCCAGTAGCCGTCACGTTTGGACACCCGGCGGGCGATCTCCAGTTTTCATAGGTGGTGAGTCAGGGAAAGATGCGCAGATCATCGGGCACGTAGGCCATGCCCATTCTCGCCATCAGGTAGGGAGGTTTTCCGGCCGTTTCCCTGTCGTTAAAACGGATGCGATCCCCTTTTTGGGAGGCGTCAGCCCCAGAATGGAACGCAGCGTGGTGGTCTTGCCCACGCCGTTTCTTCCCAGAAGGGCCACGACCTCGCCGGAATCCACCGCAAGGCTTATGCCCTGCAAGACATGGGACACGCCGTAATAGGTGTCTATTCCGTTTAACCTCGAGGATCACTCCATAACCTCTTCGCCCAGATAGACTTCCCGAACCTGCTCGTTAGCCTTGATTTCGTCCGGAGTCCCATCGCCGATAACGTCGCCCCGGTGCAGAACGATCACCCGGTCGGAAAGCGAGAAGACGATGTCCATGTCATGTTCGATAATTACAAAAGTGGTCTGCCCCCTTTCTGAGACAGGGTCCGTATGTTCTGCAGGATTTTTACCCGCTCGACCGGGTTCATGCCTGCTGTCGGTTCGTCCAGAAAGAGGAGCCGGGGCTTGGAGGCCAGGGCGATGCCGATCTCCAGCAGCCGCTGGTCGCCGTGGGACAATTCGCTGGCGCTGGCGACGCCGCCACCCGATCCAAACCCACCATTTCCAGCACCGCGTTGACTCCCGGCGGCCTCTTCTTCCCGGCTCAAAGGAAGGAAGAATCGGCTCGCCCTTCCTTTGAGCGCCAGCACGGGGATTTCCACGTTTTCGAAAGACCGACAGTCCGGGGAAAAACGTTCACTACCTGGAAAGACCGCCCCAAACCCCATGCTTACCCGCTTGTAAATGGGCGTATGAGTGATATCGCGGCCCATGAAAGGTGATTGTCCCGGAATCGACCGGCAGCGACCCGCTCAGCATGTTGACCAGAGTGGACTTTCCCGCTCCGTTGGGACCGATGATGGAGGTCAGCGCGCCCTCCTGGAACGACAGGCTGATTTCGCGAGCGGTGCACACCATCCCGAATCGTTTGGTCAGGTTTTCAATGCGTAACAGGGTGTCAGACATCGTGGTCGCCCCCTCGATCGGGCGCCGGGGCCTCCCGTTTGGTTAGGGTGGCGAAAACTCCCATGACGCCGCCCCGGAACCCAATTATGATTATTAAAAGGATCACCCCGAACCAGAACATCCAGTTTTCAGTAAACCGTTCAATGACTTCGCGCAGGGCGATAAATATAACGCTCCCCACCATGGGCCGGCGAAGCTGCCCACGCCGCCGATCAGCGTCACCAGAATGGGTTCGGCGGAGTGGCTCCAGTGCGCCATAAAGGGGCTGGTGGCGCTTTCGAGCAGCGCGGACAGGGAACCGGCCAGCCCGGCGAAGGCCCCGCTGATGACAAACGCGGCCAGACGATAATTTTTAATGTTGATGGCCGCGAACTGCGCCGGTGCCCGTTTTCCCGGATGCCGGACAACATCAGGCCGAGGGGGAGAGGGACAACCGGCGCAGAAACCAGACGCTCGCTATAAACAAAACCAGCGCCAGAAAATAGAATTGGCGGTCGGTGGTAAGCGGCAAATCGAACAGGCCGAAAACGCCGATCGGCTCGCGCATGATCCCGTATAGCCCGTCATCCCCCCCGGTGACGCCGCGAATGTTCCAGATCAGCGAGAATATCATCATGCCGAAGGCCAGGGTGAGCATGGCGAAATAGATTTCGGTGTGCCGCACGCAGAAAAAGCCGATAATGAGCGCCAGTAGCGCCGCGCTCAAAACGCCCACGATCAGGCCGAGTATCGGGTTGGCGATGACATGCAGGTTGAGCAGCGCCAGCGCGTACGCGCCCATGGCGTAAAACGATGCGTGGCCGAAGGACAGCAACCCCGCGCGGCCGAACAGCACGTTATAACCCATGGCGAAAATGGACAGGAGCATGATCCGCGTGACTATGTAGATGTAAAAGCGTCCGGCGAAAACCCCCACGAGCGCCAACACTGCCAGCCAGGCCAGAAATACGATGAACCCCCAACGCCCGCGCATGGTCAGCCCGCCTCGCCGAAAAGACCCTGGGGCCGCCACATGAGGACCACCGCCATGAGGATAAAGGTCAGAAACATATCGAACGCGGGGATAAAGCGCGTGCCAAAGGCGGACAAAAGCCCGATAACCAGCGCTCCCAGAAAGGCTCCCTTCAGGCTGCCCAACCCGCCGATAACGGCCACCACAAAGGCGTCAATGATGATCGATTCTCCCATGCCCGGCGTCAGCAGTCCCACGTAGGGCGCGGCCAGCGCTCCTCCCATGGCCCCGAGCCAGGCGCCGAACACGAACACCCAGGTGTACAAGGCTCGCACCCGCACCCCGATGGCGGAGGCCATTTCCCGGTCGGACGAGGACGCGCGGATGATTCTCCCCCACCAGGTGCGTTCCAACATAAACCAGAGCCCCAGGGCGATGAGCGGCCCCACCACCATGATGAAAATGTTGTAGACGGGAAAGAGTCGGCCCAGGATATTGACGGAAGAGGACAGCCCCGGAACGGATGGGGATCCGATGGAGCCCGATCCCCACACGATCTTCACCAGATCGTCGAAAATGAGCACGAAGGCGAAGGTCAGCAGCAGTTGATAGGACAGTTCGAGATGGTAGACAAAGCGGATGAAGTATCGTTCGATGATAAACCCGACCGCGCCCACCACCAGCGGCCCCAACAGGATTCCCAGCCAGAAGTTGTCGCCCGTGAACCGGAGCATGGTGAAGCACAGATACGCGCCCAGCATGTAAAAGCTGCCGTGCGCGAAATTGAGCACCCCCAGGACCCCGAAAATGAGCGTCAGGCCGCTGGCGACAAGCCAGATGAACATGCCGGTGGACAAACCGGCCAGGCAGACATGGACAATGGACTCAAGCATGAAATCATTCCGCAGAAGTTGTTTCCCGATCGAATGGTTTCCGGATGTCCGGAATCGGCTCTGAAGGCGCCGGTTTTCAGTCCCGGCGCCTTACCGCGATCAGGATTTAAAGGGCGGGAATGAATCCGCTCCCTCGAAGGGCGGACGGTTGAAAAATTCCTTCGCCGGAAGGACGATCTGCTTGCCCATGATTTTAAAGGGATATTGGGGATCGGCCTTGGTGAGACCCCACGGCACATCATACATGGCCTGGTGGTCTTCCTTGCGGAACACGCGCTTTCCGGCCGGAGACTCCATTTCCATGCCTTCCATGGCTTGGATGACCTGGGCGGTTTCCTTGGATTCGCACGCCTCAACCGCCTTTTTAATGGCGAAAAGCGAGGAATAGCCGGTTTCCGACACGTAGGCGGGGTAATGGTCCCACCGTTTCCGGAAACGCGCCACCCAGTCGTTGTTCATCTTATCGTCCGGATACCGGAAGAAATAACGGCCCGAAATCCAGACGTTGTCGGGCATCTCTTCTCCCAGCCCTTCCAGCACGTCCATGGCCGCTCCCACGGGGAACATCACATGCTTGATCTGGTCGAAAAGACCGGCCTGCTTGGCCTGTTTGACAAAGGTGATCAGCTCGCCCGCCCATTCCGTGGAATAGAGGCCGTCAGGCTTGGCGTCCAATATGGTGTTGATGTGAGACCGGAAGTCGGTGGTGCCGAACGGCGCCCACGATTCGGCGGTAAATTCCACGCCCGGTTTCATTTTGGTCAGGGTTTCCTTGAACATGTTCCAGCAGGTGTACCCATATTCATATTTGGGACTGATCGTGGACCATTTGGCGGCGGGCAGATCCTTGGCCACGAATGCCGCCGCGTTTCCGTCCTGATAGGTGGGGGTGGAGATGCGAAAAATTTGTTTGATGCCCTTTTTGTACACCATCTCCTCGGTGAGTTTTTCCGTGGCGGCGTGGGTCACCATGAGTATGCGGTCCAGTTTGGGCATGAGCGGCGCCAGAGCCAG
This sequence comes from uncultured delta proteobacterium, assembly GCA_963821845.1. Lineage (GTDB taxonomy): Bacteria > Desulfobacterota > Desulfarculia > JACQYL01 > CAWGVV01 > CAWGFI01. Next base: position 278,545 of record CAWGFI010000020.1, read on the forward strand.
GGCCTGGCCGGAGGAATCGATGCCCCCCAGGAAGTCGGCGCCCCAGCTGTCCACGAAATAGCGGGCGTTTTTGATGGCGTCGGGGGCCTTGAGCGTCGAATCGCGGAATTCCACTTCCACCTTGGCGCCGGCGATGCCGCCCGCGGCGTTGATTTCCTCCATGGCCATGGTCACGCCCATCTTATGGAATTCGCCGTACCCCGCGAGCGTTCCCGACATGATGGCCTGATAGCCGATTTTTATGGGACCCTGGATTTTCGCCCCGGACGCCCACAACCCCACGGGTTTGAGAACGCCCGGCCCCAATGCGGCGGCTCCGGCCACCAATCCGGTTTTCAAGAATGACCGTCGTCCAATCCCTTTTTTCTCATTGACGCTCATGGTTCCCTCCGATCAAGGTGTTTGTATGTATGGAATCCCGATACGAACCGGGGTCGTGCTCTGATCCAGGGTAAAACAGGGGCGCGGAACAACGGCGAACGCCGAGCTATCGCGGAGCGGCCGCCGGGGTAGAAGTGGTTAGTCGGTGAAGGAAATTTTCTTGAATTAAGTAATAATTAATTGTATACGGTATACTTATAGTATCGCTTCTTTCTTGTCAAGTGAAACTCTCTTAGTATCCGAACGGCCGGCCCAGACCCTTTGAACACAACCGGATGTAATTATAATTTAACTACGGTAAGGCCAACCATGGACCGCATCGGCGAAAAACTCAGAAGGCTCCGGATGATTGAAAACATCACCCAGAAGGAACTGGCGCGCAAAGTCGGTTGCACCCCCGCCTACATTTCCCTGCTGGAAAACGGCCATGTCGACCCCTCGTTGTCCATGCTTAAAAAGATCACTACCACGCTCAACATCACCATCGTCGATTTCTTCCGCCCCGATTCCGAAGAAAAAACCGTGGTGCGCAAAAGCGAACGGGAAGTGGTGGAATTTCCCAAATCCAAAATGTCCATACAGATGCTGGTGTCCAATCCTCGAACCAAAACCATGGACGCCCGTATCGCCACCATCTATCCGGGGGGAGGATCGCGCGGGCCGTATCATCACGAAGGCGAGGAATTCGGGATCGTGTTGCAGGGAAAACTGGAACTGATTTTCAACGGATCGGTCACCCAGCTCGAAGAAGGCGACAGCTTTTACTTTTGTTCCACTAACTCGCATCAATTTCGTAACCCCGGCGAAGAAAACACGCTGGTGCTGTGGGTCAACAACCCGCCCAGTTTCTAGCAGGGCGTTGAAAAACTGCGTCTCAGGCCGTCATTCCGCGTTGCGCGGCTCTCGCCAATGCTCACATATGCTTGTATATGCTTCGCTTGTCGATTCGCCACGCGCCTTGCCTGACGACCTGATTCTTGTTTTTCAACAGCCTGCTTTACGCTTGCTGGAACTGGGAAAACCTTGAATTCAAAAACAAAGGGAGACATCATGGACCTGAAGGTATTTTCGCTCGAAGGAAAGGTAGCCCTGGTGACCGGCGCTTCCAAGGGGCTGGGCCGGGCCATGACCAGGGGGCTGGCCAAAGCGGGGGCCGATCTGGCGCTGGTGGCCAGAAATGAAAACGACCTTCGCGACGCGCAAGCCGAAGTCGAATCCCTGGGACAAAAAGCCCGCTTTTTCACCACCGATATTCTGGACAGAAACCGTGTTCTGGACACCGTCTCCAAGGTTTTGGACGAGTTCGGCACAATCGACATCCTGGTGAACAACGCGGGCGTGAACGTGCGCAAGCCCGTGCTGGAACTCACCGAAGAAGATTGGGACTGGGTCGTGGACACCAACCTCAAGGGCTACTTTCTGATGACCCAGGCTGTGGCGCCGCACATGATCGCCAACAACCACGGCAAGATTATCAACATGGCCTCCATTCTGGGGACCATCGCCCTGCCCAGCCAACTGGCCTATTGTTCCAGCAAGGGCGGCATCATCCAGATGACCAAGGTCATGGCCGTGGAATGGGCGCAACACAACATCACGGTCAACGCCATCGGTCCTACCTATTTCGATACGCCGCTTGTGCAACCGGTGAAAAACGATCCCGAACGCTATCAATTCATCGTGAACCGCACGCCCATGCGCAGATTCGGCAAGCCGGAAGAACTGGAAGGCGTGGTGGTCTTTCTCGCTTCTTCCGCTTCCGATTTCATAACCGGCCAAACTATCTACGTGGACGGCGGATGGACCGTGTATTAATTTCCGGGAGGTGTCGTCATGCTTTTGTTCGAAACCCTGCGATCCACGGCAAAGCGGCTTCCTGACAAGCCCGCGCTCATCTGCGAAGACTGGTTGATCACCTACGCCGAATTCGAACGCTACTCCCTGGCGCTGGCCGCCCGTCTGCAGGAAACGGGGCTGAAAAAAGGGGACCGCGTCGCGCTGCTCACGCCCAACTGCAATGAATTCGCCATAGCCTACTTCGGTTGCCACGCGGGCGGATTTGTCTGTGTTCCTCTCAACAACCGGCTGGCGCCCCAGGAACTGGTCTACATCCTGAACGACTGCGGCGCCACGGTCCTGATCGTGGAAGAGCGATTCAGGGAAACCGTCCAGAAGATACTCCCCGAAACGCCTTCCGTCCAAAAAGTGATCCACGCGGGTCCCGATACGCCTTCGGGAATGGAACCGTTCAGGGCCGTCATCGAAACAGGCGCCCAACCCGCGCCGGTCGATTTGACCTTCGACGATCTGGCCTGCGTCATGTATACTTCGGGAACCACCGGCCTGCCCAAGGGCGCGATGATGACCCATCGCAACATCATGGCCAACGCCCGCAACTGCGGAGCGCATCTCAATTACATCGAAAAGGACGTGACCCTGATCGTGGTCCCGCTCTTTCACGTCACCGGGCTGAACAGCCAACTGGTGGCCTTTGTGTACGCCGGCGGGACCTGCGTCCTGATGCCCTCGTACCATACCGCCGGGATGATCGATCTCGTGGAGCGGCGCCGGGTTTCCTTCCTGGTCGCCGTCCCCACCATGTGCGCGCTCATGCTCATTAACCAAGCCCTGGAAAAAGCCGATTTTTCGGCGCTCCATTCCATCGCTTACGGCGGGGCGCCCATGGACCCGGCTACCATCATGGAACTGCAAACCAGGCTCGGCATCAAGCTGTACAACATCTACGGCCTGACCGAAACCAGCTCCCTGACCACCGTGCTCCCGGCCTGCGATTCGGTGCGCAAGGCGGGCTCCATCGGGCTGGGCGTCAGCGCCATACGGCTTCGCATCGCGGACGAGCGGGGGACCGATCTACCCGCCGATACGGTGGGCGAACTGTACATAAAGGGCCCCAACGTGGTCGGCGGTTACTGGAACAAACCGGAAATCAGCGCTCGGAACATCGAAAACGGGTGGCTCAAAAGCGGCGACGTGGCCAGAATCGATCCCGAGGGCTTTGTGTGGGTCGTGGACCGCAAAAAGGACATGATTATTCGCGGCGGCGAAAACGTGTATTCCATAGAAGTCGAATCGGCGCTGGTCACCCATCCCAAGGTATTGGAAGCGGCGGTCGCGCCCCGGCCTCACTCCATCTTCGGCGAAGTGGTCCACGCCTTTATCGTGCTCAAGCCCGACATGACTTCAACCGAAGACGAAATCATCGACCACTGCAAAGGAATCATCGCCGACTATAAGGTTCCGGCCTCCGTCACCTTTGTGGATGCGCTGCCGCGCAACCCCGGCGGCAAGGTGCTCAAAACCAGGCTCCGCGAAATGACTCCCCCCGGCGACGCGCCCCGGCGTTAAAGGCGGAAAGAAAAGAAAGAAAAAAAGATGAGAAAAAGAATTGCGGGGGAATTTCTTCCCCCGCGCCCCCTGTAGAAGGTAGGGGCGAAAATTTTTTCGCCCCTACGGGCGCTATCACGTCATCATGCCTCCGGCCCTCTTTCGTCATACCCCGGCTTGACCGGGGTATCCAGGAACATCAGCCACTTCTGGGTCCCGGCTGGATTTTGTCCCGCGCCTCGATACGGGGCCGTTGGCGCCTGTCCAAAGTTCAAGACGCGCCTCAGAGCGCCTTCTTGAGCTCCTCGAGTTGGGCCCGGTCGATCTCCAACCGTCCGGAAAAGGTCTGGAGCGCGGTCACCTCCCAGGTCATGGCTTCCCACATGGGCAACCCGCGCAGAAAACGGTCCAGTTCATCATTGGACGGCGCGTCCACCATGAACACGAAGGCCCGGTCCCCGACCGGAAGCCCGCCTGCCAGTATTTTGCCTTTTCCCTCGAGATTCATGAGTTCTTCCAGCGCGGGAATAACCATGGTTTCCAGAACATCGATGCCTTCGCCGGGTGTTTCGAATGAAGGTCCTTCCGACCCGACCACCAGATATTTCATAGCGTGTACCTCCTTATTTTCGCGAATCGCTGAAGCTATCTTATCAGAATATGAGGCCTCGGAAGGACAAAAGTGAAAAGGACGTTGCTTCACCCTTTCCTTAAAAAACACTACGTCAAAATAAGGCTCCCCCTGAATATATTTAGGGTATTCACCTTATAATGAAGATTTAGCTGGTCTGATAGGATGGGCATAATTGGAGCTATCAACCGGGAAAAAAGGAGGAGTCTAGAATGGTAAAAAGGTTAATTATATTAATAATATACAGTTTTATGGCGCTCCTGTTTTCAGGCACGCTCGCGCTTGCGGCGGACGACGGAAAAATACCGGCGGACATCGATGTAATTCATGAAACGTACATTCCGGTAGTTGTCAAAGACCCTAAAATGGTCATGAAACAGGATATGGAAGACAAGGCTAAAATCATGAACCGGCAGATGGGCCTTCTGAACGAACGCTACGACCTGAGCGACCGGCCGGCGCAGGGCGTCATGATGTCCGGCGGAAGAAAGGCGGTCCAGGAAGGGGTGCGGGTCAAGGCCCCGGAGGGATACAGCTTGGATCAATTGGCCAAAATGAAGCCGTAGGAAATCAGGGAAAAGGCGTCTTTCCCAAGGGCTTTCTGCCCCTGCCGCACGCCAAGCACGAAACAGGCGGCCAGGTGTTTCCGGAAAACCAGATCAAGGAAATAGAACGGTTGGAGCAGCGTTCCCTGAAGCGTTTTGACGTGGATTTCGACCTGCCCGACCATCTGCACGCCGGAATTTCCCCCGCCCATTTTCCTTTCCACCAGGCCGGAACTGGGGGACGTTTCCCAGGGCAAACTGCTTTCCATCGACAACTATTATGAAATCATGCACGGCATCTTGACCCCGGTGCAGATGGAAGGGTTGCGGCTGCTTGCTGACGCCTTTTCCCCAGCAGCAGTTCAACCAGACCGAGGACCGGAAGGTGGAGAGGCCGAGCCTGGGCGTCAGCTGCCTGGACTGCCACGCCAACGGCCACACCAACGCGGCTTTTCACCTGAACCCGGACACCCGGCCTCACGTGGCCCGTTTCGCGCTCGATACGGTCAGCCTGCGCGGCATGTTCAATCAGCAGATCCACGGGTCCAAACGGTCATTGCGTTCGGTGGAGGATTTTACGCGAGTTCGAACAGCGCACCGCCTATTTCGACGGGGACCATGTGACGGCCGCCAAGAAAGGCGTGAACCTTCCGGACCGGTCCAGCCAGGTGGTGATGATGGCTCAGATGCAGAACATGTTCGATTTCCCCCCGGCGCCTAAGCTGGATGTGTTTGGACGGCTCGACCCGAACAAGGCGACCGAAGAGGAACTGAAAGGGCGAGGAAGCTCTTTTTCGGCAAGGCACGGTGCGCCGAATGCCACCCCGCTCCCTTTTATCTGGACAACCAGATGCACGATCTTAAGGTCGAGCGCTTTTACACAGCCGCAATAATCAATGGCCAGTGGATTCACCGCGGAGGGTCCGATCAAGACCTTTACCCTGCGGGGAATCAAGGATTCGCCGCCCTATATGCACGACGGGCGATGTCTCACGCTGGAGGATACGGTGGAATTTTTCAACATTGTCACCGGCGTGAAGCTGAACGCGGATGAAAAGCGGGCGCTGACGCTTTTTATGCGCCAGTTATAGACATGTCGGAAGACCAGGGAGCGAAAACAGGTTTCGCTCCCTGGTAAAAATCCCCTGTCAAGAAGTATAACTCATTGAAGATAGTACATTTAAGGAAAAATCGCTCGTCATTTCGAGCGTAATAGGGGCGAAAATTTTTTCGCCCCTACATTTTTCGGAGGGCGCTTAGCTCTGTTTTTTCCTTACGCCTTGGTGGCTTCCGCCCGTTCTTCCTGGGACATGGCGGCTAATTTTTCCACTTCCGCGATATCCAGGCCGATGCCCTTGGCCACGCCTTTCCCGTATTCGGGGTCGGCTTTGTAGAACAGGGCCGTCTGGCGGAGCTGGATGCGTTTTTGCGCGTTTTTCAGGTGATCCACGATATTGCCGATCAGGTGCTCTCGCGCTTCATCGTCCATTACGTTCCTGAACAGATTTCCCGGCTGCACGAAATCGTCATTGGGGAAGTCGAAGGAGTAACGGTCGCCAACGCCGGAGAACTCCATCCGGGGTTCCTTGGCGGAGATGTCGGCGCCGGGCCGTTGAAGCTGTTGGGCCAATAGTTGGGGCCGCCACGGCCGTTTTCGTCCACCCGCATGAAGCCGTCCCGCTGGTAGTTCGTTTCCGGCGCGTTTTTGGCGTAGTTCACCGGAATGAGGTGATAGTTGGTCCCCAAGCGGTGGATGTGCGTGTCATGATAGGAAAACAGCCGCGCTTGCAGCATTTTGTCCGGGGAAGGGAAAATGCCCGGAACCACGTTGCCGGGGCAAAAGGCCGCCTGTTCGACTTCGGCGAAATAGTTGATCGGGTTGCGGTCCAGCACCATTTTTCCCACCTTGATGGGCGGAACTTCGCTGTGCGGCCAAACCTTGGTGATGTCCAGGATGTCCCACTTGAAATCCTTGACCTGTTCGGGGGTAAGGATCTGCATTTCCAGGGTCCAACTGGGATAGTCACCCTGTTCGATGGACTTGAAAAGATCCCTGGTGGCGTGGTCCGGATCTTCTCCGGCCAGGCGGTTTGAGTCCTGCAGGGTGAGGTTCTTGATGCCTTGGTCGGTCTTAAAGTGGTACTGTACCCAGAAGTGTTCGCCCTGGGCGTTATACCACATGTAGGTATGGCTGCTGTAACCGTTCATGGTTCGAAAAGTGGCCGGCGTGCCGCGGTCGGAAAACAAAATGGTGACCTGATGGATGGATTCCGGGGTCAGGGAAAGAAAATCCCAGAACATGTCCGCGTCTTTCAGGTTGGTCGCCGGGTGTCGCTTTTGGGTATGGATGAAGTCGGCGAACTTCAGTGGGTCGCGAATGAAAAAGACCGGGGTGTTGTTGCCCACGAAGTCGTAGTTGCCTTCCTCGGTGTAGAATTTGACCGCGAAACCGCGCGGGTCGCGAGCGGAATCGGCCGACCCCTTTTCTCCGCCCACGGTTGAGAACCGGGCAAAGACTTCGGTCTTCTTTCCCACTTCGGAAAGGAATTTGGCCTTGGTATACTTGGTGACGTCGGCCGTCACTTCAAAGTAGCCGTGCGCTCCCGCGCCCTTGGCGTGAACAACGCGTTCGGGGATACGTTCCCGGTCAAAGTGAGCCAGCTTTTCCAGCAGGTGAATATCTTCCATCAGGACCGGACCGCGAGGCCCCGCGGTCTTGCTGTTTTGATCGTCGCTGACGGGAGCGCCGAATGCGGTGGTTAACTGTTTGTCTTTACTCATGAGCGCCTCCTTGTGCCGCTAAAGGTTACGTACAAATTTCTCCGACAAAGTTCTAAATTATAACCCGAAATAAGGACGCCGGAGCCAATAATCGACCATCTTTCCTGGTTATATTTGTGTTCGGATTAAATTATGGAAATTCAGCGTTTCTCACTTCGCCCGATACGACCCGATAATCGGACGTGTGGATATTAGCTAATAATGTTTATTATTAAAGAGCTATTTTGGGAAATTGTCAAGACGTCCCGAAGGGGAAAAATTACCTCGGCGGCTCTCATGGACGGACACCTCCTCGGTCGATTTTGATTGTAATGGCGACGCATGCTGGGTAAATTTCAGATACCCGCTCGGAAAACCTCTGATTGGCGGGTTTCCGCATCTGAGGCGTATATTTTATGAACGGCCTTTTGCGATCGAAAGGAGGATGGGCGCATGGCGCCGGAAAAAAATTCCGAAAAGATGGACCAGATCATCGCCGAAGCGCGGCGGGAACGGGAACAACGCGAAAAGTCATACCGGGAGCGGGCGCTCAAGCTGTTTCCATGGGTCTGCGGGCGGTGCGGCCGGGAATTTTCCGGCAAGCGGCTTAAAGAGCTGACCGTCCATCACAGGGACCATAATCACGACAACAACCCGCCCGACGGCAGCAACTGGGAGCTGTTGTGCATCTATTGCCACGAAAACGAACATACCCGCAACGATGTGGCGGACTGGTATGAAAAACCCGCGCCGGCCAAGGAAAAAACGTCATCCATCACGCACAACCCGTTCGCCAACCTGGGATCGTTGTTAAAAGATAAAGAGTAAGCGGTCTTTTTCCGCTGACAGGAGAAATGTCATTCCAATGAACAGCCGCCCGATCGTCAATCCTTCGCCCGGAGCGTGTCGCGGCGCCACCGCCATTCTGGACAGCGACCACCCCACCATTGTGAGCCTGATGGAAAAGACCGTCGACGTCGTCGCCGACGACCCCAGAACACGCGCCGTCAAGCTCTATTACGCCGTCCGGGACGGCATCTGGTACGATCCCTACTCGCCGTTCTATCTGCCCGAACATTACCGCGCCAGTAATGTACTCAAACGGGGCCGCGGCTACTGCGTGGGCAAGGCCTCCCTGTTATGCGCCCTCGGCCGCGCGGCGGGAATCCCCTCCCGCGTGGGATTCGCCGCGGTAAAGAACCATCTCATCACCAAACAATTGTTGGAATTCATGGGAACGAACCTGTTCGTGTACCACGGCTATGTGGAATTCTACCTCTACGGCAAATGGGTCAAGGCCACTCCCGCGTTCAACAAGGAGCTGTGCGAACGCCACGGGACACCGCCACTGGAATTCAACGGTCGAGACGATTCCCTGTTGCAGCCCTTCAACCTGAAAGAGGAACGTTTCCTGGAATACGTCGAGGATTTCGGAACCTTCTCCGACATCCCGGTGGAAACCATCGTGGAAGCGTGGCGGCAAGCCTACGGCAGGGAACGGGTGGACCGTTGGATTGAGATCCTGGAGGCTTCGGGCGGCGAATCCCTGCGAAATTTTTTGACCGAGGACGTGATGAAATAAGGCCCGCCTTGAGGCGCAAGCTTAGTTTTCTTTCCTCGATGCATTCCTAGTTTTTCTTCGTCGCCAAAAGCAATCCCGCGCCGATCAGAAAAGATCCGGCCATGCGGTTCCAGACCCGTTGGCTTCTGCGAGTCTGGAACATCGCGCGGACCCGGTCCGCCGCCAAACCGTGCAGGATCGCCACGATCAGAAAGATGGCCACAAATGTGGCCCCCATCATCAGCAACTGCGGCAGGGCCGGCAAACTGGGATTTACGAAGGGCGGGAAAAAAGCCGCGTAAAAGGCTAGCGCCTTGGGGTTGGTGGTGTTGACCAGGAACCCCTGCGTAAAGAGCGACCGGGCCGTAGCCATGTATCGGCCGTCCCCGATTTCGTCCTCGGCTTCTTTGGCCATCCAGAGTCTGACCCCCATCCACACCAGATACACGGCTCCGAACCACTTGAGAACCTCGAGCACATGCGCCGAAGTTAATAGAATGGCCGCCAGGCCCAGAGTGGTGACGCAGAAAAAGGACGAATGGGAACAGGCCGCGCCCAGCACCGTCCACAGCGATTTCCTGAAGCCGAATTTCATGGAGTTCGACACCACCACCATGTTGGTGGGACCGGGCACGACAATGATGATCACGGCCGTGGTTACAAACGCGATATAAAGTTCAAAGGTCACGGTTTGAGCCTTCCGTCGCGCTGAGCGGCGCGGATTTGAGACGGCGATGTTGGGGATGTTTCTGTATAGCAAGGAAGGCGTATGCGCCGCAAGCGCGCGTTAGCGTTTCCAGGCGCGAATTGTGCCCTCACCCTGACCGGAGAGGAAATTCGGCAGGGTCGGCCGTCGTTCGGCGGGTTTCGCTAGACGCTCTAACCGCCCTACATTGTCTGCCATTTCTCACGCAGCGAGAAATAATTTACAGGGGGTGTGTCCCGACTGCGTCGGGATCTTCGAGGCGCAGAAATTCCCCCACAGGTTTTCTTTTTCTTCTCCAGCCGCAAACGCGCAATCGCTTGCTTGCGGCGTGTTCAGAGGTTATGTTTCGTGCTTACGGAGGCTACTCATGAACAACGGTTTTTCCTGGGACAGGATTTCGCATGTGCTGCTGGATCTGGACGGCACGCTGCTGGACCGGGACTTTGACGATATATTCTGGCTGGAGACCGTTCCGCGGGAGATCGCGCTCAGGGACGGCGTTTCCTTTGAAGCGGCGCGGGAAAAGCTCATTGCCCTGTACATCGGTCAGGAAGGAACGCTCAACTGGTTTGATGTGAATTACTGGGCGCGGACCTTTGGGCTGGACATTCTGGCGCTCAAGGGGCGGGAGGCCCATCGCATCCGGTGTTTGCCGGGCGCGGAGCGGTTTTGCGGGTATGCGCGGGATTTGGGCAAGTCAATGCATCTTTTGACCGACGCCCATCCCCGGACCCTGGCGCTCAAGCTTACCAAGGCGCCGCTCCGGCGGTACCTTCAATTCCATCATCAGCGCTTTTGATGTGGGCTGCATCAAGCAGGAACAATGTTTCTGGGAAGCGGCCCGGGACATGATCGGGTTTGACCCGGCTTCCACGGTCTTCATCGACGACCGGCCGCGCGTGCTGGAATCGGCCCGGCTGTTCGGTTTGGGGTACGTATTCCACAAGGCGGGATCGTCCGGCGCCAATCCGCCGGAATATCATGACGGATATTTCGGGGTGGTCGATTTCAGTGAGATCATGGAAGACTGAATAAACAGAAAAAAAGATGGGGAGAATCTTTGGTCAAAAAATCATCCCCAATCTTTTTAACTGTCGGCGAACGGGTAAGCGTCCGCTCACATTCCCGGTTTTGCCGGGGTGACCGCGGTTTCAAGGTCTTTCATTCCGCCGTCTGAAACGTTTAGCTCGGAGCGGTCTCTAAATGGTAAAAGCGGGCGAGCCTCTTTACAGAGGCGCCCGCTCAAGCTCCTAGGAGCAATAGTGGTTCAGGTTATGACAGCAAATAAATCCGGGAGAGACGGCTGATAGGTTCACGAAGAACGCACGCGTCCCCAAGCGATTATTTCCTGCGTTTATGGCGGGTACGTCTCAAGAGCTTGCGATGTTTGTGCTTGCGCATCTTTTTACGACGCTTTTTTACAACGCTCGACATAGTCCACCTCCTTTATCCCGGACTTAAGAATTTTTTAGCTTATCTAGAATGGAGAAATTGTCAACCATATTCTAACATGATTTCGTTTTTCCGAGCAGAAAAGCATGTATTCTAGCTAGTTGACACTCATAGGTGGGGTTGCTATTAATAAAACTCCAGCTTTGAATTTTTGAACCAAAAAAAGGAGTCGATACCATGGCCGGAAATCTTTTGCAGGTAACCGATGAAAACTTTGATGCGGATGTTTTGAAGAACGCAACGCCTTCACTAGTCGATTTCTGGGCCGCCTGGTGCGGACCCTGCCGCGCCATCGCCCCCGTGATCGAGGAGTTGGCCGAACAGTATTCCGGCAAGGTTCAAGTGGCGAAAATGAATGTGGACGAGAACCCCAAAACTCCCGGCAAATACGGCATCCGCGCCATCCCCACGCTCATTATCTTCAAGGGCGGGGAAGTGGCCGAACAGATCACCGGCGCGGTTTCCAAAAGCCACATCGAGGAAGCGTTGAAAAAAGTGCTGTAAACCGCCCAGCGGGGGAAACTGTCTTTTGGAAGATCGTATATACGACCTGATCATCATTGGAGGCGGACCCGCCGGATTGACGGCGGGTCTCTATGCGGCGCGTAATCGCATCGATCATGCGCTGCTGGAAAGACTTTCCCCCGGCGGACAGGTGCTCAACACCGACTGGATTGAAAACTGGCCCGGAACTCCGGGCATATCCGGGTTCGATCTTGCCGATGCCATGAGGGCCCACGCCGAAAAGTTCGGGTTGGCGACTTTTTGCAAGGAAGTCATCGACCTGAAACTCAACGGAGAGATCAAGGAAGTCATCCTGGCCGATGGCGTGGCCCGGTGCAAGGCGCTGATTATCGCCAGCGGCGCCAACCCGACCAAGCTGCGAGTCAAGGGCGAAGCCGAATTGGCGGGCAAGGGCGTCTCCTATTGCGGCACCTGCGACGGCCCCTTTTATCGCGATCAGGTGGTGGCGGCCATTGGCGGAGGCAACACCGCGGTGGAAGAGGCGATGTTCCTCACCAAATTCGCCAAGAAAGTCTATCTGATTCATCGCCGGGACGAGCTTCGCGCCGCCAAGATCGCCCAGGAACGGGTGTTTAAAAACGAAAAGATCGAGATCATCTGGGACTCGATCGTGACCGGAATAGACGGAAGCGACAAGGTCGATGCCATCGGCGTCGAGGATGTCCGGACCGGCGCTCAAACCAGCCTCCCGGTGGACGGTGTCTTCGTATTCGTGGGTATCAAGCCGAACAGCGATTTTCTCAGCGCCGACATAATACCCCGGGACACCGCCGGGTTTATCAAAGTCAATCTGGAAATGGAAACCGGAATCCCGGGCGTGTTCGCCGCCGGTGACGTTATCGACAAAAAACAGCGGCAGGTATGCACCGCGGCGGGTGACGGCGCCACGGCGCTGGCCAGCGCGGAACGCTACCTGGAAAGCCTGAAATAGGTGCGGCGTGCGATCATATAAAAGTCAATCATTCCGGCGGACGGCGATGGCGACCATTGCGCTGCTGTCCCTTTTGCTATTCCTCAATTCCTGCGCGCTCTTCCATCGCGATAAAAGCTTCAAGGATGAAGACGCGCTGATGCGCGACGGCGTGGAAGCCTTCAACGACCGCAGTTACAAGCGGGCCATCGATGATTTCCAGGCCATCAAGGACCAATATCCCTTCAGCCCGTACGTCGTGCTCGCCGAACTCAAGATAGCCGACGCCCAGTACAACCGCAGGGAATACAACGACGCCATTTACGCCTACGAGGATTTCATAAAGCTCCATCCCCGAAACGAAGCCGTGCCCTACGCGCTGTTTCAGTTGGGGATGAGCTATTTCAAGCAAATGAGGACCATCGACCGGGACCAGGACCTCACCCGCCAGGCGGTGACGGAATTCCAGCGACTCATCAGAACCTACCCCGACAGCCCCTTCAGGGTACGGGCCGAGAACAGGCTGAGCATCTGCCTTCAGAATCTGGCCAAACACGAAATGTACGTGGCCAGATTTTATTTCAAGGCGGGCGATTACAAATCCGCGAAGCTCCGGTTCGAGGGCGTGATCAAGAATTTCCCCGATCTGGGCCAATATAACGAAGCGCTCTCCTACATCAGCAAATGCGAAACCAACCTTGCGAAAATCGAGAAAAAACAGGCCAGGAAACAGGAAAAGGAAGAACAGAAGGAACTGAAGGAAGAACCCGGCAAGAAGAAGGATGAAAAGACGACGTAAGGGTTCGCGAGCCTCGTGTTTCCCCTTTTCCCGGTTGGCTCCCGCCACGGCCTCGATCCCTGATGAAAGGAACGTAGAAAATGCCGCAAATCGGTCTCATCGGAGGCACGGTTTTTTTTGGAGTGGACTGGTTCAGCGCCGCCCGCCGTATGACGGCGCACACCAAATTCGGGGATGCGCTCCTTTTAATAACCGACAGGCTGGTATTTCTGCCTCGGCATGGGCTCGATGAAGCCACCTACGTCATGCCGCATCTCATCAACCACGCAGCCAATTTCACGGCGCTGAAAGAGCAGGGCGTCGAACAGGTTATCAGCGTAAACTCGTGCGGAAGCCTTCAGGGATGGCTGAAACCGGGGATGCTGGCAGTTCCGGAAGATTTTATCTCTCTCTTCAATATTCCTTCCGTTTTTCAAACAGCGCCGGGACATGTCGCTCCGTGTATCGATCCGTTCGTCCGCGCGCGGCTTTTCGAAGCGGCTTCCAGCATGGGGATTGAAGTCAATGAAGGCGGCGTGTATTGGCAAAACCCCGGCCCCCGTCTGGAAACCAAGGCGGAAATACGCATGATGCGGCGATTCGCGGATATCGTGGGGATGACCATGGGAAGCGAGGCCGCCGTGGCCTGCGAACTGGAAATGCGTTACGGGGCCATCTGTTCCATCGACAATTTCGCCCACGGCCTGGTGGACGAACCGCTGACGGAAAAACAGATACGCGAAGCCGCGACTCAAAACGCGGAAAAAATCATTTCCGTGATCGACAAGTATCTTCACCTGTTCGGAGAAGCGTAACCAGGCGCGGGCGGTTTCAACCCATACCTTCAAACGGCGCTTCCAGCGTCAGCGACGCCTCGCCGTACACCGTGACGCTCTCCGGGGACGGTTCCATCCGCAGCGTTCCCGCTTCATCGTACAACTTACCCTGGACACGCGATAGATATCCGTTGGTAAACCGCTCCGTCCGGACGCTCAGCATGGCTTCTCCCGAAGGCAGGAGCAGGCGGAATCCGTACGGCATGGACTGAAACCTGATATCGCCGGGGTTGGCCTTGATGCGGTTCCAGAGCAATTCCACCAGCAGCGCGCCCGACCCGTCATAGAGCCGAGCCGATATGCGCGGAGTGCTTTCTCCCGGCAGCACCACGTCCGCGAGGAAGTAAAAGCCGGTCTTGGCGCCGGGATCGCCGAGCGTGAATCCCGGAGTGAGCGCGTCGTTCACCAGATAATTATGATGAGCGCTGATTCTGCTTTCTTTCTCGGTCGCCGCCACGTGAAGCCCTTTCCCCTTACACCCGTTTGCGGAGTTCATCAATAAGCTGCGCCACCACCGCGCGGCCGTCCCCGACCAGGCCGAGGTCGGCCATGTTGAAGATGGGCGCGTTGGGGTCCCGGTTGATCGCCACGATCACTTCGGCGCCCTGGATTCCCACGGTGTATTGCAGCGCGCCGGACGTCCCGACCGTTATCAGCAGCTTGGGTTTGACGATTTTGCCGGTTTGGCCCAGCAGACGCTCCTCGTCCGCCCATTCGGCTCGTATGGCGGGCCGGGTCGCGGCGACCTCCCCATTGAGCAGATCGGCCAGTTCGAACAGCAGGTTGAAATTTTCCCGGGAACCCATGCCGCGTCCGCCGGAAATCACGATGCGGGCGTCATCCAGATTGACCTTTCCCTTGGGCTGCTCCCGGCTGCGCAAAAGCTGAACCCGATCGTCGGCTTCGACCGAAATTTCCGGATAGATGACCCGCCCCACGGCCGAGGCGTCGTGCGGCAGCTCCTTAAAGGCCCCCGGATGCGCGGTCGCCATTTGCGGCCGGTGATACGGCGTCACCACGTCCGCCAGCAATTCGCCTCCCCAGGCGGGGCTGGTCTGAATGAGGTTTCCCGTTTCGGGATCGATCTCCAAGGCCACGCAATCGGCGCTCAGACCGGTCTTTACCCGTTTGGCCAAGCGTGGAAACAGTTCGCGGCCAAAGGCGGTGGCGCCGCCCAGCAGAATTTCCGGCCGGTAACGTTCGATGAGTTCGGCAATGATGCGGGTGTAGGTCTCCACCCGGTAATCCTTCAAAGCCGGGTGATCCACGATCATAACCTCGTCGGCGCCGTGAGCCACGTATTCCATGGCGTACTGGTCCACATGGTCGCCCAGCACCAGCGCGGTGATTTTCGTTCCCCGCGTTTCCGCCAATTCCCGACCCTTGGCGATCAGTTGCAGGGTGACGCGGTTCTGGAAATAGTGGCGGTAATCACCAAAGACCCAAACGCCGCTATATTGATTGTTATGATCTGCTTTCTTCATCGATGACGCTGAGCGCCTCCAGTTTTTTGATCAGTAGGTCCACCAGGTCCTGCGTGGGACCGTTTACAATCTCGCCGCGAGCCTTGGGCGGCGCCGAACGCAGATTGACCACCCAGGTGGCCGATCCGGCCGAACCGACTTCCTCGGGTTTGAGCCCCAAGTCATCGATCCCCCATGTGGCTACCTTGCCGTTGGAAAAGGCCGCTTCGATATCCCCGAACGAGGGTTTTCGGGGGGCGCACAGGCTGCTTGAAACCGTCAGGAGCGCGGGCAGGCTCAAGCGAAACGTTTCCACGATTCCGTCGCTCAGCCGTTTCACCACCAGGCCGTTTTCTTCCGGATGGATTTCATCCACGCCGCACACCTGGGGAAGATCCAGTTCCTCGGCGATCTGCGGCCCCACGTGTCCGGTGTCGCTGTCGCTGGTCTGCTTGCCGCACAAAATCAGATCGGGGAGGGGTTTCAAGCGGGCGATGGCTCGCGCCAGCACATGGGAGGTGGCCAGGGTGTCGGCTCCGGCAAAGGCCGGGTCGGAAAGCAGGATGGCCTCGTCCGCGCCGTAGCCTAACGCCTCGCGCAGCGCCTCTTCGCTCTGGGGCGGCCCCATGGTCAGCACGGTGACTTTGCCCTCCTGCCTGGCCTTGAGCCGCAACGCGGCTTCCAGCGCCACGCAATCCAGGGCGTTGATGACGTTGTCGCCGCCCTCCCGGATGATGGTCATGCGGTCTTCGTCGATCCGAATGGTGGCGGTATCGGGAACCTGCTTTATACACACCGCGATATTCATGCGTTTCCTTTATCGGTCCGTTACGACAAGAGTTCCCGCGCGATCACCAGGCGCTGAATCTCGGACGTTCCTTCGTAAATTTCGCATACTTTGGCGTCCCGGTAGTAGCGTTCGATGGGGTAGGCCTTGGTGTATCCGTACCCGCCGTGTATCTGGACGCCCACGCGGGTGGCCCGCACCGCCGTTTCGCTGGCGAACAGCTTGGCCATGGCCGATTCACGGGTATGCTGACGCCCCTTGTCGCGCCGGTCGCAGACCCGGTAGATCAAAAGCCGCGCGGCCTCGATTTCCGTGGCCATGTCGGCCAGCATGTTGCGCACCGCGTTGAACGAACCGATGGGTTTGCCGAACTGATACCGTTCCTTGGAATATTTGAGAGACGTGTCCAGCGCGCCCTGCGCTATGCCTAGACTCTGCGAGGCGATGCCGATTCGTCCTCCGGATAGTGAGGACAGCGCTATTTTAAGGCCCGAGCCTTCCTCGCCCAGGAGATTTTCGGCCGGAACGCGGCAATCATGCAGGCTGATGGGGCAGACCGGGTTTCCGCGCATGCCCATGAGATCTTCCACCGGGCCTTTTTCCAGCCCCTCGCGGTCCGATTCCACGATAAAGACCGAAAAGCGCTTCTTTTTGCCCGACAGTTCGCTGATGGCGAAAATGAGGTTGATCCCCGAAGCCCCGCCGTTGGTCACGAAAACCTTGTTGCCGTTGATGACGTAGGAGTCGCCGTCCTTGACGGCGATGGTTTCCAGGGACGAGGCGTCCGATCCGGCGTTGGGTTCGGTAAGGCAGAACGTTCCGATATGGAGGCCCGTGGCCATGGGAACGAGAAATTTACGGCGCTGCTCTTCGGACCCGAACTCGTACACCGGGTAGGCGGCCACGCTGTTGTGGACGCTCACACAGAGCCCCATGGCGCCGCATATACGGGAAAGCTCTTCTATGACGATGGCGCAGCTTATGCTGTCCAGACCCGCGCCGCCGTATTCAGCCGGAATTTCCAGCCCGAAATAATGCAGGCCGGCCATTTCGCTCGCGATCTGCTCGGGAAAGAGCGCGGTGGAATCCATTTCCATGGCCGCCGCCGAAAGCCGTTCCTCGGCGTACTTTCGGGCGGTGCGCCGGATAACAGCCTGTTTCATGGTCGGTTCGAGCCGCATTCAATCAGTATCCTCAATAAATATCAATAAAACCGCGCGACGCGATCCTCCGGCGCTTCCGGGGAACCGCGTTTTCTTTCTTTGATGATTGGCGGTTGAATTTCGACGCAGGGCGAATCACGCCCTCAGTGAGATCGAAACAGGAATATATGACGCTTGGCGGCAGAGATCAAGTTTAACTTCCGATTACGGGTTCGATTGGTGGCGAGCCGTCGCTCTCCGTCTGCCGTTGTCGCTCGTCGAGCAGCGTTTTGATGGTCATGGCGAGTTCGCGTTTCACAATGGGCCTGCGCAGGACCGCCCTCACTCCCAGAGACAGGATTTTACGCTCGTCAAGATTGGCGCCGAACCCCGCGCACAGAATCACGGGGATATCGGGTCTCGTTCCGGTCAGCTCCCGGACCACATCGAGACCGTCCGCGTAGGGCGTGACCAGGTCCGTTATCACCAATTGAAAATTGTCCGGCTGCCTTTTGAAAAGCTCCAGCGCGTCTTCCGGACTGGTTTTCACGGTCACCCGATAACCCATGAGCTTGAGCAGATCGCCATGTAATTTGCCGGCTTTTTCCTCGTTGTCGCCGATAAACAGGATTCGTTCCGCCCCCTGGGGTGTCGGCGGATTTATGGGGAGCGCCTCCGCGATTTTCATTTCGGCGACCGGAAGATACACGTCGAACACGGCTCCTTCGCCGGGTTTACTGTCGACCAGGATAGCGCCGCCGCAACTTTTAACCACGCCGTGGGCCACCGAAAGTCCCATGCCGGTCCCTTCGCCCCGGTCCTTGGTGGTGAAAAAAGGATCGAATATCCGTTCCATCAGGTGCGGCGGGATGCCCTTGCCGTTATCCTTTACCGTCAGCTTCACATAGGCGCCTTCCTTGAGGTCCGGATGTCGTCGCGCCTGGGCCGCGTCCATACGCGCATCCGTGAGTTTCACTTCCAGCAGCCCGCCTTTTTCGCGCATGGCGTGGGCGGCGTTGGCGCACAGGTTGATCAGAACCTGGTGCGTCTTGGTGGGATCGACCGCCACCTTGGCTTCGCTGCGGAGATCCTCGCGGATCTCGACCGTGGGTGGTATGATGGCCCGGATCATTTCCAGCGCCTCGGAGACGATCGGCTTCAGCTTGAGCGGTTTCGCCTCTTGATGTTCTTCACGGCTGAAGGTGAGAATCTGCTTCACCAGATCCCGCGCCCGTTTACTGGCCTTTAGTGTCTGCAGCAGGTTGCCGTGGCTCTTCGTGTCCGGTTCCATATCCAGCAGCGCAAGTTCGGTGTAACCGATGATGGCCGAAAGGATGTTGTTGAAGTCATGGGCGATTCCACCCGCCAGCGTGCCGATGGCTTCCATCTTCTGCGCCTGCTGAAGCTGTCGGGTGAGGCTTTTCCGTTCCCGTTCGGCTTCCTTGCGGGCGGTAATATCACGCAGGATCGTCAGCAGGTGGGACTCCCCATGAATATCCAGAAGGCTCAGGGAGACTTCGACATCAAAAAGTTCGCCGTCCAAACGGCGGTGTTTCCATTCAAAGAACGGCAGTTGTCCCCCGTAGCCGGCGGAGATCATGTCATTGGCTTTTTGGTCGGAACTCTGACCGTCCGGCTGGAACGGCGGCGATAAATCGGCGGGAGGCGTATTGACGATCTGATCGCGTCGGCATCGGAACATCTCCAACGCCCGTTCGTTACAATCCACAAAATGGTCGCCGGCTATCAACAAAATGGCGTCGTTGGCCGATTCGAACAGCGTTCGATAGCGACGTTCGCTCTCCAGCAGCGCCTTTTCCGAACGTTTCCGTTCGGTGATGTCCCGGAAATACCAGACGCGGCCCATGTACTGGTCATTGGACCCGTATATGGGCGTGGAATAACGCTCCAGCGTGGACCCGTCCTTGAAGATGATTTCATCCCAGCTCTTTTCATCGGGTTGACGATAAAGACGCCGCACCCGTTCCAGGAAAAGATCCGGGTCGGTCACCTTTTCAAGCGCCTTGGCGAGGGTGGTCTCGCTGCTTTGCCACAGGACCTGGTCGGCGGGAATGCCCCAGATATCGGTGAATCTCCGGTTAAAGGAAACGACCCTCCCTTTGTAATCCACGACCAGGATGCCGTCGATGGAGGCTTCCTGCTGCGTTTTCAGAATGGTATTGGTTACCAGCAACTCCTCTTCGATTTTGCGTCGTTCCGCCAGTTCCCTGGTCAGGTCATTGGTTTTATCGGCCACATTTTTGCGCAAGATCCAGGACCACATGGAGATCAGCGCCAGCAGGCCGAGCAGGGGAATGAGTATCCACATCAGATAACGCCACACCTTGCGGGAAAATGACGTGGAGTCGTAGACGCCGAACCATTTGTCGTGGATTTCTCCGTACTTCCCGTTGATACCGAGAATGTCCAACCCTTCGTTAAGCTTGGCGAGCAGCACGTCATCGCCTTTTTTCACCGCGAAACAGTACCTCCGGGGCAGGATCGAAGGCCCGACCGGCTCTATGTTGTTCAGGTTGAACTTGTTGATGAAATACAGGGCCTGGAGTTTGGGAGCCAACGCGGCGTCGTACTTGCCGGAATCGAGGAGTTTGAGCGCTTCAATCTGGCTCTTTACGGGAATGGTTCGCACGGGGCGGCCCGATTCGACGAGGAAATCGTGCATGATATCGCCGTGCTGCACAAGGATTTCCTTGCCGCCGATGTCATCCAAGGACTTTATGGGCGAGCCCTTGCGTACGAGCAAGGTGTGGGTGACGATAATATGGGGAACGCTGAAATTGACCAGCCGGCCGCGGCTTTCCGAATAATACATGCCGGACAGCGCGTCTATCCGGCCGTCCTCGAGCTGCCCGCGCACTTCTTCCCAAGGGCCCAGGCTGATTTCCATTTTCAGCCCCATGACCTCCGCGACGGCTTGTATCAGTTCCACGTTGAACCCGGTGGGCTGTCCTTTTTCATCGAGGAATTCATAGGGCGGGTAGTCACGATCCCCCCGAACGAGTATTTTTCTTTCCTGCGCGTAGGAATCGATCGCGAGCGTAAGGGTCGCCCCCAGGATCAGCAAGGAGAGGAGAAAAATTCCGAGAGCGTTGGCGCCCACGTGTTTCATCAGCGAAAAGCCTCGTACTGTGATGGTCCTCATGCGCGTTTCGCGCGTCGTCTAGGATTGAGACCGGTGAAGTAGCTGCAATATACGTACCTGCCCGCCGCGTCGCGATTATCAAGATTAGCGTAAATTTATTTGTTAATATTAGTAAATTAGCATTTTCAACCGTTCGCGCGACGCTGCCGATCCGGACCGAACTTAAAAAAAGTCTTGTAAGATCCAGCCCCCGATTTATGTTAGTAATGGGCAGGAAGCGGCGTCGCGCCCTTCGGGCACGCGCATGGAATGGCCGCGCTGTAAGGCGCCTGGAAATAATTTTCGCCATGAAGATAAAATTTTCTTGCCGGACATTCAACATGTTTCGTTTATTTTTCCGTGAATCACCATATTTTTCGTTCCTTGCGATCATTCTGGCAGTTGTGTCCCTGGTATCGCTATCGATGTCGTTCGCGTGGGCCGATACTGATTCTCCGGACCGCGAGCTGGCGATTACACTGTATCCGGATGAGCATCGGCTTTCCGGCCGGGACGACATGACCGTAACGATCGACGACCAACGGCCTATCCTGACGACCCTCGCCCCCACGGCTCGCATACGCGGCGTCACGTCGGATTCGCGTCCGCTCCGGTATGATTTCGACAACGGCCGGCTGAAGGTCTATCCCCCCGAAGGCGCCCGGGAACGGCTGAACCTTGGCGTGGAATACGACGTCCGGTTTGACGATAAGGTCCCCGAACGAACCTACGCCGGCGATAATCCGGGTTACGGCGTAACGGGTATCATCGGGCCGGAGGGAGTTTTTCTCCTGGCCGGGGCGGGCTGGTATCCGCTGATCGACACCCTGAACGAACGCGTCAGGCTGACCGTGACCGCTCCCGAAGGGTGGGAGGCGGTCACCGCCGGAAAACGGTTGGCCGGGAGCCGAAAAGGCGGCGCGACCGAATCGGTCTGGCTGATAGGAAAACGGCAGGGCGATCTGGCGCTGTCCGCCGGAAACTACGTCATAGGGGAAAAGATGAGCGGCGGCGTTCCGGTCTATACCTATTTTTACCCGGAAAGCGCCGGGCTTTCCCAATCATATCTGGACGCGGCCGACAGATATCTGACCTTGTACTCAAAGCAGTTCGGTCCCTATCCCTTCGAAAAATTTGCCATCGTGGAAAACTTTTTTCCCACGGGCTATGGTTTTCCTTCCTACACCCTGCTGGGGCGAACCGTGCTCCATCTTCCCTTTATCATCCATACCAGCCTGGGACATGAAATCGCTCATTGCTGGTGGGGAAACGGCGTGCTGGTCGATTACCGGTCCGGGAACTGGTCCGAGGCGCTCGCCACCTATGTGGCCGATTATCGGTACCGGGAAATGGAATCCCCCGAAGCCGCCGAACAGTACCGGATGAAGATTCTCAGGGACTACGCCGTGCTGGTTACCCCTGAAAACGATTTCCCCCTGCGCGATTTTCGGGGGCGCGTGAGCCCCGTGACCAAGGTGATAGGCTACGGCAAGGGCGCCATGGTGTTTCACATGGCCCGGAAGCTGGTGGGGGAGGAAGCGTTCTGGGGCGGGCTGCGCGACGTGTTCCGGGACGGGCTGTTCCGTGAAGCTTCATGGAGTGATTTCGCGGCCGCTTTCGGAAAACGGGCGGGAATGGATCTGACGCCTTTCATCGACCAGTGGGTGAATAGGGCGGGGGCTCCTTTTCTGGGGCTGGAAAAGGTCGAGGCGGGAAAGAAGGACCGAGACTGGGCCGTATCGGGCGTTATAACGCAAACGGAACCGGTTTACCGTTTGCGGATTCCCGTTCGTGTCAGCGCCGAGAAAAACGCCGTTGACGTCGCGTGGGAGTCGCGATCCACGAAAGTCTCCTTTTCAATCCCCTCGGAAAATGCGCCGCTGGAAGTGGCCGTGGACCCGGACGCCGATCTTTTTCGCCGCCTTTATCCCGCCGAAATCGCGCCCATCGTCAATTCGCTCCGCGACGCGGACGAGATGGCGGTGATCGTGTCCAAAAACGCTGGAGAAGGAACAGTCGCCGCGGCCCGGATCATCATGGAGAGTCTGGGAAAGGCTTCCTCGCCCGTCTTGCCGGAATCGCAAGCCACGAAGGAAACCTTCAAGAATAAAAACATCCTGCTGGTGGGGCCGTCGCTCAAACCGGACCTACTTCCGGCCGGCGATCGGGCGATGAACATCGGACCGGCATCCTTTTCCTTTATGGGGCGGGTATACGAGGCGCCGGGCGACTGTTTGTTCGCGGTGTTTCAAAACCCGTACAGCCCGGGCAAGGCCGTGGCCGTCTTGTATCCTCTGTCGGACGACGCGGCGCGGGCGGTGGCCACCAAAATCCGCCACTACGGAACCTACAGCTACCTGATTTTCCAGAACGGACGGAATGTGGAAAAAGGGCTCTGGCGTGTCCAATCTTCACCGCTCACGCGACGGTTCGCGCGGGGCAAGAGTCAAACCTCCGGCGGCGGAGAGTAGGCGCCTACTCCTTCAGGATATCTTCCAGCGCTTCCTTGAGGTGGGGAAATGTGAACCGAAACCCGGCGTCGAGCAGCTTGCGCGGGATCACCCGTTGCCCTTCCAGCAGGACCGAACCGAACTCTCCCAGCGCCAGCTTCACCATAAAGCCCGGCGTGGGCACGACCGCCGGACGGCCCAGGGCCTCGCCCAGGGCGTGAGCCAGCTCCTTGTTGCGGACCGGGTTGGGCGACGTGCAATTGACCGGACCGGATAAATCCGAACGTTCCAGGGCGAACAACAGGGCGTCCACCAGATCTTCCCGGTGTATCCAGGAAAACCACTGGGTCCCTTTTCCCAAGGGTCCACCCACGTATTTCTTGAAGATGGGAACCATCTGGCCGAGCGCGCCGCCGCCTTCTCCCATGACGATGCCGAAACGGGCTATAACCACCCGCGCGCCGGATTCGTTCGCCCGCATGGCTTCCTTTTCCCAATCCTGGGAGAGTTCGCTGAGGAAGTCCGACCCCGGCCGACCACTCTCGTCCAGGATTTCATCGCCCCGGAAACCGTAATAACCCACCGCCGAGGCGCTGATCAAAACGGGCCGCGACGCGGTGTGTCGCGCCAATCCTTCCACGACGTTTCGAGTTGTTGTTATCCGACTGCCGCGAATCCGGGCTTTTATCTCCGACGTCCAGCGTTCGAAAATGGACTTTCCGGCCAGATTGTACACCGCGTCGGATTCCGCCACCGCGTCCTGCCAGGGGCCCGGCGTGGTGGGATCTCCCTGGAGATAGCGGAAACCCGCTACCGGGGCCGCCTCCCGGGACCGGGCCGAACGGGTCAGGATGGTCACTTCATGCCCGGCCGCCGCCAGTTTGCGGGTGAGCAGGGACCCGATAAAACCTGTGCCTCCCGTTACCAAAACTCGCATGGTTTCACTCCCTTGAGCAAACCGGCGCCGAATTTTTTTGTGAACGGCGCGGTCCGGCCAGGTAAAAGCGCGTTCAGTAGTACTATGATAACAGAGGTTCCGGTGGTCCAGAAGGTCTTTTTCAGTGGCGGGCCGGAGGAGAGAAAAAATAGTGCGGGGGAATTTCTTCCCCCGCAGTTTCCTTTGCTTTTTATGGGCTCAACTGGAAAGGGTTTTTTCCAGTTTTTTCATGAATTCCTGTCCTTCCCGGAATCGGGGGTTGATCTTCATGGCCTGTTCCAGATGTTCCTTGGCGGCGTCAGGCATGCCGAGCTTAAAATAGGCGTGGGCGATATTGTAATGCAGGATTTCATCCTCTCCGTCCATATACAACGCGCGTTTATAATTTCTGATCGATTCGTCATACTTGTCCATTTTCCGGAGATCGATGCCCAGGGAGTTGAAGGTGTGTTTGTACTCCTTGCCGTACAATTCCTTTATACTGGACAGGTCTTCGAAAACCTTGAACGCTTCGTCTTCCTCCCCGCGCGCCATGAGCGCTTTTCCTTTTCCGTATCGTCCCTTCACGCTTTGCGGATTGGCTTTTATGGCGTTGTCGAATTCATATTCGGCGCTGAAAAATTCGCGCTTTTCCATATGCTTGTCGCCTTTGGAAAGGAATTTGGCCTCGTGCACTTTTTCCGGCGTCTGCTTCTTGCGGAAATAATCGGGGATGAAGACGTAATCGTCTTTCAATTCCTCGGTGGTCACGTTGAATTTGACGGTGGTTAATTTATCCTTGTCGTCCAGAAGCTGCAACTCGACCTCTTCCTTGCTGAGGAAGTTGGCGACAAAAAAGCTTTCAGCCTCCTGAATCTGCTCCGTGCCCATTGCGCCAAGTTTGAACTTGACTTTGCGAGAGAAAACCTTTTCCGCGTACATCGAATCATTCATGTGTCGAAGTCCTTAACTCCTGGAATCTCGAGAAATCGTGGACAGATTGCCACGAACGACAAGAAAGTCACGTTTACCATTCCTATAAAGGTCTAATTCGGCTGGCGCGAACCTAAACTTTAATCAAATAAATGAAGGTGAACGGGGAGGGCGATCTCCGGCGGAACGATGTAGGCTCAGGCGACGGGAGTAGGGTCAGGCGCGGCGAAATCTTCTTTGCCGGGGGGATTTTTTCCGTTCCCGCAGCATGCGATAGGCGCTTTCCAGCTTTACGAAATCATCATGTTCGCCGCCTTTGTCCGGATGATGTTCGTGAGCTTTGCGGCGATATTGCCTGGACAGCGCCTCGGGGGTCATGGAGGCGAACTGCTGTTCGTTGATTCCCATGACCGCCATGGCTTCGGACAAGGTTACCGAACCCGCGGGCGGCGGCGGCGGATTGAACTGACGCCGGTTTTCCATGAAAAGTCGGATGAATTCCTGCTCGAGTTCGTTCGCCGGATAGCCGCCGTCGAAGAACATGATCAGATAGCGTTTCAGATACCGGTCAATGGCGCTGCCGGGGGAATATTCGGCTCTGAACGCCTTGTTGCGGCTCAAGGCGCAGAAGTCATCCACGAAAAGATCTTCCAGCAGGTCCTGGTCCAGGGCGGAGGGAAAAAAACGGGTCATGAGATGCGGAAAATGGCGCTGCAGATCGAAAATGACGTACACATAGCTCTTGTATTCCCGGGGACGCAGGTAACGTTCCATTTCCAGGAACATCTGTTCCAACTCGTCACGCGATTTGTACAGCAGGTGATTGAAAAAACGGTGCGTTTGCAGACAAATCCTGCCCTGGTCCATTCTTCCGAGCCGCAAATAGTGGATGCGCCGTTTATCAAAAGGGTGAATACCGCGATAGAGTTCATCATATTCCGACGGGGAGGCCCGGCGCGCCCGTCTGGACCCGCCCCGGTCGAACTGTTCCACCCGATCGCGCACGGCGGGGCGCAGGAAGGGGCGGAAAAGAAGGTCGAGTTCACGCGAATCGACCTGGCCGCCTTGGGCGCGGATCAGGCTTTCGACTTCTTCGTCCACATAATAGGCGTATTCGCCAACATAGATGATGTACGTGGAAGGGTGGCGTTCCAGTCGGAGCAGGTTCCTGCTTTTCCATAGTTCGTTTTCCGGGTAGGATTCCCGGATAAGTAATGAGTCCTGCCGGCAACGTCTTCCACCGCAAGATACACGTTCACTCCTTACTTGTTTGCAAGCCTACGGTTCCTTGACAAGGAAAAGCGAATGGGGCGCATGGTAAAATCATCGGATGGGAAGCGGGAAGAAATCGCCTCGCGGTTATTCCTTTTTGGCCGCTCCCAGGACCTGGACGGCCGGTTGCCGCGCGGGACGCGGTTCCAGGACCTCGGAAATCGGTACGAGTTCATACCCCATTTCGTGGAGTTTGGGAACCAGTTCGATCAGGACTCGCCGGGTATTTTTCTTGGTTATGTGGCCGATGGTCACGGGAACCCGGTCCGACCGGCCGACGGCCTGAGCCAGCCACCGGTGCACGTATGAATTGATTTTGTCGTGGTCGTCCTCGTTGTCCAGGAAGGGGGCGGTCCGTTTGGCGTGGGGAAGCTGTTGAGCGCGAGCGACCCGGTGGCCCTTGGAGTTGGGGCTGGTCATGCTGTCCACGAATATCTTGTTGTGATCCTTGAGATATTTCACCACATAGTCCATGGTGTCCCGGTCCGACGTGGCTACCGACCCCTGGTGATTGTTGATGCCGATGGCGTTCGGCAGTTGGTGAAACCATTCCGATAAAAGCTCGTCCACGCGCTCCCGGGAATCCCCCTGGTGAATGTATTTCGGCTCCGTGCTTCCGTTGCCGCCTTGAAACGGAGCGTGTATTATGACGTCGTGGCCGGTCTTGTGCGCGTATTCCATGATTTGCCGCGAATACTCCTGTTCGGGCAGGATGGCGACGTTGATGGCCGGCGAAAGATCCAGCACCTGCTTGACTTCCTTGTTGTAATTGTAGCCGAAGTCATCGAGGATAATGCACACCTTCTTCAGGGACGGCGTGGGCGGAGGCAGCTCGGGTGTGGGAATTGCCGGCTTCTCGGGAGGCGCGATCTCCGGCGCGGGAACATAGGCGTATTCCTTGTTGTCGTAATCAGGTTCTTTAATTTCCACGGGGAGCGCGGGTTTCGGCTTTACGGCCGCCACCTGGCTTTTGCGGGGAGTTTCGGCTTTCTTGGGGCTCAGCGACTTGTGGACCAGATACCCGCCGAAAAAGGAGAGCGCGAGCAGAGGAATCATGATCAGGAAAAAAAGCCTGATCCTGCCCGGAGTCGACGATTTTGACGATCGCCTGGGAGAAGACTTCCGGGCGCCGCTTTCTTGGGAGCGCTTTTGGCGCCTTTTGAGTTTTTGGCCTGCGTGGTCTTTTTGCCCGTGGTATTTCGAGTCCCTTTTGACGCCATAACCTCTCTTTGAATCATCCTCGGTCTGAATTGAATGGTCAGCCCCGGAGTATCCCGTATTGCCGGACACTTGTAAAGAGGTATTGGGCCGAAACGGCCTTCCTGTATAAAATTCCGATAAGGATTTGATGAATTGTGACGATCCTTGCCGCGCGGCCGGTCGTTCCGCAAAGCCTCTTCTTGCTTCGCGGTTGGGCTCACGGTATAGTGTAACGCGCATACTTTCCTCGATGGAAACAGTATTCCGTTAAGGGGCGTCGCGGGGGAGAACCCCTTGACGCGACACGCGGAGAGATGACGGAACGGAACCAAGTCATGAACAGCGACGCGGAAAAAGACACGCCGTCCCGAAAACGGGGACGCGCCAAAAGAAAGTTTGTGTGCCATCTGTGCCGGCGGGAAGTTCCCTATGCCTGGAACTGCAAATGCGGGTTCATGATCTGCCCGGAATGCATGCAGGCCAACAAAGCGCTGATGAGCAACGACGTGATATGGATTTGTCCGGACTGTGAGGAAATCAGGAGTTTCTAGCGGTGGACGTTTCCGTCATAGTTCCCACGCTCGACGAGGAGCGCACCCTGGCGCCGCTCCTGGAAACCATCAAACGGCAATCGCCGCGCCAGATTATCGTGGCCGACGGCGGCAGTCGCGACAACACGGTGCGCCTTGCAAGGAGCATGGGTGTTGAAACCGTTGTCACTCCGCCCAGCCGGGGCGTTCAGCTCAACGCCGGAGCTGCCAGGGCCACGGGCCGGGGGTTGTTCTTCGTCCACGCCGATGTCCGGATCCCCGAAAACGCGGTTTTGCTGGTGCAGGAGACGCTCTTTAAACACGGAACGCTGGGTGGGGCGTTTTCCATCCGGATCGACTCCGAGCGGCCGTCGTTCCGGTTCATTTTTCGAGCCATCAACTTGCGGAGCCGCTATCTGAGGCTGCCGCTGGGCGATCAGGGAATCTTCGCGCGAAAAACCGCCTTTGACGCCTTGGGGGGCTACCGTAACATCCCGCTGATGGAGGACCTGGACTTTGTCCGGCGGTTGAACCGGTTGGGGACCATCGTCATCCTGCCGCAGAAAATTATCGCTTCGTCCCGGCGCTACGACAAGGAAGGCGCCGTGTACTCCACCTTCCGCAACTGGTTCATGATACTGCTCTTCCTGGGTGGCATAAATCCCGCCAACCTGCTCAAGTATTATCCTCACATCCGTTAGTTGGCCCGCGGGCCACACGGTCAATCGTGGTGCGGACTCACGGGCGCGATGATAGTTCGCCGTTTGGACACCGGGACGGTTACCGACGCCGGCAGACGGCAGAGCAGATAAATCGTTCCGGCCAGCAGGACCACGCAGGCGAACAAAAACACGCCGGCAAAGGAAAACGCGTCCATGATCAGCCCCCCGAGCGTGGGCCCCACCAGCATGCCCAAACTGTGCGCCATGGAGATAACCCCCATCACGGTTCCCATGGCCTCGGCGTCGCGGCCGGCGATAACCGCCACGGCCATCATGGACGGCGCGATGATGCCCAGCGCCAGACCGTGCGCGATTCCAATGGTCAGCACTTCGCTCAAGCTGCTGGTATGAATGAGCAACCCCAGGGCCAGGGCTCCCGCCACGCCGCCAACGGCCGCCGGAATCCGTTTGTCGAACCGGTCCGCGATCAGTCCCATGGGGTACAGGCACAGGGCGCTGAGCGCCACGTTGGCCATGAGCACCAACCCGATGGAGGTGGAGCTGAGATGGAATTCCTCGTCGGCCAGAAGAGGAAAAAACGCCCAGATGACGCCGACGCCCACCGCCAGACAGATGCGGTGCACGAAGAGCGCTCCCACGGTCCGGTCCTTGATAAGCTTCATGTAGGACATGCCCGCGGGCCGGGTCCGGCGTTTTTCTTCCTTGCTGGGCAGCAAAAACGCACAGAGCAGAAAAGCCACGAAACAAATCACCGCCATGCTCAGAAAGGTGGCGTTGACGCCGAACGCGTCCTTGATCACGCCGCCGAAAAAGGGGCCGAAACTCAGGCCGCCCTGCATGGAGATCTGGAAAAGGCCCATGACCTCGCCTTCACGATTGGGTGGCCCGATTTCGCCCACGTAGGCGAAGGCCACGGGTAGCACCATGGCCGAGGTGATGCCTTGGAAAAAACGGACGATGATCAGCCAGTACACGCTTACGGAGAAAACGAAAGCCACCGACACCAGGCAGTAGGCGAACAACCCGATGGACAGGAAGAGCTTTCGCCCCAAACTGTCCGACAGCTTCCCGAATATGGGGACAAAGAAACTTCGCGATAGCGAAAAGGCCCCGAAGATCATTCCTACCGCGAAACCGCCGGCGCCGCTCTGAGCCGCGTAGACCGGTAGAATGGGAATGACCAGCCCGACCCCGAGGGTCGTGGCGAAAATGGCCGCAAACAGTGTGAAAAATATTTTTTTATCGAGTCCGTCGGACACAATTCAACCCCGCTAAGCCGCGTTTCCCGTGGGAGGCTCACAAGCGCTTGCGCGTCGAGCGAATTCAGAAGGTGATTCAGGTATTGAGACGGCGCAGAAAATAGCGGTCGTCAAGTTCGCAGGTCACCGCGTCGGTTACCGGTATGAGTATTCTCCTGGAGCCGGGGTCGACCTTGGTCAGGTCTTTGATCAGCGCGCCGGATAATTCCCGAAGCCGCTGATCGAGGACATCCATGTTGAGCGTGGGATAGGAAATTCCAGGCTTAAAGCCGGAACGGCCGCACGTCGCGCCTTTGCCTTGAATGGATCGGGGGATGCCGTAGGTGCGGCAGGTAATGGGGCGGCGCTCGTAAAGGACACACGCGCCTTCGGAGTGGAGGGGACATTCCAGGCGCTCTTTGGAGAGCGCGATCATTCTGGCCTGCGCTCCGGACTCGTTTTCAATGGCGTTCAGCTTCCGGCGCAGTTCGTCAAGCTTTACGGCGATCTTTCGGGCTTTTCGGGCGATTTCACGTTTCTGTTTTCTGAGCAGGCCGGTTGAAAACATGCGGGCGAGATAAACGGCCTCGACCGGGTTCATCTCGAAAATGGCGAAACAGCAGTCGTTGCAGCCTTGCTTGCAGACCACCAAGTCGGGGTACTGACCCTTGACCTGTGCGAACGCCTGGTCCGCCCGATCCGCGAGATCCAGATATTCTTCGAAATAGATTTCCAAACCACTGACCTTCATTTACGTGTTCGTTCTTCCCGTTTCAAGGAACGGAATTCGAAAGCGTAACGCCGGTCGCGTCGAATGTCAACATAACCTGCGCGCGGCCGGACCCCGACTCCATGGGCGCCAAAACCAAGCGGCGGCATTTCCGCCTTGCGCCTGTAATGGTTGATGGCTAAATTTTAATTAAAAAATGCGATTAGTTTTTTCCTTCTAATAAGTTTAAATAAGGAGAACATCATGACCTTAGAACCATCTCATAGGCGACCGTTATGGATGACTCCCGGTGGAGAAGAATCCCTGGGCAGCGCATGGAGCGACCATCTGTGGCCGGAGTGGAGTTTCTCCCAGGGAAAGGAATTCAAGCCGAGCTTCAATATGTATGAAAAAGAAGGCGTTTATTACGTGACGGCGGACCTGCCGGGCGTCAACAGGGAAGACATTTCTATTGGATTGAAAAATAACGTAATCACCATTTCCGGGAAGAAACAGACTGACGTGGAGGAAAAAGGCGTCAATTATTATATTCGTGAATCGTCGTCAGGCTCTTTTTCGCGCTCTTTCAACATGCCTGGCGAAGTCGAAGCGGAAAAGGTGGAAGCGGTGTTCAAGGACGGCGTATTGACCGTTACCGTGCCCCATAAGGACGCGCCGAAAAGAAAGAAAATCGAAATTTCGTGATCCTGCCGGCGCGCCGCGCCGTTAACCGGTAATTCCTCCAGGTTTCTTTTTTCTAAACCTTGCGGGGGGAAGAGACTCCCCCGCGCCTTCTAAAATAAGAGTGATTGCCATAGAGCCACCGTGTGGTTTGTCATTCCTCTGGTTCCCCTGGTTTGCCTTTACGTCGCGTAAAAAAAAGGATATTCTTCCATATTATCCTCATTTTGGATGAACGTTAGTATGGCCGCAAGGCCAAGGGAGATCTTCTTGCCAGGTAAGCTTCCCGTCTCCGTCCAGGATATATCCGCCGCTCGGGAGCGTATAAAAAACACGGTTTTTCGAACGCCCCTGGTCAAATCCATCAAGCTGGGGGAACTGTGCGGATGCGAACTCTATTTCAAGCTGGAAAATCTGCAACTGACCGGTTCGTTCAAGGATCGAGGCGTATCCAACAAGCTGGCGGTGTTGTCCGACGATGAACTGAACAAGGGAATCGCGGCGGCGTCGGCGGGCAACCACGCGCAGGCGGTGTCCTATCATTGCGGCAGGCGGAACGTGCGCTCCACCATCGTCATGCCGGAAGGAACGCCGCTCATCAAGGTAACCGCCACCCAGCAATACGGCGCGGAAGTGATCCTCCACGGCCAGTCCTATGACGACGCCTACGACCATGCGTTGGAACTGGCCGAGCGGCGGGACCTCACCTTCATTCCGCCGTACGACGATCCCTGGGTGATCGCCGGACAGGGCGTCATTGCGCTGGAAATCATGGAGGACATGCCCCGGGGAGGCCCGGACATCCTGATCTGTTGTTGCGGGGGAGGGGGGCTCATCGGCGGCATCGCCACGGCCTTTAAAAGCCTCCGGCCTCAAACCAGGATCGTCGGGGTTCAGGCCCAGGCCGTGCCGGGCATGATCGATTCGCTGCAACAAGGCCGCATCGTTCGCGCGCCGGCGGCGACGTCCCTGGCGGACGGCATCGCCGTCAGGCAGGTGGGAGAATTGACCTTTCAACTGGCCCAAGCCTACGTGGACGAGTGGACCACGGTCAATGAAGAACAGATAGCTAACGCGGTCCTGCTGCTGCTGGAAAAGGAAAAAACCGTGGCCGAAGGCGCCGGGGCCGTCAGCCTGGCGGCGCTGGTCAACCGCCAAACGCCCGATACCGACGGCAAAACCGTGGTGTGCGTGATTTCCGGAGGCAACATCGACGTCAATATCCTGGACCGCATCATCATGCGGGGCCTCATTCTGGACGGCCGCATTTACAATTTCAAAGCCCAGATACCCGACAAACCGGGGCAGTTGGCCGGGCTGCTGGACCTTCTCAAGTCCTTTCGCGCCAACATTCTGGAAATCGACCATAACCGCGAATTCAACTACGCCCCGTTCGGGTATGTGCAGGTGGACATAACCCTGGAAACGCGGGGCCATGAACAGATCCGGGAGCTTGAAGCGGCGTTCCGAGAAAAGGGCTATATGTTCAGGTCCCACTTCCCCGGCGCCGACAACAACCGAGCCCCTCGAAAGCAGGAGATTCGAACATGAGCGACGTGTATGAACGTTTACGTGACCGCCTCGATGATTTGTCGGCCGGTTATCCGCAATCGGACAACCACGTGGAATTAAAGATTCTCAGGCGACTGTTCACCGAGGAAGAAGCCGATTTTTTTATCAAATTGACGCCGATCCTTGAAACGCCCGCCGCGGCCGCTCAACGGTTGGGACTGGACGAACGGGAAACCGCCGAACTGATGGAGCGCATGGCCGCCAAGGGGCTGCTGTTCCGGAAACAGAAGGACGGCGGTCGGGCTTCCTACGCCATGGTTCCGTTCGTGGTGGGAATCTACGAGTTCCAGTTGACCAATCTGGATCGGGAGTTGGCGCGGGACATCGAAGACTATTTCGAACAGGTCATCGGCAAGCAGTTTCAGAGCTTCAAGACCCCCATCATGCGAACCATTCCCATCAACCGGGAAATCGTGGCCGAATGGCCGGTGGCCCCCTATGAAGACGCGATCAGGATCATCGACGAGCAGGAGGTTATCGCCATCGCCCCCTGCGTATGCCGCACGCAACAAGGATTGCTCGATCATCCCTGCGACAAGCCTCTGGAGCGCTGTTTCATGTTCGGGGCGCACGCCGATTACTATGTCCGGAATGGGCTGGGCCATTATATCGGCAAGGATGAAGCCCGCGAGCTGATCCGGAAAAACGAACAGGCCGGGCTGGTTATCCAGCCCTACAACACCCAAAAGGTCGGCGGCATGTGCAGTTGCTGCGGCTGCTGCTGCGGAATGCTGCGGTCGCTCAAGAAACAGCCTTCGCCGGCCGAGGCGGTGAAAAGCAATTACTTCGCGGAAGTAAACCGGGATGAATGTATCGGGTGCGAAACCTGCGTGGAACGCTGCCAGATGGACGCCATCCGCGTGGATGACGGTTTGGCCGAAGTCGATCTGAATCGCTGTATCGGGTGCGGCTTGTGCGTCACCACCTGTCCAACCGAAGCCATCCGTTTGTTCAGAAAGCCCGAACAGAATATACCCCGCCCAAGACAGGCGCCGAACACTTCATACGACTGGCCATGGAGCGGAAAAAGAGCATTTTGCCCAAACGGTAGCCACGGGCTCGAATGGAGCGGCTCCGCCGCGGTTAAAGGAAGCTTTGATGAAGAAATATTTGGGTTACGTTCTGCTGGCGATTTTTATAACGGCCCTTATGGGATGCGGCGCGACTCCGGGTTCGCGCAGAAAAGAGCTTGTGTCCCAATATCCCAGCTGGCCGCAGGGCACGCTTCTCAAGGTGTCCCGAGGCGTGGTGGAAGTGGGCATGACCAAGGAGCAGGTTCGCGAAGCGCTCAAGTCGCCGCAACGTTCCAACCTGCAAACGGAAGGCGACCGCTGGAGCTATGTGGACGACATTGCTTACGATCGCGAGATCAAGCAGGAATATGGCAAGGTCCTGATCTTCGAAGGCGACCGGGTCGCTCGAATCAGAGATTTTATTCGCATGCCCGATTTGCTGGTTTATATCGAGTGGTAGCGTTTTGGGTACGCGTTATATGACCTCGACACCGTCGGCCAGTCGTGTTTTGAGTTTTTCGATGGCCCAGCTGTCGGTTTCACGATCATAACGCAGAAGGTAGGTGTTTCCGTCATCCAGTAACACTTTATAGTAGGTGTGATCCGGGCCGAACCAGCGATCTTCCAAGCGCACCACCGAAAACTTCCGGTCATCCAGGTGGATCGTCTTGGGTCGTTCGTTCAGGGTGTAGCCCGAATAACATTCGACCTGTTTTACCGGGGTCATGCCGTCACGATAAGCGCCGGAATTTTTCCGAGGCGGACTTTCATCCACTCGTACGACAAGGGTCGAATCATGGGGCATGAGCCTAAAATGATATACTTTCGTCATAGCCCTCTGTCTCGCGATCGGCTCGCGCGTCGTTTCATCAAACCACTTAGACTATCCTAGCCCTTTTCGAGGATGCGCGCTTTTAAAAAGACGCGGCTCCGCGTCCGTTTCATTCCCAGGGTAACATAACCGTCGGACGAGTCAAACCCTGGCGACGATCAGTTATCCCTCTCTGATTCGATTCTCCAATTGAGAAAATCGTTCAAAGCTTCTTCGGCGAAACGTTTGGCGTGGGTCTGATTTCTGGTCAGATGCAACGCTTCTTCAAGAAAAATGGAGTACAGTTCCCGTTCGTTCAGCAATGCGTCGGCGGGCGCTCTTTCCCGTTCCCTCATTGGTATCCCCCATATTTTCCATTTTAAAACAATTGTTCACAAAA
Source organism: uncultured delta proteobacterium (assembly GCA_963821845.1). Classification (GTDB taxonomy): domain Bacteria; phylum Desulfobacterota; class Desulfarculia; order JACQYL01; family CAWGVV01; genus CAWGFI01. The sequence goes on from CAWGFI010000020.1 coordinate 313,917, forward strand.
GAACACAGCAAGGGCGGCGCCAACAGCCATGAGCGAATATCCGACAAAGATATCGGCAGGTTAGATGGCGCCGGCGAGCTGGGGGCGGAGCAAACAAAAGCAGGCGCGTTTCGGAAGGTCAAAAAATGTCAGTGCGGCGACAATCTTTGTCACTTGAAGCGCGTCTATTGACGCTCGATTTCGTCCAGCAATCGGTTGGCGGCTGCGAATACCTTTGCCATAATCTCGTCGTCGGAAGCTACATCGGAGACCTGATCGGTAAAATCATAGAGCGCCCGGGCCAGTTCGTCGATGGAGGCTCGGGACAGTTTCGCGGCGAGGACCCGCGCTCTGTTCAGAAACCGGACGAAGGCGTCGTTCCATTTTCCGTACGGCCCCAACCCGGACATTTGCCTCCATTCCTCGACGGTCCAGACGCGGGATTGCTCGCCGCCCCGGCAATAGGCGGGAAGTTCCTGCAGGTAGTAGGAACTGGCGCCGTCTTCCCAGCTTACGCCTCGGCTGAGCGGAAAGCTCCGGCACGCGCCGGGCCGGGCCTCGTAAACCGCGCAACCGTAACTTCTCAGGAATTGGCACCGGCCCCTTTTGCCGGGGGAGAGGATAACGATGGGAAAACCGGCTTCGGGGTCGATCCTGGTATAGGTCAGGTCCTTGAGCAATTTTGCGGGCGTCAGAGACAGTTGCGAACTGATTTTCAGAATGTCGTAGGGCGTGAGCCGGATTTCCAGATGGCAGCATTGGCCGAAGCAGGAAATCCCTTTGTGGCAGTCGAAACGGAACGTGTCCCGGTCGCTCAGCTTTTTGCCCCATTGACTGTTTTCGCGCGTATCGGCCACCAGCACGCCCCTTCCTTCCGGAAAAATGATTTTATATAACCCGCGCGGCGCCGGGATCAAGCGCTTCGTAAAAATTCGTCGCGGGAGGCTTTACAAAGGAGAAAGAGAGATTATTTTAAAGTCGTAGGCGAGAGCTTACAGGTAGCCCGACCTCATCGGGATATAACGTTCTTAATGAACGCGTTGCTTCAAGGATGAACGTGCATCTTTCTTAGGGATCTAATTAAAAAAGGATCTCGAGGAAATAAACGGCATCCAGCGAAGACAAAAAAAGTAGACAGGAAAAAAGAATGCTAACCGATTAGCAGTCCGTGGCTTCAAGGGTCACGGACTTTTTTTTGTGCTGTCTATTTTATGAGGCCCTCATTCGGCTTTCTCTCGGAGGAGGGTGTCGATTTTAGTTTTATAACTTTCGAGGTGTATTGGTACTCGTCCCGGTTCCGCGCGACAAGCTGTAGAAATACTGGATACCCCGATCAAGTCGGGGCATGACGACTAACAACCACCTCGTCATACCCCGACTTGACTGGGGCATCCAGAAAATTAAGATTCCCAAATCGACACCCTCGCCGAGAGAAGGAATTTGACACAGTCCCGCTCCAAGGCGACATGTCATTTCGATCGTAGGGGCGAAAAATCTTGCGCCGTCATTCCTTTTTCTGGCGTCTTTCGGTTTCGCAGTAAATTCCCTGGCCTTTGGCTCCAGCCACGAAACACAGATTATCGGAAACACATTTCGCCCGGTCGAGGTCGCCCGACTGCCAGCGGCTTACCAGATCCGGTTCCCTGATGAACGGGCGGCTCATGGAGACGTAGTCGGCGTCGCCTTCGTTCACCAGTCGTTCCGCGACCTGGAAGGAGCGTATCCCACCCACCAGGATCAGGGGAATATCGATTCCCTCCTTGAAGGAATGGGCTTCTTGACGGAAATAGGCTTCCTTGTTTTCGGTGTTGATTCCCGGCCGGCTGGGCGAGAGCGCTCCGCCGGTGAGCAGTCCGCCACTCAGTTCAATGGCGTCCATTCCGGCCTTGTCGAGCATTCGTCCCACTCTCGCCGAATCCTCGGGAGTCAGGCCGTTATCGACAAAGTCCCCGCAATTGAGTTTGACCAATATCGGAAACTCCGCGCCGACGGTCTCACGGACGGCCTGATAAACTTCCAGAAGCGCCCGCGTCCGGTTGGCTATGGCCCCGCCGTACTGATCCTCACGGCGGTTGAACTCCGGCGACAGGAACTGGCTCAGCAGGTATCCGTGCGCGGCGTGTATCTGGACACCGTCGAATCCGGCCGCCTTGGCGCGACGGGCGGCGTCGCCGAAACATTGTACAATTTCTTCGATATGGTGAACGGTCAGTTCCCGGCAGGGGGATTTGGACAGTCCTTCGAAATTGGACACTACCCAGGGCGGCGTTCCGGTGATCTTGTGGGCGGTGAAGCGTCCGGCGTGCGCAAGCTGCATGACAATCCGGCCGCCATGTTCGTGAACCGAGTCGGCCATGAGCCTCAGACCGTCGATCAGGTCGTCCCGGTGCGCGCCGAGTTGCAGCGGCGCCGCCTGCCCGTCCTGGCTCACATAGGCGTGGCCGGTTATGATGAGCCCCACGCCTCCCCGCGCCAGGGCGGCCATGGTTTCCACCAATTTCGGCGTGACCTCGCCTTCGGTCGTGGCCATGCCTTCCCAGGTCGCGGACCTGACAAAACGGTTTCGCAGGGTCATGCCGTTGATTTCGCTTGATTCGAACAGTACGCTCATGTTTTTTCTCCCCGGAATGATTTATTTCGCCTTGGGCCCCAGGTGGTAGCCGCGCCCCTGGTAATCAAAACCGGCCAGTTCGTGAACCGGCGTCTTTGGGTGGACCGGCGAAGCGTAATAGGCGCGGATCTCCCTGATCAGGCCGGTCTTCTCATCAAACAGGTACCACTCGTCGCCGCGAAGGATCTCGCCGATCTCCGTTCGCCAGTAGGTCCACTCCACTACCGCTTGACGCCCTTCCGAGTCGACTATCATATTTTCAATGGTCCACTGGCAGCCCAGGTTTTTGACAAACCAAGCCCATTTTTGAGCTATCAGGTCTGCGCCCCGCCATGGAATCTCCGGAATCCCCGGCGGAAAGAAGAGTTCCGCGTCGGGCGTGAAACAGGCTTTTATTTTCTCCGGATCGGCGTCATTGCAGGCCGCGAAGTAATTTTCGATCAGCACCTTGCGGCTATCGGGCTTGTTCGGACTCATACGGAACTCCCACGATCAAGAGGTTTCACTACGCGATTTTGAACACGTATGCTTCTGAAGGCCAACCAGGAAACTTAACAACTATGCTAGATTAAACATAGCCCGAGGTGATCGATCCGTCAACGATGAGAGCGATTATACAAAGGTTTTAAGTTGATTATTCGGGCGCCATCGCGGTTCAATTCATCGGCGGGCGGCGTTTCGTACGGCGAGGGGAACGGGTAGACCGGGCCCCGGCTCCAGATCGAGCGTGATCCGTACGGTTTCAAGCAGGGCGCTTATGGCGAAGGGTTTGGGCAGGAATTCCATGGCGCCGGCTTCGAGCATCTCCTCGGCGCGTTCTTTATCCACGTACCCGCTGGCGACGATCACCTTCGCCTGGGGGTTGAAATCGATGAGCTTGGCGAGACATGCCCGTCCTCCCATCCCCGGCATGCTGAGGTCGAGTATGATCAGATCGATCCGGTCGCATTTCGATCGATAGACGTCGAGCGCGTCCTCGCCATTGCAGGCGGTTATAACCGTATAGCCGTACTGGGTGAGCGTCGTTTCACACAGCTCTCGAATGGTCTGTTCGTCGTCCACGACCAGGATCGTTTCGCTGCCGCCGGGAACTTCCGGTTTCGCGCACTCCTTGAGTTCCTCGGCCATCGTCGTCTTTTTATCGGCCGGGAAATAGATGGTGAAGGTCGTTCCCTTTCCCGTTTCGCTCTCGCAGATTATACACCCCTGATGATTCTTGACGATGCCATAGACAATGGACAGGCCCAGTCCTGTTCCTCCGCCCAGTCCCTTGGTGGTGAAAAAGGGTTCGTAAATATGTTGCAGGGTGCTTTTATCCATGCCCTGGCCCGTGTCGCTGATCGACATGGCCACGTAGTCGCCGGGTTCTATATCGAACTTAGCCTGGCAGAAGTCATTGTCGAGCGTAATGTTCCAGGTTGAAATACGCAGCGCGCCGCCGTTTGCCATGGCGTCCCGGGCGTTGTTGCCGAGATTCATGAGGACCTGCTCTATCTGTCCGGGATCGGCGGGAATCTTGCCGTTATGAGCTTCCAGCTTGGTTTCGATCCGTATCATCTTGGGCATGGAGTGACTCAACAGATTGCAGACGCGTTCGATGATCCGGTTGAGATCCAGGGTCTCCAGCCTGCTTTCCACCTTGCGGCTGAAGGTCAGAAGCTGTTTGGTGAGGTCTCCGGCCCTGAAGCACGATTTTTCGATTTGGCGCAACGACTTGTAATCGGGGTGTTCGCGTTCCTTATCCAGCATGAGCAGTTGCGTGTAACCGGCGATGGCCTGCAGAAGATTGTTGAAATCATGGGCCACGCCCCCGGCCAGGGTGCCGATGGCTTCCATTTTCTGCGCGTGCCGCAGCTGTTTCTCCAGATTTCCTTTTTCCCGTTCCGCGCGCACCAGTTCGCTGACGTCCTCGATGAAACCTTCGACGCCGGCGATGTCGCCGTCGGCGTCGCGAATGAGGCGCGCGTTCAGCCGTCCGTTAAAAACGCCGCCGTCTATACGGCGAAGTTCTAAGGTGTTTTTAAAGGACCTCCCGCCTTCCTTGAGCGAGTTCAGAATGATATCCCGGCAATGATCGTTGAATATCGTTTTGAACATCGGAGTTCCCCGGAGTCGTTCCAGTTCCCGCGTGTTCCTGAAGCCGAACATGCGGGAGAAAGCCTGATTGACCCTAGTGGGCGTTCCCGCGGGATCGCATTGAAAGATGCCCAGACCCGAGCTTTCGAAAATGCTCCGGTAGCGTTCCTCGCTGGCCCGCAGCGCTTTCTCGGCTTCCTTTCGTTCGGTAATGTCCCGGACGTTCAACACGATGCCGCGCACGGAGGCGTTTTCGAGCTGGTTGGAACCCACCGCTTCAACGCTTACCGTATGCCCGTCCTTGTGCATAAGGCGGAATACCGCCGGTTCCCTGCTCAAACCGTACTTCAGGACTTTTTTGAATTTCTGGACCATCGACTTGCGGTCTTCGAACCGGACGTGCCGCCACACCGATTTCCACTGGAGTTCCCCGGCGTCATATCCCAACAGATTCTTCACGGACGGAGTGGCGTATTGAATTCTTCCCCATCGGTCCAGGGAAACCGTCACGTCCACCACGTTTTCGTTGAGCGCCCGAAAGCGTTCCTCACCGGTCCGCAGGGCCGCCTCGATTCGTTTTCGCGATTCTATTTCGGATTCGAGGCTGTAGTTGAGGTGGGTCAGTTCCATGGTGAGCGTTTTTTCCTTGACCAGGCTCGCGTCGAGCCCGCGCATGATAAGCCCGACGGAAGCCGTCATCAACACGCATATCAGAAGAAACGAAGCGCTGAACGCGTTCCATTCGTCGCCGGGCAGGGGCGCCATGTGGGGCCAGGAGATGTACCCGGCGGCCATGAGCGATCCGACTGTGATCATCGTGGTTATGCACAGGGCCACCATGATCAGAGCCGATTCCACACCCAGCAGCAACGCGGTGAGCGTGGAGGCGGCGAGCAGCCAAAGCCGTCCCGAACCGGCCAGACCGGCGGAAATCAAACCGATCGCGCCCACGGCGTAACAGAGCATGATGGCGCTGGCGGCTTTTATTTTAAAAGGAATGCGCTTGATAAGGCTGGCGGCGATGGCCCACACATAGGCCAGAGTGAATATCAAGGCCGACGCCCAGTTTTCGTCGCGGATGGAAAGGCGCAAGCTCAGGAAATAGGCTACGCTGCCCAAGGTGATCGCCGCGCAGAAAAAGAAGTAGAAGATATTTTCCCGCCAGGCGGCGATATCCTCATGGTCCGAGGATGTCGGGAGTATGTTTCTCAGTCGCCTAATGAATGTCTTTAGCCGCTCAATCAAGCTCATAATGCGTGATACCTTGAAATACCGCGAAGTTGAGAAGTTCCGTCTGCGAGGGTTGCGTCTCCTGGAGATCGAGGCTCCCGGCCTTTCCCTCTTCCGGAGTCTGCTTAACGCTCCTTTGAGTGGTTGAAAACGACCCGACAGCCGAACGCCGTCAGCCGCCGAACATTATTATCTAAATCGGAAGCCCGGCGCTAAAGATTAGAAAAAAAGGCTTTTTTTGTTGCGTTGGTGTTTGCGTCGCTGGCAAGGATGCGCGGATCAATAAAAAAGATAATATCCTTTCCGCACTATGGAGAGCGTATCCGGGCATAACGATCCCAGAACGGCTTAGAAGGCGTAAAGACTCGCCTAACGGCATATATGTGTTGTATAGATGGAAAAAGACTTGCCTGCCGTCGCTCCAGACATTACAAGATTGTATTACGGGCAACATCATAATGATGGGGGAAAACCGATTATGCGAGATCGGAGGTATAGCCGCTCGTGGATCATATGAAACTTCTCTGCGATTTCGGCGAGCTGAGCTGGACATTCAACGACAGCGCGAGCATCGAGTCGTTTTTGCAGAAAATCGTGGCCATGGTGGCCGACCACATGAACGCGGCCGTCTGTTCAATCTACCTGTACGACGAGAACATCCGGAAGTTGATATTGAGAGCGACCAAGGGTCTCAGTCTAGACGCCATCAACCGGGTCAAGCTGGACCTGGGCGAAGGACTCACCGGCCTGGCGCTCAAGGAACTGCGCCCCGTATCCGAACGGCTCGCCAGCAAGCACCCTAGTTTCAAAGCTATCCCCGGAATCAACGAGGAGCGCTACGACTCCTTCATGGCCGTGCCGATCGTGCGAGGTTTGTCGCGCATCGGGGTCCTGACGCTGCAACGCGAAACCAAGAAATTTTTCGATGAAAACGACGTCATGGCCATGCGGGTGATCGCCACCCAGCTCGCCAACATTCTCGAAATCGCCAAGCTGCTCATGACCTTGGACGTCCGGCAACCCGTGGAAGCGGGAGCGGGAGAACTCGAGGAACTCAAGTTCATCAAGGGAAAGGTCGCTTCAAAGGGATTCGCCTTTGGTCCGGCGACCATAATCGACCGGGACGGAGCGCTGAAATACCTGTCCCGAAAAAAGCACGCCCCCTGCACGCTCGACGATTTCCGGAACGGTCTGTCCGAAACCGCGGGTCAGCTGACCGCCCTGCAGCGGCGCGTGGAAGAACGGCTGTCGGACGCGGCCTCCCTGATTTTCACCTCCCACCTGCTCATCCTCAAGGACCGGATGTTCGTGGGGGCCATCGAGGATCTGATCGCCCAGGGCTTGAATCCTCCGGAGGCCATCATACAGGTGGCGATGAAGTATATTTCCCTCTTTTCCACCAGCGCCAACCTGTACATCCGTGAAAAATCGCTGGACGTGGAAGACCTGGTCGCGCGTTTGATCGGCAACGTCACCGGCGACCCCGAGGATTCCTTCACGTGCCGGGACCGGGTGGTCGTGGCTCGCGAACTGTTTCCCTCCGACCTGCTGATGATGTCTTCGGAAATGACGCAGGGGGCGGTTCTCGTAACCGGAGGCGCAACGTCGCACCTGGCGTTTCTGGCTCGTTCCCTGGCCATCCCCATGGTGATCGTGGAAAGTCCCCGTTTATTGGACATACCGCGCGGAACGCCCATCATTTTGGACGCCGAACTCGGCAATGTCTATGTCAACCCCGCGCCCGATGTTGTCCAAAAATTCAAACAGCGGAACGAAACGCGGCTGGTCATCGCTCAACGGCCACGCAGCGTAAGCCATCAAACCGTGACCCGCGACGGAACGGTCATAAGCCTTTTGGCCAACATCAACCTGCTGACGGACCTGGAAGTGGCCAATGAGCCGCCTTGCCAGGGGATCGGCCTCTACCGGACCGAATTTCCGTTCATCATCAGGGCCAACTTTCCGGCCGAGGAAGAGCAGTACGTCATCTACCGCAAACTGGTGGAAGGCATGGCGGGAAAGGTGGTCACCTTCCGCACGCTGGACATCGGCGGCGACAAGGTGCTTTCCTACTTTCCCGGAGGCCAGGAAAACAATCCTTTTCTGGGGATGCGATCTATCCGTTTCACCCTGTGGCGCCGGGACCTGTTCATTTCCCAGATTCGAGCCATGTTGCGGGCCGGGGCCGGCGCCAATCTGAAGATCATGTTCCCCATGATCTCTTCCCTGGAAGAGTTCCAGATGGCTCGGCAAATCGTGGACGAATGCGTGGACGGGCTCAATCGCGACGGGATCGAGCACAACCCCCACCCCGGCGTGGGCATGATGATCGAAGTGCCCTCGGTCCTGGATCTGATCGACGATTTCGCCGCCGAAGTGGACTTCTTTTCCCTGGGGACCAACGACCTGGTCCAGTACCTGCTGGCCGTGGACCGCACCAACGAAAAAGTCGCCGACCTCTACATTCCCCATCACCCGGCCGTGATGCGGGCCATTTACAAGGCCACCACGGCGGCCGCGCGGGCGGGCAAGGAAATTTCCATTTGCGGTGACATGGCGCAGAACGAACGCTATACGACGTTTCTTATCGGCGCGGGAGTCCGGGTCCTGAGCATGGATCCGGTCTACATCGGCGACATCAACAACGTCATCTCTTCGATTGATGTGAACCTGGCGCGCGGGCTGGTGGAAAAAATTCTGCGCATGAACAAGGCCACGGACATAGCCACGGCCCTGGATGAGGCGAACGGGCTGGTGGAAAGCAATTATAGTCCGTTGAGAAAACAATTATAAGGAGCGGCGCCGTCGTTCTTGTGTTTTAAGCGGGATGTTCCATTTTTTGTCACGTCTCGGCGTGAAATTAAAAGAAGGTGAAAAAATTTTAACCTCGCCCCACCCCTTCCGCCTGCCGTAGCGGCGAGGAGACCGGAAAAGCTAATCCCGCCGCGCTTGAGCCTTTGGGTGACGGTTTCGATCCGCGCCGGTTTCCGGGGAATATATTCGCCGTTTTCCAGCCGCCCTATAATTATGTATAAGAAGAGTGAAAAAATTTTCACCTTCGACTGAATCGGATTCAGCCGCTCGGCTATCCATACTGCTGCCTCTTTGTCCGAAACCTCCGATATATCTATAACTTGAGAAACTTCTCCTTATCTTCACTAACATTGGATTAATAATTGCAACCTTAATCCGTACATGGATAAGCAGGCGTTTGAACCGTTCATGATCACGTCCTGCTTTTCCCCTGGGTACGTGGAGGCGAGGCATGATAAACAGGTACTGGCTTTCCAAAATTGTGAAGCTTCGGATAATAGGTGAAATCGAGGAAGACGCAATCGAAACCATCATCGATGTCTTGACAAAGATACCTGAAAAAGACGCGCTCGTGTTGCTCAAGGAGCGCAACGTACATTTCCACATCCCGGTTTCGGACAGCTCGCACAGAATATTGATGTCCACCAAGGTGCGGACCAAGCCGCAACAGCTCCCGGATGGGCAGTATCACGTGGACACCGAACTGTGGCTGGTATGTCTGGCGCCCGAATTATTGAGCGCTCCCCGGCATCAAGTGGTGTATAAACTCGCGCACGAACTCGCCCACATCTATCTTCGACACGGCAGCCTGGACCATCTTAAATCCGACGGAGCGGAGGATGGCGGCGAACTCGAAGCCGATCTCCTGGTGGTGGATTGGGGATTCGAAAAAGAATTTTCGCAATGCCCCGATACCTATCTCCCCGAGGTGTCGCCGATGGAATTCAAAGCCATCGCGGCCAGACGGTAACGCGGATTTGCGGTCTTTGGAGCGGGGCGCTTAGGCGCCCTTAACCGTACTTCAGCGCACGCGATAAAAAGGACCGCGTCGGTTCTTTTTCCGGATGCGCAAGCATGTCCCGGACAGGACCCTGTTCGACCACCCGGCCGTCGGCGATGAAGATCGCTTCATCTCCCACGGCGCGAGCGAATCCGATTTCATGCGTCACGATAATGAAATCCCTTCCTTCCCCCCGCAACTCTTCAATCATATCGAATACTTCAGCCGTCATCTCCGGATCGAGGGCGGACGTGGGCTCATCCAGAAGCAGTATCCTGGGCCGCGCCGAAATCGCGCGTATGAGCGCCACCCGCTGACGCTGTCCGCCGGACAGCTCGGACGGCTTTTTGTGGGCGTGGTCGCTCAATTGGAAACGCTCGAAAAACTCCCGGGCTCTCGCCAAGGCTTCCTCGGGTCCCAGCCCGTGAACCTTTTCCAGTGGCAGGGTGATATTGCGCAGCGCGGTAAGGTGGGGGAACAGATTGAACGACTGGAACACCACGCCGATGGAGCGCCGGTGGCGGATGAGATCGTTCTCCTCATAACTGATCTCCCGGCCGTCCAGTTCGATGGCGCCTGAATCGGGTATTTCGAGCCCGGCGATCAGCCGCAGCAGCGTGGACTTTCCCCCACCCGAAGGCCCCAGAATCACCAAGCGCCCGGCGCCGTCGACGGACAAAGAAACCGAAACCAGGGCCGGGCCGGTTTCGTAGGCTTTGCTCAGGCCGCCGATTCTAAGTTTCATAGTGGAATTTCCTTTCCAACGACCGGGACCAGAACGAAATGGGCAGCGTCAGGACGAGGTAGCCCACGGCGAGCGGAAGGTAGCTTTCCAGCGCGCTGAACGTATAGGCGTTGACCTCCTGCGCGTTGAGGGTGAACTCGCTGATGGAGATGATCGACAGCAGCGACGAATCCTTGATGAGCGAAACGAACTGGCCCGCCAGCGCCGGCAAAATCCTGCGGGTAGCCTGCGGGAAAATCACGTACCGGTAGGTCTGGACACGTGTAAAACCCACCGCCTTGGCCGATTCGATCTGAGAGCCGCCCACGCTTTCGATCCCTCCCCGCACGATTTCGCTTATGTAGGCGGCGCTGAACAGGGACAGGATCAACACGCCCGCCACATACCGGTTCTGCGCGCCAAAGGCGTCCGCCACCACGTAAAAGAAGATGAGGATCTGCACAAGAAGCGGCGTTCCTCGGATGGCTTCGATGTAGACCGCGCAGAGAGAACGCAGCGGCAGAAACGCGGATCGCCTGCCCAGGGCCACCAGGACGCCGACGATCAGACTGGCCACCAGGGCCGCCGATGAAATACCGACCGTGACCAGCCATCCCTGCGTGAATTTGTACCAGTACCTGAGAACCGAAGCCCAGTTCCAGGTATAGGCCAGCCTGCCGAACGCGAACGTAAAGATAAGGGAGATGAAAAGAAAAACGATCAGGATGTTGATGGCCCGGATAGCGCGGCCCGGCGGCGCATGGCCCCGGCCGTGAGTGTCCCAGAAAAGATCGCGCAGCGTCATGGCCCCTCGACGATGAACCGGTTCAAAGGCCGGTCCGGAGATAGAGGTGTCCAAAGTATCAGAACAAGAAGGGGCTTTCCAGGCGGCGAAACGCTTCCTTCTGCTCCTTGAGGTAGCGGTCAGCCAGTTCGTCGAATCCCTTGTTCTTCTTGAACTCCCGGAGAAACTCGTTCACCCGCGCCTTCAGCGCGTCGTCCCCCTTGCGAATACCGATAGCCCAGTATTCCTCCCGGAAGGGCGTCAGGATCGCGCGGGTGGTATCGGGGTTTCTTGTCCAATGTTTGTACACCGACATCTGATCGTAGATAAACGCGTCGGCCTTCCTCTGAACCACCTCCAGGACACAGGACGCTTCCTTGTCCAAAACCAGCACGCGGGCGTCTTTAATGTGATCCGCGGCGTAGAGGTGTCCGGTGGTTCCTTTCTTTACCACCACGGCCATGCCCGGCCGGTCGACGTCCCGTATGGACCGGATGGGCGAATCCGCGCCGACCAGCAGACAGAGTCCGGTTTTGAGATACGGATCGGAAAAGTCGATGGATTTGGCGCGTTCCTCGGTGGCGGTCATGGAGGAGACGATCAGGTCGATCTTGCCGGTTTTGAGCGCCGGTATGAGGCCGTCAAAGGGAATGTTTTCGATCGCGACCTTTTTCCCCAACCGGTCGCCCAGCGCATGGGCCAGATCCACGCTGACCCCGGAGGGACGGCCGCGTTCGTCGGTCATTTCAAAGGGCGGGTAGGCCAGTTCCATGCCCACCTTGAGTTCGCTGTCGTCATGATTTTTTGAACAGCCCATTACGCCCGTGAGCGCCAGCAGAACCACAACGATCGCCACGACGTAGAGCAGGCGGCCTCGCCGCAACGGCCCGCATATCGTAGCTGGTTGAACTGACGCGGAAATCATGACGACCTATCCCCTCAGCCGATCACTGTACCATGTTTGGACAAAGGTAGAAAGAACAAGCGTGAACCGGGGCGCGCTTTTGGCGGGAGAAAAAAAGCCGGCGCTTTCCGGGATGAAAAGCGCCGTCGCAATAGTGTTATGATCTATCGTTCCGCGCCATCAGGCCGGGGGCCTTTCCCGTTTCTATCGGTTACAGCTGCCAGCCGAGATAGCCGCGGAAAACGAAAATATAGTCTTGGTCGTTGACCTCCACGGTATAATCTCCGCTCTCGAATTCATTAATCACTTCGCATTCTTCCCGGTCTTCGGGGCACCGCTTTTGAGGAGCCCAATCGCCGTTTACGTTATCGTACCACCCCACCAGGGTAGGGTCGCAAAGCCGGGATTGCGCCAGGGATTTCGCGACTTCAAGGGCGCAATAGAAATCACAGAGCGGATCGTTCACCGTGATATGAGCAGGTCGGGAATAAACCCCTTTTGGGGAATTTCACAATTTTTCATTTTCGGCGCCTCCTGTATCAATTTCCTGCTACAATAGTAATCATCGGCCATGCGGTTGGCCATTCACGCGTGAAACCGTTTTTACCGACACGGCGAGTGTAATTTCGCATTATGGATTCAATACGGGAAATATCCCGCTCCGTGGGGCTCTTAATCAAGGAATCTTATTATTAAGCTTGCCTTGTCGGGGATACTTGTTTATCATTCGTCCATATGAGAAATTACTGAAATGGATGAAGCGGCTGTGCGTCGCTTCATCATTCTTCGCCCGGCGCGACAGCTTATCTCATCAACGCCCTGGACGGCGCGCGGATGTAAGCTGTTTTTGTGTTTCAGGCCCTTCAGACCTGTTTGTTCTCCGGGGTATAGGCGTTTATGGATTCTGACGGCATAAAAAGTGTCGCCGGCGCATGCGGCGTACTGCTCATCGCCCCGCACGGGAATATGAAGGACGACATGGGGACTTCCGACTTCACCCTGGCGGTCCGCGATATCCTCGATTGCTACGCGGTGACCAATACGCGTTTCCGCAAGGGGGTAAAGCTGGAAATAGACGGCGATGTGGCGGATTTATACAAGAAGGAATCCTTTCTGCATCCCGAATTGAAGCATTTGTTCTGGGACAGGGTGACCCGGTTCCTGGATGAGATACTGGCCAAACACCAGCGGGCGTTGATTCTGCACATTCACGGCATCAAGGACGCCAACGCCCGGAAAGTGGCCGTGCTCAACAACGGCCACCCCGGCCATGTTCCCGAGGATGTTCGCCTGATCATCGGTTATGGGCAGCACTTTAAAAACCCCCGCCATACGGCGGATTACGAATCGACCATTCTCCCCCTGCTGAAATCGTTCAGCCTCCACGGACTCACCGCTCAACCGGCGCCCACCGACCCTATCGTCAACAACGGACACAAAACCTGGTATTGCGGCAACGACCGCAACCGCATGAATCAATTCCTCTGCGCGGTGGACCAATACCAATCGAAAAATGGAATCGATGCAGATCGAATTGCGATTTACCGGTGTCAGGGACAAAGAAAGCGTTCCCCTCTCCAGCCACAAATTCGCGCGAGCGGTCAGCTCGGTTTGGAACAAGCCGTTCAGCAATAATTCCAACCCTTTCAAATCCATGAAAACAATCACTATTACCAAAGCTTTCCTGTCAGCGTGATCGGCGCTTAGTGGTCATGGAGCGTCGCCGCGACGCCCCCGCGCGCCCTGGCGCAAGAAAGCCGTCCCGCGGCCTGGGCGGGCAAATTCTATCCGGCCGATCCCGCGCAACTCAAAAAATGATGACCGGGTTCATCGGGAGGCCGCGATAGAACCCGCCGTGTCCAGCGTCCGGACCTCGAAGCGGTGGTCATGCCCCACGCGGGTTACGTCTATTCGGGGCCGGTGGCCGCGTACGCAGCCAAGGCACTGGAGTCAGAGCGATACGACAGAGTCATTTTGCTCGGGCCGGATCACCGGGTCGGCTTCCAGGGATGCGCCATCACGGACAAGGCGTCTACACCACGCCGTTGGGCCGGGTTCCGGTGGACAAGGCGGCGGCCGGATTGCTGAAGCGGGATCTGTTCAAGACGGTGGAAGCGTCGGACCAGACGGAACATTCCTTGGAGGTGGAGCTCCCTTTTTTGCAGACGGCTCTGAAAGATTTCACCCTGATTCCCATCGACTAAGCATGGTCGATCCACACGCCTGGCCAAGGCGCTTGAACCGCTACTGGACGATTCCACCCTGGTGGTGGTCAGCACGGACCTGTCTCACTATCTGCCCTATGATCAGGCGGTCGAGCCGGGATCGCGAAACGTTCGGCTCGTCCGGAGTTTGATTTCAAAGCCTTGGAAGAACGGGAAAACGCGGCGTGCGGAATCATCCCGATCCTGACGCTCATGAAGCTGGCGCGAAGGAGAGGCTGGGAGCCGGTTACTCTCAAATACCTGAACAGCGGCGATACCGCCGGGGACGGGACACAGGTGGTGGGTTACGCGGCCATGGCCTGGTATGGAAAACGAGCCACCGTGACCGGCGAAAATCAGCGCCGCCGAGGGCGAATACCTGATGCGAATGGCCAGAACGGCCATCCGATCGTATCTGCAGGACAGACGGTCGCGCCGGTCGACCCGGATTCTGCCCGCCCCGAACTCAGGGAAAAATGCGGAGCGTTTGTGACCATCACCAAAAACGGGACGCTGCGGGGATGTATCGGGAACCTGAGCGCAGACGAGCCTTGGCGACAGAGCGTTCGGGACAACGCCTTAAGGGCCGCGTTTTCCGACCCCGTTTTCCCCCGCTGAGCGCCGATGAAGAAAAAAATATCGAAATCGAAGTGAGCGTGCTTACTGCTCCCCAGCCGTTGGAATACAGCGGCGCCGAAGATCTTCTGTCGAAACTGCGGCCGGGAGTGGACGGCGTCATCATCAAGGCGGCCGGTTCGCACAGGCCACCTTTCTGCCCCAGGTGTGGGAACAGCTCCCTGACCCGCGCGAATTTCTGAATCATCTCTGCGCTCAAGGCGGGCATGGCGTCCGATTTCTGGACCAAGGGAAGCCTGGACCGTGTACACCTATCAGGTTCAGTCCTTCCACGAAGGGAAATGAACCTCCGCCGGCTCATTCCGTTTCGGTCATATGCGTCGGTATCTCCTCGGTAAGCGCGCAACTGCTCACCGTGCGCGAATTTCTCTCCGTTTTTCAGGGCAATGAACTGGTCATCAGCCTGATTCTGTTCTGCTGGCTGTTTCTGACCGGCCTGGGAAGCTACTGGCGCGTTTTTTCAGACAGCCCTCCACGCTGTGGTACGGCTGGATGGTCATGGCCGTGGGGCTGGCGCCGCTGCCGCAGATCCTGGCCATTCGTTACGGCCGGGAAACCCTTTTCACCCAAGGCGTTACCCCGGATTTGTACTCCACGGCGCTGTTCGCCATAGCGGTCATGACTCCCTACTGCCTGCTGACCGGCTTCATCCTTCCCTATACGCTTACCCTGCTCAAACGCGCGGACCGAGACTACACTTCAGGCCGACTGTACCTGCTGGACAGCGTCGGCGACATCATGGGCGGGGCGCTGTTCGGTTTTATCTGGATTTACATTCTCACCCCTTTTCAGATCATCGCGGCCTCCTCGGCCCTGTGTTTTGCCACAGCCTTGTTGATTCTGTGGCGGGGCGGCTCTTCGAAAAGCGCGGGCGCCGTGGCCCTGGTCGGGGTGGCTTTTTTCGCGGCTCTCCTTTTCCCCGGCCTGGAGACGCGAACCATCGCCGTAGGTTATACCGCGCCGGTAGCGGAATACGTGGAATCCCGCTACGGCCGCATCGTGGTGACCGAGGACAGCGGGCAGTACAATTTTTTCGCTTCCGGGGCGCCTCTTTTTTCCAGCGCCAATGTGGTCGAAAGCGAGGAGTTGGTCCATTATCCCCTAAGCCAGCGAAAACAGATCGATTCCGCGCTCCTCATCTCCGGGGGCGCGGGCGGGAGTCTGGCGGAAATCCGGAAATACAACCCGGAGACCGTCGTGTACGTGGAACTGGACCCTGCGTTGATAAGGATGGCGCAGAAATTCGGGTTTCTGGCGCCGGAAAAAATGTCCTGCTTCGCCTCACGGACGGCCGCGCCTATATTTTCTCCACCAAGCGGCGTTTTGACGCGGTCCTGATCGATCTTCCCGATCCCGACACTTTTCAGCTCAACCGCTTTTTCACCAGCGAATTTTACTCCCGCGTCAAAGAAATCCTCACCCCGGACGGCGTGCTCTGTTTTTCGCTCTCCTTTTACCCCAACTATCTGTCCGATATTCAAAAGGGGAAGCTGCGGACTACCTACGCCACGGTGGCGCCGTTTTTCGCCAACGTAACGCTGCTGCCCGGCGAAAAGGTGTACTTTCTTTGTTCGGACGGCCCCCTGGATGCCGACATACCGGCGCTTCTCAAGGCTCGCGGCGTGGAAACCCAATACGTGGGCGCCTTATTTCGAAGGGTCGGTCACGCCCGAACGATTGCGGGCGATCAACGACGCGGTCAAGGAAGGGCCGCCCGCCCGATCCAACCGCGATTTCCGGCCCTCCCTGCTCACCCTGGTGTGGTCGCAATGGCTGGCGGTCAACGAAACGTCTCCGCGTTATGTCGTGGCGACGATCATTCTGGCCGCGCTGGCGTATCTGGCGCTGATAAAACGGGGAGAGTTCACGCTGTTCACCACCGGGTTCGGCGTCATGGGCATGGAAGTGGTCCTGCTGTTCTGTTTTCAGATCATGTACGGCATGGTGTATCTGAAGGTGGGAGCCATCGTCACGGCCTTTCTGGCCGGCCTGGCGCCGGGGGCGCTGGTGGGGGAACGCGTCAACGCCGGACGGAAAACCCTGCTGCTTTCCGAAGCCGCCCTGATCGCGGCAGTGGCTTTCTTCGCCGCGGCGTTAGGGGTTCGCGGGGCCGTGTTTCCGGAATGGTTTTTCCTGGCCTACGGTTTTGCGCTGGCCTTCTGGTGCGGGTTTCAATTCCCGGTGGTCACCGCGCTGATCGGAGAACAGGCGAGCCCGGCGGCCGGCTGCCTTGCCGCCGATCTGGCGGGCGCGGCGCTGGGGTCGTTGATCACGGGCATGGCCCTGATCCCGTTCTGGGGGATCAACGGCGCGCTGGCGTTTCTGGCCGGGCTCAAGCTGATAAGTTTACTCTTGGCCCTGTTTGCAAAGCGACCCCAACTGGTATAAACTGTATTTCGTATGGATTATTCGCTTTCCAGAAGAGACTTCCTCACCTGCGCCGCCGCGTGCGCCGCCTGCATGGCCCTGCCGGTTGACGCGGCGGCCGGTCTTTTTTCAGACAGCGACATTAAGGGGCATATTTTCGAGGGAGACGCGCCCAAGGAGCTGTGGAAGTGGTCCATCGAGGCGTTCCATTACCAAAAGGTCGGCTCGGACCGCGTCATGTGTCTGGTCTGCCCCAACGCCTGCGTCCTGGCGCCCGGTGATCGCAGCGTGTGCCGGTCCAAGGTGAATCTGAACGGCAAGCTCTATTCGCTGGCCTACGGGAACCCCTGTTCCGTGCACATCGATCCCGTGGAAAAAAAGCCGCTGTATCATTTTTATCCGCAGACTCCCGTCTTTTCCATCGCCGCCACCGGCTGCAACCTGCGCTGCCTCAACTGCCAGAACTGGGAAATATCGCAAGTAAGGCCCGAGGACGTCCGGTTCTCGGAGCTGTTTCCGCAACAGGTGGTGGACGAAACCGCCAAACGGGACATCCCCATGATCGCCTACACCTATTCGGAAGCGATCACCTATTACGAGTACATGTACGATACCGCCCGGCTGGCTCGACAGGCGGGTATCCGCAACGCGCTGATTTCCAACGGTTATATCAATCCCGGCCCCCTGGCCAAGCTGGCCGAGTATCTGGACGCCGCCAACATCAACTTGAAATCGTTCGACGACGCGATCTACCGGAAACTGAACGGCGCCAGGCTCGACCCGGTGCTGGCGACCTTCAAGCAACTCCATGAAACCCCGGTATGGTTCGAAATGACCACGCTGGTGGTGCCTGGCTACGTGGACAAACCGGACATGATCAAACGGATGTGCGGCTGGATCGTGGAAAACCTGGGGCCGGATTATCCGCTCCATTTCATCCGTTTTCATCCCCAGTATAAGCTCGACCGGCTGCCCCCCACGCCGGTGAAGACCCTGGAAGCCTGCCGGGATATCGCGCTGGCCGAAGGGATTCATTACGCGTACGTGGGAAACGTGCCGGGGCATCCGGGCAACAACACCTATTGCCACGCCTGCCAAAAGATGATTGTCGACCGGCGCGGCTTTCACATAGCCAACTTCGCCATCAAGGACGGCAAGTGCTCCTATTGCGGCGCGACCGTTCCCGGCCATTGGGGCCGCGTACCGGCCTGACGCTTCCCACAAAGGTCAATTCCTTTCTGTTCGGGATATTTCTCGCCGCGCTCGAAATGACGGATGGGATGTTCTTTCCGGAAATTCGACGATCCGGGACGGGCGTAACGTCTCGGTTCTCGCCCCCCACCTCCGTTCAAAAAGTGTGAGCGCTTGAGTTCGGAGGAAAAAAGCCCTAAGTAGAGTGGGACCGGTCAATAACTATGGAAAAAAAGGGAAAAGACGGCTGGAGGACGCTCGGATCGGCGCTCATTTTCGCGGGTGTCGGCGTATGGGTGTTCTATGCGGTCGCCCGATACGGACTGGGATGGAGCATTACCGGCAGGCAGGCGCTTCCCTATCACCTGGCCGGGGTGATCCCCGGTTTTTTCCTGCGCAGGCGGCGATTTCTGTTCCATCTCGTCGGCAAGGAAAAGGGCGCCGGCCGCGCCGGGACACGGGGGCCTGACCGAACCGGCTTCACGCGCGCGAGTCAGTCCTCCAATGACAGCAGGGCTTGCAACTCCGCGTTCAGCTCATCCATTCGGAACGGCTTTGAAAGCACACCCTTGAACCCATACTTGCCGGGGTCGGACATGATCGGGTCGTTGGAATAGCCGCTCGATACCAGCGCCTTTATCATGGGGTCTATTTCGCGCAGCAGCTTGATGGCTTCCTCTCCGCCCATGCCTCCGGGTATGGTCAGATCCATGATCACGGCGTCGAATCCGGCGTCCCGGTTCATGGCGTTCACGTACAGGTCCACGCCCCGCGCCCCGTCCTCGCATGTCTCCACTTCAAATCCCAACCGCTTCAGCATGGTCGCGGCCACGTCCCGCACCATGGAATCGTCGTCGACCAGTAGGATTTTGCCCTGGGCGTTTTGCGGAAGCCGAGCGTTGGGGGCGGAAGCGTCCTGTTCCGGCTTGAGTGACGCAGGCAGATAGATGTGAAAGGTGGTTCCCGCCCCGGATTCCGAGTCCACGGTTATGTAGCCTTTATGGTTTCTGATAATCGAGTGGGCGGTCGCCAGACCGAGGCCGTTGCCTTTTTCCTTGGTGGTGAAAAAAGGATCGAAAATCTTGGGGAGCAGGTCCTCGGGCATGCCTTCTCCCTCGTCGCTGATGGATATTTTCACGTATTGCTCCTGAGTCCACTGCAAACTCATATGGCTCGCGCCTACGCGTACGTTTTCAGCTCTTATGAGAACGGTTCCTCCCAACGGCATGGCCTGATCGGCGTTCAGGAGTATGTTGTTGAGCACCTGGTTGATCTGTCCCTGGTCTATCTCCACGGGCCAGAGATCGTCGGGTATGACGAATTTGCATTTCACGTTCGATCCGCGCAGGATAAAACAGGCCGATTCGGTTATGAGATCCGAAATGGAGGAGGTTTTCTTGACCGGGGCGCCGCCCTTGGCGAACGTGAGGAGCTGATAGGTCAGATCCTTTGCGCGCAGCGCCGCGTTTTCAGCCGCTTCCATCCTGGCGTACACGGTTTCGTCGATCGATAAATCCAGTTTGGCGAGTGAAATGTTCCCGATGATCCCCGCCAGCAGGTTATTGAAATCGTGCGCTATTCCACCGGCCAGAACTCCCAGGGCCTCCAGCTTTTCCGTCTTCTGCAGTTCGGCCTCCATTTGTTTGCGTTCGGTCAGGTCGCGGTAGGCCAGGAGAAACCCTCCGTCCGGCAGCATCGTCACACGCCCCTCGACATATTTCCCGTCCAGCCGGGGCATGTCGATCCACATTCCTTCGTTCCCCTGGCTGATTTGATCCATTCTACGGGAGATGAAACTTTCCAGGTGTTCGCGCGCATAGACGCCTTTTTGTCCCATGAGCCGAATGATATCTTCCAGATAGGGCGACGTGTCGAGGTATTGAGGGTCAAGGTCCCAGATTTCGACATATTTCCGGTTATAAAAAAGGATATTTCTGTTTTCATCGAGCACCACGATGGCGTTGTCGGTGTTGTTGAGCGCCGTGAAAAGGAGCCGTTCGCGGTTTCGCAAGTCGCGCTCCGCCTTGTTGCGCTCGGTGACATCGACCAGCACGCTCAGCAAACAAAGCTCTCCATGAAAATCGACGGCCTCCGCGGACCACAGGAAGTTCCTCAACGTCCTGTCTTTCATGCGAAAGGTGACCGGATGTTCTTTGAGCCGCCGGTTTTGCTCGACCAGCTTCAGAACCCGGGTGCGGTCTTCCACGCGCGGCCACAGCCCGAGTTGCATGGCGGCCCGCCCAATAACTTCCTGCTCGCTGTACCCGGTTATCTTATAGAAGGCCTTGTTAGCTTCCAGAAATCTGCCGTCCGCCACGGTGGTAAAGGCGCTCCAGACCGGGCTTTCGAAGAACAACTTGGAGAACTTTTCTTCACTCTCCCTGAGCGCTTTTTCGGTTTGTTTCTGATCGGTAATGTCGCGGGAAACACAGAGAATGGAAGCGACCTCTTCGCCGTCCGTGAACTCGGGGACCAGCACCGCATGAAAATTCCTGATCCCCAGCGGTCCCGGATAATCAAATTCGATAGACACCCTTTGTCCCGAGTCGAAGGTTTTCTTCAGGGCGGCTTCCCATTGAGTTGCAAGATGAGCAGGGATGTTCAGTTCCTCGTTATGCTTTCCGATAAATTGCGCGACCGGGATGCCCGTGTTCGTTTCGATCGCCGGATTCACATAGGTGTGCCGCAAATCCCGGTCATATCGATCCACGACGTCAGGCAGGTTTTCGGCCAGCCTCTTGAATAGCTTTTCGCTTTCTTTAAGCTGGGCTTCGATGGCTTTCCGGGCTGTAATGTCCTGCATGACGCAGTGAGTCTGCTGGAAAGCGCCCTGTTCGTCCTTTCCGATCTTCCCATGGAAAGAAACCAGAATCCGGGAACCATCCTTTTTGACCATGTCGAACTCGACGCCGCGTATCTCGCCGGCCGCTTTGAAGCGAGGAAAATTCAAGCGGAAAGAATCCGCGAAATCGGGGCTCAGAAAGTCGGCGAAGGATTTCCCGATTACCTCCTCCTTGCCATAGCCGAGCAGATCGAGCCATGTCTGGTTAACTTCAATGAAGCGGCCTTCTTCGTCCAGAGACTGATAACCGATGGGGGCTCTTTCAAAGAGTAGGCGGAATTTTTCTCGCCCGGGATCGTCCCGGAGATCGGCGAGGCGAAGCGCCATTTCCAGCGCTGTTTTGACGCGCCATTCGGTAGCCGGTTTGATGAGATATCCGAAAGGGGTCCCACCTTTCAGCCGCTCCAGCTTCCATTCGTCCTTTGGATCGGCTATAAAGATCATGGGGACATTCAGGTCGGACCGGATGCGTTCAACGGATTCCCATTCGTCCGTGGACTCCGAGAAAGCGATGTCCATCAGGATGACATCCGGCCTTGTCCGCGACGCTCCCTTTTCCGCCGCCAAACACGAGGTAAACAACGAGGCGCGCCCGTAGCCGAGCTTTTCGACCGCGTTTTTGATTTCCTTCCCCGCCGGGAAGTCGTTCTCGATGATCATGATACTCGTTTTGCGCATTCGGACCCCTGAAGTCTTTAAAGCCTTCTTAATGAATCGGCTATCTATGGCAAACAATGAGAGTTAATTATTTGACACTGACGGATTTCTAACACAGATAGCCTCTAGCATCAAATTAAACCGATTTATCCGATGATATACCGGAAAAGGACCTGGTATCCGCGCCATGGAGGGATCGAGCGGCGTCTGAAGCGCCCCTCATAGCGCATAATGGTAACTTTAATAACATAATTGAAATTATAGGGTGATTTAAGCGCTTCAGGTAACTCACCTTACCCGGCGGGACGTGCGCGTAAGCTTCCGGAAAAACGATCCTTTCCCTTTCTTGCGTTATTTCAGGCCCGGTTGTTGCATATTTCAGAGGTGAATAACTACAGAGGCGTGAGGTCGTCGTGAATAAAATGCCACCGGAAGAGATATTAGGGAAGATAAAGCAGATCCCGACTTTTCCCGAGCATGTCGCCGCTTTGGTGGACGCTATAAACTCATCGAGAACATCGGCTTCGGATATAGCCGATATGATCGAGAGAGACCCCGCATTGGCGACAAATCTTCTCAAGATTGCCAATTCCGCTTTTTACGGATTCCTCGGTAACGTGACCACGATCCGGGAAGCGGTGGTGCTGATCGGGTTGCGGGAAGTGAAAAACCTGGTCCTGGGAACCTCCATCCTGAGGTTCTTTTCCAAAACCGAAAATACCGGTTTTAACCGCACCGATTTGTGGCGGCATTCCGTGGTGTGCGCGTTCCTCACCAGGATGCTCGCCCGCGAAGCCTTTCTGGTGGATCAGGAAGGCGTCATCATGATCGGCGGACTTATCCATGATATCGGGAAAGTGATACTGGACCAGTATTTCCCCGAATCCTTTCCATTGATTCTCCGCAAGGTGCGGGACGAAGGGCTGACCTTCAGCCAGGCGGAGAAAGCCGTCTTGGGCTACAATCATTATCAGATCGGCGCCACCCTGCTCAAGCGGTGGAATTTCCCGGATGAATTGATCGCGTCGGTTTTCTACCATCATGCGCCGTGGCGCGACGTGCGGTTTACCGCCATCTCCGCGACCATATACCTGGCCAACATTCTGAGCAAACGTCTCGGTTTTCCGTCATACGAACAGGAAGCGCCGTTTGACATGTCGCGCCTGGCTTCCCCGTCCATCCTCGAATTTCTGGAGAAAAACGGTTTTCCGTCAACGCCCCGAGAATTGGAATCCTTTTTGAGATTGGCCGAGGCCCGGCTCAAGCTGGAAAGCTCCGCGCTTTTTCAGGTTGTGTCGCTGGCGGCGTAAGAATCGAAGGTTCCAGGACGGCGACTCGGATCGGGATTCAGCCGATTCGGGGAAGCGCCGCCCGAGCCGTTTCAATGAACGCCTCGGCGAAGGTGGGGTGGGCATGAATAGTCGAGGCCAGTTTCTCCATGGTCACGCCCGCATTGATGGCGAGAGCGGCCTCGTTGATCAGTTCGGCCGCGTGTCTTCCCACGATGTGCGCTCCCAGGATAGCCCCGTTTTTCGCGTCGTACACAATCTTGACATGACCGGTCAAATGGCCGTCGGCCTGCGCTTTTCCCAACTCCCGCAGTTGAAAAACTTCCGCGTCCGCGTGGGCGTTCCGGTCCCTGGCCTGAAGTTCAGTCAGACCCACTCCGGCCACTTCCGGGCCGGTGAATATGGCGATGGGCGTGGCCGAATAATCCATGGTCCGGTTTGATTCCACCGCGTTTTCCACCGCCACCATCGCTTCGGCGGAAGCGGCGTGCGCCGGCATGACCCGTTCCGGCCCCAGGCCTCGATCGCTCCGGCATAGCCGCCCGGTCACGCGCCGAGTATGGTGATTTTCAGGCTCACGGGCGCGGATCAGCCTTTGACAAAAGCCAGATAATCAGCTTCGCTTAAAAGGGCGTCCAGTTCCTGCAAGTCCGAAATTTGCACTTCGATCATCCAGCCGTCCTCGTAAGGCGCGTCATTGATGATCGACGGATTGTCATCAAGTTCGGTGTGCGCTTCGACCACTTCTCCGCCCAGGGGCGCCACCAGTTCCGACACCGATTTACGCGATTCTATTTCCCCGAAGGACTCACCCTGCTCGATCTGTTCGCCGACTTCGGGAAGTCCGATATAGATTATTTTTCCCAGCTCGTGTTGCGCGTGGTCGGTGATTCCGATCCGGGCGATTTCGCCCCGCACACGAACCCAGCAATGTTCTTTGTGGAACAGCAGATCGGTCGTCAAACCCATCTCCTCCTTTGATAGGACTTTGTTTTACCGCGAAAGGCCGGGGGGCGGTCATCCCGAGCGGCGCATGTTTTGTACGGCCTGAAACATTTCTTTGGCCTGGTAGGAACTTCTCACGTAAGGACCCGAGGCCACGGCCTGGAAACCGAGATCGGCCGCCAGAATCCGGTAGTGTTCGAACACCGCCGGCTCCACGTAGGCCCGCACGGGATAGTGGTCCTCGGAAGGCTGCAAATACTGTCCGATGGTGACCATGTTGCAATGCGCCTCCTGCAAGTCGCAGAGCAGTTCAAGCACCTCGCTATCGGTTTCCCCCAGCCCGACCATGAATCCGGTTTTGACGACAATGTCCGGGGTGAGTTCGTGTGTGCGGGAAAGCGTCTTCAGGGAACGTTCGTAGATGGCCTGCGGACGGACCGCCCGGTACAGGCGCGGAACCGTTTCCACGTTGTGGTTGAGCACGTCCGGGCGCGCCTGGAGCACGGTTTTCAAGGATTCGATGTCCCCGCCGAAATCGGGAATGAGCACTTCGATCAGCGTCGAGGGGTTGCGCCGCCGCGCCCGCCGGATGGTTTCGGCGAAATGACCCGAGCCGCCGTCGGGCAGATCGTCCCTGGTCACCGACGTAATGACCACGTAATCCAGGGAAAGCTCATGAATGGCTTGAGCGATATTTTCGGGCTCGTCGGGGTCGAGAGGGGAGGGCCGCCCGGATTCGACCGCGCAAAAGCGGCAGTCGCGGGTACACCGCGATCCCAGGATCATGAAGGTGGCGGTCCCGCCGGCGTAGCATTCGCCCTGGTTGGGGCAATGGGCTTCGCGGCACACGGTGTGAAGGTTCTTGGCGCGGATGATTCCGGCCACCTTGCCGATGTTCTCGTGCGACGACAACCTTCTTTTCAGCCAATCGGGCTTGCGCATCGTGGACGGAGCGGGTGTTTCCCGGGGAGCGCTTTCATCCGATACGGAGTTGACCGAAGCACTGGGAAAGACGGTCTTTATTTCCCGCGGTTCCAGATCCGCCGGCTCCACCCCCAGTTCGGCGGCGAGCCGGTCGGCCAGGACGTCCTTCACTTCGGCAACACCGGTCGTCCCACCCAGGCAGGCGTCCATGGAGGTCATGGAAAAACCTTTGAGCCCGCAGGGGACGATCATGTCAAAGTAGGAAAGATCCGGGCACACGTTGAGCGCCACGCCGTGAAAACTGATTCCCCGCCGGACTGCCATGCCGATGGAGGCGATTTTTTTGCCGCTGGTCCAGATACCGATGCGGTCGGGAGAAGCTTCGGAGGCGATACCGAAATGGTCCAGGCAGGAAACCACGGCCCGTTCGATCCGCCTGACCAGATCACCCACCAGCAGATTACGGCGGCCCAGGTCGAGCACCGGATAAACCACCAGTTGCCCCGGCCCGTGCCAGGTGACGTCGCCGCCGCGCTCCACATGGAAAAATTCCGCTCCGCGTTCGGCGAGCAGGTTTTCATCAACCAGAATGTTTTCCCGGTTTCCTCGCTTTCCCAGGGTATAAACTGGGGGATGTTCCAGGAAAAAAAGTATATCCGGCAGCTTTTGCTCGATTTTAGAATCGACCACCTGTCTCATGAGGTCCCACGCTTCCTGATAGGGGCAAAGACCGAGGTCGACGCGATAGGTTTTGTTTCGAGGATTCATAATTTTATCAGCCTGGAAAGGATATATTTTGAAGCAAGGAAGAATATAGGGGAAAAGGCTTGCGGGGTTCAAGCGGAAAGGGGGGGGATTTTCAGTTTTGTAAAGATCGCGTGATTCGGTTTCAGATAGAGAAAAAGTTGTGATTGGGAACACATGCATTTTAGGGAGCCGAACTCCCGAAAGGGGAAGACGTTACCAAGTGCAACTTGGTAACGAGGATCAATTCTTGGATATCCCGGTCGGCCGGGGTATGACGGGGTGGTTATTGTCGTCATGCCCCAGCTTGCCCGAGGCATCCAGGGTCTGTAAACGCGTGTCATTTCGAGCGCGGCAAGAAATCTCTCACAGGGAGCGCGAGGGAAGAGATTTCCTCGTGAATGCTTTTTCTTTCGCGCGGAACGAAAGCTATTTGGGGGTATTCAATACGTTGTTGATGATCTGTATCATCTTGGAGATGTCGTACGGCTTGTTGATGAAGCCCATGGCCCCTTCCCGCAGGACGTCCCGGGCTTCGCCGTGCGCCGCGTATCCGCTGGCGACAATGACTTTCAAGCGGGGGGCCAGCTTCAGCATTTCCTTGAGGCAGTTGTGGCCGCCCATGCCGGGCATGATGAGATCGAGGATGACCAGATCGGGCTTCAGTCCGTTCTTTATGAACGCCTCCAGCGCTTCCTCGCCGCTGGAAACGGTGATCACCAGAAATCCGAAGGCCTCCAATATTTCCCGCCCGATCTCCCGCAGGGCGATTTCATCGTCCACCAGCAGGACGGTTGCCTTGGCCTTTTCCAGCGATTCCAGCGGTTCGGGTTCGACCGGGGCCGCCATCGTCTCCCCGTGCAGGGCGGGGATGAAAATATTGAACCGGGCGCCTTCGCCGGGTTCGCTTTCACAGTAGATGTAGCCCATGTGGCTTTTGACGATTCCGTACACGGTGGCCAGTCCCAGTCCCACGCCGCCGCCAATTTCGCGGGTGGTGTAGAATGGTTCGAAGATGTGCTCCAACACCTCGGCTTCCATGCCGTAGCCGGTGTCGGAAACCGCCAGCAGCGTGTAGTTTCCCGGCGTCGCTCCGGGGTGGGACCGGCAAAACTCCTTGTCCAGGGTGACGCTGTCCGTCTCGATGGTCAAAACGCCGCCGTCCGGCATGGCGTGGCGGGCGTTCACCACCAGATTCATGATCGCCTGTTCCATGTGGGTGGGGTCGGCATAAACCTGTTGAACGCCGTCTCGCAGGTTGAGATCGATGCGGATGTTCTGAGGCAAGGCCCCGCGTATGAGCCGCTCGATCTTGCGCACCACATGGCTCAGGTCGACCGACCGGAAGCTTGTTTCCGCCTTTTGCCCGAACTCGAGAAGCTGTTTGGTGAGCTGAGCGGCTCTGACCGTGGATTTTTCGATAGCCTCCAGCCGCCGTCGCGCGGATTCGTCATCCTTTTCCTGAATCAGCAGAAGCTGGGTATTGCTTTGAATGGATTGCAGGATATTGTTGAAGTCGTGGGCGATCCCACCGGCCAGCGCGCCGATGGCCTCCATTTTCTGGGCGTGGCGCAGATGGTCCTCGATGCGGTCCCGTTCGGTGACGTCCTTGGCGATGCCCGCCACGCCCATGACTTCGCCGGTGGCGTTGAGGTAGGGAGCGCCGCTGAATTCGAACGACCGCGCCTCTCCGCGCGTGGTCAGCAGATTGATCCGCGCTACCTCGACGGCTTCCTTGCGCTCGCGGATCCGCTGCATGAGCAGGTCCAGATCGCCCTGATCATTCTCGGCCGCGAAATCTTCTAACCGTTTGCCCAGCACCTCGGACGGTTCGTGGCCCAGGATGGACTTCCATTTGGGGTTCACATAGGTAAACACGCCGTCCAGATCGAGCGTATAGATGATATCCGGGGCGCTTTCGGCGAGGGAGCGATACTTTTCCTCGGATATTTGCAGCGCCTTTTCGAATCTTTTGCCGCGCGAATAATCAACCGCGTGGACCATGATTTTGGGGCTCTTGCGGCCCGGCAGGAAACTCACACTGCACGCGTAATAGCGTTTGCCGTATTTTTCGGTATTCAATTCCAGGTCGTAAATGCCCAGGCGGACCGCTTTGCTGGGAGCTTTTTCGGCGAGGCGGGCGAAGAGATCGCAGATGTCACGGCCCAGCAGATCCTGGCACGGCCGGGAAAGCAGCTCTTTTCCGGTGAGGCCCAGCACCTGGGTCATGGCCCTGTTGGCGTAGGTCAGATAGCCGTCGCTGTACACGAAAATGAGCGCGCTCACGTGTTCCGCGAGCGTCTCGAAGAGCGACTCCGACTCGAAGTCTTCCACATCGATGTTGTCGCGAAGCCATCTGTTTTCCGCTTCGAGTTTTTCAACTCTTTTGGCGAGGGCGTCCTGCGCGTCGCTGCTCTTTAAAGACATTGTGGTTACCGCTCGTTATCGGTCTTTTTTGCTCATGCTGATCAATATTATTAATTATACCAGTATACCATGGCATGGAACCCAAAAAAGGCGGAAATAGCTCCTATGCGAGCCTATTTGGAGTGACGTCCTATGTTTGCGCTTATTTTTTGACGCTCGCGGCCAGAGGGCCGTCTTCTCTCCAGACATAACACGTGTTGATCAGACGACGGACGTTCTCTTCCAACGAGCCGTCACTCGCGCCCGAACGGGAGTACGCGCTGAAATAGCCTTGCAGGGAAGCCTGAATCAGGTTGATGACCAGCGTATTCAAATGGGCGCATCCCTGAACGCCGCCCAACATGGATTTCAGTTTTTCCGTGAAGCCGGGACGGATTTTCATATCGATCAGTTTCGAAAAGCCGGGAAGCGTCTCCGGACATTCTTCATGGGGATGCCGGTTGAAGGTTCCCGACGCCTCGCAAATCGTGAGATCCGGCGCCTGGATCACCAGCCGCACGGTGAGGTCATGGATGATCTTGGAGCCGATAAAATCCTCGTCTCGCGAACCGGGGCGGAAACGATTGTCCACCAGCCGTCCTTCCATCAGCATTCTCTGCGAACCAAGGTCGTAACTTTTAATGGAAATGTTCCGTTCATGTACGGGTATGGAAGCGAAGTCAATGTCGTTATTCATGCGAAAATTCCTGTTTCGGGCCGAATACGGCCTTTGATTTGAAGTCTGGAGAACCTTTATTGCGCGTATATGCGCGCCAGGATAGAATCAGGTAAAGGCCCGAGGGTTATGTTCGGCTTTGCCGGGCATACCTCCCTGCCGGACCAAGTTATGGCAATAGCTCAAAAAAAAGAGAAACCAGAGAAGCCGGCGTTTGCCGGATTGGAATCTCCGAGATCATCGCCTTCATGGGCGACGATTTTGCCGGGGACCCTCAGAATACGTGTAAGCTCACAAAAATCAAGGGAAAATATAGATTTTTGGGGAGGATAAAAGGGATTACCTTTGACGGGCTCCGGCTAGTCCGGAGTCTTTTTCGCCCTTCGAAAGGAGAGCGTCAACGCTCCCGCGCAGACGGCCGCGAGCCCCACATCGAACAGCAGCGATGAAACCATGTTCGCTTCTGCTCCGGGGTCGGTGGTGAAACAGCCGCACGCCACATCCAGGCCTCGAACGAGATTCGCGGTGACCGCCGTCAGAAACACGATGCTCAAGCCGGATACGATGAGCAGCGAAGGTAGTTCGAATACGGCCAGGACCAGGCACAGGCCGGAAATGAACTCCAGCCAAGGTAAGATGACCGCGAAAATGTTGACGAGATTATCCGGGAGTATTTTGTAGTTGTGGACCGCCTCGGCGAACTGCGCGGGGTGAATGATCTTATCGACGCTGGCGTATATGAAGATGACGCCCAACAGCGTTCGCAGCAATCGCAGTATCCAGATATTCACCGTGGTTGTTTCCTTACCATTGAGTCGCGGCAGGGCGCGCGTCTAGCTTTTCGGCCCGGTTTCCAGCGGCATGCCCTTGGCCGTCCACTCCTCCATGCCGCCGGTATAAACCAGAATCCGGCCGTAGCCTATCGAAAGCAGCTTTTCCGCCAGTTGATCGCTCATCTCGCAGCCGAATCCTTCGCAATAGACGATAATGGGTTGATCCAGCGGTAGCGACGGGCTCACCTCGGCGTAGACCCGGTCGAAATCGTGGACCGGCAGGTTGATGGAACCCGGTATGTGGCCGAGCCGGTAAAAATCCTCATCCCGCGCGTCCACGATCACAGCTGATCCATCCTCCATCCGTTCCCGGACCTCATCCAGGGAAACCGCTTGCAGACCTGGCGCCACGTCGCGGGCGGCCGCTTTTTGGTTCCAGTCTTCAACCAGCGGTATGCCGTCCCGGCGGGCGCTGTTGACGCCCAGCGCCACGATAGCGGAGAAGGCCACCACCAGAAAAATCTGTAGGAAGATCGTTTTCGGCGAACGTGTTCTTTGTGTGAAATAGGTCATACGTTTATCGGCGAAAGAAGTGTCCGAGAATGATACCGGTACGCGCATAAAAGGTCAATGAATACCGTTCATAGCGTTTTCAGGTTTGGAAATGATGAGCGCGCCACGGATGCGGCTCCGAACGGCCGTCCCCGCCGTTGCAATGGCCCGCGCGCAATGGTATGACTATTAGCCTCCAATCAACGTATTTTCAATCAATCGGACGTTTCCTGCCGAACAGGGGATCGATATGTCTGGAAAGGCTGAGTGGCTCAAGACGCATTGCGGCCGCATGGACCAAGGGGGATGCGGGCTGCTGGTCAAGGTGGAAGACAACCGTATCGCCGCCATAAAGGGCGATCCCGACGGACGGCTCAACAAAGGCTACACCTGTTCCAAGGGAAGAGCCGGGGCCGAACGCCTTGCCCATCCCGACCGGTTGACTACGCCGTTGAAAAGGACCGGAGCGCGGGGGGAGGGCCGGTGGGACTCCATAAGCTGGGACCGGGCCATCGAGGAAATCGCGGGCCGGTTGACGGCCGTGAAGGAACGTCACGGCGCCCGGGCCGTGGCGTTTTGCCAGGGCATGCCCAAGGGGCTGGAACATTTCGCCCTGATCCGGCTCGCCAACACCTTCGGTTCGCCCAACGTAGTGGGTCCGCAGAATCTCTGCCACATGCCGCGCGAAATTTCCAGTATCCACACCTGCGGCTTTTATCCCACGCCCGATTATCGCAATCCCTCGGAATGCGCGCTGCTGTGGGGCGGCAATCCCACGGAGACCAATGAAGAAGGCGTTATCCACACGCAACTGGAGGCGCGTCTCAAGGACGGAACCGAATTGATCGTGGTCGATCCCCGCCGCACGAAAATGGCTGAACGCGCCAAATACTGGCTCCAGCTTCGGCCCGGCTCGGAGGTCGCGCTGGCGTTGTCCCTGCTCCAGGTCATCATCGACGAACATCTGTATGACGAAGCGTTCGTGGAGCGATGGACCCATGGGTTCAACGAGTTGAAGGCTTCCCTGAAAGACTGCTCGCCCGAGCGGTTGGCCGGTGTTACCTGGATCGATCCCGACTTGGCGCGGAAGGCCGCGCGGCTCTACGCCCAAGGCAAGCCGTCGGTTCTGCAGTGGGGAAACGGGGTGGAGCAGGCCGCTCACAATTTCCATACCTGCCGGGCGCTGCTCTTGATGATGAGCGTCACCGGCAACCTGGACGTTCCCGGCGGCAATATCGACGCCGGAGAGCCCCCGTTGACCTCCATGCGCGATTTCGTGCGCGCGGACCTCGTCCCCGCCAAATACAAGGAGATGATCTCCTTCGCCCACGGCGTGATACCGCGCTTCATGGTGGTTCCGCCTCCCCACCTGCGGCGCGCGATCCTGGAAGGGTATCCGTACCCCGTCAAGGCGGCGTACATCCATTCCGGCAATCCGGTCATGGCGTGGTCGGACAGCCGCGAGACTATGGCGGCGCTCGGGGCGTTGGACTTTTTCGCCGTTTCCGACGTGTTCATGACTCCCACGGCGATGATGGCGGATATCGTTTTGCCGGCGGCCACGCAGTTCGAATTCAACGACGTTGGCCACTACGGCCTGGGGCACGGCTACGTCCTGGCTCGTCCCAAGTTGGTCGATCCCCCGGCCGAATGCAGGCCGGACCTCTGGATCATCAACAAGCTGGCGCACGCCCTGGGGCTGGGGGAGATACTGGTGGGACGACTACGAGGAGATTGTCGATCATCTGCTGGCGCCTTCGGGCATGAAGTACGCCGAATTCGCGCGAAAGGGTTCGGTCGCTTGCGAAGTATCGCCCCAGGAAGTATGAAGAAAAAGGATTCAGGACCCCCACCGGCAAGGTGGAGCTTGCCCTGTCCAAGGCGGAACGGATGAACGTTCCCGCGCTGCCCGTGTTCGAAGGGCTTCCCTTTGCGGACGACCCGAACTACCCGCTCATTTTAATATCCGGAAAGTGCAAGGATTTTCTCTGTTCGTCCAACCGTCGTATCGCCTCATTGAGAAAACTACGCCCGCGTCCGCTGGTCAACATTCATCCGAGGACGGCCGAGGAGCTGGGAATCGAAGACGGGGGCGGCGGTGGTCATCGAGACGCCGTGGGGATCGTTCACTCAATACGCCATACTGTGGGATGGAGTCGACCAACGGGTGGTGTCGGCCGAGCACGGCTGGTGGTTTCCCGAGATGGGTCCCGAGGATCGGTACGGGTGGGATATATCCAACTATAACCTGGCTACGTCGTCGTCAACGGCGGGAAAGGAATTCGGCACTCCGCATATGCGCGCGATCCCCTGCGCGGCCCGGAAGGCGGCCGCTCATGAAGAACCCCGCATTCAGGACCCCCCCGACGGCGGCGGGGGCTGTTAGCGTGGCGATTCACGCGCGATTGAATCCTGCGGACCAATCCCGCGCGATCGACGCTATCGTTCATGCACCGGCGGAGAAACAGGGGGACGGGAGTCTCCGGACCGGGGTTTGCTATTTTCTCCTCGCCGGTCTTCCCTGGCGAGCGGAGAAGGAAGCCTTGATCTCTTCGTAGCCCTGCGTGCTCAGGAATTCGGTGATGGCTTCACGAAGGAACGAGGCCATCGTGGGGGCTTCGTCACCGCTATCGGCGTTTTTATCCAAGTAGTCCAGAATCTGTCTGAACTGCTTTTTCGGGATGGCGACTGAAACAGTTTTGAGGTTTCGTTTCATGGCTCCGGAATGTCCTCCTTGGCGCTATTAAGGTGTGTGAATTCCCCACGGTGGAACGTGGGGCTGAGCTTCTTACATCTACATGTGAGTTTCACAACTCAGGCGTCAAATGAGGGATGCGGCGTTGGGAGAGCCGGGCGGTCCGCGCATTTGAGCCTTCCGAGGCGATAATTCTAAAGTATGAAAAAGCGAAAAATAATTAATAACGAAATAAAAACAACAAAAAGCCACTATGATCAAATATATTCGTGAATAGTCAAGATGGGCATATTAAATACGGAAAATTAGAAAATTGAAATGGAAAGTCATACCTATTTTGCGATAGGTATAAATACTTAAGTATGTATCGTGGTAAGGACGGACAGGGGTTGGATTATATATAAAAGACGTTAAATTAAATACAGTTATAGCTCACGAGAGGCGCCGGGCGCCGTGGTTTCCTTTTTTTCGATCGACCGACTCCGCGCATAAACCCGGCAAAATCTGCTCAGATGATGCCTCGCTGAAACGCGTAGCGGACAAGATCGGCCGTGCGGCGAAGATTAAGCTTTTTCATGATATTGGCCCGGTGATTTTCGACCGTGCGGATGCTTATGTAAAAGAGGTCCGATATTTCCCGATTCGATTTACCCTCGGCGATGAGCTTTACCACTTCCCGCTCACGCGTGGTCAAAGGATCGAACACCGGATGCCCTCTTCCCTGGTAAACCTGGGCCAGGTCCCCCGCGACTTCACCCGACAAATGCCGGGTGATATAGATGCCTCCGTTCCGGATGGTTTCCAGCGCCGAGAACAACTCTTTTTCCGAATCTTCCTTGAGCAGGTAACCGTGCGCGCCCGCGGAAATGACGTGATAGAGGTATTCCCGGTTCTTGTGCATGGTGAGAATCAGGATTTTTATGTCCGGTTGAAGGATCTTGATCTCCCGCGCGGTTTCGATGCCGCGCATATTGGGCATGGAGATATCGAGGATTACCAGGTCCGGGGTGAGTTCCTTCACCAGTTCGAGCGTCTCCATGCCGTCGGCGGCTTCTCCCACCACCCGCAGGTCGGATCTGCCCTGTACCAGCATTTTCAGGCCTTGTCGGAAAATATTATGATCGTCGGCCAGTATGATTCGATATGGCTCCACGCGCTTGGTTTGCCCCCTATTTGACAGGTATTTTTAAATTGATGACCGTGCCCTTGCCCAGTTCGCTCTTGATTTCCAACACGCCGTTGAGCATGCGGGCCCGCTCCTTCATGGTGGCCAGGCCGATGCCTCTCAGTGACGCCGCCGAATCCAGGATCTGGTTTACGTCGAAACCATTGCCCTTGTCTTCTATCAGGGCGTTCACGCGCCCGTTATCCAGTCGCAGTTCCACGTGAGCTCGGCGGGCTTCGGAGTGCTTGGCCACGTTGTTGAGCGCTTCCTGAAAAAGCCGGTATATGTTGATCTGGTCTTCTTCGGAAAAAAGATGGTCGATATCCGCCAGATCGTGCGTGATTTCCACCGCGTACTGTTCCGAAAACTGCTCAACCAGCCATCGCAGGGATGAAACGAGCCCCAAGTCCGCCAGGATCGTGGGACTTAGGTCCTTGGACAAACGACGAACATTTTCGATGATCTGGTTGATATATTCAAGCGTTTCTTCGAAATCTTCCTTGAGCAGGCCGGTGTCGTCGCCCAGCATTTTCATATGCGAGGCGATTCGCAATTTCAGAAAGGCGAGGGACTGCCCGAGTTCGTCGTGAAGCTCCCGGGAAATCCGGCTGCGTTCCGCCTCCTGGCCGTCCAGCAGCCGGGCGGAGAGGGAGTGCAGCCGTTTCTGATCTTCCAGTAATTCCTTTTCCGCCTGTTTCCGGGCGGTGATATCGGTGAGGAAATTCAGGGTGGCGGGCCTACCGCCCCATTCTATGGGGATGATGTTGAGTTCCGCCCATCCGCTTTTGTTGTTGGGGCCGTTGAAGCGCACCGGGTAACGATTGGGTGGGGTCTCGCCTCTCAGCCGTTGAAAATGGCGTTCAATGACCATTTGCCGGTAATCGGGATGAATGAACTCGATAAAGGATCTGCCCAGAAGCTCCCTGGAGGGCGCTCCCACGAATTCGAGCGCCCGGGCGTTGATAAACTTGAATACGCCGTCTTGGACGACGACGATCCCTTCGTAGGAGTTCTCGACCAGCAGGCGATACTTGTCTTCCGGTTTCGGGCCGGGAGCTTCGTCATGACGGGGGTGTTGGGCGGAATTCTTGAGTTGGAAGATTTCCTGTTTCAGACGCCCGATCTCGTCAAGAAGCTGTTCCGTTGTTTTTTGTTTCACGCATCTGTCTCAAAAAGCCCGAAAAGCGGTCTTCCGGTTCCGTAACGTTATATGAGAGGGGATTAATCGAACGGATTGATAAAATATCAACGCGCTGTTTCGTCCGCCGGATCGCGAATTGTCGAGACGGCAGGGCCCCGCCGACCGATCCCGCTTTGAGAGAACAAGGCCCGGGGGCACGCGAGTCGAGACGCTTGTGGATAGGGATTCCGTATCCTGCTCTTGCCGGAGGTTTTCCTTGACTGGTTGGATGGCCCTTGGGAGCGCGCTGGCGGTCCGTTCATCCGATTTTTTCGAGGCCATGGTTGACCCTGCCGCGCGTACTGGAAGCGGAGCCGGCGGAGGCGCGTGGTACGTTCACACGCTTATCCGCCGGTGGAACAGGTAGAGGATGGAATCTTCTCTCCTTGTCCGACGGGTTGGCGTTCTATCAGGATTCAGCTTCGAATTTTGCCCAGAACGCCGCGAGCTTGCGGGCTTCTTCTTGGCTTATTTCAATGGAGTTGGGAAAAATCTGGGCAAGCTTTTCGATGCTCTCGACTTCGATTCTCTGGTTTCCCCTCATCCTGAATACTTTTCCGGAATCGGTCAGCACATAGGGGATACTGTCAAGATGCATATACCGCAGTTCTTCGTCCCTGGGGCTTTCCATGCCTTGGCGCTTGGTATTCAGCTTTTCGTTCAACACTTCCTGAAAGAACTGATTCCGCGTCATTTTATTTTCGCGGATGTATCGTTCAAGCAGTTCGAGCAATTCCACCGGAAGCGAAAGACCGTAAATTTCCACCTGTTCCAGAGGATCTTCTTTCGCGTTCATATGTTGTTTCCCTTCGCGAATCATGACACCCAGGGGAGCGGGCATGCTTTTCAATGCCTGTTTGGGGCGTGGCGACGTCAAAGTTTTCGCCGGTTGTCAGAGAAAACTCTACCCCGCTCATACTCTATAACGGATATATGTTCGCAAGGCAAGCTAAAGTAAGCCTGCCCTCATACAATAATAATCGGATGATACCAAAAAAAGCTTGACGTAATTTTTTTCCTGGAGGCCGATTTTTCAGGGTTTGTGCCGGGGAGCGCGAGGACGAGGGTCGGGGGCCGCGCTTACGGGTTGGCAGCAGGAGCAGTAATGGGAGCTTCTACCGGCCACCACCAGCCGTTCGATGGGCGCGCCGCAGGTGTAACAGGGTTGCCCGGAGCGGCGGTACACGCGG
Source organism: uncultured delta proteobacterium (assembly GCA_963821845.1). Taxonomy (GTDB): domain Bacteria; phylum Desulfobacterota; class Desulfarculia; order JACQYL01; family CAWGVV01; genus CAWGFI01. The sequence goes on from CAWGFI010000020.1 coordinate 350,475, forward strand.
TGGCTGTCCTGGTACGATCCGCGGTTTCCCGAAACGTCCACGTAGTCGCTGACCGAACTCCCCTTTTTTTCGATGGCTTCCCGAAGCACTGACTGCATGGCGGCGCCCAATTGGGCTATTTCGTTGTCCCGCAGGGAATTCGCTTCGCGCGTGGGGTGTATTCCGGCTCGATGAAGAATTTCGTCGGCGTAGATGTTGCCGATACCGGCGATGAGACGCTGATTCAGGAGCAGCCCCTTGATCCTGGCCCGGCTGGTCGCGAGAATGTCGCGCAGTTCCCGCTCTCCCATGGAAAGCGGTTCCTTGCCCAGTTTCTTTCTCCGCAGGAAGTAGGCGACTTCGGACGTCTCCATGGGCGCCAGAAAACCGAATCGGCGGGCGTCCTGGTAGCGAAGGTCGCGGCCGTCATCCAGGTTGAAGATGACATGGGTGTGCTTTTCCACGACCGCCTCTCTGGGCAGGGCCAGTAGCTTTCCGGTCATGCCCAGGTGAACGATGAGCGAGCGTCCTCGGTCGAATTTCATGATTATGTATTTGCCGCGCCGGGACACGGCTTCGATACGCGCCCCGGTCAGCAGCCGTCTGAATTCTTCGTTCGGGACGAGCGCCACCGATGCGTGGCGCACGTCCAGCGAGGTTATGGTCCTGCCCGCGATCTTCGAACGAAGATCGCGGACGACCGTTTCGACTTCCGGCAGTTCGGGCATGTCAGTTCTTTCGCGCGGTCATTTCAGGCACGGTTTCGACGACCAGGGCGGCCTTAAAACTCTTTTCCGCCAGCTTCCTGATCTCTTCGGCCGTCACCTTCTGCACCGCCTTCACATATTCACCGCTGTAATCGTAGCCCAGCCCCATGAGTTCATCGAGCGCGGCGGACGCGGCTTGTTCGGCGTTGGTCTCCAGACCCATTTCATGGCTGATCACCACCGACTGCCTGGCTCGATCCAGCTCGTTCGGGTCGATGGGTTCGGTAAGCAGCCGTTTGAACTGGGCGGTGATGATTTCCTTCACCTTGGCCAGGTTCTGAGGAAAGCTCTGCGCGATAACCAGGAAGTTGCCGCCGTCGGGCGCGTAACTGGGAAAGGCGTGGACCACGTACACCAGGTTGGAATTTCCGCCCCTGAGCGCTTCGTGCAGCCAGCCGCCCGGATACCCGATGCCGGAAATCAGCGCGTCCAGCACGTCCTCCACCGGCCGTTCGGGACTTTTTATGCTCACGCCGTTGAAGGCCATGAGGATTCCGGCCGAGGTCTTTTCATTGTTCTTGGTGGTCTCCGTTGTTTTTTCGATGGCGTATTCCTCGGGGAACGACCGCTCGGGCGGCGCATCGCCCTTTTTCAGGCTTCCGAATTGCGCCTTGATCAAAGCCAGGGTCTCTTCGGGCCGGATGTCGCCGAATACCGCCAAAATCATATGGTTGGGCTTGAGCAGGCCCTGGTAGAAATTCTCCAGGTCCCCGCGGGTAAACGAATTGACCGACTCCGCCGTGCCGACGACGTCGTTGCGGTAGGGATGCCTGGTGAAGTGCGCCTTGCGATACACCCGCATCAGCTCCTGACTCCAGCTTTCGTCCAGGGTCTTGATGACCTGCAGCGTGTCCTGCCGTTGCTTGTCGATTTCTTCCTGGGGAAAAACCGGGTTTTGCGCCACATCCGAGAAGATCGACAGCCCCTTTTCCAGATCGGAACTGAGCAGGCTCATGGAAACATAAAGGCTGTTCTGGCCGGAGCCGCCGCTGATGGACGCGCCCATGTCCTCGACCGCCTCGGCGAGCTGTTGCTTGGTGTAGCCCTTGCTGCCGCTGGTAAGCAGGGACGCGGTAAAGAGCGAGATGCCCGGCTTGTCTTCGGGTTCATAGCGCAGCCCGCCGGGGCCGTAAAGCTGGATGCTGACGGTGGGCGAGGTATGATTCACCTTGGTGAGCACGGTCAGGCCGTTTTCCAGGACCGTCTTTTGGATTTTGCTTTCCTCGTCCTGTTGGGAATTTTCGCGCGGGCGCCGCCGAAGCCGTTTTGACGTCGGCCGGTTTGAGAACGGCCACGGTGACGCGTCCCTTGAGCAGATACTTTTGGGCCACGGCCTTGATCTGGTCGGCGCTGACTTCCTGTATCCTGGTGGTGTAATCGCGGTTAAAGTAGGGGTCCCCGGTGGAGGCATAGGACGAGGCCAACTCGCCGCCCACGGCGCTCACGCTCTGCTGGGAAAAAATGTACTCGGCCTGGGTTTTCTTTTTGGCCCGGTTCAGTTCTTCAAGGGTGGGGCCGGCCGCCTTCAGCGCTTCTATTTCGTTCCACATCGTTTCCAACGCTTTGTCCAGATTGTTGTAATCCAGGGAAAGCGAGATGTTGAACAGGCCGCGCACGTAATCGGGCGTCCAGTCGGACGCGCCGACGGACAACACCAGTTTTTGTTCATCCTTCAAGGCCTTGTACAGGCGTGAAGTTCTTCCCTGCCCGAGAATCATGGCCAGTACGTCCATGGCGTACAGATCGGGATCGGTCAGCTCGATGGAGGGAAAACCGACCTCCACGCGGGTGATCTTGGCCAGGGGGGAAGTCATTTCCACGAAACGCGGCGAAACCTGCACGGGTTCCGTGGGCAGGGTCAGGGTCTGTAAACCCTTTTGCAGACTTCCGGCCTGCCGGATCACCTGTTTCAGAACGTCCACGGCGTTTACGTTTCCGGCCACGGATACGATCGCGTTATCCGGCACATAGCGCTTGTGGTAATAGTCCATGAGCTGGTCGCGGGTGACTTTTTCAAAACTGGTTTTATAGCCGATGACGGGGTAGCGCACCGGATGCTTCTGAAAGGCTGTTTCCACGAAGAAATTCCAGAACTTGCGGTCCGGATCGTTTTCGCCCATGAGGATTTCGCGGATGATGACGCCCTTTTCCCGGGTCACTTCGCCTTCATCGAATTTGGGATTGAACACGTAATCCAGAAGCGTGTCCACGGCGGTGGAAGCGTGAGGGCCGGTGGTTTCGATAAAATAGACCGTGCTGTCATAGCTGGTGTAGGCGTTGGAAACCCCTCCGATGCTTTGCACCAGGTCCTTGATTTCCTGCTCCGTGTGGTTGGGTGTTGTTCCGCCGCTGATCACGTGTTCGAGGTAGTGCGAAAGACCGTCGGTCAGGTACTGACCTTCGTCGATGGAGCCGGTTTTTATGTACACACGCGCCGAAACCACATCCGAGGCGTCGGATTGCCGGATCAGCGCGGTCAAGCCGTTGGTGAGCTGGACCCACACGTCTCCGGGCAGGGACTGGTAAACCCTGTCGATTTTTCCCCGCTCCTCCTGAGTCAGACCGGCCAGATCGGGAAGCTGGTAATCCGGATTCAAAAAGGAATTCTGTGCGAGACCGGTCGAAGCCAGCGCCAGCAATAAAATTACGATAAATGAAGACAGGAATTGCCTGGTTTTCAAGGTTTTCATCATGCTATTCGCCTCGATATGGTTAGGTGGTGATGTTGAAAGTGATTCAACCTTGATCACATACACATAAATTTGAGATTAATATGTGTCCCGGTCTCGAAAAATAAAGAGTTGATTCCCGGGGAAAATGTAAAATATTATCCGTCTGGCGATATTCGCCGGCCTTCGACCCTTCCCGCCGCGATCGTTGGTATGTTATTTGAATCCTTACCAAGGATTATTGAAAACGCCACGGACGGTATATAATGAATACTGTTCGGCGCATCGCATCGGTTTTTGGAACGCGCCCCTTCCCGCGCTGGAAAATCCCGATTCACGGCGAATCGAACCGTCAGCCCGCCGCCGGGCGGCAGTGGGCGCCGTTGGTCTGTTGAGTTTTACTGATAAGAGGATCGTTTTTATGAACGTAAGAAACGTGGTGTTGGTTTTTGTGGCCGCCGTAATGATGTTCGCGCCGGGCGGAGTTACGCAAGCGGCGGACCGGGACGCCTATTTCTGGTCGCAGGGAAGAAAAGTCCCGGTGGAACCGATACCGGAGGAATATCTCGCCATCTATGGGGAAGGGGCCGACAAACAGACGCTCTCGTCGGACAGCGCCGCACCGTCGGGCTACGTCATCGAGGAGTCGCCGATCAGGCTGCCGCTAAGCGCTTCTTTCGTGCGCAAGTCGGCCCACGCGGCTGACAAGAGTTCTTCGCTGGCGCGTTCCGGCCGGGCTGTCCGTTCCCTGATGCCCGCGCTACGGGAAAGGTCCACCGGGGCCTACATCCTGCCACTGGATACGGTGATCGCGCGGTTCAAGCCCGACGTCTCCTTTAAGCGGGCCATGGAGCTGCTGCAAGGGGCGGGACTGGAGGACATCACCGAGTCCGAGTATGTTTCCAACCAGTTCGAGGCCCAGTATCCGGGTGGCGGCATGGCGGTTCTGGACGTCGCCAACCGGCTGTACGAAAGCGGCGAGGTCGTTTTCTGCCATCCCGACATGATCATGAAAAAAAGGTCGGCTTTCCATCCCGACGACCCCTATTACACGTATCAATGGCATCTGGACAATCTGGGTCAGACCGGGGGAACGCCGGGGGCGGATATCAATATCGAACCCGCCTGGGATATCACGCGCGGCTCGCATACTTCGATCGTCGGCGTGTCGGATGACGGGATCATGTGGTCGCACGAGGACCTGATCGCAAATTATCTGGGCGGCTACGATTTCTATTACAAAGACAGCGATCCTTCGCCTTCGACGCTGTTCTATGATCCGGAATATCACGGCACCGCCACGACCGGACTGATGGTGGCGAAGGGTAATAACGATATCGGAGTGAGCGGGACCTGCCCGGATTGCGGTTTTTACGCCGCTGCCTTCGGAACGAGCGTTAATGACGACGCCAACATGTTCTATTGGCTGGAAAGCATGGGCGTCAAGGTCAGCTCCAATTCCTGGTTGTACACCACCGGCGTCACGCCGGACGTGGTGGTGAACGCCATCGCCTACGTGACCACCAGCGGCAGAAACGGGTTGGGCATGGTGGTGGTCACGGCTGCGGGCAACGCGGATGGAGTCATCCAGTCTACCGAGGTGGCGGCTCAACCCAATGTCCTGGCCGTCGGCGCGTCCACGGCGCAGGATCTCAGGGCCTATTACTCCAACTGGGGCGACCGCCTGGATATCATGGCGCCCAGCAGCGGAACGGCCGGCTCCGGAATCACCACGACGGATGTATATCCACCCTCCGGCGCGGGGTACAATTCCGGCGGGGCCTCGGGCAACCTGGCGGACGGCGCGTACACCAACGACTTCGGAGGCACCTCGGCGGCCACTCCCATCGTGGCGGGCGTCATTGGACTGATGTTCGACGTGTTTCCGGACATGAAGCTTGAAGAGGCGGTGCGCGGCGTGGAATTCACCGCGGACAAAATCGGCGCCCTCGGATATGTGAACGGCAGAAACGACTACTACGGGTACGGGAGATTGAACGCGTATAAGGCGGTTCTGGCCGCCAGCGCCGCCGCGTACACCGGCTGGTGGTACAACGGCGACCGTGAAGGGACCGGCGTCTCCATAGAATGTCAGGGGCTTCGGATTTTCCTCACCTGGTACGCGTACGATCAGCTGGGCAGGCCCCTGTGGCTGTCCGCGGACGGGCTGCTCGACGATTCCCTCCGGTTCAGCGGTTCCCTGTACCGCTGGACGGGCTGGCCGCTGGGCGCGGCCTACAGCCCTCCTTCCCGACAGGCGGTGGGAACTATTCAGATAGACTTCCAGAACGCCTCGGCCGCCGGGCTTACCTTCAATGTCACGATTGACGGCGTCCCGATCAACGGTTCCTTTCCGATCGTCAAATTTCTCAATGAAAAAGTGGGCGGAACCCGCGACGCGCGCGACATCAGCGGCTGGTGGTTCGATCCCCGCTACAACGGCATGGGATGGTATCTGGAAGTCAGGGGAGGCCGGCTGTTTCTGGCCTGGTACAATTACCGGGACGATTCCTCGGCCCGCTGGTGGTCTTCGGGCGGTCCCTTCGATATCACGCAGACCGTTTATAGCGGCGAGTTGCTGGAATACGCTCAGGGGCCGTGCTTCGGTTGCCTCACCCAGTTCCAGCCGACGCAGACCTCCCTGGGGACGGTCTCGATCAATTTTACCAGCGAGTCGCAGGCGGTTCTTTTCTGGAACGGCGCCACGTATCAGCTCAGCCGCTTTATTTTCGGGAATTCGCAATAAGAGCGGAAACCGGCGCGCTCACCGGAGTCCCTCACCCAACCCTCTCCCGGAGGGAGAGGGCTTCCATGCCTAACTATTGGTAATATCACCTAATTTCTGCCGCAGGCGCGATTTTTCTTTCCTTGGCTGACGCTCATTCATATTGATTTTAGTCGAGCGGCTTCAGGAAGCGTTTTGATGGGCGACTTTCAGAAGAATTTTAACGAGCGACTTTCAGAACATTTTTGAAGAATGATTTCCAGAAGAGTTCCCTCTCCCCGAGGGGGAGGGTGAGGGCGCCAATTAAATACCTGCCTCAAAATAATGTAAAATAAGATACTTATACTTACAAACAATTACCTGGATTCTGTCATAAGGGCGAAAAAAACGTCCTTGCCTTTTCCACGGCAAGGACGAAATTTCCTCGGACTTCGCGCGATTCAAAACTGCTTCTGAAACCAGGCCCAGGTTTCCTCGAGCCCCCGATCGATCGGTATTTCGGGTTTAAAATCCAGTATCCGGCGGGCTTTGTCGATATCGGCGTAATTCCGATAAATCTCGCCGTTTCGTGGGGGCGCGTAGTCGAACTCGATGGTGTGCCCCGTATCTCGCTCGGCCAGCATTTTGATCATCGTGAACAATTCATTGACCGACGTTTCCACCCCGGTGGCGATCTGAAACACCTCTCCGCTCGCCTGCGATCGCTTGTCGGATGACGCCAGGACCATCAGCGCCCGATGGATGGCGTGCGAAAGATCGCGCGTATGAATGAAATCCCGGGTCTGATTGCCGTCGCCGAAAATAACCAGGGTTTCTCCCAGCAACGCCTGACGGAGGAATTTCGAGATCACGCTGGTCTTGTACGTGGAGTAGGGCCCATAGACATTGGAAAAGCGTAGCGAACAGGCCGGGGCCTGAAAAGACCCGCTGTACGCCGAGCAGTATCCTTCTCCCGCCAATTTGGACGCCCCGTAAGGCGACAGTGGCTTGGGCGCCATGTCCTCGCGGTTGGGCGGCGGTTGATCGCCTGCGGCGGCGGCGCTTGAAGCGAACACGAAGGCCGGGGAATGGCGCTTGACGGCCGCTTCCAGCATGTTGAAGGTCCCCAGCGTATTTTGCTGAAAATCGTGATAGGGATTTTCCACGGAATCGATCACGTCGATCTGGGCGGCGAGATGAACGATGGCTTCGCCTTCCCGCACCAAATCAATCATCCGGTCCCTGTCCTTGATGTCCTCGACCAGCAGGTTCAGCTTGACGAGGTTCCCGGTTTCGCCGTGGGTTACCTCATACGTCAGGAAATTGTCCCCTTCATCCGCCAGGGAGAGACCGCCACGTTCGCGGAGGTATTTTTCCAGGTTTTTTCGGGAACTCGCCGTGAGGTTGTCCAGGATTCGAATCTCGGTAAAGCCTCGTTCCATGAGGTAACCCAGAAGATTTATTCCTACAAAACCGCAACCGCCGGTAATAAGAACGGGTAAATCGTGATCGGTCATTGCATTGCCTTTTCGCCAGGTTTCACTGGGATTCCAACTAGGGCCGCCGTGTCTTCAAGAAGAACGGGATGTGCGGCGCGTATATTATTTGAAATGGCCTTTTTCGACGACCACGATTCCTCGAGGCGTCACTTTAAAATGTTTCCGGTCCTCTTCGGGATCGTAACCGATGACCGTTCCCGGCGGAATATTATTGTTCTTATCGATAATGGCCTTTTTAATTTTACAGTGCCTGCCTATTTCGACGTTGTCCATGACAACCGATTCTTCAACCAGCGAATAGCTGTGCACGAACACGTTGCGGGAGAGCACCGAACTGCGCACGGTGGAACCGCTGATAATGCAGCCATGGGACACCAGGCTATCCAGGGCCTTGCCCACGTGATAGTTATCCGACCGCTCGCTGGCGAAAACCATCTTTACCGGCGGAGATTGATCCTGATAGGTTCTGATGGGCCATCTCCTGCCGTAGAGATTGAAGAACGGGTCCACGCCGGTGAGATCCATATTGGCGTTCCAGTAAGCGTCCAGACTCCCCACGTCGCGCCAGTAGATCGAATCCCGGGTGTTTTTCACCAGGGTCAGTTCTCTCGATCCGTCCTCCTTGGTCAGGTAAATGAAATCCTCGAGAACGTTTTTCTTTTTATAGGGATAGGCGATTACCCTGGCGCCTTTTTCCACCAGATGGGGCACGATGTGGTGCCCGAAGTCCATTTTCGTCTCGTCGGCCAGGGCTTCCTGCAGGACCTCCGTCTTGAACATATAGACGCCCATGGAGGCGTAAAAATGTTCCCGGTCGCCGGGGATGGTGGTGGGAGTGTGAGGCTTTTCCTGAAAACCGATAATTCGGTCGTTTTCGTCCGCCTCCACCACGCCGTACGACAGGCTCATTTCCGTTTCCATTTCAATGGCCGCTATAGTCACATCGGCGTCTTTTTCCTTATGATAATTAAGAAACAGCGAGTAATCCATTTTATATACGTGATCGCCAGACAGAATCAGCACCTGTTTGGGCAATTCGTTCTGGAGCAGATACGCGTTCTGCCGCACCGAGTCCGCCGTGCCCTGATACCACTGCTGGCCGGTGCGCATCTGGGGAGGAGCAATGCGTATGTAGTGGCCGAGCGCGGCGCTGAAGATGTTCCAGCCCATTTCCAGGTGGTCCACCAATGACTGGCTCTTATATTGCGGAAGAACGATAATGCGGTATGCGCCGGAATTGACACAATTACTCAAGGTAATATCGATAATTCGGTATATTCCACCGAACGGCACCGCAGGTTTTGAACGATCCTTGGTGAGCGGTTGCAGCCGCTCGCCCCGGCCGCCCGCCATGACAACTGCGATCGTATTTTTCATAACTGTGCCCGTGTCCTCCTGAACAGTGGTCCGCCTGGGAAAACGTATCCCGATCAACAAACATGAAAGGCCATTTTACCATAATGTCTTGGCGTGTGGTAGGGAAAGGGGCGGAAGGGAAGGTAAAATAGACTCAGCGAAGGCCGGGGTATTCTTTGAATTCGCGGTCCGATCCCATTGAATGTCGGGATAAAAAATAGCGCCGCGCGGAAGGGAAGGGAAATTCGATGGAAACGGCCGAGGCGACGGACAAGCGAATTTTTAGTCAAATTGGCGGAGAGGGTGGGATTCGAACCCACGTGCCCGGCTATTCACCGGGCAAGCCGATTTCGAGTCGGCCCCGTTACGGCCACTTCGGTACCTCTCCGCTCGGGCTGGCTATCTCTTGTTGGCAAAGAATGATCGAAGCAATTGCGCGCATTCTTCTTCCAGAACGCCGCCGGTCACTTCGACCCGATGGTTGAGCCGTTCGTCCGTGAGAGCGATAAAGAGCGAATCCACGGCCCCGAACTTGGGGTCGCGCGCTCCATACACCAGCCTTTTGATTCGGGCGTGAAGGATGGCTCCCGCACACATCAGACAAGGCTCTATAGTCACATACAAAATACAATCATTCAAGCGATAATTTCGCAAAGATTTACGGCCGCCTGCCGCAAGGCCAGGATTTCGGCGTGAGCGGTGGGGTCGTTCAGGGCGATGGGGCAATTGTGAGCCCGGCCCACAATGGCGCCGTCCGGCGCGACCACAACTGCGCCCACGGGCACTTCCCCGATCGGCTCCGGCTTTTCGGCCTCGGCCATGGCTTCCAACATAAAGGCCCGGTCATGCCGGGCCTGGTTCCTCATCGTTATGCGTGGTGTTCACGGTCAGGTTTTTCTACCGACATGCCCTTGCCCGGTATTCCACTTCCTCTGCACGCGCTGAGATTCTGCGTTTGAATTCCGCGGTAACCAGATCGGCTTCTTCGATCTGTTCGATCACCCGGGGAGTGAGCATGAGCATGAGTTCGCGCTTCTGGTAGTGCTTTCCTGGGCTGATAACCGAAGACCCAGCCGATGACCGGCAGTTTGCTCAGCACCGGGAATGCCGTTCCGCGGCTGCTGCGATTTATCGGTGCGGATGAGACCGCCGATGATGATGGGCTGGCCGTCCTGCACGGTAAGCGTGGTGGTGGCCACGCGCTTGCTGAACGATGGGCGAGTCGATACCCGAACCTGCGCCGAGGTGTCCACGTTGCTCACTTCCTGGTTGATGTCCAGCTTCACCAGCCCCTGATCGTTGATGTGCGGGGTTACGGTGAGAATGATACCCGTATCGCGATATTGGATGGTCCGGTCGATGGTCTGCGGCACGCCGGTTTGGGTGGTGGAAGTGGTGGTGGTCTGCGTTGAAAGAATCGGCACTTCCTGGCTGATATCGATTTTGGCCTCGGTATTATTGGAGGCGATAATGTGCGGAGACGCCAGAATGTCCAGTTTGTTTTCTGTCGCCAGCGCCCGCAGAGCGGAGATGAAAGAATTCGTGGCTCGTTGATGGTCGCACACAAGGACCGGTAGATGAGGAGATCGGCTGCTGGTAGCGGCGGTGGGCAAGTCGACACCGATTCACGGAACCGGTCCCCTGCAGCATGCGAGTTTTTGCCATTCAAAGCCCAGCGAGAATGTGTCGTCCAGGCGTGATTTCGGCGATGAGCACCTCGATGAGCACCTGACGCGGATAGACGTCCAGACTCTTGATGGTGGCGAGCACCGAACGGTAGTCGCGCGGCGTGGCGCGTCACCAGTATGGAGTTGTTCACTTCGTCGAAAACGATCTTGACTTCTCCGGTAATGGTTTCGGTTCCGCCTGGCTCTGGTGGGAGGCGTGGCGGCTGAGCGGCGCCTGTTGTTTCTGACCTTTCGTTGTTATGGCGGCTGGCCGGTGGCTTCGCCATTTGGCCTTCTTGCTGCTTTGGCTGCCGGTTCGCCGTAGATTTCCTGAAGGACGTTGACGATGTCCTCGGCCTTGCCGTTTTGGACCCGGTACACGAAGACCTTGACTGACGTTTTCGCTGGCCGCGCTGTCCAGTTTATTCAGCAGCTCTTCCACCTTGTCGAAACAATTCGGGAACGGAGCTGACCACCAGTATGGAGTTGATCCGGGGAACGGGAGTGAAATTGGAAGACGGATTGGGGCCCAGACCTGCTGCAGCTTGGTGGCGTCGAAGGTTTCCTTGAATTCCTGGCCCACGTCTTCCACACTGGCATTTTACAGGGAATACAGCCGGAAATGGACGCGGTCGAAGGCGTTGATGTCCAGGGACTCGATGATTTCCGTACACCCGGCGCATGTTCTCGTGGTGTCCGCCAGAAGCAGGGTATTCAGTGACGGATATTCGTATACGGCCCCGCCTTCGGAAAGAAAAGGCTTGACCACGCGGGACATCTCAGGCGCGGATACGTACTTCAGCGGAATCACCGCGATAACCGCCTTGCCGAATAGGCGGGATACATCGACAGCCTGCCCTGGCCTCGACGACTTCTCCCTTGCTGGCCCAGTTCGCTAACGGGCACGATCTGGTAAAAACCGTCCTTCTCGACGGCCGCCACGCCGTTGAGTTCCAGAATGGTGTGAAAATCGCCAGTGAGCTGCTGGCGGTTGATTTTCCCGTGGTACGAATGGTGACCGTGCCCTTGACCCGGGGGTCGACCAGTAGTTATACCCCAGGATTTCACTGAATACATTCAGCACTTCATAAATATCGGCGTTATCGAAATTGAGCACCACGTCGGACACGGGCGATCCGTTGGCCGCCTTTATCTCCATGTTCGGTTTAAGCTGGGGTGTCGGTCCGGATGGTTGCAAGGTTGCTGCCGCAGCCGCCTTATTCTTGATCTGGGCGGCGGGCATTTCACCCACCAGTTCTTCCAGCTTGGCTTCCTTTGCTTGACTCTCCGGAGGCGCAAGCGTGGGGACTTTCACCGTAAGGCGTTCCGCGGGTTTGGGGGCCGAGAATGCGCTCTGTTGAACGACCACTCCAGGTTTCTCTTCCACGGGAGGCTTTTGCGGCGTCGAGGCGCAGCCCGCCAAGAGGAGCGCCAGAGTGACATAGAATATTCGAACCAGCATAGGAGTTCCGTTTTTATAGTTCATCAGGTCATTTCGTGTTCGGCGGCGGAGGAGGAGCGGATGGCGGCTCCTGTGATTGCGCTTGTCGCGCCTGTGTTGGCGGTGTTCCTCGAGTGACGGCTTGCGGGGGAGCTTCCCTGCTCCCGGGCGCTTGTCTCAATTGTACCGGCGTGCGGACTTGATTTCTGATGTTATGGGTTTTCGGGTCGTAAACGTTCAACGTGAGCTGCTCGTTGTTGACGGCAAGCTCGACGGTTGTTTCACTGATTTGCGAGAGTTTGGCATTTCCGATCTCATCGCCCTCCTTGAACATCCGGACCTTTTCGGACCGCCGTTTGGTTTGCGGGTCGATATCGACATATCCCAGAAGCGCGCGACGCGCGTCACCCACCATCGCTATTCCATACAGGATGAATCCCGAAGTGCTCGTATCGGAGGCGGTCACCCCTTCCTGATCACCCCCACCGGAGCCGCCTGATTCGCCGTTTTCCGGTTTGCTCCGTTCGGATCGGAACAGGTCCTTGTCGATGATCTCCTGGTAAAACGCAAGACTATGGGTCTTGGGGTCGTTGACCAGCCCCTGCAAGGGAACCGGGTTGACCGACTTGCCCGTGATGCTGTTCGTGTTGTTCTCTTCGTTTGCCACGATTTTTTCGGGATTCCAGTTGGTCCATACGTTGTACAGACTGTAACCGAGAAGCCCGGCAATCACAATAAGCGCGATATTTACGATTCGAAGGTAGTTAAACATAATAAGTTCAGGGCAGCCTATTGTGAATAGGCTATAACTATGCAATATTTCTTAAATAAAATCAAGTTTTACCTTTTTTTTTCCGATCCGCGGGCGGTTTGTCGGACTTTACTGCTTCGTGAGCCCGCATAAAGGCCACCACGGTCAATCGCGCGCGAATATTGTCGTTCGAACGCGCTCCCGTGGACCGTGCGCTCACTTCCGGAATCATGAAGGTATAGGCGCTGTTATTCAGTTCGAAAATCACCTTGGTCAACGCCTCCAGATCGGAGGACATATCGACGTTGATGCTGATTTCCTTGTACGGGCCGTTTTCGGCGACGTTCAAAACGCGGGTCTGGCGGATGTCCGCGCCGTTTTTACGGCAGATATCGTTCATGATATCCTGCATCTTCGCCCCGACCAGCGAACTGGTTTCTCCCTCGAACATGGAGGATTCCAGCGTTTTGAGCGCGCCTTCGAGCTGCTGGACCTGCCGGTCCATGGCCTCTTGCTGCTGCACCAGGCGCCGGGAATGATCGAGCCTGCTTTCGGCGCGGTCGATGTCGGCCAGCGTCTCCTGGTATTTCGCGTACAGCGGGTTATACACCAGAAGGTAGAGCAGCAGCAGCGCGATGGCGCTTCCGGCGATCATCACGTATTTCCGATACCGGTAGCTTATCTTGATCACTCGGTGGTCCCCTCGCTTTTCATTTCGATGTTGAATACGTCCTTGCCTCGCCGTTTGACGACCGGAGAGCTGAAGGCCACTTCCTTGATATAGGGCGAATTCTCCAATATGGCGATAAGCGCGTTGGCGTTTTCGGATTCTCCGCGCAGCTTGATGCTGTCTTTCTCGATGTCGAGCTGCGTCAGCCACGAATCCTGCGGTATCAGTCGCGTAAGCTCCTTCAAGAGTACCAGAAGGTCGCGCTTTTCCTTGCTCGTAAAGGGTTCGAGCCGATCTTTGAGGCTTTTTACGCTCGCCCGTTTTTCCTCGACGCTCTTGACCTGAGGTTCAAGCTCTTTCAGTTCGTTCTCCAACCGGGCGTATTCATAACGGGCCTTAATAAAGGGCGTGACCAGAAGCCCGGCGCCCAGCATTCCGATGATGACCGCCACGGCCACGAAGGTGTAGAAAGCCCCTCGCAGTTGCTTTTTCCGTTCGCCCGCGGAACGAAATTCAGGCTGACCCGCCGCCGTTCGACTCCACCCATGGCCGCGCTGAAGGCGTACAGCGAACCCGTGTCGGCGGTCGGACATTCCCACTTCGGAGAAAATCTCCCGTTGATCCAGCAGGCTGAAGTATTCCTTGATTTCATCCACGAAAGGATCGGCCAGCCGGTCCCGGCCCAGGCAGAGCAGGGAAGCTCCTCGTCGCCCTTGTCCCGTTTTTCTTTTTCGCGGGTCTGGGCTTCATAGCGAAACATGGTCTGCTTGACCGTTGCAGTATCGCCCGGCTCCGGGAAAGGCGGTTCGCCATTCCCAATGGTCGGAGCCATAGAGGTCGGTGTCCACGCCGCGAGGCCCACTGTCCATGGTCATCAGGGGGGTCGGCGCGAGATTGTTGGACTGGAGCCACTGAAACAGGGATGCCCGCGCCGCGACGGGCGGTTCCAGCGAAATCAGCGTCAGCCCGGCGCTGGTAACGGTTTCATGGTATTGATAGTATCGCTCGGGCTTTATGACGGACATGAAAACCTTGAGGTCGCCCTTGTCCTGGCGGGAGGTGTTGAGAACCGCGTAATCGAACATGGCGCTTTCGAACGGGAAGGGAAAATAGTTCTCGAACTCGTACTCCATCACCTGCATAAGGTTGTCCGAGGCGGTTCTGGGGAGCGTCACCGTTTTGTACAACACGTCGTCGGCGCGACTCACCACATACACTTCACGGGTTTTGATCTTATAGTTGTTCAGAAATTGATTGATCATCTGAACGGTGCGCGGTTCGAGTTTCGTCCCCGGCTCGGTGGGAAGCTGGATGTCCAGGACGCCGTCGCACACGACGCCGCCCCATCCTTTTTTCACATAAACCAAATGGGTCGAACGATCTCGAAATGCTAATCCCAAGCTTTCCACAGTTTCATCTCACCTGATTAGTGACCGGGCGGGCTTTCTCAGCTCACCGAATCGATCCATTGCACATATTGAACCGGGGAACTTCCGGAGCCGTTGATGATGGCCACGGTTTTGATTTTCGCCGTGAATCCGTTTTTCATGACCGCTTCGGAAAGGACCGAAAAATAATCCTCGTTGGTCGCTTGCCCGACCCGGACGTAGTTCTGAATTCCGTTGTAAACGGAATCTCCCAGCTCGTTCCGTACCAGGGCCATCGTGAGCTTTTCGCCGCCGACCTCCTCCCGCAATTCCATGATGCGGTCGGTAAGGGCGTCGGACACAAAGGGAATCGAACGAATGACCGCCCTGGGCGCGTAGGAAAGATTTATCTTTCCGGAAGTATTATATACGGTAAAATAATCGATGAGTCGTAGTTCCGGCTCCTCGACCGCTTTATCCTCGGATTGATCCCGGTCGGTTTTATTCTTATCGGAGTTCTTGCCCTTGTCCGATTTCTGCTGATTTTTTTTATCCGTTTCTTTCTTTTTTTTCGTGTTCACGGCGCTCGACGCGGATTCCGGTCTGACGCTGAACAGCAATTCCCGGGTGAATCCACGCACTCGCATCAACTCTTCCACCGATGAGAAATCGGCGTTTTTCGCGGTGTAGGGAGGATCGAGCTTCTGATAGTAATCGTCCTCGGCGCCGTTCAGTTGGTGCATGTTGTCCGCGTCCCGCCAGTCGGTCAGGGAATCGACCATGATGTCGATATCGCCCTTGTCGACGCCCCATTGTTCGAGGAGGTTCCGAATAACGGCCCCGCCGGAGTGGTTCAGATCGATCTTGCCGCCTTCGTTGGTTATATAGACGCGCAGCGCGGCGCCTTCCATCTCGGCGACGTTGGGAGAGCCGTCGATGCGCCAGATCTTGGCGGCCTTCTCTTCGTCCAGTTCCTCTTCGCTTTTTTCCTCGTCCGGAGTCTGCCGGATGTTTCCTTGAATCTGGTCGGCGTTCCTGGTTCCGTGACGCCGCACGAAGTCAAATCTCTGCAACACGCGCGCCATTCCTATTTCCAGGCCGGCGCGAGCCGCGTAATACGCCTGGGTCTGATCGATGCCGTTGCGTGTGATGGTGGCCTGCACCCGCATGCTGGACGCGAAGTTGGCCGCCAATACCGACAGAAACACCAACGCCCACATCACCAGCACCAGAGCCACGCCGCGTTCGCTTTTCAAGGGAGACGCCGTCACTTCGTTTTCGCCTCGCGAGCCATCAGGGATGCGATCACCTCTCTGCCCAGATCGTTATCATCCGATTTGGAGGATCGCGACGACTTGGATGACCGCGACGATTTGGATGATCCCGAAGAACTCTTTCTCGGGTGGGAAGCGTCTGTGATGAGGATCTTCACCCGCGCGGGCAGGGAAGTTTCATCGTCGCGCCATTCGGATTCCCATTGGCTCTCTTTTTCCTCCCCCTGCTGTTGCTGCTGTTGCTGCGACTGGGTGGGGGAGACTTTTTCGTATGAAAATTCGACGTCGCCCTTGATCTCGGTCAGTTCGATGAAATCGTCCTCGGCCACTTTCTCTTCCAGCCGCTTCGAATCCAGAAGCGGTTCTTCATATACCATAGACGGTAACAAAATCGATCGATGTTTCTCGATCCGGGAGATTACGCGGACTAGCCCGGCCACATCGGCCCTGCGAGGGAATAGGCGGAAACAAAACTCAGTTCGTGCCGGTCGCCTTTAAAATAGACGGAGTTTTTTTCGCCCAGCGCCGGATAAAACGACCGTAGCTGCCGGGCGATGATCTGCCATTCGAACGCCTGGTTGTGGGCAGACTCGGTAATGGCGGTTCCCCGCTCCCAGGCGCGAATGCCGAGATTCATGGCCTGGGCGATCACCGCGCACCATGCCCATTAGCGCGAGTCCGACCATCAGTTCGAGCAGCGTCAGACCTTTCTGGTTCCGGAGCATGTTATCCGCTTTCCGTTCTGCTATAGGTTTTGACGGTGTCCAACCGGATCAGACGCTGACGTTCCCCCTCACCCCAGGTGACATCCAACCGGATGTTGAAAAGCTCCAGCGGGAATTCCAGATCATCTTGGGTCTCCAGCCCTTCGTAGGGAGTCACGGTGAGGTCCCACTTGAACAGCCCCTTGTAATTGCCGGAGTCGGTATAACCGTTTTCTTCCGGTGTTTCGGTGGACTGGAGGATTTCATCCATTTTCCGGTCGGCGAACGCGGTGGCTTCGGAATAATGGCCGTTTAGTCCGGCCAGGCGGAGCGAGCCGGAAAAAAGCTGGGACACCGCCAGAAAAGTCGTGGCCAGAAGCGCCACCGCCACCAACACCTCCAGCAGGGTAAATCCGCGATCGTCAGCTTTTCTTACTCGCTTCATTGATTACTTTCACCCTGCTGGTGAACGGATTGACCTCGATGGCGTACGTTCGCTTCAGGCCGTCGCGAAACTCCAACCTGCAGCCGGTGGAATTGCCCAAGGGATAGAAAACGATATCGTTATCGTTTTGCTCGGTATTCAGCTTCTTTCGCTTTTTGGCGCCCGAGGCCTTCTTGAGCAATACGTACTCTGAACCAGTAAAGTAAAACATAA
>CAWGFI010000021.1:0-148325 GCA_963821845.1 uncultured delta proteobacterium
AAGCAACAGTATCGGCATCATACAGCCCCAAGCCTTGAGTTAAGAAGCAATTACATAGAAACCATTAAAGGAGGATGTAAATAATGAAGACGAGTATTATCGCAATAGTGCTCGCCGGCACGCTCACTATTGCGAGTGTTTATGCACAGGCAGAAAGCTCCAGGGAAGCCATGAAAACGAAGGCGGCGTCGATACCGGACAAAGTCCAGACGGCAGCCGGTGAGCTGAAGTTCTTCGATGGCGTACCGATAGGCAACACCAACGATTTGGTCTATGACTATCTGGACCGCTCGCGTGGGCTCGGTGTCTATCTGGACAACGTCGGCGCTGTATCGATATACTGCGTACTCTTAGGGATGGCCCAGCAAGGCGCCGACGCGCCCAATAAGATCGCCATCTGGGAACAACTGATGGATTCCCGGACGCCGGTCATTACCTCCAATACGTCTACGATGTATGCCTATGCCCCCACGGATCTGGCAAACGATGGCCCGACGGTCATCGAAATCCCGCCAGGCATGCTGGGTTTCCTCGACGATGCCTGGCAGCGTTTTGTGGGCAATATGGGTGTCACCGGGCCGGACAAGGGCAAGGGTGGCAAGTATCTCCTCCTGCCTCCCGGCTACAAAGGCGAGGCGCCGGACGGGTATTTCCTGCTGAAGCCCAAAACCAACAAGAATTTTCTTTTTCTGCGTGGTTCCATCAAGGATGGCTTGAAAGCTGCTGTCGACAACTTCAAGTCCGGGCTGAAGGTCTATCCGTTGAAGGATGCCGCCGACCCGGCGCCGACACAATTCATCAACATGTCCGGCAGATCGTTCAGCACGATATTTCCGAGCACGCTTGAATACTTCGAGATCTTGAACACCATCGTTCAGGAGGAGCCGATTGATGCAGTCGGACCGGAGGTTCGCGGATACATGGCCGCCATCGGCATCGTCAAAGGCAAGCCCTTCAATCCCGATGACAGGATGAAGAAGTTGCTGACCGAGGCGGCAACGCTGGGTAATGCCGCAGGTCGGGCCATCACTTACGACCCACGCATATCCGGTGTGAAAATATATCCCGACACGAAGAGTAACTGGATGATGGGCTATGCGAACAAGAACACCACGTTTGAAGCAAATGGCGCGATGAATCTCGATGCGCGAGTGCTGTTCTACTACAACGCCGGTGGTGTGACGCCAGCTATGGCGGTGACTCGTGCGGGAGAGGGTTCCGATTACGCACTGGGTATGCTGGATAGCAACGATAAGCCTTTCGACGGATCGAAGACTTACAAGCTGCATCTTCCACCCAACGTGCCTGTAAACAACTTCTGGGCGGTCACGCTCTACGACACCCAGACACGCACACAATTACAGACCAGCCAGTTGTTCCCAACCGTTGGCAGCCAAACCAAGGGGATGAAGAAGAACGCGGATGGCTCTTATGACGTATATTTCGCGCCGGAAACCCCCAAAGGCAAAGAAGGCAATTGGCTGCAAACGGTGCCGGGCAAGAGCTGGTTCGTCATCCTGCGCATGTATGGACCGCTGGAGCCATGGATCAACAAGACCTGGAGACCTGGAGAGATCGAACTGGTGCAATAAGTCAGGTCAGCTGCAAGGGTCGCGTTAGCTTGATACGTATTTTCTGAGATCACTGGACACATTTTGTCTTTGATCACATTCATAACTTCATATTGGAGAAAAACCCTATGAGACAACGATTCAGTCCATTGACGGTCCTGCTGACCGTTGCCGTGTTGGCCTTGCCCTGCCTTGATGTCGCGAGAGCTGAGGTGTCACAGGAATCGCTGAAATCCATTTCGACACCTGACAATGTCGAGACGACCTTAGGTACGCTGGAATTCTTCGACGGCGTGCCCACCGACGCCACCGTCGAAAAAGTCTACGACAATATCGACCGATCACGGGCGGTCGAAGTGTTCCTCGATAACGTTGGCGCACTATCGATCTACAGTGTCATTGCCGGCAACGCGTCCATCGGCTTGAGCCAGCCCAACCAGATCGCCGTGGCCGAAGAGCTGCTTGATTCGCAATCGCTGTACCTAACCGGAAACACGTCCACGATGTACTCCATCGGTCATCTTGACCTGAAGGCGTACGGGCCGACCGTGGTGGAAGTACCGCCCGGCATGCTCGGCTTGCTCGACGATGCATGGATGCGCTACGTCGGTGATTTCGGGGTGGCCGGCGCGGACAGGGGCAAGGGCGGCAAGTACCTGGTACTGCCCCCCGGTTACGCGGGGGAGGTACCCAAGGGGTACTTCGTGCTCAAGGCGCCCACATTCATCAACTGGTTCTTCATGCGCGGCTCGATTGCCGACGGCCTGGCGCCGGCGTTGAAGAACATCAAGGACCACCTGAAGGTGTATCCGCTCAAGTCGGCAGCCAACCCGCCCGCCACCGAATTCGTCAACATCACCGGCAAAAGCTACAACACGGTTGCCCCCAGCGACTTCAGTTACTTCGAGGCCCTCAACGAGATCATCCAGAAGGAGCCCATAGAAGCGCTGGGTATCGAATCTCGTGGGCTGCTTGCCGCGATTGGCATCGTCAAAGGCAAGCCATTCAATCCAGACGCAAGAATGAAACGCCTGCTCACCGAAGCTGCGGCGATCGGCGATGCCACGGCCCGTGCCGCGTTGTACAGCCCACGGCAAAAAGGCTATTTCATATACCCCGACAGCGACAGTTCCTGGGTCATGGGCTTTGCCAACAAGGATGTGTTTTTCGAAGTCGATGGCGCGCGCAACCTGAACGCACGCACCAGTTTCTATTTCGGCTATACCGGGGTGACGCCGGCCATGGCAGTCACGCATCCGGGCGCCGGCTCTGACTACGGCATCGCCTTCAGGGATGCTCGAGAAGAAAGCGTTTGACGGCTCCAAAACCTACAAGTTGCACCTGCCCCCGAATGTTCCCGTAAATAACTTCTGGGCTGTCACCGTGTATGACACCCAAACCCGCTCCATGCTGCAGACCAGCCAGCCTTTCCCGACGGTCGGCAGCCAAAGCAAGGGATTCCAGAAGAACGCGGACGGTTCCTACGACGTCTATTTCGCGCCTAAAGCGCCAAAAGGCAAGGAAGGCAATTGGCTGCAGACGATTCCGGGCAAGAGCTGGTTCACGATCCTGCGGATGTACGGGCCGCTGGAGCCGTGGATCAATAAGACCTGGCGTCCGAGTGAGATCGAACTGGTGCAATAAGTTAAAACATGCCTGCAAGCGGTTCAGCGGCAGGCCCATACGCCTCCGCTGAACCGCGCAATAGGTACCCGTCCCTCCAGCCTTGCAAGGCAATCTCGACGCTTTTTATAAAATGCTGTTATACTCTGAATTTTACCGTCCAATTGTTGCGGCAAAGACTTTTTGTCGCTGCTATCCCCAATTATTCACAAGAATGTCTTGAAAAGGAAAAGGGTGTGGTCTAAGGTATTGTTACTCCTAACAAAAACCTAAAGACAAAGCACACCCTTATGAAAACAGTCTGCCATAAACAACTCAGCTTTAAAAGTCTTTTTGGCAAAGAAATCACCGCCTGTTTTGACGGTGGTCGCATGACCTCCGACGGCGGTGGTCTGCTGCTTCGAGAAATCGATGAACGCTACGGCGTCACGGCTGGCGCCGCATCCAGCATTCATGATCGTCGCGATCGGAAGCGAACGATCCATGATGTTGTCGCCCTGCTGAGGCAGCGTATCTTTTCCATTGCCTTGGGCTATGAAGACGCCAATGACGCCGATACGCTCAAGAGCGATCCGGCGCTCAAAATCATGTCGGGAAGGCTGCCGGAAACCGGCGCCGATCTGGCCAGTCAGCCGACCATCAGCCGGTTCGAGAACCGGGTAACCAGTCGCGATCTCCGCCGCCTCGCCGACTTCCTGGCCGATCTGTGATTTTGGGGTCAGGTCTTGTTTTTTGACTTTTTCTCTCCCCAGGTCTGTTCGTTGCTCTTGCTCAAACTACCGAACCATCAATGTGCGTAAACCACTGCAGCATGATCACCGCTTTTGTATACAGCATCAAACAGAACAAATAAATATATTCAACAACGCAGATTAAATCAATCTATAGGGAAACGCTATTTATACGGTTTCAAGAGGAAACGATCCATAGTAAGGCAGTCAATTTTCCTGAAAAGCCTGGATCGCCCTGTCAAGTCACGACAGGTCACGGACAAGCCGGGCAATGACGAATGAGAGTTCGAGGGATCGCCGCCGAACCGGATGGCGCGCGATTCCCTCGGCGTTGGGTTTCGCGTCCGGCTTCCTGCCTGGCCAAGACATGGCAACCAACCTGCAGCCCTTATTTATGGCGTTATTTCGGGCGCTTGCTCCTCTTATCGGGACATTGCAAAATATCTTAATTTTGTGAAATAAAGTTAATTTTACAATCTATAGGCTTATAATCGTTTCGTGGAAAAACGAGAACGCCGTTTTTTTGGCTTTTTTTGGCTCATGCAGGAAATATTAGTTTGAATCAATCTACCTGGAGTGTATGATGAAAAATTATAAAAGGCGCCATGGCCCGATGGCCGTCGCCTGCCTAAGAATATAATTGCCCGCCCCCCAAAAAACTACAACCAGGTAGGCAAATCGATTTTTTTTGTTATGTCTTGCCCTTTGCGGAAGCTAGAAAGGATGGCATTTTGCGATGAACGACCAGGAAAAAAAGATTGTGGCCGCGGTTGACGCGTTGAGCGCGGATATTGTGGATTTCGCCGCCAGACTGGTGGCCGCGCCCAGTACCCTGGGCAACGAGGCCTCGGTTTTGCGAGTGATGGAAGATGAAATGAATCGGTTGGGTCTGACCCCGAAAAGGGTGGAAATAGATCCCCAGGCACTGGCCGATCACCCGGGTTTCGGCCCGGTTCCCTGGAGCTATGAAGGCCGCTATAATCTGGTGGCCGAGCGTCCCGCTGACGGCGACGGAGGACGCAGCGCGCTTTTCAATGGCCACCTTGACGTGGTGAGCCCCGCTCCGCTGGAGCGTTGGGATCATGATCCCTTTGATCCCCTGGTTAAGGACGGCTGGCTGTACGGCCGGGGCGCCGGGGACATGAAAGGCGGCGTGGCGGCCATGACCTACGCCGTTCACGCGGTGGAAAAGGCGGGCCTGGGGCTGGCCGCCCCTATGACCCTGGAGGCGGTTATTGAGGAAGAGTGCACCGGAAACGGCGCGCTGGCCTGTGTGGAGGCCGGTTACAGCGCCGACGCGGTGCTTATCCCCGAACCCTTGGGGCAATCCATTCTGACCACTCAGATCGGCGTCTGCTGGTTTAAAGTCAGCCTGAGCGGAGTTCCCAAACATGTCCTGGACACCCACAGCGGAGTCAACGCCATTGAAAAATGCTATGTTTTGATTCAAGCCTTGCGGGAGATGGAGGCCGAGCTGAACAAGACGCCCCATCCGGCGTTTCCCGACAATCCGCACCCGGCGAACCTGAACATCGGTATCATCTCCGGTGGCGACTGGCCTTCCACCGTGCCGGCCATGGCCGAGTTTCACTGCCGGCAGGGATTCACGCCCGGCGCCAGCTTCGCCGAAATACGAACCATGGTGGAGAACGTCATCGCGCGGGCGGCGTCCCGTGACCCATGGCTGTCCAAAAACCCGCCACGAGTGGAGTTCTACGGATTTCGCTCCGAAGGACATCAGGTGTCCGCGGACCAACCGGCGTTCAAGCTGGTCAGCGACTTGAAGATGGAGCTGGTGGGCAGCCCGGCGCTTGCAGCCAATTCCACGGCCACCACCGACCTTCGCGCCTTTGTTCATTATGGAAATTGCCAGCAGGCCACCTGTTACGGGCCCGTGGGGGAAAACATACACGCGGAAAACGAGCGGTTGAATATCGAGAGCATGATCCATACCGCAAAACTCTACGCCCTGTTTCTGGTTCGCTGGTGCAAGACGGTGGAATAAGTCCATCAGGCGCCCACCGTACGGATATCCCGCTTCAGACGCCCGCCGGGACTAACCCGTCGCGGTCGGTAACCTAACCATTATCGAGGAGGTATATTGATGAGAAAGATTAGTTTGTGCGTACTCGCGTTGGCTTTGTGCCTTGGCGTGGCCCTGGCCGGTTCGTCTTCGGCCGCGGAACCCATCAAGGTCGGTATCCTGGGCCCCTTTACCGGCCCCCTGGCCCACAACGCCAGTGAAATGAAGATGGGCATGCTTCTGGCGCTGGAGAAAATCAACGCCGCCGGCGGGGTGAACGGACGCCCCCTGGAGCTTATCTACGGTGACAGCTCCTGCAAACCCGGCGCGGGCCTCGCCGCCGTGAAAAAACTCCTCACCCGCGACGAGGTAGTGGTAGTTGGCGGCGGTTATTGCAGTTCGGTGAACATTGCCACCAGTGATGTCTGCCAGCAGGAAAGCTGCCCGAATGTGGTGGCTATCGCCATAAGCCCGACCATTACCAGCCGTGGAAATGACTATGTATTTCGTACCTGCAACGAAAGCAGTCAGGCCATCGACGGCGCCAACCAGTGGCTGATCAATGTGCGGAAACCCAAAGCAGTGGCCTTTTTTATGGAGAACTCGGACTATGGCCGCGACGCCCAGAAAATCTGGGAAAAAGTTTGCGAGAAAATCGGCGCCAAGATACTGGGCAGCTATTACTTCGAAATCGGCGGCACGGATTTCACCACCCAAATCAGCAAACTCAAGGAACTCAACCCTGAACTGGTCTTCAACATCGGCTCCACCACCGAGGCCGCTCTCATCCAAAAGCAGGCCAAGGAGCTTAACTTCGTTACCCAGTGGATTGGAGCGGGCGGCCAGTTTACCCAGGCATACTTCGATATGACCGGGCCCGTCAGCGAATACGCCATGGGCTGCAGCCTGGAGCCTATGAAAGGGATGAAAGATCCGTTGGTCGCCGAGTTTGTGCATGAATATCAGAAAATGTTCCCTGAGGCGCGGCCGGGCATCTTTTCCAGCCAGGGATATGACAACCTGATGGTCATAGCCGACGCCATCAAACGCGCCGGCGACCTCACCGGCGACCTGGCCACGGACCGCGATAGAATTCGCGAAGCCCTGAAAACCACTGACATAACATTGACCCAGGGCCGCATCAAATTCGACGAGCGCGGCCAGGTTAATGGTTTGCTCGCGCCGGTTTTGCAGGTTAAGCTGGACAAGGACTGCAAACCCGACACAATGGTCATCTATCCGCTGGACAAAGCCGACGCTAAATACGAAACTCCCATTCCCTGGTCAGAACGCAAATGTAAGTAGCCGCCACACCGCTGAGCCGTCTCCGCATTTTCTCCGGCAGACGGCTCAGCTGTTTGTTGAGGTGGAACTGGAATAATAATG
Source organism: uncultured delta proteobacterium (assembly GCA_963821845.1). GTDB lineage: Bacteria > Desulfobacterota > Desulfarculia > JACQYL01 > CAWGVV01 > CAWGFI01. Next base: position 7,335 of record CAWGFI010000021.1, read on the forward strand.
GAATCTCTTTTTGCGCAACAAATTGTAAACGGCCTTATCGTAGGCAGTGTGTACAGCCTGATCGCCGTGGGCCTGACCATGATCTTCGGAGTGATGCGTATCAGTAACTTCGCTCACGGAGACTTTTCCATGGTTGGGGCCTATATCGCGGTGTTCATCCTGGCCTGGCTGCCGGGATGGATGGGCTGGGTGGGCTCCCTTCTGGCCGCGGCGGCCGGCGTGGGGCTTCTGGGAATCCTCCTGGAACGCGGCGTATTTCGCCCCTTGATCACCCGTTGGACCGATCTGGACCAGATTATGGTTTCCATCGGGTTGTTCTTCGTGCTGCAGAATCTCTCGCAGCTCCTCTTCGGGGCCACGCCGCGCATGCTGCCCGGCCCGTTCGGCGGGGCGGCGGTGGATTTTGGCCTGTTTTCCACCAGCGCCATGCGCCTGTTTACCATCGCCCTGTCCACGGCCATCATTATCGCCTTGCAGGTGTACCTGAGCCGGGCCCGCATGGGTGTGGCCATACAGGCCACGGCGCAGAACCGCAACGCCGCCCAACTCATGGGCATCAATATCAATCTGATCTACGCGGTAACCTTCGCCTTGGGTTCCGGCTTGGCAGGCTTGGGGGGAGTGCTGTACGGTACCTTGTTCGCCGTTTACCCGACCATGGGAACCCTGCCTACCTTGAAAGCGTTCGCGGTCACCATCCTGGGCGGCATGGGCAACGTCCGGGGGGCCATTTTCAGCGGTTTCATCCTGGGAGTGGCTGAAGCCCTGGGCGGCACCTATATCTCCATGGAATACAAGGACGCCATCGGCTTCATCATCATCATTCTGGTGCTTTTGATAATTCCGCATGGGTTGTTCGGAAGGAGCGAAGACTGATGGGCGGTATAAGAAAGCTGTTGTGGATCCTGGGCTTTGCCGCATGTCTGATTGTGCCCTTGGTGATCAAGGACCGCTTTATCATGCACCTGCTGGTTACGTCCCTGATCTATGTAATTTTCGCTTCCTCCTGGAACCTGCTCGCCGGCTACGCCGGTCAGCTCAACCTGGGGCACGCCGCCTTTTTCGGCATTGGGGCCTACACGTCGGCCCTTCTGTCCCTGGATCTCGGTGTATCCCCCTGGATCGCGCTTTTGCTGGGCGGCATGCTGTCCGCCTGCGCCGGTTATCTGGTGGGCATACCGTCCCTGCGTCTGTCGGGACCCTATCTGGCCATCACCACCATAGGTCTCGCCGAAATCCTGAGGCTGGTGGCCATGAACTGGGTGGATCTTACCCGAGGCTCGCTGGGCCTCTTTGGTATTCGACCTCTGCCCGGATTCATGGGGATCAAGTTCACCAGGGAATCCAGTTTCTACTATGTGATACTGGTGGCCGCGACACTGACTTTATACTGCCTCCGGCGGCTGACTCACTCCGAGTTCGGCCTGTCCTTGAAGGCCCTGCGTGACGACGGAATCGGCGCCGAGAGCATCGGCATAAACACCAACCAGTTCAAGCTGACCGTCTTCACTGTCAGCGCGTTTTTCGGTGGCCTGGCCGGAGCCTTCATGGCCCATTACCAGCGTTTGGTCAGCCCGGATTTTCTGTCCCTGGGCGAAACCTTTCAAGCCTTGACCATGACGGTCATAGGCGGCCTGGGGAGCCTGGCGGGACCGGTGATCGGCGCGGTGCTGTTGACATTCATGTCGGAAGGATTGCGTTTCGTCGAGGACGCCCTGAAGCTGGATGTGCGCATGGTTATTTACGGCCTGCTGTTGATGGTGACCATCCTGTTTATGCCGGGCGGCATCGTGGGCTTGTGTCAGAGGCTTTTTGCCAGAAACAATCGGAAAGAGCGAGAGGGCTAGGCATGGTATTATTGAAAACGGAAAACCTCACCAAGAACTTTGGGGGACTTCGCGCGCTTAGCCGTGTCAGCTTCGACCTGAACCAGGGCGAGGTTATGGGACTGATAGGACCTAACGGGGCCGGCAAGACCACCCTGATTAACGTTCTTTCAGGCGCTTTCCATCCCAGCGAAGGTCGCGTGATTTACGAGGGGCAAGATATCTCTAATCTCAAGGCTCACCAGATAAACGCGCAGGGTATCGCCCGCACCTTCCAGGTTGTGCGCATATTCAGACAACTGACCGTTCTGGAAAATGTGCTGACAGCCATGGTGGACCGGGGCCGGGAGGGGCCGTGGAGGCTGGTATGGGGGTCGTTTTTCAAACGCGCGTGCGCCTTCAACCAGGACCCCGAAGCCTGCGCCACCGCAGAGGGGCTGCTGGCGAGAGTAGGGCTGCTGGCCTATCGCGATGAAAAGGCGGAAAACCTGCCCTACGCCATGAGCAAGCGCCTTGAAATAGCCAGGGCCCTGGCCACCCGCCCGCGGCTGCTCCTGTTGGACGAACCCAGCAGCGGACTCAACCCGGCGGAGCAGAATGAGCAGGTTAAAATAATAAAACAAATCAACGAGCAGGGGGTGACCATACTGATCATCGAACATGTGATGAAGGTGATCATGGATATCTCGCACCGCTTGATCGTTCTGCATTACGGAGAGAAGATCGCGGAGGGTCCACCGGCGGAGGTCTACAGCGACCCGCAGGTAGTTGAAGCGTATCTGGGAGGAGACGCTCATGCTTAGCGTAGAGAATATAACCGTATCCTATGGCAAAGCCAAGGCGCTGCATAGCGTTTCCCTAATGGTTAAGGAGGGCGAGATGGTGGCTTTGCTGGGTTCCAACGGGGCAGGCAAGTCCACGCTGCTCAAAACCATCAGCGGTTTACTCAAGCCCAGCGAAGGTGTGATCACGTTTGAGGGTCGACGAATAAGCGGCCAACCTCCGCACAAGATCGTTGAACAAGGGGTGGTGCAGGCGCCGGAAGGCCGGGAGGTGTTTCCCGCCTTGTCAGTGCGCGACAACCTGCGTATGGGCGCTTTTACCCGCCGGGATGAAAAAGAGGTGGCGCGGGACTTCGACTTTGTGTTCAACCTTTTTCCGCGTTTGGAAGAGCGCCGCGGTCAGGCGGCCGGGACACTGAGCGGAGGCGAGGCCCAGATGCTGGCGATCGGCCGTGCGATTCTTTCCAAGCCGAGGCTGCTCATGCTCGATGAGCCAAGTTTGGGGCTGGCCCCGGTGGTGTGCCACGCTATCTTCCATGTGGTGCAACAGATCTATGAGCAGCGCCAGGTGACCATACTTTTGGTGGAACAGAACGCCAAATGGGCTCTTGGCGTGGCCACTCGCGCCTATATCATGGAGAATGGTCATATCATCATGGAGGATGAAGGCGCTAAGATGGCCGAAAACGAGCACGTTCAGCGCGCTTATCTGGGGTATTAAATCGCGCGATCGAAACGCTTCTGTCTTCCCGCTGATCGTGTCCGGGAAATCCTCCACTACTGAAAACCTGAAATAAGAAGAAGATTCCGGCCTCGGCGGGACCTGCGGACGGCCGGAATCCGACACACCAAAGCGGGCCAACGCCGAGGCGTCCACGCGCTAGAGCGGGGCGTCGGCGATTGACTGACCGTTAACTATACCGTAAAGTCTGATAAGAATCTGATTTTGCCCTTGATTTCAGGTTACCCGATTGAACGCGAAGGAAAGGTTGCTCCATGACACGACACAAAAGCCTACGGTTGGCGTGGATCGGTATGATCATCTTCTTCCTGGCTGGATGCCAGACCGCCTACTATTCGGCGTGGGAACAGGTGGGCAAGGAGAAGCGCCATCTGTTGCGGGACAATGTGGAAAAAGCCGGGGAAGAACAAAAGGAAGCCACGGAGCAGTTTCAGGACGTGCTGACCCAGATCCAGACGCTCTATAAGTTTGAAGGCGGGGACCTGGAAAAGGCCTATCGCCGGCTGAAAAACGATTACGAAGTCAGCGAGGAACGCGCCCAGGATGTTCGCGACCGGATCGCCAAGGTGGAACAGATCGCGAACGATATGTTCAAGGAGTGGCAGCAGGAAATCGATGAAATGAGCAGCCCGGAGCTCAAAGCCAAAAGCCGCCAGTCGCTGCGCGACACCCAACGGCGCTACGCCCAACTGGAACAGGCCATGCGCAGGGTCGAGCGCCGCATGGACCCGGTTCTGGTAAAGGTCCGGGATTACGTGCTGTTCCTGAAGCACAATTTGAACGCGCAGGCCATGGGGGCCCTGGAACATGAAGTGGGACAAATCCAGGTGGAAGTGGATTCCCTCATCGCCGATCTCAACAAATCCATCCAGGAATCGAATTCATTTCTGAAAGAATTCAACGGGGCGTCTGAATCACATAAATAAAAAGGCCGTGAGCCGTCCCTTAATTCCTGGACCCCGCGATCAAGTCGCGGGGCGACGGGTTATTTACAATTCTCTGTTCAAAGTTGACGCTCCACATAAGGCACATCTTATCGCCGGTCAGTTGGTATTCTTATCGCCAGTCAGTTGGTATTCGTCATGCCGCGACTTGATCGCGGCATCCAGGCCTTTTTAACCTCAACTTGGTTTACGCTTGGATTCCCCCGCATTATGGGAGGCGAGGCGCCGCGGGACCCAGTTCCAGCACGCCAAAAAATCCGCTTTCATTCCCAACCCTCATGATCTTTACGGCTCTTGGAGAAACTGATATATTCGAGAAGTTCCTGCGCTCTCGGGAAGTCAGCGCCATCGATGTAAACCCCTCATGAAATCATCAGGTATCCATATGCTTCGCAAGCTTTTCCAATCCCCCAGAAAGGTCTTCTCCCTTTCCAAAAGCGGAACCAGCTTTAAAGAAGGGCTCGCCCGAAGATTTCAGATCGACGACCTGGCCAAGGTCCGGGACCCCACCAAAAAGATGTGGCTGGATTTCGCGCTGTCTTCCGTGGACCGGGGCCGCAACGCCATGCGGATGGTGTCGTCCTTTGCCCCCATAAAAGGGAAAAAGGTGCTCGACGTGGGATGCGCCTACGGGGGCTTTTTGATAGCCGCGCAGGAAGCGGGCGCGTCAAACGTGGTGGGTATCGATATCAGTACCGATCTTTTGGAACTGGCCGGAATGCAGCTATCCGATCACCACTGTTCCGGCAGCCTTTTCCATGGGGACATTCTCGACAGCAATCTGGTCGATGAACTCGGAACCTTTGACGTCATATTCTGCAATGACGTGATCGAACACGTCAAAGACCCCAATCTGTGCTTTCGGCATCTGGCGAAGCTGCTGAATCCGTCGGGGGTCCTCTTTATGGAGATACCGAACGCCACCTCCCTGGACTTTATGTTGAGTGACGGGCATTACGGTATTTTCGGCCTCACCCTGCTGGATCGGTTCAAGGCGGAAAGACTCTGGCAGGGCACGTACCAGAACGACATCTACGGCGTGGAATTTTATGCGCCGCTGGGTTTCTACGTGGCCCAGCTCAGCTCCGTCAACATGGCCGCTCATTTGATCAACAGGATCGACTCCCGGCAACTGGACGAACTTCTTCCCGATTTTGACAAGAAAATAACGGAACTGGAAGAAAAACTCGGAAACTTCTCGGACCCGGACGCCGCGATCAGCGCAGAGGTCACGTCGCGCGGCCTATTCGAAGTGAATCGATACCGGCAAATGCGCCGGAGCTATGAAAACACTTCGATCCAGGCCGAAAAGGAAATTCTGGGGACCGAACTATATTTCAATTACGGTCTTACTTTCTGGACGCTCATCGGGCGGGCCATGGGGTAATCACATCCTCTTCGGAACGGCCTTTGATTTTGGGGTCAGGTCTTGTCTTTTGACTTTTCCTTCCCCCCAGCCTTATTCTTTGCTCTTGCTCAAACTACCGTACCATCAATGTGCGTAAACCGCTGCAGCATAATCACCGCTTTTGTATACAGCACGAATCAGAACAAATAAATATATAAATTCCAACAGCGTCGATTAAATCAATTTATGCGGAAACGTTGTTTATACGGTTTCAAGAGGAAATACATAATTTCAACGGCCAATCCGGTTCAAATAAGTAAAGATAGAAAAAACAATTGCGAGGGAAGAAATTCCCCCGCATCTCTTTTTTCCCGCCTTACTTGGCCTAGTTCAACTCATCGAACCATGTTTTCTGATCGCGGATGCCGAAGAGAAACGTGTCTCGATGGTCGGCGTCATCACCGGCGTTCACCGCGGTGGCTGGGGCGCCGCCGATGGCCTGTTCATATTCCACCGGCAGTGTGGCCTCGTAGGGCGAAATCACCCTATCAGCCTTTCCATAGTAGTAGCGAGAGGGCGTCAGGTAGCGCCAGCGATAGGCTTGGTTGTCTAACACCTGACGGTAGAATCGATTAGCCACCAGAGAACTGTCTTTGGCGAAATCGTCGGCGAGGAATTCTTTCACCGTCTTGGGCAGATTCTTTTCCGCTTCGGCCCAGTCGATTTTGTTCAGATAAAAATCGCGCGCCGTTTGCCAGTATTCCGGTTTGATGGCCATATTGCTCAAGCCTTCCAGCCCGTAATACCGTTCATAAGAGTTAATGAATAAAGAAGCGATCCCCACCATCCATTCGACTTCCAGATGTGAAGGGTCGTTAATCCACTTGGCCACCAGGATATACAGGTCGTTGGGCGTGCCGGCCATGGCCGCGGCCTTGATCGGAATGCCGAGTTCTTCGAGCTTGTGGCGGAATATCATGGCGCTCCATGCGCCCTGCGACCATCCGCTCAAGTACAGGCCATCCGTCTTTATGCCCATGCTGTCCAATACCTGGCGCGCCGCGAACAGCATGTCGATACAGGCTTGGACCGTGCTTTGTTTGACCATGTAGCTGTCGGTTTCAGGGGATAAGCCCTTGCCGATATAATCCGGGCCGATGACGACATAACCGTTGCCGGCAAACTCGGCCACCATGAAGCTGGTTTCCGGAGATTTTTCGAGATTGGACGGGACTTCATCCTTGGTGAATACGGTACCGTGCTGGTACGACACCATGGGAAAAACCTTTTCCGACGTGTCCGGAATGGCGATAAGTCCCGAAGCCTCCACAGGCCGGTTGCCCTGTTCGGGTATAGCCGTCATGTAGATGACCCGGAATAATTTCACGTCATTATGGGCCGGCTCCAGGACGATCGTGCTCTTCTTCTCGGTGAAGTCGTTCAATTCGGTGGTCAGAATCCGGTTGAGCCGTTCCACGTTATACGCGCCGATATATTCGTACCGGGCCGACCCCGCCACATTGACGTAATCGCCTGCCGCGGCGCCAACGCCGACCACGCATATTAAGACAACAACGAGTAAAAATACTTTGATGCGATGTTTCATCCGCCCTCCCTGCGCGACCTTGTCCGGACCGCTCGCTTGCTGAAAATGATTCCTGGTTCGCTCAATGCAAGGCCTATTCCGCAATCGACTTTAAGGGGCCTGCGGAACACATTCCTCCGCCATGCCTGGTTTTGTGACGGAAACCTAAAGAAAAAGCATGTGCGAGGGGAGTGTGAACCCCCGCAAATTTTCCCGCCTTTTTTTATTTTTACTCTTCGGCCGGCTCCAGAAACGGCAGAGGAACGCCTTTACGGTACACCAGCGCCGTGCAGGAGGCGATGAGGGTCTCATGCTCGTCACGGAGGGTTATGTCGTAGTGCGCTGTTTTTCGGGTGCGGCTGTATTCTTTCGCTTCCGCGAAAAGACGGACGCCGGGTTTTGGCGCCGCGTGATAATTGACAGCCATGTTCAGGGCCACGGCCAGCGTGCCGTGGGAATTGGACGCGGTTTCAAAGGCTTCGTCAAGCAGGGCGAACAGGGCGCCTCCATGGGCCATACCGGACAGGTTTTCCATATCCGAGGTAAAGGTCATACCGATCTTGGAATAACCTTCGTCGAGTTCGATTAGTTCCATGCCGAATTTTTGCGCGAAGGGTTCGCGTCGCACCTGTCGGACAATGGCCTGTTTTACTCGTTCGTCAATGCTCATGGCTCGACTTTCCTGTGAGAGGCTGCATGATTCAGGGGGGATAAGTTCGATAAAGGCGCCTTAAAAGACGATATCGCCCGCCACTATACAATAATGCGGGCGCCGGAACGCAACACTTTTTATCGTTTGCGCGATCGCCGAGCCTCGTTGTATAGACAAGAATCGGCGGTAATCGGGAAAAGAAGGGATACGGGCGCGGAGTTGTTATCATGAGAAATTGGAGAAGGAACTCGATCGAGGGGAACCTGGAAGAGGGAACCAGGATAAGCTTCAGCCGCACGTTTCAGGAAGAAGAACTGCATGAATTCGCCCGCATCACCAGGGACTACAATCCGTGCCATTTTGACGAACGGTATTGCGGCGGCAAGGGTTTTGGCGGGCCCATCCTGCACGGACTGCTGGTAGGGTCCATGGTGTGCGAACCAGGCGGACAATGGGGATGGCTGGCGTCGGAAATGACGTTCAAGTTCATCAAGCCGGTGTATGCTGGCGACACCATTACCTGTGAAATGACCATTGCCGCGCTGCAAAAGGAACGGCGATTCGCCCGCGCCGAGGCCGTGTTTACCAACCAGCGCGGAGAAACCGTGCTCAAGGCCGATCTGGCGGGATACCTCCCTTCGCCCGAGGAACGGGCCGTTATGGAAGCCATGGCGGCCGAGGACGATCCCACCAATCCGTTATCGGAGCTATAAAACATTGTGGGGGAATTTCTTCTCCCCACACCCCCGGCGGGAGATTTCTCGCCGCGCTCGAAATGACCGGTATACGGCGGATATGGCAATGCAGCCCGGATGGCTTGCCTGTCCGAGCCTAAATAAGGTTCTCCTCGAAGAGTATCTCCACCACCCATTTGGCGGCCTTGCCCACCACGTCGGGGCACTTGTCCTTATGGCCGCCCGACTGGTCGAACTTTTTCATCTCGTCCCTGTCCCACAGGTAATAGGGCCGTCCGAACATTTTCATGTGCAGATCGCGACAGTTGACCACGCCCCATTCCTCGATAAAACGGTCATGAAGCTTTTTGGCCATGGAAAAGGCCGTAAACCGCTTCCTGTCCGGGTCGTCGAAGGCGTCCCTTTCACGGCCCTTGAAACCGCTCATAACCATCACGCCGCCGGCGTACGCGCCGCACGCGCTGTCCTGCATCAGTCCGATGCCGCCCGCGAATCCGCTGGCCGCCTTGAACACCGCGTCTTCCTTGATTCCCAGCGTGTCCTGAACCGCGGCGATGATGCACTGGCCGCATCCACGATACTTCACTTCATATTCAAAGCCCAGGGTGTAGGCTTTTTCCCCGAGCGCTCGCGCTTCCTCTTCGGTCATGGTCTACCTGCTCCTCGTAGCGTATTGAAAGGATCATCGCAAAAAGCGACAAAACTCACCATCGCAGAAAAAACCCGGCCCACGCAAGTTTTTTTTGAAAATGAACATTCCGTGAAGAATATCGCCGTCGAGAGTTTCGCCCCTGTTGACTTAGATTCACATTATTTGGTACAAAGGCTCTTCATATGGTAAGCGGGTAGCAATCCGTGGCGGGAAGCGAATCATCTTTTCACCCGTATGAATAATGTTTTGGCCCGCTTGGCGGAAGGCTTCCGCTAAAGGGTTTGCTGTCGCTTTTCAAATAATACTATAATAGACTTTATTCATACGCCTTGTAAGAGGAACTAAGAAGAACGGAGGATTTAAACTTGGATAAAACACCTTGGCAAACTGAAAACTGGTTCGTCAGCCCCTGGAATTACGCCGATGAGGTCACGCAAGACTTTAAACCGCCCAAGCAGGTCAAAATTCACGACGTGACCCTGCGTGACGGTGAACAACAGGCCGGCATCATCTTCACCAAAGACGAGAAGATACAAATCGCCGAAAAACTCGCCGAAGTCGGCGTGCACCGCATAGAAGCCGGCATGCCGGCCGTCTCCCCACGAGACGAAGCCGCCATCCGGGAAATCGTGAAACGGAACCTCGGCTCCGAGATTTTTTGCTTCTGCCGCTGCATGGTCAAGGACGTGGAACTGGCCGCCGATTGCGGCGCCACCGGAATCGTGATCGAGATTCCTTCCAGCGCCCATCTTATCGAACGCGCCTACAAATGGCCCCTGCAGAAAGCCATCGACCTGTCCATTCAGGCGACCACCAGGGCCAAGGAACTCGGGCTGTACACCGTCTTCTTCACCATCGACGGCACCCGGACCGAATTGAGCTGGCTGCTGGATCTCGTGGAAAAAGTGGCCGCCGAAGGGCACATGGACGCTTTTACCCTGGTGGACACCTTTGGCGTGATCAATCCTCACGCCGCCACCTACTTCGCCAAACGGGTGAAGGAACGCATCAAGAAACCCATTGAAATTCATTTCCATTCCGACTTCGGCATGGGCGTGGCCAACACCATCAACGCCGTGCTCGCCGGCGCGGAAGTCATCCATTCCACGGTTCTGGGAATCGGTGAACGCGCGGGCAACACCCCCATGGAAGAAACCGTGCTGGCCCTGCTGACCATGTACGGCATCGATGTGGGAATCGATTACGGCAAGCTGAACGAACTGTCTCAGCTGGTGCGGAATCTGTCCGGCGTGCAGGTGCCTTCCTGCCGGCCCTTTATCGGCGACGGCGCCTACACCATCGAATCCGGCATCGTCACCGGCTGGTATCGGCAGGCGTACAAGGACCATCCCACCACCGTGTACCCGGTGCATCCCAACTTCGTCGGCCGTGACAAACCGCAAATCGTCATGGGCAAGAAGAGCGGTCTGGACAACGTCTGGATCTGGGCCGAAAGCATGGGCCTGGAATTGAACAACGAAGAAGCCATGGAAGTCCTGCAGCGGGTCAAGATCGCTTCTCACGACTCCAAAAGAGTGCTCAACGAGAACGAGTTCAAGGAAATCGTTGAAAAAGTGAAAAGCGAAAGCTGAGTAATTCCGCGGAACGCCGGACCCTACCCCGAGGTTTGGCGTTCCGCTTTGTTTTCCTTCCGTAGATTTCAAAAGAATCCGGTGGAACCCGGTCCCGAGGACAAAATCCCCGTCATCCGTTCCCATTGGCGCGAATAAGGCGCCGGAAAACAGTTCAAGCTTAGTTGCAAGATCATTGCGGGGGGAATCGCTTCCCCTTCATTCTCGCCGCGCTCGAAACGGCGCCGCGTTTCCTTACGCGTCGTGTCGCTGCGCGGCGGGAGTAATTTATTGAAATGAATTCAATTAGCTGATACTAATCGCTACCACACGTGTCAGAATGGCCCGAGTTTTGGACTGAACGCTCATGAACAGTCCAAGCCGGCGCGCGATTTGACTTCTACGATCCCGCGATTCCGGTGGATACCTGCTTGAATTGCGTGACAGTCGAGATGTAGCGCGATTGGAGTTCGTTATGAAAATAGTCCGTTTTTTACATGAAAACAGATTGCAGTACGGCTTGCTGGAAGAAGACGGGGTGATATCGGCGAACGGCGACCCCTTCACCGGTCTGACTCCCGGGGGAAAACGGTTCACGTTGAATGAAATCCGACTGGCGGCCCCGGTGGACCCGCCCAACGTCTTCGCCATCGGCAGGAACTATCGCGAACACGCGGCGGAAGGCGGTTTTGAAGCGCCCGAAAAGCCCATGATTTTTTTAAAAGCGACGACATCGATTATCGCGCCGGGAGAAGCCATCCAGATACCCGTCATGCTCCCCGAATCGGTGGATTATGAAGGCGAACTGGTGGCGGTCATCGGCAAAACGGCCAAACACGTGAGCGAGGAAGACGCGCTGGACTACGTTCTGGGCTACACCTGCGGAAACGACGTGTCGTGCCGCAAGGCGCAGCGCGGCGACGGCCAGTGGACGCGCGGCAAATCCTTTGACACCTTCGGCCCAATCGGTCCGGTAATCAGAACGGACATCGACCCCTCCAACCTGGATATAAAGACACGCCTCAACGGAGAGACCATGCAGGATTCCAATACTTCCAACATGATCTTTAGCTGCAAAACGCTCATCAGCTATCTCTCCCAGGCGTTTACCCTGCTGCCCGGCACCATCATCATGACCGGCACACCCGAAGGCGTGGGCTACCCCCGCAATCCTCCGGTGTTTCTCAAGGAAAATGACGTGGTGGAGGTGGAGATCGAAGGGATCGGGGTACTGTCCAATCCGGTGGCCATGGAGAAAATCTAAGCCGCCGAAAGTCCCGACCGAAGGTCCCGGGGAGCGCAAAGCTTATTTGTATCCGGTCATAATCGAATATCGAGGGCCGGATAACATCATTTCGAGGAGTATAGTTATGGAAATAAAAGCTTATTATGAAAAAGACGCGGATCTGAAGAAACTTTCAGGAAAAAAGATCGCCGTTATCGGCTTTGGAAGCCAGGGTCATGCGCAGGCGCTTAACCTGCGCGATAGCGGCGTGGAAGTGGTTATAGGCCAGCGGGCGGGTTCCCGAAACTACGATCTGGCCAAACAGCACGGTTTTAATCCCGTTTCCGCCGCCGAAGCGGCCGAACAGTGCGACATCATTCAGATTCTGGTTCCGGACCACGCGCAGGGCGATATCTACAAGAACGCGCTCGAACCGCATCTGACCAAGGGCAAGACGCTCATGTTCTCCCACGGCTTCGCCATCCACTTTGGACAGGTCAAGCCGCCCGCGAACGTGGACGTGGTCATGGTCGCCCCCAAGAGCCCCGGCCATCTGGTCCGTTCGGAATATGAATCGGGAGCGGGCGTCCCGGCGCTGGTGGCCGTTCATCAGGACGCTTCCGGCCAGGCGCTCGAAATCGGACTGGCCTACGCCAAGGGCATCGGCTGCGCCCGCGCGGGCGTCATTCCCACCACCTTCCGCGAAGAAACCGAATCGGATCTCTTCGGCGAACAGGCCGTGCTGTGCGGCGGCATGAGCGCCCTGATCAAAGCCGGTTTCGACACCCTGGTCGACGCGGGCTACAAGCCCGAAATCGCCTACTTCGAGTGCCTGCATGAAGTGAAACTGATCGTGGACCTGCTCTATCAGGGCGGTTTCAAATACATGCGCTACTCCATCAGCGATACGGCCGAATACGGCGACTATTCCCGCGGAAAACGTATCGTCACGGAAGAAACCCGGCGGGAAATGAAAAAGATCCTGGATGAAATTCAGTCCGGCGAATTCGCCCGCGAATGGATCATGGAAAACCAGGTCGGCCGCCCGGTGTTCACCGCCACGCGCGCTCGTGAAGACGCGCATCGCATCAACGCCGTCGGCGATCAGCTGAGAGCCATGATGCCCTGGCTGAAAAAAACCCAGGACTAACCCGATTTAAAAGAGCGCCGATCGAGTCCCTTGTCGGTTTCCGCCGAGAGGCGGCGGGCAGGGGACTTCCTTTTGAGCGCCATACCTTTTTGTAGAAGCGAGGGTATTTTCATGACTCCCATGGATCGGCAGGACCAGGAAAAGCCGGTCATTCAACTGAAGAACGTGGAATTGTGGCGCGACCGTCAACTCCTCAAGGGAATTGATTGGACCGTGGCCAAGAAACAGCATTGGGTGGTTATCGGACGGAACGGCGCCGGAAAAACGCTCCTGCTGAAGATTATCGCCGGATACCTGTGGCCGAGCAGCGGCGAGGTCTGGGTTCTGGACAAGCAATACGGAAAAGTGGACCTCCGGGAATTGCGGCAGCGCATGGGCTGGGTATCTTCGGCCCTGAAAGAAAAGATTCCCGATCAGGACACCGCCCTGCAGGTGGTGCTTTCCGGGGCCTACGCCACGTTCGGCCTGTGGGAAACCCCCACGGAAGAGATTGCCCGTCGGGCCGAGGCGCTGATGGACGACATGTCGCTCACCGACCTGAAAGACCGGGAATACGAACACCTTTCCACCGGTGAAAAACAGCGGGTGCTGCTGGCGCGGGCCTATCTGGCGGAGCCGTTGCTGCTTATATTGGACGAACCGTGCGCCGGCCTCGACCTGGCGGCGCGGGAAAAGTTTCTGGACCTGGTCGAACGAATGGCCAAACGCGAAATGGGACCCACCATTATCATGGTGACCCACCGCGTCGAGGAAATTACGCCCAGCTTTTCGCACGGTCTGCTCATCCGGCAGGGCGCCAAGGTGGCTTCCGGCCCCATCCAGGATATTTTCAACGACGAGGTGATCAGTAATGTGTTGGAGATTCCCATACGGATCGACAAGCAGAACGATCGGTGGAACGTGCGGATAATCTGAAGTTCAATCGTTAAACTTTTTTCAGGCTCGCCGGTTGTTTTACTCACGGCGGGCCTTTTTTATGGAGCGGACATACCGAGGGATAAAGCGTGGATTTACAGCAGGAGGCTGATCCCCAGGATCATGATCAGTGACGCCAGCAGCATGACCAGTTCCGCCTTGCGCGCGTGATCCACCGTGACGCCGAAGTCCGGGTCCCCGAGGTACGGCTTGTTTTTCACCTGTCCAAAGTAGGAACTGGGACCGCCCAATCGAATTCGTAACGCGCCGGCCATGGCCGCTTCGGGATGGCCCGCGTTGGGGCTGGCGTGCTTGCGACCGTCCCGCCGCCATATTTTCCAGCTTGCCCGGTAATCCAGGCGCAGAATCGCCGAAGCCAGAATAATGAGCAGCGCGGTGAGGCGGGCGGGGATGAAATTGGCGACGTCGTCCAGCCGAGCGCCGAACTTGCCGATATCCTGGTAGGGATCGTTTTTATACCCGATCATGGAATCGATGGTGCTCGCGGCCTTGAAAGCCATGGCCAAGGGAACGCCGCCGAGAGCCAGGTAAAATAGCGGAGCGATGACGCCGTCGGACAGATTTTCAGCCACCGTTTCGATGACCGCCCGGAGAATTCCTTCCTGGTCCAACCGGTCCGTATCCCGGCCCACCACCCGTGAAAGCAATCGCCGCGCATGTACCAGGTCCTGCTTGCGGACCGCGCGTACGACCAGCCACGTTTCACGATAGAGCGATCGTACCGCCAGGGTGGTGTAGACCAGGAAAGCGGCCGCCATCCAGTACAGCGGGTATGAAATGTCGAGCGCGATCAGCAGGATAAGCCAGGTAGCCGCGTAAGCGCCTCCAACCACGATAAGCGTAAGAACAAAGCCGTACCAACGAAGCGCTCGAGGCGAAGACGCGCGTCGGCGAAAATTCTGTTCCAGCCGGACGATCGCGTTTCCGAACAGCCGCACCGGATGCGGAAACCAGTGGGGATCGCCCAGCAGGGCGTCGGCGATCACGGCTGTCCAAAGTATGGATACGGTTATGTCCATCAGTCTTTCAGGAATTTGGGCGGCAGTTCGGCCGCGCCTACATAGCGGACCACATCATCGATCGATTGCCTGTCGCGGGTCACCATCAGTTTGGACGTTCCGTGCGCCAGCGTATTGCCGCGATCGTCCAGCATGGCGCCTTCGGCGAGAAATATGGTCTTGCCGGCCTTGATCCGCCGCCCCATGACCATGATCGTCCGTCCCGGTACGGGCGCCAGGAAATCCACCTTCAAATCGATGGTAACCAATCCGTTTTCTTGCGGCAGGTCGCAATAGGCCGACCAGTAGGCCGCCGTATCGATGGCCGCCGCGTACACGCCGCCATGCACCCCCCCAAAGGGGTTCATATGTTCCTTATCGATATCGAGTTCCACCACCGAACGGCCCACGCCCAGTTCCGTGACCTTCATAAACAGACGCCGGAAAAAAGGGGCCCGGTTGATCGCGTCGATGACGGCCTGTATGTGTTCGGGGTTGATTTCGGGCACTTTTGTTCCTCTTTAACGTTCGACGGGGCTTCCACAAAAGCCTTACCTCTCTTCATAGGGGCAATTCATTAAAATATCACCTCTTTTTTTGACCGAAAATATTTTGACGGGCCGTATTCGCCCCATCCGACCACGCTCCCTCTCATGGCAACATGTCTCGTAGATTGGAAATTGCCGCTGAAGATGATACTATTCCCTCGGATTTTGCGCCTTTAACGGAGGCTTGTATGGAATTTCTGAAAAGAATCACCTTCGACCCGGAAATCATGGGAGGAAATTATGCGATTTTCGACTGAAGAAATACTCGCGGGCAAACCGCGTGAATTAGCCCTTCAGTTACAGCCACCATACAATTTTGCCTTGGAGAAGACGCTCAGACGTCATGTCCAGTACAGAACAGCAAGCGCTATGGAGTTGTGGAGAGATTTAAGGGCTCTGCCTTATGGTTAAAATTGGAGAGAAACGGATTTAACAAGATGTTGCCCCCCCAGCTGCTTCTCCTCGGCAAAAGCCGGAGTCTAAGATAGCTGAAAATCTATGGATTCCGCGATCAAGTCGCGGAATGACGGAAGAACCCAATAAAGCTCTTTCGCCATTCCGAATAAGTTCTCTTGACCGACTGCTCTCTAGCTAACCTAATCAATTCGCGAAGTTTATGTTTTCTCGTCATGCCCCGGCTTGACCGGGGCATCCACTTCCCTCTTGCCTTTATAACTCATTCTGTTTTACTCTGCGGGCGTTATCACGGCAGAGCAGGAGGGTTTTCATGGCGCTGAAGCCTATTTTCGTTACCGCGCGGGACATACCCGACGTGTGGTATCAATTGATACGGGCCGCGGTGGAGCAGGGCAGGGAATATTCGGTAACCAAGGGAAGCACCCCCACCAAACGGTGGGAGCTTGATTTCATGTCCGCTCACATCACCCATCCCGGAACCAGGCCTCTGGAACCGCACATACCGGCCGGCATCGGCATTCCCGATCCGGTTGAACCCGGCTACGCCGAAAAATACCTGCCCTACTACATGACCGATATCGCCCAGCCGGGGGAGCACTACACCTACGGCCAAGACCTGGCGTGGCAAATCGACTGGGTGATCGACTACTACAAACAAAACGGGCCGGGTACCAAGCATTGCTACATGACCGTGGGCAGGCCCGAAAGCCTGCGCTACTATGATGAAGCGGTGGACTATGCCGAACAAATCGTGGTCAGGAAGCGCGACACCGGCGATGAACTGATCCGCCGCGATCTGGGCAACGCCTTTAACCGCAAGGAGCCCGGGACCACGCAGTGTCTGCGGGGCGTGGACACCGCCATCAAGTACGGAAAGCTCCATTTCAGCATCCACTTCAGGAGCTGGAATCTCTGGAACGGCCTTCCGGCCAATCTGGCCTGTTTGCAGATGGTCAAGGAGTACATGGCCGAACAGATCGGGGTGGAAGACGGGGAGATGTTCATCACCTGCCTGAAACTGGGGTTGGCGGAATCGTGCTTCGATCTCGCCCGGTTGCGGCTCTACCTGGAAAAAGGCCTCAAACAGGCCGATTAAGGAATCCATGCGTTACTGCGACCTGCAATGCCCGCACGCCTCGTTCCCCAAGGAAGAAAGCATGGACCGGGCCGGATCGTGCCGGGTTTTCGCCGCGTTGTACTGCGAAAAGCTTAAACACCTGGTACCCAAGGACAGCCGCTGTCAGGACAAGGAGCGTGAAGTCGACTAAAAAAATTTCGGACTCCAGGAAGGTATGGTTTCTTTAAATTTTATAAATAAATACCATCCTAATGATCCGCTCATATCCTTCCGCTAATTTCTCGGCGTAGCTGACGAACGGGTTCCGCCGCCATTCTCCCACGATCATTTACTACTCCGTTGTCATACATCTATTCTTCAGCGGCGCCGCACGCGCGGATTAATAAGCGTGACAAAAAACGTCCCTTGTGGCAAAGATTGTCCGCTTTTCCAGCGCCCGCAGGTTTAGACCTTCAACGGCCTGTTCCGCAACTTATTATGATTACAAACTTTTTAAAATTCATCCGGCTGGGCGCCGAACTTGCTTAATGGTAGCGACAATCGTAAAGTTCCAGTGGAGATACTAATGGAAATTTTTGTAGGATTCGGTCTTATCGCGCTTGGTTTTGTTGGTCTCGCCGTTTATAAGAAAGTAAATAAGTCAAAGGCTTAGGCTAAATACCCAAGGTGGCTTTGTTTTTCGAGCCGATGCTTTTAAAAAAAGAAAACATGGCGTGGTCGCGTAGCTTCCACGCCTTTTTTGCCCATCCGCCCTCATTCCCGCCGTCCGTTGCGACTCCATCCCGCATGACCGCCACCCGATCCTATCGTGTGACGGTCCTTTTGACGGTTCTCGCTCCCTTCAAAGCGCATCGCTTGACACCGGCCGGGGCTTCCATAATAGTTATCGGGCGCGTGACTTTTTCCCCGCGTGGCGACCTTGCCCCGCCATGATCGGAGACGTATGGAACCCGACAACCACTCGCCTTTTCCGCCCGACGCCCGTTTTTATCTGGACGCGGAAAAAAGTCTGGATACCGACGCCTACGGATTCCATGCGCCGCTGTACGCCAACCTCTCCGCGATGCTCATCGCGCTCAAAACCGAACTGGAAAACATCATGGACGGGCGGATGCTCTTCAAGCGGACCCTGGAAAGCGGGTCGGTTGAAGAGTACGTCATTTTCAGCCGGGACGGCGTAAAGAAAAAACTGCTTTTCCGCGTCTGGCCGGTATTTTACGCTCGAGACAAACGGCTGGAATACAAAATCCACGAAAGCGATGAACGCGTGCGGGCCCTGGTCGAGGAATATCTCCATCTGTGCGCGCGGGCCAACGGGGCCGGGCTGAAGGAAAAATAGCACGGTCGCCGGAGTATGATTGTATGACTGAAAAATCAGCTGCGTACCGACAAATAATCCGGGACCTGTACGACCATATTCAGGCCGATTGGTATTTGAACCGACGGGATATGGAAATCGACGGGACCCGGTATAATTCCACGCTGCTTTTGAGCCTTCTGACCGCCCTCGCCCAAGGCCGGGAACTCATTATCGGCGAACCCGGCATGGGCAAAACGACCTCGGCGGAATACATCTGTTCGCTGCTGTACCGCATTCCGCTGGGCATCGTATGGAGAGCCGTGGTTTCCGGCCATCCCGAACAGACCGAGGAAAAAATCATTGGCCGGCCCGACTTGGGCAAACTCAACCGGGGCGAGGAGGCGGTAATCTGGTCCTACTTCAGCATGCTTCCGGCCAAAATAGTCGATGAAATAAACCGGCTCCCGGAGACCAAACAGAGCGTCATCCTGGACGGCATAGACCGGGGTAAGTGGGAATACCTCAACAGCTCCATTATCAACGAAGAATTCTGTCTGTTCGCCACCGCCAATTACCAGGACCGGGGATCGCACACCATTATCGCCCCTTTATTGGACAGGTTCGACGTCATGGTGGAGTCCAAACATCCCGGCGCCAACATGGCCTACCAAATCGGCATGCGCCCCGCCAACGGAAACATCCTGCGCGACGAACGCTTTGAGGCGGAAATCGAGGAAGTTCTCAACGGCAGCGCCCCCTACCGGGAAAAGACGCCCCAACTCGAACGTATCTGCGACCAATACGCGGAACACGTATCCACCGAAACAGGGATCAGGACGCTTTCGCGGCTGGACCGCGACCACATCCGCGCCCAAATGGCGCTTCTGCCCTTTGATCTGGACGCCAACGCCTTCTTGCGAATGGTCCTGGCGGAGCTTTCATTCTGTTACCGGTTCGGGCAAAAGCGGTCCCATGAAGTCTGCGAGGAGGGTTGCCATTTTTCCGGGTATCTCTGTCATCTCACCGGGGCCTGCATTTCCAACCGCTTTCCCATGAGCGTGCGGAATTATTCGCAGGCCCTGGCGTGGCTGCTGGGAGAGGATCAGGTGCGGCTGGAGACGTTAAAAACGATCCTGCCTTATGCCCTCGCGCACCGGCTGGTATGGAAGGACGACGTCATCGCCCGTTGGGACGACGAGCCACGGTCCGATCCCCTCCCCATCTTTCTGGCTAAAAAAGCGGTGGCCCGCATGCATGAGTCCTATATCGAACAGGGGCCGCGGATCAAGAAGGCCCTGGCCGCGGCCTTTCGCATCGCCAACGGCGAAAGCGTGGAACCGGTGGAAGGCGACCACCCCATCTTCTGGGAAATCCGCCGGGATCTGAACGAAGGGGGCGCGGCGCGATGAAGGATCTGTTCGCCGATTTCCGCCCCGAAGCCTACGAACACCGCGACGCCGTGGAAAAGATTGCCGACGCCAAAAAGAGCGCCATGGAAGAGCTTGTCGGCGGCTATGTGGATCTCATGCGCGAGGAGGTCAAAAACCTGGCGTGGCTGGCGGACCATGAAACCGTCGCTCGCGCCTATGACCAATCCGTGCAAAGACTCCGCGACCTGCCCTACGCCCAGGCGGATATCGAACAGTTCTGCGCCGAAATGGACCGCGCCTCGCTGACCGTCATGGCCGCGCCGGGACCGGCGGGGCTCTACCTTTCGGCCCTGGTGAACTACAGCCGGGAAAATTCCATCATCCTCAGGCTTCGCGACTATAACCGGCTGTTCCACTTTATCGGCTACGGGCTGCCGCGCGGAAAAAGCCTGACCATCGAGGGAAACGCGGGCGATTTCACCGGAGCGGCCCTGCGGGGCGGGCGTTTGCTGATCCGTGGTTCGGCGGGCGGGTGGCTCGGAGCCGGCATGATCGACGGCGCGATTACCGTCGAAGGCGGCGTCGGCCGGGGCGCGGGTTCCTGGATGCAGGGGGGCGAAATCCTGCTCGTGGGCCAGGCGGAAGGAATCGGGGAGCCCCGGTTTGGGGGCGTTATCCGCCGGAACGGCGTTGACGTCCCGCTCGATGAGCCGGAATTTCAGGCGGACAGCGGGTCATGATTCCCCTGGGGGCTATCCTGGCCGAGGCGTGGCCCCAGGCCCGGGCGCGCCATCTCTACCCCGCCCTGCCGCCGCCCGGATTGATCGACAGCGCCGAAGAAGGCGTGGCTCTGCAAATGACCGCGAAGCGCATCCTCATCTCCCGCGCGTTCGTTCAAGAACTTTCCCCCCGGCTTTCTCCTCGCCACATCATCGACGCGCTGCTGGATCATGCGGTATCGCATTATCTGTACTGCCCCTGGGATGTCGCTCACCATGTGCGCTTATACGCCGCCACTCGGGAAATCCTAGGACGCAAAGGGTCGGCCATGAAGGCCGCCGATCTGTTTATAGACGTGGCGGCGGACACCTTTTGCGTCGGCAGAACCGAATCGCGCTTGCCGGATCTCTATCGAGTCATGGCCGGAGACGAGCTGTTCGACATCATCAAGGGGCTCTACCAGAATATATGGGGCATTGACATCGGCGTACGGCGTCCTCACGAAATCACGGCCAAGCTGGCGCATCTCTCCTTCTTGGATCGAATCCGCTGGGAAGACAGCGCGCGGCGGTTCGCCCTGTTGATCGAGGATTTTCTGCCCGCCTCCAAGGACGAATCCGAAACGCCCTCCCTTATGGGAAGCCACGGACTACGGGCGTACACCGAACGGGAAATCGACCGGGGATTGCGGGAACTGGCGTTGAAAGCCGCTTCTCCCGGCGAATTCACGGCGCTGTTGGACGACCTACGGGAAGCGCTACGCGAGGCCCCCGATTCCTCCGGGCAGGGATCGGGTTTCGGCGCCGGCCACGCCGAGGACGCCGGCGCCCTGTACTATATGAAACTCGCCGAAAATTACGCGCTTCCGCTCCGGAAAACCCCCATGGAAAAAAGCGGCGGCGCCTATCCTCACCATCACGTCCCGTGGGAAGCGGGCGGGCCGTGCCATGAACTCGACCCCTGGACCAGCTTCGGGAAAATCCTCCCCGGCGTCAGCCAGGTCTGGAAACGAATGGAAGGAACGGTTTTCGGCAAGGAAGGAGGAATTCCCGACTGCGTCATCCTGATCGATTCCTCCGGCAGCATGAGGAATCCCGCGCGCTTTCTGTCCTACGCCGCGCTGGGCGCGGGATGCGCCTGCGACGCCTACCTGCGGAACGAAGCGCGGGTGGCGGTGTACAACTTCAGCGACGTCGTGGCGGGCGGCAAGCTGATGCTGCCCTTCACCCGCGACCGGCAGGAAGCTTACCGGGCCCTGTGCCGCTATTTTGGCGGGGGCACCCGGCTGGTTCTCGAAGATATCGCGGCGTTATTGCCGGACCGGCCAACCGACATTTTCCTGATCACCGACATGAAGATCGACAACCTCCATGCGGTCATCGATTTCTTTCTCGGTCTTCCCAACCGGGTAACCGCCGTGCATGTGGGGAACAACGAAGAGGTGGAGCGGTTCCGCGATTCCCTGAAACCCAACGGACGCGTCGCCCTGTACGGGGTTGAAAAACGAGAAGACATACCCCGGATCGTGCTGGGAAAAATCCGAAGCTATTTCAATCAAAGCGAATCCATGGCGGGCTTGTAGGAATAGAAAAACTTTACCGGGGTTCACGCCTCCGCGCTCCCATACTTCCGGCTGCGCCGGTCGGGGCGTTTCGCGAAGCGCACTTACATCGGAGATGTTCGAACGTTTGATACGTTCCGGATTATTCCTGTCTTGACGGCGAACAGTGCGCCCCCGCAATTCTTATCAGCCCTTTGCAACCACACTTTCCACCACTCTCATCAAAACCTTACCTTAAATTATCGCCGGCCATGCTAAAATATTAAAAATCCTCTTAAAGCAGGTGAGCCTATGAGTAATTTTCCGGCTAAGCTAAGTCTGACGTTCTGCGCGGGTTGTCTGGGCGGTTTGATCAATGGTCTTTTCGTGTGGGGATTCGGCGCGGCTGGAATCGCGCAGGCCCTGGGCGTTCATATCGCTCCTCCACTCACGCCGCCGCTGCTGTATCAGAAAATGGTATGGGGCGGAATATGGGGATGGCTTTTTCTCGTTCCCCTTATGAACCGCTCCCTTTTCTGGCGCGGTTTTGTATGGAGCCTGGGACCGACGCTGGTTCAGCTTTTTATCGTCTTTCCCCTGCAAGCAAAAAAGGGCGTCATGGGCCTGGAACTCGGCTACCTGACGCCGCTTTTTGTCGTATTTTACAACGCCGTATGGGGATGGGTCGCGAGTTACTGGCTGGCTTTTTCAGGGTACCGGCGATCACGCTCACGCTAGTCGAGCGATTCAACCCTGTTCAAGGCCCGGCGCAGGTCGTCGAGATAGGCGATGAGCTGTTCCTTTTCGCTTCGCAGCCGGTTCGCCACCAGTTTGCCGTATTGCAGGGCCAGGTTGTCCATGATGACCAGCGCCTTTTGTTCCAGGCGCCGGTGCGCCTTCCCGGCCAGCCAGGGGATGGCGATAAATTCCATGAGCAGCATGGCGCAGATGGCCGCCAGGCCGCTGGCGCTGAACAGGGCGAACAGGGTGTCCAATATCAGTCCGGGCGCGGCGCTCCAGTCCCAGGTCTTGTAAAAAGCCCGGGCCGAGCTTGAATCCACCAGGTAGAAGATCATCAGAATGGGCGGCAGGGCCATGATGACGGTCTGGCGGAGCCGATTGAAGGAGAACAGTTTTTTCCGGGGCGTGGAAAGCTCCTTGAGCATTTCGCTCATTTCGTAGCCGGCCTCCTGGCTCACGAGTTGCAATTCCCGCTCCTCGTCTTCCCGTTCCGACCCGATGTGAACCGATTCAATGGGCACGTCGCAGGCCTTCAGTTCGCCGATCATGCGGTTGCGCAGAAAATTGATCTTGCCGGTGAGGTTCCTGACAGCGCCTTCGGGCAGCCGCAGTTCGGGAACGCCGCCTTCCGGGCGATGTTCCGACCGGGTCAGGCGCCTCCACGCCAGCAGCGTTCGTATGGCCGCGTTGATCGTGTCCGTGTTTTCCCGTTCCCCCAGCAGCAATTCCTTGATCCAGGTCGTTCCCTGCCCCCGCAGAACCTCCCGCGCCGATTCGGAGGCGATCGCCTCCACGTGCGTCCATTCCCGTTCCAGCTCAACCCGAAGCGCGCCCACGGCGCGGGCGATGCGTTCGGTTTCGAATTCGCCTTCCAGGCTGGAAATGAGCGTGGAAAATTCGTGCTCCAGGTTGCTCAGCTTGACCGCCCTGATTTCCTTCTGCTTGCGCTCTTTCTTTAAATAGTTGATCAGCGCCTCGAAACCCTGGTTTTCCCGAGCGTGAGCGCCTTCGGACGCCCAGCGGGCGGAAAGAGGAAACAGCAGCGGATCGTCCACCCCGTGGGATTGCAATCTCTTTATGAAGCCGTTCAACGCGCTTTCCAACCGCTGGCCGGAAAACTGTCCCTGCTCGTCCACGATGAGGTCGATCTTGTTGAAAACAAAGGCGAAATTTTCCCGCGCCTGCGGGCTGGCCGAAAGCATGTCGTAAAAGACCTGGTCGGCGTATTTCTCGGGGCTGACCACCCACAGGACCACGTCGAGCCGCGACAGGAAGCTCAGAACCAGCTCGTGATGTTCCGGCCGGATGGAGTCGAAGTCGGGCATGTCGTAGATGATGATGTCCCGCAGCGCCCGGTTCCGGTGGACCTTGTGCGGCTCCCTGATGAATTCGCGGGAAAAGGGGACCGACGGGTCTATCTCCTCGTGGTGGTACACCACCGCCTTGTCGGTATGCGGTCTT
This sequence comes from uncultured delta proteobacterium, assembly GCA_963821845.1. Taxonomy (GTDB): domain Bacteria; phylum Desulfobacterota; class Desulfarculia; order JACQYL01; family CAWGVV01; genus CAWGFI01. Next base: position 31,616 of record CAWGFI010000021.1, read on the forward strand.
CGGTCCGAAACGCTCGATATGGGGCTTCCGGCGATGGCGTTGATAAGCGTGGATTTGCCGGCCCCTGTTCCGCCCAGCAACCCCAGACTCAAGGGGCCCTCGCATTCCTTCAGCCGCTTATCGAGCTGCTTGATACGCGCCCGGTAAGGCTCCAGCCGCTCCGGCGAAAGCAGCAAGCCGAAGTCCGCCTCGCCCTCGGTCAGTTCAAGCAGTTTTATGCGAAGCGACTCGGCCGGATTGTCGTCGTTCAGAACTGATCTTTGTGGTCTTTGAACCATTGCAGTGTCTCTTGAAAAAAGATCCTTTCCCGTTCACCGGACATGTTTTCATTCAGAAATCGTATCAATCGGTTTCGCTGTTCAACAAGGATCGCCCGCAGGGCGGCCCGGTGGCGCTCGTCCAGTTCACGCCCGATTTCCTTGAGCTGATCGTAGATGAACAGCTCCAGCACCCCGCGCGGCACGAACGGCGCGATGGCCGTATCCAGAAGGATTTCGAAAAAGGTAAACCCGCCAAAGGTGACGCTTTCCACCGCCGCTATAAGAATAACCGCCAGCAGGGTCGCGGAGTACAGCCCGAACTCCTTGGTTCGGGAAAGCCCTTTTTTCAGCTCGTCAAACTTGCCCTTGACCCACCGGTCGATATCCTTCTGTTCCTTGTCGTACAGGATTCGCAGTTCGTCCACATGGATAAACAGCCCCTCCTGCGACATGCGGGAATAGAGCACGCTCGACGCCTCATCCGTGCCCATGGTTCGCGCCAGTTCCTGCTGAAACCAGGCGTGCGCCTCGAGCAGCGGTTCCACGTGAGGATTGGAAGGGATAAAGGAAGAAGGCGCGGCCAACGATTTGGCGTCATCGTCCCGGCCGATTCCAAAAATGCGCAGGGGATACTTGATCACCGACCGGATAAGGGTTCGCGGTTTGCGCAGAAAGTCGTATTTGACCAGGAGCGAGCGGATGTGCTTCCTGATTTCCTTTTCCGATTGCCGGTCGATTCCCGTGGAGATGCGCCGTTCGAGACGGCCGCCCGCGGCGTCGCAGATCCGGTACATGGATTCGACCAACCGATCGCGCATCGACGATTCCCCGAGAACCGCCTCGTCCAGTTCGCGGAGCGACCGATGGCTGGCTCGAAACAGGGCGTTGCGGCTTGATTGAACAACCTTGTCCTTGTTCAGGGTGTCCAAAGATTGTCTCAGAGGAGCGATATGGTCCTTGTCCAAAATGATCGGAGCGTCATGCGGAATGCGGGGAAAGCCGATTACCCGGGCATAGGGGTGGACATGGAACTCTTCCAGCTTTCTTTCCAGATCCTCCATCCCTTCGCGGGTGTCCAGCTTGTTGATGATCAGCAGAAAAGGCTTCTGATCGTGGCTCGCCGTGCGGATAAAGTCAAAGGGGGTCTGGTCGGCGTATTTTTCCTGGCTGGTGACAAAGATAATCAGGTCGCTGAAGGTGATGATGTCCTCGGCCAGCGCCCGGTTTTCCGGTTCCACGCTGTCCAGGTCGGGCGAGTCGATAAGCATGATCCGGCGCCACTCGTCCAGATCGTTCTCCACCAGCGTGATGGCCCCCGGTTTGCCTTCCACCCATGACGAAAGCTCTGAAACTCGCATGTGAGCGAGTTCCATGACGGAAAAAGGCTGGAGATCTTCCAGCTTCGACCGCGCCCCCGAGGGGATCACACCACGCAGCCGCGCGTTTGCGGCCGCTCGATTCCGGTACGGCTGACGGGTTTGCCGATAAGCCCGTTGAAAACCGAGGATTTGCCCGTGCCCGTGCCGCCCTGGAGGGTAATCACGAGCGGGAAATCGCCGCTTTGGGTAACCTTGAAATGGAGCGCCGAAAGGGTTTTGCGCACCCTGTCCAGAATGCGCATAAAGGAATCGCGGGAGCCTGACCAGCCCCCATAACGAATGGCTTCGATGCCGGAGAGAATATGACTTATGGGCGCGGGATCGAGATCCACAGTGGTTTTCTCCGGGGCTGTCGGGAAACGGCTTTCCTCAGGCCGCGCCTTCGCCGGCCCCTTGAACGTTGGAAACGCTTTCCACAATCCGTTGGGCCGCCGATTTGAATTGCGCCAGCGTGCCCTTGATATCGAGGCTCTTGCGCTGTTCCATCTCCGCCTGAGACAGGACATCCTTAAAATCGACCAGGGCCCCTTCGATGTAGCGTCTGGTTTGTTCGTAGAGCTTCTCGCCATACCGGTCAACCATTTTCAGCGCGTACCCGTACTTCAGGTTCTCCCGGTAATCCGCCACGCTTTCGAGCACGGTCTGGGTGGCGTTCTTTTTGATCAACTCCACCGCCTTGATAAATGACTTGTGCGAACCGCCCGAACGTTCTTCCTTTTTTAATACGCGTCGCGCCAGGTTTACGACGCCGCTCATGGTTTTGGAAAGCCCGATGACGAAGACGATCTGCGCGCGGGTGGCGTATTGATAATTGATGGTGGCGGAAAACAGCGGAAGCTTGATATCCACGACCACGTCCGCGCTGAAATGGCGATTCTGATCGCCCGACAACGCCCCGTCCAGCGCGTTGTCCATTTCCCGCATGTAGGCGTCGAACAAACGGTCCATAATGGCTATATACGTTTGCGTCTGCTCCTGGTATTCTTTTCTGATTTCATCGTCCTTCCGGCGAATGTACTCGATAATGGACAGGTTCGTTTCTTCGTTGATATGCCGGTTCAAACGGTCGGTGAGTTCCTGGTAAAATCCGAAGACGCGATTCATGACTTGAGCGGCGCCGTCATCGGCGGCGTCGGCCGGGCGGGAGCCCTGAAATCGCTCGATAAAGTCGAGCACGTCGCGCACCAGCGGGCCGCTGCGGTCGAAAAACTGGTCCACGTCGCGTTTCATGGTCCGCTTCAGGTTTTCGGCCACCGACCGCAAGGAATTATTGAGCAGATCCAGGGTACCCCGCAGCTCGTCCTGCTGGGCCTGTAAGTCCAGCGCGGCTTTCTCGAATCCGTCCCCATGCCGGTTATGGGCCAGCATGCGGATGGCGATGTAGTCGTTGATCGACTTGGCGGACTTCCCCAGAAGATCGAGGCCTCGGTCCATCTTAAGCGCGTACCGCTGGTCTTGCATGATCCGCGCGATCGCCTGTTCGAAGCGCGAACGTTCCTGTTCGGCGTTTTCCAGCAGGTCGCTCGCGGATTCCCAGAGCTGCAATCGGAGCGCGCCGCGTTCGTCGAGGCGCTCGTCCCGCTGTTTTTCCATGTCCTTCAAAAGACTGTACAACCCTGAAAAAGCGAACAGGGCGGGATTCCTGATTCCCAGCCCCTGCAGGTCCTCGATGGTTTTTTCACGCGCCTGACGCGCCTGCTCCACGCTGTCGAGTTCGCCCAGGTCCATGTTCAGAATAAACAGGACGCGGTCTTCGAGCCGCAACCGTTTGAGCGCGTTGATCAGTTTGACGTCCGCTTCACGGATGCCGGTTCGGACACTGATAAGGTAGACGGCGAGATGGGACTGGAGCAGGTAGTCCAAAACCGCGGTCATGTGGTTTGGATTGGGAGAATCGATTCCCTGGCAGTCACCGAGTTCCACGCCGGAGGGGAGGTTGGAGTCCGGAACCGTCAGCGTGATCTGGTTCAGGTAAACGGCCAGCCGTTCCTCGCTTACAAAATCCTGATGCCGAACAATTTCGTCGCCGTCCAGGGTTACGGAGGCTTCCTGGGCGTCCAGATAGGGCGCGATTTCGGCGTATCCGTCCAGATAAGCGCTCAGGAGCAAACGATTCTTGACGATGTTTTCCTGGGAGGAGGTGTCCCCTTCGTCTTCCAGTTTCCTTAAAAAGTCGGCGACCTTCTGGCGCTGTTTGCGGTTACGCACATCGAATTCGGATTGCTCCAGCGTCTGGGCGTATTCGTGAAAAAAGAGCAGCGCCGCGTTCATCTCGGCGTTGATCTGATCGACGCCCTTCAGGTTCAATTTCGCCGCAAGGCGTTCTCCACCCACCACACGCGTGACAATGGAAGTAATGATGCCGGCGCCTCGTTTGAGCAGGTCGCGGCCCAGCAGATAATTTACAAAAGTGCTTTTTCCCGCCTTGACGCTGCCGATCACGGCGATTCGAAATTCGTCCTGCTCCATTTCCGCCTCGAATTCGGTCAACAGCGATTGCCAATAGGAAACCTGGCGTTCGTCAAGGGAAAGACGATTCTGAAAATCATCGATAAAAGAGTGGATATCGCGGTCTATGGAAAACAGAAGGTCCTTGCCGTCACTGTTCGCAAGGTTCTGGAAGGCGCTTGGAGACAATGTTATTTCCTCATATGGATGAACGACAATCCATCGGACGGATTATGAACAGTCTTTACTATACAACAAAGGGCCACAAAATCGCACTATAGTGATTTTGTGGCCGCTGTTTTGGTTATATAAAAATCGCTGTTTTGCTGAACGCGCGGACAGGCGCCGATATTATTTCTGGGGCGTTTCCTGCTTCGCGGGTTCGGCGCCTTCCTGCGGAGGGGCGGGAACCGCTTCGAATTTCAGGTCCGATTTCGCCGGCGCGGTTTCGGTTTCGGCCTTGGCCGCTTGCTCCGCGGGCTCCTTGGAGGCGGCGGGCTCTTCGACCTTGGGCGCGACCTCGGGGGCGGCTTCCGTTTTGGGGGCTTCCACGATCGGTTCGGGAGTCAAGGACGGGACGGGCTGGGCCGGAGCCGCTTCTTTTTCCTCTACCACCTTGGGCGCCACTTCCTTTACCGCCTCTTCCTTTACCGCCTCTTCCTTTACCGTGGCTTCCTTTACCGTGGCTTCCTTTTCAACCGCTTCCTTTTGGGCGGGCGCGGCTTTTTCCTCTATGACCACCACGGCGACTTCAGGTTTTTCTTCGGCGGGCTGGGCCACCGCGACTTCTGCAGGCTTGGTGGAAAGATAGCTTTCGGAGAAATTGGTGTTCCACTGCCGCAATTCATTCAGTTTGGATTTCAGGACGGTGATTTCATTGTCCACCACGCCGGGGGAATAGAGTCCCATATCGCGGGCCTGTTCGAGAACGTCGATCGAATCCGCGTACATGGCGATCAGCTGTTTTTCCGTCTGATTAACTTTCTTTTTGGCCAGAGTGTAATAAAGACGCGCGTAGCGGTTGTTGAGAGCCGATTTCTGTTCGCCCTTGTAGGCCACGCTTTCCGCCAGGGCCAGGAAGCGGTTGGCTTCCGCGTAGTTCGGGCCGTTGGGGCCGTCCAGCGCCGCGTCCGCCCGTACCAGCATGTACTCGAACAGCGCGTTTACCGCGCCCCATTCGCCGTAGTACGTTTTACCGGTGATGGCTTCCAGGTTATCGTTTCCGATGTTGATGGCGGCGAAGTCCGGAACCAGCTGTTTTCCATAAATGGCGAATTTACCCTTCCAAAGCGTAACTTGAGAACCGTCTTGCGTGATGAAATATTTGGAACTATTCCACATGCAAAGGCTAATGATGAACCCGGCGACCACAAAAATGATCGCCAGTGTCGCTACCAATGAAAAATTGGTCGATTTGCGGGACGTCATAGGTTTTCCACCTGATGTTGCTGCTTCCGACGAACTCACTCTCAACTCCTCCTTTTTAATTTCCGGCTTGGGTTCAGGCTTGACGGCGGAAGCAGCGGCCGAGACGGCTTCAGCTTTCTTCTCAGTGGGGGCTGGATCGCTTATTTCGGGGTCGATTGGAGCGGCGGGAACTTCAGGTTCGACGAATTCATCCGCCGGCAAGGGCCCCCTTTTGTCTTTCAGCCCTTCTTCTCCATCGGTTTGATATCTGCTCAACCAACTGTAAAAGGTTGATCTCGATATACCCAGTTCGCGCAACGCCTCGGCGATAGGTTTGTCCGACGACGTGACTTTGTCCAAAATAGCTTTTTTCTCTTCTTCACTGAGGCTGATATTTTTTCTGTTCTTTTGGCTTCCCGCCATGGGCCCGTCCTTTTTTAATTTATTTAGCGTGTCACTATATCCCTTGACTAGTCATTTGTAAAGCCATTAAACCCAAAATGCACACACATTTTGCGCAACCGTCCATCATGTACAATTTCATCACATGATCACATTGAACACCGTCTATTTTTCGAAAAACAGCGGCTGGCGGCGCGTCGAACTTGCCGTCATCTTCGGACACCTTCACGATGAAGGCCTACGCCTTGACTGCTTGCCGTCCCCCATGTAAAAGATTGATGTTAAACTCAGCAGAACCGATTCACGGAGGATTACAAGTGGGATCTAACAACTTCGATCAATTTTCCGGAACCGCCCGATATATCGTTTCCCCGGCGCTCCGGGATGTGGTTAACGTATCTATCGCGCTCGCTCGGCCGCTCCTCGTGAAAGGCGAACCGGGAACCGGCAAGACTCTTCTGGCGCACAGCATCGCCGAGGGACTGGGCAAGAAATTACTGATCTGGAACATCAAATCCACGACCAAGGCCAAGGACGGTCTGTATATCTACGACACCGTGCGCCGTTTGAACGACAGCCGCTTCGGTGGCGGCGACGTGGCGAACATCAAAAATTACATCGACATGGGGGTGCTCGGCCGGGCCTTTAACGCCGAGGAACGCCAGGTGCTGCTCATCGATGAAATCGACAAGGCGGACATCGAATTTCCCAACGATTTGCTCAACGAACTGGACGAGATGTCCTTTTACATTACGGAAACCGACGAGACCGTCAAGGCCAAACTGCGCCCCATCGTCATCATCACTAGCAACGCCGAAAAGGAACTCCCGGACGCCTTTCTGCGCCGCTGCGTGTTTCATTACATCGAATTCCCGGAAGAAGCGCTTATGACCGAGATCGTCATGGTCCATTTTCCGCACATCAAGGACCGCCTGCTCAAGGAAGTCCTCAAGTCCTTCTACTGGCTGCGTTCCTTTGACGAGTTCAGGAAAAAACCATCCACCAGCGAACTGCTGGACTGGGTTCAGGCCCTGATGGCCGGCGGAATCGATCCGTCCGAGGTCACCAAGGAGATTCCCTTCCTGGGCGCCCTCCTGAAAAAAGAAGTGGATGTGAACTATTTCAACAATAACCGGGCGCGACGGGCCGGACAGCCGACCAGACGTTTTGTCTGACGCGATCCAAAGCCGCGCGGCGTCTCGGGCGCGCAAGCGATCCACCCATGTTTATTGATTTTTTCTTTCTGCTTAGAAGATTCAAGGTGCCGGTATCCATCACCGAATGGATGACGCTCATGAAGGCGCTGAACGCCGGGTACGCCTTTTCCAGCGTGTCCGCCTTCTATTATATGTCCCGGTCCATCCTGGTGAAGAGCGAAACCTACTACGACCAGTTCGATCAGGTTTTCTATCACTATTTCGGAGGGTTGGAAACGCCCGACGAAGTTCGCGACCAGGTGCTGGACTGGCTCAACGACCCCATCAACGAACTGCGGCTGAGCGAACAGGAAATGGAGCATCTGGAACGGCTCAGCCTGGAAGAGCTGCGCAAGAAGCTTGAAGAGCGGCTCAAGGAACAAACCGAAAAGCATGACGGCGGCGGCAAGTGGATCGGCACCGGTGGCACGTCCCCCTTCGGCCACGGCGGCTCCCATCCCTCGGGAATTCGCATCGGCGGCAGCAGGGGCGGCGGCATGGCCGTGCAGGTGGCGGCCGAACGGCGGTTCCGCAATTATCGCTCCGACCTGACGCTCGACGTGCGCCAGATTAAGGTGGCCCTGAAAAAGCTGCGCCGGTTTTCCCGCGAAGGCCCCCAGGACGAATTGGACATCGACGCCACCGTGGACAAGACCTGCAAGGAAGGCGGCGAGATCGAACTTGTCTGGACACGGGAGCGAAAAAACATGGTCAAAGTGCTTTTGGTCATGGATACCGGCGGGTCCATGGACCCCTACGCCCGTTTGTGCAGCCGGCTCTTCACCGCGGCCCACTCCAGTTCCCACTTCAGGGATTTTCAGCACTTCTATTTTCACAACTGCGTGTACCAGGACATCTACAAGGACATGCGGACCATGGAAGACATCAAAACCGCCTCGATCCTGAAGAACTTCGATTCCGACTACAAGCTGGTCCTGGTGGGGGACGCTTTCATGAGCCCCAGCGAACTGGTTCACCGCGGCGGGGCGATCGACTACTATTACTACAACGAAGTGCCGGGCATTGAATGGCTCAAACGGCTGGCCGACCATTTTCATCACGCCGTGTGGCTCAACCCCATGCCCACCAGCTCCTGGAATCATTCCACCATAAGCGCCATCGGCCGGATCTTCCCCATGTTTCAGCTCACCCTCGACGGCCTGGAAAGCGCCATACAAAACCTGGTGTCCAAAAGATAAGACGATTGATTAGTTGATATGGGAGGACCCCTTTGAGAAAAAGGGTCCTCCCAAACCCTCTCCTAAAAACCGAAAGCTGTAAGGCGCTTCGCGAAGCGCCCTTACGGGTATGCGAAGCCGCACGGGCTGTCAGGACTCAATAGCGCATCTACCGAGTCTCCTTTTCTGTCGCCCCGCGACTTGATCGCGGGGTCCAGACTCTTTGAACGCAAGTTAGAAAAAAACGGGATGCCCTGGGTTGACCAGCATGAGATTCCCCCGCGATGCTTTGACGCTTCCCTCGGGCTGTTGCTGGTGGACGAAGCTCATGCGCTTATGCTACTAGATCATGTTATTATTAAAATTCCGTTTGAACGAGGCTCTACTCATGAAGCATGTAATTCTCGGTACCGCGGGGCATATCGATCACGGAAAAACGTCTCTCATCAGAGCGCTCACCGGTATCGACACGGATCGTCTCAAGGAAGAGAAGGAGCGGGGAATCACCATTGAACTGGGGTTCGCGAGTCTGACGCTCCCTTCCGGTCAGATCGTGGGCATCATCGACGTGCCCGGGCACGAGCGTTTTGTGAAGAACATGGTGGCGGGCGCGGCGACCATCGATCTGGTGGCCCTGGTTATCGCGGCGGACGAAGGGGTGATGCCTCAGACGCGCGAGCACCTGGAAATTTGCCAGCTTTTGCGAGTCAAAAAAGGGTTGGTGGCGTTGACCAAAACGGACATGGTGGAAGAGGATTGGCTCGACCTGGTGACGGAGGACGTCAGCGAATTTCTTCAGGGCACGTTCCTGGAAGACGCGCCCATTATACCGGTATCCTCGGCGACCGGAGAGGGGCTCGACGATTTTATCAACGCGCTCGAACCCCTGTGCCGTGAAGTGGAGGAAAAAAGCAGCGCCGGTATCTTCAGGCTTCCGGTGGACCGCGTGTTCGTGATGAAAGGTTTTGGCGCGGTGGTGACCGGGACCTCCATTTCGGGCTCCATCAATGTGGGGGACACCGTGAGCGTATTTCCGCAGGGGTTCTCCGCGCGGATACGTGGGCTCCAGGTGCACGGAAACAGCGTGGAAAAGGCGGAAGCGGGGCTGCGCACCGCAGTCAACCTGCAAGGCGTGGAAAAAGAGCAGATCCAGCGAGGAAACGTCATCGCCACGGAAAACAGCCTTAAGCCTTCCTACATGGTGGACGCGCAATTCAATTTGCTGAGCAGCGCCAAGCCGCTCAAAACACGATCCAGAATCCGATTTCACAGCGGCACCCAGGAGATACTGGGCTATATCAACCTTTTGGACAAGGAGGAGCTGCGGCCCGGAGAAGAAGCGTTTGTCCAGATTCGTCTGGAAGAGCAGGTGGCGCTCCTGCCGCGCGATCACTACGTGGCCCGGAGCTATTCCCCGGTAAGGACCATCGGAGGCGGGGAAATCCTGGCGGCCGCGCCGCCCAAGCATCGGAGCAATCGCCCGGACGTGCTGCGGCGTTTGGAAATCCTGGAATCAGGCTCGGATGAAGAGCGGGTGTCGGCCATGATCGAAGCGGTCGGAGACAAGGGCATCAGCCGGCAGGACTTGTCCAAAGTAGTGGACCTGACGTCCAAACGGTTGGACACCATGCTCCAGGCGCTGCAATCCCGCCGGGAAGTCATCTGTTTTGATAAGGAAAGCGCGCTTTTCGCGCATCGTTCCGTTTTTGATGAGCTGACGGAAAACGCCCAAAAGACGCTCCAGGAGTATCATGAAAAGTATCCCCTGCGGCAGGGCATGAAAAAGGACGAACTGCGGGCGAAAATCGCGTATGACCTGGACACCAAACTTTTCAATACCCTGCTCAAGGACGCGCAATCAGCCGATTTGGTCAAGGTGGAAGGCGACCTGACGCGGCTTTCCGGCCACAATATTTTGTTGCAGGAAGAAGAAGAACAGACGCGGAAAAATCTGGAAAGCGTCTACCAGAAAGCCGGTCTTGAACCACCGTATTTCAAGGATCTGGCGCCGGACACGCCCGCTCAACAAAAGAAGGAAGTGCTGGCGCTGCTGGTACGGGAAGGAATCCTGGTCAAGGTCAAGGAGGACCTTTACTTTCACGCTCGCGCCATCGAGGATCTGAAAACGAAGCTGGTGGCTTTTCTCAAGGAGCATGGCGAAATAAACACCCCCGATTTCAAGCAGCTTACCGGGGTGTCCCGCAAATATATGATTCCCCTGTTCGAATATTTCGATTCCCAGCAGATCACCATGCGAGTGGGCGAAAAACGAGTGCTGCGCACCCGCGTCTGATCGGGCGGCCGTCAAGGGGTGAAAAAGCGGTCGCGCACCGCCACCACGTTTTCCCTCCGGCCGATAACCCGCCCGGCGCGATCCTTTGCGTCTTTTTCTTATATACCGTTAATACGGGAAACAATCGGGTTTGGTCGATTTTTGTGGATCGGGGACGATCCGAATGAAAATCGCGGAGAGTTACAGCGAAGCGCGCAGTTCTTTGTCGGGTTTGCGTTGCAGGAATTCACGGACAATACGCAGCGTTTGCAGCAGAGGCTCTTCCCGATGCAGCTCCAGAACCCACCAATCGCACAGGGGGAGCGTCAGGAGCAGTCCGAGACGGTTTTCAATATCGGACAACGAACCCGGAGCGAGATGGCCCTCGCCGTTTTCAATGTTATAGACGTGGGCGTTCAGAAAACGGTCCTGCTGCGGTCCCAGGAAATCCTCCAGGTCATAGTGGTGGGAGGTCACGTACGGGCTCACCTTGGCGTGTCCAATGTCCAAAGTGGCGTACGCGCCGGATTTGCGGATCAGTTTTTCAAACAGGTGCGGACGGCTGGTCCAGCCCCAGGCCAGGTTTTCCAGGCAGATTCTCACCCCCAGATTGGCGCCGAACCGCACAAGCTGTGACAGCCTGGTCACGGTGTCTTCCCAGGATAAATCATGGGTGCGGCTGCGCCCCAGCCCCACGTGAATGGTAAAATGGCGTCCTCCCAGCTTGGCGACCATGCGGCACAACAGTTGGTAGGTATGGAGCGCCTTTACCGATTGCTCGTGGTCCATATCGCCCAGATCCATGTTGTGAATAGCGCAGTGGTAACGCACGTCCAGGGGATCGAGATCGGCGATGATCCCCATGAGGCGGGATTCCTCGGCCGGACTGGCCGGAGTATTGGCGGGAGTGAAGCTCCAGTCGATCCCGTCAAGCCCCTGGGAAAGCGCGAACCGCTTGAGGGCCACGGGGTCCTGAATAAAATTGCAGCACGCCAGCTTGGGTTTGTCCATTGTTCCTTCTTGCCCGGCGCGTTTATTCCTTAAGCTTGAGACTTTCACGCGTGGAGCCGTAAACGAGGAATCGGCGCCGCTCTCATAGGGCCATGATGTTTCAAGACTAGCCCAGCGACCGCCAAACTGACAATAGAATTTTCCGATCTTGCGGGGAAGGTATTATAGGTGGGACTGATGGTTCGGCGCGAGAAGGCTGCTAAAAGAGCCGAAAAGGGGCGATTATGCCTAAAATACGCCAAAAAAGCGAGACTTCTTTTTTCCTTTGGTCTTTTCCGTGATGTTCGGCCGGATCAGGTCGCATTGCACGCGCACCAAGGCAAAGGGCGCGAAACTGCTCAGAAGAAGAATCAATACGCCCTGCTCCATCTTTTTCAGATAGATTCTTCCATTTTCAAAGACAAACTCCATTTCATCGGTAAGGAGCGATTGATCGGGGAAGTCGGCCATCAATGAATCACTCATTTTTTCGGCGTCGGGGCGGAAAAATTTTTTATAGCGCAGTTCCCCGTTTGCGGAGAGAAACAGTATGCCGTTCACGCCCTCAATCGCGCTGAGTTCTTCAAAGATATCATTCATGGAATATCAACTTGTTGGCTGCTTCTATCATCACGGTTCGGGCGGAGCGCCGGTTTCGGCTCACGGCCCCTCGGAAAATCGACTCGGTTTTTCAAGGGTTCCTCACATTTCCCGATCCTCCTCGGCCGCGGACAGGGCTCGGGCATAGTTCTCGACCTCCCGGGACACTCCGTGATCGGCCCCGATCTCCAGCAGACATTCCCGCATGGCCGCGATAAGCGTATCCGGTTCAAGCGAGGAAACGGCCGTGAACTCCTTGCCGTCATATGACACTTCTTCCTCGAACGGGTCGAGAAAGCTGTATTTTTCGGCTTTTTGCAGGAATTTCCGGCGCAGGATCAGCTCGAATTTCTCCTTGCCCCCGCCGGTCCCGCCTATGATTTTAGCGATCTCCGACAAGGCGCGGGTTACCCTGCCGGAAGCCGCCTGAAGGCTGATTCCGTCCGGAGCGGCCTCGACTTTTTCAAACTCCAGCGTTTCGCCGTTGTCTCCGCCGTTTTTGGGGATGACCTTGATATTGACGATGCCCTTGGACGATTCCAGTTGCTTGACCAGACGGGGCATGATCTTGTCGACCTTCCCGTATTCGGATTCGGTCAGAAAATCCGAGCCACCCACGATCACGCCCGAATTGAGAAACAGATATTTGGTGTCGGCGCTGGAGTCGAAAGCTATTTCCAGAAAGCCGGTAATCTTGTCGGCCAACAGCTTTTGCAGCAGCTTGTTCACATCGACAAATTCGGTGCTGATATTCGAATGCAGCGTTTCCGCATTGGGAATATTGCAGCAGAATTTCATCAATTCCTCGGACAGCTCATAAATATCGATGGAGAAGTTGGACTTGGACGATTTTTCCGCCAGCGCCTTGAGCGCCTCCTTGTCGGTGTATTGCAAGCCGTTTCCCTCGAAAATCACCCGCTGAATCGTATCGTTGTTCAGATAGACGGCCGCCTCGGATTCGTGGGTCTTCAAATGGACGCATCCCGAAAGCATACTGGCCCGGTAGAACTCCAGCAGTTTGTCCAGGTTCACGTAGTAGCTGTTCAATCCTTTCAGAACGGGCTTATTTTTGGGCACGTACATCCGGCGTCATCCTCCAAAGCTTAAAACCAGATCGATCATGGCGTCCTTTGCGCTGTTTTTTTCCACCGACACGGCTACGGTATCCTGTCCAGGCACGATCACCAGGTCGCGCCGTAGCTGCGAACCCGAAAAATGGCAGGTCAGGAGCTTGCCGAAGTCACACAGTTTGGACGCCTTTCGGGCGAAGTCGATAATTCCGTCCCACGAGGGGTCGATGCCGACGTCGACCACGCCTCTTTTGTCTTCCAGAAAACCACAGAGCCGCTCATACACATCCACATCCAGTTCCAACTCATCGTCGAAATCCTCGAGGAGAAACTCCGCGGACGCGTACTCCACTTCCGTATCCGCCGCATCGCTCCTGGCTTTTCGTTCGTCCCGCAGTTTTTCCGCCTGCAACAGGAGGGATTCCAGGGAATCGTAAATGCGTTTCACTTCCACCGGGCAATAATTATGGATCTGTATGTCCACCTCTTCCCATTGCAGCATTTCCAGTGCGGCGTCCGGGCCGGTTTTGGCGCCGAACTTGGCTTCCAGCAGCGCGCCTTCGGAAAAATACATGGCGCCGCTGCGCTTCGTTTTGGTGGATTGCGCCTTGAGCGTGCAACTGCGCTGTTCCATCTGGATCACTTGCAGGATGGCGAAGGGGGAGATGGAAAAGAGCTTTCCTCCCTCGGACCCCGGATTGACAAAGGCGGTCACCCGTTCGGCCAAGTGAGCGATATCCGCCGACTTGGGGAAAAAGGCCAGCGCTCCCATGGCGAAGGCTTTTTCTCTGATAAAATTGTGGCTTTCCGCGGCGATCACGATGCACGGAGTCGCGGAATGGTCCACCATCAGCGAGGCAAGGAACTGCTCCTCCTCGGGGTGATCGGGATCGATCTCGGCGATCAGCGCCGACACTCCGCCGGCTTCCAGCGTCTTGCGGGTTTCTAAAATATCGCCGGACACGATGACGGGAAGGTCGACGCCTCTCTCGGTCAGACGTTTTCCGATAAGGCCCGAAAAACGCGGGTCAAGAGCGTAGACAAGTATGGTTCCGGGCGTTCTCATAGGCGGCGTCCATGTTTGCGGTGGCGCGATAACGGCACTCCGATTTGTTAGTTCATTTTTTTCCGCCGCCTGCGCAGCCGTTCGATGGACAGCCGCAGGCTGTCCTGCATCCTGGAAATGGCCTCCGCCAGTTGACCGATTTCATCCTTGGCCGCGGTTTTGATTTCTATTTCCAACTCGCCCAGGCTGATACGATCAACCACCTCGGAAAGCCGAGTGATGCGGTTGGTCAGGTTTCGTCCGTAGGCGAACACCAGCGCGGCCACCAGCAGTAGTAAGACCACCATGCCTGCGGTCTGGAGCCACAACGCGCGGTCCTTGCTTTTTTCGATCTGGCCGAGGAGCTGCTGGTTGGGCTGCGTAAATTCATCGATATAGGTGGTGCTGGCGACAAAATAAGGGGTACCGGGTATGGGAACCTGCACCATGAATTTTTCCCGCAAAGACCCGTTTTTCTCGGGCCAGAGGTAGTATCCTTGCGATTCGCCGCCGTCAAAGCCGCCTTCCACTATTTTTTTAAATCTCCAGTGTTCCTTGCCGAGCGGTTTCGCGGTCGCCACCAGGACATCAACTCCTATGAGCTTGTCGTTCGGATGCGTCCAGAGCGCCATGATCTTATTGTCCAGGGCGGTAAGAACCGTATAGCCGGTTTTTCCGACTTTCTGCTGGGCGATGGCCTTGACTTCGGGAGTGGTCTGAAAAAGCTCCTTGGAGTTAACCATCTCCGGATGCGCCTTGAAATAGATACTCATCTGCTTGGCCACCGAGCGGGCGTCCTCGGCGATGGCGTCCTCGGCGAATTTGGAGACGATGGCCGTACTTTCGCTGCTTATGGAATTCACCAGGCTGGACAACTGCCATATGGAAACAAGAATGGCGGCCACGGAAATGATGAGAAACGGGACAAACAGATACACGAACAACTGCCCCTTGAGTCCCAATCCCTTGCGCTCGGTGGACAAGCGTTTTGCCGAGGTATGCTTTTCGACCGGGGGAGGGGTGGGCTCGGCGAACGAGGGCTCGGGAGTTCCCGGTTCGAACATCACGTCGTTTTCAGCATCATTGGACGGGAAAAAGGACGATTCTTCCGGCTCGGAAGCGCTGTCCAAAGGATTGTACGCGACTTCGTCCTCATGCGACCCATTGAAATTCGGATTCTTGACGATAATATAATGATCACAATTCTTGCACTTGAGCCTGGCCTCCTCGCTCTTGATCTTCGTCTCGTCAATCTTGTATTTCTTGGTGCAACTCTCGCAAGTAACTACCATCATCGCCTACGCTCCTTATTTGGGAATCCTGGCTAGCATCGCCTTTTGAAATTGTATCCTTTTCTCTTCGCGAGGGATCTGCCTCGCGAGATTATGTATGAGTTCAGCCCCCAGATAGGTCGGCACTTCGTGTTCCGAAAGGCCCATATCGTCCAAAACGTCTTCGATCAGCAGGTCGGCCACCGGCCCGATGGAAATTTTCAGATTTGTTTCAAGCTCTTCCATGAACCCGCCGTTGAGGCAGGAGACCGACTTCTCGATCTTTTCCACCAGCCCCACGTTCATGAGTCTGGTGAGCGCCGACTCCAGATTGGCGAGTTTCATGCCCGTTTCCTTGATGATCCGCGACAGATTTTTATCTTCGTGAATAACCATCAGGAGACGCATCATGTCCGCGTCCATGGCAACCTGACCCATTTCATCTCTGATCACCTTCCTGAAATACAACCTTGGAAAATCGCGGGGAGTAATCGCCATTGAGCATCCTCTTCCTTTGTTATTCCTTCTTGGGGGTTGCAAGCGGCATGTCGTGAACATGCCCGATCCTGATTTGACGCGTTGAACGGATTTATCGGACCTCCGCATATATGTACCTCGGCGCCCCGCCCAAAAAACTTGAGTTTTTGTTGGGGCATTTTTGAACTTTTAGAAAATTTGAACGAACCGATAGAATGATGTATTGAGAACCATCGTTAATCGGAACAGCTCCGCCAGCCGGTGTCAGTTAAAAGACCCGCGCTATTTCCTCGCGGAAAGGCTTTTAAAACCGGGGAGCTTATGGCAGACTGCCTGGGCATTAACAATTCAGCCTGGGCGTTTATAAGGATAACAACATTCTCAAAACGCGCCGTTTCCGCTTCACGGTAATCCGCCGAATATCGGGGATTGGGTAATCCGCAAGGGCGCGCTTGAAAAAACTTATATGAAAAACAGGCGATGAGCTTGAAGGAGCGCTGGAATGTCTTTCACCCTATGGTTCACCGGGATGTCCGGATCGGGCAAGAGTAACTTTATCAAAAAAAATTTATCGTGAACTCAGACTGCGCGATATGGAAGCGGAATTATTGGACGGCGATCTTATTCGATCGGTATTTTGCCAAGAATTGGGCTTCAGTAAAGCGCATAGAGACATCAACGTAAAAAGAATCGGATATATCAGCCATTTGCTCAATAAACATAATGTCATATCCATTGTCGCGGCCATTGCTCCGTATGCCGAGACTCGATTGCTGAATCGAAAGCTTTTGGAGCGCTATCATGAAATTTACTGTAGATGCCCTTTGGCCACCCTGGAACAGAGAGATGTAAAAGGGTTGTACAAAAAAGCCAGAGCCGGAGAAATACAATGTTTTACCGGTATATCGGATGTGTATGAGGAGCCGACCATGGCCGAGGTGACCGTGAATACCGACATGGAAGAAGTCGAAGAGAGTTTTGAGAAAATAATAGCCTATCTGGAATCAAGAAAAATTATCCCTTGTTGCGATTGATGAATTTGCCCCATCCGAACGAACAGTTAGGACCGAAGAAGGAAAGAATCCTCGATCGTGAAATCACGCCCCAGTCGGATATCTCGGATGCGCTTTTTTGCGCGCTCCAGGGTTCGAGCCGCCCGGACAGTCGGCTTGATTGCGGGAGCGGGCGCTTTTCCGATGGATTGACACTTTCCGATCCTTAAGGTAATTACCGTTCCAAATAGCATACCGATGAAGATGGATGCGCTGTCTTCGGCATTTTCGAATTTCAACGCCGCGCCCCCCTGCGAGTCCACGCGCCGGCGAAAGGCGAGCGCGGGAAAAAGTGTCCCGACGGCGCGCTTCCCGAAGAGTTCGGACTCGCCTCGAACAATTTGATCCGACCCTTGCAAGGTATCGGACTGAGGTAACGGACCAATGAAACAGCCGTCCGCGGCAGACAATGAAAAACAGCTCGGGAGCAGGCCGACTTCCGCTTATCCGATAAAAACGTCATCGACGTATCCCGTGTACGCCCCTGGGGAAGAAGACGAAGTCGATCTCTTTGAATTGATCATGGTCCTGATACGGGGCTGGAAGTGGATCGTCGGCGCCACCATCCTGACTGCTCTCATCGGCGCATCGATATTATTCATGCTTCCCAACGTGTACCGGGCGAACGCCACGCTAAGATTTTCTCCGGAAGGCGCCGGGGACAACGCCGGAGCGGCCAAGGACTATATCCCGCTCTTTCTGGTGAACGCCAATCTGCAGAAAGTCTTCAAGGAAGCCAAGGTGGCGCGGGCTTCCGGCGAACAGTATTCCTACGAGGAGATGCGAAAGATCGTCGACATAACGTCTCCCCAGCCTCAAATGCTGGTTATTTCGGCGAGGACGGAAGACCCCCAGCGAGCCAAGGAAATCGCCAACGGGGTGGCGAAAGAAGGCATGGAAGAAGTGAACAGCGTTTTCGACCAGGAACGGGAACTTCTCA
Organism: uncultured delta proteobacterium; assembly: GCA_963821845.1. Classification (GTDB taxonomy): domain Bacteria; phylum Desulfobacterota; class Desulfarculia; order JACQYL01; family CAWGVV01; genus CAWGFI01. Next base: position 49,603 of record CAWGFI010000021.1, read on the forward strand.
TCGGCAAGGCCCGAAAGCATTACGACGAAACCCGGCAGGAGTTGAATAAGCAAGAGCAGGAGTACCTCGACTTGGCCAAGCAAAGCGGCCTGGATGAAAAGAAGGCGCAAATCGAAATGCTGCAGGAAGAATCCAAGAATTTGCAGCACGATGTCGTGACGTATGAGGCGGATATCCAGAAACTGGAATCCATGCTCAAGGTCAGCCGGGAGACGATTAAGACCATAGAGCCTAAAAAAGTATATACCAAAAGTGTCGCTCAAAGCCCAGAAACCCTGGCCGCGCTCGCCCAAAGTGGCGTAAAGCCTTCTCCGTCGATGCTGGCCGCCGAGATGAAGGAAGAAACGCCCAATCCGACCTATGAGGAAATCGAACGGACGATCCCGCAGCAGGAAATCGAGCTGGGCAGCGCCAAAAGCATGCATGAGGACAGGAAAAAGACATTTTCCGCGGTGATGGCCGAGATCGAGAAGCTGCGTCCGGCGGTTATCGAATTGCAGCAGAAGGTGGATCGGGCCAAGGACGAACTTACCATGGCTCGCACGGCATATAACCAGGCGAACGACTCGCTCTGGTCGCTCAAAAGCCGGCAGACGGGCCGTGTGCAACCGTTTATGGTGATCAACCCCGCTCATGCGCCTCAGCTAAAGGACGGTCCTCACCGGGCGGCGATCATCTTAGGTGTCATGGTCGTCGTTTTCTTTATGACCTGCGTAGCGCTCCTTTTGAAAGACGCCTATATTCGGCGTCAAAAAGCGTATCAGGAGAACAGGTAACGAAAACCTCTTCATGAGGTTTCTCCTGAAGCTAATCCTATAAAGAGCTTGAATCCGGATTTCTCCGATACGAAATGAATTGAACTTTGGGACGTTGTTTCAAGCAGGGGAGAAAAATCTGGAACCGGTCATGAAAAGCACGTTGCAAAGAGCGCGGGAATGGCTGCAAACAACGAACATTCTCGCCAACCTGGCCAAGCTCTTGGGTGGAAGCCTGGCCGCGCAAGGGCTCTATTTTTTATCCATGCCGCTGATAACACGGCTTTATGATCGGGTGGACCTTGGAAATCTGGGTATTTTCCTCTCCATTTGCTCGCTGACGTCGGTCAGCCTCACCCTGCAATATGAAAGCGCCATTATAAAAACGCCTACCCGGGAAGAGGCGAACCAGTTATTCCTCGGCTCGATTTTCTTATCAACGGCGATCATGATCGTTCTTACGCTCATCTTTTTCGCGTTCATAGATAATTTCAGGCGGATAGAGCAGGTTAGAACCCTGGGCGCGCTGATATGGTTTTTACCCTGCGCCATTTTGTTTCGCACGTGGATTATTATCTTCGAGGCTATTTTAACGTACTCACAACGGTACGGCCGCATCGGATCGACGCAGGTATTCCGCAGATTTATCGAGGCAAGCATCCAGATCACCTTTGGTCTGGCGTTTCGTTTGGGCGGGGTCGGGCTGATCCTGGGAACGATCGCGGGTGATTTTTCGTGCGGACTCTTTTACCTCGGTAGTCTGCGGATTCAAAGCGTCATCTCCTCATTCAACGCCCGGAGGCTGTTGCGTCTGCTGAAGGAATACTCGAATTTTCCCAAGTACGCGTTTCCGGCGGCGTTTCTTTCTCAACTGCGAAACGCCGCGCCGCTTTTTTTGATAGCGGCCTTTTTCGGGATCAAGTACGCGGGAATATTCGAGTTGACCCGCAGGGTTCTGCTGGCGCCTCAAACGTTTTTCGGCCAGCAGTATAAGCAGGTCTTTTATCAAAAAAGCGCCTCCATATATATTCAGGGCGGTGACATTTCCCGGATGGTGGAGCGTTCGCTTCAGGGATTATTGCTGTTGAATCTGCCCGTGTTCCTGATCATTGGGATATTCGGACGTCAGCTTTTCGCGTGGGTATTCGGTCCGGCCTGGATCGAAGCCGGATTGCTGGCGCAGATCTTGACGCCGGCCTTGTTTCTCAAGACCCTGGCGATCCCCATTTCTTCATTCAATACCCTGAACAGGCAGGACGTCGCGCTCTACTGGAATCTGTTGAGCACTATCTTCAGCGCGCTGGCTATATGGGTCGGTAAAGGTATGGGCGGTCTGATCGAGGCGATGATCTGTTTCAGCGCCGTGCTGACGCTTGCTTATTGCGTTCATTTATGGTTTACGCTGCGATTGACGGGCGCTTCCTTAAGACGAGCGATTCTATCGCCCGTGCGTCTGCCCAGCATCAGACGTTTACGGGAAAAATCCAGTCTATGAGAGTTTTCGCGCGTTTTCATGATAAATTGGAAAACCTGATGAATTTCTCGCTGTACCAGCTTGCGGAGCAAGCCGTCGGGAGAGTCAGGCGCGCGCGGTCGCTCGAACGCTTCGATGATTCCCACCCTTGCGTGTTCGTGTTGTCCACGGGGAGAGTGGGCACGCTCACGCTGGCGGCTCTTTTGCGCGCCGCGCCCGGTATGATGGCTTTGCATGAGCCGAGCCCGCGCCTGTATGAGCTTTCATGTCTGGCCTACCGGGCCTCGCCGTCCCCGGAAACGGCTTTAATACTTTCGGCGGCTTTCAAATCCATTCGAAACGACACCCTCGACCTGGCGCTCAAGCTGCGCCGGGGATACGTCGAAACCAGCCCGCAGGTTACCTTTCTGGCCCCCTATATTCTGGACGCGGTACCGGAAGCGAAGTTCATCCACCTGGCGCGCCCCCCCTGGAGGTGATCAATTCCGGCATGCGGCGCAAATGGTACGCTGGCCATATGAACGACGCCTACAGGATAACCCCCCCGGAGGGAACCGCAGCGTATGATCTGTGGGGAACTTGGAGCCTCGAGGAAAAGATCGCATGGCTCTGGGACGAAACCAATCGCTGGATCGCGGATTTTTTCGGCTCCCATCCGGGCGCGCCTTCACTGTTTCTACGTTCGGAAGAGCTTTTCAACGGGGACACCGAAGCCATAACGAAATTATTTTCCTTTGTCGGCTCTCCGACGCCGCCTTCTGGAAAGATTGGGGCGGTACTGAAAAAAAAGCTAAACGCGCAGACCACCGGCGAATCCGTCAGCTTTGGACCGGAGGAGCGTGATCGTTTGAACGCCGTTCGGGCCATTGCGGGAGAAACGGCGCATAAGCTGGGGTATGATATCGGATATGTTCAGGCAGAGTCTCAGGAAAAGCGCCGGGCGGATTGAAACAATGATCGATTGGGAGAAATTGGCGCGAGGAGACTACGAAGCCGAACAGTTAAACCGCTTGAAAACGCCTTGCTACGACGCGACTTCACCGAACTTCAGCGTTTTAAACGCGCACAGCCTTTTTTACCGGCCTGTGGCGGACATAGCGCGTCTGGCGAAGGGAACGCAGCAGCCGGCGTGGCCTGAGGGAAAACGATTCGCCGTCTGCCTGACCCACGATGTGGATGCCGTGTCACGATACGCGTTATCGCATCACGCGCGGCGTTTGACCACGGGGGGGCGGCTGGCCTTGCGGGAACCCAATATCAGGCACGTGAAAAATCTGCTGCAAACCGGTTGGTTGCTGTCGCGCAGCCTTTCCGCTTTGGGCAAAAAAGATCCGACGCACTGTTACGAAAAATGGCTTCAAGCGGAAGCGGAAGTCGGCGCCACATCAACCTTTCTCTTTCTACCTGAGCAAACCAGATACCCGCACGCGACGGACGGCGGGTACCGCTTTGATGATTCCATCGTCTTTGACGGACAGAAGACCTCCGTGCGGGAAATGATGAGGGAAATGTCGCGGCGCGGGTGGGAAGTCGGCCTTCACGCTCTGTGGAACTCCTGGCGAAGCGCCGATGAAATGAAGTATCAGAAAGAACAGGTCGAACGGGCGGCGGATAGTGAAGTGGTAAGCCTGCGGCAGCACTGCCTGCATTTCGATATTCGTGTTTCACCGGAAATATACGCGCAAAGCGGAATTTTGTTCGATACCAGCGTCGGTTTCAATGACAATGTGGGGTTTCGTTTCGGAACATGTTATCCCTGGCTCCTCAGTGAACCAAACGGCGAACGGCTGCGGCCTACGCTTGAGTTGCCTCTTATAATCCAGGATAAGGCTTTGATAGAGTGTTGCGCGCATAATCCCAGCTTGGCGTTATCGCTCATGGAGCTGCTGATCTCTGCGGTGGAGGAGGTCGGCGGAGTTCTCACACTTCTCTGGCATCCCTGCCGCATCGCTCAGGAACACCACTTTGCTTTATACCGCCATGCCCTTGGTTTATTAAAGAATCGTAATGCGTATTTCGGTACAATGAGGGAAATCGGAACCCACTGGTTGAACAGCCTCACCGACTAAAGCTCGACCGTGAAATCAATTAATGACTCCAGGCAGAAATAGATAAAAATCGTTAATTTGACAGAAAAGGAACTGTGTCTTGTCCGACGAAAGGAGTGAAAAAATCTACCGGGAGAAGCGGTATGGTGACTATCTGTTGGTGTATAGTAACTTCGAGGATCTCTCCAATCTGACCGGAAGATCCATTAATGAAAGAGAATTTGTGGGCGCTCTTCTGAGAACTCCCGATCTCCAGGCGCTCTATATCGGTCCCCATATGAATCAGAAGCTGGAGGGGCTTCCCACGGAAAAAATAATGAGCAAGCCTCTCGCACCTCGGTCGCTTTTCTCGCAAATGGCGTTTCAACTGTGGTTGTTTTGGATACTGATCAAAACATGTATGAGAGAGCGCGGAAAGGTGATCATCATTTCGCGACCCAACTACTTTTCTATCGCCGCGCCTTTGGTAAGCTTATTGATGCGCGTTTGTCTGATAACCAAAGACGCCGGTCTGGGCGTGGTGGACCTGCAGACCAGAACCGACACGCCCTTTGTATTTCGTAAGCTACTGATAAAACTGCTTGAATTCAATATGCGGCGCTCGAATGGCCTATGGGTGGTGACGAGCCAGATTGGCGAATATTGGGAAAAACATATACCGACGGAGAATAAGAGAATTTTTCTTCTTCCCAACGGCGCCAATACGCGGCTTTTCAATTTGGACAATTCTCAACCATTGCCTCGCGAGATTCTCCAATGCATACCAAAGGCGCGATACTACGGCTGTTACGCCGGTTTTTTTCAGGATACCGGCGGGGAAAGGATTATCAGCGCAATTAAGCTTTTGAAGGATAACGGCGATGACTATGCGCTCCTGTTCGCGGGTTATGGAAATGGTGAGGATCAGCTCAAGAGTTTTACGCGCGATCAGGGGCTTGAAGACCGCGTCATCTTTCTTGGACTTTTGCCCTATCAGTACATGCCGTCCTTATATCACTTCTGTGATGTGCTTTTTGCGGTATACCCGCGCAATTTCGTTGAGGTAATCGGATCAAGTTCACAGAAGGTCTTTCAGTATCTCGCGTGCGGCCGCCCCGTTGTGGCCTCGCGCACATCCGGCCACGAAGCCCTGTCCCGTAAATATTTCGGCGAACTCGTGGATCCTCAGGACATCGAGGAATTGGCGGCCGCGATCAAAAAGGTGTGCGAATCCGCTGAATATAACACTATCGAGATAGCGCAAGCCCGGCATGATTATATCGCTCAAAAGCACAGCTACGAACGATTGGTGGATGAGTTATTGTATAATCTGAACTATTTAATTTATTGATAAAAAAACAAAAGCATTGTTAAGGTTAAATAATAGGCCATGTCAGCGCAGGTTAAACACCATAAATCCATAAAAATCACGGACCTTGTCATTCCTTTTATGGTGAGCGCCTACGCGATCGATCTGCAAAAATTCGCCATCAATCTCGCGTCCGCGGTTTTATACAAACCGCTTGCCTGGAGCGAAACGGCTCATCTGGTGGACATAGGCCTTGCGGCGGCACTCGTTTTATTAGGCGCGTTGAAGGCTGGAAAACTTGTGCGCATTCCCTCTCTTTGGAAGACCCCGCTCCTCATTCAATTCCTTTTCTTTGTTTGTTTTACGATGGCCTTAATTGTTCACTTCGATCTTCTTTCCCGGAGTCAATATCTACGGTTTGTGGCCGGTAACCTGCTGCTCTTCATATTGCCATTGCTTTTCCTCAGAAAAGAATTCCAAATCGAATTGTTCTTTAACGTGCTTCTCTTCACGGCCGTTGTATACGCCCTGCTCGGCGGATGGTATTTACATGAAGGTCTGATGTGGTCTTCGTCACGGACAAAATTCATTCCGAACACCGGAATTCGCATGGGGTTCATATGCGCGCTCGCCTTTCTCTATGTTATTATCGCAGGCGGGCGATGGAAATTTTCCACAAAACTTTTGATATCAGGAATTCTGCTCTTAGGGATAATAGCCTCGGGATCAAAGGGGTCGTTGATCATTCTTGCCGTAACATTGGCGTTTCGCGCGGGGGTTTATTTCCTTATGGGCAGGCGGATGAAAAAGGCCGAATTATATCTTCTCATATCGTTTCTGCTACTCGCCGCCCCGCTGATGTATATGCTCTCGGTCTCGGAGGGGACTGGTTTCGCAAAGCAGGTCACGGAAAGTGATACCTACCTGAACAGCCTGGTAATGAGAATAGACATAATCAAATATTATATTCAATTCGGTCTTCAGGAACCCCTGCTTGGTCATGGAATCAGCGCGGCGTATAGTGAAGTCAGCGGCTATCCCATTCGCACCCATAGCGCGATATCAAGTATATTTGTTCAGGCTGGGATTATCCCCGTACTGTTGCATCTTAGTTTTGCCCTATGGTTTATTTTCGTCGGTATGAAACACGTCTCCTCCAGGGTGAAATATTCACCACAATTCAGACTGATATTGGAAGCCGCTTATTTCGGTTTTTTTCTTCTGTTATTGAAAAGTGAGATTACCAGCGACATTCCCGGAAACAGGGAACTCTGGTTTTTCGCCGGATTACTGCTAAGTTGTTTCGCGCTGGCTCGGAAGCGCTTGCCGGAGTCCGAACAACTTACCGACAGCTCGATAAACACAGCGCCCTTGTCCGATCTGGCGGCGCCTCAATCCCCCAGGGCTTAATGCTCTTTGGGAAGAGGTCAAATAATGCGGGAGCCGTTTGATCGATGCAAAAACAACTCGGATTCGTCTGATCACACCGGCTCTACCGATGATGATCAGATACGGGATACCATGGTAATACATCCTCTTTCGAATAGGCTCTCCTGGTGTGTGGAATAATAGGATTTTTGCTTCCTTCGCCATCCCTTGACGCGGAGGCGCTGACTTCAGTCGCGTTATCGATGGCGCGGTCGCTTCAACATAGGGGACCGGACGATGAAGGGGTTTGGGTCGACGCCCAAGCGGGAGTGGCCCTCGGTCACCGGCGACTGTCCATTATCGATCTTTCTCCCGCCGGGGCCCAGCCCATGGTCTCCAAGAGCGGACGACTGGTCATATCGTACAATGGGGAGGTTTATAATTTCCCCGAACTGCGTAGGGATCTGGAACAGCTTGGGCGTTCGTTTAAGGGCCATTCGGACACGGAAGTCATTCTGGAAGCGATCGAGGCTTGGGGACTGGAAAAAGCGGTCTCCAAATTCGTGGGCATGTTCGCCTTTGCGCTGTGGGACCGGGAAGAACATACACTCCATCTTGTCCGGGACCGCCTCGGCATAAAACCGCTCTACTATGGATGGGCCGGTTCGGCCTTTTTGTTCGCTTCCGAACTAAAGCCGTTTCGAGTTTATCCCGCATGGGAGGGTCGCATTGATCGTAACGCGCTTTCCCTATACGTTCGCTACAATTATGTGCCCGCGCCGTACTCCATTTATGAGGGCGTGTATAAGCTCATTCCGGGTGCGATTCTCACGATAGACCCCCGTACCATGGACTCGCGCTCAATTTCGCCATTTCCCGCCGACGAAGCGAGTTCAGGCGCCATGAGGCCTGTCACGTACTGGTCCGCCCGGCGGGTAATGGAGGCAGGGGCGGCAGATCCCTTCACAGGCGGGGCTGAAGAGGCGATCGATCGCCTCGAGTCCCTCTTATATTCGGCTGTTTCGTGTCGGATGATCGCCGATGTTCCCTTGGGGGCCTTTCTATCCGGGGGCATCGACTCTTCCCTGGTTGTTTCCATGATGCAGGAAGCGTCGACGTTGCCGGTGAAGACGTTTACCATCGGGTTTCATGACGATGTTTTTAATGAAGCGCATTTCGCGAAAACCGTGGCCGAATACCTGGGAACGGATCACACGGAATTGTATGTCACCCCTCGGGAAACGCTGGACCTTGTTCCCCGCATACCTTCGCTTTTTGACGAACCCTTCGCCGACTCCAGCCAGATACCTACTTTCATGGTCTCCCGGCTCGCCGGAAGGCATGTGACCGTCGCTCTGTCCGGCGATGGCGGGGACGAACTGTTTGCAGGCTATAATCGGTATTTTAAAGGGGCGCGGTTATGGTCGAGAACGTCCTGCTATCCCTACCCTCTCCGGCGGAGCCTCGCCGGCCTCATGGAGAGAATACCGTTAACCGCATGGAGTAAACTGGTTAGGGCGCTTAGATTCACGCTTCCGTCTGAGTTTTCTTCACGTCCCCTTGGCGACAGTATCACCAAAATCATCGACGTGTTGCAATCGAGGGATACCCAGGAACTGTACTCCAGATTCAGTTCCAACTGGAAAGAACCGGAGAGGCTGGCGCTCGGATCGAAAGAGCCTCCAACGCTTTTGACCGGGGTGTATAATGAATCGCGCCTGTCCGATTTCGTGAGACTGATGATGCTGGCCGACCTGACAGGCTATCATGCTGACGATATCCTGGTTAAGGTTGATCGCGCCAGCATGGGTGTCAGTCTGGAAGCCCGTGTGCCGATCATCGACCATCGTGTGGTGGAATTCTCCGCCCGGCTGCCCTTGTCGATGATGGCGCGTGAGGGTCAAGGCAAGTGGATATTGCGGCAGATTCTGTATCGCCGGGTCCCCCGAACGTTACTCGATCGGCCTAAAAAGGGATTCGGGGTACCGATAGGCCAATGGCTGCGCGGTCCCTTGCGGTCTTGGGCCGAAGATTTACTGGACCAGGCTTCTCTCCATCGTCAAGGTTATTTAAATCCCGATCTGGTTCGTAAAAAATGGCGCGTGCATCTTTCGGGAAGGGAAGACGCCGGTCAACAACTATGGAGCGTCCTGATGTTTCAAGCCTGGCTTCTTGAACAATGATCGATCGACTCAAACCGAATATCCGGATTCAACCTTTACGTGGTGAATCGCCACGTTTTTTTCACGAACATGGCGATATGCCCGGCGAGAAGCGAGCATGGAGATCTTAACCGTGTATGTCCCCTGTCCAGGATTTGTATGGCTCGTAAATTAAAAATCCTTTTTGTCGCCAACAAGAAATTGCCCCTGGGAGACTACCGGGTTGTTTATGGAAATCATGCGCGTGATCATGAAATCTTCCTCGGCCTTCCCGCCAGACCCGATGGCGTCCGACCGTCGCGCTTCATACCATTGGGATTCGAAGAGAGCTTTTCCGCCGAAGATCTGCTCCATTTTCTATCTCTTTTTTTTTGTTTGCTGAAGAAACGCTTCAATCTCGTCCATTTCTATTCCACCAAACTGGTGCTCTTCGGTCCTCTGGTCTGCGTGCTGGCCGGAACCAAATCCATGGTGACTCTGACCGGCTTGGGCCGCGTCTTCTATGATGACGGACTGATCTACCGAGCGCTCAGACCCGTCTATCTTCTGTTGTTCAGACTTTCGGCCATGATGGCCAATAGGGTCCTGTTTCAGAATTGGGGGGACCTACGGCTTTTTTCCACTTGGTTTCCATCGCTGCGAGATAAATTTAAGTATATCGGAAGCGCCTCCTTTTTCCCGGAAGTCCGGTCCAAGGATTTTTATTCCGAGCGGTTAACGGTCCTGCTGGTTTCAAGGTTGTTGAACTCCAAGGGAATCGACGATTATCTGACTGTAGCTGGCAAATTGGCCGGAGAGCCGTTTGACTTCACGCTGGTGGGCCCTTCCTCCGTGGGCGCCGAAGCCCTGTTCGACCGGGTGGAGCGTCTGGGCAAAGAGGGAATCATTGATTATAAAGGAGAGTTTCACGGAGAATCTTTGAATAAAGAGTTCAAAAACGCCCACATTTTCTATTTCCCTTCCTATGGTGAAGGATTATCGCGAGTTTTGCTGGAAGCCGGTTTCTCCCGTCTCTGTCCAATCGTGTACAATATAAATGCGAACCGTGATCTAGTCGATGAAGGACGCGGGCATATCACGCCTGTGCGGGACGTGGACAAAGTAGTCGAGATTCTGAGAATGCTCAACAAGGATCGCGCGCGAGTGGAACGGGAAGCCCACGCATTTCAGGTGTTTATAGCGCGTGAATACTCCTTTGGTGTGTTCGCCAAACGGATGGACGCCATCCTGGCGGAGGCCTGCGCGGGTCGGTAACATCGTCTCGCCCCGTAAGGGGTCCCGGACGAATAGTGAACTCGCTCAAAAGCATTGGGACGTTGGCATATGGAAATAAAAGTGGTACCTATGACCGCACAACACGTCGATCAGGTTGTACGCATACATCTGAACTCATTCCAGGGCTTTTTCTTGAGCTTTCTCGGTCCCCGTTTTCTGCGCGCCCTCTACCATGGGCTTCAGAACGATGAACGCTCGCTCAACTTCGTCGCGTTCGACGACGCGGGCCGCATGGTCGGTTTCGTGGCGGGTACTCAAGACCCTTCGGGCTTTTACGGGCGGCTCATTAAAAAGGACGCCTGGCGTTTTTGCCTGGCGTCACTGGAAGGCGTTTTAAAAAAACCTTCGATCATGCCTCGCCTGTTCAGAGCGCTGAGGCAGCCATCCAACAGCCCGGCGGGCGGCCAAACGGGGCTGCTCATGTCCATAGCCGTCGTGTCGGAGGCTCAAGGCAGTGGAGCGGGAAAAAAATTAGTGGAAGCTTTCCTCGCCGGCATGGCCCAAAAAGGCGTCAAGGATGTATATCTCACCACGGATCGCGACCATAACCAATCGGTCAATCGGTTCTACCAAAAAAACGGGTTCACCATCTCCCGGGTTTTCGTTACCGCCGAGGGAAGAGGGATGAACGAATTCCATCACGCGCTGTGACAAACCGTGAAGTCAATTCGTCGGAAATTTGGGCGATCCGCCGCGCTCATGAGATAATCTATCGATGAGGGCATCAACCATTCAAACAGCCGGCCGGCGCCCTTCCACCCGCGCCTCGCTCCTCGTGGGAACGATCCTCGTTATTCTCCTTACCGGGCTGCTGCGGTTCGGGTCCGCGTACCTCGCGGCCCTGGCGCTTTTTGCGGTTCTCATCCTCGCGCCCGGCGCCGCGCTGGAACGGCTCCTGGTACGATCGGACAATTATCCGGAACGAGCCGCCTACTCGTTCGCCTTCGGCGTTTCCTGGGCCTCGGTTTTATTCGTCGCCCTCATATGGCTGGGCTTCGATCTCACCAGCGGATGGGGACGGTTTCTGCCGTTTCTGTTCGTACTCTGCCTGATCGGCTTGTATCTGTTCAGAAAACCCGCCCTGACCGCGCCGCCGTCCCAACCGCTCACCCGCGTGGAATGGCTGACCGTTGGTATATGCCTTTTTTTTTCGTTCATCCTCGTGTTCAACGAAAGCATGACCATCCTGGGCTCGGACGGGTTGTCGCACATCTTTATCGTCAAACACGCGTTGTCCGCGAGAAACCTGGAAGGGTATGCCGAAGGGATAAAGGCGGTGGCGCTGGAAACGCGCGCTTGGCGGTGGGCCATTCAACCGTTCATTCTCATGTGGACCGGCGCTACCAGCATGCGGCAGTTCATGGAGTTCACCTCCATTGTGGCGCCGTTTATCTTTTGCGGTTTTTACGCCTTCTGCCGGTCCTTGTTCGCGTCATCGCGATTCAATGCCATTTGCATGCTGCTGTTCGCCGTCCATTTCGGCGGGTACATCAGCAACTTCAGCCACTCCGACTACTCCTGGTACATCGCCTGGGGCATTATTTTTCCCGCCCTTTCCCTGACCCTGCGGGGGACCAGGGAAAAAAGCGTCTCCCTGTCCGCCTGGGGCGTCGCGCTGGGACTCAGCGTCATCCTCATTCATTTCAATCTTTTTCTGATTTTTATCGGCGCGCTGATTTGTTTGGTCCTGGCCCGGTCGTTCTGGTCCCAATCGATAAGCCCGGCCCGAAAAACCATCCTCGGGGCCGTGGTGATCGCCGGTATCCTGGCGCCGTTGATCGTTTTTCTGGCTTACGCTCCCGAAAAACTTCTGTCCGCGGCTCGCCAGACGGATTATATCGGTCGGGAACTCGACTTCCGGGCGACCCGATTTCAAGGATTCGGGGTTATCGTCGATTTTATTCAGACCTATGGACGCTGGGCCGGACTGTTGGGCATAACCGCGCTGCTGCTCACGCCGCTGCTCTGGCCGTTCAGACTAACCGGAGAAGACCGCAAGACCGCGGGTTTTCTCCTGCTGGCCATGTTTTTGCCGTTCTGCGTGATCCTGAACCCGGGACTGGTGTACCTCTCTTATCTGGTGGTGGGGCAGGGCGGCTTCATGATCTACCGGCTCGTCTACCTGTGCCCCTATATTCCGGTCATCGCGTTCGCCTTGAGCGAATACGCGCCGCGCAACAACAAATGGTGGTGCATGTCCCCGGCGGTCCGAAAAATGATCGCGGTCATCCTGGCGCTGTTCGCCCTGCCGGTGATGCTGTACCATGCGCTCCATTATCTTCCGCCCGCAAGCGCGCAAGTCCTGCAGGAGCGGGTCGCCCCCATCATTCCTTATCATCGGGTTCCCTACCGTTACGACCACCCGGCGCTGAAACGGGCCATAAAGTACATCAACGCCAATCTTCAGCCCGGCGTTCTGATTTTCTCCGATCCCCTGACCAGCTCCATGATTCAGGCGGCCACCGATTGCAGAATCTGGAAGGCGGCCAAGATGCCGGACAAGATCCTGAAAACGTACGGTCTCAAATTGCTACTCCCGCAAACGCCCTTAAAAGCAAGCCTGTCCATGCTCAAGCGCATCGGGGCGGATTATGTCTTGATCAACACCACCTTTAACGAACAGCTCGCCGAAGATTATTTCGGGCTGGAACATTCCCCCGAGGGAGCGCGGGCGTTCCTGAGCAAATTCGCCGACCACCCGGAACTGTTCAAGGAGATTTATCGCGAAGACGGGTATTATCTTTTCCGGGTAATCGAAAGTAGCGGACAAGCCGGAGAGCGGGAGTAAGAAAAGATCAGGAAAACCATTGCGGGGGAATTTTAGCGCGCCTCGAAGATCCCGACGCCGTAGGGACGCGATGTAGGGGCGAAAAATTTTTCGCCCCTTGATTTAAACGAATATCGTTATTTCCGGCCTCGCGGCTTCTATTCAAGCCCCAGCGCGGCGGTGAATCCCGCCTCCACGGCTCTGGCCGCGTTCTTGGGCTGGGCGGCGTCGCCGAGCAGGCGCGTTTTTCCGGGCATGATCGCTTCCAGCTCCTCGGCTATGTCATTGACCGGCACGGCGCCCATGGCCAGGATCACCGTATCGGCGGGGAGATTCACTTCATTGCCTTCCGCGTCCTCGCACAATACCGCTTCGGGAGTTATTTCCAGCAGCTTGGTTTTGGTCTTCACGGCAATGTTGTACATTTTCAGCTTCTTCAGCACCACCCACTTGGTGGAAGGCCCGATATCGGAGCCCGCTCGCGGCAGCTGTTCGATAACCGTGACCTGTTTGGAGCCCTGAAGCATGAGTTCCTTGAGGACTTCCGGCGTTTCGGCTTCGTGCAGCATGAGGAAATGAAGCTGCTGAGGGGAAAGCGTCCCTTTCTTGGCCAGATAAATGGCGGTTTCCAGCCCCACCGCGCCGCCGCCGACAACCACCACTTTCTGCCCGGTCACGCCATCGTTTTTGAGCACGTCCCAGGCCTGTTTCACATTCGGGCCGTCCGCTCCGGATATGCGGGGAACCAAGGCCTCCGCTCCGGTGGCGATCCAGGCCACGTCGTAGTCTTCCCCACGCGCCATTTCGCTCTTGAATTCCACGCCCAGGCGCATGTCGACCCGCGCGGCTTCCAGGGCGTTTTTATAGTAGCGGAACATTTCCAGAAACTCGGGCTTGCCCGTGGGGCCGCTCCACCACACGATCTGGCCGCCCAAGTAGGATTCCCGTTCGTACAGGGTGACCTGATGCCCCCGCTGGGCCGCCCGGAGAGCCGCTTCGCAGCCCGCCGCGCCCCCGCCGATCACCAGAACCTTTTTGGGGTTAGCGGTCGGCTTGACCTCGATCTTGTATTCCTCGCCGGCCAGCGCGTTTACCAGACAACCGATGGGTTTGAGCGCGAACACGTGGTCAAAGCATTTCTGATTGCAGGCGATGCAAGGCCGGATGTCGTCCAGGGCGCCGGCGGCCGCCTTGTTGGGGAGTTCCGGGTCCGCGATCAGCGGCCGCGCCATGCATATGAGGTCCCCGAAGTTTTCCAGAAGCGTTTCCTCGGCCAATGTGGGGTGGTTGATGCGATTGCTCACCGCCACGGGGACGCTTACCGCGTTCTTGATTCCCCTGGCCAGATAGGCGTAGCCCGCGCGAGGCAGATCGGCCGTGATCTGGGGGACCCGGGTTTCGTGCCATCCGCCGGTCACGTTGATCAGGTCCACGCCGGCTTCATCGCAGGCCCGCGCGAAGATTCTCGATTCCTTGTTGGTATGGCTGCCGGGCACGAAATCGTTTCCGGCCAGACGGATGCCCACGCAGAATTCGGGACCGACCGCGTCGCGTACGGCGCGCACGACTTCCAGGCCGAAGCGCATGCGGTTTTCCAGCTCGCCCCCGTATTCGTCCGTGCGCTTGTTGATCACCGGCGACAGAAACTGGGAGATCAGGTAACCCGCCGAACCGAGGATCTCCACCATGTTGAAGCCGCTTTCCTTGGCTCGCCCCGCCGCCGTGGCGAAGTCGTTGATCACCATGTCGATGTCTTCCCGGGTCATCTCCTTGGCTTCTTCCTTGGTGAAGCGGGACTGATGCGCCGAAGACGACAAGGCCTGACGCTTGATGAAAATCTGGTGCGCGTAGGCGCCGGCCATATAGAGCTGGGCGCCTATTTTGGCGCCGTGTTCCCGACACGCCGCGGTAAGCATCTTGAGGCCCGGAATATATTTGTCCTTGTGCAGGCCGATCATGGTCGGGCCGCCGGACCATTCATCCACGAGACAACCCCCGACGATGATCAACCCCACGCCGCCCTTGGCTCGTTCTTCGTAAAAACGGATCAGCCGGTCGGTGACGGTTCCATCGGCAACATAATTCAGGTGCATCGCGGGCATCACGATCCTGTTACGCAGTTCCATCTGATTTATTCGTATGGGCGTGAATAACCGTTTGAACCCCATGTATCGCTCCTTTACCGCATTGCGCGTCAATTAAAGCTTCGGTAAATTACCATAACTTCAGTGAAAAGAGAACGGCTCCTTCAGGCGGACCGGCCGCCGCTCCGCTCGGTCAGGGCAATTCCTGCCAACAGCCAGAAGCAGCCTACCAGCAAACCCGCCGCCACGTCGGAAACGTAATGCACCGACAGAAAAATCCTGCTGAAGCCGATCAACAGGACCAGAAACACAGTCCAGTAAACCAGTTCAAAACGTTGTCGGGTGGTTGCGGCCCTGCGCAGCAGCAGGTATGCGATAAATCCGTACACCGCCGCCGCTCCGGTGGCGTGGCCGCTGGGAAAGGATGGCGCGAATTCCGTCACGTCGGTCAAAAATTCCGGTCGGGGCCGATCGATCGCATACTTGCCCAGCCATGTGACGATCTGCGATCCCAGGATGGTCAGCCACATGGGGAGAATCGGTTTCTTCCAGTTAAGCGCCCACAGAAAACCGGTCGCCGTAAAGGAGACCGCCACCAGCGTGGCGCTACTGCCCAGGGCCGTGATCCAGGAAAAGAAAATGATCAGCCCCCTGGTCCTGATCGGCTCCAGAGCCCGGTTGATCAAGGGGTCCCACGGCATCTCCTCCACCTCGTAGAGGTCCGCCACGAGGTCGCCCAAAAGGAAGGCCACGTAGGTGGCCGCCAGGATAAACAGGGTAAGCGGCAGGCCGCGAAACCGGGAAACATCCAGACGCCGGCGGAGAAACGACATGACGCCCGGATATCTGCGCTTCAAGCGATGATGAAACGGCTCCAGCAGGGAGAGTGTCCCTCGGAAGCGGCGCGATTGGCTGAAGCGGCCCCAGCTCTGAGTCAATAGGCTCACCACAACCCGGCTCAGCAGCCATCCCGCCAGCGCGAGCCCCAGAATACACAGCAAAACCAGGATCGTAACAGGCGCCATTCCGGTCCGCGTCACTTTTTGCTTTTTTCGGTCCACCGCCTCATCGTGCCGGACAGCACCAGCCCCAGGACCAGGAATAAGGGAATGAGCGGCGCCGTGGCCATGGCGGGAGAGACGTGCAGCCATCCCTTGAGGTGCAGCGCCTCGCAGATCACCAGACTGATTTCCGTGAAATAAAAGGCGCAGAAAATCGAATAAAGGCCCTGGAGCTTGTGATGCGTTTCCAACTGCCCGGTGAGCGCGGCCTTGATGTCGCCCTCGGTCGACAGAAGCTGGCGCTGATTGAGTATCTCCAGCCGGGTGCGCACGATCCCCACCATGTTGTCCACCCGCGCGGTAAGATCCACGATGCGGCTGTACAACCAGGTGTAGTCCCTGGAAAAGCTGGCGATATTGGACTTCACCACCAGGGACAGGCTCGGGTCCCCGTCCACCGACGTTTCAATCCACCAGGTCAGCAGGCGCTCCACGTCCTCCTTATAGATTCGCATGTCCGCGGAGTGGACTTCCAGAATCTGTTTGTACTGGGTCAGGCGGGCGAAGTCCATGGACATCTGCTTGACCCACGCGCGGATGGTGTCCAGATCCCTGGTCCCCAGATTCTCGGCGATTTCGACGATACTGGCGTCCAGATCGTTTTCCAGGTCGCGCACTTCCTCGGCCACCGATTTGAAGCGCATTTTGGGCGCGGTGATGAGGTGATACAGGGTTTCCAGGTGAATGATGGCGTCGGCGGCGCGGATAGCCTCGCGCTCGAGCTTTATCACGCCCTCCGGGGAGAAGGGTTTGACCACGTACAGCTCCCGGCCGCTCGCGTTCTTGGCGTAGGTCGCCCAGAGTTGCGCCGCCCCCCCGAGGATTGAGCTTATGAACACCCGCCGGGTACCGAAATAAAACTCCGGGTCGCGTTGTTCGTGCTCCCGCGAAACATAAATCAGGGTGCTGCAGATGTTGGAGGCGCCGGTGAACGCGGAGATATCCAGAATAAAGTCGGAATCCCGGGCGTCGGGCGCGGAGTTCCCGTCTTCCGCCGCGCTCCAGATCTGAACGATAAAATGGTTGGTCTTGCTTTCGATGAACGCGTACTGAGTCATCCCGTTGGGAAGGGTCCTTTGAGCGAACGCCTGGCAGGTTCCGGACATTCCCTGCACAAAGCCCTTTTCCTCGCAGAAACGGTCGAACCCCTCATAGATCGCAGGCCATTGCAGCTTATCGGAAAGAAACGATTCGGCCTGAATCCACAGGGGAAGCGTCAGTTTTTCCACGGGAATGTGGTGCGGTCCCAGCTCCTCCAGATCGTCCTGGATTTCACACGTAAAGAAACTCATAGGCCTCGTCTATTCCGGTTCGAGTGTATGTCCCCGGCTACAATCGTATCTGCTTTACCTCGATCATATTCGGGATGGCGCGCAGTTCCTGCAGCACCCGTTCGGAAACGACCTCGTCCACTTTTACCAGGGACATGGCCCTGTCGCCGGGTTCGTTCCTGGCCAGGTGCATTTTGGCGATATTGATGTTGTTGTTTCCCAGTGTCACCCCGATGGCGCCGATCACGCCCGGCCGGTCGAAATTGTGCGTGAACAGGATGTTGCCGCTCGGTATGGTTTCGGTGACGAATTCATTGACGCGCACGATCCTGGGCCCATGATCCACGAACACGGTCCCGGCCAGGGAAAATTCATGGCTTTTGGAGGCCACGCTCAGCTTGACCAGTTCGGAGTATCCTTCCACCTGGCATGACTTGCTCTCGAAAACCTTGATGCCGCGCTTTTCCGCCTCCAGCGGCGCGTTGATCAGGTTCACGGCCTCGCTCACCACCGGATCGAGCAGTCCCTTGAGCACGCCGCTGGTAAGCAGCGAAACTTCCAGGTCCGCCAGTTTTCCGCAATATTCTATGTACACGCGCTCCACGCTTTCCACATGCGCCTGGGATACGAACCGGCCCATGCGCTGCACGAGATCCAGATACGGCGACAGCCGGTCCAGATCCTTGAGCGCGGAGGACGGCAGATTGACCGCGTTCTTGATAGTTCCGTAGATCAGATAATCGGCGATCTGCCGGGCGATCATCACCGCCACCTTGATCTGCGACTGCTCGCTGGAAGCGCCCAGATGCGGGGTGAGTATGACCTTGGGACTCCGAAGCAGGGGATGGTCGGCCGGGGGTGGCTCAGGCGAAAACACGTCGAGCGCGGCGCCGGCGATCTTGCCGGAATCCAGCGCGTCCGCCAGATCCATTTCATTGACGATGCCACCCCGGGCGCAGTTGATGATACGGGCGCCGTCCTTCATCTTCGCGAAGGTTTCCCGGTTTATGAGGTTGCGCGTATCGTCGGTGAGCGGGCTGTGCAGGGTTATGAAATCGGAATTCTCATAGATCGTGTCCAGGTCGCACAACTCGACTCCCAATCGCTTGGCGCTGTCAGGGCCGAGATAGGGGTCGTAGGCCAGGACCTTCATCTTCAGACCCAGCGCCCGTTCCGCCACCAGCCTACCGACGTTACCCAGCCCGATGACGCCCAGGGTCTGCCCGGACACTTCGGTACCCATGAATTTCTTTTTCTCCCACTTGCCTTCGCGCATGGAAGCCGTGGCCTGCGGAATGTGCCGGGAAAGGGAAAACATCATGGCGATGGCGTGTTCGGCCGCCGCCAGGGCGTTGGCGCCCGGAGTGTTCATGACCAGGACGCCCCGCTGCGTGGCCGCGTTGATATTGATGTTGTCCACGCCGGTTCCAGCTCTCCCCACCACCTGGAGCTTTTTACCCAGGGCCAGGAGTTTCTCGTCGACCTTGGTCCTGCTCCTGACGATTACCGCATGGTATTCGTGGATGTCCCGTTCGAGCGTATCACGGTCAATCCCGGTCCGGTCATCCACTTCGATACCGCTGGTCGATTTCAGGAGTTCTATTCCCTCACGATTCAGTCCGTCACAAATAAGCGCTTTTCTTTTTTCACGGTCGCCGTTCATACGATTCTCCACCTGTGCGCGCATAGAGTTTTCCAAAGGGGCGGGAAACGGAAAGCTCCTGCCCCTCCTTCCTTAAATGCTTAAACATAAACCAGTTGAGAGTGCAAGAGAAAATGAATCATCCTTCAGTAAAGTATCTTGCCTCCTCTTGATAGCTCTTTTTTGTAAGGCCGTTTTATTTGCGGAAGATGAGAATCCGGCGGTTATCGCTCGGAAAGCGCGCCGGTCGCGGGATACGACGCCGAGCCTATTGTATGCGAGACGCGCCGGGTGGCCTTTAATTCCTACGTGATTGTGTTTTCTCAATTCAACATCTACAAATTTGTAGGCGCGTCCCCGGCCGGATTTTGCCTGACTGACCCGGCAACATTCTGATATTATAATGTTTTTATTACCTCGCGCATAATGGCACATTGGTTGCTGATGTACTTCCAAGGGCCTTTCTTCTCTTAGGGCGGAGAAGGAAGAAAAACATCACCATCCAAATAAATAGGAGATGACGACTAACGGGGAGGTAGGAGACATGATTAACGCAGGTGACACTGCATTTGTTTTGATTGCTTCGGCGCTGGTGCTCCTGATGACACCGGGGCTGGCGCTTTTCTACGGCGGAATGGTGCGCGGAAAAAACGTGCTCGCCACGCTGATGAAAAGCTTTATTTGCATGGCCATCGTAACCGTGGTCTGGACCTTGTGGGGTTATACCCTGGCTTTCGGACCGGATATCGGAGGAGTTGTCGGCGGGCTGAGCAACTTCGGGCTGGCCGGGGTCGGCGCGGCGCCTTCCGAAGGCAGTACCATACCGCTTTCGGTCTTCATGGTTTTTCAGCTCATGTTCGCGATTATTACCCCGGCGCTCATATCCGGCGCGATCGTTGAACGCATGAAGTTCAGCGCTTTTTGTCTTTTTGTTGTTCTGTGGTCCACGTTCGTTTACAGTCCCCTTGCCCACTGGGTTTGGGGCGGAGGCTGGATCGGCGCCATGGGAGCCCTGGATTTCGCGGGCGGCACGGTGGTGCACATCAGCTCCGGAACCTCGGCGCTGGCGGCGGCGATTATGTTGGGAAAACGCAGGGGATATCCTCGTGAGAAGTTCATGCCGCACAACCTGCCCATGTCCGTGCTGGGCGCCGGGCTTTTGTGGTTCGGATGGTTCGGGTTCAACGCCGGCAGCGCGCTGGCCGCGGACGGACTGGCCGCCACCGCTTTCGTGGCCACGCACATCGCCACCGCGGGCGCGACCCTGTCCTGGCTGATCGCGGAAAAAGTCCACGCCGGCAAGCCCACCACCCTGGGCGCCGCGTCGGGCGCGGTCGCGGGGCTGGTCGCCATCACTCCGGCGTGCGGCTACGTGGGACCCATATCGGCCCTGATCATCGGGATCGGCGGAGGGTTGTTCTGCTACCTGGGCGTACTGATGAAATCACGGCTCGGTTATGACGATTCCCTGGACGTGGTGGGTATTCATGGGGTAGGAGGAACCTGGGGGGCCCTGGCCACGGGGTTGTTCGCCAGCGTGGCGGTCAATCCCAACGGCGCCAACGGATTGTTCTTCGGCAATCCCGGCCAGCTTTGGATTCAGTTTGTATCGGTCATTGTCACGATGGTCTTCGCTTTCGTCATGACGGTGATACTTTTCAAAATAGTGGACGCTGTTTATAAAGCGCGCGTGTCCGAGGAAGACGAAGTGAAAGGTCTCGATCTCACGCAGCACAGTGAGGCCGCTTACACGTAAATCGATTTGACCGGCCGCGGCGGGCTTCCGGAAACGGTCGCCCGCCTGGAGCGGGCCGTTGAACGGTGGAGCGTCAGCCATGCTACTTCAGATAAACAGGCGCGTGTGTTTCAATCATCCGGAGGAAGTATGAAAAAGATCGAAGCGATTGTGAAGCCGTTTAAAGTTGACGAGGTAAAAGAGGCCCTCAGCGGTATCGGCGTAATGGGCATGACGCTCACCGAAGTAAAGGGATTTGGCCGTCAGAAAGGGCACACCGAGATTTATCGTGGCTCCGAATATACGGTTGATTTTGTTCCCAAGGTTAAAATCGAGTTGGTGGTCGACGACACTTCCGCCCAGGTGGCCGTTGACACCATCCTGAAAAAAGCCCGAACCGGAGAAATCGGCGACGGAAAGATCTTTATCAGCGACATGAACGAGGCTATCCGTATCCGAACCGGGGAGCGGGGTAAAGACGCGATTTAAAATGATTCTCTTTCTATTCCATGGATCGCCGAGGAGCGCGCCACGCGCCGCTCCCCGGCGGTCGAACCGCCCTATACCAAAGAACGGCGCCGCCCCGTTTTCCCATGCCGGGTGTAAGGAAACGCGCGAAAGACGGGCAAACTGAGATCGCATGATCCCGGATCGATTTTTGACTGTGCGCGCCCGCCAAGAGTTCTCTCAAGGAAGTAAGGTATTATGGTTTCTCCCGCTATTTCTCCCATCGAGGTCTTGAACCAAACCCGTTCCCAGCTCATGGGCCGTTTTCTGACCGGCGACGAGCCTCAATTTCTGGATTTGCACGCGGAGGCTTTTGACGAATATTTTCGCAACAGCTTCGAACAGAGCGCCGTCGGTCCCCGGATGCGGATCAACAAGAATCCGTACGCCTTTATCGCGCTGGGCGGGTACGGCAGACGCGAACAATGTTTCCATTCCGACGTCGACATACTGGTTCTGTTCAAGAAACGGGTGCCGACCGAAACCAAGGAACTGGTCCGCGAACTGTTTTACCCGCTCTGGGACATCGGTCTGGAAGTGGGGTACGCGACCCGGAACATCAAGGAATGCGTGGCCATGTGCGCGGCCGACTACGAAGTCCTTACGTCGCTGCTGGACGCCCGCTTTCTGTGCGGCATGTCCTATCTCTATTCGGACCTCATGGAAGCCATTCAGGAGAAACTGCTGCGCAAGCACCGCAGGCCCTTCGTGAAATGGATGCGCGAACAGGCCGAGGAGCGGCACGCCAAGTACGGGGATTCCAGTTACCGGCTCGAACCCAACCTCAAGGAAGGGCTGGGCGGGCTGCGCGATTACCACGCCACCCGGTGGCTGGGACAGATGCTCTACAACGTGCGCACCCCACGGGAGTTCGTGTACGCCGAGTTGCTGACCCATCAGGAATACGAAGAGCTTTCAGCGGCGCTCCAGTTTATCTGGAAGGTGCGCAACTGGCTCCATCACCTGAACGGCCGCAAGACGGACCAGCTTTATTTCGAGTATCAGATCAAGGTGGCCGAGGCCCTGAAGTACCGGAAGGAAAACGACGAAGAGCCGGTGGAGAAATTTCTCGGCGTCCTCCACGGACACATGGAACTGGTCAAGCAACAGTTCATGATGTTTCTGCAGCGGGTCGCGCCCCGCTTTAACGGGCTGAAGCTGGTCAAGCCCCGGAAACGGCTGTCCGTGAGCGGATTGTACCTCGACCAGGACCGTATAGAATTCGATTCCCCCGAGGCCATCCTCGAAAAGCCGCATCTGCTGGTAAAAATATTCGAGCAATCCTCACGCCTGGATCTTCCCCTGAGCATCGACGCCAAACGGCTGACTCGCGAATTTTCCTACCTCATCGACGATGATTACCGTTCCGACCCCTCGGTGGTGAAGGCCTTGAACCGCATTCTGCAAGGCCCTCCCAAGACGTTCAGCGTGCTCAACGAGATGTTCTATACGGGCGTCATGCCCGAACTCATTCCGGAACTGAAGACCATCATCGACCGCGTGCAATACGACGCGTTCCACGTGTATCCCGTTGACAAGCATTGCCTACGCGCCGTCCAGTTTGCTGAAAAAATTCTCGGAAGCCACGGAAAACCACGAGCACGAACTTTTCGGAAAACTCTTCAGGGATCTGAAACGGCCCGACCTGCTCGTCTGGGCCACGCTCTTCCACGATGTCGGGAAAGGGACAGCGAGGAGGGGACCACGCCGCAACCGGCGCCGAAATCGTCAAGACCATCTTCGGGCGCATGAAATTTCCCCAGCAGGATATCGACACCATATCCTTCCTCATCAGGGAACACCTGTTGCTGGTACATACCAGCCAGGGGCGGGACATCAACGACGAGGTCGAAGTAATCCAATGCGCGCGCAAGATTCCGGACATCGAACGGCTGAAGATGCTCTATCTGCTCACGGTCGCCGACTCCATGGCCACCGGTCCCAAAGCGTGGAACGATTGGGCGGATATTCTTTACCGCGAACTGTTCTTCAAGGTTTTGCGGATTCTGGAACGCGGCGAATTGGCCACGCCCAAGGCCACGGAAGGTTTTGAAAAGAAAAAGGAGGCGGTGCTGTCGGCCGGCCCCCTTCCTCCCGACGAGCTGGCCCGGGTTTTCGATTACATGTCGCCCCGGTACGTGCCTCTACACCTCCGTGAAGGACATGCTCCGCCACATCGATCTGTATAAAGAGCTGGGCGCGCGGCCGGTGGTTTGGGAAATCAAAAAGCATTCGCGCGGAAGCCTACCGCATCGTCACCCTGTGTGCGCGCGACCGGCCGGGTTTGATTTCCAAGATTTCAGGGGTATTCACCCTGAACAACTTGGATATCCTGAACGTGCAGGCCTACACCTGGCGAAACCGCGTCGCGCTGGACATTTTCATCGTGAAAGCTCCCATTGACATCTACCGGGAGGAGGAAATCTGGAAGCGCGCCGAAGACCAGTTGATGTCGGCCCTGGCGGACGGGCTGGATTTGAGCGTGGCCTTGAGCGAAAAGTTCAAGAACCAGCTGTTCACCAAGGAGCAGATCGGTCTGAAAAAGCCCCGGGTGGTGATCGACAACGAGTCTTCGGCGTTTTTCACCATCATCGAGGCCTACGCCCACGATTACCCCGGTCTCCTGTTCCGCCTGTCGGACGCGCTCTACCGCTGCAAGCTGGACGTGCGGGTGGCCAAGATCGGCACCAAGGTGGACCAGGCGCTCGACGTCTTTTACGTGCGCGACCTGGATGGACAGAAGGTCACCGACCGAGGACGCGGCTCGACGCCATCCGGGAAGCGTTGGACCCGGTCATCAACGCCGAATCCCCGGTCATCAAGGAGCTGATTCCCGCTGTTTCGTAGGGCGCGATTTTTCACGTTAAAAAAAAATCGTGGGGATATCTCGGGTCGTCATTTCGAGCGCGGCGTGAAATCTCACGCAGGGGGCGCGTGGGAAGAGACCCCCGTGAGGTTCTTTTTTTTACGCCTTCAGCGACAACCTCTTCGTAGTGGGCGGGGACGCTCTCAGGATTTGGCTTTCAGCGAGCTTCGAGCCACATTCCACAGGGTGGAGACGAAGAATACCGCCGCGGCGGTCATGATGATGGTCGCGCCCGAGGTGAGGTTGAAGGAGTAGGAAAGAAACAGGCCGGTTACCACACAGAACATGCTGATCACCGTGGAAAGCAGCATCATGCCCAAAAGCGAACCGCAGTACCGCTCCGAAACGTACGGGGGAATGGTCAGCAGGGCGATGACCAGGATGAGGCCCACCACGCGGATGATCATCACCACGGACAGCGCGGTCATGACCAGCAGAATGATGTAGAGGGCGCTTACGGGCACGCCCCGCACGCGGGCGAATTCCTCGTCATAGGACAGAGCCAGGAAATTGCGGTAGAACACCATCACCGTGAGGCAGATCAGCAGATCCAGCCCGCCCATGATGTAGATGTCCTGTTGGGGCACGGTCAGGATGGAACCGAACAGATAGCTCATGAGGTCCACGTTGTAGCCGGGGGTCAGGTCGATGAGAATGATCCCCAGGGCCATGCCCACCGCCCACAGCACGCCAATGATGGTGTCGGCCCGGTGTTTCTGGCGCAGGGTCACCAGGGCGATGATGAGCGCGATCAGCAGCGAGAACCCCATGGCGCCCAGCATGGGGGCGAAACCGAAAAAGAAGGCCAGGCCGATCCCCCCGTAGGAAGCGTGGGCGATGCCGCCGGAAATGAACACGATGCGGTTGACCACCACGTAGGCGCCGATGACGCCGCAGGCCACGCTGGCCAAGAGACCGGCGAACAGGGCGTTTCGCATGAACTCGAACTGCAGCGCCTCGATCATGATTTGTCCTCATGATCGGCCAGAACCCTGTGGGGAATGCCGTGAGCCAGCAGCTCGACCGCGCACGGATAGGCCCTTTCCATCATTTCCGGCGTTATTTCACTCTTATCGTGGTAATGGAGCGTTTGCGCCACGCAGGCCACGGATTCGATATAGGTATGCAGGACGCTGATATCGTGCGTCACGATGACGATGGTCATGGTTTTGTTGAGTTCCTTGAGCAGCTCGTATAATTCCGCCTGCCCTTCGACGTCCACGCTGGAGGTGGGTTCGTCCATGATCAGAATCTTGGGGTCCGCGGCGAGCGCCCGCGCGATGAATACCCGCTGTATCTGGCCTCCGGAGAGATCGCCGATCCTGCGGGCGCGGTATTGCCAGACGCCCATGCGCTCCAGCGCCTGGCGGGCGAGTTCACGGTCGTGGACGGAATAGCGCAGTTTGCCGCCCGCGCCGCTCAGCCTGCCCATGAGCGCCACATCCAGCGCCGATATGGGGAATTCCCGGTTGACGTGGGTGTCCTGGGGAACGTAGCCGATCAGATGCGACGTATGCCGGGGCAGTTTGCCCATGACCCGGATTTCGCCCCGGTCCGGTTTGAGGATACCCAGGATCAGTTTGACCAGGGTGGTCTTGCCGCCCCCGTTGGGTCCGATCACGGCGAGGAAATCGCCCTGATCGATGGTGAGGTCCACGGCCTGCAGCACGTGCGGCCCGGTATAGGAAAACCATAGGTTATGCGTTTCGATCGCCGGTGGTTCCATAGCGCCTCTCGGTTTTTTAACGTCGCCTTCAGCCGCCGTTTCCGGCGCTGTCGATCGACCATGTCTGAGTGTAACGGTAGCCGGCGTTTCGCGCAACCACGATATGGCGCGACGGGAGAACACAGTTTGCCGTTTTCACGGGAGTTGTTATCTATAGGACATGAATTGAGATAAAAATGCAACCATGTTGCATTGATGTCAAGAGCAAATCGAGCGTCCCCGTTCATCGAGGTTTTCCTGTATTCAACCGTAAGGGTTTACTGTATTTTTCTTCGCGAATCGCCGTATTTTTCCCTATACATTCCAGGCCTGATGTGTTAGAAAGTCAGAGCTGTTTTACCTAAAATGGCTTCAATCTCCGCAAATACCTCTTGTTGTCGCTCCCGTTACGTCTCCTGAAGTGGTCCAAAATTTGCTACGAGATATGCAAAGAACTAAAAAAAATACTGGAGTCGCGTTATTTCTCGTATCAAACCCTCTCGTCACCCTGAATCGTTCGCCGGACTTCTTTTCAGGCGCCTCGCGCCGGCCATCCTGCTCATCGGTTTCCTCACCGTAACCTCGGCGTTCGGTTTCTCCCCGATCAAGGCTTCGGCCCAACCGACCGCGGCTCAGAGCCTGATTCTCGGAAAAATCGATAGCGTGTATCTCTACTGCGTGGAAAACGGCGCCGTGAATCGGCTCCTGTTTACCCGCGAAGACCTCTCTACCCTGCCCGATCTCCGGGTCAGCGGCTATGTGTGGGGAATCGTGGCCTTCTGCGACCCCGACGTGACCGCCTCGGCGCAGGGAAAAGCGCTGACCAGGGTAGCGGCCAACGACGCCAACGCCTACCCCATAAAATACTTCGGCGCCATTCCGTCCCACGGGCTGTCGGCCGCGACCGGTCTCGACGAAAAGGACGCGAGCAAGCTGAACGCGTACTCACTGTTCCCCATGGTGCAAGGCGACGCCCTGATTTACGCGGACGAGTTCACGCTTTCCTTCCAGGAGGGAACCGAGCGGTTCGCCATTCCGGTGCGCCAGAACGGATGCCGGCAATTTTGTTCCTTTTTTCCCGAAGACGTCAACCGGCAACTGAAATTCAACTACCTGGGCGGCGCCCCCGAGGACATGCGTGTTCGTCCCGATGACTTGCAGGAAAGCTTGCGGGCGGTGGAAAAAGGGGTTCACGACGTGGAGTCGCTCTTCCGGATGAACCTGATCGACAAGGTCAACGTCCTGGAATTCAACCAGGCCTACGGCGGTGTGACCGCCGACGACAGCGACCGCTCCATGTGGCTGTACAACCGTGTTTTCGAGAACGAGTCGCCCCTTGAATTGATGCACATGGCTTCTCACGAGACACTCCACCAATATGTCATGGCCATGGGATGGACCCGATACACGCCGGTCCGGGAGCTTTTCAGCGACCTTAAGGGGTATGACGCGTTCTCGCGCGAAAGATTTCTCCTGGTCACTCAAGGCGTGGCGCCCAAGGCCCCGGCCGAATCGCCGGACAAGGATCTCTTCTTCGCCGTTATCGACGAGAGAAATTTTCTGGAAGGCGCCCGGGGCGGTCACTCCCAGCTCGACCTGGACGAGTTCTGCGCCTCTTTCTTCCATTCGCTCATGTATGTGGATCGTCTTGAAAACGTCCTGGCCAAAAAAATACACCTGACACCGGGCAAGAACGATCGGGGCAAGATCCTGACAAGAGCGGAAAAAAGCCGCATCCTCGATCGATACGCTCGAACCATCCAATGCTTTCTGGACGCGCTCAACGAGGCTCGGCCGAGTGACGGCGCCCTGCGCGCGGACCCCACCAGACAGGCGCTGGAGCATGGGTTGAAGGTCGTGCGTTCCATCCAGGCGGACTCCGAAAACAGGCTTGCGCGCAAGTCGGATCAAACCTGACAGGATTCCTCGTTTCCTTGATCAGCGGCCGTCCTCCGCTTCCTTTTTTCCCGTTTTTTATCCGCAAAAAGATACGACCGCCGCGCCGTAGGGTATGCGCTGTAAAAAAAAGCGGTCCATACTTGAGTCGGAATACCTGACAGACTTGAAGCCGGCCGTTCGTACGGCTTGCGCGGCGGCCCTTCGGTCATGAAACCACGATAATCAATAAATGGACGCCGTATCCGGCCGGCGCCGGGCATAAAGACGCCTGTACGCCCCTTCCCGGCCCTGAAAACGTCCCCGGCCTTTCGACGCGCGGCCTTTGGTCCCCGGAGATTCGTCCCCGCCAATTAAGCAGAAAACATCACAATTACAACTATATAGCTCGAAACAGCGGTTCCTGAAACCGGGGCTCGCGGTGTTTTTTTCTACCAAGGATAACCGCCCCAAATACAAAGACCCGTGTATGTCCGGCCTTCCTTCATCGCTACTATAATGCGTATAAATAGAGGGCGATTTCATTAAGAGTCGCTCATGACCACAAGGCGTCAGGCGCCTGACAGGGAGGATTCGTCCATGAAAAAAATCAGCATGGTTCTTGGTGTTCTTTTTTTGGGAGCGCTTTTAGCGGCTCCGGTTATCGCCGCCGATATGAGCAACCAGAGCGGGCAGACCGAAACCGTGGCGCCGCCCCAGGGCGCGTCCAATCCGGAATGGAGAACCCGCCAGATGCAGGAAAACGTCCAGGGCCAGTCCATGATGGGTTCGACCGCCAGTTACAACATGAAGGACAAAAAGGTCCAGACCTCTCAGGGTGAAGACATCGGCAAGGTCGAGGATGTCATCGTCGGTTCCAACGGCCGGGTGAAATACCTCATCGTCAGCCACGGCGGCGCCATGGGATTCGGCGGCAAATTGACGCCCGTTCCCTGGAATGTAGTGGCCGGCTACGATGAAAAAGCCATCACGTTGAATGTCGACAAGAGCAGGCTCGATCAGGCCCCCACCATTTCGGAAAACGAATACAGCCAGCTCAATTCGCCCGAATGGAACCAGAAGGTGCATAGTTATTACGGCGAGATGGGAACCGGCCAGGGCATGAAGAGCGAGCAGCCCGGAATGATGGAGCGAAAAGACAACGGCATGAAGCAAAAAAGCGAATAACACCCATTCACCGTTCCGCCCGGAGTTGTTACGGGGTCGGGTCGATGGTCCCGCAGTGATCGCAAGGGGAAGAAAACAGCTTCCCCTTTTCTTTTTTGTAACCCCTGGTAACTCCATGGTTAGATGGCGCCCCGGACGGACGAATTGCCTAATTTACATGGGAATCAGCGCTTAAATACCAAAACTTTTGTACGTGCGCTCCGGGAAGAAGTGACTATATTGTTTGCAAATAGGGAACGTTACGAGGGAAACGGTCTACAAAATTGTTACTATGAGTTATTCAGAGGAGTAGTTAACGATGAATAAACTTAGTTTAATTATATGCATGCTCTTTTTGGGGGCGCTGATCGCGACGCCGGTTTTTGCCGGCGACAAGGCGCCATATAGCGGTAGCAACGAAGAAATGACGACGCCCCAAGGCGCTTCGAATCCGGGATGGCGAATGAACTCGGAACGCGAACACGCGGTAACTCCCGGCGGCGCCGGCATGATGAGTTCGACCGAAAGTTTCGGTATTAATGGCAAGAAGGTCGTAAGCTCTCAGGGCGAAGACTTGGGGTCCGTTAAAGACGTGATCGTCGGATCCAACGGCCGCGTGGACTACATCATTGTCAGCCACGGCGGAGCGCTTGGTTTTGGCGACAAGCTGACTCCCGTTCCCTGGAACATGGTGACGGGAACCGAAGGCGACACCATCACGCTGAACGTGACCAAGGATCGTCTGGCCCAGGCCCCGACCATCCCATCCGGTGAATATGCGCAGTTCAATACGCCGGAATGGAACCGGAAAGTACACGGTTATTATGGCCAGGATTACAATGGAACGTCCGGCTTTATGCCCGGCATGAGCGACCGTCCGGGAATGCAGCAGGAACGCAATCGAATGATGAACGACTAACCGAAGACTCAAGGCAAACGCCATAAAAGCCGAACGGGGAAGCGAGGGCTTCCCCGTTTCAGACTGTTGAAAAAGTCCCCACTTCGTCGCCCCGGCCCCGTATCGCGGTACGGGATAGACTCCAGCCGGGGTCCGGAATTATTTGAAAATACTGGATTCCGCGATCAAGTCGCGGAATGACGAAGCATACTAGACGGGTTTGTCAACACACTCAGACGGTGATATTCCCCGTCTTCTCGTTTCGAGCCTCTTAGACGATCGCTCCCTGCTCCTTGAGCCGGGCGATCTCGTCGTCATCGTAACCCAGTTCCTTCAGAACCTCGGCTGTGTGCTGGCCGAAACCAGGCGCTTCACGCCGCCAGGCGGCGGGCGTATCGCTGAAATTCCAGGGGAAACCGACCATTTTTATCTTGCCCCAGGCGGGGTGGTCCACATCGATAAAATAGTTGTTGGCCAGCGCCTGGGGGTCCTGCGAAACTTCCAGCGGACTCTGCACGGGCGTGCAGATGCATCTCGCCTTGTTGAGTATCTCCAACCACTCGTCACGGGTTTTGGTCGCGAACTTCTGATCGAAGATGGCCACCAGTTCCCTGGCGTTTTGGCCTCGAGCCTTAACGCTGTTAAAGCGGGGATCGTCCACCAGCTCTTCCAATTCCAGGGCTTTACAGACCAGGGGCCAGTGGCGCTCGGGATCGAGATGGGCGATGGCGATCCATTTGTCGTCGCCGCAGCGGTAATGGCTGTAGATGGGGTTGCCCGCCTCGGCTCTGACTTCCCGGGGAAATTCCTTGCCCAGGGTGGCGGGCGCCGCCATGATCAACCCCAACGAGGCGATCAGGCTGCCCATGAGGGAGGTGTCCACCACCTGCCCCTTGCCGGTTTTCTCCCGCGCGAAAAGGGCGGCGGTGACGCCCCAGGCGCACATCAACGCTCCCAGTTCGTCGCCGATTCCCGGAAGGATCTGGGTGGGCTCGGCGCCTCGTTCGCCGCAGCACAGCATGAGCCCGCTGCGGGCGATGCCCGTATAATCGAACGAGAGATCCAGCGCGTTGGGGCCCTTGCGTCCCCAGCCCGAGGCGTGAGCGTAGATAAGTCGGGGATTTCTGGCCAGCAGGGTTTCGGGATCGATGCCCATCCGTTGCGGCGCTCCGATACTCAGGTTGTTCAGGAAGACGTCGGCGGTGTCGATCAGCTTGAGAAACACCTCCATCCCGGCTTCCGATTTCATATCCAGAACCACGCCGCGTTTGTTGCGGTTGTTGTGTTCAAAGTAGTAGTTGTTTCCTTCCAGCCCGGACATGGCGCCAATGATTCTCATAAACGCGCGGCCCGGATCACCCGTTTTCGCTTCGATCTTGATGACGTCCGCGCCCAAGTCCCCAAGTCGGGCGCCGGCGACGGGCCCCTGCTGGAACATGGTCAGTTCTACCACTTTGATCCCTTCTAATGGTCCATTCATGGCGCTTTGTAAATCCTCCTTCGATTCAGGTATCGTATGATATGGAAGCCCGGCTTCCAGTGTTAGGTCATCCAAACCGCTTCCAGCGAAGCGCCCGAAAAATCCACCACCATCAGGGGATGGTTGTTTTTCAGGTCCCAGGGAACGAACCAGGCGATATCGTTGAGCGTGGCGACGTCCTCGGTATGTTCGGCCACGATCTGTTTGGCTTTCGCCACGGTGGACTTGATTTTCCGTTCCAGATTCATGGTTTTGTTGAGTTTCATCAGATCGGGCGAGAGCTGCAATTGTTCCACAGCCTCGTCCCAGTGAATGCCGTTAACCCGCTTCCACAAAACATACGCGTTTCCGCGATTTCGTATGATCAGCAGGGGAGGGTTGGGCACGATTCGCGCCATGTGCGCCGTGGACTTCTCCAGCGCGGGCGCCAGTTCGTCGAACAGCCGGGCCTTGCTCCGCACGATGGGCATGAGCCGGGCCTGGATGCGTTCGAAGATGTAATCTTCCCCTTCGATGGTGATTTCCTTGAGCCTGGAGGGGTCGAACCCCAGATCCATCAGATCGCCCAGGGTGAGGCGCATTTCGGGCGCGCCCTTTCGTTCTTCCAGCCAGGCCATGAAGCTTGGCCGCCGGTAGTTGGGCAGCGACTCGATGATCACGGAAGGGTTATCCCTCACATTTTCGGGCAAACGCGCCCACAGGCTTTCGTCGCCGTATTCCAGGGTCGGCTTGCCCGACAGCTCCCGGGGGGCGTACGACTGCATGGGCATGGCCGCTATCCCGGGCGCCAGGGTTATCTGTTCCATGGACTCGCCGCCGGTGTAGCCGATCAGTTCGCCGATTCTGCGCCGGAAGGATATGAGCTTGGTCACGAACCGGGTAAACATGAAGCGCATCAGGGGCGAGAACTCGCCGCTTTCGATGTCGCGCTGGAAGTAGGCGAGCAGGGCTTCGTGCAGGTTTTTGAATTCGGCGATGGTTTGGCGCACCATCATTTCGTTGTCGCGCATGTCGATGGCCGCGCGTTTCCTGCGCAGGTGCGTCAGGAGCTTGCGCAGCGGCCAATGGATGTCTTTTCCCTCGAACTGCGGAGGAACATAGACCATGTAGCTGTCGTCGGCGTCCTCGTCCGACCCACCGGTGATGGTTTCGATGGGCGCCATCCCAGTTTTTCATAAATGGAATAGGTGGGGTCGTCCTCGGGAATGATGTTGTCCAGAACGCCCAGGGCCGACTTCTTGACGAGGAATTCGCCAAAATAATCCAGAATGCGGGCGCCCACGCCCTTGCGGCGAAAGGGGGCGGAAACCTCCACGTAGACCAGGTAATAGCTGGGAAGCGGCTTCTTTAAATAGAGCATGTTCAGCCGGCCGATATTTTCCCCGGATTCGGCGTTGACTTCGACCACGTGGAACCCATTGGGTGAATCCTCGGGTTTGAGCCGGTCGATTTTGCTGCCCGAAACCGTGGAACCGACCAAGGTCCACAGGTCGCTGAAAAGATCCGCGACCATGGGGGAGTCCGATGATTTCTGGCGCATACCTTCGTCGATGAGGTTGATAAGGGCAAGCCTGTCGCCGATGGTCAGCATGATGTTATCCTCGTCGCTGGGCTGGTTGGCGGCCCTTGGAAGGCTTGTAGTCGCCATGCCGTTTATTTCTCCGTCCGTTTCCCTACAGGTCGAATTTACAAAAAAAAGCGGAGCATGCGCTCCGCTTCCAATCCCTATTACTCCGCGTCGTCACATACTCATACCCGGATGTGAGCTGCTAAAATAAAAATAAAAGCCTGACGCGAGATATAATAAATACATGAGGACATCTATACTCCGGGCCGCCGTTGTTGTCAAGTAAGATAAACGTTGGGGTAGGGAGCTAATCTGAAAGTGAGACATAAGAAATATGGACTATGGCCCTTTCCCTTCGGAAAGGAGGTTACTCGCGCCACACCCAACTCAGCTCGCGATTTCTGACCTTACAGCAAGCGTTTTCTGTGTCTTTCATCTGATACGCAGGTCCTTCCAAAATCCCGCCTCCTTGGAAAGCGAAGGGGCAAAACATTAAAACTGCAGAACATTTATATAATCTCGGTGGATTTCATGTTGTGGCAAGTTTTCTTCAATATCCACGCCCTCGGCGTTGTTTAACATCTTATGGAGTACAAGGTGGCTTCTCCCGAGACTCCCTTGAGACGGGCGTTGAATTTTTGCTGGATTGGCAGTTTGTCCTTCAGGTGGGAAAAAATCGATTCCGTCACGATCACTTCTCCCCCCTTGGCCAATGATTGTATGCGGGCGGTAAAGTTTACCGGCGCGCCTACCACGCCATATTTCGCCCGGGTCTCCGAGCCGATATTTCCCACGACCACTTTATCCGCATGCACGCCGATTCCCATACTCAGTTTCGGCAATCCCGCCGCTTTTCCTTCCAGGTTGAAGTCAATCATGGCGCGCTGCATTTCCGACGCGCACTTGACGGCGGCATCGGCCTTATCCGCGACAGGCCCGCCCAGGGGATCAAAAAACACCAGGACCGCGTCTCCAAAAAAATCAACGATGATTCCATGGTGGCGCTCGATTATGGAAATCATGTGGCTGAAATAACGGTTAATGATTCGTATGATTTTTTCAGGCTCAAGCGTCTCGCAGAGCGGAGTAAAATTGCGCAGGTCGGACATCAAAATCGCGACTTCCCGTTTTATGCCGCCAAGCCTGGCCGCCTCCGGGTTGTTCAGAAGTTCCTCGGCCACGGTCCGGTCAACATATCTCCCGAAAGTGTCACGCAGGAAATCCCGCTGTTTGAGTTCCTCGACCATGACGTTAAAGGTCTCGGTGAGCTGCCCAATCTCATCACGTGACTTTACCTGCAGCGGTTGTCCATAGTCGCCCGCCGCAATTTTTTGAGCTTTGTCGGAAACCCCTTTTATCAGTTTTACCGTTTTCCCGGCTGAAGTCCTTAGATACAGGAGCATGAGGAGGATGATGAGCGAACCGACCAGGAAATAGTACCTGCGAAACTTCAGAATGGGGGCCAGGATTTTCGCTCTGGGCGCGTATACGATCAAGGCCCAGGGCACATCTTTCAGCGTATAGAAACCGGCCACCTCATTTTTCGGGGCTTCACCGCTGAAAACCACGCCATCGTGTTTGGTCCTGATCGCCTGCAGCAATTCCAATTTAAACGGGTCTCCACTGGCGCCAAGTTGCGTCTTTCCCTCATCCACCAGCCCGGTGTGCGCAATGTAGCGACCCGAGGAATCGACCAGGCACGCTTTATCCGCCTGCCACCAACTCAATGAAACCACGTCCTTCATCAGATAATCGAAATTCAGCGTTACTTCGAATTCGCCGACCACTTCGTCATCGGTGTTGAGCAGATAGGAAATCAAGCCTACGGTGTGCTTCTTGATTTCCGGATCGAATCGGGGGAAGATAGTATTACCGGTCCGCCGGAGTGGAATTGCATCATTTGCCCTTCACCCTCCATCATTTGTCCCTCACTCCCCATCATCTGACCACTTCTCCCCACCATGGAACCGCCCATGGAATTCCGTGACATCATATTCAATTCACCAGGCTGGGGCGTCCATTTGAGGCTGACCCGTTCCACCCCCTCAAGCTTACGAAACTGGGATAGAAACCATTTTTGCATTTGCTGGGAAGGCTCACGGCTCTCGCCGGCCACCTTGATAAAAATGGACATCCACTCCATGGGCTTATTCACCCGCATGGTGATCAGGTGCGCGGCCCGCTGCAGCCTGAGCATGGATGATTCCTGCCATTGTTTGAACATCTTGTCGCGGGCGTAGATGAATCCCACGGCGCCGGCAAAAAGCATCATCAGCGCAAGCGGAATAATTATTATGAAGGTAAGACGTTGTTTGAGGCTCCTAAACATGGTTTTTCACATCCTTCACCAGGGATATATATTCGAGCGGGAGGCGCTTGACGACTATCGTAACCATAATAATCGGGAATGCGCCAGTTTTTTCACGAAAAACAGCCCACGCATTATGTAACAGAGGTCATTGACTGTCGGCCCGAACGACGTGGTTTTCTCCTTTTGATGCTCTTGTGACCATGACGCGTCTCATGCATATTAAAGAAAGTGACTCATTGCGCCTATCGAACCGGAGCGTTTAAGCTCCAAGGAAATTTTTTCTGATGGTCCTTATGATGGAATCGGCCCACGGAACGGATATCGGGAAGAAGAGAAAAATCAACCAGGATATCGCGTTTGCGCGCCGCGAGCGGGGTATTTTTCTGTTGGCCGACGGAATGGGCGGTCATGCAGCCGGCGAAGTGGCGAGCGCCATCGCGGTCGAGGAAGCGTTCGCCTATCTGGATAAAGGGCTGGATCGAAGTCTGACGCCCAAGGACATGGCCAATCTGTTGAAGGACTCCGTCATCAGAGCCCACAACGCCATTAAAAGAAAAGCACAGTCCGATGAAAGCCTTGCCGATATGGGTACGACGCTGGTGGAGCTTATCATTAAGGGAGCCGACGCGTATGTCTGTCACGTGGGCGACAGTCGGGCCTATGTGCTCAGAGATGAGTTGAGTCTGATAACCGCCGACCATACTATCGATTTCTCCATTCGTGACTATCTGAATAGGAGCGCCCCAAAAGAGCCGGCTCGAAGATCGCACATGCTTACGCAAGCGGTGGGTGTCTCCGATGAACCGGTACCGGAGATACATCATGTGGAGTTGATGAAGCATGATCTGTTTCTGCTCTGTTCCGACGGGCTCACGGACATGTTGACCGACCAGGCGATATACCGGATTGCCAGAGAATTTAGCGGAAATCTGGAAAAGGCCGTGCATGAACTTATTGCGGAGGCCAACAGAAAGGGCGGACGCGATAACATTTCCGTGATACTGGTCCGCGCCGATTGACCCCGGGAGCCACAATCGTTTTCGAATTCGTCGTTTTCGATTTTCCAATCATTTGAGACCGGAAAGGTCCGAGACGCTGATAGCGCAGCGGAATCCTACATTATCAAAAGCTTCCCATGGATTTCTTGTTACGGCGGTTGGAAGAATTTCGTATTGCGATGGCTTTTTATGGTTTGACCTGACCCACTCTCGCGCATTGGCGGTCAAGCCTCTGATTCCATATTTGTCGGGAAGAAACAGACTCACCGGAGAAATCCTTTTGGGTTGCGGGGGCCGCGCGGGAACGGGCGCCGGAGCGCTCCCGCCCATCATTTGCGACATCATGTCGTCGCCCCCGCTTTCTTCCTGCCGCGGCTCTTCCTGTTTGATTTCGCCGTGTTTCTGCACGAACAGCCATTCGGCCATGCTCGCAAGCCTGCGGCCGTAGTAGCGCGCGTAGGCGGACGCGCCGTAACCCGTGACCCTCACCACCGGATTGGCGGCGAAAATAGGGTCCTGAATCTCGAACTTGCCATTCCTGAAAACAATCGGTGTATATCCCTTGGAAACGGGGCCGAGCATGAGCCATATATCGGCCCCGGATTTCACCAGGTTTCCCTCCACCTGGAGCTTTGAAAGGACACTGTTCAGAAAGATTACATATTGGTGGTTCGTGACCTCGGTTTCGTCCATATAAAACGGCGCCACTTGAACCACCGTCTGCGCCTCGGCGCCGGAACTTTCCGGAATGGCCAGCTCTCCCCCTGGAATCAGCCGCATGATCTCGCCATCCCGAGCCCTCACCGACGAGGCCGGTTCGGATGACGAGGACGCCTGCGTCGGAGGCGCTGTCGGTTCCTCGGAGGCGCCGGAAGGCGCCGTCTCGACGACCGGAGGCAGGGTAACAGGCGGCGGCGTTTGTTCGCGATGATACATGATGTGTATCACGATCGAAGCGACCAGGCCCACTATGAGAAAACCTATGAAAATCCGTTGATTTCTTTTACGCCTCCTTCTATCGATGGGGCGCGCGCCGGCGGCGGGAATCGGGGCGCCTTCTTCTTCCACGATATCCAGCAGCTCCTCGCGCAGCGCCTGAACGGTGGAAGTTCTGTCGCTTAGATTTTCAGCGGTGGCCTGCTGGATAATCCGGTCAAGCTTTTTCAGCAGGGTTGTGTCCGGATCCTTTAAATGGGCAGTCTTGAACACAAACGCCGTTTCCCTGGTCAGATTTCCGGCCACGGCCTCGCACAGTATCTTCCCCAGCGAATAAATATCGGCCCGGCTATCGGTTTCAGCCATGTCCATAAACTGCTCGGGTGCCTGGTAGGGAGCGGTTCCGAAAATGTGATAGGACTGGGT
The DNA here is from genome assembly GCA_963821845.1 of uncultured delta proteobacterium. Taxonomy (GTDB): domain Bacteria; phylum Desulfobacterota; class Desulfarculia; order JACQYL01; family CAWGVV01; genus CAWGFI01. Next base: position 87,269 of record CAWGFI010000021.1, read on the forward strand.
AACCCGGCGCCACCTCGCGCCCCCGGCCAGCCCGAAATCGGTGATCTTGGGCGTGACGCCGTCAATCAGGATATTTTCCGGCTTCAGGTCCCTGTGCACGATGTCCAGGGCGTGGATGGCTTCCACCCCATTCAAAACCGGAATAAAGTAATTCCGTATCCACTTCTTTATCTTTTCATCGCTCTCTTTTGCAAAGCCCTCGGGCGGCATGGTGGACCGCAGGTTAGGGCCCGCGATGTACTCCATGGCGATATATTCAATCGAATGTTCGACCCCCTTTATGGTGATTTCCGCCTGGTCCTGATCGTATACCTGCAGCACGTTGGGATGCCGAACCTGAGCCATGGCCCGCACTTCGCGAAAAAAACGGTCGAGGATAGATTGCATTTCATCTTCGTCTTCTTCGATCGACGCGAGAAATTCCTGGGAAAGAATCTTGACCGCGACATATCGCTCCAGCTTTATCTGGCGGGCCCGGTAGATTTCCGCCATTCCGCCGGTGGCGATGTGGTCCAGTATTTCCCACTTATCGTTCAGTACGTCTCCCTTATCGAGTAAGGGATCTTTCTTCTTTGGGGCCATCAGGCCTATTCCTCAAGCGTCTCCATGCGGAATCGTTTTATAATTTAAAGTGGTCCAGGCGTTTCAAGCAATGCTCCGCTTTTAGTATGGCAATGAGTATGCCATCGCGGGCGTCTTTCCAGCTTGATATTGTTTCATAGTTTGCTCTGGGGCGCCAAATATTTTATAATAAAATTAGCTAATTTCCTTGAAACAGGGCGGTTTGCAATCCCAAAAATCAGCGATAGTTCTTTTTTTGATCGCTATCCACTTTTTGATGAGCGGCTACTTAGTATCCAACGATACGGCTGGACATGGATAGAATTTATCCGGTTTAGGAATCCAGACCCCTGGAAGGTTTGGCTGCGATCCCTTAAGGCGCGTAAAGCGCCGCGTCCACGAGATGACTGGCATGGCTTTTGCCTCTTTAGAATTTTACCATGGGGGGAGAGAAAAAGCAGAGGCCAACCGGCGCAATCCGAGAGGCGGAGAAGACATGGGAAGAAAACACACCAGTAGTCAAGTCAAACTACGATTCCATGCTCTTGCGGGGCTCGTGACAGCCATCGTGGTCCTTTTGGGCCTGGCTGTTCCGGCTCACTCCAAGAGCATTTTCAAGGTTGGGATGCTGGGGGAACCCAAAACCCTGAATCCCTTCCAGGCCACGGACGCATGGACCCGGCGGGTAACAGGGTTCATCTATCAGCCCCTCTATCTCATCGATCCCAAAACGCAGGAGTTGATTCCCTGGCTGGCCGCCGATCAGCCGGAATATAACCTCCAGAATCGCACGGTTACTTTCCATCTGCGGCAAGCGAAGTGGAGTGATGGCTCGGATTTCAGCTCGCATGACGTGGTTTTTACGGCGGAGATATTCAAGAGATTTCGAATTCCCCGTTACTATGACTACTGGAATTTCATTACCAAAATCGAGGCACTGGACAAGCTGACCGTTCGCCTCACGCTCGACCGGCCCCGGGCTATCCTCTTCTCCAGGACCTTGACGTCCTGGGTTGTATCGAAAAAACAGTGGGAGCCGGTGGTACTGGAAGCCGGGCGCGCGCTCAAAGGTCAGGCGAATGAGAGCGGGATGGATCCATATGAAGAAGGGGGGTCAGCGTTGGAGCACGCGCGAAATGTTATACTGACCCGCCAGGTAACCAGCCCGGTGGGTATCGGCCCCTTTATCTTCAAGGAATGGAAAAAAAGAAACTACCTGATTTTGGAGAAAAATCCTGATTTTTTCGCGCGTGGAGACTCCGTCGCCGGCAGAATCATCGGACCCTACATCGATACACTGATGCTGAAAAGGTATGATTCACTCGAAGCCGCGACATTGGCGCTCAAAGAAGGTCGAATTGATTTTCTTTGGAAGGGAGTGAGTCACGCTTTTGTGCAGGAGTTTGAAACCGATCCTAATATCGAGCTGATCGACTCCCTTGACAACGGATATCGTTATCTTGCCTTCAATCTTCGCAAACCACCCATGTCTGATCGCGCGTTTCGACAGGCCGTGGCCTATCTGATCGATAAGAACTTTTTGGTCGAACGGGTAATCCACAGTTTCGGGGTCAGATTGGACACAGTCGTTCCGCCCAATAACGAGTTTTATTTCAATCCCGATACGCCCACCTACGGGAAAGGCATGAGCAGGGATGAGCGAATTAAGGCGGCCTTCAACATATTATCCAAAGTTGGTTATCGCTGGAACAAACCTCCGGTAAATGACCGGGGGGAAATACAGAAGGGCGAAGGACTTCTTTTACCGGATGGTCGCTCAATCCCCACGCTGACTATCCTGACTCCCACCGCCGGCTACGATATTGAAATGGCTACGCCCGGACAGGTTATCCAACAATGGCTTCAGGAGTTCGGAATACCGGCGCGCTGGGAGCAGACGCCGTTCGCTAACCTGCTTGCGGAAATCAGAGAGGGAAAGAAGTTCGACATGTACATACTGGGGTGGAGAAGTCTCCCGACCGACCCTGATTACTTGAGAAGGTTTTTCAGCTCCTCTATCGATGGATCGAATCTATGGAATTATACCGGATATAAAAATCCGACTTTCGATCACCTGGCGGAACTCCAGGCTTCGGCCATGTTTCTGAAAACGAGGCGTGAAATAGTATTCAATATGCAGGAGATACTCATGACTGATCTCCCCTATATTCCTCTCTTCGTGCCCGAGCGCCTCGAAGGAATCCGCAAGGACCGGGTGGAAATTGACAAAAAGATGTTCCAAGGCGTGGGGGGCCCCTGGCTGTTCAGTATCTTGAAGCTCAAATAGCTTTGAGGTGTAAACGTCCAAGCCCCGGCCATAATAACCGGAATAAAACACGCGCGGGGGAATTTCTTTTCAGACGACTTCATTCATTCGGGGATGACCTATCGGGCGTTCCCGAGCCATATCTTATCCAGATATACAGGATATACCGTATTGCCGTGAATTGTTTTTCATTCCCTAATGAAAAGTGATCCCGCGTGTCCGGATATCCGCTAAAGGAGTTATAATAATGAGATTAAAGCGAATGATCTTCGTTCTATTGATACTTTCTTCAACTTTTTTTTCCGCTTGCGCTCAACAGCCCTACAATCACCCCATGGGCGGTTCGGGCTATATGATGGGGTACGGAGGAGGATATGGAGGGATTTTTATGTGGCTGATTTTGATAATCATTGCGGGAGTTATCATATATTTTTTTCTGATTAAAAATAAGAATATCGGATTTCCGGGAGCTTCGACCAGAGAGAGTCCAATCGATATCTTAAAAACAAGGTACGCCAAGGGTGAAATAACAAAGGAAGAGTTCGAAAGACTGAAAAAAGACCTGGAAAACTAGATTCGCCGGTCTCTCCCGGTGGTCGAGGATCGTATCCTCGAAACGTATCCGTGAGAGCGCCGGAGAAAAATCGGAGGCTCGCCATGAAGTACCTATGGACCGTGATCATTGTCCTCGTTGTCTTGGGACTCGGAGCGCTCTTGTACGCCGTGTCCGGTACTTACAACATTGCCGCGACGGAACCCCATTGGAAGGCCACGAAGTTATTTATCGACATGGTCAAGGACCGGTCCATTGAAGCGCACAGTAAAGATATCCAAACACCTGACTTGAATAATCCAAAGCTCAAGAAAACCGCCTTTCCGCACTTTCATGAAATGTGCCGACTCTGCCATGGCGCTCCGGGGTATACGCGGGAAGAATTTGCGGAGGGGCTCTATCCATCCCCGCCATCCCTGACTTCCGGGAACATCCAGCAAGAACTCAGCGAACCCGAAATCTACTGGATCCTGAAACATGGTCTGAAAATGACCGGGATGCCCGCCTTCGGGCCGACCCACAGTGATGAAATACTGTGGGGCCTGGTAGCCCTGGCAGAGGAGATGCCCACCCTGTCCCCCGAACAATACCGCCAGATGGTCGAAAAACAGGACTCGGAATAGGAGGAGAGCCACGAACACTGAAAATCCAAAGGGGAGAAAAATCAGGATCGGGGCAGGGTAAACCTTCGGCTCACGACAAAGAGGGGTAGGATCATTTCTCGGGAAAATACATCCATGAGCGAAGCGAAGAATAAAAAAGGCCCTGATTCATCGAATAGCCCGACGAAACATGAGGGTCATAACGGACCGGAAAACGAATTATGCGGGGGAGCCAGTTCATTTTTCAAACTATGAAGGCTCTCTTTACCGGCGCCCGCTGAGGGCAGCCTTACTTTAAAAGTAGTTCCATGTTCCAAATCGGAAATCACCTCGATTGAACCTCCATGGGCCTCGACGATTTTCTTTACGTTCGCCAACCCCAAACCTGTGCCCTCTTTTTTCATGCTGAAAAACGGAGTGAATATTTCTTCTTTCTTTTCGGGAGGTATTCCGCACCCGCAATCAATCACTTCCAGAAATACACTCGAGTCATCATGATGCGACCGTACTGTCACCGTCTGACCCGAAAGTGAAGCCTGAATCGCGTTGCCGACCAGGTTGACGAGAACCTGTTCCATCCTCATTCGATCCATTTGCATATCCGGGAGTTCGTTGAAGAGCTCAGTTTCAAGTTTAATCTTTTGTAGTCTGGCCACTTCATCCAGTACCGGCAAGTTCTCCCGCACCATATCGTTCAGATTTTCCCTTGACTTGTTGAGTCCCAGCGGCCGCGCAAAGACCAGCATGTCTTTAACCATGGCTTCCAGTTTTTTTGTTTCCCGGATGACCACATCGAGCTTGTCTTGGTCCGGATCATCGAGGTTCAGCTTCTTCTTGACCAGATTAGTAAATCCGCCGATCGCAATGAGAGGAGTTTTCATGTCGTGAACGACACTGGAGATCGCCCTCCCCATGGCGGCCAGACTTTCAGAGGCCAGCATGCGCGCATGTTCCTTTTCTTCCCTGTCCCTCAGATATCCCAAAACAACGGCGACAACGTTATAAACCGTCAGGTTGATTATTCTGTTGAGATCCGCCACCGAAAAATCCCGCCAATACATAATCATAAAGGGTAGATACAAAATCGTAATGGTCAGGGATGTCGCCAGCCCCCCCTTCATTCCATACCAGAAACTGGCAAGGATAATGGGCAGAAAATAGAGCCCCTGATAGAATACGTGCTCATGGCCCAGGGTGCGCTGCGTGAAATAGTGCAGGCAGGTGATGGTTATGACGAGAAGCGCAATGAGCAAGCTCTTCATGGTATCATTCATTTTTTCATTAGGCCTCCGTTGCGATCGAGCCGGCGCGCGCCGAATAAAGTTTCGCGCGCAAGTCGAATATCGTGAGTTTCCATGGATTTAACGTAACCATCTGAAATGAGGACGCTGCTCAATCGATACGCCGGTTTTCTTCAGAGTGGCCTTTTCCCAGGCATTGAGCGCTTCCGCCCGAACCGGAGGCGAAGAGTATGTCCGGAAGGTCGCGCCGGTTCATCATGTCTTCTCCCGACTCCGCGCTTCAAGGCGCAGTTGTCTGGCGCGCCAGATCTCGTATAGGATGGGGACGATGATCAAGGTGAGCGCGGCGGCTGTCACCATACCGCCAATCATGGGGGCGGCGATTCGTTTCATGACCCGGGCCCCGGTTTCATTACTCCACATGATCGGGACGAGGCTGGCGATGATGGCGCAGACGGTCATCATTATGGGTCGGACCCGTTCCCCCGCGCCTTCCATAATGACTTCATACAAATGTTCGCCCTTCATATCCTCCGTGATCCGACGTCGCTCCTCAAAGGCTCGATCGAGGTAGATGATCATAACCACGCCGATCTCCGCGGCCACGCCGGCAAGGGCGATAAAGCCCACCATGACCGCCACGCTCAAGTTATATCCCAGCAGGTAAATGAACCAAATGCCGCCCACGGTCGCGAATGGCAATGTCACCATCACGATGAGCACTTCCGTGAGGTTCTTGAAATTCAGATATAATAAAAGAAAGATGATCAAAAGGGTGACCGGTACCGCCACCTTGAGCCGTTGCCGCGCCTGCTGAATGTATTCATACTGGCCGCTCCAGTTAAGGCTATAGCCGGCAGGCAGCGTTATTTTATTTTCAACCGCTTTTTGGGCCCGATCAACGTAACTGCCGACATCCTGTCCCTGGTTGATGTCTACATAGATCCACGCCTGGGGGCGCGCTCCTTCGGTCTTTATGGCTGGGGGCCCTGTTCGCGGATGTATATCCGCCACCTGCTCGAGAGGAACACTGACACCCAGGGGAGTGGAGACCAGGACTCGGCGCAGATCCTCGGGACTTTGGCGCAGATCCCGCTCATACCTTACGTTGACCGGATACCGCTCCAGCCCCTCGATGGTGGTGGTGATGTTCATCCCGCCAATGGCTGACTGAATCACCTCGTTTATATCGTCAACAGTGAGGCCGTACCTGGCCGCCTCCTTCCGCTTAATCACGAAATCCATGTAATAGCCGCCCGCCACTCGCTCGGCGTAAACGCTTCGGGTACCGGGAATATTTCGAATAACCGATTCAACCTGTTCGCCGAGTTTTTGCAGGACGCTGAGATCGGCCCCGGTGATCTTGATGCCGACCGGGGTTTTGATGCCGGTCGAGAGCATGTCGATTCGCGTTTTGATGGGCATGGTCCAGGCATTGGTTACGCCGGGGAATTTAATGAGGCGGTCGAACTCGTCGGTGAGTTTTTCCATGGTCATGCCCGGTCGCCACTGGTCCTCGGGTTTCAGGATGATCGTTGTTTCCAGCATGGAAAGCGGGGCCGGATCGAGCGGGGTGCGGGCGCGGCCCACCTTTGCCAGCGCGTGCTTGACCTCGGGCACGGTCATGATCAGCTTGTTGGTCTGCTGAGCCACCGCCGTGGCCTCCGTGATGGAGACGCCAGGCAAAAGGGAGGGCATGTAAAGCAAATCCCCCTCGTTCAAAGGGGGTATGAATTCGGAGCCGAGGCGTTCATAGGGCAAAACGGTCAGCGCCAGGACGATTGCGGCGCCCAGCAGGATAAGCCAACGCAGTTTCAGCGCCAGGCGCAGGATAGGCCGGTAAACCCAAATGAGAAAGCGATTGATCGGGTTCTTGGCCTCCGGAAGGATGCGCCCTCTGATCAGGTAGCCCATCAGCACCGGCACAAGGGTTATGGACAGGATAGCCGCGGCGGCCATGGAATAGGTTTTAGTAAATGCGAGGGGGGAGAACATTCGTCCGGATTGTCCCGTAAGAGCGAAGACGGGCAGGAATGAAACGGCGATAATCACCAAAGAGTAGAAAAGCGAAGGCCCCACCTCCTTGGTCGCGTCGACAATGATATCCCAATGAGGTTTTTGGCCCTTATCTCTTTCCAGATGCTTATGAACGTTTTCGATCATGACAATGACGCCGTCAACCATAGCCCCGATGGCTATGGCGATGCCTCCCAGGGACATTATGTTGGATACGATTCCCTGAAAATACATGGCCGTCATGGCAATGAGGATGCCGATCGGAAGTGTGAGGATGCCGACGAGGGCCGAGCGCAGATGCAGCAGAAACACGATGCAGACGAGGGCGACGATGCAGCTTTCTTCAATCAATTTACTACGCAGCGTGTTTTGCGCGCGGTGGATCAGATTGGAGCGGTCGTAAATGGGAAGAATCTCCACGCCATCAGGGAGACCGGGCTTGATCTCCTCGATCTTTGCCTTTACCCGGTTTATGACCGCCAAGGCGTTGTTCCAGTAGCGCATCTCGATGATGCCCGCGACCGCGTCCCCCTGATTATCGAGCTGGATCGCCCCGCGCCTGATGTCCGGACCGAGGTTCACATGACCGATATCGCGCACCAGAATAGGCGTGCCGTTCATGTCCACCCCGACGGGGATCTGTTCGATGTCCTCCAGTTTTTCGATGTAGCCGATCCCCTCGACCATGTATTCGGTCTCGAAATACTCGACGACGCGCCCTCCCACGTCGTTATTACTGCGCCGGATCGCCATCATCACCTTGCTGAGCGGCACGTTATAGGCCAACAGCCGGTCGGGATCGATTTTGACCTGATATTGTTTCACAAACCCGCCGACCGAAGCCACGTGGGCGACTCCGGGCACGGTCTGGAGCTGATACCGCAAATACCAGTCCTGGATGGATCTCAGTTGGGCCAGATTGTGTTTGCCCGTGTGATCCACGACCGCGTACTCGAACACCCAGCCGACCGAAGTCGCATCCGGCCCGAGCACGGGGGTGACCCCGGCCGGCAACTGGTTCTGCACGAAGCTCAGGTACTCCAGCACCCGGCTCCGCGCCCAATAGATGTCGGTTCCGTCCTCAAAAATCACATACACAAACGACAGCCCGAAATAGGAGTATCCGCGCACCACTTTGGCCTTGGCGACCGACAGCATGGTAGTGGTGATGGGGTAGGTCACCTGGTCTTCCATGATCTGCGGCGGCTGCCCCTGCCACTCGGTGAAAATGATGACCTGCACGTCGCTCACGTCAGGAAGCGCATCGACAGGGATATTGGCGAAGGAGTATATGCCCGCTCCAATGGCGGCGACGGTGAACAGCAGGACCAGCAGTTTATTGCGCACCGAAGCCTGGATAATCTTGTTGAGCACCCTGTCTACTTCCCTTCCTGATGTTCCCGGGCGGGCTGGGAGTCCTTCGGTTGTTTCTCCCCCTCCTGCATGTTCATGTCGGAAGATTGCTGTTCGCCGTCGCCTTCGGGCATGAGCATCTTACCGATGGCCGAGCGCAGGCTGCTCTCCGAGTTGATGAGAAATTCCGCTGAAGTCACCACCCGTTCGCCTTCTTTCAGGCCGTCGAGCACCTGGAATTCATCTCCCGCCTGGGCGCCCAGAACCAAATCGCGCGGCGCGAACTTGCCTTCGCCCAGGGCAACCAGGGCAATATTGCGCTTGCCGGTGCGCAGGACCGCTTGAATGGGAATCGCAAGCCCCTCGCGCACAATGGTCGAATGAATGACCACATTGGCCCACATGTCCGGTTTGAACTCGAAGTCCGGAGTGTTCGTGAATTCCATGCGGACTTGAATGGTTCGGGTCATGTTCTTGAGATATGGATAGACGTAGACAATCTTGCCGTGAAAACTTTTGCCGGGTTGGTAGGCGAGGGTCATCTCCGCGTCCTGCCCCAGTTGCAGCCACGGCGCTTCGTATTCGTACACCTCCGCCATAACCCACACGGTGGATAAATCCGCGATGCCGTAGACGCTCTGCCCCATCTGCAGGAAGCCGCCCTGCGGGATGTTTCGTTCGACGACAATTCCCTTGAACGGCGCGTAGAGCGCCATGGTTCGGGCAATCTTGCCTTTTTTGCGCAGAGCCGCGATTTGCGCGTCCGATATGTCCCAATAGCGCAACCGTGTTTCAGCGGCCCGCAGCAGGCTTTCGGCGCCTTCGGCCGCGCCCGGAACGGAGCTGTTTTTCATGCGTTGATAATAGTTCAGCGTGGTCAGGTATTCTTCCTGCGTGGACACGAGATCGGGACTGTAGATTTCAAGCAGCTTTTGGCCACGCTCCACGACCTGTCCGGTGTAATTGACGAACTGCTGTTCAATCCACCCGCCGACCTTGGGCGCGATTCGCCGCATTTTTTGCTCATCATAGGCGATTCGTCCGATGGTCCTGATATCATGCGTGAGCCGTTTAGGTTTAACGACCATGGTCGTCACTCCGATGTCCTGAACCATCACCGGGTCGATCCGCACTTCACCGGGAGCGCCTCCACCCTCTTCTCCGGCGTACACCGGTACCAGATCCATGCCCATGGCGTCCTTGCCGGGGGTCTTGGATACGTACGTGGGGTCCATGGACGACTTCCAGTACAGAATTTTGCGATCCTTTTCCTCCTTCCCCGGCTTCTCCTTTTCAGCCGCGGCCATGCTCTGCTTCGCTCCGGGCGCCGCCTTCTCTTCTTCTCCCGTTATTGACTTCAATCCGACGCGCAGAGACTCCATAAGGCCGGGATGCGTCCACAAAAACCAGGAGGCCGCCGGAATGAAAATGATGAGCGCCACGGTCAGAAGGATGTATCGCAATCTCATCGCTATCCCTTTCCAGAGCCCTTCATTCCGTCAGACGGGCCAGGCCGCGGCTCGATGTGGCCGCCCAGAAGCTCCTCCAGTTCAGCCCGCCTCTGATAGACGCTGAACACATAGTAGTCGCTTTGCAGTTCCAGACGAAGCGCCTGAAGTTGGGCGCGTATCATGGTATTGAATTCAACCTTGCCCACCTGATAGGCGGCAAGGGTGGACTTGGCCCACTGTTGCGCCTGGAGTATCAGGGCGTCGTTGTACACGTGATAATTCTCTTGAAATGTGTTGATTTCGGTCACCAGCGCGCTGACCTTATGAGGAAGCGTCTCCGCGAGGTTCCGGTAGGAATGTTTGGCGGCTTCCTGGCGCCGGTTCGCCGCGCCGAGCTTTTTGTCCTGCTTGGTCCTGAACCAGACGGGAACATTAATGGATACCGAAAGCGAAGCGAAATCCGGCAGATCACGGCCCGTGAGGTCTTTCTCGCGCTGTCCGTAAGCGGCCGATACATTCATATCGGGCCAGTAGTCTTTTTTCGCTAAATCCACCTCCACGGCAGCCTGATCGATTTCGGCCTGTCGCGCTCCAAGCCGAGGATTCTGTTTGAGGCTCAGGTCCTGCAAGGTCTTGACGTCAAGTTTCAGATCGGGGGAGGGCAAGCGGTCGGGAGGCGTGACGGGGGTAAACATATCCGTGTTGAGCAGTTCGTTGATTCGGTCTTCAAGGGTCTGGCGTTTTCGTTCCAGGGTGACTTTTTCGTCGACGAGTTTGGTGAGTTCAACGTGAGCCTCCAGGACGTCCTGTTGAATGCCTTTTCCGGTGGCGTAACGGCTCTCCGCCACCTTGCGGAGCTGCTCGACCAGATCGGAGAGACGCCGGTTTATTTCCAGTCCCCGCTCGACATAACCCACTTCGTAGTACGTGACCGCTATCCGGCGGGCAAGCTCGAATCTTTTGGCGCGCAGATTCCATAACTGGCGATTGGCTATTGCCGTCTGCCGCTGTTCTCGCAGACCGAGCTTCCCAAACCAGGGGAATTTTTGTGAAAGAGAAACCACCTTCTGGGTCATGGGCTCCTGCTCGAAGCTGAAGGTGTCGACCGGGACATTCACGGCGCCGAAGCCCAGCATCGGATCGTCCAGTGATCCCGCATAGGGGATCAGCTCTTTTTGGCTGGCCAGCTCCTGTTCCATGCTCGAGATTTCATTGTTTTGCGCCAGCCCCTCCTCAATGAGACGGGCGAGATCGGGAGGCGACCATATGGGAGACTCCACCTGCGCAAAACTAACAGCGCAGACGGTTAGACCTACCAGAAATATCAACAGGCTTATGCACAATCGTCTCATTCACGCCCCCTCCTTCTCTGTTGAAAAGAAGAGCCGAGCTATGCCGCCTCATTGTTCTATGCGGAGACGGCGCTCACCTTCAATCACATCCAAGAACAAGTTTTAATCCTATTGATAACCATAATACACGTCTCCTTGCCGGATTACGATATCAAACAGGTAAAATCGACCGATTTCCACGATTATTTGCGTAGGGATGGGCAAAGTAATTTCCTAAACTACTGAAGCGCTGGGTAGTATAAACAGCAGAAATATTATTCGGATTGCTGCGCCAAAGCGGCTTCCTTTATTCGACACGGGGAGAGCGGCTCACGATCATTCCTTATGGTATCGAAGGATTTTCAAGAACACGGGCAGCGACAGAAGGACAAGCGGCAGTTGCACGAGCAGGCCGGATATTATGGCGATGGCGAGAGGCTGCTGCATGGCAGCCCCTTGACCGATGCCCAGGGCAAGAGGAAGAAGCGCCAGGATGGTTGCGAATGTTGTCATGGCGATGGGTCTCATACGGTTTTTGCCAGCGGCGATGAGCGCGCCGGCGGTGTCCGCCCGGGCAGGTAGATCATAATATTCCGACGCGTAAAAGATTCCAACTTCTGTTACGATGCCTACAATCATGGTCATGCCCATCATGGAGGTGATATTCAGCTCAGTCCCGGTAATCCAGAGTCCGATAAAAACGGCCGACACCGCAATCAGAGTGGTCAAAAGAATGGATAGCGCCACGCGGAAGCTCTCGTAGAGAAAGAGCAGAAGCAAAAACACCAGCAACACCGCGGCAAGAAAAACCATAATGAGGCCCGTGAAAGCAATTTGTTGCTGTTCGTACAGGCCCCCCAGGCTGTAATAAACGTCTTTTGGCAAAAAACCGGGATGATTGAGGATAGTCTTTATCCGGCGGATCACTGATCCCATGTCACTGCCGCTGATGCGGCCGGTGACGGCGATCATGCGTTTGAGGTCGTCGCGCATGATTTGAGGCTGTCCGGTGACGGTCGTAATGTTCGCTATTCTTTCTATGGGAAAGATATGTCCGTCCGGGGCCCGCAGTTGGAGGTGTTTTATGTTCCAAATGGTTTCCCTCGTCGTCTCGGGAACCCAAACCCTTACGCCAACCATCCTGGGCCCACGCTGAACCTGGGTGGTAACCACTCCGCTCAAGATTTCCCGCAGGATTTTGGTGGCCCATTCCGGGTCCACTCCTTCCAGGGAGGCCCTGACACGGTCGATTTTAATGTCGAGCGCGTCTCCCGCGACCACCACCCCGTCGTTCACTTCCACCACGCCCGGAACTTTTCCGATGGCCTCGGCCACTTGGGGGCCAAGCTTTCCCAGGAGTTCTCCGTTATCGGAATAAAGCTTGATCTCAATTGGCTGAGGCACTGCGGTGAGGTCGCCAATGAGGTCTTCCATGAGCTGCGCCATCTCAATGTGAATACCGGGAACGGTTTTTTCTATTTTCGCTCGCACATCATCCATGACCGTCCAGATCGGGGGCCGAGGAAGCGGCTTCAAACGGACAAAAAAATCGCCTTCGTTGGCTTCAGTCAACGTGCCGCCGAGCGCAAGGCCGGTGCGTCTGGAATAGGTTGCGACGGCCGGTGTGGAGCGAAGGATGTCCCCAACCTGATTCAGCAACCGGTTTGTCTCTGAAAGCGAAGTTCCCGATGGCGTTATGTAATCGAGGATAAATCCGCCCTCATCCATGGACGGCATGAACCCGGAGCCCACCTGTGAATAGCCCAGCCAGCCGAACAGCGCGAGCGGTAATACAATGAGAAGAACCAGCCAGGGGTGGGTCAGAAGTGCGGCGCATGAGGGCTTCGTATCCCCTTTGCATGTATCGAGCAAGAGTTCCGTCTTCTTTTTTCTCGGCGTCCTTGGCGCTCAATATGTGATCGGCCAAAAGCGGTTCGGCGAGCCAGGCGACGAAGAAGGAGATAAAGAGGGCGGCCGCCATGGTGAGGGAAAGGGACTTGAAAAAGGCGCCGGTAACTCCCGACAGGAAAGCGAGCGGCAGGAATATGATAACCGTCGAGGCCGAGGAGCCCATAAGCGGCCTGCTGAACTCCCGGGCGGCGCGCATCACCAGTTCGTGATGATCGCCCGCGCCGCCTCGCATCCTCCGCATGATGTGCTCCACCATGACGATAGTGTCATCGATGATGAGGCCGACTGCCGCCGCCATGCCCCCCAGGGTCATGATATTGAAGCTCATGTGCAGGACGTAGAGCAGAAGCACGGTGGCCGCGAGAACGCTCGGCACAGAAATGATCGCTATCAGGGTGATTTTTATGCTGCGCAGGAAAAGGAGCAAAATCAGCGCGGCAAGCACTACTCCGATCAATATGGCCTCGCGGACGCTCGCCGCGGATGAGAGGATCAGCTCGCTTTGATCATACCAGGATCGAAATGTTCACATCCTCGGGCAAATGCTTGTGAAACTGAGTGAGCTTCGCTTTCAGATCGTTATCAATTTGCACGGTGTTGCCGCCCGGCTGCTGGTAGATCTGAAAGAGGACCGCCTCGTGCCCATCGGCCGTGACTTTGGTCCATTCCGGTTTTGTGGCCCGAGCTACGGTGGCAACATCTCCCACAAGCACCACTCCGTCTTTTCCGGAGCGAAGCGCTGTCATGCTGATGCTGGCAAGATCCGAAAAGCGTGTGTCGGATATGCCCAGGTAGAGCTTGTAGTGATCCTCGAGACGCCCCACGGCCATAATGACATTGGAAGCGGAAAGGGCATTTGCCACATCGCTAAAAGTGAGGCCAAAGGAGGCAAGTTTCGCAGGGTTCACTGTAACCCGGTACTCTTCCTGCTCTCCACCGACGACACCGACCTTGGCTACGCCTTTGACGGTGGACAGAAGCGGTCTCAGCTGATAGAGCGCGATATCCCGAAGCTCAACGAGTGAACGAGCGTCCGAGGTCATGCTGTAGGCCAGGACGGGAAACACCGTCGGGTCCATGCGCCGCACTTCGAAAGTGGTCCCGCTGGGAAGCCCCGAGAGGGATTGATTTATCGCCGACTGAACCAGGAGCAGATTGGACACCATGTCCTGCCCCCACTCGAACCTGGCTGAAATATTGGCGCTTCCACGGGTTGTGGTCGAGCGGATGTTCACAACGCCCGGAACCGCCCGGATAGCCTCCTCTACCGGCCAGGTGACTTCAAGGGCCATCTGGTCCGCCGGACGGTCCCCCGCATCGAGACTCACCTCGATACGAGGGAAGCTGATTTGAGGAAAGAGCGCGACCGGAAGCTTCATGGCGCTCAACACTCCGCCGGCAACCAACAACACAAGCAGGAAAAGGATTGAGCGCCGGTGAGCCTGCATCCATTCCGTCACGCTCATCTGCATGCCTCCGTTGTGACCGCCATGCCGTCGGTAAGCTCATAGTTGCCTGATACGACTATATCTTCCCCGGCTTTAGATCTTCCCCCATGACTTGGTACTCCCTGGCGTTCGCGATGCCAATGATCACGTTATGCTTCACGGCCCGGCCTTCCTTAACCGTAAAGAGGACATGTCCGTCCCCTTCCGGAAGGACGGCTGATCTTGGAGCAATCAGTCCTTCGGCGGCGGTGATTGTAATTTTGCCTTCGATGGATTCCCCCAGAAGAAAACCCGCGGGCGAAGTCAGGGTGACGAAAACATCGACCAGTCGCGTAGTCGGATTAACGGCATAGGAGATTTTGCGCACTTTTCCGGCTACTTCAGCCGAGGCTCGGAACGTTGATCCGGGTCAGCGAAACCGGCTGACCGATATGCACCTTTTCGATGTCCTCTGGCTCCACCCCAAGAAGAGCCTCTATGCGATTTTGGGCTACGATGTCCATGACCGGATTGCCGGCAGGGACGATGGAGCCTTCCTGTACATATATTTTTTTAATCAGCCCGCCGACACTGGAGGTATTTTGCGTTCTCCGTCTATGCCTTGCTTTTTCATACTTTCCAGACGCAGCTTCGCTTGATCCAGGGTTTGCTTTGCCTGGAGCAACTGGTCATTGGTCGGCAAGCTTCAGCTTATACCGGCGTCTCCATCTGCATGATAGCTTTCCTTCGGCAAGCCATCGGCGATTTTTGCCTGATTGAGTTGGAGCATGGTAGCGGGGCTGGGCTGCATTTTAAGCAAAGTCTCCCCCTTGGACACTTTCTGTCCTTCATTCACCATAACACTGAGCATCCGACTCTCGAAAGGGATCGAGATGCGTCTGCACGGCTCCGGGGGCGGCGATGACCTGTACCGTAGACAGACAATGCGCTCCGGAGATGGTTCCCCTTTTCAGAGGGATGGTCTTGACGCCGGCCGCCGGCCCGCCGGCATATTTCATTCCCTCGGCATTGCGGCGGTATCGGTCGGGTCCGATGCATGCCCGTCAGCAGCATGAAGACCGTGAGTGCCCGCCGGAAGGAGCAGACTGATGATAAAGCCTGCGATAATGAGTTGAAATCAGCTTTTTCAATGGGACGTCTCCCTGTGTTGAGGTTGCCACAAATACTCACCGGACGCGATTTCAAGCGCCATGAACTGATCAATCAACTGAAGCTGAAGATCCAGAATGGAAATGTGTGTTGGAGATGAGCTCATCGCGCGCATTGTAGTAGGTGAGCACATCCGCGTTTCCCTGCAGCAAGGCATTCATAATAGGTTGCAACCAGTTTCTTTTGGGTCGGCAAGATAGGCCTCGGTCGCCTTGATTTGACGGGAGATCGATTCGCAGTCGGCCCTTATCGTTGCGATGTTTGATTTTGCTTCGTAAAACCGGCGGTATATTCATCGAAGAGTTGCTCCCGGGTTGCCCGTTCGATGGCGATCTGTCCCTGGTTCCGATCAAAAAACGGCAGACCGATGGTGATGAGAAACACCGCGTGTCACCACATTTCCGGTATCCTGTGCCTGGGAAAATCCCGAAAGTAATTTGCGGGAACTGCCCGAGAACGCCGCTCGTACGCGCTCTTCCTGGCTTTTATACCCGATCCTGAGTGCCAATCAGATCAAGGCGCCGGTCGGCTATACCTTCCAGGAGGTCGTTAAGCGGGGGAATCGCATCCAAACTGCCGGGAGCTCAATGGTTTCGCCCGCAGGCGAATCGGTCGGTCCGGTTCAAATCCGATGGCGTTAAGGAGCGCGAAAGCGCTCTTGTTCCAGATTTTGTTCGATGCCGAGCACCGAGAGATGTAACTTTCTCGAGCGAGGCCTGGGCGGCGGACAGATTCACGATGGTCATATCGCCGAGTCCACGGCCCGCTTAACCGCGTCAAAATTTTCCTGCAGCCCCTTTTCTTCATCTTTCGCAACGCCGAGTTGCTTTTCCAGCAAGTACAGCCGATAGGCGTGGCGTTTTGCCGCTTCAGCCACCTGCCATTCCTGCCATGCCACATCGAGCGCGACGGAGGTGTCTTGCAGTCTGGCCGCGTCTTGATTTCCGGCCCCCTGGTGATCAGGGATGGAATATCGTAATCCAGGCTGAGGCCGTAGGCGGTCAGCGTTCCCTGCGTCGATCCGGCTACGGGGAAATCCAGAGCTGCCCGAAAACTGTGGATTGGGCAGAATACCCGCCTGGTAGAGCTGCGCCGCCGAGACCCCCTTTTTATCCCTTTCCGCCTTGAGCTCGGGGTTAATGAGCACAGCCAGGATTGCAGCTCCGTCGGGGGTTAATCCCTTCTGTTCGTCTATCTCCACCGGCCGCAGGATGGGATGCTTTAAGCTCCTGGCTTCAATCTTGAGGACGGCCATACTCGGGGCCGAAAGCTTGGCGTCGACGGCGTCGTCGGAGAGCGGCTTTTCATGATAGGAGATACAGCCTGTTTCAACGATGAGCAGCCAGATAAAAAGAAGCGCGAATTTCTTGGGCATAGCGTTATTCTCGGGAATCCTCACAGCATATTGGTCGATTTTTTAAAAGCTTATCTACAGGAGCCACTTATCATAATACCAAGACTGACGATCAAAGCGATGATCTCAAGCTTATTTTATCAAATATCCGGAATATTTTTGGAAAAAGTACGGATCATTACGCCCCGCTCCCCTGGTGTTTGACCATAAAAAAGTCGAAGTAAGGAATGCCATGATCCGGTAAGAGCAGCGGCGCCACTCCAACGTCATCCGCGCCTCACAATAGCGGGCAAAGATGAAGAATGCGTGAAGTATAAAGCCATGGAAACATGTTCCCCCCCTTTATAAAAAATTTCGCGGCGCTTCCGGCTTCATGCTTCCTTCATGTAGGGCCTGTTATCTTTGGGCGCACATGACGCCGGAAAGGCGTTTATCGATTCGCCGGATGAGAACACCATCGCGGCCGAAAAACAGGAGGAAGCATCATGAATAAAAAATGGTTCAAGATTATCGGGAGCTGCGCGCTCGTCGCGGGTCTTGCGGTCGCCGGAACGAGTATCGCGAAATCGAACGACCTTGATGTCCGTGGCGGGACCATCCAGCTCGAGAAACAATCCGAAGCCGATTATCCGGCTCTGGCCAAGATCACATTCGATCAGGCTACCGCCAAGGCGCTGGATGCGGTTAAAGGCCAGCCTCTGAAAATGGAACTCGAAAACGAGAACGGCTTCCTGGTGTACGACATTGAGGTGGTTACCGCCGAGAAGGCCATCGTGGAGGTAAAGGTGGACGCCGGCTCCGGAAAGGTCTTGGCCAAGGCGTTGGATGAGGCGGATGAAAACGAACACCATGGCTCCAAGGAGCATGAAGACTAGTCGCCCGAAGCGCGCCGGACGACCTTGTTGCTGGTTGTCCGGCGCATTCGACATAGGAGCAATTATGAAGCCTTTCAAAAAAAAGCGTCGAAAGACCGCGCTGATTTTCTTGTGTTTCATCATGGCAATGGCCGGGGCGCGTTTGTGGTATCTTGAGGAGCAGGGAAATTTTCATACCATTACTCCCGGCAAGGCCTACCGGTCCGCTCAAATGGATCAGGATGAACTGGAGCGTTATATCGCTGAATATGGCATTCAGTCGGTCATCAATTTGAGAGGCGGCAATACCGATGAGTCATGGTACAAGGAAGAAGTTAACACGTGCCGGAAACTGGGGGTACGACACTTTGACCTGGGATTATCCGCCCAGGAGGCGCCCTCTCCGAAAGACATACGGTTATTATTGGCGTTCTTTGCGAGCGTCCCGAGACCTGTCTTGATCCATTGCAAAGGCGGCGCGGACCGCGCGGGGCTGGCGGCGGCGCTTTGGAAGATGGTAGTGGAGGGAGAACCGAAATCGGAGGCCCGAAAGCAGCTCTCCCTTCGGTACGGTCACTTGCCCATGGGCCCGACCCAGGCGCTGGACAACTTTTTTGATAAATGGACGATCGGCGCGCCCAAGGCAAGCCTTCCAAGGTCGGCCGGAAAGTTTTCGGGAGTCGTTAGAGGTCCCCTTGTGTTTTCATTGTGAACGGGCTTGCCTGCCGGGCGAAGCGTATGGGCAAGGTCGGGCTCTTCTTGACCATGCCCTTGCCTGGCGCCATATCTTGGCTATCCGTTAGCTGCATCGTTGGTCGTGACGGCCGATGGTCCCCTCAATCGCAACCGATCCGGTGGTGGGAAGCGCTGTAAAGAGCGGCATGTTGGAGGACTGTAATGAGAATTCTGCTGGTGGACGACGAGTCCGACATTCGGGACCAACTTGGAACCATGTTGGCGGGGCAAAAATACATGGTCGATACGGCCGCCGATGGTGAGGAGGCGTTGGACAGAATTTTCGATCAGGACTTCGACCTGATAATCCTGGACATCATGCTGCCCAAAAAAGACGGTTTGTCGGTGTTGCGTGAAATTCGCCAGGCGAAAATTCAGACCCCGGTCCTTTTATTGACCGCCAGGGGTGAGATTGATGACAAGATCAAAGGGCTCGATCAAGGGGCAGATGACTACCTGGCCAAGCCGTTTTCCACAGCCGAGTTGCTGGCGCGGGTTCGCGCCTTGTTCCGAAGGGTGACGGAACAGGTGACGCCCGTTCTGGAAATCGGCGACATCCGGTTTGACACTGTCGGCCGGGAGGTGACCACGGCCGGCGGCGGCGTGCAGCTGACGCCTAAGGAATTCGCCATTCTTGAGTTCCTGCTCTATAACAAAAACCGCGCCGTGTCGCGCTTCAGTCTGGCCGAGCACGTGTGGGGCGATGATTTCGACCCCTTTACCATGTCCAACTACATCGATGTCCATATCAAGAACCTGCGGCGCAAGATCGGCGATTCCGACGGCGGCGTCATCCAGACGATCCGGGGTGTCGGATACATTATCAAGGAAGAGGGCCGATGAAAATCCGTCACAGGATCATGCTTTGGGTCGCCGGCGCCGGACTTTTGACCAGTCTCGTCTTTTCGTTCGTTGTTTTTTGGGAATTGCGGGAACAGCCCGTGGAAATGGTTGACTCACAACTGAAGCTGGCCGCCGCCGCAGTGGCTGAACAACTGCTCGAGGCCCAAAAGCCGCTGGGCAGTGAACAGGCCATAACCTTGCCCATTTCATCGGACGGCTACTATATCAAGGTCTATGATCGGAATCTCCATGTGGTGTATCAATCGGCGTTGTCCAAAGTGGTCGATCTGCCTCTGCAGCGGAACAACCGTGACGTATATATGGTGGACGCCTCCGTCCCGCCGAAACTCATCGATTTTCGCCACGATGACGAGGGAGAAGTCACCTTCATTACGCGGGTAATTCCCATAGACGGCCCAAACGCGCATTATCTGATTCAGATCGCCAAGCCCGTGGAAAGCCTGGACGAGGAGACGTTCGATTTATTGGCCGCTATCGGCATCGGTTTGGCTATTTCGACAGTCATGCTGGTAGGATTGAGCTATGTGCTGGCCGGCCGGATCGTCAAGCCTATCGCCGCCATCAACCGGATCGCTCGTGACATCAACGAAAATACGCTGGAGAAAAGAATCCCCCTGGGCAAAAGCCGTGACGAAATCCAGGAGCTTGCCGGCTGTCTGAATCAAATGTTCGACCGGCTCCAATACTCTTTTGCCCGGCAGAAACGATTTATCGCGGACGCCTCCCATGAACTGAAAAGCCCTATCGCCATGTTGCGGATGTTTTTTGAAGAAACGATTCAGCGCCACGACCTGCCGGACTCCTTTCGTCTGCAGTTGAACACCCAGGGGCGTAATGTCCTGCGCATGGACAGGCTGGTCAGAACGCTTCTGGAATTGTCAGTTCTAGAACTCCAGGCGTCGCTGACACTGGAGTCATTCGACATCGCGGAACTCACGCGTTCGGTGCTGGAGGACTTCTCAATGCTCATGGAGCGGGCCAAAATCCGGCTGGAAACGGAGACGCCGCGGAAACTCAAACTGTCGGGTGATAAGGACAAGATCCGCCGGGCGCTGATCAACCTCTTTGACAACGCCGTCAAATACAATGTGGAGGGAGGCCTCATAGAATGTGAACTCACTGGAAGGAAAGACGGGGTCTATCTTTCACTTTACAACACCGGTCCGGGTATTCCCAAGGAAGAACTCCCCAAGGTGTTCGAACAATTCTATCGGGTCGATAAATCCCGTTCGACAAAACTCGGCGGCGCCGGACTCGGCTTGGCTATCGTCAGGGAAATCGTCCGCCTCCATAAGGGCGCGATCGCGATCGACAGCCAAGAAGGCCAGTGGACGCGAATCGATATCTTCTTGCCGCAAAACCGGGAGGAGAACCGCTTGGTTCTGGCTGGCTGCCACCTCCTTGTTGGAAAGTTGCCCTTTATATAGAAATATGCGTGCCAAATAAGGAAAGTGAGGCTAGCCCCAATACTGTTCATCTAAGGTAATATTTATGCTATCCTTTTTTGGAGGTTACTCTTTGACCGGACAGGAGGACAGCAATGGCGCGAACCATAGCGGAACTCCCAAGGGGTTCCAGGATCACGGACCACATCAGTTTGGGCGTAATCACCAAGACCTTTCCTCTTGGAAAGATTAAGGAGATTCTTGAGAAGACCGGGAAATCGAGTAAGCGGGAACGGGACCTGCCCGCCCACGTAGTAGTTTACTACATAATCGCTTTGGCTCTGTACATGCAGTCGTCTTATCGGGAAGTGCTTCGCTGCCTGCTTGAGGGGATCCAATGGCTCAAGAGCCCTGCGGTCAACGTGAACGTTACGGGGAAGTCAGGTATTTCGCAGGCCCGTAGCAGGCTTGGTTTTCTGCCCTTGAAGCAGTTGCATGATGAAGTAGTCAGGCCTATCGGGAGCCGCCAGACGCGTGGGGCCTGGTATCGCGACTGGCGGTTGATCAGTGTGGAGTCAAACGAAAAATGAGTACGTACTACATTCGACCCACCAAACCACCGCTGCCACAAAAACTGAACATCGAAAACCTTGTGATTATACTTAAATGAACAATATTGAGACTAAACCAGATCCGAGTTAGTCGATCGTTAAAAACGTTTAAGTTTTTGAATTAACTGGAATTATTGCCGTGTTTATGGTATCTTGTTTTGCAAGAAAACGATCATTTAACCCTCATTTTCTGGCAAAACCATGCGACCGAAGAAACCTGTTGCACGACCCCAAAACGAGCTTTTCCATATTCGTCTGGAAGTTATTTGTAACCCAGCCCATCCTCTGGTCAAGCTGGCGGACCGGATCGAATGGGACCGCCTGGATGGGCTATTTGCGCCGCTGTACGCCGAAGACGGTCGTCCCGCGACAGCAACCCGACTGATGATCGGTTTGACGCTCCTGCAGAGCCTTTACAAGCTGAGCGAGGATGACGTTGTCAATCGCTGGCCGGAAAATCCGTACTGGCAATACCTGTGCGGAGAGACCTTCTTTCAGCATCGGCGTCCCATCGTTCGAAGCGGCCTGAGCAAATGGCGCAAACGGATCAAGAGCAGGGGGATGGAAGCTCTTTTGCAACAGACATTGGCTGTCGGTCTTGATGTGGGCGCGGTCAGGCCGACCAGTCTGAAACGGGTCAGCGTCGACACCACGGTTCAGCCCAAGGCGATCGCCTATCCGACCGACGCCAAGTTATTCAACCGCAGTCGGGAGCGGCTGGTTCGCCTGGCTGGGAAACAGGGGGTTACCTTGCGCCAGAGTTATCGCCGCAAGGGCCCACAAGCGGTTCTCAAGGCTGGTCGATATGCCCATGCCCGGCAGACGCAGCGAATGCGTAAGCAGATCAAACGGCTGCGCACGTACCTGGGGCGCGTCATTCGTGACATCGAACGCAAAGCCGAAAAACCGCCGGAGGCTCTCCGGCATGAGCTTCATCTGGCAAAACGGCTGCTGAAACAGCGGCGTTCCGACAGCAACAAACTTTACAGCCTGCATGAGCCCCATGTGGCCTGTATCAGCAAAGGCAAGGCGCACAAAAAATACGAGTTCGGAAACAAGGTCAGCATCTGCGTCACCAACCGGGAGGGCTTCATCCTGGGCGCCCAAGGTCTGGAAGGCAATCCCTATGACGGGCACTCCCTCAAGGGCGCTCTCGATCAGGTAACCGAACTCACCGGCGTCAGACCGGAACGCTGCTATGTGGATCGCGGATACCGGGGGCATGGAGTGACCGACACTCAGGTGTTTCTGTCCGGTCAAAAACGCAACGCAACTCCCACGATAAAACGGGAACTGAAGCGCCGCAGCGCCATCGAAGCGGTCATCGGACACCAGAAGACCGAGGGACGACTCGGCTGGAACCGTCTGCGAGGCATTCTTGGTGATCAGATTAACGCCCTCATGGCCGCAATCGGTTACAATCTCAGGCTGATTCTGAAAGCCCTGAGTTTTTTACTGCAAATCCTCAAAGAGCTGTTGACCAAATGGCGAACGGCCAAAACGAAATATCAAACAAAACATTTATCATGGCCTAATTTCGAGCTTTAGAACGATCGACGAGTTACTGGGATTGCAGAAATGATTCACAGTTCCAAAGTTTTTGTTCTAAAAAAAGATTAGAACGATAGCAGAGTTGTTAAAATGCCGCTTTTATCGGTTCAGGGCAAAAAGTATCCCCTCCCTCATTTTCCGCCAAAACCGGACTAGGCAAGCCGATGGGATCGAGGCCTTCTTTTCGCCAACTATTTTTTCAAATAGTTGCTTTCCAGGGCTTTAACCAAATTCGTCATTGTTTTATAGTACGGAGTGTCGATTCCCATCTGCCGTGCGTACTCTACGACCTTTCCGCCGAGAAAATCGATTTCCGTCGGTGTCTTGTTGGCTATATCTACGCACATTGAATCCTTGTGCGCGCCGACCTTTTCCAGATAGCCCAGGGCCTGCTTTAGATAGTCTTCGCCAAGGTCGTAACCCTTTGCTTTTGCTACCGAAAGGACTTCCCGGAAGCAGGCGTCGGCGATTTCCCTCGTTGGAGGAAACTCAAGCGCCTCTTTGATGGTCTTATCCGTTACCGCGCAAATTGACGCTGTCGTGCACTTCATAATCATTTTTTTCCAGACATAATACTTGATGTCATCGACATACTCGGTTTCCAGCCCTCCGGCAGAGAACAATTCAGCTATCTTGATGCCCAATTCACGGTTTTCCGAGGTCAAGGCGCCCAAATGATTAGGCCGATTAAAAAAAGCCATTTCGACATGATTCTGCCCTTTCAGTGATACCCCGAAGTTTAAGGACATTCGAAAGGCAGCTTCAGGTCCGAAGACATCGGCTATGAGATCCTCCGTGCCTAGTCCATTGTGGGTGCTCACGATTTTTGCACCGGGTTCCAGAATTTTTTTTAAGTCGTTCAAAACACCAGAAAAATGAACGGTCTTTGTGGAAACAAAGATAAGATTTGGATTGAAATCGCGCAGCTTCTCTACCCTATCCAGAAAATGCCGAACTGGAACATTGAGATCCATTTGCCCTGAAATCCTGATTCCTTTCTGCTCGATTTCCTCTTCAAGAAAAGCTCTTGTGTCCACGAGAACCGTCTCTGGATTACTCTTGATCAAGAAAGCGGATAAGACGGCGCCCGTGGCTCCAATTCCTATCACCGCCGCTCTAAGGTCATTCATGCTTTGAATCTCCCTCGATTTTATAATTCATCAGTATGATAAACAATTTTCTATTGTTTTTAGCGTCTCACTTCATACCGTAAAACGGTATTGACGAGTCAAGCAGCCATTAGCGCTCGATACGCACTGCGGAGAAAGTGGTTGTAAGAGGAAAGTCATTGATGGTTAACACAGCTTCAAACAGGAATAGGTTCTGTCAGCGCCGTGTAATACCTATATTTCGGATAAAGTCGCTTCAATCTTATCCGTGGATCACTATTGGTAAAATGCCAATGGATTTTCTGACTGCGGTAGTTTCGGTCTTTCTCCCATGGCGGAGAGGCCCTTCTGAAAGAATCTTTTTTTAAATCATCAGGTATTTCTTTTTTATTTCCTCATTCTTCTCAAAATCTGCTGCCGCTCCTTCAAATCGTATGTGTCCATTATCGATGACGTAGACTCTGTCGATCAATTTCGAGGCTGATTTCACATTTTGCTCGGAGAGGAGAATGCTGATTCCCGATTGCTTGAGGGCCAGGATTTGGTTTTCAAGTTCCCTGACAACGAGAGGGGCCAACCCTTCCGTCGGCTCATCCAATAAAAGCAGTTCAGGGTTGCCCATTAAGGCCCGGCCTATGGTGAGCATCTGCTGTTCTCCACCACTTAAAAACCCGCTGCGTCTGCCTTTTATTGCTTTGAGCGCCGGGAAAAGAGTATACACCCTCTCTTTGCTCCAATCGGTCTTTCCTTTGATGAACGATTTCGAGGTTGTCATCTACGCTTAAATCGGCAAAAACCCTTCGATCGTCAGGCACATAACCGATCCCTGCACGAAAGAGTAAATGAGGTTTTTGCCCTGTGACGTCCTTTCCCTTAAACTTGATTCTCCCACTCACGGGCGGGGTCAATCCATGGATAGATCGCAGGGTGGTGCTCTTCCCGGCGCCGTTTCTTCCCAAAAGGCCCACCACTTCTCCTTCGTTTATTGTGAGAGATACATCGAAAAGGATGTGGCTCGAATCGTAATACGTATTTATATTGCTTACGTCCAGCATTGGTCGTTTTCCCCCAAATAAGCTGCCTGGACTGCCTCGTTGCATCTTACCTCGTCACAGGCGCCCTGTATAATGGAGTTTCCCCTGACCATGACCATTATTCTATTCGTGATGCCGAAAACAATATCCATATCGTGCTCACAAAAGAGGATAGTCAGGCCGCGCTCCTCACACAACGTCTGATCAACTCGATACAGCGGGAGGTTTCTTCCGGGGCCATGCCGGCGGTCGGTTCATCGAGGATCAAGAGTTCGGGATTTCCACCCAATGCCATGGCTATCTCCAGCACTTTGCGGTCGCCATGGGAGAGCAAGCCTGTTTTGCGATCCTTTTTCTCCATGAGGCCGACGCTCTCCAGAATTTCATTGGTTTCCCCAACGGCTAATTTGGTGGCGGAAGTGAAAAAGTCCCAGGTCTTTTTCTCTCGGGACAAGACCGAGATCTGGACATTTTCGAAAACAGACAGTCGCTGAAATACATTCACGACCTGAAAAGACCGGGAAATCCCTTTCCGGCATATTTCATGAGCCGGCAATCCCGTAATATCCTGACCTTTTAAAAAAACCTTGCCGTTGTCGGGTTTTAACAAGCCGGTGAGGAGATTGAAGAGCGTTGTTTTCCCGGCGCCGTTAGGGCCGATGACCGCAAC
The DNA here is from genome assembly GCA_963821845.1 of uncultured delta proteobacterium. Lineage (GTDB taxonomy): Bacteria > Desulfobacterota > Desulfarculia > JACQYL01 > CAWGVV01 > CAWGFI01. The sequence continues at coordinate 113,318 of CAWGFI010000021.1, forward strand.
AATCTCGCCTTTTTCCACTTCAAGATCGGCCCTATTGACGGCCATGAATCCATCAAACGATTTCGACAATGATTTTACCCGTAACATTCATGACTCCTTTACGGCCGGCTCCATCCCGCGCTCTCGAAATCCCTTTTCAAGCTTTTCATGCACATACCCGAGAATCCCGTCCGGCAGGAAGAAAATCACCAGCATCATTAAGATGCCCAACGGCAATGTCCAATAATCCGTATAACCGCTTATAAAGGTTCGCATGCAGATGATGATGGCGGCGCCGAGGAAGGGCCCGAAAAAGGTGAACATCCCGCCAAGCAAGCACATAATCAGAATTTCAAGGGAAAGGGTCCAAAAAAGCATGTCGGGGAAAACCGATGTTTCCACCACAACAAAAAGAGATCCCGCGATTCCCGCGAAAAACCCTGCAATGACCAACACCAGGAGTTGATGGCGGTGGACGTTAACGCCTATCATCGCACTACGGACCGGATTGTCGCGAATTCCCTGGAGGACCCTGCCAAAAGGGGATTTTATGATTCTATACATGCAAAAGACGGAAACCGCGGTGATCAGCAGCACAAAATAGTAAGAAGCCTTTTGGGAAGAAATGACATCCGGCATGGGAATGCCGCTTATACCGTTATCGCCTCCCGTGAAGGAATACCACCGGTAAACCACAATCCAAACCAGAGAACCGAGTGAAAGTTGAAGCATTCCAAAATAAAGTTTTGAAAGGCGGATGCAGATCAACCCCATAATGAAGCTGAGAAGCGCCGCCGCCAAGGGTCCGACAACGAAACCGAGCCAGGGAGAAAGTCCGCTTTTCTGGATCATCAGGGCGGATGCATAGGCTCCTGCTCCGTAGAATACAGCATGGTGAAACTGATAGAGCCCTCCATAACCGAGAGGGAGATTGAGGCTCGTTGCCAAAAGACCGGTCAGCAAAATCATTGCAGTCAAATAAACATAAAAGCGTGACAAGAACAGAGGGAACAGGAAAAGGAGAATGAGTCCTGCTATCGTCCAGACGCCACCCTTGTCTTGAAAAATCCCTTTAAGCATAGTTCCTCCCCGAGCTCCGATCACCACGTAGATTTGAGGAGTCCTGTCGGTCTGAACAGCAAGACCACGATAACGGCTGCATAGGGAAAAACAATCCCGAACTGAGGCCAGGCCAGAATGCCGATCGATTGGGTCATGCCAAATATGAGGGCCCCCAAGAGGGCCCCCCACATATTGCCCAACCCGCCGATAATTACGATGAGAAAGGCTTCCATGATGAGTGTATGGTCCATCCCCAGGCTGATGCTGACCGTCGGGGCCACAAGGGCCCCGCCCAGTCCCGCCAGAAAACATCCGATCACAAAAACAGTGGCGAAAACCCAGCTTACGTTGATGCCCACCGCGCTCACCATTTCCCTGTCAACCGCGGCGGCCCTGGAAATCTTTCCTATCTTTGTTTTGTTCACAAGAAACCACAAAGCCACCGCCACAATCGGAAAGATCAGAACGAGAAACACATTGTAACGAGTGAGGGTGACGCCCTGAAACAAATCAACGGATCCCTGTAGAAACTTCGGGGCTGATACTGATTTGTAACCCGTTCCCCAGACCATCTTCACCAAATCCCCGAACACGAGGGAAAAGGCAAAGGTGAGCAAAAGGAGCATAAGGTGCTCCCGTTCATAGAGATGCTGAAAGAAACTTCTTTCAACAATAAGACTGATGAGAGCAACAACCAACGGTGCGATGATTATCGCCATCCAGAATCCGGTAGCTCCGCCTCCAAAGGCGCTCACTACGGTAAAGGTTACAAAAGCGCCGACCATATACAGAGAGCCATGCCAGATATTGGGGATCCTGAGCACGCCCAGTATGAGGCTTAACCCGGAAGCAACAATGAAAAGGACGACAGTGCGACCGAGCCCCACGAATATCTGGGTCAGCAATGATGGTGATATGATCGTGTAAATAAAATCCATTGATTGCATCCCCCTAGGAGATTATTCCTTGCGGGTTTTCAAAACCTCTTCACACGTCGGCATATAATCCTTAAAGGGTATGGTCACGATATCTCCCGCAACGAGAAAATCTTTAAATTTCGGGCTTTTCATCGTCTTTCCGAACATCATGGGCAATTGAAGCTGATGGTCGCAGGCGCGCATTTCCAATTTGCCTATGGGGCTGTCGATCACCAATCCTTCCATGGCGTCGATAAACTTCTCCGTGTTCACCGATCCTGCTTTCGTGAAAGCCTGTTCGATGAGTTGTCCGGCGGCATAACCGAAAAGCGCAAACATCTGGGGGTAACGATCATATGCTTTCTTGAATTTCTCTACATAGGCTTTGTTGCTTGGCGACTCTGGATAATAGAAAAGGTAAGGAACTGTTCCATAAATACCCGCGGGTCCATCCGGACCGAGAGGTCCCATAATCCCATAGTCGATAACCGTATGCTGATAGATCGGAATTTTAGCCAGAAGGCCGGTTGCTTTGGCGGCTTTGGCAAACGAAACCATGGAAGCGCCCCCCGTGGCCGCAATGAGGAAATCGGGCTTCGCGCTCATGATCTGAGAGATGTAAGGAGTAAAGTCGGATTCCCCTACTTTCCACCAGGTCTGGCCAAGGAGTTGCACATCAGGTTTTTTAGCTTTCAGCTCATTCCAAACGGATTCGGCGATGGCGTGGCCGTATTCGTAATCATCACCGGCAATCCAGTACTTGACGTAGGGTTTCTTGGCCAGCGCAACGGCCGCCGCCCTGCCAGCCATGGCCGTATTTTCGGCAACGCTAAAAACATACCGGTGTCCCTTTTCACCTGTGATTTTCTCGGACCTGGAATTGGTGCAAAGGAACGGTATTTTTTCCTTCTTTGCCAGTTCCGACACGGCAAGGGCGGTCGCGCTATTGATGGTTCCCATCAGTATATCGACTTCTTCTTTAAGGACCAGTTCCTTGGCCATGGCCAATCCGTTGGCCGGATTGAATTTCGAATCTCTTGTAAAAAACTCAATCTTTTTTCCCAAAACTCCGCCCTTGGCATTGATCTCTTCAACCGCCAATTTGAAGCCATCGAGAACATCCTTGGACAGGCTCGCCGGAGGGCCGGAATAAGTATCCACAATGCCAACTTTAATGGTGTCTGCTCCGTAAGAGAAGGAGGAGAAGCAAAGACCCAGAAATCCGACCATGAGAATTGAAAGATACATTATCTTTTTCATAGAACATTCTCCTTATTATCCCAATGATTTTACTAGTTCGGCCTCTTGCTTTTATTCCATGTAGGCTCCCTTGTCGGCGCTTACTGCATGCTTGGCAAAGGAAGCAAGATAGCCCTTGGTCACTTTCGGCTCCGGCGGTTTCCAGGAGGCCAACCTTTCCTTGATCTCCTCATCGCTTATCTCCACAACGACCCGCCTGCCAGGAATATCTATATCGATGATATCTCCATCACGAAGCACGGCAATGGGGCCTCCGACCATGGCTTCGGGCGTCAAATGCCCTACACAGGGCCCGCCCGACGTACCGGAAAACCTTCCGTCAGTAACGATGGCCACTGATCTGTCAAGTTCCAAATCCACAAGCATCCAAGTGGCCATTACCATCTCCCGCATTCCGGGCCCGCCCTTGGGACCTTCGTACCTTATGACTAAAACCTCACCTCCCTTCACTCGCCCTGCCAGCAGGGCATTGATACAATCCTCTTCCTGCTCGAAAACAACGGCAGGCCCGCGGTGTTTCTGCATTTCCGCTCTGACCGCCGTTTGTTTTACCACGGCAACACCCATATTGCCTTTCAGGATGGCAATGCCTCCATCCTTGGCTTTTGGATTGGAGAGCGGGCGGATAATCTCCGGATCTCTGATTTCGGCCTTCTGTAAATTCTCCTTCAGGGATTGGCCGCTCGAAGTCATCACACTGGTATCCAGAAGGCTCTCCATGGATTTCATGACCGCCTGTAAACCACCGGCCCGCTCGAAATCCTCCATGAGATATCTGGGGTCCGAAGGTTTGATTTCCATAATGGACGGCGTTTGCTGACTGATATCCTCAAAGTCATCAAGTGTAAAGGGAAAATCCAATTCATGGGCTAAGGCGGGAAAATGAAGGGTCAGATTCGTGGAGCCGCTCGTGGCGCAACAGACTTTCACCGCATTGCGAAAGGCGGCTTGAGTCATTATATCATTGGCCTTTATATTATTCCGCAAGAGCGTCATCACGCTTAGGCCCGCTTCCTCAGCCAGTTTTTCCAAGGCCGGGTCGGTGGCGCACAGTGCCGAATTTCCGGGCAACGAGAGACCAAGAGCCTCGCTGGCAATGCACATACTGTTGGCCGTCCCCATAAGGCAGCAAGCTCCAGGACCGGCGCAGACGCAGCCCTCAACCTCCCGCAATTCCTCCGCGCTGATCTTGCCCTGTTTGTGCATTACAAAATATTTCCCCATGGAAGACACGTCCAGCCTGTCTCCTTTGTAATGCCCGGCCGGCATATACCCGCCGGTGACCACAATAGTGGGAAGATTGCATCGGGCGGCCGCCATGAGAAGACCCGGCACAATCTTGTCGCAGGTCCCGATCATCACCACCGCGTCATAGCTGGCATGCTCTACCATCATCTCCACCGAGGACGCTATCAGGTCGCGGCTGGGAAGGATATATTTGAAGCCTTCGTTTCCACTCCCCTGCCCGTCGCAGGGGGCCAGCACGTTGAAAATGGTGGCGTATCCTCCCGCTTCATAAATGCCGCGCTTGACGGCCGCGGCAATACGATCGAGATGAATGGAGCCGGGAAGAATTTCATTCCAGGTGTTGGCAATGGCCACCAGAGGCTTCTCCAAATCTTCATCGGTGGCCCCCATGGATTTCAGGAACACCCTTCGCATGTAGTACTGGGGAACATCAGGACTTAGATTTTTGCTTCTTAAGTTAGGTTTCATCTCCACCCTCCATCATCGAGTCCTACACAGTAAGGAATGAGAACCGAAGTCAAATATTAGGGTTCAATTTGAATATGCAAAAGTCCCTCTGGCCCAGCTTTTCCGCCTTGGTCATCTTACCAGAAGCGACCGAGACTATTGCTTCAAAGATCCGCTTTCCGGCCTCTGTCCGCGTTTCCTTTCCTTCCAGGATGCGGCTCACATCCATATCCATGTTATCTTTCATTTTGAGATAGGTGTTCCGGTTAGCGGTAATCTTGATGACAGGCGTTATCGGGGAGCCTATGGGAGTTCCCCGGCCGGTGGTAAAAAGAATGATCTGCGCTCCCCCGGCTGCCATGCCAGTAAGCTGCTCAATGTCATGCGCCGGAGAATTCATGAATACCAACCCTTTTTGCGTGGGCTGACACCCGTACGAGATCGCCTCTTCAAGGGGCCCTGTCCCCGCTTTGTAAATGCACCCGAGAGATTTCTCCTCTAGGGTCGTTATACCTCCGGCGATATTACCGGGTGAGGGATTGCCCTGGCGGATGTTCATCCCAGCCTTATCGGCCCTGTTCTCCCACCAGGAAACGTCATTGAGAAGGCGCCGGGCGATCTCCGGGGTTTTGGCTCTTTTAGCCAGGAGATGTTCAGCGCCGATCAATTCAGGCGTCTCGGAGAGGATCACCGTTCCGCCTTCGGCCATGAGCAGGTCACAGGCCGCGCCCAGCGCCGGGTTTGAGGCCAATCCGGAGGTGTAATCGGACCCTCCGCACTCCGTCCCGAGAATCAGCTCGCTCAAAGGAATGGGCTCACGATGGAGATTGGCGGCGGCGGCGAGCATCTGCCTGACGATACTCCTGCCGAGCGAGATGGTTTTCCTCGTTCCCCCGGCTTCCTGGATCACCAACGTTTCCACCCTTTTGCCGCCTGGCCTGATCCCGTTGGCAATCTCCTCGGGTACCAGCTCTTCGCAGCCGAGCCCTACGATCAGCACGCCAAAAACATTCGGGTTGGCGCCAAATCCGATCAAGATCCTCTTGACCATTTGGCGGTCATCCCCCATTTGGCCACACCCTAAAATATTGGGGAGGTGGACGGCTCCTTTCAGGCCCTTGGCGATAGACCGGGCCGCCTCCTGCGAACAACCGACGCTGGGAATAACCAGTACGGTGTTTCTCGTCCCGGCTCTCCCGTCCATCCGCCGATAGCCCTGGAAATTCATTGTCTTCCTCTCAAGAGCGACGCGCTGACCACATTTTGGACGTGAACATGTTCTCCCCGGCTGATTTTTTTCAGGCTCTGCCCTATAGGCTCCCCATACTTGATTACTGATTCGCCTTCTTCAATGTCCCGTAACGCCAGCTTATGCCCTTGGGGAATATCTGATAAAAGCGTAATCTTCTCCCTGGTCTCTTGAATTTCTACCGTGATCTCGGCGCCGCTCGGTAATCGTTCGAGGGCTGTGCCGACGTTGTCCCTGTTATCGATCACGATGATTTTGGTTTTAGTCATCCGCTCATCCCGCGCAGCGAGATCCCATCCAATGAAATGGCGCTTTCGAAAATCATCGTTCTGACCATGTTGGCATGGGAATAATAAGGCCTCCCGATGGAAATATAGCCACCCGCGCCTCGGCATAGTCGCGTTCAAGCAATTGTACGCCTTCTTCCACTGTGGGGGCGTATTCGAACCCCATGGCGCGGGCTTTTTCCCGCGAAACCGTTGGCGACACCAGCACAGTCCTTATCTTTGGCCGCAGGATCACGCAGGTCATGGCCATGTTAAACTCCACCGGCTTATCTGATAGGAACGGCTCCCCCTTGGACATGGTCTCCTTCACGTATTCGGCAACGTGGTCATGCGACCGCTCTCTCACCAGACTAAAGGAGTCGACGAACTCTCCGGATAGCGGTTCCCCTTTGGGAACGACCAGCAAAATTGCCCCATCCTCTTTCGTGATGAGATCAGGCGCGTTCAACCCTTTACAAAATTGGTGACCATGAATGTGTGGATAGGTCGAAGTGATCGTGATATCAACTTTTTCTTCAAATCTGACGCCGAGGGTTTTGAAACATGCCCCTACCGCGCCATCAAAAGCCGCCTCGAGGCTCCCACCTAATATGCGGACAATCTCCCCGAGTTGGTTATAGACACAGTTTATGGAATAATCGAGACCGATGGCCTGAGCGGTCTTTAAGCAGCTTTCATGGAAAGGGTTTCCCGTGGTGAGGCCGGACTTGGATTGGGGATGAATGGTGTGCCTCATGTGATGGTCCCTGATGAACTCAAAATCACTCACTCCGGGCATCAGGATTTTGGGCCCGCCGCCGAATCCGGCCATGGGATGAGGCAGGATGGAACTGACGCTTATTTTCAGATCCGCTCGGGCCACTTCCGGATTGATTTTTACGACTCGGCCCTGTTCAGGGATTGTGACGGGCTCAAGATCACGCTGCCAGGCGTCGTGCTGGACAATTTTGTACGAGGACACCGTCTCCTTTCCCAACCTTGATTCAAGCTCTTCGGCGGTCATGGCTACATGGGTTCCAAGGGCAATAACGATGGATATTTTTTCCCTGGCGGCGCCGTGACGGGACAAATACGGGAGCAGAACCTGCAGAATATCGGTAACGGGAGTAGGCCGGGTCCGGTCGTCGACGATAATCGCGATCCGCTTGGCGCCTGAAATCATGTTTTTCAAGGGAGGGTGTCCCAAGGGGCTTTCGAGCGCCTCTTGAGTCAACTGCGCGACTGAGGTAGAGGGGATGTCTTCTTCAGTTTCTATAAATTGGGAGATGGACCATTGCGGAGGCAATGAAAAATAAATCTTTTCGCTTCGGCTTGAACACAAATAGTAGCGCCTTCTCATAATATTCTTCCGTTACCCCGCCTCTCTGTGCGTTCTGTAAGATAGTAATAAGAGTATTAATAATATGGTGGGTCACTACTGGTCATTAGTAAACCTGATATATGTCAGGGTTCGCTTCGAGTCTTCGAGGTGGTCCTTAATGGCCCGCTCAACCCCATCGGGATCCCGAGCCTTCAGCCGTTCAAAGATTTGCCGATGCCCTTCAATGCTCTTGTATCTGGCGTCAAGGGCGTAGTGCGCCTGCATCCGATAAATGGATAGTTTCTGGCGCAGCCCACCCCAGACACTCAGCAAAGTTTTTATTCCGCTTGCTTTGACGATAATTTCTTCAAATTCGGTGTCATGCTGCAGAAAGGCGGCAAGCTCATTTTGATTCGCCGCAATTTCCGTTTGTGTGAGATTCTGCTCCAGAGCATCAAGGTAATCTTGATCCTTGCTTTCAATGGCTTTTCTTGCCGCCAGGGGCTCCAGCGCCGCCCTTATTTCAAAAATTTCCATCCCTTCCTGATAGGAAATCTTTCTTACCCTGTAGCCCACTCTCGGAAATGACTCGAGAAACCCCTCCATTTCCAAGACATGAAGGGCCTCTCTGACAGGAGTTCGGGAAACATTGATTTGCTTGGCTAACCTTCCTTCAAGGACCTGGGAACCAGGTAATATGTTTCCCTTAAGAATTTCCTGCTTTATCCTGCTGTAAACTTGTTCCCGAATAAGCGTTGGATTTTCTATGACAAAATCTTTAAGATTTCGTTCCGTGCGCACCTTGTTTCCTTTGGTTGGAATTTTTTCTGGCGCATCTTGTACCCCAGTGTATTTCGTACTCCTATGTTTATGCGCCGCCTTCCTTTTTGTCAAATAAAAAGACTGCGCGCCCCTGGGGTGATTAGAGCCCGTCCCGTAGCACAGGTCGTCACATCCTCTTTCCTAATAACCCGAACAGTTGCGAGGGCCTCGTGAGCCCGAATCCGCAAGGCAGGGAGTAAGGAAAATCATGACACACGCCGCTGAATGTTTCGTAGGAATTGACATCTCCAAAGGTTCCCTGGACGTCGCCGTTCTCCCCGCAAATGAAGGATGGAAGGCTGTTCATGATGAAGAGGGTATCAAGACTCTCGTCGATCGGCTGGAGAGGCTTCAGCCCACCCTCATCGTTCTGGAGGCCACTGGCGGGCTGGAAACGCGCCTGGTGACCGCCTCTGGCCACACACCGACTTCCTGTTGTGGTCATCAACCCTCGTCAAGCTCGTAACTTCGCCAAGGCCCTGGGAAAACTCGCCAAAACCGACGCCATCGACGCTTACGTACTGGCCGAATTTGCCCAAAAGGTCCGGCCTGAAACACGGGCCATAAAAGACGAGCAATCACAACATGGAGCTTCCGGACTTTATTGAACTGCGGCAATCGCTCGAGGCGATAAAGGGTAAGTTTATGTCTGAGCATCAATGACCATCCGAAAATGAGAGAGGTGTTCGGAGGATTCAACGTGCGATCGGTGAGCGTGCAATATTCGGCGTCTGTTGGTCCTACGAGCCAAGGAAAGGAATTACTGATTACCAACTATTAGACGAACGTGGGGAATAAAAAGGAGGTGACGCATGTCGCAGGATTAGTGCCAACCCTGCCACTTAACCCACCTAAAACTCCTACCTTTGGCGTGCGGTTTGAGCGGAACAAACCGTCACGCTATTCGTTTGCCTGCACCTCTAAACTGCGAATCCTTTATCAAACCATCTGCCGCAGATTATCAAACCATTTGTATAGACGTCCATTAGGTTTGTCAAAAAAGTTCACTAGGTTTTGGATTTACCCCGGAAAAGTGGACACAGGGTTAAGCCGCAAGAGAGAATGATTTATAATCTTGCGGAGTTGAGTAACCAAGAGTCGAATGACGTCTTTTTCGGTTGTAAAAGATTTCTATGTAATAAAACAAGCTTCGGTACGCCTGCTCTCTGCTTTGATACCGGTAGTGGTTCACCCACTCGGTTTTGAGCAATCGAAAGAAGCTTTCCGCAACAGCGTTATCATAGCAATTGCCTTTTCGGCTCATACTACACGTAATGCTATTTTCATTAAGGATTTTTTGTAATCGGCAGAGGCGTACTGACTTCCCCGATCAGAATGATGGATAAGCCCCACGGAGGGTTTATGACGACCAAGGGCCATGTTCAACGCATCGACAACCAGCTGACGCGTCATCCTGGCTGAAGCTGCCCAACCGACGACCTCCCGGTTCCCCAGATCCAAAAGCGCAGCCAGATACGTCCATCCTTCATCAGTATGGATGTACGTGATATCGGCAACCCAAACCAGGCCCGTCGCCTCCACCGCAAAATTCTGATTGAGCAGGTTTGGCGCTACCGGGAAACGGTGACGAGAATCGGTCGTGGCTTTGAATTTCTTTTTGGTCCGGGATCGAATGCCCGCGTCACGCATGATGCGAGCCACACGGTTTTTGCCGCACTTCACACCATCTCGCGCAGCTCCTTATGGATCTTGGGAGCGCCGTATATCCCGTGACTGGCGGCGTGAAGGGTTCGGATTTTGTCCTCCAAGGCGCGATTTTCACGGCTCCTGCGGCTTTCAGGCCGCTTGAGCCAACTGTAGAACCCGGAGCGGGAGACGTTGAGCTGCATGCACATGCGGCCTACCTTGAACATCTCCCGGTGGTCAGCGATGAAACGAAATTTCATTTCTGATCCTCCGCAAAGTAGGCCAACGCTTTTTTTAAGATGTCACGTTCCTCTTTGACGCGCTCTAATTCCCGCTGGAGCTTTCGCAGCTCCTCGTCGGGCGTCCTCAGTTTGCCCTTACCGGGGAAGGCGCTGTCAGGGACTTCTGAGAGCTGGTTCTTCCAACGGCGCAGCACACTATATTCAATGCCGAGATTTCGGGACGCCTCGGCAATGCTGTAGTCCTTGTCGGTGATCAGTCGCACGGCTTCAACTTTGAATTCCTGGCTGTAGCTCTTTCTTTTCTTGATGGACATGGAGACACCTCTGGCGCCCATATAACTTGGGCTTTGCGAGGTGTCCACTAATTCAGGGCAAATTCAGAACGCGGAGAAAAGCGTTTTGCTAAAAGCCTATTTTCTAGGCCAGCAGTCTTAGAAACCTTTAAAAATTATGGGTGCTGTTAGGCTTAACTATTCGGTTTTAATGCGTATCGATGAAAAGTGTCAACGCTGATTTTTTATAAGCACGCCAGGCTTTATAAGGCAGATATAACGAACAACCCTTAGAATAATTAAGATATTCGCACTTATGCCAAGAAGTGCATTCTCTGGCGACAAGATCGCTCGAAGCGTTAACGTTAAAAAGTAAAGCTGTTTTCGCGTATTTTTCTGATTTCGAGTTTGATTTTTTTTGATTGTCGATGGGGATTGAGCCCCAAAGGGGCTTTTCGGGTGAATATCTTCCTATCTACGCTAATCAATTGGCTTTTATTGCAATTTGCCGCTCAGAAATGTTCACGAGGTTTGTCATAATTCGAACCGATTTTTTTACCTTTTTCAAAAGATATCGGCACTTTACTGAAGTAAAAGTTGAGCAATTTCAATATGTCAAACCTAACAGCCCCCTATAGCAAGCTTTTTATGTAGTCGCCCAATTGAAATGATCACAGATTTCATTTGAAATGATCAAAATGCTACGCATCTTCGTCAGGACAAACGAATAGCGGGACGGTTTCGCTCCGCTTCAAAACCGCCCGCCAAGGCAGGATTCTTTGGTGGGATATGGGGTGGGGTTACAAGCTCATATTTCCTCGCGCCTCCTTTCTAGAAGTTCTCCGGATCAGACGACCTGTTTCCTGACTTCCAAACTGAATGATCCCCACACAAGTCCTACGTCTGGCTCACATCCAGATCCCCGGCGGGGATTCTGAGCTGGCCGCCTATACCGATAGCCTGGGAGTCGCCCAGAGGGCCATGAGCCAGCATATTCCCTCCAGATGCGGCGTCGAACAGCGCGATATGGGTAATCGTCCCCCAGCTCGCCGTGGCCTGGGGTGAAAGGATGTCCGCTACATTACTCAGCGCCCCGGACACGGCCACATCCCAGTCGTTTTCATCGGTTGAGATTCGCGCATATGATCCACCGGACGGTTCGGCCAGGCCGCTTCCGTCATCGGTGGGGTCTGCCGTGGACAGGGCCACGTAGATATTCGATGGCGGCGTGTAGACGTTGCGCGCTCCGCAGCCGAATACGTGATTCAGGAATTTATTCTCCAGGTAGTTCGAAAATGAGCCCATGCTTTTTCTCCCTTACCCGCTCCAGTACAGTCGTGTGAGGATACCGGTGGAGGGGTAGTAAATAAAATTCGCCGTGCGGTGAGGTCCCAGGATGAACCCCCATCGTGTGAAATCTGCCAGGTTATGCTTTTAGGGCTGCCGTTGGCATTCCATTCGTTGACGGCCCGGAGGATCACGTCGGTGTCGATCCGGTAGGCCCACACGTAGTAATGCGGCCGCGTGATCGATTAGGGACTCTTTGTTTCCTCCAGGGAAAAATTGTAATCCGGCGCCACCCCCAGGTTAAAAATATCCGCCAGTCCGGTGATGGAAGCGCGGATCTGGTCGAGCGCGTCGTCTCGATCGACATCCATGGCCGGACTGACGCGGCTCACATGCGCGTAAGCTTCCTCGCCCAGAACCGTGGCCGACGCGGTTACGACCGAGCCCCCAGAGATGGACGCCGAGACGTCATAGACGGCGGCGCCGCCTACATTCTCCGCCGACGCGTCCACACTGGACGTCCCCGAAATAGTTGCCGAGACGTCATATATGGTTCCACCACCGATATTCTCGGCGGCCGCCGAGACACTCGAAACTCCGGCAATGGACGCCGAGACGTCATAGACGGCAGCGCCGCCGATGTTCTCCGCCGATGCGCTGACGCTCGATGTTCCCGCGATAGAAGCCGAGACGTCATAGACGGTTCCGGCGGACATTTCCCCCGCCTCAAAATCATCGACCCGTTGGGTCGTACCATCGAGATAGATCCCCGGTCGGCCCGAAGCGAAGGATGAATCGTTGTAGGTGTACGGGTCCCAGGTTGAACCGCCATCCCAGGAGACGGATAAGGTCGTACCCGTGATTTTGAATCGAACCACCGTGCCCGGCGTGAAGGTTCGAGCTTTGCGCGGCGCCGATATCCGTGGCGAACCGCCCGTGACCTTGCCGAACGTCCATACTGTCGTGGATATGTAAATGTAATACCCATTGCCGGTGGCGTTGTTGAAATCGTAGGAGTAAATCCGCCCCCATGCCGGAGGGGAGGGTCGTGACCTTGAATTGAGCGTACTGGTCATCGGGAAAGCTATCGGCGATCCACAACGCAGCGCCATAAGCGCCCGCCGAATAGCACAGGCCGCTGGATGCCCGCAGGTTGGAGAATCCGCTCAGGGTCTGCCAATAGGACGTACTGAGCGGATTCTCGGTCGTATTGAAATTGTAGGTTACGGGCAAAGGCATAGCAGCGGCGTTTCCTGGACCCCGCGGTCAAGCCGCGGGGTGACGGTATTTCAGCACTCAAGCATTTCGGTCAGTTCCGAAAAAGCGCAAATCGGCGATTACCCCGCCGGTTCGTCGTTATCGGGGATGTTGAGCGCCACTCGAACCGCGCCGATAATCGGCAGAACCAGGGTGTCGTCCCACTTGGTTTCGGACCGGGTGACCCAATCTTCGACCGCATCGAGCAGCTTGTCGCCGGACTTGGCGACGTTTTCCGCTGAAAGCATGTCCTGAATGATGTCGGTGACGATGGGCATGGCCACGGCAGTGGCGCCTTTTAGCAATTGTTCTTTCAGTCCCATAGTGGTCTCCTTTTTTGCGGGCGTACGCCCATTTACCATTTAAAGCGAAATAGCAGGCCCAGGCGCGATTCGCCGCGCCTTCCCGAGGCGCCCTTTTCGGTGGGCGCTTTTCCAGTCAGCCGGACATGTTTTTTGATGAACGACCAGGCGCGCTTAATCATCAATCTCCCCCGGCATCGTCCAGGCGAAAGCCTTGCCGGTCGGCGATGTAAAGCTGGACCGAGTTGGAAAGGTCCTGGCACATGCAACGCGTTTTGTTGATGATGTCGTCCAAAGGCGCATCGGCCGAGATCAGCGCGCGGAGGATCTGCATATGGCCGCCATGGCAGTCGATAGTCATTAACGCCGTTTCCTTTGGGGTCATTTCCCTCACATCCTTTCAAAACAGCAGCGTAACGAATCCGGCGGCGATGAACGCCGCTTGCAGCAAAACGCCCATGATCGCGCGCGGAATGGTCAATCTGTCGGCTTCGCCGGCGATCCTGGACCCCGCGATCAAGTCGCGGGGAGACGAAGGCATGCTCATGACCAGTACACCACCACGTATCGTCCCGCCAGAGACCCGGTAATGGAACTGCGCTGGAAGCGGACGGTTGTGGCGTTGACAATGTACCCGTCCACGGCCTGGTCGGGGTAATTGTGGTGCTGAGGCGGCAGCAGGTACGCCTTGTTGACGTTGGGGATGGCGGTGATCGTTACGTCCACCGTCGAGGCTCCGGCGGGGATGGTGTACTCTCCTCGCCGCACGCTCGGATTTGCCCCGCCCATGGTGGACACCGCCACATCGAGATTGGTGTTTACCTTGGTGGCCATGGCGTTGATGGTGCTGATCAGCGTGGTCGTGATCCGCGCCAACAAGGTGTCCGTATTGGCCTTGGCCGTGTCGAGCGTGGTGGCTCGGGCAGACGTCCAGCGGCCAACCAGTTCATTTAATTTTTCGGAGTATTCCGCCTTCCATGGCGCCCATATTATTCGCTCCACTCCGTGCCGGTATGCATCCCCGGCTCATCTTCCTCGTCAAAAGTATAAGTGGCCGTCCTGATGGGGCTCCAGGTCGATCCGCCATCCGAAGAAAACTCAAAGCTCTGGCTCTGGATGAGCCCCGTCTCAAAATCCCAGGTGTTGACGGACCTGGTGACGATGAGGGTGTTCAACCGGTAGGTCCACACGTAATGGTGCGGCCGCGCGATGGAATAGGGGCTGGTGGTTCCCTCGATGGAGTAATTGTAATCGGGGACCATGCCCATATTCGCGGCGTCCACCAGCGCGGTGATGGCCGCCAGGATCTTGGGCATGTCGTTTTCGCGAGGCTGCCCCGGCGCCGGCGCGCTTCGGTCGATGTGCGTATACGCCATTTATTTTCCCGCCTTTTGGTTGGATGACTTTTCGGCGACCTGCCGGCCAAGATCATCGAACTGGCTCCGGAGCAATTCTTTTTTCTTCCGGCGTGTAATTTTTCCATTCGAGGCCGTCCTTATACACGCCCTTGGCCAACTGGTTGGCTATCCGCTCCATTTTGCACCCGAGGTTTTTAACCTCCAGCGCGGTCATCTGTTCGGGCGTCACATCAAACCCCTTTCATTACCCACGCGACCTCCCCGGGCACGGCGGCGCCGGTATCGGTCCGGTACAGGTGACAATCGAAACCCTCGGGAGTTACATTGTCCGCCCGGCAGGCCACGGGGCTCTCCGCGCACGCCGTGATGGTCAGTTGAGGCCAGCCGGCCACGGTCGCGGTAAACAGCTTCGCGAACTCCACGGCCTCCGGCTGTGACGCGGTAAGAGTCACCGCGCCCTCATCGTAACGTTCGACGGCGACAAGCGTGGCCGTGATGTTCAGATTTTCAAAGACGAGCCCCGCGTTCGGACCATCGCTCAGGTCGGTAATGCGGACCTTCAGAAACGCGCCGCCGCCCTGGATATTCGTGCCCTCGACCCACGCCCAGGTAGACCCTGTGTCCGATAGCCCGATTTCCACCCTATATGCGGCGGTATCGCCGTGTTCTACGAGAGTGGGCTCGATTCCTCCGATATTGACCTGCACGCTGATAGGGATTGCCGAAAATTCCCACGCGTCCGTTTCGATCGCCCCCCCGAATGTGTTGCGCGGCAGCATCCAGGGGACATCGCTTAGTTCCTCCCAGGTAGTTCCCGTGTACCCGTAGCTGTGCGTTTCGCCGTTAGCCGTGAACACGGTCGTCACCCCGTCATGCTCGTAGCCGGAGAACCCGGTGAAATTGAGTTCATCAAACCCGAACGTGTGCTCGCCCACAAAATGATACCGGTCGTCCGTGGTCACGACGACCGTGGCGAAGGCGTCTGCTTCCGACTCCAGTCCCGTGGGGCCAAGAGCCTTGATGCGGAAGACATACGTCCCAGGCGGAAAGGATTTGGAACTGAACGCGGTGGAGTCGTGCCTCGCGGTAACGAGCGTGGAAGTTTCCCAGGAATCCCCATATCTGATGTGGTAGGCGACCGCGCCGAGCGCCTTGTTCCAGAAAAGCTGCACTTCGCCGCCGATCTCGCGCGCAAACGTGAAGCGGTCCACGTTATTCGGAACCTTATCGTTGCCCTCGACAGGAACGTCGTACGTCGCCGCGACGCTCATGAGCTTGGAGTCTATGTCGGAAATGGTTTTTATGCTGACCTGATACGTGACACCTTCCTGCAACGTGCCGGTGCTGACGCTCGTGGCGTTATCGTCTACGATCTTGGAAAACCACTCCTTGCCGCCTCCATTGACGGCTATCGAATAGCCGCCCACATACGGCCAGGTGTCGCGCATGTCGTCCCAGGAAATAATCAAACTGGATACGTACACGTCGGATTTGAGAAGCTTCGTATCTTCTTCGGCGGTCAAGCCGGTCGGAACGGGCGGCGCGAACGGGCTCGGATCGTCCGAAGAGGCATAAACAGGAGCGATGGCCACCACGTTGGAATAGACGTTGTCGTCGTAGGCTTCGCCCTCCAGGCCCCAGCGGCGGTCATCCAGCCGCCGTTTGTTCAACACGCAAAACTGTCCGGCGGTTATGGGCAGGTTCTCGTCGTCAATCTGAGCCCGGTCGCCGGGCGTGGCCTTTTCACCCTTGGAAAACAGTTCGCAACGGAACGTACGCGTAAGTAGGGTGTACCGGTTGGCCGTCTCCAACGCCTCGCGATACGCTTCCGCATAGTTGGTGATCCCCGGCATGGACTTGCGCACGGTTTTGGTTTCATCGCCCGTGGCCACGCGAGCCAGGCCGGGCGCCCAATCGTTGTCGCGGTCGGTAAAATCAACCTCCACCACGTTGGGCAGGTCCTCTTCGCGTTTGGTGAAAATCTGCAAACTGTCCGGTACGATGTCGCCGTTGGCCGCGTTGAAATAGTGGCTGATCGATCGAGGCTTGTCCGGGACCATCACCGTCTTGCCGCCGTCCTGGTACAGGATGCAGTGAGCATACGCCCGTAAAACCTCCCGCCATTCCCGCACCGGCCGGATCTCCCGGATGGCCAGCCCGATGGTGTGGCGCGGCAGGTCATTGAGCGTGGAGTCGTTCCATTCGGCCGTTTCGCCGACGGAATCCCAATTCATGGAATCAAAGCCCCGGCCTTCGCCGTCGTCGTGGCAGATCCAGTCGGCCAGGGCCAGCGCCGGCGTCTGGCTCCACGCCCAGGTTTCCACGTCCTCGATGTCAAAGGCCACTTCGCGCGGGTCGTACAGCCAGCGGCCGGAAAAGTCGGCGGCCGCTGTTTTGAACGGGTCCTTGCCCGTGTACCCCATGCCGAACGTCATGTATGTCCCGGCGATCCCCGGCAGGTTGTCCTCATAGTCCGGAAACGCCGCGTGCAGCCCGGCCGGGTAGGTCTGCGTCGCCGTGCCGTAAAAGTGCTGAGCGGTCCACCCGGTGAGCTTGGACGCCAGATCGTCTTCCAGGTATAAAACGTTGACGCCCCCGCACCGCCCCTGCGACCATACCGAAAGGACGTGACCGCGCGTGGTACCGGTCTTGGTTTTGCAAACCGCGATCGTCCCGCCCAGCTTGGTCCGGCCATACACCATGGGGACGATGCTGCCCCAGCCGCCAACCACCGTCTCACGAGCGGCCTGCGTCTGCGCCGCGTTGGTCAGCGTCGCCGAACTCGGGCGAGCCCCACCCGATGGCGACGCCGTGGGACCGATCACCAGGCCCTTGCCGGACGAGCTGGGAGAGGTAATCGGCGCCATGGTCGGCGGTCTGCGTGACTGATAGGGCATTCAGAAAACCTTTTTAAAAAAATCATTTGTGGGGGTTCACACCCCCCACACCCCCGAGTGTTTGACGAGGTGGTCGTTGTTCGTCGCCCCGCGACTTGATCGCGGGGTCCAGATATGGGAGCGCGAGGGTGAGAACCCTCGCATGATTTCACCCCAACACCTCGATCAGATTAAAACTCATGCTGAACACGGCGTATGACTTGCGGATACAGGTCAGGCCGCCATTGAAGCGGGCCAGGTAGCGCCGCCTGCCGGTGAAATCCACGGTCACCGTGGAGCCGCTGGCGGGCTTGGCGCCGCTGCCGAACATGACGCGGTCCTCGCCGTTGGTACCGCCGCCCAGGTCGATGGTGTAATCGCTGGGGTCCACCAGCGACCCGTTGTCATAGACCGCGTACGACGATCCGCTTTTGCCGGGGATGGTGAACGCGTCCAGGCCGCCCGTGCCCTTTTCGTCGCACGCCACGCCCGTGTGTTCCCTCCACTGGTCGAAATAATAAAAGGCGCTTTTGTGGCCGCGTGGAACTCACGGATCTGCCGCTCCTCGGACATGGTCACGGCCGGGCCGGTGAACTTCCAACCGCTTTTGGTCTGGCCCGCCCAGGTGTCCGCGCCCCAGTCCTTGCCGGAGGAGCCTTCCTGCCACTTCACGCCGTCCGTGACCGTGATCTGGATCTCAAAGCAGGTTATGTCGGGGAAAACAGCCATGAACTACAGACAGAGCCTCTTGTACGCCGCGATGGCCTCTTCAACCGTGCCCAGGCCGCCCGGCGTATTCCATTTTCTTTTCCACAGCTCGGCCATGCCTTGTATGTCGCCGGCGTGCGGTATGGCGTCCGGCCACGATCTGATATAGGCGCGCCCCATGACGATCGCGTATTCGGCGTTGCCGTCCATTTCGTCTGCCTCGAACCAAGGCGTGACCTGGCGCTGGATGTAGTTTATGAGGCGCGGGTAGCGGTACAGGAACGTGTCCCACACGCTGTTATGGGTGAACGGTTCCATCTGCAACAGGCCCCGAGCCGGGCCGCCCTTGAGCTGCCGCATGTAACGTCCCAGCCCGCTCTCCTTGGCCGCGATCAGCATGATGAACGCAACCGCGTCGCCGCTATACATTTCCATGTCGCGTATCGTGTTGGATACCAGATCGCGGAGCTGATCCTTGTCGTAACTCATCAATAATTCCCTTCCGGCGTGAGCGTGGTCGGAACGCCGTTAAACCAGACTTTTTCCTTGGGCTTGGGCGCATGGTTAAACACCGGTGGAGTGATCCGCTGCCGGGCGCCCGGCCGTGCCGCGCCGCCGCCCCTTCGGCGATATTGATGGTCACGCCGTTGGCGTTCACCGAACCGTAATCGAACCGGCCGGCCAGCAAAAAATCGGGCGCGCCGACCACGTCGCCGTTGTCGTCCACAAACCCCTTGTGCACGTCGATGGGTTGCCCGCGCAGCTCGTCCCTCGCCACCATGGCCGCCAGCGGGCTTGGGGGCTTGGGAAAAGTCATCCGGATCTGCGCCGCGCCGTCCACGCCCTGGATGAACGAATCCACCTTGGCGTCCAGCCGCTGCCAGGTCTTGGAATCGTACGAAAGGGCGACGGTAGACGACGCGTAAAAGGAACCGGATGCATGGCCGATGGATATGAGGAACGCCGGCTTATGAAACTGCGCGTCGATCTGCGCTTCGTTTTGGGCGTCGGGATATTTGGGCATTAGGCGTTCACCTCGGGGTCTTCCCACGCGAGCTGCGAGTTTATGTTCTGTATCCTCGTGACGGCGTCCTGCAGGGCGGTAGTCAGCGACGCCAGCTCCAGGTTGGCGTCGGCATATAAGTCCTTGGCCGTGATCAACTCGTCATTGATGTCGGTCATGCGGCTGGAAAAGGCGTCAAGACCGTCCACCGCGCCGTTCACGCTGTCCTTTATGGGGTCCATGCCGTTCTTGATGTCATCCATGGTCAGGCCGAAAGTGTCTTGGATGTATGTGGCGATGGCCGCGTTGTTTTCTTCAAACCCCGCAAAATTGGCTTTTTTCCAGTCGTCATCGCCCAGGCCCCACAGTGTCTGCTGATCGGAAAGCCATTCGGTAACGGCAGAGGCCACGGCTTCAGGGGAGGCGGCGGAATAAATGGCGCTCCAATCATCCGATAGCTCCTGGCTCTTGGCGTTGAACCGCTCCTCGGGACTCATCACGTCCCAGCGGAACGACTCGGTCTGCGCGGACAGCGAATCGAGCAGGCCGTCCTGCATGGTCTTGAGCTGATACAGGTATTGGAGCCGCGTCTCGTAATCCTGCCGCTCCAGGTCGGCGATGGTGGCCAGGGCGTTGGCGTATTCCAGGCCTTCCAGGTCGTTTATCGATTCGGTCACAAAGTCGATCTGGGTCTTGATGTTGGCCAGGCCGTCGCGGAACTGGTCGAACGGCGCCGCGTACATAAGCTTGTCCAGGTCGCCCATGATGTCGGCGTTGTTGTAGGCCATGATGCCGGACACGCCGGTGAAAAAGCTGGAAAGATACTGGCCGTACTGCTCGACCAGCCGCCTGCACGGCTTCCGGATCGGACGCCGCTTCCAGCAGGGGATCGAACCAGGCGGACAGCTTTTCGTTCCACATGCGGCCCAGATCCGCGCCGTGTTCGGGATTGAATGCTTCGGCGGTGGCGTCGATGAGCGACGTGGTCAAGCGTATCGTCCAGGCCGCCCACCCAATGCTTGAGCTGATCGGCGATGGCCAGCGCCGAGGTCTTGCGGGTGGACAACTCGTCGTTGGTAAAGCCGTCCACGTCCACCGAGTCCCAGGCGTCTTGCACCGCGTCGGGCATCATGTCGTAGACGCTCTTGAAAATATTCTGGAACCCGCCGGTCACCGCGTCATAGGCCGCCTGCACACCGGCCGCGTCCGTGCCGGCGCTCTCCCGCGCGTCCGAGTTCATTTTGGTGACGGACAGCAGGTCACCCGGGATCGCGCGGCCACAAACTCGCCGAACGAGCCCGGCACATACCCGGAGGAGCCGAAGCGCGGCTGGGGGCGGTCTTGAAACAGACTTGCCGGTAAGCATTCCGACGAGAGGGGCCGACTATCGGCCCGACGACTGGAATGAACAAAGCTCGCCCGAGACGCCGCGCCGGAGCCGACGTGCCGGTAAGATCGCCTCCTGAACTTTGATACTCCGGCGACATGCCGGTCGAGGGTACTGAAGCCTGTTTTGACTGCGGAGCCCCAAGTAGGACCGGTACCAGCGGATGAGGCGTCAGGGGCCTGGTCGAGATAAGCGCCGTCCTCCGCGCCCCACATGGGCGTATTCCACCATGGAGCTGTCGATGCAAATTTCTGTCCCTGAAACCGAAGCCGCCACTGCTGAAGCCGCCGCTCCGCTGCTCCCGGGCGCCCCAGACCCGATGACACCGGTCGTATGATCGGGCATGGCCACATTCCTTCTGTGGCGAATGCTGCGGCGACATGGAAGGCGGTGTCTTCTGCCCAGCCGATCAGATGCTCGCCCAGGTTGTCCGCGCCATTTTTTCAGTGTGTTGAAAAAACTATCCTCGACGTTTTGGGCAGAGCCAATCATAGGACCGGCTCATCTTCTCGACGGCTTTTTCATGGGCGTCAGCGGCGTTTTTCGGGCTTCCTTCTGGCGGCGGTCGCGCATCCTCGATGGCCCTGGCTTCGATTCTCGGCGGATGCCTGACGGCCGCCGCTTCGGCGGATGGAGATATTCCTGCTCGATCAACCCGCGTCGTGTCGCCATAGGCGTCCTTGACCGCCTGGTTGCCAATCCGGCAGCTTACCCATCCGCAGGTCGTAATCGTTGAGCCGCTCCAGGATCTTGCGGATTTCGTCGGGCGCGACGATACCGAGTTCCTTCCATTTGTCGATTTCGTTTTGGATCTGCTGCTCGATGGTCGCGAGCTTAAGTTCGGTTCCTTCGAGGCCCTGCAACTCGATCTTCTGCTCCATCGACTTTCGCCAAGCGGCGAATTTCTTGGCGGCGTCATCGGCGGCGGCGCCTGCGCTTCCAGGCCTTTGCCCGTCTTACCGAGACCCGCCGTCAGATCATCGAGCGCCTGCGCGTTGCGGCGCCACATCTCGTTTTCCATGTCGCCAAAGGAGGACAAGGTCCTGGTGAGCTTTGTTTACATTCTTGAGCGCCGCCAGCTCCTCTTCATATTTTTTCTTCCGCTCTTCCAGGAATTTTATGGTCTCCTTTTCACCTTCGGTGACTGTCGGCGTCCCCATGCCGAAGAAAGCGCCGCTCTTGCGCATGTCGGCAATTTTTTTGTTGATATTGTCAATCTGGTCGGTCAAAAACTTGATGCGCTGGGCGCGTTCCGGATCGCCTATATCGTCAATCGTCGCGAGCAGATCCTTCAACTCGGCGATGCTGCCGGCCTGCGCCCACTCGCTCATGCTGATCATGCCGCTGGCGGCGGCTTCAGCGGCTTTGATCTCGGTGGTTACGATGTCCACGGCAAGCGAAATACCGGCCAGCGCGGCCGCGCCCTTTGCGTCCTCCGAGAATCGGCGCCCACAACCCCGATATCCTTCATCCAGTCCGGCAACCGGTTGAAGCCCTCCAGCATGTTATCCGCCGACGATCCAACCTGTCGCACGATTCCGAGCAGGGTCTCGGACGCTTCGGCCGTGCCCTGGGCGAAGCGGTCCATCTTGCCTCGATTGTCTTCCAGCCAGCGCCGATATCCTTCATGGCGGTGACAACGGTCGGGGCGATACGTTCTCCAAAGAGGATCAATTCCTTTTCGATGGTGTTCTTGAACGTGTCCGACGCCGCCGCGGTGGTCTTGGTGTAGCGCTGCCAGGCTTCGTCGGCCTTGCCGGTCCGGTCGGCCATTTCGGCGACCAGTTCATTGAACTTGGAGAACTCGCCGCGCGCCAGGGCAGTGATGGCTAGCAGGGCTTCCTTGCTTTCGAAAAGCTTACCAATGGAAACGCCCGAGCGATCGGCTTCGGCCTGGAGCTTTCGGAGGGTTTCGGCCAGGCCCAATTCCCGGACCATGGCCTCGCCGGATGGAATAGCCGATCTTGTCAATGACATTCGTCATGGCCTCGGTGGGCTTGTACAGCCCCATCATGACGCGCTTCCACCTGGGTGGCTGCCTGGGCCGTGGAGCCCGCCGTCTGGGTGACCACGGCCAGGGCCGCGCCCAATTCGTTGACGGAAATCCCGGTGGCGGAAGCGCCCGTGGCCAGGTCGCCCATGACCGGCACCAATTCCTGGAAGTTGGTCTTGCCCGCCTTCTCGATGGCGAACAATAAATCCATGGCGTCGGACGGTATCTCTGACCTGCCCGGCGAAACCTTCCATGATGCCGGTGCCCACCTTGACCACGGCAGCCTGGTCCGCATGCGCCGCCTTGGCCGCCTTGGCCGAATCGACGAGCGTCTCCAGGGCCTCGCGCGGGATCGGTGACTCCCGAGGATATGGTCTGGTAGTAGCCCTGCACCAGACTGGTGGACGAGCCTATTTCCGGAGGCAGGGCCATGATTTCCCGGCGAATTTCCCCCAGGGCTTCCTCGGTTACGTTGCCCATATCGGTAAGCGCCGAGTTAAATTTTGTGGCGGAGTCAAAGGATTTTTCGAGAACGAGCGCGCCGCCGATCGAGCCAAAAAGCGGGAGCAGTTCCCGGCGCCAAGCCCTTCATGCGGTCAAAGGACTGATTGACCGTGTCAAGAGATTTGGACGACTTGTCGGCCTTTCTGCCGAGATTGTCCGTCTCTTTGGACACCTGGGAAAGAAGCGAGCTGATCTCGTCCTTGCCCGCTATGATGATGTTGATGCGCGCCATATCGTCTCTTGTTGGTCGGCTTCGCCGTCGATCCTGGACCCCGCGATCAAGTCGCGGGGCGACGGCTTTGGTGGTCGCGGGACGCCGGTTTTTTTATTTGCCATGGGGGCGGCTAGGCGGTCGGGCCATTGAATTGTCCGCCGATTTACCGCCCCCTCCGTGGGTTGTCCCTTGTTCGTCATGCCGCGACTTGATCGCGGCATCCAGGGCTTTAAAGGTCATGGGGGCGCGGGGGTGTGAACCCCCGCAAATTGTTTTTATTTATTTTTCTCCGGTTTCCACAGAACGCCCCGGCCGTACGCTTCATGCGCCCGCCGGCGTTCGGCGTCGGTGGCGGTCACGCCCAGGATCTCCTCGGCGTCATACACTGCCCTGCAGCGTGAAACCGTTTCGCCAGGCGGGCAGCGCGGCGCGGAGCAGATCAAAGGCGAAAGCGTTTCGTCCGTCTAACTTGACTTTTCCTGTTCCGCCCGCGCAGACTTCGCAGGACCGTGGCCACTTGCTTGGGTTGAGGGCTCGTCCGGCCTGGCAAGTGGCGCATCCTGCTGGCTTGTTTCGGATGAACCGGACGAATTGGACAAATTTTCGCTGAGGTTCCGTTCAAGCTCTTCGGCCGAGGAGGCCAGCAGCCCGGCCTTTGCCATGACAAACCGATAGAAAACCTCATCTTCGTTCATGGCCTGATATTTTGTTTCCATGGTGCAGGGCAGTGGGTTCCCCAGGGCGTCCTGCATGTTCCCGCCCCAATCCATGATGATCCAGTCATAATGCAGCTTGTCGAACAGGACCGGGTCGAAGGTCTCGCTCGCATCCTGGCCTGTGGCGACTTTCAGCGGGCATTGATCTTCGACCGGCCGCATGGCCTGGCGTCGGAGTTCCTGCCCCTTGGACCTGGTCATGGGACGAATCCTGATCCACGAGTCATCATATTGGTAGATTTTGCCCGGGTGACCGCTTGAGTGGACATTGAGCTTCGGCATGGGATGAACCTTTCTTACGCGGCTTCGCCGAGGACGATGACCAGGTCGTCATCGCCGGCGTTTTCGCACAGCCCGGCGGTGACGTTCATGATCCGGATGTCGCCACGGTCCGCTTCCTGGGCGTTGTTGTATTGGACGATCGGGGAGGAGATGCCCACTTTCTTGGCGCCCTGTTCCCCACACGGCTGAGAGGGCGCCGGTCACGCCGGCCTTCCATTTGCCGTAGAAATCATAGGCGTCGGCGCCGGTGGTCACCTTGGCCATTTCCGGGTCAAAGGTCATGACAGGATCGCGCATGGTGATCCGGGAGGAAAGATACCCGCACTCCTTGGATGGGTCGGACCTCAAGGCCACGGTGTTCTGCATGTTTATGGACAACTGGTCGATGAGCATGGCCACGCTGTCCACGGTAAAGGCTACCGCCAGGAAGGGCAGCGGCTCGGAGGTGTCGAACACGGGCCGTGGGGTTGACAACATCGGACACGTCCCATGCGGCTCCGGTGAAAGTGAATTGCAGATAGGGCATGCGTCCCACGGGGAGCATCAATTGAACGTTGCCACGCGCTCCCGCGAGTTCGCGATAGATGCCATCGATCCAACCGCCGAGCGTCACGGAGGGCACGTTTTCCGAAACACTGGTCGGTTTATAGGTGATGTCCGAAGCGCCAGCGGTAAGCGCGAACGAGCAGGCCTGGACGAGCGGGTCCCATTCGGGCTCCGCGCCTGCGGCGTGATTACCGATGAACTCCACCTTGAAGGCCATCTGCGCCGAACTCCGGCCCACCAGCTTGCGTCCCTTGCCGATGGTGGAGCGGCCGATGGGCCGATCGATCATTTCCACGTTGGGCGTCCAGGTGAGGTCGTAAACGCGGATGCACTCCGCGCCGGTCAGGGTTTCCGGCGTGCCCTCCTCGGCTTCGACCTTGGCGGCCAGGACATTTTTTCTGCCTAAAAGCATGGTGTTTTCTCCTTTGTTATCGGTACCTTACTTCCACGTCCAACGCGTAGAGCACTTCGCCCCGTTTGTAGCGCAAGGGCACGCGCCGCTTGGGACGGCAGGAAATAACGCCGGGCAGCGCCAGGGGCGCATCGCCGAGCAGATAATTGCGCGCCGCGTAGAGCAAATCATAGGCGCCCGCTTCTCCCGAAGCGTCGGCGCTCAGGGCCGCGCCCGGGGAACGCAAATTGCGGGTGAAGAAAAACACGGTGTAGAGCCCGCTTTCATCCTGCGCGCCCGTTACATTGTCCGTAAAAGCGGCCGAACCGGCGACCACCGCGATCGCGGGGCAAGCGCGGAAAATAGCGGTTATTTCCTCGGGGCTTACTTCGGGCAGGACCTCCCAGGACCTGACCTGTTCATCCAACAGAGGTACCGTTTTCAGCGCATCGAGCAGCGCGGTTTCGATCAGATCCGCCGGGGTCGCCATCAGATGAACTCCTTGGATTTTGAGCGGTCGAACACCCGGCCGCCCGATTCCATCTGGGCGCTGCCGGCTCCCGCCGGCGCTTCCCCGGCGGATGAGACACCCAGGCTGATTTGACCATTGGCGACCCGGGTAAAGAAGGCCACGGCATCCTTGTAACGCTGCGTGATGATGTCCGTGGCCATATCGCCGCTCAGCCGGTACCGGGCCATGTCGGCGCAGAAATGAACCAGGACCGCCGGAACGGTAGCCAGCGGCAGGGCGCAGCGCGACGCCAGATAGGTGTCTATTTCGGCAGAGGCGTCATCGATCGCCCGCCGGGCCACGGTTTCATCTATGACGCCGGCGCGGGAGCGATCGGTGATCTGAACGATCTCCCGCTCGCCGAAACGGTCCACCAGGTCTTGTACGGTGGCGTAGGCCATGAGTTATCCCTTTTCGTCATGCCGCTGACTTGATCGCGGCATCCAGTCCATTTTCTTCCTGCGGGGGATTCTCTTCCCCCGCGCCCCCGGTTCCCTTGGAGGCTTTGAATAATTTCCGAGGATCGGCCAGGAGCCGGGCGCCATATTCCGCGTTCACTTCAAACGTCTGACCCTTCTTAACCACGCCCACCTTGTGAACGGACACCTCGGGAGTGCGGCACTGGCCACCCTCGTGCAGATAGCCGTCGCCCACATATTCGATGGTCATCTTTTTCTCGGCCATGGCTACTTGCCTTTCTTGAGCTTGACGCCGCCCTCGGCGGCATCCTCATCGAGAGGGGCTCAGGGACAATTTCCACCTGCAGCATGGGTTCGTGGTCCAGGATCTTCAAGCTGCTCCTTGCTCCAGAAATCGTCCGGGTATTCCGTCCATTCGGCGGGATGTGGTTGGCCACAGCGCCGGAAGCCTTCTGTTTACTGCGAATACGATATCATTGGGTTACCTCCCTATCAACCCGCGCCGGTGGAGCCGTGGGCCAATCTGCCACAGGCCGTAACCGGCGTTCCCGCGCGCCTCCACGCCGAACTTGTATTCCGCGCGCATGAACACATCGTCCGCCTCGGGGTCGGTCTGCTGCACGGGCATGGGCGCCTTGCGCTGCTGGAAAATGAACGGCTTGAGCGGCTTGGCGGTGTCGAGCAGGAACCAGGACGGTGGCACTGGTCATCCAGGGCGACACAACCACTTCGGCCGTGCCCTTGTAGGGGTTGGGCTTGTCGTCTTCCAGCTTATCGGCGGTCATGAGCGTCTTGGCGGTGTTTTCCAGCGCCGGCGGAACCAGCAGCAGATTGGGCATGATGTCCAGCGGTTCACCCTCTTCGTTGTGATGGTCATCATGGCGATGCGGGCGGCGCCATATCCGGCGTCAGCCAGGGCCTTGGTGGCCACGGACAGCACGGCGGCGGATTTGTTGGACACGCTGGCGCCGGCTACCGAGTGGTCGGTAGTCGAAGAAATACTGACCATCAAAACAGAGTGCCGGTGAAGCCATTGTTTACCAGGGGAAAGACAAGCCGGTCAGGCCACACCTTGGCCGCCCATCCGATATGCTGTGCTTGGCTCGTATCTCCCCAGCTTTTCGTCCTCGATATCGTCGCGCCTCGACCCCGATGGTGGCTTCGAACGCCTTGTTTTTGATGGAATATCTGAAGGCCGAAAGCTGCTTGATGACCTTGTCGCCGATCCATTCGCTCATCATGGGGAAATCGGAAAGCCAGTCATATTCCTCCACGCTGGTGGTGGAGGTGATCAAGCGTGGCGATCCGATTCCAGTCGAGGCTCCGTAAATCGAAAATCTTGTTAAATTCCGTGCGGATATTGGTGAACACCGCGTCGATGGTGGCTTTATTTACGAGCATACGCTGTACTCCTTATCGGGCGATATCGACGCCCACTTCGGCGGCGCTAATGAATTCGGCGATCTTGCCGCAGGCCACGCTGTTGCTGAGTGGATTTGGCCACGGTCTGATCGTCGGCCACATAAACCTGAACGCCGACATCGGTGATGGCCATGCCGGACGCGGCGAAGCGATGCACGCCGGTCCGCCTGACCACAACCGTCTTGATCGCCGTTTTCGCCGCCGGTGTTATCGGCCCGCTCCATGGCCACGCCCAGGAACATGAAATTGGCGGTATCCGCTGCGGGCACGGCATATCCGCGGTGTTAGAGCCACCATGCCGCCGCCGTAAATCACTGTGTCCGCGGCCACCGGGTATCCCAGCTCGACGCCTTCCCGGCGGTGGGTATCGCGATCCTTGGCTAACGCGGTCATTTCGAACCTCTTTTCCGGCGTCAAGGCCGCCATATTTCTTGATGTTTTCCGGGTCCACGCCCATCAGCCGGGCCGCCGCCAGTACTTCATGGCCAAGCCCGGAAGGATCGTCGCCCGCCGGGGCCTTGCCGCCGCTCTGGAAGTCCTTGGGAAAGGGTTGCGCCTTGCCCAGGAATTCTTTCAGGCTGGCCACGTTGGCCTTACCCAGGCCGCGCGCCCATTCTTCCTGGGCCTTGTGCAGACGGCCGTCATCGAGCGCGGCGGCCACCAGCTCATCGACTTCCTTTTCCACGATGGAGGTCTTAAGCGTGGTCAGTTCCGTCTGCATGGCCGTAAGCGCTTCCACCGGCGCGTATTTGGCCGGGTCCGGGGTCTGCTTTTTCAGCGCCGCGATCTGCTGGTTCAGGGCCTCGACTTGGGTGTGGACGGCCGTCCGCCTGTTGCTTGAGATCCGCCACCGCCTGGAGAGCAGCGTCATCTCCGGCGTCTTCGGCCAGCCCCAGCGCCTGTCAAAATTTCCTTGGGAATCATAGGTTCCTCCTGGTGGTTTATTCGGGCCGTCACCGGGTCCATCCCATCGAGAGCCGGCGTCGTTGGTGAGAGCCGCATGAAGCAGCCGAATGACGCGGCCGCTCTTGGTCATATCTGAAAACGGGTGAAATGAATTCGGTATTCGCCGGCCTCGATCATGGCCCTTGGCGCGGCGGTCCACTCTACATCAGTCGCGAACAATCCCTCGCCGGGCGCCATTCCAGCCGCTTGAACCATCCGGCCGCCGGAGCGGGCTGGCCGTTTTTTTTCGCGTAAAGCGTCTGGTGCTCGTAGTCGATCACCAGCGGGGAAGCTCGCGCCTCGATGTCGGCGATGATGTCGCGCGCTGTCTGCTTCATCGAGCATCCACGCGGAAGCGTCCTCGGGCCTGCCGTCCAGAGCCCGGAAATCCCCGGCCGGAAACAACTGGATGACCGAACCGGCGCCGGAAAATTCCATGACACAGACGGCGATGAGATCCCCACTTTCGCGCGAGCAAAACGCTATTTTGGACAGCTCGTTACTCCACTTGAACATTTTTTGGACACGCGCAAACATCAGTTTGAACACGGTTCACAGTCCTTCCGTTAGGTAGTCTTCAAGAATGGACACCATCTCGGTTTTATCCTCATCCGAAACACCCAGGAATGGACGCGCGGGGATGCCGCGATCCTCGGCCCCAAACTGATGCGTGGCGCCATAAATGCGATTGGTCCCTAGCTCCACGCTGATCCGCAGTACGACGGTAGCGGAGCGTGTCCCGCAGGTAGCCGTCTAAAATGAGAACCTTGTCCCGGTTCTTTTTTTTCCGCTTCTTGTATTCCGGGTTCAGCGCTTCCCAGGGGTTGCCTTCGGGGTCCACCTGCTGGAGAAAGCGTTCGCGATGGCTGTTGAGCAGGTATTCGCCGATATCACGCCAGGCGGGCTTCGCGTCGGCCGATCGTTCCTTGAGCTGATCAAGGGCGCCCCGCAGCTCCTTGAAATCGTAGGTTATGGAAATACTTGCGCCGGCCATCAAAATTCCTTATAGTGTTGTTAACTGGCTTGGCGGGGGCCGCGCCCCTTACCGCCAAGCGTAGCGACGCGCGCTGGTGCGGCGGCGTGAGCGTTCCCCTTCAGTTTTCCATGGATAAGCGAGCTTCCCAAATCTGAATCGTCCGCCCTTTAAATTCGATCCGTGGATCACATCAAAGGCCACCAGTTGTCCGTCTTGGGTGTCGGCCAGCACTCCGGCCATCCGATTTTTGCTATCGTCGACTTCATACGCAGTTAAATATCGCCGCCGTATGGCGTACCTGCCATCCTCATAACGAATAAATCCGAACCACACCTCGGCCGGGTTTTCGAGTATGTCCGGGATCAGCGGAAAATATTTTCCCGTCCGTTCCACCGTTTCTCCGGAGCCTCCAGGATGTGGTCCACGATGGCCTGCGTAGACGTTGACCATCTCCCCCAACTTGTCCTGATAGATTCCTTCGGGAGCGGCCGCCTTTAACCCTTCCTCAATTTCTGGATCGGCCCCAACGGGTACCGGCGGCGCTTTGGGCGTAAGCTTATTGGGGAGCCAGGGATATTCGTCGGGCCGCCAGCCGTCCACTTCCACGAACGGGCCGCGTTCCATGATGGACAGCGCCGGCTCGCGTCCCCAGGCGGCCTCGCCCGGGTTGTAGCCCCAGCCGGGATCGATGCCTTTGGGCGTGCGCACAACGCGCGGATGCGGACCTCGCTCGCCCACGGTCACTTCTTCCCATTCGATGGGCGGCGCCTGGTCCGGACCATCCTTGCCCAGCTTTTTCAAATCGCGCTCGCTGAGTGTTTCCACGAAACATTTGCAGCCCCAGCCGTTGCGCGGGTAGTGGGTTTGCCACCAGGGATCGTCGTGCTTGAGTACCAGGCCGTCCCAGGACAAATGCTCCAGCCGGGGCCGGGTGGAGGCGTCGTTGTGGCGGTACCGCCAGTAAGGCCGGGATTTGGAAACCGCCTTCATCTGCTTGAAACGCCCGATGTCGTATGACGTTCGCAGGTTCGTGTCGTAGATCACCCGCGTTCGCCAGTTCCGCCCGCCGTTGTAGGCCCAGCCTCGTTCTTTGACGATGGAATCGAAGTCCTTGCGAAACTCGGCCAGGGTGGTTCCTTCGGTGATCCCCTTGTCCACGGCCGCGCGCAGATCCGACAGCAGATCGTCCCGCATGGCGCCGGCCACCACAAAGGCCCGCGAATGCATGCCTTCCCACAGGTCCGTCCAGGCCTGGGTCGGCAGATTGACCTTCTTGCGAAAAAAGGCGATCTGCTCGTCAAACGGAAGCGATCCATACGCGGCGGTCATGACGCTTCCTCCAGGATGTCGAATCGACCGGCCAGCTCCGCCGCCGTGAGCGCTTCGGCCATCAGTTCGGCCAGATCCTTGCGATCCATGGACGGCCAGGCGTCGATCAGCCGCTTGCGCAAATCCTCCAGGCTTTGCGCCTGGTCCACGATCGAGCGGATTTCATCCGCCAGCGCGTCCAGAATCTGGCTCGATTCGTTCGCCAGCCGGTCATTCAATGTGTCCGAACGGTCGGATACATCGTTGGGACTGACGGACAACGCCGCGACGCTATTTCGAGCGAAGCGAGAAATCGCCTGCGGGGGGCGTGGGGGGAGAGATTCCCCCGCCTCTTTGTTGGAAACGGTCAAGACCGGCTCATCCCCTTCGGGCTCCGGGATGCGCAGCTTGCCGCTCACCCAACTCACTGGTATTGTCGCTCCCGCTCCGGCCAGCTTGACCAGCGGGTCGACAATGGAAAAATCTTCCGCTTCGCCATCGTCCCAATTCCAGCGGGGCGCCCGGGCCATGGAGGTGTTGAGCCGAAGCAGCGGGATGGCCAGGTCGCGGACCAGGGTGCGGCCGATCTGCCGGGTGTCGCTGGCGCGGATGTCCATGCGCACTTCGTCATGCACTTCGCCCAGCGCGTAGGCGCCCGATCCCTTATCGGTCTGGGTGGTCAGCGTGCCGCCCAGGATGGCCTTGGACATGGACCGCTCCGACCAGTCGATCATGGCCATGAAGGGGTCCGACGCGCCTTTGGCCGCTTCCTGGAATTCCACCTTCATGCCTTCGGGGATAATGCCGGCGGCCGCGTGGCCGATGGCGACCACGGCCCGCATGAGCGTGGCCCGTTCCTGCTCGCTCGACCCCGGCGGGTAGGTTCCCACCCGCAGGGGCAAGCCGTAAATTTCCAGAAATTCCGCCAGATCCCGGGCCGAATAGTTGCGGAACAGGTAGGGCCAGGCCAGGACCCTGGCCAGCCCGCCGCGAACCACGTATCCGCTTTTGGCTTTGTGGTGATGAACGATCCAGCCCCAGGGGCGCAGAGGCTCACCCTGCGCGGAGGTCGAACGCAACAGCAGCGTGTTCCGATCTTCCGGCCGACAGGTAAACCAATCGGCCGGCCTGAACTCGATCTTGGCCGGCCGCCACTCCCCTTCCGAACGGTCCCAGGATATCTCCTGGCAGGAATATCCCTTGAGGATGGCGTCCGCGCAGTCGAACAGGATGTCTTCCACGTCCAGATCGCGGATGATGGCCTCGACCCGCGCCACGGCTTCCTTCTCGGCCGCGCTGGCGTCGTCGGGCGGCTCCAGGCTCCAATCCAGCCCCAGGATGGCCCGTTTACGTTTGGACAATTCCGCGAACAGGTGGCCGTCCTTTTCTTCCATGTCCTCGGCCAGTTGAGCCTGGGCCATGAGGTCGCCCTGTTCGGCGGAATCCAGAATCCGCGCCAGCTTGGTGGGCGTGAGGCCCCGGCTTGGGTGCGTGGAGAATTCCTGGTGGAGAAAAGCGACCCGGGCCGTCTGCTCTTCGGACTTGAGTTCAGTCTGCCGGATGGGCCGGCCAAGATAGTCGAGCAGGGTTACCATGCGCCCTCCACGTCATAGGGCGCCGCGTCATCGATTTCGCTCGACTGCTGGCCATGCCATCCGTTGTCCTGGCTCGATTCGTTCCAGCGATCATGTTTGGTGGGCGCCGCTTCAAATTGGATGGGCGCCGCAGGGTTGGAAGCCGCATGGATGGCCAGGGCCAACCCCCAGAAGCGGTCCGCGTGGCCCGCGCCGTCGCGTTCGGCCACAAACCGGGGCGCGCCGGTTTCGCTGGTTATACGCTGCACCTTGTGCAGGTCGTTCCGCAGATCCCCGTCTCCCAGCGGGATACGGATCTTGCGGTCTTCAAAAATCTGTTTGATTTCGGTGGCCAATACCAACTTGGACGGCAGGGTAAACAGCACGCCTTCCACCCGGTATTCGCCGTGCTTGCGTTTGGCGTCTTCCACCGGCTTTTCACCCATGCCGGTCTGGTCCATGCACACCCGGGCCACCTTGTAGCGGCGAACACGTCTCCAGAATACGTCCTGTTCGGCAAAGGAAATGCGGCCGCCGGGCGATCAGCTCCCGCGTCCACAGGACGATCGCCCACCGGCTCCAGACCCAGATCACGAACAGGTCGTCCGCGCGCGGCCGATGTCCGCCCCCACGAAACACGGGCCGCCCTGGTAAAGGTCGGGATCGCCGGCCCGGTCGTGTTCGACCGAGTTGATCAGATCGTAGGAAAGCCAGGCGCTCGCTTCGTCCAGCCAGCACAGCTCGTATTCCTGCTCCCAGGCGTCCGGATCGTTGAGCGCCGCGCGTAGCTGTTCGATGTCGCGCGGCAGGCCTTCGGCCACCGCCTGATAGATATCGACCACGTGGCGCGACCAGATGGGGTCGTCCGGAGGTCATGAGGTCGTAAAACTTGTTGCCCTTGCCGTTGGGCGTGGAAACCACCCGCAGGGTCTGGCCGGCCGAAACCACAGGGAAAAGCGCGCGCCAGATCTTGCGGGAGTCCTGATGAAAGGCGAATTCGTCCAGGAACACGTTGGCCGAAAAGCCGCGCGCGGTATCCGGGTTGGCCGGCAGCGCCGTGATGCGCGAGCCGCCCGGAAGCTTGACTTCCAGCGTCTTGTACACCGCATCGTCCCCGCGCCATTCGATTCGATGGCTTCGATGCGCCGCGTTGTAGGCCCGCGCGTGGCGGTTTACGCCTTCTTCCATGGCTTCGCGAGCCTGCCGTTCGCCTCGGGACAGGATCACCCAGCGCCGGCGCTGACCGAGCGCCGCCGCTTCCAGGCAGTCGTCGACGATTTCCAGGCGTGGTGGTGAAGGTCTTGCCGGTCTGGCGCGCGAACATGCCGATCTTGAACCGGTTACGGTCCGTGAACCATTTCTGTTGATAGGTGTAGAGTTGTACCGGCGCGGCCATCACACGATCCCGTATATTTCCTCACGCACTTTGCGCAGGGTCTCGATGTCCAGACGCCCGTTGGCGGGCGCGCTTTCTTCCAGCTTTTCCAGTTTGGCGCTGATTCCTTCTTGGCCGCTTCCTTCCCCTTGATCATTGATTCCGCCGCTCGCTTTGTCCGCGGCCGCCAGGTCCTTGATGCCGCGAGCCAGCATCATGATCGACTTGGCGTCCACTTCATCGCCGTCCGTGTCCATGGACCCGATCACCTGGAAGGCCACCGTCCGCAGCATTTCCGCAAGCAAACGGCCCACATCGCCTTCGGGCTCGTTTCCCATCTTGGCGATCCATACCTTGGCCACTTCCTGGGCTTCCTGGTACCGGCGCATCTGGTCGTTGGCGTTTTTGACATACCGCCCCACCGCCGAACGGCTGGGCGCGTCTTCGCCGACCATCGCCTGCAGCGCGGCCACGATGTCGTCGATGGTGGCCGGCCTTCGCGAATGAGCCGGTCCACGCTTTCGCGGATGCGCGGATCGAGTTTTGCCACGGTTGATTTAACGGCCATGATTAATTGTTGGAAGTGGCTGAAAACTTTTTGAAAAAAGTTTTCCCCACACCCCTTCAAAAACCTTCTATTTGGGTGGCCCCGACAACTCGTTGTCGGGTTGCGAAGCAACAAGAGGCCCAATACGGGGGCGCGGGGGTGTGAACCCCCGCATGCTCTGCTTGTCTTTTCACGCTCCCGGCTCCGGCCGTTTTACGCCGGGCGCGGCGGCCCTGCCGAACGCCACGTCCGCGCCGCGCGCGGTCAACTGCGCGATGATCACCCCGCCGTTATCGGCCACGGTAGCGAGCCCCAATTCCTGGAGGTAGCGCAGGTCCGCTTCCACCACGTGCAGGCCCACGGAATGGCCCATGG
>CAWGFI010000022.1:0-44240 GCA_963821845.1 uncultured delta proteobacterium
CGAGGTAGTAGCGCAAGACCAGGCACGACCGCTGACGGTCCGGCAGCAGGCGCAGCGCATCGAGGATCTGCCGATCGACGCCGTCGAGCGCGTCGTGTCGACGTGTTCGATCGCCGAAGGTGTCATCATCGAGGACCGATGTCGCAGCGACATCAGGCCGCCGTCGGTTGTGGTCGCGCGCCAGGTTGATCACGATCGAGCGGAGGAATGCCGGCGCCCGCTCGAGGATCACGGATTCGGTGCGCAGAGCGATGGAGCCGAATGAACGCCTCCTGCACCAGGTCTTCGGCCGCGTCTGGTCGTCGCAGAAGATCAACGCCAGCCGCACCAGCGAGCGACCCTCCGCTGCGAACAGCTCGCGCAACGAGCCGTCGGCGTCGACCGCGGGGACCCCGCTGCGCGTCAGCCCGTGCTCGATCTCCACGCCGGTGGTCCCGGTTTCATTCGGCCCGCTGGGGTTGCGCCGGACCCCGCCACGGATCGCATCCGCCGGTCGATGTCACCACCCGTGCCCACCGGTGAACGTCCTGGTCGAGCTGGCGGTTCAGCGTGAAAACGCGGCCGATGAGCGGGAAGGCTGAGCACGTTCAACCCATGGAGGAGTCCCATCAGGAGGAGCATGCCGCCGAGGCGGACGACCGATGCCTGGAACTGGGCGGCGTTGACCTGATCCGCCCAGCCGCTGTCCGGCTCCCACTTGATCACGAACAGGATGTACGCCCCGAAGATCAGGTAGTACGCGATGTCCATGAGCACGAGATAGCTCTTGCCGGTCCGCGGGTTTGCCTGGAAGACATCTGCCGCGTACGCCCGGCCGAACCGCTTGATGAACGGGCCGAGCACGGCGAGGGCGATCAGCATGATGCCGACGAAGATCAACTCGAGGATCCACCAGTCCATGTGGGGCCTACTTTCTGCGCGAAGGCTGTTTCCTCGTACTGACGACCAACGTGGTCGTTCGGGTGACAGCGTTCGCGCGAATGTTGTCGCCCCCGCCACCCTGACGATGACGATCGAACGGAGGGTCGTCAAGCGCCCTGAGTGCGGCGAGCTGCCAAGTGCGCGATATTGGTCGGCATGACGAACGAACGCGATGGAGCTCCGCTGCGGCTGAGGGTTCCCACACCGGCGCGGGGAGAACAGCCAGCCGACCGTGTTCGGTTCATCAGCGCCGCCGGTGAAATGGCACAAGCCGGCGCTCGACGAGAAGGTCGAGCGTGTGGCGCTGATGCGCAAGCAGCTCGTGCGTGTGATCGACGACAACAGCAACGCAGTGGGGGAGTGGGCGCCCGACCTCTCGGCCGACGCGAAGCTCGCCGGCTTGCGCGACATGGTGCACCTCCGCACGTTCGATGCCCGAATGCTGCGGGCCCACCGCCAGGGCACGACGTCGTTCTACATGCAGGCGCTCGGCGAGGAGGCGATCGCGTGTGCGCAACAGCACGCGCTGCGCCCGGGCGACATGCACTTCCCGACCTACCGGCAGCAGGGACTGCTCATCGCCGCCGGTTACCCGATCGTCGACATGATGAACCAGATGCTGTCGAACGAGCTCGACCGCTGAAGGGCCGACAGCTCCCGGTGCTGTACTCGGCGAAGTCGCACGGCTTCTTCTCGATCTCGGGCAACCTCGCCACGCAGTACATCCAGGCGGTCGGATGGGCGATGGCATCGGCGTTACGGGGCGGCACCGAGATCGCATCGGCCTGGATCGGCGAGGGCTCGACCGCCGAGTCCGACTTCCACGCTGCACTGGTGTTCGCCTCCACCTACCAGGCGCCCGTGATCCTGAACATCGTCAACAACCACTGGGCGATCTCGACGCCGGAGGACTTCGCCCGCGGCGCGTCCGCCACGTTCGCCGATCGTGGGCTACGGGTTCAGCATCCCGGCGATCCGGGTCGACGGCAACGACTACCTGGCCGCCTACGCGGCCTCGGCATGGGCGGCCGAGCGGGCGCGCTCGAACCTCGGACCGACGCTGATCGAGTGGATCACGCTTGCGCCGCGGTGCGCACTCGACGTCGGACGATCCGTCGGTGTACCGCCCCGCCGACGAGTCGGAACGGTTCCCGCTGGGCGATCCGATCGATCGACTGAGCCGGCACCTCGTCGCATGCGGCGACTGGGACGACGATCGCCACGCTGACCTCGAGCAGCGAGATCGCCCAGCAGGTCGACGAGGCGTTCGCGGAGGCGACGTTCGCACGGCTCGGTCAAGTCGGGCGCCGTCGGCGACCCGAGATCGATGTTCGACGACGTGTACCTCGAGCTGCCACCGCACCTGGTCGAACAGCGGGCGTCAGGTCGGGGAGGTGGGCTGACGTGGCGAGGATGACGATGATCGAGGCGATCCGCGACGCGCACGCCGTCGCGATGGAGCGTGACGACCGAGTCGTCGTGTTCGGCGAGGACGTCGGCTACTTCGGCGGGGTGTTCCGGTGCACCCAGGGACTGCAGGAGCGGTTCGGGGACCACCGGTGCTTCGACGCACCGATCAGCGAATCGGGGATCGTCGGCGCTGCGATCGGCATGGCCGCATACGGGTTGCGGCCGTGCGTCGAGATCCAGTTCGCCGACTACATGTACCCGGCGTACGACCAGATCGTCTCGGAGGCCGCCCGGCTGCGCCACCGGTCGGCCGGCGACTTCACGCGCACCGCTCGTCGTGCGGATGCCGACCGGCGGCGGGATCTACGGCGGGCAGACCCACTCGCAGAGCCCGGAGGCTGTCAGGCCGACCAGTCTGAAACGGGTCAGCGTCGACACCACGGTTCAGCCCAAGGCGATCGCCTATCCGACCGACGCCAAGTTATTCAACCGCAGTCGGGAGCGGCTGGTTCGCCTGGCCCAAAAACAGAGTGTCATCCTGCGCCAGAGTTATCGCCGCAAGGGCCCACAAGCGGTTCTCAAGGCTGGTCGATATGCCCATGCCCGGCAGACGCAGCGAATGCGTAAGCAGATCAAACGGCTGCGCACGTACCTGGGGCGCGTCATTCGTGACATCGAACGCAAAGTCGAAAAACCGCCGGAGGCTCTCCGGCATGAGCTTCATCTGGCAAAACGGCTGCTGAAACAGCGACGTTCCGACAGCAACAAACTTTACAGCCTGCATGAGCCCCATGTGGCCTGTATCAGCAAAGGCAAGGCGCACAAAAAATACGAGTTCGGAAACAAGGTCAGCATCTGCGTCACCAACCGGGAGGGCTTCATCCTGGGCGCCCAAGGTCTGGAAGGCAATCCCTATGACGGGCACTCCCTCAAGGGCGCTCTCGATCAGGTGACCGAACTCACCGGCGTCAGACCGGAACGCTGCTATGTGGATCGCGGCTACCGGGGGCATGGAGTGACCGACACTCAGGTGTTTCTGTCCGGTCAAAAACGCAACGTAACTCCGACGATAAAGCGGGAACTGAAGCGCCGCAGCGCCATCGAAGCGGTCATCGGACACCAGAAGACCGAGGGACGACTCGGCTGGAACCGTCTGCGAGGCATTCTTGGTGATCAGATCAACGCCCTCATGGCCGCTATCGGTTACAACCTCAGGCTGATCCTGAAAGCCCTGAGTTTTTTACTGCAAATTTTCAAAGAGCTGTTGACCAAAATGGCGAATGGCCAAAACGAAATATCAAACAAAACGCTTACCTCAGCCTGATTTCGGGCTTTGGAACGATCGACTAACTAAGAAAGAAAACGAAATATATATATGTTGGAATCCGAGGTTAAAAAGTGGATTCGCATTTACAAGAATAAAGCAACGTGAGGGATCGCTGCGGCAAGATGGGCCGGTTAAAGTGGTTGGTAAATATGAGAAGAATATTACCTTGAATCTTCTAAGCGGTGAGCAACGAATTATACCGGTTCTAGTGAATTGTTATGTATGGGGGTACTAATCCCTTGCAAGCGATATTGGGGCCTGCACCTTTGGGCGAGAGGCTATTTTGTCAGCACCGTCGGGATAGACCGAGAGATCATTAGAACTTATTGTGAAAGAGCAAATTGAAAGCCAGATCCGTGACGACCAGATGAGGCTTTGGAGAGACAACAGCGAATGACATTGTCAGGAGTTGTCGTCTCTTATGGAAGCCGCCGACAAGGACGGCGATCGTTTACTGATTATATTGATAAAATTGAAATTATTTAACGTTTTTGAGGCACTAGACCTGGTAAAATTTAAAATATTCAAGGCCAAAAACGCAATAAAACCGCAATTAACAGGACTCAAAAAGACTAAAAATTATTGCGTAAGACTGAAAGATATTTTTCAGTTAACTATCTGATATAATTGTAAATAGCTTAAATCGTTGCAAGAATAAAATAGGCGAAAAGCGGTTCCGGAACCAAAGGTCGGGCGTTCGAGTCGCCCATCGCCCACCACGAATAAGACGGCAAAATAAGGCGGTTAGGGGAATCCTGATCGCCTTGTTTTTTTATCAAGAACAGCTTGGGCACTAAATAGGCACTATAAGCCTATAATAAATTCTGATGATTAATACAATATGCGCTCCGTGTTCAGCCATTAGCGTATTCGAAATCAAGGAAAATCAAAGCTGAGCGAAAAGTGCCGTTTGAATCAGCGCCGCGCGTCAGATTTTCTCATCTGCCGCGCATTGCGCTTTAAACTCACCGAGGAACCTGCGGGACCATCTCCCAGAGCAGGCATAGGTGGACGTTAAAAATATCACCGCGGCGCGGTTTGATGGCGAACCGTTCGGTTTCCACTTCGGCGGCGTTGAAGCGTTCTGCCAGCTCATTAATGGCCTGGGCCTGTTCGCTTTCCAGTTGCGTCATTTCTCGTTCGATAAGCGCGATGTCTTCCTCGGCGCGGCGCACATCATTCCTTTCCTTGGCGATCCTGCCCGCTTTCCTGACCCCGCTGGCCGTTCTGGTCATGGTGGAGGAAGAAAGCGCCTTGCGCCCGAAAAACGCTCCCAGCACCGCCGTGCCGAAAGAGATCAGGGTGTCGGTGGTTTTTTCCGTAACATCGCCTTTTTCCTTATCAAGTCTGTCCAGCGCGGTATCGAGCTGTTTTTCCAGGCGATCGCGTTTGGTTTTGAAGGACACCAGCAATTTCTCCGCCGCGGCCTCTCGCTGTTCGCGCAGATAATCGCCGATGCGTACGGCAAATTCGGACTCACTTTCGCTCGGCCGCGATTCCAGTTTCAAGGACGGCGCGCGCAAGAGTTCCAGCCGTTGGCTCTGATAGAGATAGTCGGCGAAATCCTTTTCGTAGTTTTGAAGGTTTTTCGAGGACAGGATGGTTTTGGGCAGCTCATAAAATGAACTCTGGTCCGGCGGCGTGTCCATACACTCGGCGAGGTCGACAGCGGACGGCTCGGCGTCCGCCCAGCGAGGCCCATCAAAGGATTCATCCAGATAAAGCCTCAACTTATAGTCCTTCACCTCATCCACGTTGCGACTGGCATTGTAAAACCGTACCGAGGCGCTGGCCGCCAGCCAGGGTTCAAACACCACCCGTTCGGTTAGCGCGGGTGGCAGATAAAAACGCTGCGCCACGCCTTCATTGAGCAACGGCGCCCGGTCATGAACTCCGCCGGACCGTTCCTCCGAAGGCGCCAATTGGACCTCTTGCGCGCCGGGCTCTTCCCGCTTTCCCTGCATCAGAGATCCGATATCCTGCAGGCTGAGCGGGCCTTTGAGGTAGGACATGGCCCAGCGGGTTTCAAAGAGCAGCGGCTCGTCGTAATGGGCCGAAGAAAGCAGAAATCGCCGGCCTTTCATGTCGGCGAGCAGGTTGCGGGCCGTGGCCCGGTCCAGCAAGCCGTCACTGGCCCCGACGATGCCGTCGAGCACCCGGTTCTGGTCCTGGGTGGTCTGCAAGCGGCCGACAAACCAACTGCCGATATTGGACAGCCCTTTGTAATCGAGATCGACCGGATTTTGGGTGGCCAGCACGACGCCGAGGCCGAAGGCCCGGGCCTGCTTGAGTAACAGCATCATGGGTTTCTTGGAGGGCGGAGCGGCGGTGGGCGGGAAATAGCCGAAAATCTCGTCCATATAGAGCAGCGCCTTTAACGACGAGCTGCCCTGCTGGCGGCGCATCCAGCCGATCACCGCATTGAGTAGCAGGGTGACGAAAAACATGCGCTCGGACTCGCTGAGATGCGCGATAAAAAAGATCGAGGTGCGGGGCTTTCCGTTATCGCCATAAAGGATTCGTTGGATATCGAGCGGCTCTCCCTGCAGCCAGGACCCGTACGCCGGGCTGGCGACCAGGTTGTTGATTAGAATGGCCAGCTTCATGCGCTCATCTTGCGGGAAAAAACTGGCGAGTCCGAAAACGCCCACTTTTTCGAAGGGTGGATTGACGATGGCGCCGATCAGCGATTCCATGGACAGATCTTCGCTCTTGCGCCAGTAATAGAGCAGGATAGAGGAGATCAGGATATGCTCCTTGCTGGTCAGGGGATCGCCGCTGATGTTTACGAGGGATAGCAGACTGGTGACGGTTGAGCCGACCAGGGCGGTCAGCGCGTCCTGATCGGAAAGGGTCGCGGGCGCCGGCGCGTTGAAACCGGACAGAATCGATACCGGGACGCCGCTGACGCTCCCCGGCGTATATATCGTCATTTCCGTTTTACTACGCATAGCAGCTATGCGTTCGCCGCCCTGACCGGAGGCGGCCAAGCCCTCCTTCCAGGTTGTCGCGGTCTGTTCGGATAGCTCGGCGACCGACATATTCTTGCGTGAAGCCTCGGCCGGATCAATCCACGGCTCAAAATCCTTGGCGTTCAATTCTGGAAAAGTCAACAGCAGATTGGCCATATCCCCCTTGGGATCGATGATGATGGAAGGAATATCGTCCATGATAGCTTCTTCGATCAAACCGATACCCAGACCGGTTTTGCCACTGCCGGTCATGCCGATGATGACCCCATGCGTCGTAAGATTTTTGCTCTTGTAGAGAAACGGCTGACTCGCGCTTGAATCGCCGCCAATCGCCAGTTCCTTTCCCAGATAAAATAACCCTAGTTTTTCATAAGGATGATTCAAATCCATGGTCAACCTCGCTTGCCGTGTTTGAGGAACAACGTCGCAGGGCGTCCGCCTGATCCAAGGAAGCCGGCGGTATTTTATTTTGCGATGAACGTCTTATTTTAAAACGATCTTCATGGATAGGACAACCGGTGATGTATCATTTTTTCTAAATCGTGATTTCGACTTAACGCAAAGAGTCAAATTGCTGGTTTTCAATAAATTTCCGTTGAAGCTGTAATCCCACCGTTGTAATAGTACCCGTTTGATGGTTATATATAAAGATAATGAAAGGTGAACGGGGGTAGATCGCATGCGGAGCGGGAATATGGAGACAAAAGCGAATGTGAGGGGCGGATCGATAAAATGGTTGCTGGTTATCCTGTTCGCCGTAGTGGTGACCCAAGGTTGCGCTTCATTCATGACTAGGCCGTCGGTGTCTCAAGTGGTCAAAATGAGTCAGGAGGGCGTACCTTCGGAACAAATCATCGCTGAAATGAGGAAGAATGACACCGTGTATTACATGAGCGATGAGGAAATGGAAAACCTGCAAAAACAGGGCGTTTCCTATTCCGTGACGCGTTATATGCGCGAAAAGCGGGATCAGGCCATGGCTTTGGAGACACGGCGGCAGAGTTACTATGACACCTGGATTCGCGACCCTGTTTCCGGCGTATTCTAGGAAACATCGGGACGTGTTACTTCCCGAGTGAGCCCGGCGTGGAGCGATTTTGAAGGCAAGTCGTTTCAGAGTCGGGCTTTTTTACTTAATTCGTTTACGTGAAAGGATAATAGAGAGTTGACGCGCCGTTACCAACAACAGGCGTCATCAAAAGCAGGAAACAGGACGGGAATAACAAAGGAAAGCAGAGCGCCACGGCGCTCAAAGTCAAAGCTCGCGTCTGTTTTTAAGCGCCGCTCATCTCGAAACTGTCGAGCCAATTGAGCGTTTCGGCAGATACATTGCTCATGGATTTCAGAAATTTTGACAGGCCGTGAAAGAAAGCGATATCAAGACTGAACGATTCCGACTCATCGACTTGGTTCATGAGTTGGCTGAGCGAATCCAATTGCAGCATCTGGCTTTTTATGCTGTTTCTCAGTTTATAGACTTCCAGATCGGAAGCCGGAAGCTCGGGGGTTCGGTTAAACGCGAGTGACTCATTCATGATCTGCTCGATCCTTTTACCGGTTAAAATCCATTATGATGATACATGGGAATAACTATTCCATCACTTGGTTATCGATTCCCAAAGTGAACGCTCCATCCTCGACGCGGAACTAATCGGCGCGCCCTTGAACGCCGCGATAAGCGCGACTGATTACAAAATCCGACTATGCCGCGCATATTTTTGTTCTTCTCGACCGCAAATTTTCCGAGAGCGGCGCGCGGTTTTCCAAGCTTGAAGCGCCTCGGTTCCGCGCTATTTTTCCCCAACATCGAGGAAACCCTTCAAAGGCCCCGTTTCCACTGGTCTTTGAAACGCGGGCAAGAAACGTCGGCTACCTGATTCAGACTGAAATTCAAAGAGCAAGGTCGGCTCGCGTCTATAAGGTGAGCAAGAAACGAGCCAGCCTCACAGGGGCTGAGAATCCGCCGGAAGATCCGGAGCGGAAAGCGATAAGCCGGGGCGGTCCGGGATGAGACGCCGGCACGACCGCGAACAAGGTTGACTCGATCCCCGATTTCCTCCATAATTAACAGGAATTACCCTCACTATAAGCATAAAAACGCGCCGACCATCAAGGTTAAGGAATGGATTATTTCAATGATCGTGAGAGGATCTACCAGCAACGGTTTGCCGCCCGTCGCGATCGTTTTTTCCATCCGATGATCGCCAGGCTGGATCGCTTCGGCGCCACGCCCAATCGCATCAGTTTTCTCGGAGTCTCCTTCCTGGCTGTTGCCTGTCTGGTTCCCGCAAGCTACCCCTGGGTGGCGGTGTTTTTTTTCTGGCGCACCTGTTCTGTGACGGCGTTGATGGGCCGTTGGCTCGCATGACCGGCAAGGCGCATCTTGGTGGAGCGCTGGTGGACATACTTGCCGATCAAAGTTGCGTGGTCTTCATACCAGCGGCCGCCGTATTCCACATCGGTCTGCGCGGAGAACTGGCGGTCTTTTTTTCGAGTTCCTATCTGGTGTTCATCGGACTGGTGCTTTACGCCAACGAACACGACATAAAGATTATCACCTTTGTAAGGCTGAAACTCGTTTTGTATGTTTCGTATTGTATCAGCCTCTTCGCGAAACAGGACATCATGACGGTTTTCCTGGTTCCTTTTACCGTATACTATTTGATATCAATAGGGTATACCTTGCGGAGCATATACCGGCATTATAGCTGAGATGGCCTTCGTCCCTCCTCCCGAAACCAAAACCTCCATTCCCAAGCCCGTCCTACTCCATTATCGGAAGTAACCTATTCCCTCGAGCATGAAATTCGACTATTCCAGTAATTTTTTTCTCAAGTTAAATTTTA
Source organism: uncultured delta proteobacterium (assembly GCA_963821845.1). Taxonomy (GTDB): domain Bacteria; phylum Desulfobacterota; class Desulfarculia; order JACQYL01; family CAWGVV01; genus CAWGFI01. The sequence goes on from CAWGFI010000022.1 coordinate 9,477, forward strand.
TTCTGTCGATTACATGCCAGAAGCCAAAAAAAAATTTCTCCGGAAAAACTGATCTATTGTTTTGGCCTGAGGCATTACCTTCGAGGAGGATTGTTCATGGGAGAGACAAAGCAAATTGATCACAAAGATGGCGCTATTGACGGCCCTTTCAATCTCATAAGAATGACCGAGGAATGGCGTGTCGTAGGGCGGGGTTTTTCTATTCCTTGCCGTGACGAGCAATCGGCCCGGAAGACGCTTGCCAAGGTGCAATCGGTCTGGGGATCCTGAAAAAAATCGCATACCTCAATTAAATAAGCTTTTACGCGCTCGAGCGACCAGGCGCGTCGTGACCGGCGCTGATGCTTACCCTGATGAATCACTTACTCTTCAGGAGTATTACGCTCCCGACAGGGCTCGTATTCCCTTCTTTCACTATTCCTTTCTTTTCATGATGACTATCCGTGGCGTGCAAGCAAAACCGCCCGCGCCCTGTAATTTTTCATTTCCTCGAAGCCAGTCGGATCGATTCCTTTGATTTTATGCTGGAACATCAAGCGGTTTGGGGTATAATCGCGGTTCGTGTCTCGGCGCGACCCACTTGTTCATAAAAAATGAGGCCACTGTTGATTGTCAACAATTTAGGAGAAATCGTTCCAGGCTTTCACGCGCTCGGCGCCAGTTCGGTCCCCACCTATTTATTGGACGCCGAAGTCCCGGTCCTTTTCGACGCCGGCTTCAGTTCTTTCGGTCCAATCTATGAACAGGGGGTACGAGAAATTCTGGGCACCAGGGAGCCGGCGATTCTTTTTCTCACCCACGTCCATTTCGATCATTGCGGCGCGGCCGCTTACCTCAAGGACGCGTTCAAGGGCATGAAGATCGCGGCATCCAAAAAAGCCGCAGAAATTGTGCAGCGTCCAAACGCCTTGAAACTCATAAAGAAATTGAATGAAGAAGCCAAACTTGCCGCGCGGCGGTATGTACCCGAATGCGTTTCCGACGAATTGTTCGAGCCCTTTGACGTGGATCTTGTTCTACGGGACGGCGAGGTCATCGATCTGGGGAACATGTCCGTAAAGGTTATATATTCTCCGGGACATACCTGGGACATGCTGAGTTACTATATTCCGGAGAAAAAAATCCTCATCGCTTCGGAGGCGGCCGGCGGCACTGATCTGACGGGCGGCATAATCACCGAGTTCATCGTCGATTTCGACCGGTACATTGCGTCGCTGCAAAGCCTCGCCAAACTGGAGGTGGACGTTCTGCTCATCAGCCATATCTTCGCTTATACGAGAGCCGAGGCGCGGGAGTTCCTGGACCGTTCCGTGAAGGCTGCGTTTGATTTCAGGGAGCTTGTGGTAAGGCTGCTGAACGAGGAAAACGGCGACGTGGCGCGGGTCGTTCAATTGGTCAAAAAACAGGAGTATGATCCTCGCCCCATACCCAAACAACCAGAGCCCGCGTACTTGCTCAACCTCGAAGCGCGGGTGCGGTGGTTCGCGCAAGCGCTTCCCCAGGACAAACGTAAGGGCGAAAACAGGGGCGTTTAAAGCTTACATCGTGGAGCTTTTCTCCGGGTTACCGGGCGGGCTCACAGGCTAGTAGACCGCGTAATCCTTTCCTTCAACGAACCCGGCATGCGCGAATTTTTTTTGAATTTCTTCCGCCTCGTCGCTCTCCACGGGCAGCAGGGGCCCCACATCGAGCTTCTTTTCCTCACACCACGACCGGCATTCATCCGTTAACGGCAAGATTACGTTGAAACGAACATCCATAAGCGATTATTCCCGTAGTAACGTTTTGTTGATGTAATTTCCGTAAAAGGAATCGCTGTCCCTTTTACGTAATCAGCGACTTCCTTACGGCCCTCAAGAGGGTAGGGGCGTCGAAGGGTTTTAAAAGGACCCCGGTCACCTTGGCCCCGAGTTCACTGGAGGCGAATTGTTCATTGTAGTAGCCGGTTAAAATCAGGACCTTTGTGTCGGGGTTTTCCTTGAGCATCTCCTCCAGACACGTCCTGCCGTCCATGACCGGCATGATCAGGTCCAATATCACCAGGTCATAGGCGGCGCCGTTGGCCCGCGCCTTTTTAAAGAGCTGCAAGCCTTCCTTGCCGTTGTTGGCGCCGGTGACCCGATAGCCCGAACCCAGGAGCATGGTCTGCGCGACTTCAAGCACCTGCTGCTCGTCATCGACAATCAGGACTCTTTCATTGCCATAGAGAATCGGGGCTTCATCATCGTCATCTTCTTCGTCCCACTCAAGCTCTTCTTCCAAAAGAGGCAGAAAAATGCGGAACCGGCTTCCGCTGCCCACTTCGCTCTCCGCGAGGATATAGCCGCCGTGGTTTTTAATGATCGAATAGGCAATAGGCAGACCCAGCCCCGTGCTTTCCCGCGATTTTTTGGTGGTGAAAAAAGGATCGAATATTTTCTCCATGACGTCGACCGGCATGCCCTCACCGTTATCCTGCACGGTGACTTCCATATAGCGTCCCGGTCTTGCCCAGGGGTAAACGTGGCTGAACGATTTGCCCAGACCGCTGCTTCTGGTAGCGAATTTAATCTTACCGTTCTCGCGCAACGCTTCCTGCGAGTTTACTCCCAAATTCAGAAACACCTGTTCCAATTGGGCGGGTTCGGCCATCACGAACGGCAGGCCGCTTTCCAGATCCAGTTCGATCTCGATTTCCGGCGGCAGAGTTTGTTTGAGCAGACCGACCACGCTCTGTATGAGCTGGTTTACCTTCACGGGCACCTTGGAACCGGCGTCGGCTCGCGAAAAGGCCAGCATCCGCCGGGTAATCTGGGCCGCTCGATAGCAACTGGCGTTAATTTCACGCGCATATTTAAAGAGCGGATGATCCTGCTCCAGGTGGGCCGACAAAAGCTGCGTGTTGCCCTGTATGGCGGTCAACAGGTTGTTGAACTCGTGGGCGGCCCCGCCCGCCAGGCTGCCCAGCGCGTGCATTTTCTGAGCGTGTTGAAGCTGGTGTTCGAGCCGTTCGCGTTCGGTGATGTCACGCAAGGTCCCCTGAATGGCGGTTTTGCCTTGAAAGGTGACCAGCGATCCGGAAACCTCCGCCCTGAAAATGGAGCCGTCCCTTCTCCTCATTTTATAAACCTGAGGTTCATGTACCTCCATGTTTCGGGTGAGATAAATCTGGATCTTCTCCTTGGCCCGTTCCTTTTCATCGGCGGCCAAAAAATCAAGGAAAGATGAGGTCAACGCTTCATGGAGAGGGACTCCGAGCAGATCGCAGTATCGTTGATTGAGAAAAAGAAATTGTCCGGAGGGGACTTCAAATACGTAATAGCCTTCCAGGGTATTTTCGACCAGGGAGCGGTAGCGCTCCTCGCTTTGGCGGACAACTTCCTCGGAACGCTTTTGTTCGGTTATGTCCGTAAGAAAAGATAAGGTGGCCGATTCGCCATGCCAGGTTATGCGGGAAACGTTGAGTTCCAGCCAGCCTTCTTCTCCCTGGGGTGTGCGGAAGCGCACCGGATAGCGGGGAGGCGTGTCTTCGCCGCGCAATCGCTGTTCATACCGTTTCGCCACCAGTTGGCGGTCTTCCGGATGAATAAAATCCGGAAAGGCGAGGTTGGCAAGGTCCGTAAGACTACCGCCGACATATCGGAGCACGGATTCATTGTGAAACTTTACCTGACCGTCCTGGATGATGACAATGCCGTCCCTGACATTGTTCACGATCATACGATGGGTCTCTTCGGAGAGTCTCAGCTCATCGCGCGACTTGTTGCAGCTATTGAGTTCCGTTTCTATTTGCGCCGTTTTTTCGCGTAATTCCCGCAGCTCTCGCGCAAGCAGGTTTTGAGACTTGTCGTCCTCCATGCTTCCGACTCCTTAAGGACACGACACGCGATTTGTCGCAAAAAGGTTAATACGTATTACAGTTCTAGAATTATACGCAGTAGGCAGTGATTCGCAAGTCAAATTTGCGGCTCTGTCGCAAGCTTCCCGTTCAATGAACAAAATCATGGGGCGGGAACTGAATTATTTGAAAGCGGCGTATGGGATTTGAATCGACCGCGGCGCTTCTTGAAGATAAACTTCAACAGGAGCGAATATTTTAGCAAAAATATGTCGAATATAAAAGGAGAATTTAGTAACCGGGGTCAGAGTGACAGCACACGCCTATTTTCAATCCTCCTTGCCGACTCGGCGCGTTTGATATCTTTATCCAATGAAAACAGGACTCACGGTCTTGGAGGCCGTGGGTTTGGACTTCACACCCTGGCTCATTGCTTGACATGCGATCGCAGGACAATTAAAAAATCGCAGAAACTAAACCCCTGTACTTCTCCGGATGTCCCCACAAGCGACGCACACTTATGTTCAAAGAAAGAGAGGAGGTCGTCCTTGATCGATGTTGAGGGTTTAACAAAGACGTATGGTTCGGTCACCGCAATTCGAGGCGTGGATCTCTCGATTGCCAAAGGCGAGATTGTAGGTTTTCTCGGACCCAATGGGGCCGGAAAATCGACGACTATGAAAATTTTAACCTGCTTCATGCCTCCCACCGAGGGAGTGGCGCGCGTCAATGGTTTCGATGTCATGGAAGAGCCGCTGAAAGTGCGCCAGAGCGTCGGGTATCTTCCGGAGAATGTTCCGCTGTATCTCATCATGACCGTGGAACGATTTTTAAAATTCGTGGCCCAGGCCAAGGAGGTGGACGCCAAACAGCAGGCCCGTGAAATCGACCGGGTCATAGGCGAATGCGGGCTCGAAAAAGTCAGAGGACGCATTATCGGCAACCTTTCCAAGGGCTACCGCCAAAGAGTCGGGCTGGCTCAGGCGTTGATCAACGACCCCCCGATCCTCATTCTCGACGAACCCACCATCGGGCTCGATCCCACTCAAATAGTGGAAATACGCTCGCTCATCAAAGGACTGGGGCAGGAACGGACCGTGGTGCTCAGTAGCCACATCTTGCCTGAGGTCGCCCAGGTGTGCGGCCGGGTGATCATCATAAACCGCGGCCAGGTCATCGCCAGCGGCGCTCCGGAAACGCTGACTTCCGAACTCCAGGGAGTCGCCCATCTGAAAGCCCGGATCACGGGAAGCGCGGATCAGATCATGATGGCCATACAAGGGGTCCCGGGAGTCCTGAACGTCACCAGTGATAACGGCGACAACCGCTTTAACATCGAAGCCGAAACCGACCGCGACCATCGGGCCGAAATCGCCAAGGTGGTCGTCAACGGAGGATTTGATCTGCTGGAATTCGAGACCGTTTCCCTGAGCCTCGAGGATATATTCGTACAGTTGGTCACCAACGAGGAGGGGCGGTCGTGAAAGGGTTCATCGCCATTTTCAACAAGGAAGTGTATACTTATCTCGCCTCTCCCATTTTCTATGTGTGCGCGTTTATTTTTCTGGGACTCATCGGCTACTTTTTCTATGCGTCGGTGGCCTACTACGCGCTGCTGAGCCTGCAATCCGCTCAAAACCCCTATCTGGCCCAACAACTCAACCTTTCGGACGTGGTGATCGCGCCGCTTTTCGGCAACATGACCATCGTCATGCTTGTCCTCTTCCCGCTGTTTACCATGCGGCTGTTTTCGGAAGAGAAGAAGTCCGGAACCGCGGAATTGCTGTTCACCTATCCCGTCCGTGACGGGGCGGTGGTGCTGGGAAAATATTTTTCCGCGCTGTTCATGTTTTTTCTAATGCTCGTCGGCACGCTGCCGTTCATGATCCTGCTCGGTTACCTCGGCTCCGTGGACTGGGGCGTCATATTGACGGCTTATCTGGCGGTATTGCTGCTGGGAGGGGCTTTCGGGGCCTTGGGCGCCTTTATTTCCGCCATGACCGAAAACCAGATCGTTTCCGCGGTGATTACGTTCGGTATTCTGCTCCTGCTGTGGGTGGTAAGCTGGGCGCAGGCTTTCACGGCGGGCTGGTTGCGCGACGTGCTCGGATATATGGCCATCATGAGTCATTTTGACACGCTTACCAAGGGAATCATCGATTCACGGGATGTGATTTTTTTCATCCTGTTTATCCTGTTTTTCCTGTTCGGCACGTTCAGATATTTGGACTCCAGAAAATGGAGGAGTTAAACGATGGCTTCGCCTAGACGAATTCTTCTGCGTGGTTCTCACATCGGCTTCAGTATCGCGCTTTTCCTGGCTATTCTGGTGATCGTGGCCCTGGTCGCCCAGGGACACCCGTATCGAGTCGATGTGACCAAATCAGGCAAACACAGCCTTTCTCCGCAAACCAAAAAAATCGTCGAATCCATTACCGAACCGGTGGAAATCAAGGCCTTTTATCAGGAAGGACAGCAGGATCGCGGCACGGTCAAGGACTTGCTGGAATCGTACACGTATCTTTCTCCCAAGATAACCTTCACGTTTATCGATCCGGACCGGCAGCCCGCCGAAACCCGGAAATTCGACGTCAAAACCTACGGCACGCTGACGCTTGTCGGCTATGGGAAACAGGAATCCATAACCATGCCGGACGAGCAGACCCTGACCCGCGCCTTCATCCGCCTCATGAGCGATAAAAAGAAGGACGTATATTTTCTCACCGGGCATGGCGAGCGGAGCATCAAGGACTATGAAAAATCAGGCTTCGATACTCTGAAGACGGAATTGGACAAGGCTAATTACGAAGTGAAGGAACTCAATTTAATGAGCAGCCCGATTCCGAAGGACGCCACGGTCATCGTTATCGCCGGTCCAGATAAGCCGCTGTTTCAAGAGGAAATAGACGCGCTGGAAAAATTCATGGCCGACGGCGGACGTCTGCTGGTCATGTTGCCGCCCTATAAAGACGGCGGTCTGAAGGGTTTTCTGGCGGACTATGGTTTCGAACTCAAGGATGATATCATAGTAGATCAAGTGAGTAAGTTGTTCGGCGGCGACTATCTTATCCCCATGGTGAACGCCTACGGTCATCACGAGATAACCGAGCGCTTTACGCTGGCATCCTTCTTCCCCATCGCTCGTGGCGTATGGAAAGAAGACAAAACGCCGGGAGGAATCGAAATCTCCATGCTGGCTTCCACTTCTCCGGATAGCTGGGCCGAAAAGGATCGGGCGTCCCTGGAAAAGGGAACGGCCGAATTCCAGGACAAAGAGGATGAGATCGGCCCCATTTGGATCGCGGCCATCGCCGAAGTACCGCCCGGTTATCAACCCCAAAACAAAGCCGCGGCCGGGGAAAAGGCGGTCCGGAACGAATCCGACAAACAAACCGAGCCGATGAAACAGATCGAAGCTCAGAAAGAGAGCGCCGGTCCGGATAAAGCGGCGGCCGAGCCGGATACGTCCAAGGATCTACAAAAGAATGAAAAGAAGGCGTCCAAGGAAGGCAAACCCGAAAACCGGAGCCCGCAAACCGAACGGGAGCCGGGGCAGCTCGCGCTCATCGGCAACGTGGACTTCGCTTCCAACGCCTACCTGGGCATGTCGGGTAATTCCGACTTTATTTTGAACACCATCAGCTTTCTCGCCAAAGACAAGGAGCAGATCGCGATTCGTCCCAAAAGCAAGGAAATGGACACCATGGCCCTGACCGGGCCGCAAAGTGTGGCGCTGTTCTGGATCTCCATCGTGCTTATGCCCATGCTGGTGATTATCGCCGGGTTCACCGTTTACCGCATTCGGAGAAAAAGCAGATGAAAAGGAAAAAATACCTTATCTATCTTCTCATTCTCGCGGCGCTGGCGTCCTATTACTTCTATTTTGAAGTGTACCGCAAGGGTGAGCAGGAAAAGGCGGCCCTGGCGAAAAAGAAGGTATTTGAAGTCGACGCGGGCAAGATCGACAAAATCGTCCTGGTCCATAAGGGTGACGCCGAAATCGTACTGAATCGCGAGGGCAACGACAATTGGACGATTGAACAGCCGCTCAAGGTCAACGCCGATCGGATGGAAGTGGATGAACTGATCGGTTATCTGAACAAAATCGAGCGGCAGATGTCCATAAGTGAAAAGTCAGACGATCTCAAGCAATACGGCCTCGTCAAACCTTCGCTTACGATTCGCTTTCAAACGGGCGCTGAAACGGAGCAAATTTCCTTTGGCGACAAGAATCTCGTGAGTAACGACTATTACGCCAAGGTGAAAGATCAACCCGAGATTTTCGTGACCGCCGCGCCCACCTATGACGTCCTGAACAAGGATGTTTTCAAGCTGCGCAATAAGGCCATCTTCAGCATGCAATATCAGGAGGTTGACGGTATCGATCTCGAAAAGGACGATTTCAGGGCCGTTCTGGACAAAGAACCCAAAAAGGAATCGTCCTGGAAATTGCGGGGCTCCGAGGATGTCCATATTAACCCCGAGGCCGTAAAGGATATTGCCCGCCAGTTTGTCTGGCTGCGGGCCACGGCCTTTGATCAGGAAAACGACGACAACCTGCAAAAGTACGGTTTGGACAAACCCAGAGCCGCGATTACCCTGAAAAAGGGCGACAAGCAGGAAAAGCTGCTCATAGGTTCCAAATACGCGGACGGAAAAACGTACGCCAAAAAGGTCGGGCGGCCCGGAGTGTTCAGTATCGAGGAGCGCTACACCGACCTTATTCCGAACGAACTCAAGCATCTGGAAGACCGCGGCGTTATGTCCTATAATATCGATGAGGCCAAAACCATCTCCTGGAGCATGGGCGGCAAGGAGTATAAATTATCAAAGCTCGAAGATAAATGGACATGGACGACAACCGCCGATCATAAAGGTCTCAACCAGGTTGACACATGGGCGGTGGAGGGGGCGCTCTGGCAGCTCAAAGGGCTGGAATACAGCTCCAAGGACGGCGTTTCCAAACCCGCCGATGACAGCAGGGAGTGGTGGATAACCGTCTCCACGAGTGATGGGAAGCCGCTTGCCGAGTTGATTGTTTACACTCTCGGCGATCAATCGGAAGAGGAAATACCAGTCAGCGTAAAGACAGACGGCGAAGAGCGGCTCTTCAAGGTTCACCGGAAATCTCTTCAAGATGTGCGACAGAAACTGGAAGACCTAGTGGGGAAAAAATCATGAGCGGACATCAGTTCGAGGAACTCGAAGCGACCGAGCTTTATTGTCCAAACTGCAAGAGGGCCGTGCCGGTGAGAAAACGTCTGCTGCTGGTATTGCCCAACGGCGACAAGTATGACTACTACTGCGCCTATTGCGGCACGAGCGTGGGAGATAAAATGGACACCAAGAGGGACAACTTCCGTATTTCGCCCCAGTGAAGGAACATGCGGGGGGCTGGCGCAAGCGCTGTCGGTCCCCTCATTTTTTTCAGAAACCTAAAGACCTTTTCCCAGAACACGCTCCACTTCTTCGGGATCGGCCACCTTGACCAGGAGTTCATTGCAGTCTTCGCAAAAGGTGGGCGGATGCACGCCCGGCGTGGTGAAAACCTCGGTCACCTTGTAATCGTCAAAAAAATCCATGGTAATCATCTGGGCTTCCTGAGGCGAACGCTCGGAGGCGAGAATGTTTTCGTACGCCACCGGAGAGCCGTCCTTGAGATGAACCACCGCGCTCAGGATTTCCGGACCGTCCTCGGGTTCGCCGAAAATCGTCACCGTGCCCACGCGCTGCCTCATGGCGGTCACGGCGTCCAGTTCAAGGGAATGCTTGCAGGGCGCGGGAAAACCCTTTCCGGCCTGTGACAACTTATTGAGCGCGGTCCGCTTGTCCTTGTCCGTATCGATGGGAAGGCCCAGTTCTTCCAGGCTCTCCATCAGGGTCTTCCGGGAAATCAGCATAAATTGGACACTTGCGTCCTTGTCGCGCAGAAAGCGGCTCAAATACCAGTCCTGTTTCTGCTCCATGCGTCGTCGTTCCATCGAGCGGCTGTTGTCGGGCAATCCATAGAATTCCAGCCAGTCGCGGTACAACAAGATCGGGAGATTGACATCGCGAACGCTGTGTTCCAGCAGATGATCGGCCGCGGCCATGGTTTGTTTGATGAGTTGAGCGGTTCGCATGTCGTTTTCTCCTGTCCGGCAAGCTTACAGAATCCGGAACGTTTCGTCGGCGGGCGTGAGTTTTTCCACGCCGGTTTCCGTCACCACGAACATGTTTTCAAAACCCACGGCGCCCCGGTCCGGGTATACCATTTTGAGTTCCAAGGCAAAGACGTTTCCCGCATCCAGCGGGTAGGAATGGCCGGCGGCCAGGAAGGGGAATTCGTCTATCTCGAGCCCCACGCCGTGGCCCACGAATTTGATCCTGCTCGCTTCGGTCCCCAGAAAAGCGTCCTGTACACCCAACGCCTCCGCCTTTTTCAGAGCTGTCTCATAAAGGTCGTCGCATCGTGCTCCGGGTTTGGCGTGTTCGATAACGGCGGCCTCGATGTCCTGAAGCGCCCGGTGGGCGTTCAGAAAGAGTCGATCGGGCTGGCCGAGCGAAAACATGCGGGTCTGGTCGGCGATATAGCCGTCATAACAGGTCCCGAAATCGATGAGTAGGGGAGCGCCGCCCTCTATGCGGCGAAAACCGGCGCCCGAGGGAAAAGCCGGCGTATAGCCCTGGCCGCTGAACGGCGCGTCAACATGGCCGATCACGCCTCCGCTTGCGCCGCTGATGATATGCCAGGTAAACATTTCGCTGTTAAAGGCCCGGCTGCGCAGTTGGTTGAGGTGGCCCATGGCCATGGCGCGTTCAACCAGTTTCGCCCCCAGTTCGATCTCACGCATGCCTTCCCGCACGAGTTCGGGAACCGCGTCGTACAGGAGTCTTCCCATTTCACCCGCCACCTTGAGCTTTTCGATCTCAAAGGGAGATTTGACCGCGCGAACCTTGCGGATCATGGGCGAGGCGTCGAATGTTTCCGGTTGGCCGAAAAGCCCGGTTATCCGGCTATAGAGCGACGCCGGCAGCGTGTCCAGCTCCAACCCCAGGGAAGGGGGGGACGTACCGTATTCGGATTGGACAATCCGCGCGACATCCTTGACGCCGTTCACGCCGACGATACGATCGACGGAAGATTCGCGTCTGGCTCGATCGAGCGAGCGGCGGACCATGAAGAGGGGAGGGACGTCGGCGGAAACATAGAGCATGCCGTTCTGGAAGCAGCCGGTGAAGTAGTACAGATCGACGTTCTGCGCGATCAGGACGGCCTGTTTTCCGTGGGAACGCAAGGCCTCCTGGAGCCGGAGCAGGCGCTGTTCGATTTCGGAGCCCGGGACCAGATGATCTTCGTACAGGTCGGAACCGATCATGGGGTTACCTGATCACTTCCAATTCAAGGTCCTCGATGTCCGAAAGGTCCTGAACCGGTTCGCGGCCTTGGGTGGTGAGATAGTTTCCAATCATGGTTCCGGTGCAGCCGGCCATGAACATCAACGGCTGCAATCCCCGCAGGTTGACTTCCCGGCCCCCGCAGGCGCGTATCTCGCGATCGGGCAGGATATACCGGAACACGGCGATCGTCTTCAGAATCTCCAAGGGCCTCAACTGCCGCTCTCCCTCCAGGGGGGTCCCCGGTATGGGGTTGAGGATGTTGATGGGAACCGAAATCACGGGCAGGGAACGAAGTTCAAAGGCCAGCTCCAACCGCTGTTCGCGATTTTCTCCCAAGCCCAGGATACCGCCGCTGCACACTTCCAGCCCGGCTTCGTGCGCCGTCACGACCGTGTCCACCCGGTCCTGAAAGCCGTGGGTGGAGCAGATCGCGGGATAATGGCTGCGAGATGTCTCCAGGTTGTGATGGTAGCGCTTCATTCCCGCTTGTTTCAGGACTTGCGCGGTTTCCGGGGCAAGTAGCCCCAGGGAGCCGCATACGGCGACGCCCTTGGCCGTCAGTTTGGCGACGGCCTCGAGGATCTGTTCGATATCGGCTTCGCGCAGAACGCCCTTGCCGCTGGTCACGATGCTGAAACGGCGTGCCCCGGCTTCGGTCGCTTTTTGGCCGATGTCGAGTATCTCATCCACGTTCATGAGCGGATAGACGGTGGCGTTGGTCCGATGATGGCTGGATTGCGCGCAGAAGGCGCAGTTCTCGGAGCATCGTCCGGACTTGGCGTTGACAATCGCGCAGAGTTCGGCCCGGTTCCCGTGGAATTGGGCGCGAATGCGGTGAGCGCCCGCCATGAGCGCGTGGATCTGGTCGCTGTCTTCGAGATTAATCAGGCGCGACGCTTCTTCACGCGTTACGGCGTGCCCCTGGAGCACTTTTTCCGTGAGATCGAAAATAAAATGATGCGCTTCCATAAATATAACTACGTCACAGGCGTTTTTCGGCGCTTTATATTTCAAGTTTGGAAAAGTCGGCCATGGTCCGGAACAGGGCCGCCAGTTTCGCCAACAAGTTCAGCCTGTTCATTCTGATTTGTTTATCCTCATCCATCACCATGACCGCTTCGAAAAAACTGTCGATGGGTTCCTTCAACCCGAAAAGCGCGTTCAGGGCTTGAACGTAATCCCCTTTTTCGACAGACGCTTCCACTTCCTCACCCACCGTCTGGTACGCGCCGTAAAGCTGTGCCTCTTCCAGGGTCTGAAAAACGCCCGAATCGACTTCCCCGGCCATGAGCTGGTCCTTGATGATGTTGAAGACCCGCTTGAAGGTCGTGGCCTGATTTTCCGAATCGGAACCGTTCCGCCACTGGGCCACGGCTTCCAGTCGACGCCGGACCTCGGGGATTTTATCCATGTAGCCGTCCAGCGCGGCGTCTAGCACGTCGTGAGAAAATCCCCGGTCTCCGAAAATCCCGCGCAGTCGCACTCGGAAGAATTCCAGCGCGTCCCTGGCAACGTCTTCGGCGGGTCGTTGAATCTTGTCGCCGAGCCGCCGCAGGCTTTCGCTGACGAGGTCGAGCAGGCTGACGTTCCAGTTCTTGTCCAGCAAAATATTGATGATGGCCAGGGTGTGGCGACGAAGCGCGTAGGGGTCCGCCGCGCCGGTGGGGATGAGGCCGATGCCGAAGCATCCCACGATGGTGTCCAAGCGGTCGGCTACGCCGACGATGGCGCCGATGGTCCCGGAGGGGGTGGCGTCTCCGGAGAAGCGGGGGAGATAGCTTTCCTCGATGCCCTCGGCCACTTCGTCCTTTTCGCCGGATATCCGGGCGTACACTTTTCCCATGGTACCCTGGAGGCTGGGAAATTCGCCGACCATTTCCGTGACCAGATCCGCCTTGCACAATTCGGCGCATCGGATCACGTCATCGACGGATTGAGGGCTCACCTGTCGCGCGATAAAAGCGGCAAGCTCTCTGAAACGTTCCATTTTCTGGTAGGACGTGCCGAGCTTGACCTGGAAAAGGACGTCCTTCAGCCGCTCCGCGTGTTCGGCGAGCGAGGTTTTGGTGTCTTCCTCGAAAAAGAAACGGGCGTCTTCCAGACGCGCCCGCAGAACGCGTTCGTGACCCGCCCGCACCACGTCCGGGTTCCGGGCCATGGTGTTGTTGACCGCCACGAAATTGGGCATCAGCGCGCCGTCTTTGTCGAGCGCCGCGAAGTAACGCTGATGTTCACGCATGGCGGTGATCAGCGCCTGGGAGGGCAATTTCAGGAACCGGGATTCAAAGGAGCCGCACACCGCATTGGGATATTCCACCAGATTGGTGTTTTCTTCCAGCAGTTCCGGGTCGTCCAGAATCTTTGCGCCCACGCTTTCGCACGCCCGCTGGACCTCATCACGCGTTTTCACGCTCCGTTCCAGGGGGTCCACGATCACATATGCTTTTTCCAGCGCTTTCATGTAATCGTCGGCGTGGTTTATGGTCAGGTAATCGGGCGCCATGAACCGGTGACCGCAGGTCTGGTTGGAACTCTTGATGTCTCCCAATTCAAAGGGAATGACCGTTTCGTCCAACAGCGCCAGAATCCAGTGGATGGGACGGGCGAAGCTGATGGATGACGATCCCCAGCGCATGGATTTGGGAAAGGGGATGGACGTGATCAGCGTGGGCAGGACTTCGGAAAGCAACTCGATGGTTTCGCGTCCCTTGATCTCTTTTCTGATGCACACCACTTCGCCCTTGGCCGTCTTTTCCACGGTCAGCGCGCTCGCGTCCATACCGTGCGCCCGGGCGAATCCCTGCGCGGCCTTGGTCGGGTTTCCGTCCTTGTCGAAAGCCGCCTGAACCGGAGGTCCGAAAACCATTTTTTCTTCGTCTTCCTGCCCGAGGCTTACTTCTCGAACCAGGCAGGCCATCCGTCGCGGTGTTCCCATGACCTTCATTTCACCGTGGCTCAGCCGAAAGTCCGCGAGCTTGGCGGCCATGATCGTTTGCAGTCCGCCGAGCGCCTTCGGCAGAAAGCCCGCGGGTATTTCTTCTGTTCCTATCTCCAGTAAAAACGCGCCTGTCATGAGCGTTCGCCTCCGGTATTCAGTAACGGATACCCCATGCCCTCTCTTTGCGCCAGATAAGCCGCGGCGGCTCCCTTGGCCAATTCCCGCACTCGCGCGATGTAGCGGGTGCGTTCGGTTACGCTGATGCTTCCGCGCGCTTCCAGAAGATTGAAGGTATGGGAGCACTTCAGACAGTAATCGTAGGCCGGGAGCACGAGTCCTTCCTTGAGGAGGCGCTTACCTTCATGCTCGTACATATTGAAGAGCTTGAACAGCATGTCCACGTCCGCCAGTTCGAAGTTGTACTTGGAATGCTCCACCTCGCTCTGATGGTGCACGTGACCGTAGCGGACGTTGTCGTTCCACGCCAGGTTGTACACGTTGTCGACCTTCTGCAGGTACATGGCGATGCGTTCCAGGCCGTAGGTAATTTCCACCGACACAGGATTCAGGTCAAAGCCGCCGGCCTGTTGAAAATAGGTGAATTGAGTGATCTCCATGCCGTCGAGCCACACTTCCCATCCTAGGCCCCAGGCGCCTAGGGTGGGCGATTCCCAGTCGTCCTCGACAAAGCGGATGTCGTGGTCGAGCGGATCGATGCCGAGCGCCTTGAGGCTGCCCAGGTAACGATCCTGCACATCGAGCGGCGACGGTTTCAGAATCACCTGATATTGGTAGTAATGCTGCAAGCGATTGGGGTTTTCTCCATACCGGCCGTCCGTGGGGCGCCGGGAGGGCTCGACATACGCGGCCTTCCAGGGTTCGGGTCCCAGGACCCTCAGTAAGGTGGCCGGGTTGAAGGTTCCCGCGCCTACTTCCAGGTCGTAAGGCTGTTGAAGCAGACAACCATAGTCAGCCCAGTAGTGTTGGAGGTTTAAAATCAGATCTTGAAAGTTCATGCCTACTTCCTCATGGTCGCTGTTCACGCAGTTTTCGTATAAATTCAAGACTTTTAAAGCGTTTTTGGGTCAGATTCAACAAAAAAGTTTCCAGAAGCAGCCGGCTTTCCATGCGCGTCTTGGCCGCCATGCGCAGTCGCCCCGCCGTCGGGAGCGGCTCGTTCTGAATAAACGACAATGATTTGATCGTTCCGCCGGAAAGCGGCGTTCCGCGATCCTTGGCGCACGTTTCACACTGAAAGCCGCCGCCCGCCATATTGAAATAAACGGTTTCCCTGGCGTCAAGCCGCGTATGGCACCGTTCGCATGTTTCCAGGTTCAGCTTGTAGCCCAACAGGGTGAGGAACCGCGTCTCGAACACGTGGACCGTTTCCTCGGGATCGCTTCCCGCCACGATCATGGGGATACAGTAGCGCAGCAGCAGGTAGAGATCCTGGTTCCGGTCCCGATCGGCGGTCAGCGAGACGGTCAGTTCGGCCAGATAGGAAGCGTAGGCCAAACGCTCCTGGCTGAGTTCCCGAATCCCTTCCAGCAGATCGCACTCATCCAACCGCGCCAGATCCCGGTTGGGCGGAAAGGTGATATACAGCCTCGAATGGGCGAACAATCCCAGGCAATTGGCGAATCGTTTGCGGCTTCTCTTGGCGCCGAAGGCGATCCCGGCGACCTTTCCGAAATCCTTGGTAAACGCGGTTACGATGAGATCCGATTCGCGATAATCTTTCCTGTTCAGGATTATGCCTTCGGTAATGAGCGGGGCCATTCCTCAGCTTTCGCCGCCGTCCATCGCCCTCGATAAAAATCAGAAGCCGGGCTGGAACGAACCCGGCGTCGGAATGCGCGCTCTGAGCGGCTATTTTTCAGTATGTTACCTTGATATACGCCTTTTCCCGCAGAGAGTCGACCCACGCCTCGTATCGCTGGTTGATTTGCTTGCGGTAGAGGACATCCCTGATCTCGTCCTTTACCTGATCGAAAGGCTTTACTCCCATGGTTTCCTTTTCCGCGAGCTGAATGATCTGGAATCCGTAGGGCGTTTCAATGACTTCGCTCGACTGGCCGGGCTGGAGATCGGCGATGGCGTCCTTCAGGAAGGGCGCGAGATCGTTGTAGTTGATATAACCCAGGTCTCCGCCGCTGGAAGCGTTGGGGCCTTTGGAATAGGTTTTGGCGATCGTGTCGAAGGACGCGCCTTCGCGCAATTTTCCATAAAGCTGTTCGGCCAGGGCCTTTCGTTCCTGTAAGGTTTCCGCGCTGTCGTTATTGGCCACGGGGATCAGAATATTTTTCAGCCGGACGCGGTTCTTGCCGGTGAATTGTTCCTGATTCTCTTCGTAGTATTTTTTAATATCATCGTCCGGCACGACGATGCGCGAGCGCACTTCCTTGTCCAGCAGCCGGGCGCGTTCGATATCGGCTCTGAACCGCTCCCGCAGTTCCTTCAGGGACGAACCTTCCTGTTCCAGTCTGGCCACGAGCTGTTCCTGGGTAAACGCGTTGTCTCGTTTCAGCCGTTCGATGGCCTTATCGATCTCTTCCTCGGACACCTTGATTCCCAGCCGTTTGATTTCCGCCTGGGCAAGTTTCATGTTGACCATTTGTTCCAGAACCTGCCGCTTGGTGTCGTAGACGACCTGCTTGGTATCGGCGTTCTGATTGCGCGCGAGGGCGCGGCTCACCGCATCCTGGCTCTCTTGTTCAAGCTCGAAATAGGTGATTACGTCGTCGTTCACCACCGCCACGATTCTGTTAACTACTTTTGCGCCGGAATCGGTCGCCCATCCTAAAAGCAGGAACGCCATGAGGATGAGAAAAATACGCTTCATAAAGCGGTCACTCCCCAAAAAAAGTAGAAGTTACAGATGATTACCTTGCGTGGACGCTATCACTTCAAAATAGTTCTTGCAAGGTCTTTTTGGCTTCAACCACCGGGTCACGCTGCCCTGATTTTATCCTGACGAACAGGACGCCTTCCGGGGTGATCCGATACTTGGTCTTCTGTTTTTGGACTAATTGCAGAATTTTGTCAAAATTTCCTGCGCCGTTCTCCGCGAAGCTGAAAATAAGATTGCCCCCGTTCAGGTCCAGCCGTTTGATCCACTTGTCGCGGAGGTCTATTTTCAGGCCGATAATATCGAGCAGATTATTCAGCTCCCGAGGCGGCGCTCCAAAGCGGTCTTCTATTTCGTCCCGCATGTCCTCGATGGATTCCATGGTGTCCAATTGCGAGATTCTCTGGTACAGGCCCAACCGCTGGTCGATGCTCTGGATAAAGGAATCCGGAATAAAGGCGGGAATGCGCAGGTTGATTTCCGGGTCCAGTTCCACCCGTTTTTCTTTCCCCTTGAGGTCGTTGACGGATTCTTCCAGAAGCTGCAAATACATTTCATACCCGACCGCGGCGATATGGCCGGATTGTGCGGGGCCGAGGATCTCGCCGCCGCCCCGGATCTGCAGGTCGTGAAAGGCGATCTTGAAACCGGCGCCCAGTTCGGTGAAATCCATGAGCACCTTCAGCCGTTTCTTGGCCTCTTCGCTGATCACGCTTTCTCCGGCTATGAGCAGGTAGGCGTAGGCGCGTTCGTTGGAACGTCCCACCCGCCCGCGCAGTTGGTACATCTGGGCCAGGCCGTAACGGTCGGCCTGGTTGATGATGATGGTGTTGGCGGAAGGAATGTCGAGCCCGGATTCGATAATCACCGTGCACACCAGGACGTCGATTTCTCTTTTGAGAAACCGCATCATCACTTTTTCCAACTCGCGTTCCTTGAGCTGCCCGTGAGCGATGCCGATGCGGGCCTGGGGAACCAGGCGCCTGATGTGCCCGGCCATCACGTCGATGGTCTGCACCCGGTTATGGACGAAGAAGACCTGTCCGCCCCGCTGCATTTCGCGTTCGATGGCCCCCTTGATAACGCGTTCGTCATACTTGGCGATATAGGTCTTGATGGCCAGACGGTCGCGGGGGGGCGTTTCGATGGTGCTCAAATCGCGTATACCCAACAGCGCCATGTGCAGGGTCCGCGGAATGGGGGTGGCGGTGAGAGTCATGATGTCAACCAGCGATTTTATCTGTTTGATCCGTTCCTTGTGAGCCACGCCGAAGCGCTGCTCCTCGTCCACGATCAGAAGCCCCAGATCCTTGAATATCACGTCCTTGGACAGCAGCCGGTGCGTGCCGATGACAATGTCCACACTGCCGGTCTGCAATCCCTCCAGCACGACCTTCTGTTCCTTGGAACTCAGAAAACGGCTCATGGACTCCACCCGCACGGCGTGGTCCTTGAAACGCTCCATAAAAGTTTCGTAATGTTGCGCCGCGAGAACCGTGGTCGGCACCAGGAAACACACCTGTTTGCCTTCGAGCACGCACTTGAAGGCCGCGCGCATGGCCACTTCGGTTTTCCCGTAGCCCACGTCGCCGCAAATAAGGCGGTCCATGGGACGCTGCTGCTGCATATCGGCGATAACATCGTCGATGGCCCGGAGCTGATCCGGGGTTTCCTCAAAGGGAAATCCCTCCTCGAACTCACGCATTTCGCCGTTACTTTTGGAAAAGGAAAAACCCTCCCGGGTGTTACGCGTGGCAAAGGTTTGCAGCAGTTCCTTGGCCAGTTTCTCGACACTCTGCCTGACCTTGCTCTTGACCGTTGTCCAGGTCTTGCCGCCTAGTTTGTCCAGACGCGCCTGCTGGCCGTCCAGTCCCACGTATTTCTGGATGACCTTGAGGTTGTGGACCGGGATATAGAGCTTGTCGGCGTCCCGGTACTCTATGAGCAGAAAATCGTTGGGCACGCCGTCGACGGTTAACTGAAACAATCCCTGATATTTCCCGATGCCGTGTTCCACGTGCACGATGTAGTCGCCTTCCTTCAGATCCTCGAAGGAAGAGACATAGGCGTCCAGGCGCGACCGGGAAGGTTTGCGAATTTTCTTCTTGGGACCGAACAGCTCGTCGTCGGTGACCGTGACCACGTTCTCGGTCCACAGCCTGAACCCCTGCGACAGGGTCCCCGGCACGATGCGGATGACGCCGTAATCGATTTGGTTCCGTAAAAGAGGCGGATTTTCGATTTTAATGCGAAACCCGTATTCCGAGAACATCTCATGGAGCTGGCGGGAGCGCCGGGCGCCGTGGCTTATCCAGTTCACCGACGCGCGCGTGTCGATCCATTCCCTGAGCGTATGGACGATTTTCCGCGTCTTGTCCCAGGACTCGTGGGCCTCGCTCTGCAGAAGCTTTATATCCTCGTTGTTCTCGCAGGGTATGCGGTAAATCGGCCCTTCCCGTTCTTCTCCCTCCACATGAATAGTGGTGAAGTTCATGAGCGGCAGTTTTTGCAGCCGTTGTTTCTGACTTGCCCAATCGTTGAACGGTCCGAGGTCGCCGAGCGAGGAAACCAGCGGGCGTATTTGATCCTGGTCGGCCAAGGCGCGTGTTTCGAGCCGGGAAGGTTCCAGCATGGCCACCAGGGTGTCTTCCTGCAGATAGTCGATTATCGATTCCGGCTTTTCATAGAAAAAAGGCAGAAAGGATTCGGCGCCGGGGAAAATGGAGCCCGTGTGCAGGGCGGCCGTCATCTGCCGAACCTGGTCCAGCAGCTCGGCGCGCTTTTGAATGTTCTTGATGGCCAGTTGCACATGCGAGGGCGAACGAATCAGTTCGCTCACCGGAAGCGCGATCAATTCGGTCAGATCGGCGAACGACCGCTGGGTGCTCACTTCGAAAAGACGGATGGATTCCACGAAGTCGCCGAAAAATTCTATGCGGACCGGATATTCGTAATGGGGCGGATAGAGATCCAGCAAGTCGCCGCGAACGGCGAAATCGCCTTTTTGTTCGACGAGCGAAGTCCTGAAGTAACCCCCTTCGATCAGACGTTCTATGAGCGCTTCGCGGTCCGTTTCATCCTGGGCGATGATCAGTTCTGCGTGGTCGTTCATTTCCGATCGCGGCAGCACGCGCTGCATGATCGCCAGCGGTGTGGTCACGGTGATGACCGGGCCGTCGTTTCCCTGGAGCGCGTACATGGTCGCGATACGGCGAGCGCTCACCTCGACCGGAGGCGACACGCCCTGAAAGGGGAGGACCTCGTAATCCGGCAGGAAAAAGACTTTCTGTTTCCAGCCGCTGGTGGGCTGATCGGATTCGAGGAAAAAGCGAAGATCGGCGCTGAATTTTTCGGCTTCCGCCGAAGCGGGGGCGATAACCAAAACGCTTCGTTGCAGGGACTGATAGGCTCGGGCGATAAAGTAAGCCCTCGCCGCCTGATTCAGACCCACCACCGTGAGCTGCTCGGCGCCTTTCTCGACATTGAGAAAAATATCGTCAAATTTGGTATTTTGGTAAATCATTCTCGTGGGCCTTTAAAGGCTCCCTTACCTAATTCTAACGGTCCAAGTCAAACGATCGTGGCGAAGCGGCCTTCTTATTGCATACTTTCGCAAGCTTCGATAAAGGTTGACTTTTCCCATGGTCACGTTTTAAATACGCAGCAGTAAACCAAGCGGTGTAAGAACATATTTGTCCTCTAAAATCAAGGTATCGCTGTCGGCGCCGCATAACCAAACTTCCGAATATGCCGGTCTCGGCTCTCTAAATGATATTAAAAAGATATTTTTGGTTTATTAATCTCATTCTGGTGACGATCCTTGTCTGGGCTCTCGCGGATCTGCTGATGGCCTCCGCCGAGAGAATGCTGAAGACGAAATCGACCATCGGCGTCCTTTCGGAAGCGGGGAGAATGAACACGGCGGCCGTCATTCCCCCCTTGAGTTCGTTCGATACCATTATTCGTAACAACATGTTCAACCCCAGCGTGAGGGTACCGGAGGATCAGCCGGTCAAAAGAGTGGAAAAGAAATCGACGGAAGCAGCCCAAACCGCGTCCGGAACCACCGCGGACGGGGAGCTCCCGCCGCCGACGTCGCTGAACATTCTTCTGACCGGGACCGCCTTGCTGGAGCCATCAAAATTCTCGATCGCGGTAATCTACGACCCCGTCGCGAAAATACAAAAACTCTATCGGCTGGGCGACACCATACAGGACGCGACCATCAAGGAGATTACCGCCAATCGGGTGATTCTGAATCGTAATCAGGGACTGGAAACGCTTTATCTGAACCGCGAAAAAATGAACGGAGCCGCGCAGTCATCATCGCAGGAATCGAACGCCGCTCAATCGAATTTCGTGGAGCAGAAGAGTCCGGGTCATTATATATTGGACAGAAACGAGGTCAACAATATGGTGACCAATGTCAACCAATTCATGACCCAATTGCGGGTGCGGCCTCACTTTGTTCAGGGAAAGCCGATCGGATATCTGGTGACCGATATCAAGGAAGGAAGCGTGATCGACCAGATCGGCCTGAAAAACGGCGACATCATAAAAAGCGTGAACGGCCTTCCGATCAGCCAGCCAGAACAAGCATTTGAAGCTTACCAGCAATTGATGAGCGAGTCTCAGATTGCGCTGGAGATACAAAGGGGAACCAACACCGAAGTCATGACCTACGAGCTTAAGTAGTTGAAGCGCGCTGAGTAATACAAGATTAACGCGGATGATTTTTTTTGAGGAGACTGGGGTAGATGCCGAACCGGAACTTGTTTTCCTGGGGTATTGTTACGATCTTGCTACTGACCTGTATGGGACTGACGCCGGCCTGGGGCGCGGAAAACAATAAGGCGGCGAATCCGACATCCATCGAAAGTATGGATTTCAACAATGTGGACATCCAGGTTTTTATAAAATTCATCAGCGATCTTACCGGGAAGAACTTTGTCATCGATCCTTCGGTGCGTGGCACGGTCAACGTCATATCTCCTGCGGGTTTGTCGAAAGATGAAGCTTATCGGGTTTTTCAGTCGGTGCTGGAAGTGTACGGCTTTACCACCATTGATAGCGGGCCGATTGTCAAGATAGTTCCCCTGCAGAAAGCGAAAGACCGGGGCGTGGAGATCGTCGGCGAGCGCAGGACCCCGATTCTGAATCCCACCGACGCCATGGTCACGCGCATCATCACCCTTCGCTACGCGGATTCATCTGAATTGGAAACCATGCTGGCGCCGCTCATATCCAAGACCAGCGTGATCGTTTCTCACCCCTCCACCAACACCCTGGTTATCACCGACATCGAATCCAATATCAACCGGCTGATGAGCATCATCAAGGAAGTGGATGTGCCCGGTTTCGCCAAGAAAATCACGGTCTTCAAACTGGAAAACGCCGACGCGAAAAGCCTGGCCGAGCAACTTACCCAGCTCATGGAGACCGAAGCCAAGGCGGCCGCTCGAAACGTTCGAATTCCCCAGGCTCAACAGACGACTCCGCAGGTTAAAATCATTCCCCAGGAGCGGACCAACACCTTGGTGATTCTGGCCACTTTGGACGATACCCAGAAAATCAAGATGCTGATTGAACAGCTCGACCAGCCTACTCCCACCGGAAGAGATTTCATTCATGTCTATTATCTGAAAAACGCCGTGGCCGAGGACGTGGCCAAGGTGCTGGGCGAGATCAAGCAAAAGGACGAAAAGACCAATGCCACGCAGGTGACCAGGCCGTCCATCTCCGAGAATGTGCTCATCGTGCCGGACAAGGCCACCAACTCCCTGGTGATTAGAGCCACCCCCGAGGAATTTGACGCCCTGGCCAAGGTGATCGCCAAATTGGACGTTTCCCGGTCCATGGTTTACGTGGAGGGATTGATCGTCGAAGTGTCCACCGAAAAAGCCCTGAAACTCGGGGTGGAGTGGAATGTGGGCAAGGACTTCAGCGGGGGAAGCTCGGTGGTGTTCGGAGGCGCCAACGCGGGATCGCTGGGTTCCCTGGGAGCGCTCACGACGTCCGTGGAAACCCCGGACGCGACCATCTCGCTTCCCGCTGGTTTCCTCTTGGGAGTGCTGGGCGAAAACATCACCTTCGGCGATGTAACCTTTCCCTCGATTGCGGCGCTCATCAACGCGGTTTCGAACGATACCGATTTCAACATCCTGTCCACTCCACAGCTTTTAACGACCGACAATGTGGAAGCGGAAGTGAAAGTGGCTCAAAATATCCCTTTTCTCACGCAAGCCGCTCAGGGAGATCAAACCAACTCCCGCGTCATACAGTCTTTTGAGTACAAGGACGTTGGTGTGGTTCTGAAAGTCACGCCCCAGATAAACAAGGACCGTTTCGTACGCCTGAACATCGAGGAAGAAGTCAAAAACGTTATCCAGGCGCAAACTCAGTCGAGTTCGGGGGAAATTTTGCTGGCGCCCACCACCAACGTGCGCTCGGCCAAGACAACCGTCATTGTACAAGATGGTGAAACGGTCGTTATCGGGGGGCTGGTGCAGGATTTGCGGAGTGGCCAGGAAGTCAGGGTTCCCTGTCTGGGGTCGTTGCCGGTTATAGGGATGCTGTTCAGAACGCAGTCCGACAGCCAGAGCAAAACGAATCTTCTGGTCTTCCTGACGCCCCATATCGTGGAAAATACGGCCGAGGCTCGGGAGCTTTATTTGCGGAAGAAAGCGGCCATGGAGGAAGTTCAGCGTCAACAGAAAACCATCATGGGGCCCGTGGGCAATGAATCGCCGAATCCTCCCATGACGCCAAATCCTCCGACAGGGCCCGGGCTTTCGGCGACTCCCGGGCTTTCGGCAACGCCACCCCCCCCGGCAAAGTAGCCTGACGGGGCGGGTCTTACAATCCGTGACGCGGGCAAATACGCCCGTGTCATAATCCGGCGCAATCAAACGTGACGTCATGGAAACAGCGGAACACAATATCGGCGAACCAGCCGAAAACGAAGAACTTGTGGAGACGCTCGTGGTTTCTCCCCTGCTGGAGGACGCGTCGCTTCACGAGTTGGCCGAACGTTTGGGATACGTGTATCAGAAGACACTCAACCCCAGACTGAGCACTATCGACGTCACCAAGACCCCCATCAACTATCTAAAAAAAAATCTGCTCGCTCCGCTCTCCCTGGAAGAGGGCCTGCTCACCATCGCCACGTCGGACCCCTTGCGGCGGGATGAAATCGACGACATCAGGCGCTTGCTGGGCGCCCGCAGGACGGAAACGGTTCTGAGCCCTCCACGCGAAATAATCCGCGTACTCAACCAGATCTTCGATCAGGCGCACCATTCCAGCGACCGTTTCATACAGGATCTGGACGAGGCCGACGAGGATCGGCTGCCGGAGGACTGGAACGAGGTTGAAGACCTCATGGATTCCACGAGCGAGGCGCCGATCATCCGGCTGGTGAACTATACCATCGCACAGGCGGTCAAGAATCGGGCCAGCGATATTCATATCGAACCGTATCAGGATGAACTGCGAGTACGCTACCGTATCGACGGAATCCTCTATGATTACCTCTCGCCGCCCAAAAGAACGCACTCGGCCATCGTTTCACGCGTCAAGGTAATGTCCAATCTCAATATCGCCGAAAAGAGGCTGCCTCAGGACGGCAGGGTGCAGATCAAGATAGGCGGCCGGGAAATAGACATCCGGGTGTCCATTATCCCCACCTTCCACGGCGAACGAATCGTGCTGCGCTTATTGGACAAGAGGGGCGGATTTCTTACCCTCGAGGAGCTGGGATTCAGCGAACAACGGCGGGAAGTGATCGACCGCATCATTCATTATCCGCACGGCATCGTACTGGTCACCGGACCGACCGGCAGCGGCAAGACCACCTCGCTGTACGCCGCGCTGAGTTCCATTAATTCGTCCGACAAGAACATCATAACCGTCGAAGACCCCATTGAGTATCAGCTCAAGGGCGTAGGGCAGATTCAGGTATCGCCCAAGATCGGACTCACCTTTGCCTCGGGGCTCAGGTCCATACTGCGTCACGACCCGGACGTCATTATGGTCGGTGAAATCCGCGACCTGGAAACCGTGCAGATGGCCATTCAGGCGTCGCTCACCGGCCACCTGGTTTTCAGCACCCTGCACACCAATGACGCCGTGGGCGCGATGACGCGTCTGGTTGACATGGGGGTGGAGCCGTTCCTGATCACTTCCTCGCTCATCGCGGTCATCGCCCAGAGGCTTGCCCGCAGCGTGTGCCCTCATTGCTCCGAAAAATACCAGCCGCCGAGCGCCATACTGCAACAGATCGGCCTGGACCTTGCAACAACCGACGGGAAACAACTTGTGCGAGGACGTGGCTGCGATAAGTGCTTCAACACCGGATACCGGGGGCGTACCGGCATTTTTGAAATTCTCATTGTCGATGACGAACTGCGCCGTGAAATACTTTCAGGGGCCGATTCGGTGACCATCGGGAAAATGGCGCGGGACAAGGGATTGGTGACCCTGCGCGATGACGGGATCCAAAAGGCATTGGCGGGCCTCACCACCCTGGAAGAAGTGCTTCGGGTCACACAGGGTTAATCGTGGCGCCGATTTTCGAATACAGAGCCCTGACCGAAAAAGGAAAAGAAGTCAAGGGCATCATAGACGCGGACAATTCGGCGGCGGCCCGAGGCAAGCTGCGGACCCAGGGTCTGCACCCCACCACGGTAAACCGTAGCGCCGAAAAACAGCCCGCCATTTCTCGTCTGCGCCTCAAACGCGTTCGCGCCCAGGATCTCGCGATTTCCATGCGCCAGTTCGCGACGTTGCTCGGATCGGGCCTGCCTCTGGTTGAGTCGCTTACCGCCCTTATGGAACAAACCGAGCACCCGCAACTGAAGAAGACCTTTTCACGGATGCGCGAAGTGGTGCTGGAAGGTAAACCGCTCTCGTTTTCCATGGGCGAGCACCCGTCAGTCTTCAACGAACTCCAGATTAACATGATACGAGCGGGGGAGGGAACCGGCGGGCTGGAGGTGGTGCTCGAGCGGCAGGCGGAGTTGCTGGAAAAACGTCTGGAATTGATCCAGCGTGTGCGTAGCGCGCTCACCTACCCGATTTTCATGCTGATCATCGGATTCGCCGTGCTCATGTTTCTGATGAGTTTCGTGGTCCCGCGCGTCACCGTGATTTTCAAGGAGGCCGGGCAGACCCTGCCCGCGCCCACCGTGGCTCTGATGGCCATGGCCGGCGTGATGCAAAAGATCTGGTGGCTGATTCTCCTGCTGGTCGTCGGACTCGTTTACGCGGGAATGCGATTTGTGCGGACGAAAAGGGGAAGGGAACTCAAGGACCGTCTGCTGCTTCGGTTACCGCTCTTCGGTAATCTGGAAGTTAAACTGGTGGTGGCCCGTTTCACCAGGACGCTGGGAACGCTCTTGCAGAGCGGCGTGACCCTGCTTCCTTCCCTTGATATCTGCAAGGCGGTGGCGAACAACGCCGTATTCGAACGCGCCATCGAAAACATTCGCGACGAGGTCGAGGCGGGCAAATCGCTGGCTGCGCCGCTGCGCAAATCGGGCATCTTTCCGCCCATGGCCGCGCACATGGCGCAATCGGGCGAAAAGAGCGGAAAGCTGGAAGAAATGATGCTGAGAATCGCCGATACCTACGAGCGGGAGGTGGCCAATTCCGTCAACGCCATGACCTCGCTGCTCGAGCCGATCATGATTCTCATCATGGGGGTGGCCGTGGGCTTCATCGTGCTTGCGGTCCTTTTGCCTATTTTGGACATGTCTCAGGCCATCCACTGATGGAATAGAAACGATAAACACAATGAATGAACCGATAGAAGGGGGCTTTTTCCACATGAAAATCATTACCGAGCGGAAAGGATCGGCGGGCTTTACGCTCTTGGAATTGCTGGTCGTGCTGGTCATTCTGGGCACGTTGGCGGGTTACGTCACGTATCGTTATCTGGACGCGCCCGAGAAAGCCAAGATCGTTCGGGCGCAGCAGGATATTGAAGCCATTTCCGGGGCTTTGAAGATGTTCAAGGTCCACAATGGCTTTTTCCCATCCACCGAACAGGGTTTGGAAGCGTTGGTCAGGCAGCCGGAAACCGGTCGGACCGCCAAAAACTGGCAGGAAGGCGGCTATCTTGAAAAGGGAAAGGTTCCGCTCGATCCCTGGGGCGCCGAGTTCAAGTACTTGAGTCCGGGAACACACAATCCTGACTTCGATCTCTGGTCCATGGGGCCTGACAGTGAAGACGGCGGCGAAGCGGCCAACGCGGATATCACAAACTGGAATGAACGCCAATAAGAAGGGTTACACGCTTCTCGAGCTGACCATTGTGCTCGTGCTTTTGGGGCTGGTCACCATGCTGACCGTGCCTCGTTTCCAGGCTTTTATCTCCGGAAACGAAATCGAACGCGCGGCGCGGAACATGTCCACGGTTATCATGCATGCGCGCGGACTGGCCGCGGGCGAAGGGCGCGGATTCCTCATCCACATCGATGTGGCCAAGGGCGCCTACTGGGTGAGCAGGGAGATTCCTCCCGGCGTTTCCAACACCAACCCGGAAAAGGAGGAAGTCGTGGAAAAGTGGCGTCTTCCCGAATCGGTGAAATTCCGGGACGTGGAAACCTTGGGGCAGGGCATGATCGGCGAGGGAGAAGCCATTATCCACTTTTGGCGAAACGGGCTGGTCGAAACGGCCACCATACATTTGCAGGATTCCAAGGAACGGCAGATGACGCTCATCGTGAACCCCATAACCGGCTTTGTCCAAATCGAGCCTTCCTATGTTCGTCAGACGGGCACATGACACCAGGGGGTTTACCCTGCTGGAAATAATGGTCGCGCTCGCCATTCTGGCGGTGGCCATGGTAGGTATTTTCAGAAACAGCGGGCAAAGCCTTACGCTGCTGGACGAAGCGAACACCATTACCACGGTCAGCTTTCTGGCCAGGCAGAAGCTCGCGGATATAGAACAGGACCTTACGGGCCCCCTGGAAGGAGACTTCGGCGAAAAATTTCCCGAACTTCGCTGGAAAGCGGACATCGCTTCGCCTGCGATCGCCATGGGACGGGCCAAGCGGGTGACGGTGACGGTTTTCTGGAAAGTGGGCGGCCGCGAAAAAAAGTTTGAACTCCAGCAATATGTGAGCGCATCCTGAAGTGAAGAGATTGGACAACATAAAAGGGCGATCTTTGCGGGGTTTTACCTTGTTCGAAATTCTCATCGCCCTGGTGATTCTGTCCATTGTGCTCACCATAGCCTACAGCTCGTTTTCGGCCCTGTCGGGCCAAATGGGGAGCGCCGAAACTACTTCAAAGGTTTATCATGTCGCCAGGATTACCATGGACCGGCTGTTCATGGATTTGAATAACGCCTATATACAGACCAACGAGGCGGAGGCGGAAGCGCTGTATTCCTTCGAATACCTTCCCTTGTCGGACGCCAAGGGGTGGACCCGCTTCAGTTTCACCTCCACCGCACACCTGGCCCTGAGGAACGACGACCAGGGGCTGGACCTGTGCAGAATAGAATACGAACTTCGGCCGGAAGAAGATTCCAATAACGAACTTTTTTCGCTGTATCGTTATGATACCGCGTTGTTTCTGGACGGGAAGACGGCGCCGCCGCTGCAAATCGGCGCGCATTTTTCCCGTTTTGAAATTCATTTTTTGGACAAGACGGTCGAACCCCTGCTTTACTGGGATTCCACCAAGGGGGATCAGAAGAACGCGTTGCCTCCGCACATCGTGGTTTCGTTCACAATCGTGGATGATAACGGGCGCGAACATGAGTTTTCCTCGGGTTGGCTGGTGGGAATGCGATCATGAAAGGAGCGGCGCGTAAAATACTATCCCTGGCCGGAAGCGAACGAGGGATCGCCTTGATTGTGGTCCTGCTCATCGTGTCCCTGCTGGCGGCGATGACCGTGGACTTCAGCTACGCGTCGCGGGTGGACCTCACGCTGGCGGGTCTGGACCGCGACTCCATGCGAGCCAGAATACTGGCCCGTTCCGGGTATCAGTTCGGCAGGGCGCTTTTGCTCGATGACAAGAACAATCACGACGGTCCGGACGATCTCTGGGCGCGAAGCGAATTGTCGGCCATGGCCCAGATGTTTCTCGAAGAAGGGGAGGGCGTAAAATTCACCATTACCGACGAGAACAGCAAGCTCGACCTCAACACGCTGGTCACCGACCGGGGCCGCCTGAACACGCGGGCGTACGAACAATTTGAACGGCTGTTGGACCTGCTCGGGCTGGATCGGAACCTCGCGGCCACGCTCACGGACTGGCTCGACCCGGACAGCGTGGTAAGCGTCGGCGGGGCCGAGGACAATTACTACCGCTCCAGAAACCGGACCTGCAAGAACGCTCCTCTTGACAGTCTGCGGGAACTGTTATTGATAAAGGATTACACCTCCGCCGCGATTTGGGGCGACGAAACCACCAAGGGGATTCTTCCCTATGTGACGACCCATTCCGACGGCAGAATAAACATCAACACGGCGAGTTCGATCATGCTGCAATCCTTGGACGATGAAATAACGATCGATATCGCGGACGCCATCATCAGTCACCGGAACGCCAACGCGTTTGAAAGTACCAACGACCTCAGAGAGGTCTCCGGCATGGACGCCAAATTGTTTGCCCGCATATTGAGCCGAATAACCGTTTCCAGCCACTTCTTTTCCCAGGAAGTAGAAGCCGTGGCCGGTAACGCGTACGCCAAACTGAACGTCATCGTGCAAAGGCAGGGGAAATTGGTGCGGCCTCTTTTCTGGAGGCTCGAGTGATGCGGTCGCTATTCAGACCTTCCAAGATCGTCGGCCTGGATATCGGATCGCGCTATATCAAAGCTGTCGCGCTTTCTTCCGGCATGAAGGGAGCCCGCGTGGAGAGCCTGGCGCGAGTTTCCATCGCTCCGGAACGTGCAGGCCATGCGGCTCGGACCGTGGCGGACGGCTTGACTGAGCTTGGCGCCCTGGGATTCTTTCCGGCCGAATGGGTTACCGTGTCGCTTCCCGGCGATCAGGTAACCGTCCGTTCCTTCGATCTGCCGAGGCTTCCCAAACAGGGCGGCGATTCGCTCGTCAAATACGAGATGGAATCGCTCCTGCCCTATCTGGCCGAGAACATTGTCGTCGATTTTCTCAAGCGTCCCTCGGCGGAAGAAGGCAAGACGCAAATTCTGGGCGTCGCGGCGCAGAAAAGCGACATCGGCGCGCTGATGGAACAAATAACCGCTTCAGGCGTCGAACCGCGTTCGCTGGGATGGAGCGGGCTGGGGGCTTATCTCGCGCTCAGCGAAAGCCCGGCCATGCCGGTAGGCGGTCGCGGCCTCTTGCTGGACATGGGCGCGGAGCGTTCCGCCATCACCATATTTGACGATGAAGGTCCGCTCCTGGTTCGTTCCGTGGGAATCGGCGGCGAAGCGCTTACCGAAAATCTCGCCCGAGCCCTCGATATCAGCTTTGAACAGGCCGAAAGCCTGAAGCTGCGGGAAGGTCTGGACATACAGGGTGAAGAAAAGGCCCGCGCCGCTTTGCGCGACGCGCTCATCGATTTGATCCGCGAAGTGGAAGTCAGCCGTCTTGCCGTGGGAGCCGATCTCGATGAGATTCTGATCACCGGCGGCGGTTCGCAAATCAAGGGCGCGACGCAATTCTTTCAGGAAGCGCTGGGCGTGGAATGCGAACGGTTCGATATTCTGAAACACCTGCCGACCCGCGCGCCGGTTGCGGAAACCGATCATGGCGCCGAGTACACCGCCGCGGCCGGTTTGGCCCTGGCCGCGCTGAATTCATCCAAATACGGGTTGAACTTCCTGAAGGAAGAATTCGCCACCCGGCATCCCCTGGACATGGCCCGGGGAAAGCTACGCGCGGCCGCCGTGATCGCCGGGATAGCCATCTGTCTGTTCGGCGTGAATTTTTATCTCGATCTCAAGTATAAGGAACAGCGGTACGAAACGCTGAATCAGCAGGTTCGCAAGGTTTTTACCGCCACATTCCCCGACGCGCGGAATATCGTCAACGAAGAGAGCCAGTTGAACGCGGCCATCGATGACGCCAAAAAGGGCGTGGCCTCCCTGGCGACCGGCGGCGCGACCGGCATGACTCTGGAGATTTTGAAATCCATCAGCGCGCAGACTCCTCCGGAATCCGACATACGGGTGACGGAACTATCCATGGGGGAACGCGAAATAATGATCGTGGGCGAAGCGCCTTCGTTTGAATCGGTCAACCAGTTCCGCGACCGGCTCGACGACCTCCAGGAACTGGATCAGGTAACCGTCGAAGGGGCAAACGCCAACGAATTCAACAAGAAAATAGACTTCAGCATAAAAATGGTCCGGCGAAACCCATGAGATTGATGAAACGCGAAAAATGGATGCTCACCATCCTGGGCCTGTTCTTCCTGGTCATGGCGGTGATTATTTTTGTCGTTGTTCCCGCCGGCGCGCGCCGGGCCAAATTGGACAAGACGATCGTAAAAAAACAGGCCGAACTGGACCGCGTCCTGGCGCTGCGCGCCGAATGGCTCCGGGTGTCCGTGGTTCGCGATGAAACGCTGGCCAAAATCAAATCGCGCGGAAAGGATTTCGCCATCTTTTCCTACCTGGAAAACCTCGCCGGCCAGGCGGGTCTGAAGGATCAGATACAGTACATGCGCCCCCTGTCGCTGGCTCAGGATGACGTGCGGGAAGGGTTTGTCAAAAAAGGTCTGGAAGTCCAGCTCAAAGGCGTGGGGTTGAAACAACTGGTGGATTACCTGTACAAAATCGAATATTCGGACAAGATACTCCGATTGGAATACATCCGTTTGAAACCGCTGTACACCGACCCGGACATCATAAACGCGACTCTGCGCGTCGTCACCTATGAACTGGCCTGATTTTCGATGACATCCTCCAAACGATCCATATTCATGGCAAGCCTGCTGTTTACGCTCTACGGCGTGACGCTGCTCTGCGCCCTCGTGTATTATAAATTCCCCTATGTCGATTTCGTCGATTACCAGATGGCCAAATTCGGCCGAACCATTCCCTACGAAATCAAGATTTCCGGTATCGAGCCCTTGACGCCTCCGGTGGGGATCGCGCTGAGCGACGTGATCGTTTCGTATCCGCCCACGGCCAAAGGCGGGCCAAAACGGCTGGCGGTCATCGACCGGCTGACCGTGAAGCCTTCCCTGGTGGCCCTCGTATTCGGCGACCTGGAAACGGGCTTCAAGGGAACCATGTTCGGCGGGGACGTCAAAGGGTCGATAGAAAACAGCGGAGCCTCCCAATCCGCGCAGAAAATCGAAGCCTCGTTTCAGGCGGTCGACCTGAAGAAGGTCGAGGCCGCCAAAACGTTATGGGGGCTGGACATGAGCGGAACGGCCGATGGGAACGTTTCATACTCATGCGCGGACAGGAGATGGTGGACCGGGGACGGGACGGCCAGGCTGAACGTGCGGGATGGAACCGTCGCCGGGCTGCGCCGGTATCTGATTCCCTTGAATAAAGTCGATCGATGCGCCGTGGACGGTGAGTTCGCCGTAAAAAACGGGACGCTGACCATCAGGCGCGCGGTCATGACCTCGGCCCAGGCGAAACTCGATATCAGCGGAACCGCGAAACTGGCGCAGATCCCGAACCAAACCAGCCTGGATCTGACCGTGACCATAGAACTGAGCGACTTGGGCAAAACCGAGAGCCGGCTTCCCTTCGACCGCATGCGCGTGGCCATTCGCGGCACGCCCGCCATGCCCAAGGTCCGAATACTTTCCAACAAATAGGGCTAGAAACGGAAATTCAGCGTCACGCGGTACCAGTCGCTGTCTTGTTTGGGGAGCCCCACGCCCATGCCGCTGTCTTTCCACAGATCGAGCAGAAAAGACTCACGCTGGCTCCTGTTATATCGGTGAGCGTGATTGACGGCGTTGTAGATATTGCCTCCATACCAGGCCGATTCCACCAGGACCAGAATTCCGCCGATCACATACAGATCTTCGCTGAACGCCTCCACCGCGCCGGCGATAAAAAGGCCGTTGAGGACAAAGGCCAGCGCGGCGTCTTGGGCTGGTTGGTGTAAAGCTGCCCCGCGCCTGGAAGAACGCCGGAAAGCACCCCCGCCAGAACGGGATCTTTATGTGGCAGCCTGGCGCCCTCGGGCGCTTGCCGCGCCAGATAATCGGCCATGGGCGCGTATCCGGCGCTCGGCGGCACATGGGAAAAGTCGGTCGCCGCGGTCTCCCATTGCCCCTGAATCAACTCGATCCAACCCAGTTCAAACTGGGAGCGATCCGCAACCAGGGGCCACTTTTTTTGCTTTGCTCCCCGCTTATAGATTTCCAGAGCGATGGCGTTCTGCCCCGTGGCCTGATAACAGCGGGCGGCTTTCAGGGTCACCGACCAGCCGCGTTCCGATATCCCCAACTCCTTGGCTAGTTCGATGTAAATCCGCAGGGCGCCGTCATATCTCCCTAATTGAAACAAAGTGTCGGCTTTTCCTTCCTTGGCGTCGATGATCGCCTTGTCCTGGGGGAACCGATCCAGAAAGCGTTCGTACTCGATCAGACTGAGCTGATATTCGCCTTTATCGTACAGGGAACGCGCGAAACTCAGCACCTCCTCGGGGGTATAGCGAGGCTCGTCGCATTTGGCCGCGGTCACGGCAAACAGTCCCGTGAACAGGAACACGATGAAAAGCGCAGCCGGTATTTCTGTTATTGCGAAAAGGGGGGAGCATATCTGGGACCCTCGTCGGAGGTTAGGTCTTGTCGATCCTGAGCCCCTTTATAAAACAATGTCGGTCCCGACTCAATAAAGAAGTTCGCGGATAAGGGATGGATAATCGACACGCGCGCGCCGGTTGAAGGAAAGACGCCTTATTCGCCCGCCAGTTGCGGAATGTCGGGAAGCTTCGGTTGTTCCGGTTTTTGCCACCAGTAATCGTTGCTTTCCAGCGGATCGTACACCAGAAAACCGCGATCGGCGGTAAAGATGGTCTTGCCCTGTTTGATCTGACCTCCCTCATGCATGAGCCGGTCCACGGTCATGAAAATTCCCATCCAAGCTCCATGCTTTTTTACGGCCAATTGGGAGTAGTGCGAACAGTTGGGCCAGGACGGACACTGGGTTACGGAAAAAGCCCGCAGATGATTCTGGTAGAGGCTCAGGAGCGGCATGATGGTAAGCCGCGCCGCCAGGGAAGGGGGTTGTTCGCTCGTTTGTCCATCCGGTCCGGCCGACAAAACGGGGGTTCGGAAAAAAATCAGGAGCAGGAAGGAAAAAATTATGACGGTAAATACTTTTTTCATGAACGCCTCGAACGCCGCCCCTTGCCATGTCCCGCTTGCCATTTCGAGCGCGGCGGGAAATCCCGCGCAGGGGTGTGGAGGAAGCTCCCCGCGACGCTTTTCTTGTTCCGCATCCCAGAGCGGGGCGCGTACATATACATACTTACCTAGCATGGATGGAACGGCAAAGCAAAGGGTCGCGAGGCGCGATCTAGGTCGCCAGAAGGCGCAGTCCTCCGAACGCCAGCACCGCCAGCGCCGCCATGCGGAAATAACCCTGATGATATAGACGAAATCGGCGGGTATGACCATCGACAGAAGCGGCACATAGTCCGCGCATAGCATGAGAAACACACTGAAAATAATCAGATTGATGAAAAAAACGATCATGCCCCCGCTGTAACGGTTTTTCGCCTTGTTAAAAATATACAGGATAATGATGTAAATCACGAGCATGAACAGATTAACAACCAACTCCTTGGTAAACACCATAGTCCTTTACTCCGCTTTGCTCTC
>CAWGFI010000023.1:0-234129 GCA_963821845.1 uncultured delta proteobacterium
TTTTGGCCGCATTTGTCAATTTAAAACCCTATTTAGGAGACGCTCACACCGCGCGGGCTGGTTGACAGCGGCGAAGCTCGCCGATATAGTCTTCTGGTCCCCGGCGCCTCAAACCAAGATTTTCTCATGGACCCACAAAACGCGATAGAACTCATACGGCGACGCCTGAAGCAAGCCCGGCGTATCGCGGTCCTCACCGGAGCGGGCGTTTCCGCCGAAAGCGGCGTGCCCACCTTTCGAGGCGCCGACGGCGTATGGAAACAGTATAACGCCATGGACCTGGCCACGCCAGGCGCTTTCGCCGCCGATCCTCGATTGGTGTGGGAGTTTTACCACTGGCGGCGCGAACTCATCGCCAAGGTCCGGCCCAACCCGGCCCACTATGCCCTGGCCCGGCTGGAACAAAGCGTTTCCGGGTTCAAGCTCATCACGCAGAACGTGGACGGTTTGCACAAGCGGGCGGGAAGCGTCAACATGCTCGAAATCCATGGCAGCCTCTGGCGAGTCCGCTGCATGGAGTGCGGGAAAGAGTCGGAAAATCTTACCGTTCCGCTTCCCGAACTGCCCTCCTGCGATTCATGCGGAGGCCTGCTGAGGCCGGCGGTGGTCTGGTTCGGGGAAGCGCTCGACCCGGATATCCTGGACCGATCCATCCAGGCCGCGCGCGGCTGCGAGGTCATGCTCGTGGTGGGAACTTCAGCCGTGGTCCAGCCCGCCGCCTCGCTGGCGATGCTGGCCAAGGAGTCGGGCGCGTTCGTGGCGGAGATCAACCTGGAACCCACCGTTCAGTCCGGCGGCATGGGCGCCGTCCTCACGGGAAAGGCGGGCGAGCTTCTGCCGCGGCTGGTGGAAGGCCTTTCAACGACACCATAGCTCCCACGGGGAGCCTTACCATATTCAAGGAGCCAATAATGAACGAAGTTGTCATCGTCAGCGCATGCCGCACCGCCATCGGCGATTTCGCCGGGTCGCTCTCCTCCATACCCGCCACCGACCTGGGGGCTTTGGTGATCGAGGAAGCCATCCGCCGGGCGGACCTGGAAAAAACCGCCGTGGACGAATGCATCATGGGCAATGTACTGCCTCACGGCCTGGGCCAGAACCCCGCCCGTCAGGCCATGGTCAAGGCGGGTCTGCCGTGGGAAACCGGCGCCATCACCGTAAACAAGGTCTGCGGTTCGGGACTCAAGGCGGTCATGCTGGCGGCTCAAGCCATCCAGTGCGGCGACGCGGACGTCATCGTTGCGGGCGGCATGGAAAACATGAACCTGTGCCCCTACATCCTGCCCAAGGCCAGAACCGGCTACCGCATGTTCAACGCCGAAGTAGTCGACGCCATGGTGCATGACGGCTTATGGGACCACGTCAACAACTTCCATATGGGTATGAGCGCCGAACTGGTGGCCGACAAGTACGGGATAACCCGCCAAGACATGGACGAATTCTCCTACGCTTCCTACGAAAAAGCCTGGAAGGCCCAGGAATCGGGAGCCTTCAAGGCCGAAATCGTTCCGGTTACCATTCCCCAGCGCAAGGGCGATCCCATCGTGTACGACCAGGACGAAATCCCCCAACGCGCTCCCAAAACCAGCCTCGAATCGCTGACCAAACTGCGCCCGGCCTTTAAAAAGGACGGACGGGTGACCGCTGGGAACGCGTCCAAGATCAGCGACGGCGCCGCCGCGGTGGTACTCATGTCCCGCCAGAAGGCCCGGGAACTGGGCGTAAAACCTATGGCCCGCGTGGGCGCGCAGGCAGCGTCCGGTTTGGATATGAAATACGTGCTGGTCGCGCCCATTCTTTCCATTCCCAAGGCGCTGGCCAAGGACAACCTCAAGGTCGAGGATATCGATATTCATGAAATCAACGAGGCGTTCGCCTCCTCTTCCTGCGCCGTCAACAAGGAACTGGGCATCGATCCCGCCAAGGTCAACCTGCGCGGCGGCTCGGTGGCGCTCGGCCATCCCATTGGGGCCAGCGGCGGACGAGTTCTGGTGACCCTGCTCCACCTGCTCAAGGACACCGGCAAGAAAACCGGCCAGGCGTCACTCTGCCTGGGAGGGGGAGAGGCGGTAACGCTGGTGGCGCATAACGAGTCATAACAGCAACCCCGCCGGAAGAGACGCAGGCGGGGTTTCCGGGGTCGCGCCCGATAACGCGGCTCCCAAAGAACAGCAGAGCGCAAAAGGAGATTCTCATGTCTGATGTTGTTATCGTGTCCGGCGCAAGGACACCCGTAGGTCAGTTCGGCGGGGCTTTCAAGGATGTGCCGGTGGTGGAACTCGGCGCGATCGCCCTGAAGGAAACACTTAAGAAAGCCTCCTTGCGGCCCGTCGCGGGCGATGAATTTAAAAGCGTGGAACCGGACGCCCTTAAAAGTCCGGACATGATCGAACTGGAAAAAAAAGCCTATGACTATGACGAATCGTTGCAGCCGATAGTAGTGGACGAAGTCATCATGGGCAACGTGCTCGGCGCCGGCCAGGGACAGAACGTGGGCCGGCAGGCCATGATCAAGGCGGGCATCCCCAAGGAAACCAACGGTTTTACCGTAAACAAGGTTTGCGCCTCGGGCATGAAGGCCATCATGCTGGCGGCCCAGTCCATCAAGCTGGGCGAAGCGGACGTCATGCTGGCCGGGGGCATGGAAAACATGAGCTCGCGTGCCCTACGCCATGCCCAACGCCCGCTGGGGCGCGCGCATGTTCAACACCGAGATGATCGACCTCATGGTTTTTGACGGCCTGTGGGAGATTTTCTACGGCCATCATATGGGCATCACCGCCGAAAACATCGCCTCCCTGTACGGTATTACCCGCCGGGAACAGGATGAACTGGGCGCCATGAGCCACGCCCGCGCGCTCAAGGCCATCAACGGAGGCCTTTTCAAGGACGAAGTCGTCCCCGTGTCCATTCCCCAGCGCAAGGGCGACCCCATCATCGTCGAACGCGACGAGCGTCCCATGGAAACCACGGCCGAAAAGATGGGCAAACTGTCGCCCGTGTTCAAGAAAGACGGCACCGTCACCGCCGGCAACGCTTCGGGCATCAACGACGCCGCCGCCGCGGTGCTGCTCATGAGCGCCGACAAGGCCAAGGAACTGGGCCTCAAGCCCCTGGCGAAGATCAAAACCTACGCTTCCGGCGGCGTGGACCCCAACTACATGGGTCTGGGCCCCATCCCGGCGGTTCGCAAGATTTTCAAGAAGGCCGGGATAACCTCCAAGGACCTGGGCCGCATTGAACTGAACGAAGCCTTCGCCTCCCAGGCCATCGCGTGCATGCGCGAACTGGATCTCGGTCCGGATAAAACCAACATGGTGGGCAGCGGCATCTCCATCGGCCATCCCATCGGATGCACCGGCGCCCGCATCGTCCTCACCTTGGCCAATGAAATGCAACGCAGCGACTCGGAACTGGGACTCGCCGGCCTGTGCATCGGCGGCGGCCAGGGCATGGCCATGCTGCTGGAAAAGATGTAGGACGGCGAAGATAAAGGCGTAGAAAAGGAAGATGCGGGGGAATTTCTTCCCCCGCGCCCCCTGTAGGCTCTTTCTCGCTGCGCTCGAAATGACACTCTCGTCATAAGAGATCTGGTAGAGTGGCGCAGAGCGCAAGCGAAAGGCGCCATAATTGTTGCGCGAGTTCTCTTCCGTCTCCCCGCGACTTGATCGCGGGGTCCAGAAATCCTTGTAATCGCCTCGAAAATTCTGGATTCCGCGGTCAAGCCGCGGAATGACGGAGGACGCTACTCAATCTCGATTCCCAAGTACAACTTAGGAACGAGATTAATCCCTCGCAAAATTTTTTCTATCTTTCCTACCACATTTAAATCAGCCGTCTCGTCAAAGTCCTTTCCCGAACCTTCCATCCCTGTTATAAAAATCCATGGGCTCGATAATCACCTTGCTGACCGATTTCGGAACCGCCGACGGATATGCGGGGGCCATGAAAGGGGTGATCCTCTCCATCAACCCTTCCGCCGCGATCATGGACATCACCCATGACATCGCGCCCCAGGACGTCATGGGCGGGGCGCTGGCGCTGGCCGCCGCCGTCCCCTTCTTCCCCGAAGGCTCCATCCATGTGGCGGTGGTGGACCCCGGCGTGGGCTCGGCCAGAAAAGCGATACTCGTGGAAGTAAACGGCCGTTTTCTGATCGGGCCGGACAACGGGCTGTTGTCGCTGGTGTTTTCCGAAACCGAGCCGAAGGCGGTTTACACGCTGGAGGACCGCTCCAAGTTCCTGGAAAAGGTCGGCTCCACTTTCCACGGAAGGGATATTTTCGCGCCCGTGGCCGCGCGGTTGAGCCTGGGCCTGAAGC
Source organism: uncultured delta proteobacterium (assembly GCA_963821845.1). Classification (GTDB taxonomy): domain Bacteria; phylum Desulfobacterota; class Desulfarculia; order JACQYL01; family CAWGVV01; genus CAWGFI01. Next base: position 4,325 of record CAWGFI010000023.1, read on the forward strand.
CCGACGATTTCGGTCCTCGGCCGGATCGATGGGAGCGTCTCCACATTCCCCGGCCAAAGCAGGAAAAGACTGGCCTTACGGGCCGGGTCATCCATGTGGACCGGTTCGGTAACATCATCACCAACGCGCGGGAAGAGGACCTTCCCCAAGGCCCGGAACGAGCGTCTCTCAAAATCCGTATGGCCGGCCGCGTCATCGAAGGAATCAAAACCAGTTACGCCGAGGCGCCGCCGGGCGAGCTTTTGGTGGTGATCGGAAGCGGCGGGTTTCTGGAAGTCTCCCGAAACAAGGGTAACGCGGCCTCCCTGTTGGGCGTGTCGGCGGGCGCCGCTTTCACCATCGATTCAATTGCGCTATAACCACGTTTTCAGTTCGAGTTGAGGCCCCCGTGAACCGCGTATCGATTGAATTTCATGTCTCGTGATGTTTCCGCCATAATGCGCAAGGTGCGTTCGCGCGACACGAGCCCCGAGGTGGCTTTCCGCAAGGCGCTGTGGGCCCGGGGCGTGCGGTACCGGCTGTACAAGGAGACGCTTCCCGGCAAGCCCGACATCGTCCTGGGGTCCAAACGAATCGCCCTGTTCATCGACGGCGATTTCTGGCACGGCGCTCAGTGGATGAACCGAAACCTCACCTGCCTGGAAGAACAGTTTCTGAACAACCCCAACCGCTCCTACTGGCTCGCGCAAGATCCGGCGCAACATGGACCGCGATCTCGCGGCCACGGCGGCGCTGCTCGCCGACGGCTGGACCGTGCTGCGTTTTTGGGAAAGCGCGCTCAAACGCGATTTCGAAGGCTGCGTGGACCGGGCCGTGGATCTGATACACGGGCGCGCCGAATTTTCACCGGCGTCCTATCTTGCCTCCCGCGGCTGCGCCGAATTTTTCGCGGGTATAGGCCTGCTGCGCCTGGCGCTGGACAAGCAGGGCTGGAACGTAGCCTTCGCCAACGACATCGATCCTCAAAAATTCCGCATGTACACCGATCAGTTCGGGCCGGATTCCACGCGGTTCGAACTGAAAAACATCGGCGACATCCACGGGGAAGCCCTGCCCGCCTTTTCCCTGGCCACGGCGTCGTTTCCCTGTAACGACCTGTCGTTGGCGGGCGCGCGAAAAGGACTCAAGGGGCGGCAGTCGTCGGCTTTCTGGGAGTTTGTCCGTATTCTGCGGGAAATGGGCGGCAAGCGGCCGCCGCTGGTGATGCTGGAAAACGTGGTGGGATTTCTGACGTCCCATCAGGGAAAGGACTTCGAGCGGGCGCTCAAGGCCCTGAACGAATCGGGGTACGCGACCGACGCTTTTATTTTGGACGCCGCACGTTTCGTTCCCCAGAGCAGGCGGCGGTTGTTCGTCATCGGCGTTCTGGAGGAACTGGCTTCTCCCGGCCGGAGACTCGTTCCGCGGGACTTTGCCCCTCACGAAACCCGTCCCCCGGCGCTGCTGGAATTCATGAACAGTCATCCCGGCATCGACTGGCGCATGCGGCGGCTGCCCCGACTCCCCGAACGAGAAACCGAACTGCGCGACATCATCGAGGACCCGGCGGACGATTCCCGTCTGTGGTGGAACCACGACCGCGCGGCCTACCTGCTGGAACAGATGAGCCCCAAGCACCGCGCCGAGGCCGAACGCATGATCCAAAGCCCCCAGTGGGAATACGGCGCCGTGTTCCGGCGCATGCGCAACGGCAAGTCAACGGCGGAACTGAGAACCGACGGCGTGGCCGGATGCTTGCGGACGCCGCGAGGCGGCAGCGCTCGGCAGATCCTGTTCAAAGCGGGAAAGGGAACCTATTCCGTAAGGCTGGTGACACCGAGGGAAGCGGCGCGTCTGATGGGGGCGGACGATTTCATCATCGAGGCGGGCGTGAGCCAGGCGCTGTTCGGTTTCGGAGACGCGGTCTGCGTTCCGGTCATCGAATGGATCGCCAAATACTATCTGAATCCCCTGGTTTCGGAGCTGATACGCGGCAGAGCGCTGCTTCCCCCGACCTAGCGGGAGCGAAGCCGGTCGATGATTTGGCTGACCTCGTCGGTTTCCATGTCGTACCAGCGCTCATAGGCTTCGGCCACGGCGAAAGAGAACCCGCCCCGCACATCGGGGCAGATGATGTCATCCACCAGGGGAGCGATACGGTCCATGGCGTTTTGCGAGGCGGTGGGAGTGGCCACCATCACGGTGGGCGGGTCCAGTTTTTGCGCCACGTGAATCGCCGCCTGCATGGTCATCCCCGAAGCCAGGCCATCGTCCACCAAGATGGCCGGTCGGCCTCGCCACTGCTCGTAATCCGCTTGCACGCCGTACTGCCGCAGTCTTTGCCGGATTTGTCCGAGCACGGGTTGGGCCAGTTCCTGTATCCGTTCACTGGTATAACCCAGCCGTTTCACCAGCGCATCGTGCAGGAATATGCTGCCGTCGGAGGCGATGGCGCCAAAGCCCGCTTCCGGATTGCCGGGAATGGGTATCTTGCGCACGATGATCAGCTCCAGCGGAGCGCCCAGCTTGGTCACGATCGGTTCGGCCACGGCCACGCCTCCGTTGGGGATGGCGAAGACCACCGCGTCGGCCATGGCGCAGGTCAGGAGCGAATTGGCCAGCAACTCTCCGGCGTGTTTTCGGTCGCGATACGGGGGATTCACGCCGTTTCCGCCTCCAGTTTTTTGATCATGCGCAGCCCGTCCTGTCCCGCCGGGTAATAACGCGGTTTTTCCGTGACCACGAAGTAGCCGTTACGGCTGAAAAACGACCGCGCCGCGATGTTGTTTTTGGCCGTGTGCAGCAGCATGAACGCCGCGCCTGCCTTGGCCGCGCTTTCTTCGGCCTTGAGCAGCAATTTTTTCCCCAGCCCCCGGCGCTGAACGCCTGGGGAAACGGCGATGGCCATGATTTCGGAGAGCACGGAGGAGACGTAATACAGGGAGGATATCATGACAAAGCCCTTGGGCTGTTGATCTTCCCAGGCGATGTAGGTATGGACGCCCCCGGTTCTGAACCAGTCCGCGACGGCCTGTTCGTATTGGCCGAACACGGAGAACACCCGGCCCGAGAGGGCGGCCACGAATGGAAGGTCTTCGGGGCGGGCTTCGCGGACGATCAGGGAACGACCGCTCTCTTGCTTTTCGGCGAGCGGCGCCTGGTGGGGGATTTGATCATAAGGCTCCGGAAACGAGGCTTTCAGTCTCTCATCATGCTTTATTTCGCCCTGTTTCCCATAACGGCCGCCCACGCAATCCCCTTTAGTCCGTCGGCTTTTTCCGAGACGCGGCCTCGACGGCGCGTCTCAGGCGCCGTCCGAGGTCCCTGTTTCCGTCATTCGATGGTAAGGGGCTTGGAAGGCGCTTCGCTCGCATCCTGCTGTTTCAGAGTAAACGCGACCACCGAGCTGTTGCCTTCCTCGAAACCGGTGGGGTCCATTCTGACCAGGCAGGTAACCAGGTCCGGATTGCCGTCATTGTCGAGATCCTTGATCGTATAGTCGGGCACATATCCCGGAATTCTGGTGGTGGTCCAGTTCTCGCGAAGCCCCAGTCCGCCCCATGACAGGCACACGATGTTGCCGCTGGAAAAAACCTTGTACCGTTCGGTTATCCGAAAGGTGGTGGACTTGTTCCGGTTCACCACGATATCGGCGTCCCCGTCTTTGTTCAGATCGGTCACGACAATGCGCGCCGGAAAATAGAGAAGCCCCCTGTTTTCACTGGTATAGGCGTTTTCTTCATCCTTGATGACGTAGTTGACTGTGCCTCCATAGACCGTGTCGCCTTCCCACAGGTTCTCGCCCTTGTTGTCCAAAACCTGGAGATACTCTTGCGAGTTGATGCGGACTATGCGCGTCACGCCCTTGAATGACGCGTAATTGAAGTTGTACACATAGGTGTTGCGCGGCAATCGCAACGCCTCTCCTTGAACTATTTTATCACCCTGTTTGTGAAGCCGGTAGACTTTTGTCGTCGCGAAACCTTCCTGACCGCGTTTGAACTGACCTATGAGGCCCGGCCCTTCGTCGGGAAAATTAATGATGCGAAAGTACCATGAACTGCCGCTGATGGTGTTGACCAGCTTGCCGTCGACCCATTCGTAGACGGCGGAGTTCGCCACGCCCGAAGCGCCTTTTTCGCGGGCGGCGTAGATTTCCGCTTTTCCGTCGCCGTCCATGTCGCCCACGTCCACCGACAGGAAGAAATCGAACATTGCCGTTTCGACCTTGGCCATTTCGATCAGACCTTGCTCGGTTTTCCGGTAGACCACCAGGTTACGCGGACCGATGGTCACCAATTCGTTTTTGCCGTCGCCATCGATGTCGCCGACATCAAGACCTCTGATGGCGTACGGCAGATTCCGGCTGCGCCAGACCGCTTCCTGTCCGGCGGTATCTCCGGCCATGGTAAAGGCGGGATTCACCGACGAAATTCTGATCTTCTCGGTCGGCGAAGTCATGTAGGCGGGCGCAAGCAGCGGAGAGCTGACCTTCTTCTCTTCCTGCGCGGGCTGCTTTTCCTCGGTCGCGGCCGCCTTTTCGGGCTGAGCCTGCGGGGTTTCCTCCTGCCTGCCGAAAACCTTACTATTGATCGACCGAGCAAAACCGTCTATCTGCGGTATGACGTCATCCATGGTCTTGGCTTGCGTGAACACCGAATCGACCACCGAATTTTCGGCCACGTCCAGAATTTTGGCGTCAATGCTGACGCTTTGACCCAGCACGGTAAGGCTGCCGAACACCGCGTAATCGGCGCCCAAAGTCTTGGCCACCGCCGCCGCGCCCTGCTGATCCAGTTCCTTGCCGTAGTCCTTGACCGCGGCCATCGTTTGGCCTTTTCCGATCACTTCCAGACGGTTTTTCCAGGCCAACCGTGACGAGAGCATATCGACGATGCCGCTCTGGAGATATGAATAATCCTGGGCGGCGTTTATTTTCATGGGGAGCACCGCGATCTTTTTAAAATCGGCGTACGAAGTTGATAGCAACGAAAGGATGATGATTAAGAACAGCGCGATAACTTTTTTCACTTCTGATCACTCCTTTGAGAACCCACTGAGGCTTTCAGGCTCTTTACCACCGCCTATCAGCCCCGTCAAGCCGTGGCCCCGCGCCCCGACAGGCTTCAAGGGGCGCCGGGACTCTGGACGAACGGCCTTTTCAAGCGCGCTTTTTATCGGTATAACAGCGACAATCTACGAGGCGCACAAGGTGTTTGCAAGCGCTTTTCCTTGCAGTATACTGTGCAAGTCTCCAAAGTCGCGTAACCCATGGACGGCAGCTTCAATTCCAGGCGGATATACCCAATGCATGAAATGTCCATCGCTCAATCCATTTTCGATATCGTTACCGATGAAATACGGAAATATGACGTTACCAAGGTGATCGCGGTCAATTTAAAGGTAGGCGCCATGTCGGCCGTGGTGCCGGTATCCCTCTCCTTTTGCTGGCAGGTGTTGACCGACAATACCCCGCTGGAAGGCTCGATTCTCAACATTGAAGAGGTCCCTTTGCGGGCCAGGTGCCGTGAATGCGGCCATGAATTCGAAGTGGAGGAATACCGGTTCGTTTGCGATAAATGCGACAGCAGCCTCGTGGAAACCATCTCCGGCCGGGAGCTTGCCATACAGGACATCGAGGCTGAATAACAGGAGGTAGAGCCCTGAAAGTACAAGTGGTTAAAAATATTCTCGAGGCGAACGATCGTATCGCCGCCCAGTTGCGCGAAATGTTCGAGCAAAAAAAGGTGCTGGTCCTGAATCTGATGAGTTCCCCGGGCGCGGGCAAGACCACCCTGTTGGAAACGACCATCGATCATTTCAAAGAGAAGTACGCCATCGGCGTCATCGAAGGAGACATCCAGTCCTCGCACGACGCCGAAAAGATCGCCGCTCACGGGGTGCAGGCCGTACAGATCAATACCGACGGCGCCTGCCACCTGGACGGAAACATGATCTGGGACGCGGTGAAACAGTTCGACCTGGACCGACTGGACGCGCTGATCGTTGAAAACGTCGGCAACCTGGTTTGTCCGGCGGAATTCAACCTGGGCGAAAAGCACAAGGTGATGCTTCTGAGCGTCACCGAAGGGGACGACAAGCCGCTGAAGTACCCGCTCATGTTCAGCGAATCGAGGGTGCTGCTCATCAATAAGGTCGATCTGCTCCCTTATCTCAATACCAGGCTGGAAGTCATCCACGATTCCTGCGGGAAACTGAATCCATCCCTGCGAATCTTTGAAGTTTCGGCCACGCGCGGCGACGGTCTCGAGGATTGGTTCCGTTGGCTGGAGGAGCAAATCAAAGAAACCGGAAAACGAGGCTGATGCTCAAAAGAGCCAGAGCCTCCATATCGGGTATCGTTCAGGGGGTCGGTTTCCGGCCCTTTGTTTATCGTCTGGCCAGGGAAGGCCGGCTGACCGGTTTCGTGACCAACACTCCGGCGGGCGTGGATCTGGAGGTGCAGGGCCAAGCCGAGGCCATCGATCGCTTTTTTCTGCGTTTGGGAAGCGAAGCGCCCCCGCTGGCCCGTATCGTGGGCATGGACCGCGTCGATATCGGGCCGATGGAGGAAGACGGATTCGTCATCCAGGCCAGCCGGTCCCAGGCCTCACGGCAGGCGCTCATTTCGCCCGACACCTGCGTGTGCCCCGACTGTTTGCGGGAAATGCGCGACCCGGTCGACCGCCGCTTTCGCTATCCCTTTATCAACTGCACCAATTGCGGCCCGCGTTATACCATCATCAAGGACGTTCCCTACGACCGTCCTTTCACCACCATGGCCAAGTTTACGATGTGCGACGCGTGCCGCAAGGAGTACGAAGACCCAGCCGACCGACGGTTTCACGCGCAACCCAACGCCTGCCGGGACTGCGGACCCAGGCTCTCTTTTCACGATCATGCTGGAAAACTCCTGGAGACGGACGATCCCATCGCCGCCGCGGCCGAGGCGCTCGGGCAAGGAAAAATCGTCGCCATCAAGGGGCTGGGCGGATTTCATCTGGCGGTGGACGCCACCGACAACGACGCCGTAACCAGGCTGCGCCAACGAAAAAGGCGCGAAGAAAAACCGCTGGCGGTCATGTCGGCTTCCATTGAAAAAATCCGGGGGTACGCCGATCTTGACGACGAAGACGTCCGGGCGCTCGCTTCGCCGCAACGCCCCATCCTGATCGTCCCCAAACGGGAAAATCAACAGCTCATGGCCGAACTGGTGGCCCCGCGATCATCGAACCTGGGAGTCATGCTGCCCTATACGCCGCTCCATTTTCTGCTGCTGGACCATCCCTTCACGGCGCTGGTCATGACCAGCGGCAACCTGAGCGAAGAGCCCATCTGCATCGATAACGCCGACGCTTTTGCGCGGCTGGGCGACGTGGCCGACTTTTTCCTGACTCACGACCGCGACATCTACCTGCGCAGCGACGATTCGCTGGCCCGGCGCGTGGCCGGTAAGGTCCGCATAATCAGGCGTTCGCGCGGCTACGTTCCGGTTCCGGTGTTTCTCAACCGCCCAACGCTTCCCACGCTTGCGCTTGGCGGGGAACTCAAGAACACGGTATGCCTTACCAAGGGAAACCGCGCCTTTGTCAGCCAGCATGTGGGGGATCTGGAGAACCTGGAGACCCTGAACTTTTTCGAACTGACCATTCGCCACCTGAGCGGTATCTTGGACATCGAGCCCGAACTGCTGGCCTACGATCTGCATCCCCGCTACCTCAGCACGCAGTACGCGCTGGAGCACAAGGCCGAATATCCCCGTTCCGCGGGCGTTCAGCACCATCACGCCCATGTTGTGAGCCTCATGGCCGAACACGGGCTGGAGGGCGAAGTCATCGGGCTGGCCATGGACGGTTCCGGGTATGGAACGGACGGGACCGTGTGGGGCGGGGAAATCCTGCGGACGCGAGCGAGTTCCTTTGAGCGGCTGGGCCATTTCGCGCTCGCTCCCCTGCCGGGCGGGGAAAAGGCCGTCAAGGAACCGGCGCGCATGGCGGTGAGCTATCTCCACCAGACGTATGGCCGGGATTTTCTCCATATGGGTTTTGGCGTGGTGGAACGGATGGGGCCGGAAAAGGCGGAACTGCTGACCCAAATGATGGAAAAGAAGATCAACAGCCCGTTGACGTCCAGTTGCGGACGGTTGTTCGAAGGGGTTTCCGCGCTCATCGGAATCAGGGACCGCAACGCCTATGAAGGCCAGGCGGCCATCGAACTGGAAGCCCTGTCGGACAACCCGGACGCGGCCGGCCACTATCCCTGGCTGGCGCGGCGCGAACAAAACGGGCCGTACCTGATCCACCCCCAGCCGATCATCACCGGCGTGGCGGACGATCTGAAACAGGGGGTATCCCCGGCGGTCATCGGCGCCCGTTTTCACGCCACGATCATGGCCTGCTGGGAGGAGCTGTGTCTGGCCGTTCGCGAGGAAACCGGGCTCAACCGGGTGGCTCTGAGCGGCGGGGTGTTTCAGAACGCGCTGCTGGCGGAAGGGCTACCCAAACGGCTGAAACGCCACGGCTTTGAAGTTTTTCAGCATGAACAGACTCCGACCAACGACGCCTGCGTATCGCTGGGCCAGGCGGCTGTTATCAACGCCATGGCCGAGGAAGGGCTTTTGGATGAAAGCGTCCGGAGCTTGGAGGAGGCTTAAACCATGAAATATCTGGATGAATACCGCGACAAGGATCTGTCCAGGGCGCTGGCCGAAAAAATCCGCGAGACCTCGACCAAGCCCGCGTCCATCATGGAAATCTGCGGGACCCATACCGTCTCCATTTTCCGCCACGGCATCCGCCACGCCCTGCCGGGACACATCAAGCTGGTGTCCGGCCCCGGCTGCCCGGTGTGCGTCACCGACACCCGCGAAATCGACCAGGCCATCAAGCTGGCCCGACAGAAGGATACCATCGTAGCCACCTTCGGCGACCTCATGCGCGTACCCGGTTCCGAATCGTCGCTCAACGCCGAAAAGGCCAACAGCGCCGACGTGCGCATGGTCTATTCCACTTTCGACGCCTTGCAAATCGCCCGCGACAACCCCTCTAAAACCGTGGCCTTTCTGGGCGTGGGTTTCGAAACCACCGCGCCTACCGTGGCGGCGGCGCTGCAAGCCGCCAAACAGGAGGGGCTCAAAAATTTCTGCGTGTTTTCGGCTCACAAACTCCTGCCGCCCGCCATGGACGCCCTGCTTTCGTCCGGGGACCTCAAGATCGACGCCTTTCTGTGTCCGGGCCACGTGAGCGTCATCATCGGGACGGGCTCCTACGAAAAAAAGGCCCAAACCTATGGAACGCCCTGCGTGGTCACCGGGTTCGAACCGGTGGACATCCTGGAAGGAATCTGGAAAATCGTCCGCCAGATAGAACGCGGCCAAGCGAACGTGGAGATACAATATTCGCGGGCGGTCGATCCCCAGGGCAATCCCAAGGCCCTGGAACTGATGGGTTCGGTTTTTCATCCCGTGGACGCCGCCTGGCGGGGCATGGGGGTCATCCCCCGATCCGGCTTGGGACTGAACGATGAATACCGGGACTTCGACGCGACGGGCCGCTTCGATCTGACCGTGCCCGAACCGCGCGAACCCAAGGGTTGCGCCTGCGGGGACGTGATCCGGGGCGCGACCACCCCCGCCGAATGCGCGCTGTTCAGAAAAGTCTGCACGCCCCGCTCCCCCATCGGGCCCTGCATGGTGTCCAGCGAAGGGACGTGCGCCGCGTATTACAAATACTTTATTGATTGACGAAACGATTGTTCCGGAGGACGGTCACGGCATGAAGGACGATAGAATCACCCTGGACCACGGCAGCGGCGGGCGGCTTTCGCACGAACTGATCGCCGAATATTTCGTGACCGCGCTGGACAACGAGCCGCTCAAGCGTATGAACGACAGCGCGGTGGTCGACGCGCCCACCGCGCGGATCGCCCTTTCCACCGACTCCTATGTGGTCGATCCCATCTTTTTTCCGGGCGGCGACATCGGGTCGCTGGCCATCCACGGCACGGTCAACGACCTGGCCATGAGCGGCGCAAGGCCGCTCTATCTGACCGTGGGCTTCATTCTGGAGGAAGGGCTGCCCCTGAACGATCTGCGGCGCATCCTGGAGTCCATGAGCGCGGCTGCTCGCGAGGCCGGGGTCATGGTGGTGGCAGGGGACACCAAGGTGGTGCCGCGCGGCAAGGCGGACAAAATCTTCATCAACACCGCCGGGGTGGGGCTGCTGGAACGGAATATTATCCTGGGAGGCGAACAAGCGGCCGTGGACGACGCCGTGCTGATTTCCGGGACCATGGGCGATCACGGGACCTGCGTGCTGGCCGCGCGGGAAGGTTTGGGCTTTTCCACCCCCGTGAAAAGCGATGCCGCCTCCCTGAACGGGCTGGTCGACGCGGTCCTGGACGCGGCCAACGGCGTGCACACCCTGCGCGACCCCACCCGGGGAGGACTCGCCACTACGCTCAATGAAATCGCCCAACAGGCCGGGGTGGGAATCGCAATCGACGAAGAAGCCGTGCCCTACCGCGAAGCCGTGCTGGGGGCCTGCGAAATCCTGGGCCTGGACCCGCTCTATCTGGCCAACGAAGGCAAGCTGATCGTGGTGGTGGAAGGAGCCCAAGCGGACGCCGCCCTGGCGGCCCTGAAGTCGCACCCCCTGGGAAAAGACGCCTGCGTTATCGGGAGAGTTCTGGCCGACCATCCCGGCAAGGTGGTCATGAACACGCGCGTGGGCGGAAAACGCATCGTGGATATGCTCATCGGAGAACAACTGCCGCGCATCTGCTAAACCGCCGGAAAAGATTTGGGGGAAAATTTTTTGAAAAAAATCTTCCCCCAAACCCCCTTTAAAAAACTTTCGACTATGACTTGTTCTGTTTTAGTTTCGCTCTCGGTTTCCGGATTACCCGTTTAATCAGGTATGACATGAGCGTTATTTTTCGTCATTCCGCGACTTGATCGCGGAATCCAGTCATTTCAAACGGTTCTGGACCCAGCGCGTCAAAGGGACAACGCAGGCGACTAACGACGGCCGCGTCCACCACCGCCGAAGCCTCTGAAGCCGCCGCCTCCGAAATCGCCGCCACCCCAGCTTCTTCCGCCGCCGCCGAACGAGCCGCCTCCTCCGAACAAACCGCCGCCGCCAAAGGACCGGCCTCCGCTGTCAAAGCTGCGATCCCGCTGCTCATTGGGGCGCTGTTCAAGACCGCCCTGTCCTTCCGAAAGCCCTTGGCCCTGGCTGCGGTCGAAGCCGCCGCCCCAGCCCTGCGATCCCCAGGAAGACCCTGCGGACCGCTGGTCTCCGGCCTGACGCGCCTGTTTCTGGGCGTCGAGGGAATCCGTGGAGAATTGCCGGGAGCCCTGGACCGAAGACTGCGTGGGTTTCTGCACATTGTTCCAACCGCCGTTGTTATATTTTTGCCAGCCGTCTCCCGTGTTCCGGTAGACATTGCCGTCATGACCGGCGTAATAGTTGTTACCCACCTTGGCCGCCGAGGCGCTTTGACCGCCGGGGCCTTTCGCATGGCCCCAGGTAGCCGTGCCTTGATCGCCCGTGTTGACGTTGCCTCGGGTCGCCGTTCCGCCCCGCGCGGTCACGCCGGTGTTCGGGTTATACGTCGCGCCATGCTTTCCATAGGCGTAGTTTCCGGTATAGACATTTTCAACTCCCGCCCGCTGCCCGGCGGAAACTCTGCCGGTGACGGAGTTATACGACCGCCCGACCTGGCTGCTCCAGGCGTTTCCGGTCCATGCGTTATATCCCGCGGACGAACGGGAAACCACCGATGTGGACCCCCATCGTTGATACACATTGCCGGTAGTGGCCGCCCATCCGTGAGGTCCCCAGACAGCGGCGCCTCCATAGGGGCCACGCGCGTAACCGGCGCCATAGTAGGGATGATAATACATGGGGCCCCAGTAGGGAGCGGGCGCATAGCAATAGTGACCGCTCACGGCGGCGCCAAAGGCCCACCCGAATCCGATGATCCATCCGGTCCAGGGCGTCCAGGTCGGGTTCGCCGCGTACCCGTAGGTGATCGGCGGGCTGTACCAGACCGTGGGGCCGATGTACGGAACATAGGCGTATCCGGTGCCGTACACCACCACCCCGGCGCTATCCACGACCGTGCCCATGTAACCGGGCGTGTAGCCTACCACCACATAACTCGGGGTCACATCATAGATCTTTACATAGGTAACGTAGTAGACCGGGGAACTCGGGGGAATGGAATAGATGACCGCCGGAACCGAGGTGGCCACGACCCAGTGTCCATTGAGCGAAGACGAGGTGAACCAGACGCCGTTGTGGACAGCGTACCATTGATCCGACGATACCATGATAATGGGCGCGGGCGAGTTGAACACATAGTTCATCGAGGTATCGGGGATGGGTTTCAATTCCGGGCTTCCACTGACCTGCGGGGTGAATTGTGTTTTTTCGCGGTCTACCCGCGCGGTCTGCGGAATTTCATTGGCGATGACCGCCTCCTGCGCCTGAGGCGTTCCGGGCACCGAGGCCTTGACGTTCTCCTTGGGACTGGTGTCGGGAATGGCGGCGAAATCCGAAGGGAGATTCCGGCCGTCCACATGCTCCCACGGCCCATCCATATCCTGGGACCTAAACCAACGGCCCGTGGCGAGCACATACGTGTATTGATTGTTCAAATCCTTGAAAATCGAACCGGTGGTGTTCTTGATATAGAGGAGATTCGCGCCGTTAATCTGCTCCCAATCCGGCGGACCGTGGGTCACGATAAGCTCGGTGGGCGCCGTGACCACGATCACCTTCGGCGCGCCGTCTTTCAGGCTGGGTTCCTTCTTGGTTTTCTCGTCGGGCGGACCCTCCATCAGATCGACCACATTTTTCTCGGCCAGCTCCTTGGCGATCTTCTCACCGCCGGCCGGTCCCGCCATCGCCACGGTCCAGGGTCCGGAGAGCGTCGAAGCCTCCATAAAGCCGTCAAAAAGATGGAGGTACACCTTGCCCGATTTATTTCCCAATATGAGCGCGCGGGTGTTCAGGACCCGCACCAGATCCGAGCCTTCCACGGAGCGCCACACGGGTTCGCCGTCAATGTCCACCAACACCGCCGGACTTTGAGAGAAAATGAATGTGGGCGGCTGATTTTGCACGGGCACGCTTCGCGCTTTTTGCTCCGCTTGGGTGACCGCCAGCGCCGCCTGCATCCGGTCAAGAGAAGGGGCGAGCGTCGCCTGGGAAAGCATGGTCTGCAGAGTGTTTTGAAACTGGGCAGCCTTGTCCGGGACCGAAGGAAAATTCACGCTCTCGATTTTCAGATTATAAAAATGCACGATCCGTGACAGCCGGTCCACTTCGGTGACCGCAGTCGCCTTGAGCACGCCGAAGATGGGGTCCTTGGCGCCCGGTTCAAGAACCGAAACCGCCGCTTGCGCTTGCAGATGGTAGCCGTCCCAGCTTTCCAGCTGCGGCTGGTAAATGGTCCATTTGGCGCCGTCGACTTCGGCGGTTTTGGGCCATTTGTCCGGGGTTACCTCCCCCGCCGGAGGCTGCTCTTCAACGTTCTGCGCAATGGTGCGCGCCGACACCAACAACATGGGAAAAATCAGCGCAATCAATAGGATAACAACGAGTCTCTGTCTCATGGCGATCACCCTTCCTTCCGAGGTCTCCTGCCCGACCTTCGCGCCGTCTGAATAGCGCGTTCGCGTCATAGGCTTTATCCTTCGGTTTGCGCGTCGACTCGCTTCCATTCCGGGCGACGCGACCTATGCGCCATTGTAATATGCGCTTTCCGCAGTTTATCACATGGCGCCTACCTTACGTCTTATTTAAGCATCTTCAAACGCATCTTCAAAATTTTATCATTATTTTGGGAGCATTCGAAGACCTTAGTTAATCGGAGGTCTCGAATCCATTAAAGTATTCGGTCGGCGACAACGATTCTATTGAGTATGGCAAATCGGTTTGAATTTGAATCACACGCGCGGAAAGAAGAAGGGCTCAACAAGCAATTCAATAAGTATTCCGGACACTTAAATGCATAGCAATCAAGCCATTAAATTATCGGTTCCCGTGAATAAGGACTATCTTCAATTCCTCTTGAGCCACATAAATACGGTGGCCACTTTCTTCGGCGTAAAGCAACGTTCCGTCAGAGAAATCGAGCTTGCCTGCGAAGAGGCCTTGGGCAACATTTTCGAGCACGGCGAGTATTTTGATGAAAAAGACGGCCTGGAAATTGAGTGTATGCCTTCCGAAAAAGGGATGGAAATAATAATTCATGAAAAAGGCATCCCCTTTAACCCGCAAAACGCAGGCAAATACACGCCGCCCGAGACGCTTGAGGAAATGACGACTCAGGGGCTTGGATTGTTCTTGATGCGACGATTTATGGACAGCGTCATTTTTAATAATCGCGGGCAGGAAGGATTGGAAATCCGCCTTATCAAAAGCTGGGAGTCCGACGAACAGAAATTACGCCACGCGGTTCCTATGATCGACGATAACGGGCTTTCAGCTGCGGCGCAGGATATTGATACCATCAAAGTAAAATTAGCCACGCCTGAAGACGCGATCGAGATAGTAAGATGCGCCTACAGATTGCACGGTTATTCTTTTTGGGATTCAGGAATATACGACTATCAAAAGCTGGCCAAGGACATCTCGGAAGGGACGATAATCTCGGTGGTCGCCATACTGCCCGATGGAAGGGTCGTGGGACACTCCGCATGGCTCTACCACAGGCCTGGAGACACCATCGTAGAAGGCACGTACGCTTTTGTCGATCCGGCGTATCTTAACCACGGAGTGTTAAAAAAAATAGCTATTGAACAATGGAATTGTCTGGAAAGATCAAATTCGATTGAAGGAAGTTACGGCTGCGCGGTCACCAACCATGTTTACTCTCAAAAAACCCTTCACCAATACGGGTTCAGGGATTGTGGAATCCAACTCGCTTCAACAACCGAATCCTGGAAGTCCAAGGGCATAACCGATGATTCCAATAATGAGAGAATATCGGATATCGTCAGTTATATCCCGTTGAGAAAGGAAAGGCGTGCGCTGTTCTTGCCTGCGAGACACGTTGATATGATTACCAATCTCTACCGTCATCTGGGCCTCGATCGTAATTTTCGCGAAGCCGAACCATGCAAGCCGTTAGGTTCTCATCGGACTGAACTTATTCAGGACAAAATCGATCACGACAAGAATGCGGAAATATTTGTCGCCGGCTATGGCGATGAGGTGGTAACCGAGATCAGAAAGGTATTGCGGAGTCTTTGCGTCGATGGGTATGTTTCGATACTGCTTTTTTTGAGCCTGGAGAATCCGGCGACACCAGCCCTTGTTCCCGCCTTTGAAGAGATGGGTTTCTTTTTCTCCGGTATTCTTCCGATGACATTCATTGGCGACGCGCTTATGCTGCAATATCTCAACAATACCAGGGTGGACTACTCAAAAATACAGCTATATTCCGAGACCGGGAAACAACTTCTGCGCTATATCGAATCATGTGACCCTTGGGCGGAACTAGATGGCGACCAAAGTATTTTTGAGAGCCGTTCGGCGTCCGGGGGCGCGTCTTGGTGAACGCGGGAAAAAGCGCCGCAAGAGGGTTGAGGTTGTTCTACTATGTTGCGTTCGGACTGCTGGAACTGGTAGCGGCGGTCGAAGTAACCGCGATGCTGGTGGCCGCGCCCCGTATTTCCGCGGTCCTGGGAATTCCGGGCGCCCACGCGGGATGGATTCTCAACGCCTACCTCTATCCGGTTTTTATAACGCTTCTCCTGCTCCTCATCCGCAATGGAGACTGGGTAAAGCGTATCTTTTCCGCATGGGGAATATTTATTACCGGGTTGGCGCTGTTCATAGCAGGCAACCTGTTCAGCGCTCTCAGCTCAACCCCTTCTCTCTTTTTCGCCGGTAGGATCATACAAGCGGTTGGAGGAGCCATGGCCTATCTGGGTCAGCTTTGGACAGCCATGGCCTATTTCAAGGCTCGCCTGGTGACGGTTATGTTCTGGGGAGAATGCGGGCTGGCCATCGGCGTCATTTCGGGACCCATGATTGGCGGTTACCTGGGCGCCTTGGGAGAATCCGGTTGGCGGATGATTTTTGCGCTTAACGCGGCCCTGGCTCTCATCACTATCGGTTTCGGCCTGATCGGGCTTCTTGGCCGCCGATCCGAGTCCGCGGTCGGGGTCAAGACGGAAGACGCGCGCGTCAGGGGCTCATGGTATGCGATCTACTGGCTGTTGGGGCTCCAGTGGGCCGTCATGGCGGCGTGCGTGGGCGGGGAATTCTTTCTGTCCAACCAACTTCAGTTGGAGAGAGGACTCTCCGCGCGGTTCGTGGGATGGGTGACCTCCGCCGCTTCGCTGGGCGCCGTCACGGGCAGCGGCCTCGTGGCCTCACGGCCCCGCCACATCGATTCCTGGCTTCGCTTCGGCTTGATCGCCGTCATGGCGGCCCTGCCCGCAATGGGGATCTGCCTGACCTGGCTACCCGCCTTGTGGAACATACCGCCGCTGTTCGTCCTGGGAGTAGGCATGGGAATGACCAGCGTGAGCGTCTACGCGCGTATCGCCGAATTCACTCCGGACGAGGGCTTTGTCCGGGTTTCCATTCTCTATTTACTGGCCCAACAACTGGGCAACGCCGTGGGAGTGCAAATCGTGGACGCCGTGGCGGGCATGCAAAGCCATCCGCTGGCGCCCGCCCTCATCCTGCTCGGTCCGGTGGTACTGATATGCGTTCTTCCGCGCCAACGCAAGGCCGTGGAGAGGCCCGTGATCGAACCTCTTTCGGGCGCATGAAGATTCTCGTTCCGCTCGCAATGACGGCGGGGCCGTTCCCCTCCCTCACTCCCCCAGATACGCGGTTCTGACTTTTTCATCCTTCAACAAGTCTTTGGTGGGTCCGGAAAGGGTGATGGCGCCGGTTTCCAGGACATACCCCCGGTGGGACCCGCACCCTCCTCGTTCGCCGCGCGGCGCGCGATATGAAATGCCCCCAGGGAGCCGACAACCTATAAGCATCCTAATGAGTTATCCGGCACGTGAGAACGTTTCGCGTCAATCGTCGGAGCGCGGTTCCCTACCAGAGCAAAGCTTTTACGGTTAGAAACTCGATAAAATAGATTGAATATGCCGGGAAAGCTTGAAACAATTTAAATAATATCGGTATAGTTCGGCTCGATCCGGATAAACTCGCGCCTTCAACCGGGGCCGCTTACTACTGGAATATTGGACGGACATGGCGCTCAAAATATACGTGTTATTGAATCCCCTGGCCACGAGGCTGCGCACTATCAGTCGTCCGGCGCTGGAACATTTCGCCGAGCTGCTCAAGGACCGTCTTACGGGGGACGCCGAGATTTTCGTGGGAATCTCGCATGATTTCGAAGGCCTCTCGTCCATGTTGAAGGCCCTGGAAACCATTCGGCCGGACCTCATCATCAGCCTCGGCGGCGACGGTACCGTGAGTCATCTGGTGGATTGCGCCTACAAAACCTTCGCCCCCCCTTCCCCCCTCCCGTACTTCCTGTTCCTGCCGGGCGGCCAGTTCAACATCGTCAGCAAATCCATCAAGACCGCGCTTCCCCGTTGGAGCAACGGCCTGAAGTTCGCCGGGAAAGTAGCCGACCTTCTGGCGAAGGGCCGAGCCGACCGGCTCGAAATCTATCCGTTGCATCCGCTGAAAGTCCGGCTGGACCGGAAGGATCTGTACTGTTTCAACGTCAGCTTTCTGAACGCCCCGCAATTGCTGGCCGACATCTACGCCATTCGTCATAATCGTTCCAAATACCTGTGGGGGGCGAGTCAGCTTATCGGCTTGATAAAAAGAAAGCTGGATGTGGAAACGCTCGTTATCCGCTATGGAGACAACGGCCGATGGCGTTCCGTGACGGCGCCGGCCTCCACTTTGTTCATGGCCTCCACGGTCAACGAAATCGCGTTCGGCTTGAAGTTCTGTCATCGGGCCCAGGAACGGCCCGGTTTTTTCCACCTGGTGACCGCCAGCAGGAACCCGCAACGCAGCATGCGTGATTTCATCGGCATCGCCACCGTCGATTTTCTGAACGTCTACTTCAAACGAAACGGCTCCTTCCGCAAGACCGACATCGTGACCGATCGGGCCGAAGTGCGTTGGCCGGCCAATCCCGGCGCCTATTCCCTGACCATTGACGGCGAAATTCGCGACCTGAGCGGACGGCCTTACATGGCTTCGAGCCTTGTCCTGGAAACCGCCGAACGGCCGTTGCGGGCGATTGTCAATTACCGGTAAACCTCTTTCAGAGGGCGATTTTCCATGTTTCAACCGAGAATCCTCGCCATACCACTCCTTTTGATCATGCTCATCGCGTCCCCGGCCCTGGGGAGCAAAGCGGATCTCAAGATCTATATCGCGCTCGGGTTCCACGTGAACCTATACCATTCCTATAAATTGGACACCGACGACGAGGCTGGTTTCGGCAAGGATATCCGCATCATACGCAACACCATCAATTTATTGGACGACCTGAACCGGCGGGGCGCGCCGATCAAGGGGACCTGGGATTTCGACAACCTGTTTTCGCTTCAGGACATCCTGCCGCGTTACGCGCCGGACATCATCAGCGGGGTCAAACGTCGGATCGAGGAACACGGGGACAAGGTGATCCTGATGTCCTACAACAACGCATTGGCGTCCGCGCTTACCCCGGAAGAATTCCAGGAGTCCATCCAGCGGGCCATCACCAACGAGCAGGGAAGCGGCGTTCTGGACATCTTCGGATCGTACGCGCCCCTGGCGCGCCCCCAGGAAATGATGACCACGCCCGGCTCGTTCCGCCTCTATCAACGGCTGGGAATCAAGGCCCTGGCGCTCTATTACAGTTCCGTGACCTTTGACGCCTTCCGCCTGTTCGTTCCCCCCCTGTCCCTGGATGAAGCCTTCAATCCGCTGCTCTACCGCAACGATGAAACCGGGGAGGAAATGACCATCATCCCCACCTACAACCTGGGCGATCTGGTGGAGAACGTGAGCCTGCGGCGCTGGGTCAACAAGCTTCGGCAGGCGCAGCTCAATGGCGAGATGAAGCGCGACGCGCTGATTTTTCTCAACTTCGACGCCGACGACTCCTACTGGTACGGCTACGACCTCCCCTGGTATCTTTCCTGGCTGTCCAACGCCAAGGGTCTGACCCAGCTCGTGGGGGAGGTTTCGGACCTGGATTACGTGGAATTCACCACCCCGGACGTGTATCTCGCGCAGCACGAACCCGTGGGGGAAGCGCGCTTCGGGCAGGACACCGCGGACGGCAACTTCAACGGCTACAACTCCTGGGCCGAAAAGGCCACCAGCCACCACGTCTGGACACGGCTCGTGGAAGACCGCCGCAATCACCGACTGGTTCGCAAGGCGCTGCAATCGGTTCCCTTCATCGTGGCCGACAACCCCATGCAATCGCTGCTCGATAAATCCTTCAACGACCGGCTGCGGCTGCTTTCCACCACCAACTTCGGTCTCTCGGCCCCCTTTGTGACCACCTCCCGGGAACTCAAGGTGGAATCGATCATCCGGGAAATGCTTGGGTTTTCATCCGAAGCGCGGCAAAAAGCGGAAATGCTGGTTCGCAACCATCTGTCCAATCTTTCCGCGCCCGCCGCCCCCTCCCCCAATCTCAAGCTCCTGGACCTGCTCATGATTTATACCGACACCGAAGGCGCGGGCGCCGATTCGGGCGCGTTTTTGCGGCTGGACCTTGCAAGCCGGACCGCGACGGTCGGGGATAAATTTTATCTGTGCAATGTGGACAGCGGCGCGCTGTTAAAGCCCCTCGTGGTGAACCAATCCGTTGATTCGTCGGGTTCCGTATCCGGCGTCCGGCTTTATTGCCCTCCCGGACAGCCGCTCGACGATGGCGCGTACGCGCTCTACACGGGTCAGTCCGACCTCTCCAAAAAACATTCGACGATGGCCACGGCCAGGGTCCTGAAAAACGACTTCATCGAGACGCGGTTCAGCGACCGGGGATTGATTGAGGGCGTCTCCTTTCGCGGCGTGGAAGTCCTTCGAGCGAACAGCCTCCTGCCCGCCATTCACTACCGGGGTGGTGGGAGTTCCCGGCTGGCGCCGGAACGGCTGGACGTGACCGTTGAAAACAGCGGCGAAAACGGAGTGGCGGTGGTCAGGCTGACCGGCGAAGTGCCCTGTCCGGACTCGAAAGACGGCCGGCCGGGACGCATGGAATACCGGTTCACGCTGTTGGACGGCGAGCCCTACCTTTACGTGGAAGGATCGCTCGTCTACCCGGAAACACCACGCAAGGACACCTTGAACGGCGGGTTTGCGCGGCTGGCCCGGAAAGTCGACGAAGGTTGGATCGAGGCGGCCCCGGCCGAATTGCGGTGCGCCCTGCGAGCCGACCGATTCCACCCCTTTCGGGTACTCAAACGCAATTATCTGGGGGTGGAATCGTCATACCCGATCGATTACTTCCATCATTCCGACAAAAACCTGAACCTGGCCAACGTGAACAATCACATCACCGCCGAATACGCGGCGGTGGCCGGAACGGACGGGGGCGTGGCCGTGGCCATGGACCCCACCACGCTGGCCAATTTCGCCTTCTGTCCCCTGAAGGTGGAGTACGATCAGCGGAGTTCTCTTTTTTCCGTCCGGATGAATCCCTTCGGAACCTACTTCGGGCCGCAGTATCTGCAACCAACCTGGGGAACACGGCACGGGTACGAAGCGGCGCTCAGGGCCAGCCACCAGTACGTCAGTTCGGCCCCTTCCTATAACGGGTTTGAAAGCCCCTTCTCGCTGATGATCGCTTTTTTCGAAGGCCCCGAAATACCCGCTTCCGTGAAACGCGACCTGATCGGATTCGCGCATCCTCCCTTCACGGTAAACGCGATTCCGGATCGTGGAGTGTCCAAGGAAGACCCGTCCGAACCGGCGAAGGCCGATCCGCCGGTGGGATTGTTCGCCGCTCCGGACACAGGCGGTGTCTATTTTACCTGGGAAGACCCCAACCGCACTCCCCCGGCGTACAAAGTGTACCTGGGCGCGACACCCGGCGTGTTCGACAAGATCTATCTGACCCAGGAGCGAAAGCTTTTGCTCAAGGGATTGGAAGACGAAACGCGCTATTATTTCACCGTGTCCGCCGTGAGCGCCGACGGCCGGGAAAGCGCCAAGGCTCAAACGTACTCCTTCCTGTCCGGTAAACCGCTCGCCCCCGTGAAAATCACCCTGCCCGTGACGCTCCGGTTGAAGCTCCTCTGGTCCGGCCTCATGGAACTCATGCAATAATCGTTGGAACCGATCCAGACGCGAGCCCGCGCCGTCCCCAAGTAAGCGATTGACGCTGGAAGGCGCCCGTTATATCCTTGAACGTCGGGGTGTTGAAAACGCTCACAACCGTCGCCCCGGCGAAAGCCGGGGTCCAGAACTAGCTGAATTTCCTGGATTCCGCGATCAAGTCGCGGAATGACGAAAACTCAATAATCTGTCTTTCAACGTCCTGTTAAAGGGGAGCGACTTAAGAAGCATACGATTCATGGTATCTTTTCTCACTATTTTCATTTCGCTGTACGCCGCCATTCACGCGCTGGTATTTCTCCGATTGCGAGTCCTCCTGCCGGATCGACCGATATATCCCTTCTTGCTGGCCTTTTTTTTCCTTCTGATGATCTTCACGCCCCTCGTCGTCTTTTCGCTGGATCGTTCGGGGCATGACACCGCCGCCAAGATAACGGCCTGGTTCGGCCTCAACTGGATGGGATTCATCTTTCCGCTTTTTCTCGGTTCATGCCTCCTGGTCGCATTCGACGCGATCTCGTGGCTCCTCAACGCGACAAACGCGGTCCACCTGCCCACGCTCTCCGGCAGAACCCCCGCGGCGATCCTGGTCGTGGTGGGCTGTCTCGTCAGCGTCATCGGATTTTACCAGTCGAGCCATCTGACCATCGACCGGGTAACCATCGACAGCAAAAAAATTCCCGAAGCCGCCAATCCCCTGAAGATCGCCCTGATCTCCGACGTTCACATCGGGCTGATGGCCGGTGAAAGCCGGTTACGGGAAATCGTCCGGATTCTCAAGGCCGAAAAGCCGGACATCCTGATAAGCGCGGGCGACTTTATCGACAGCTCCTTCGGCGATCGAAACCTTGCCGACATACTAGCGGAAATAGATGTCCCCGACGGAAAATATGCGGTGACCGGAAATCACGAATATTACCGCAACCTCCCCAAGGCCCTGGAATTCACCCGCCAATCGGGTTTCACCCTGCTGCGAGACCAGGCGATCACCGTTCCCGGGTTGATCAACATAGTCGGCGTGGATGACCCCGCATCGGGAACGCCCACGCACGAAGCCGCCCTGCTCGCTTCCAAACAAAACGGGCTGTTCACTCTGCTGCTCAAGCACCGTCCCGACATCGGCGACCGGTCCTCGGGTTTGTTCGATCTCCAACTCTCCGGGCACACGCACGGAGGCCAGATCTGGCCTTTCGGGTACGTGGTCAAGTTGCAGTATCCTTATCTGGACGGGCTGTACAACCTGGACAACGGCGCGAAAATCTACACCAGCCAAGGCACGGGGACCTGGGGACCGCAAATGAGGTTCCTGACGCCTCCGATGGTCACCATCATAACCCTGGAAAACCCGGATAAACCCAAGTAACGCGCGGGTCCCGCCAGCCGCGCCCCTCTCCTTTACCGATCGCCCCAAGATCAAGCTTATTTTTTACCTGCGCGAGCGGATTTGAC
Source organism: uncultured delta proteobacterium (assembly GCA_963821845.1). Lineage (GTDB taxonomy): Bacteria > Desulfobacterota > Desulfarculia > JACQYL01 > CAWGVV01 > CAWGFI01. Next base: position 27,043 of record CAWGFI010000023.1, read on the forward strand.
GCCTGTGTGATAGCAAAGCCCTTTAACTCCTTATAAAGCGCCAATATTAGCTCTTGCTATTTTCTTAGGAACAATAGTAACTAATTATTAAAAAATAATAGCGATGATGGCAGGCTGACATACCAGATAGCGGAATCGAGGCGACCCGAGTATGGAACATCTTTCCATTCGTGACTATATAATTTCCTTGCGAAAATATCTGAATGAATATGGCGGGTTTCCGGTCTTCATTTCGCCGGGCAAACAAGACGCCCCCCTGGAATCGCTCAGGCTGGAATCGTTGCCCCTTATGGATATCCTTCTGGAAGAAGGCGATTGCAATAAGGAACTCTGTTTCTGGTGGAAGAAAACGGCCGGGAGACGGAGAACGCCGTCAAATCCGAAACGAGCCGACTGTCTTTTTCCCGCCTCTTTGAAAAATTTGATGCGATGGACAAGGATATCGACGAGTTCGCCCTGCTGCTGTCGCAGTATTCGGAAAACGACCACTATGTTTTCCGGCAGGACAGCCCCATCGGCTCGGTGAGCGCCCGCATCGACCCTGAAAACAAAATATTCTACCTAGTCTGTTCCGGCGCCCCCCTCAAACAAGATTGAGGCGATCGTCGCCGCATCGGCGTAAGCTTGCCTTACCATCAATCCATTTCGCTCCGTCGTTCTCTCGACGTCAGGGCGGCCCCGTTGGATTTGATCAGGACAGCGCGGACCTCAAAGCCGTCGCCAGCTTCCGGTTTTCCTGCTCCGGTCGAACCGCCACGCGGAAAAAGCGCTCGTCCAGCCCCTGATAATTGTCGCAGACCCGGATGGCGATACCCTGGGACAGGAGACGTTTGGCGAGATCCCCGGCCTTCGGGCCGTGACGGTCCAGCCTTATAAAAAGAAAATTGGCCGTCCCGGGATAGATCGCCAGACCATCGATGTCCGTCAGCAGCGCGGTTAAAAGATCCCGTTGTTGACTGACCCGCAGCCTGGAGCGTTCCTCATATTCGACGTCCCGCAGCGCCGCCTCCCCAACCCGCTGGGCGAGCGTGTTCACCGTCCAGAGCGGCAGGATCTTCCGCGTTTTTTCCGCCCATTCGCGGTCCAGAAAAGCGGCGCCCAGGCGCAAACCCGGAATGGCGTAAAATTTGGTGAATGATTTGAGGACAATAACGTTGGAAGGGCGATTGGTTATCAGGCTCTCCAGGCCCTCCACAAAATCGGCGAAAGCTTCGTCCACCATGAAGAACACATTCGGATGACGGGCGGCCATCTCCCGCAGGGCCATCGGATCGAACGTGAGCCCCGTGGGATTATTGGGCTGTCCCAGAATCACCAGTTCCCCGCCGGTAAGCAGGGGTTCCAGTTTGCGGAGTTCCAGCCGAAATCCATTGGCTTCATCCAGATAATGATACCTGACGGGCGCCCCCGAGACGCGCGCCGCCTTGGCGTAGTCGATGTAGGCCGGGACGGGTATGAGCGCGGCGGAAACCGGGAGAATCCGGGGAATAAGGAACAGCAGTTCGGTGGAGCCGTTCCCCACCAGAATCTCTTCGCGGTCCACCCCGCTCCGCCGGGCGATGATCTCCTTCAGCGCTGAACAATCCGGGTCCGGATAGTGAACCAGGGAGTCGATGTGATCGTTAATCAACGATCGGAACCAAGCCGGAGGCCCCAGGGGATTGATGTTGGCGGAGAAATCCAGAATGCGGTTCGCTGCGATCCCCGCTTCACGCGCCAACCGGTTAATGTCGCCGCCATGTCCGGAAGTTTTTTCCGTCATAAACTCACTACCAGGATAAAGACGGCTGGAGGTTGTCTCGCTCCCCGGGCGCTTTAATATTCCACGCCCATCTGGCTTGTCACGCCGGCTTTAATGTGATGCTTGACCTCGCCCATGTGGGTGATGGTGTCGACGCAGTCGACCAACTCATCGGGGAACCCCCGGCCGGTGATGATAAGGTGCTGATTGGGCGGCCTGCTCGCGATGAGTCGTCTCACTTCATCGGTATCCACAAAGCCTCTGGCCATGGCCGCGCACAGTTCGTCCAGGATAAGCAGATCCCACTGACCGGACGACATCTCCCGGCAACTCATTTCCCACGCCGCGCGAGCCTTTTCCCGGTGAGGCGCCGGATCGTCACCCCGTTTGATCAGACCGAGCCCCGTCGACCGGATATCCACGCCTTCGACGCGTTTCAGCGCGCCAAGCTCGCCATAAGCCGTTCCGTCCTTGTTGGTTCCGCTCTTGATAAACTGAATGATCAGCGTTTTCATATCATGCCCGGCGGCGCGCATGGCCGCTCCGATGGCGGCGGTGGTTTTGCCTTTTCCTTCGCCGGTGTACACGATCACCAGCCCGCGTGATTTATTCATGTCCGTAAACCTCTCAATCGAATTATCAATTCATGGCTTCCCGGTGAAGATCGGGCGGCGGTCTCAAGCGAAAAAAAAGACCCCGCGATAGTTCACTCGCGAGGTCTGCACCCAGTTTCTTCGACCCGGTATCCCTTCAGGCTTCCATCGAACCCAAAAAGATTATTTCCGATGAGTCGGCAGGTCTTCTGGCTCCCGGGTCATCCTCGACCTGCGCCTTCCCACTTCCCTTGAAAAGAAGCAGTGGCGTATAGCAGGTTTCGTCTCCGGTTACAGCGGCGGGACCGCGACGGACTTAAACCGTCTTCCCTTTTCAGCCTTACGGCGCCAACTCGATTCAGATTTGACTCCAGATAAGCAAAAATCGTTCTTCTCTGTCAATAGAAAAATTATCCGATCAGGACGCCGGCGTTCCCCGCACGTTCGGCGGCAGCGAACAGAAACGGCGCGGAGAGCGCTTTTTATCCAGCGCATTCTCACCGGATGGTATAAAATAAAAAACAGGAATAAAGCGTGTTCCGCATGAAATATTGCTCGGCGGGAGCCAGGATTGAACAGGGTGATCCCGCCCCGGTCTAAAGTTCGGCCACCTTCAGCCGCTTCAGCTTCAGCCCCAAGGAAAGGAATAATCATGAACGATACGCCACGCCCCACGGAAACACCGGCCTGGCAGGCGCTCAAGACGCATTACGAAGAAATCAAGGACGCGCGTCTGCGGCGTCTCTTCGCCGACGATCCTACCCGCGCCGAAAATTTCACGGCGGAAGGCGCCGGTCTCTTTCTGGATTACTCCAAGAATCGCATCACGGCCAAGACCCTCCGGTTGCTCCTGCAACTCGCCGGGGAACGCGGTCTGGAAGCCAGGCGGGACGCCATGTTCCGGGGCGAAAAGATCAACATCACCGAGAATCGGGCCGTGCTGCACGTGGCCCTGCGCGCCCCCAAGGGTTCGTCCATCCAGGTGGACGGTCGGGACGTGGTACCGGAAGTCCACGAAGTTCTGGACAAGATGTCGGATTTCGCCAACCGGGTTCGCGGCGGTCAATGGCTCGGCCACACCGGCAAGCGCATTAAAAACGTGATCAACATCGGTATCGGCGGCTCCTACCTGGGGCCGGAGATGGCCTACGAGGCGCTTCGTCCATACAGCGAACGCTCCATGACCTTCCGCTTTGTGTCCAATGTGGATGGAGCCAACTTCACGGAAGCCACTCATGACCTGGACCCCGGCGAGACCCTGTTTGTGATCTCATCCAAGACCTTCACCACACTGGAAACCATGACCAACGCCCGGACCGCGCGTCAATGGGTGGTCGAGGCGCTGGGCGGCGACGAGGCCGTGGCCAAGCACTTCGTGGCGGTGTCCACCAATGCCAAGGAGGTTCAGAAATTCGGCATCGATAACGCCAACATGTTCGGCTTCTGGGATTGGGTCGGCGGCCGCTACTCCATGGATTCGGCCATCGGGCTTTCCACGATGCTGGCGATAGGGCCGGAAAACTTCCGGGAGATGCTGGCCGGTTTTCACGCCATGGACGAACACTTCCGCACGGCGCCCTTGGAGAAGAACCTCCCCGCGCTCATGGGGTTGTTGACGGTCTGGTACAACAATTTCTTCGGCGCCCAAACCGTTGGCGTCCTGCCGTACGCCGCATATCTGAGGCGCTTTCCCGCCTACCTCCAGCAGTTGCGATGGAAAGCAACGGCAAGCACGTTGACCTGGAGGCCCACACGTAAACTACGAAACCGGTCCGATCATCTGGGGCGAACCCGGAACCGACGGCCAGCATTCCTTTTACCAGCTTATTCACCAGGGCACCAAGCTGATCCCCTGCGACTTGATCGGTTTTTGCAGGCCGCTCAGCCCTCTGGAGCGCCACCACGACCTGCTTATGGCCAACGTGTTCGCCCAGGCCGAGGCGCTGGCCTTTGGCAAGACCGCCGAGGAAGTGACCGCCGAAGGCTCCCCCGATCGGCAGACGCCGTTTCGGGTTTGTGAAGGCGACCGCCCCACCAACGTCATCCTCGCCGAAAAACTCACCCCGGACGCTGGGCAGCCTGGTGGCGCTGTACGAACACAGCGTCTTCACCCAGGGCGCCATCTGGAACATCGATTCCTTCGATCAATGGGGCGTCGAATTGGGCAAGGTGTTGGCCAACCGCATCATTCCCGAATTGGAGAGCGAGGCCGAACCCGAACTCAAGCATGACGGTTCCACCAACGCGCTCATAAAACGTTATCGCCGCTTGAGAGGCGCCAGTAGTTAGTTTTCGTTGGGCAGGGGATATCGGCGGCGTTCGCCTGAGCCAAGGCGAGCGCCGGATTTACGTCGGCCTTTTCTGGTCCGATCTCGAGGGGCGGAAGGTCTGATCCTTGAGCAGTCGTTGGTTGTAAGCCTTTACCACATCTTCGATTCTCAGGATGCCCACCACTTTATCATGGGGTGGCGCGACCACCGGAAGGGTGGAAAAATCCTCGCGCTCCAGAAGGCGCAACGCGGATTCAAAGTCATCATCAAGACGCGCGGTGACCACCTCCGAAGTTTTGAGATCCCGAGCGGTAAGCGCCGCCAGAGCCTCATCTCCCTTTCCCAGGACCCGCCGCAGATCCCAGAGAGTCAGCACGCCGCTCAACGCTCCCGCGTCATCGAGAACCACGAAAAACGGGCGCGGACTCTCCTCGGCCCGCCGCGCGATTTCCGCCACGGGCGTGTCCTCATGAATCAGCTCCACCTCTTTGGTCATGTAATCCTTTACCCGCATGGTTTGCAGAAGATCGACGGCCTTACCCCGAAAAATCCTGACTCCCCGGCGCAAGAGCTTGGCTTCATACGTTGAATAACCATACAGGGAGTTGACCACCTGAAAGCTGGCAATGCAGCTCAACATGGCGGGCACGATAACCTGATGGCTGTCGCTCAGTTCAAAAAGGATCACCGTGGCGGTAATGGGTCCCTTGATGACGCCGCTGACCATGGCCCCCATGCCCACGAGAGCGTAATCCGAGGGTGTAAGGTTCAGGCCGGGGAAAACGTAGTTGGCCGCCATGGCCAATGCCGCCCCCAGCATGGCCCCCAGGGCGAGAGAAGGCCCCATGACGCCGCCGCTCATGCCCGAACCCAGGGAAAGCGCGGTGGCCAGAAATTTGGCCGACAGGAGCAACACCGCGCCGGTAAGGGCGAATTTCCCGGTCAGGCTCATATCGACGCACTCATACCCGACCCCCAGAACACGGGGGGCGACGACCGCCAGAAGACCCAGTCCAAGGCCCCCCAGAGCGGGTTTGAGCCATCCGGGCAGGGGCAGCCAGCGAAAGAAGCTGTCCATGGCGTAAATACTTCGGGTAAAGGCGATCGCCGCCAGCCCGGCCAACACCCCCAACGCCAGATAGATCAAAAGTTCGTTATTGTGATGGAGGGTGAAGGAGCTCACGGCGAAGGTAGGAAAGTCGCCCAAGAACTGCCGGGAAATCAGGACCGCGACGATGGCGGCGATCACGATGTGTCCCAGGTAGACAATCTCCAGGTCCGCCAGGATGACCTCGATGGTGAAGAGCGCGCCGGAGATGGGGGTGTTGAAGGTAGCGGCAAAACCCGCGGCCACCCCGCAAGCCAGGCAGATCCTGCCTTTGCCCGCGCTGAAACTGAATAACCGCGTCATGAACGACCCGATGGCGGCGCCGATGCCCACCGCCGGCCCCTCCCGTCCCACCGATCCGCCGGTGGCGATGGTAAACCCGGTGCACCACGCCTTGAGCCCGGCCATGCGGAGAGACATGCGACCTTCACGCAGGGCCGCGGATTCGATGACCTCGGGCACTCCCGGCCCTCGGGCTTCCGGGGCCCAGAAGGCGATCACCGGTCCCACGGCCAGTCCTCCCAGCAGAGGAACCAGTATCCGCAGCCACCAGGGAGCCGCCAGCGCCTGGGTTATAAAATTGCCTTTTCCGGCCACGCCACCCATTGTCCCACTTCGATAAGCGCCAGGAACCCCATGGTCCCCAGCGCGGCCAAAGCCCCGATGACAATGGCCAGGAGCAGGAAGAGGAACTCTTTGGTTTGGGGCTTCAGGTTCATGGTATCTAGAAATGCCGCTCTCTCGGTCCTTTCGGCGATCGACCTTTTCAATGGAAGGGATATGAAACCCGACGCATCGAGCGTGATGGACACCGGATATTTTCCATCCAATAATCATATAATGAAAACCGGATTCCGGTAATAGGTAGATAGTACCACTGTCCTGATTAAAAACCCCATGAAAAGGATATTCACCCATGGATGGAATGCGGTTGGCTTTTCATAACACAAACCGGTCACTCCGCATGCCGAAGGATACGGGTCACGAATGTACGATTTTGTTTCGGCTGCTGGGCGCAAGGCAGGCGTAGTTTGATCTCAAGGATGAGGTGGTTTGATGGGAACCGACGAAAATAAAAAGGGGTTACAGCCTTTATCGTCTGTAACCCCTTTATTTTCTTGCGGACCACGTCCGGATCGAACGGAGAACCTACTGATTATGAGTAAGGACAACTTGGGCTTCCCACCCTCCGATTTTACTGGAAACAACCAAAATCATGAAAGAACCGATTTTACAGATATTCACATATTTTCCGTACTGTGCGCTTTTATGTGGGATTTTCCAGAAAAAGTCCCACACCTGAGCCAACCTCCGATCCCCTCATGTTAGCAAGCTTGAAGATGAGAACTAAGAGTTTCACAACCCGAATATTGCTCCATCCATTTTAGACAATACTAGGTTTTAATTTTGGGTGTTAAAAAGTGGCATATATCTTGATAAAAAATCTGAGCGGCAAGGTTGTCATTGTTCCAATGACGATTTTGATCATTGCACGAAATACGAGAGTCCTGTCGTTCGACAAAATCTAATCTCAGTCTAATCTTAGGACGAATCGATTCTACATGCCTCCGCATCGGGTCGAATAGAGAAAACTGCGTCTGATAGAAGAGATCGAGACTCCGGGGACACAGATAATGAAAAGAATCTGGCATACAGTAACGCATATCGGCGTCAGCGAGGATCTCGATTCGCGAGAAGCCCGGCGAATTTCTTATGTGAACTACCTTGTCTTGCTAGCGTCATTGTATCTTACGATTCGAATTTTACTCAGCTTACCCAACATCGTCTACTGCATCAAACTGTTCAGCATCTATCTTTTTATGGTTTCAGTTTTGCTGCTGAATCATTTTCGTCTTTATTGGGCGGCAAAAATTGTCGCATTTTCTTTGGTGACAGCAATTACTTACTTCACGTATTCTAATTTGGGGGGATTCAAGGAAGGCGCTTACGTTGTTCTCTTTTCGGCCGTGCCCTGGCCTTTTATGCTGTTCGACCTAAAACAGAACAAGTCGACCGTGGTAGCGCTGTTCGGATACCTTTTGCTTTGTTTCGCGCTGGTGATCACCCTGCAGTATGTCCGCCCTCTTCCGGCCACCGTCGAACTCAACATGGACGTGACCAGGATTTCCACAACCGTATTGACCATACTCCTTCTTCTGTTATTTACCTGGTATTTCAATTCAAGCAATCAGGCCGCCGAAAAAACACTGCGCAGGGAAAAAGAAAAATCGGAAAATGCCAATGAACAGCTGCAGCAGGAGATTATCGAGCGTGAAAGGGTTGAGGAGGAGTTGCGCGCCAGCGAGCATCAGATGCGGTTGATCACGGACAATTCTCCTGCATACATAGCATATGTTGGTGTTGAAGACCTGCGATACCGGTTTGTCAATCGTAAGTTCGAAGAATCGTTTAAGAGGCCGCGGGATCGTATCATCGGCCATCACATCAGGGAGATAATAGGCGAGGAGAATTACCGGTCTGCCTTGCCCTATATCGAAAAAATAAAAGCCGGCCAACCGGCGTCATATGAAAATGTATTCACGATTGCCGAGGGCAAGCGCTGGGTCCAGGTAAACTATGTGCCTGATTTCGACCGGCGCGGAGCCGTTCGGGCTATCGTGGTGATGAGTCATGACATTACCGACCTGAAGAGCGTCGAAGAACGACTTCGAGAAAGTGAGGAACGTTTTCGCAGTCTGTTCGAACATATGATCGAAGGAGTCGCCATCCACGAACTCATTTACGACTCGCAGGATAGGCCGGTAGACTACCGGATTCTGAGTGTAAACCCAATGTACGAGGTTTATACCGGATTAACCCGAGAAGCCGCGGTCGGTCAGAAAGCCTCTGAGCTATATGGCGCCGGCAAGCCTCCTTTTCTTGATATTTACTCCAAAGTGGTCTTGACCAGGCAGCCCACCGAGCAGGAGATTTTTTTCGAGCCGATGCAAAAATATTTTCAAGTCTCCGTTTTCTCTCCGTTGCCGGATCAGTTTGTCACGGTCTTCGAGGACATTAGCAAACGCAAGCAGGCCTATCATGAGTTGCATAAAGCCAAAGAGGCGGCCGAGGCCGCCAATCGCGCCAAAAGCGCCTTTCTCGCCAATATGAGCCATGAACTGCGTACTCCTCTGAATGCCATTCTTGGTTTCTCCGAACTAATGCGGCGGGACCCTGAAATATCGGAAGAGCAGCGGCGGAATCTCAAAACTATAGGCCGGAGCGGCGAGCATTTGCTGTCGCTGATCAACGATGTCTTGGAATTTTCAAAGATCGAGGCCGATCGCGCAGTTCTGAATAAACAGGATTTCGATCTGCGACGACTGCTGCTCGGCCTTGAGGAGATGTTCGGACTGCGCGCCCGGCAAAAGGGAATTACGCTGGAATTTACGTACTCTCCCGATGTTCCGCAATATATCCGGGCGGATAAGAACAAGTTGCGACAGATCCTTATAAATCTCCTCGGTAACGCCATAAAATTTACCGAAACCGGGGGCGTGCGTCTGTTGGTGAGTAACAAACCGGACGAAAAGGGGAAATCCGAGAGCGCCATCCTGCATTTTGAGGTTACCGATACCGGCTGCGGTATATCCAGCCAAGAACAGGATAAGATTTTCGACGCCTTCTATCAGTCCAACTCCCAGGGGCGCCTCAGCAAGGGACCGGTTTGGGACTTTCCATTAGCCGGAAATTCGCTGAACTCATGGATGGCGTACTCGAAGTAAAAAGCGAGGTCGGCAAAGCGACATGCTTCTCCTTCGATTTGCGGCTGGAACCCGCGGATCACGCTGATATGAAGTCGGGCCAACTCCACCGCAGGGTAGTCGCTCTTGCTGACGGCCAACCGGTCTTTCGGCTGTTGGTTGTCGAAAATAACGATAATAATCGCGACCTCCTGGCAACCTTGCTGCGGTCCGTGGGCTGTCAAGTTCGGGAGGCGGTTAATGGCCGGGAAGCCGTAGAGATATGGCGACAGTGGCGGCCGGACCTCATCTGGATGGACATCCGCATGCCGCTTATGGACGGTTACGAAGCCACCGCAATCATCAGATCCGAGATGGGACAAACCAATTCAAGGAAGGAAACTAAGATCATTGCCCTCACCGCAAGCGTTTTCGAGGAAGATCGTCTCAAGGTGATAGAGCAAGGCGGTGACGATTTTGTTCGTAAGCCCTTCAGGGAGTCAGAAATTTTTGAAATGCTCCACAAGCATCTGGGAGCGCGCTTTGTTTTCGAGTCTGAGGAGGAACCAACTCCCACACCCCAAACCGGGAATCTGACTGACGACAAGCTGGCCTCCTTTCTTAAAAAGACGCCAGAGGACTTGCTCGCCAGGTTGGAAGAGGCCACGGAATTAAGCGACGCCGCGCTTATCGATGAGGCGATAAAGGAAATCGCCCGTGTTGATGAGCGCCTGGCCGGCGAGTTGTTGAAGTTGGCGGAGAATTACGCATACGACAAAATCCTGTCCTTGGTTCAGAAGTCTCGACAGACAACCGTCGCGAAACAGGATATTTGAGAGGGAATAATGACGATTTCTCGATATGAGGACAACACCATCCTTGTGGTAGATGACAATCCCGATAACCTGCGGCTCCTTTCCGGGATTTTGGATGAACACCATTATAAAATCAGGCTGGCGCCGAACGGAGAGCGGGCATTGGCGACTGTCCGTAAAGAGGCTCCCGGTCTTATCCTGCTCGATATCATGATGCCGGTCATGGATGGCTTTGAAGTCTGCGGAAAGTTAAAGGAGGATAAAGAAACCGCCGGGATTCCGGTTATTTTCATCAGCGCTCTCCATGAAACGATCGAGAAAGTGAAGGCCTTTTCGTTGGGTGGAGTCGACTATATAACCAAGCCGTTCAAGTCCGAAGAGGTCCTGGCCCGGGTAAGGACACATCTGAATTTGCGTTTTCTACAGCTCCAGATGGAGCAAAAAAACGCCGAACTGCAGAGAGCGCTTGATGAAATTAAGGTACTGCAGGGGTTTCTGCCCATTTGCGCATCATGCAAAAAAATCCGAAATGATAAAGGATATTGGGAGCAGATCGAATCGTACATAAGTAAGCATTCTGAAGCAAAGTTTTCCCATGGTTGTTGCCCAGAATGCGCTAAAAGAGTTTATCCTGAACTTGTTGATGAAAACGGAGATTTTAGAAAATAATTACTTTAAACGCCATCTCAAACAGTCTTGCTGACCTCGGGTACCCAATCTACATCTCAATCAATACTAGATCAGTAAACACAAGAATTAAATATTCATAGCCAATAAACTGCCAAGCCTTGATACGAATTGCGGCCGCTCAACGAATCAAAATTGGGACCTACTGATTCGTAGACAATTACTCCGAGTTTCTGTAACTTCCTGGATTTGCAGCAACTTAAAGATATCATGAGTATTTACCGGTTTCAGATCTTTCTCGATTGGTGCCGATTGTTGCTGGTTTTACAGAAAAGTCCCATGCCCTTGGGTTGCAGCTTGAAGTATTCAAAATTGTCCCAGCAGTCGAGAATCAGGAAGACATCTTTTTCGATACACCAGGGCTTGGGCTTGCTGCTTTCCAGCAGACGGGTGCCGCGCCCGATCATCTGCCAGAATTTGGTGTAGGAGTAGACCGGTTTGGCAAAGACGAGATTGACGATTTCACGAATGTCGATGCCGGTGTCGAGCATGTCGACGCTGATGGCGACGCGAGGCATGTCGCTGTTGGTGAACTGGTCGAGCAGGCCGCCCTTGCCATTGACGCGGGGGTCATCCGAGACCAGCACCTTGGCCAGCTCGCCCTTGTACTGCGGGAAGAGCTTGTCGAATATCTCTTCCATCCGGCGTGCATGGGCCTTGGTAGAACAGAAAAAAATGGTCTTGCCGGGCAGCACGCCGTTGGGGTCCTTGATGCACTCCTCCATGAATTCCTTGACGATGAGCGTATTGGTACCTTTGTTGATCACCTGCTTTTCGAGCTGCGAGCCCTCGAAGTTGATCTCCTCGATTTCCTTGCCTTCCAGAAGCAGTTTTTTCTGGTCTTCTAGCGAGATGGTACGCTTGCTGATCCCCTCGATCTGGAAGCGGGTCTGGATCTTCATCACCTGGAAGCTACACAGGTAGGGCGGCACATTGTTGACCGCCTCTTCGAAGGTATAGGCAAAGGTGGGAATGCCGTCCTCGCAGTGGAAAAGCTGGAAGGTGTTGTGGTCAATGATGTCGGTCGGAGTGGCGGTCAGGCCCAGGATGATGGTCTTGAAGTAATCCAGCACCTCTTTGTAGGTGTTGTAGATGGAGCGGTGGCTTTCATCGACCACGATGAGATCGAAGAAGTGCGGCGACAGGTACTGCGACTCGTCCCGGATGATGTTGAGCATGGTGGGATAGGTCGAGACATAGATGCGGCGGTCCCTGGCGATGAGCTTTTCGCCGACATTGGGCCAGCGGGGTTCGTGTGGCAAATGCTCCTTGAAGGCGGCCAGCGCCTGTTCTCTAAGAGCAATCCGGTCAACCAGAAACAGCGCCTTCTCGGCATGACCGGCGCGCATCAGGGCATCGATCATGGCGATGCAGGTGCGGGTTTTGCCGGTACCGGTGGCCATGACCAGCAGGAAGTCGCGCTTTTTCTGTTCGATACCTTCCAATACGGCGCGAATAGCCCGGATCTGGTAGTCACGACCGGCTATTGCGATATTGATCAACTCCTGGGTCAGTGGCTTGCGGTTGCGGCGGATATATTGGAAACGCTCCAGGTCGTCGCGAGTCGGGAAGCCCACCACCTTGCGCGGCGGGTAGTTGTCCAGGTCCCAGAAATAGATGTCGTGCCCGTTAGTATAAAAGCAGAAAGGCAGCTCGCCGCCCAGCTGCTTCTGGATGTTGCAGCAATACTGCTTGGCCTGTTCGCGGCCGATGGCGGCATCCTTGCTTGATTTTTTGGCCTCGACCACAGCCAGGGGTTTGCCGTCTTTGCCGAGCAACACATAATCGCTGAACTGATGGCCCTCGTAAGGCGTGCGCGGTTCGGCGACACCCTCCGGAAGCGAGGTCAGGATGTCGAACTCCTCGATGACCTGGGTGGGGTCTTTGACGTTCCAGCCCGATTGCGCCAGTTGTTTGTCAATTAGCTCCGAACGGGTTTTGGATTCAGAATTGGTCATGCTTCAACTTTCCCTGTCTTGCCATCCTGGCGCAAAAATTTTCAAATGTTGCTTGCGCCAGTTTCGACGGCGTCGTCTTGCCGTTTTCCCAGCGGTTGACCGTGGCGAAACTCACCCCGAGGGCGTGCGCCAATTCCTCCTGGGAGAGCGCCAGTTGTCGCCGGATCTCCTTGACCGTTTCGGGGAAGTTTTCGGGTTGGCGGATCATGGCCATTGGACATCTCCCTCTGATTGGACCAGGCGCAGCAGGCCGGGTGCGACGTTCCACTGCTGGCCGTCGTCAGTGGCGACCCTGACGGTCTTCTTGTTGAGGCGCAGCGCCATGCCTTCCAGCATCCGGCCATCCGGGGCCTGGAAGTCGACCCGATCGCCCTTGGTGAATCGGGTCATCAGCGTGGTGGCATGGGCCTGGGAAATGAGCTTGAGCCGCTCGAAGATCAGCCGGTTGAGAAAGAGCAGGTCCCCTTCGTTGAGCCGCTTGATCGCTTTGACGGCGGAGACGGGGTCGACGATCTTGACGCTTCCGGGTTTCACGACTGCGCCTTTTTCTTCAGCGTCTTGAGCAGCGGCAGCAGTTCCGGCACATCGTCCTGGATGATGCTCCATAGGGTATCGTCGTCGATACCGAGATATCCGTCAATGAGGCGATTGCGGGTGGCGATGATCATCCGCCAGGGGACTTCGAGATGGGCGGCACGGATGTCGTCCGGGATGTGGGTGGCGGCTTCGCCGATCAGCTCCAGGTTGCGCAGGGTGGCGTCATAAATCAGCCTGCTCGCCACGAAACCGGCCTGGTCGAGTCCGTCGGTGTAGGCCAGTACCTTCCCGGCGAAGTCGATCATGTCATCAAGGTAGAAACACCATTCGCGTTTGCTGGCATCAGACATTGACCCGCTCCTGTTGGATATAGGGGCGCAGTTCTGGCCGCAGGGCCTTTTCGGTGACCAGATCGACCGGGCAGCCGAGAAGATCCTCGAGGTAGAACTGCACGCCGAAATAACGCTTGGAGGTGGCGGGGCCGTCGAAGGCCACCAGCACATCGACATCGCTACCGCTGGTTGCCGTATCGCGGGCGGTCGAGCCGAACAAAGCCAGCCGGGTCACGCCGAAACGGGCCTGCAACTCCGGCTTGCTGCGGCGCAGCAGTTCAAGAGCGCGCTGTCTGTTCATGGTTCAACCTCCAAACTGTTGTATTCATCTTCTGAGCCTTTGCGTACCGGAAATCATCGGGCGCACGACTGCCATTCAAAACCGCCCAACAATATAACATCTGCTATGCGGTGTGCAACTCAAAATCAGAGAGGGTCCGACAGGTTTCAAGCCATGATTGATCCTCGCGCTGGCAACCCGACGACGCAGGCAATTACAAGCTAATCGTGGCGGAGGACCCGGCCTCATCATCATCTTGTGCATACTGTCGAGAGGAATGAGTGAAATTGTAGCTCCAAGCGCCGCGCATGACCGTCGCAGACGACCTGATGTCTCCGGTGGACAAGGACGGGCGTCCTCCAACCTCCGATGACCCCTTCAAGGCCTTTACGCAAGATGGGTCCCTTGTCGTTGGGTGCTAGGTGCGTGCATTTTGATCTCAAAACAGACTTAATTTGAAGAGATTTGACGAGAAACGAAAAAGGGGCTTCGGCTGCAACCTGCCGAAACCCCTTGATTTTATTGTGTGGGCCATCACAGAATCGAACTGTGAACCTACTGATTAAGAGTCTGTTTTTTACACTTTCACACGCCTTCACAGAACATCACATTTACCTTGACTTTTCCGCATGTTACAGTAGAATTAACTTCACACGCCTTACCTCAGTTTACCACAAAAAAGCGGGATAGGAGCGGGAAAATTGCCTTCCCTTACCTGGATAAAGACACGATTTCCCGGCGTCAGGTACCGAGAGCACCCGACCAGGAAATATGGTTCACGGCCCGATCGATATTTCACCATTAGGTTCAAACTCGATGGCAGGGACAAAGAAGAGGCTTTAGGCTGGACGTCCGAAGGATGGACCGAAGCAAAAGCAGTCGCCCGGCGATCCGAGCTCAAGGAAAATCAGCGTTTGGGAACCGGCCCCCGAACCCTTGCCGAAAAGAGAGCCCTGGGGGAAAAGCGCCGCCAGGCTGAGCAGCAAGCGAGAGAACAAGAGACGCTGGAAAAAATCACCGTATCTGAAATTTGGGAGCAGCGCTACTACCCTCACGCCCAAGAAAGCAAGAAAAAGCGCTCATTCAAAACCGAGGACGGCCTTTTCCGCCTATGGATTGAGCCTGTAATTGGATACCTTTCCTTGAACAAGGTTGCGCCGATCCATATCGAAAAAATCAAGATGACTCTGAGCAAAGCCGGCCGATCGGTTAGAAGCGTTCAATATGCAATGGCCGTTATTCGGCAGCTATACAACTATGCTCGAAACAATGATCTTTATCGCGGGGACAACCCCATTGACAAGGTGAAAAAGCCTACTTCCGACAATCGGCGGGTTCGCTTCCTGACCCATGCCGAAGCGGACGTATTATTGGAAAAATTGAAAGCGAAAAGCATCGACCTTCATGACATGGCTCTTTTGAGCCTCCATTGCGGACTTCGAGCGGGGGAGATTTTCAAACTATCATGGGCGGACATTGACAGTCAACAAGGCCTGGTATGCCTGCGGGATACGAAATCCAACAGAACCAGGTTCGCCCACATGACAGCGGCGGTTCGGGTCATGTTTGAAGCTCGACCGCACGCGGATCTGAACGCGAAAGTATACCCCGCAAGGCATGGGGAAAGGGATCAAATAAGCAAAATGTTCAACACCGTGGTCGGCGAAGTGGGCCTGAATGAGGGAATCACCGATCCCCGTCAAAAAGTCGTATTTCACACGCTGCGCCACACGTTCGCTTCCTGGTTGGTTCAGCAGGGGACGCCTCTTTATACGGTCGCAAAGCTTATGGGACATCGAACCATCAGCATGACGGAGCGTTACAGCCATCTTGCCCCTGACCACCTGCAAGAGGCCGTCCGGCAACTGGAATTGAGTCTCGAGGCCAGCGCCACGGCACGGAAGAAAAAAAAGGAAGAGGCCGCCAATGAGCAAAAGTAAAAGAAGGCACCAATGGGTTCGATGGAGGTGGGAGTTCATGCGAAGGGACCCGGAGTATAAAGCTGCATGGGAGACAGCAATTGAACTTCGCAAGGTTCCATACTGGACTAAGGAGACCGCCGAAGATGGCAAGCTGCGTTACAAGGAGCTTCCATTCGCCTACAAGGAACGTGAAATCGCTCAAACCTTTGGCCTGGGATTGCGTATGCTAAACCCTGAATGGACCTATGAGGAAGCTTTTGGTCAAAAAATGTCTTCCAATTACCACCATGCAAACAGAGAGAGCAGGAAATCGATTGAATGCCTGCTCCAGAGTGGAATGGAATCCTATTTCCCAACGTTTTCGGCGCTTTCTACCGGAGTCAAGGTTAGCCCGCAAACACCAGACAGCAGAATTAAACAGCTGAAGCCGAACCAAATGCGCACAGATCCTTCCTTTATGTGGATCGAAATTGATTTCGACACGGTGAACGGCATCGAAGGGCTAAAAGAGGCCGTCTTGGAGCAGATCGATAAATGGTACCGCCTCTACAAAAAAGAGCGCCGATCTACAAGAACGAACAGCACCGATTATGCGACGATCCTTCAGGCGGGCGATATGAGATATAAAAGAAACCCGCCGCCGACTTTCGCCGAGATCGGCTCAGCGCTTTACCCCGGAGAGGAAAGAGAAAACTCGCGTCGAAAGGCCGAACAGCATGTCAGGCGATACGACCACCTGATAGGCGGCGGCTGGCGCGAAATCCTGCCTTGATTCCTTACCCCTACCACAGCGCTCCGGAAGAATTTTCCATGCCTAAAAATCTACACTGAGCTATCCCAGATATCCGGTTACCATCGCTTCACAATAGAAACGGAGGTAACCGCGACGTGAGAGAACAATCGAAAACAACTAAACGGAACCAGCCGGACTTCTCCGCACTGGCTGAGAAATGGCCAAGCGCTCTTGTGGCGGAGGCAAGCCGTTCGCGAATTTAGCGGTGGTGTTTTGACCCCCAGAACCCTTGCAAACAAGGATTCATTGGGTTTGGGCCCTGAAGGCCGCGTAACGATTGGCGGGCGTGTAGCTTATCCCGTTCGTTCTCTTGATTTCCTGGATGGAAAAGCGTGGCCACGCGCAAGCCACCAGTAAAGAAGCCGATTGACGCATAGTTTAGATGACCACCTGAGCCAACTTACATGAACTCAAACATTGAACAGATCCGGACCGAAGCCCTGGCGCAGCGCGAAAAAGAAAAAGAGCAATTCGCTGATTCCTTTCCCGGGCATCAAAATAACTTGAAGACAAGCACCATTGAAGAGTTTTTCCAGCAAGGGCAAGCGGGCGACGCCGCGCTTTTAATTGAAAAAATGAGGGAAAGTTTGCGTTCAATCACCGCGCCGGGCGCTGGTTATTTTTCAATGGAGTCCACTGGCAAGACGCGATCCTCGATGAGCAGCTCGCTGAAGCGCAGTTATTATATGAAGTCTGGCTTGGCGAAGCGCAGAAGCAGGATTGGCTGAAATACAAAGAGTACCGCGCCCAGAGAAAAGAAGCTGCCGCACAAGCCGAAAAGAGGGCCGAAAAATACCTCAAGCGCGCACAAAAAAATAAAACCCTTCGATATCTAGAAGACGTGCTTGAACTCGCCGCCGCCGGATCTGATTCATTGGGGATAACCGGCGATAGGTTGGACGAACAGCGTTACTTATTGGCCATTGAAAACGGCGTCATAAACTTACTCGATGGATCGTTTCGCGAGGGTCGGCCTGAAGATTGGATCACAAAGATCGGCGCCTGTTGCATGGTCCGGCATCGATGAGCCCGCGCCATGTTTTGAGGCCGCCCTACTGGAAATTTTCGGGGGATCCAGGAAAATTGTTGAATTTGTCCAGCGACTTTTTGGCTACGCCCTAAGTGCTGAATGCACGGAACACGTGCTCGTAGTTCTATGGGGAGCTGGCAGGAACGGCAAAAGCACCCTACTGGAAATTTTCGCGCACGTTCTAGGCCCCCTGGCGGCTCCGGTTCGATCGGAGGAACTGCTCGACCAGGGAAATTCTCGCTCAAGCTCCGGACCGTCTCCGGAGATAGTTGGCATTGAAGGGGGCTCCGATACGCCTGCTCTAGCGAAACAGGAGACTCCGGTAAATTGGATTCGGCCCGCATTAAAATTATTGACCGGCGGTGATACATTGTGTGGGCGCGCGGCCTACGGGCGCCACGAAATAAACTTCCGGCCATCCCACACAATTTTTTTGTTGACCAATTCGAAACCCCGGACGGACCGCAAGATTTCGCTTTATGGTCACGCTTAATCTTGGTCCCCTTCGATTTTTGCTTTGTGGACAACCCACCGCGCCGAACGAACGTAAGCGCGACAAAAATTTATTCAAAAAATTAAAAGATGAAGCCCCAGGGATACTCGCCTGGCTGGTTCGCGGTTGCCTTGAATGGCGGCGGGAAGGTTTGAATATTCCCGAAGAAATTAAAATCGCTACTGAAGGATACAGGTCGGATCAGGATCTTGTCGGGCAGTTTATCACCGAGGCTTGCATCATTGACCAGACTGCGATGACGCGCGCCGGCGCCTTACGCGAAGCATATGAGCTCTGGAACAAGGAGCAAGGTCTAAAACCCCTGTCCGGCGTTCGGTTCGGTAAGCGACTGCTGTCTCAATTCGATCGTCTAGACTCCGGACGCCACCGTCAATACCTTGGGCTGAAAATTAAAAGCGAATGAATATCAGCGACCTGCTACGCCAAGACGGCCACAATCCCAAGAAACAGGCTTCCACTGGCCAGGGCGAATATAGTTCTGCCTGTCCCCATTGTGGGGGGAATGATCGATTTCGCGTCTGGCCAAATGGAAGGTGAGCGCGGCCGCTATTGGTGTAGGGGCTGCGATCGCAAAGGAGATGCGATTCAGTATCTGCGGGACTTCAGGGGTATGGGCTATGAGGAGGCCTGCGGCTTCCTTGGAATAGAACACCGCGCTCCGGCCACATTTTCGAAGCCCAGAGAACAGGAATCATTCTGTCCGCGTGAATTCGCCATGCCTTGCGAGAAATGGCGTAACCGCGCGGACGCGTTTGTCCAGTGGACACACGGATATTTACGGAGCGATTTAGGGAAGCCCGTTCGCGCATGGCTCAACAGTGAAAGATTTCTACGCGAGGAAACCATTGAACGCTTTCGCCTGGGGTTCATGCCGCGCGACATGTGGCGGGATCGGCAGGCCTGGGACTCCCAAGAACTTTCAAAGAGAATGGCCGCGCAAAGAAACTCTGGCTGCCGGCAGGCCTGGTGATTCCATGCCTCCAAAACAACCGGGTTGCGCGTGTTCGGATCAGGCGGGAGAACGCAGAGCAAGGGCCACGTTATTACGTGATACCGGGATCATGGATGGCTGCCATGGTCACGCCTGGTCCCGCGAATATCTGCATGGTTGTCGAGTCGGAACTAGACGCCATGCTTTTGAGCCAAGAGGCTGGGGACCTGGTGGCAACGATTGCGATGGGGAATGCCGGGATCCGGCCCGACAATCTTTGCATTTGAATTACTCAGGAGAGGCGTCAAGGAGTACTAAGTTTCACTGGACTCAGGACGAAGCTACGGAGCTAAACACGCCTGGGGCTGGTGGATTAAGAGCGATTTGATTACGCTGAAGCAGATGGCCGGTGAGTGGGTGGAAAGGGAACGCGACCGAGAGCCATGCAGCGGGGCGTCGATTTGTGAGCGTGGGTGCGAAGCAGCAGTTGAGCAGTAGTTTAGCAGGCTGCGGGTAAGCTTACAGACACTCTCCGAATGCAGGTTTAGCTAGCGGCGTAGACGATGTCTTTTTTACGCGCTAAGAGAAAAAGTGAGAAGGAAGAGTTTGCAAAAATGCGACCATAGTTCCACTTATGTAATACATAGACGTCAGCAGTACGCAGTAGTTTTTTGCAGCAATCAAGAATTTCAAGCTGCTGCTACTTTATATATACGATATATGTTGAATTAGTGTACATTATCTTTACGGTAGTTAGACAGCGAGTAAAACGGAAGAAAGCAAGACATCAGTAAAAAATGAGAAAACACTATGTAAAAAGTTACGGCGAAAACCACTGCAAGCTGCTGAACTGCTGCAACGCAGAAGTTAACTTTGAGAATCTTTACGACGCGGATCCAGAACCGAGATGAGAGATATTTTGCTGCCCGAAATATTGATCAGTGTTTGACCACGGGCGGCGCTTGAAGACTTGCCCTTTTTGAAGATGCTCGTCTCTGTCATGTACGCGGAAGGGAAGAGCGCAGTTTTACGATTATGAGCCGAGATGGAGCGTGACGCGGATCTACGTGCTGGCGTACTCCTGCGAAGGCCATATTCATTACAAATCCCGAGGAGGAAAAAAACTATGGAAAATCTGGACTTGCTTCCTACGAAGAGACAAGCTTTTGTCCTACGCGAGGGACGGTCGAAGCGCCTTGATGTGAGGTGAACGGACGCTTGACCGATTATGCGCCCGAGAGGCGAGTACGCGCGCTCGAAATGAGAGGCCGAAAGCGCGTTTTTTCAAGCTTGCGTACATGAGGGTATATCGCGGGCGTTAAGATCGTAAAATTTAGAGCGGGAAAACGCAGCGATTGCCGAGCGAAATGAAATGGACGAATCCAGGCACGGACAGGCAATTTCTGACGGAACTCGGCTGGCCTTTGTATAACTGTTAAGTGCGATGATTGCTGCATCCTCATTTGGGTTTGGCCGCCGGCGGCGTCGGAATAGGCCGGCGTGACAGTCGGCGGCCTTAAAAACGAAAAAACAGGAGTAGAAAAATGGATTTTCCCACAACGTACATGGAGGCCGTCGATATGCTTCAGGAGCGGCGCGGCATGAGCAAACTTGACGCGCTACCGGAAGCTGCCAGGCGTTTTCCGGCACTACACGGAGCGTATATCCAAGAAGCGAACGGCCTTGCCGATCACGGGCAACAGGCAACAAAAGCGCAATCGGAAAGGGACACTCCCCAGGGACCTCAAACCTTACAGGAAGCTCAAAAACTTTTTGAAGCCCAGGGCGGCATGAATTCCACCGCAGCTTTATTGCGGGCGCGCCAGGCCTACCCGAACCTCGGCCGGGAACCCGCTACAGAAAGACACCCCCCCAACGAAAGGCGCTGATTTCATGGCCCTGGTCGGAGTCTATCAGGCTCAACATTCCTGCTCGAAAGGTTCCGCCATGACTGCTTGCCGGATTGCATTCCGCCAGGAATACGCCGCTTATATCGACGCGGCGAACGGGCGCGGATAGGAGACTTTATGGGAGGTATCACGAAACTATTTCAGCCGATTCCGAGAGATTTTATCCTCATCCACACCTAACCCAAAAATACCGTGAATGGGCGCCGCTGTATGTCGAGTGGGAACGTCTTGCGCCGCAAATCGAGCGACTCGAAAAAGAGCGTCAGACTGTTGAACATGCATGCGTTTCGAAAACGGAGCTTATGGAACGGATTAAACGCGCATACGCCGAATGGCGCGAGATCCGCATTTCGTGGCTCGCCAAGCACTTGCAGGCTTTTCGGGGCGCGCTCAACAATAACAGCCCCTTTGAGAGCCCGAGTTTTCACCGTTTCGACGGTCTGGGACCTGGTCCCCGCTGCTGGCTCCCATGGGAAGATGTCGAAGAGGCCATAAAGCGCCTCGAGGAAAACTCAACGGAAAAGAGCGCGCGGCCAAGATCGCCGCGATCGACAGCAGCTTGCCGACCTTCGCGCGAAGATTGAACCATGCTGCCCGGAAAGCCGATATAAATTTGTAGGGGGAAGCACGGGCAAAGATTTTTGGGCGGAATTTGTCGATCACTGGCGATCAATTCAGAACCGTGTGAACGCCCGTGTAATCCTACGGGCTGGGCGCTTAAATATTCAGACCCTGCGGAACAGGACGCCTGGCGGAAGTTGATCGGCCAGGAATGCATTAACGCCAAGGCGCGATGTTATCCGGCGCGGCAGTACGGGGACGATAAGGCGAAGAGCAGCTTCCCTCATTCGATAAAGGAGAGCTTGCGCTCACGATCATAGCCGCGGCTAGGGCGGTTGCCCGCAGGATAGAGCGCTGGTAACTCTTTCTCTCCCAGCGGCCAAACGAGGAGTACAAATCATGTTGCTCTATAGCGAATAGGGCGATTGTTCCGGAAAATCTCACGGCGATCCAGCAGTTATTGGTTCAAGGATTATCTTCTCCCTCCCTGGAGAGCATGAAAGCCCAAACCGGCCGCGCGTCAAGGCAGTCCGCGCCGCCTTACCTGGAACGAACAATTCAGGTGATACCTCTACACGGAACCATATCGCCAAACGAGCGGATTTCTTTTCAAGCCTCTTCGCAGGCGCGACCCTGGATTTTCTAAAATTCGATTTTGAAGCGGCAATCGAAAGCCCCGTGGTGTCGGCCATCATCCTGCGATGTCGATAGCCCAGGCGGAACCCTGGATGGCGCGTTTGAAATGTCTGATGTAATTTATCAGGCTCGCGGGAAAAAGCCTATCATTGCGCTAACGGACGGTATGATGGCCAGCGCGGCCTATTTGATCGGCAGCGCGGCGGATATCATCATAGCCAGCCAAACTTCACAAGTCGGCTCGATTGGGGTTATAAGCGCACACTTCGATCGTTCAGGATTCGATGAAAAGCGCGGCGTAAAACGGGCCCTACTCTATTCCGGCAAGTACAAGGTTATGGGAAACGACACCGAACCTTTGACCGACGAGGCGCGCGCCTACATCCAGGATAAGCTTGACACCTACTATACGCTGTTTGTGGACACCATAGCCCGCAACCGGGGAGTAAGCGCCGAAACGGTGGTCAAGGACATGGCCGACGGACGAACTTTCATAGGATCAAAGGCGCTTGACGCCGGATTGATTGACGTCATTGGAACGCTGGACGGCGTTTTAAAGGACATGCAGACTATTTAAAAAACATGAACTCCCAAATTACAACCATCGATGAATTGCGGCGCGCCTATCACAAGCTTGTGGTCAAGCTGCAAGCGCAAACCATCCTTGCGGCGGCGGAGGGCATACGATCGGAAGGCGCCAGCATGGAATGCGCGCGGATCTTGGAGTTATGTTCCGCTTATTTTGGCGAAGAGACGGCCGCCAAGCTGGCCGTGCTGGTGGATATCGGAGTCACCCCCGACCAGGTTAAGGCGGTATTGAAGCTGAATTCGCCATGGCGCCGGAAAAACAAAACGAGTATCAATATGTTGACCTGGCGACCTTCCCGGTTTTCGGAAACGCGTAACCTGCCCACGGCAGAACATCACGACAAACCGCCATACGCGGCGCTGGGGAGGCGATCGGGGACAAAGGCATAGGTGAGCATGGAGCGGAAGCAGAGTTCATTCCTGGGGCGCCGGTAGCCGTAAGGCCCGGAACGGTTGTTGTAGACCGTAAGCACGCCCCGGGATTTTTTTATTTGGAGGCGAAGCATGGAAAAGGACACAGGGACAACGTTGACGGAACGGATCGAGGAAATTCAAAATCAGTGCATAAAAGACGTTCACAGGGCGTTCCTCGAGGCCACCAATCGGCTTTTTACCGCGGATCATGGCAATTTGGCAGGAGTAGAAAAGCAGACGCCGCCATGCTCGAATTGCGTCGGGAAAGACGGCAAGGGCAATAAATTTGGCGACATCACCATTGAACTGCATGTGATCGACAACATGCTGGCTTTTATCCAGAATTCATTCGACTTCTTTATGGACAAAGATAATCAACCTTCCCCGCAAATTTTTTCCGGGTTGTATGAGTTTTTTGATAAGACACGGGATGAACTGCACGCCGCCTACAGGATTTACACAGGGCATAGCATGCTGGAAGGTTGAAACTCAAAGGGGCGGCCTGGGGATCCGGGCCGCCCCTTTTTATGCCGGCTCAGTGAGATCAATGACTTGTTCCCGATCGGCAGTGGCCTTTTTCGATTTTTCCTCGGAGCGAAAGTTTGAATCGAGATGGTAGGTCCCA
Organism: uncultured delta proteobacterium; assembly: GCA_963821845.1. Taxonomy (GTDB): domain Bacteria; phylum Desulfobacterota; class Desulfarculia; order JACQYL01; family CAWGVV01; genus CAWGFI01. The sequence continues at coordinate 50,971 of CAWGFI010000023.1, forward strand.
TTCGCGACTTGCAGTTGAACCAGGATTTTCTTTTGCAATTCTACCCGCTCATTGATCTTGAAAAACCAGCACCAAAACTCCCGCATGAGCAGGAATATACCGGCCGCAAATGACGTACATGAAGCCATCCATATTTTGCATTTCCATAACCTCCATCCCGCCGCCGCACAAAATTGCAGAAAAGATAATTGCCTAATTTTTTGATGTATGCTTTATATTTAAAGCGGGCTGGAGGGGATTGTCAACGAGACAATCTCATCATTGAGCTAATCCAAATGGTCTGCATTTTTTAAAAGCGGGAAAATAGCGGGACAGGACCGCCCATAAAAATAAGGGGTTACAGTTTTTATTGACTGTAACCCCTTGATTTTATTGTGTGGGCCATCACAGAATCGAACTGTGAACCTACTGATTAAGAGTCAGTTGCTCTGCCAGTTGAGCTAATGGCCCGGATTTTTCGTTGATTGCGCGAACCGTGTTCGCCGCTCTCAATGAAGAGGAATTAATAGCACCCCGGAGAGGAAAATGCAACCCCAAAAGCGCCGCCGGCGCGCCTGATAATTTATGCCGGGAATTCTTTATCGCCTCGTTCACGCGTTCACAGAGCCTGTCTTTTTATGGGCCGCACACTTTGCCATTCATCATGGGTACGCGCGGCGTCCCACAAATCATGTTGAACCTGGAGGTTCATCCAAAGTTCGGGTATCGTTTCAAACGCCTTGGATAAACGCAACGCCATATCGGAGGTAATCGCGCCGCATTCATTGATGATTTTCGACATGGTCTTCCTCGATACATTGAGCGTTTTAGCCAAATCAGATATGGTGATGGCCAGAGGCTGCAAATACTTCCTTTTCAAAATCCCGCCTGGATGCGCCGATTTCTATTCTTTATCCGCATAATACCAGCCCCACTCAATTCCCAGGACTCCCTATAAAATTAAAAGGTTTGTCCATTTAGTGGTAGACCTGACCCTCAACCCTCAGTTTTTTAACTGGACAGAACCTACAGCCAGACCACTGCATTATCCAACTAAAAAGTAAAAGGAGAAAAATTAAATAAGAACGCTAATTTACAAGATTTGCATCATAATTATTTCCCGTACATCCCCGTAGGCGGTATTTTTTGTATATATTTTTATCTAAACTTATACATCGTCTTGACGATACTACATCAATAAGAAACCGGTTCAATATGAACCGTCTTAAATGTTTAATCCATTCTTGAGGAGTCCTGACATGAAGCAAGTAGTAGTTGGTATGTTGGTTTGTTTTTGCATTCTAACCGGCGCCACCGCATGGGCTGATGAGGGAAAGGCGACACCACAGGAAGTTTACGATATGGTTTTGAAAGGCGGCGCCGTGCTTGAGTCCCTTGGTGAAAAAGGCCTTGCCGCCTTTAATGATCCTAAAGGGGAATTCACCTGGAAGGATTCCTACGTTCAGGTTTATAATTGTGAAGCGCGGCAGTGTGTCGGCCATCCAAATCCAAAAAATCTGACCTATACGCCGGAGGTATGGTGGAATTTCCAAGATAAAAAAGGAACCTATCTCACCCAAAATCTTTGCGAAGCGGCAAAGAACCCGAATGGCGCCTGGGTCGAATACTGGTGGCCCAAGCCCGGGGAAACAGAACCATCCCGCAAAATCACTTTCATAATCCAAGTACCCAACACACCCTACCAGGTGTCCGCGGGTATTTATGACGATAAGCTTACCATTGAAGAGCTGGGTAAAATTAAATAGTAGCGTTTTAGGGGGCATCCATTCATGGGCGCCCTTAAAGCTTTATTTGCTTATAAAGGCATGAGCGGGGGTGTAAAAGCTAGAGCGGATCTGCTTTTGCCTTCCTCATGATCACGTATCCGACGCGGCCAAGGGCAGGAATACTTCCACTTTTTTGCCCCCCAGGTTTCCCTTTTTGAGTTCGATGCGGCCGCCGTGCCAGGCGATGATCTTGCGGGCGGTGGGCATACCCAGGCCGACGCCGAAGGTTTTGGAGTTGATGATGGGGTCGGACAGGATGGCGATGGTTTTGTCATCCATGGCCGCGCCCGAATCTTCGAATCCCACGGAAAGTTCGCGGTGTTGGGGATGCGACTGAATGGTCAGAACGATTCTGCCCTTCGCGCCCTTTGCAGACGCCGAATTCAACGCGTTGAGTAGCAAACGGTCCAGCACCCGGCTCATGCCCTGGCGGTCGATGTCCAGGGAGGGGGTGTCGCCGAGAGTATATTGCTTGATCACCTGGACACCCTTTCCGGCGATCGCCTCGGCGCCCTCCTCAAGGGTCCGGTCCAGCAACAGCGCGACATTGGTGGCTTGAAAATCCGGGTGATATTTCCTGCTGAAGTCGCTCAGATCGCGCAGCACGCGATCGATCCGCCCGGCCTCGGAAAGAATTTTCTCCACATATTCGTTTTGTTCCTGCAAACTCTTGGAAAGCCTGTTTACAAAACCGCCCAGGCTCAGCAACGGATTCCTGATTTCGTGCGCCACCGCCTGCAGGGCCGATTCAATGGCCTGTTCGCGGATCTGATGGAGCTTGGCGTCGCTGCATTCCACTTCGGCGCCGAACTGAATTTCCGCCCGATCCAGGTAATCCTGAATCTGATCCGCCATGCGCAGGTTCAGGCGATGCAAGGCGTGATTGGCCCGTTCGAGAATGGTCACCACGTCCTTTTCCCTGCTCGTTTCAATTTGCAGGGCTTCGGCGGTTTCCTCAACGTGCGCCAGCACATCCAGCAGAATTTCGTTACAGTCCTTGGGGGGGATGGAGAACAGGCTATAGGCGTGGCTGTGGAGCTTATTGAGCGTGACGCCCTGGGTGAAAAAAGCTTCCGCGCCCAGCCGCGCCAGTTCGCACAATTTGGTAAGCGGCGACGTCTCCCGGTCAAAGGCGTCTTCATCCCAGTATCCCTGGGGATCGATCAGGCGCCCGGGGAAACACCACTTGGTAAGGATGATCTTGCCCACGTGCCGGTGGTCAATCCCGAGATTGTCCAGTTCCCACTCCACCATGGTTTCGGTGGAAAGGGCTTCGCGCGGATATTCTTCCTTTTGATCGTCCGTACAGGCGCCGTACAGCATGAGCAGGCCGATTTCCAGGATCAGTGCGGCGATAAACGCTTCCTCGGGATCGGCCTGACGGGTTTTGCGGGAAAATTCCTGCGCGATCATGGCTCGATAGAGGGATATTTTCCAGAATGCGTCATAATTCATGGCGCCCTGGGAGCCCATGGGAAAGGTGTCCCGAAGCGATATGCCCAGAGCCAGGCTGCGGACGCGGTTGACCCCTAAATGGACAACCGCGCGGGTGAGTGTGGACACCCGTTCCCGGCTTCTGAAAAAGGCGCTGTTGCTCAGTTTGAGCAAACGGGTGGTCAGGGAAGGGTCCTGTTTGATGATGTCCGCGACATCCTGGGCGGAACACGAATCGTCCGAGGCGGTTTCGATGAGCCGAATGGTGAGGGGGGACAGCGACGGAAGCCCCTGACCGCCTTCGATCTGTTTCAGTATGTCCAAATGGCCCGTCATAGGGGCCTCCAGCCGCCTTGGGCGGCGCTTTACGGATGGTTAAAGCAGACTCTCTACCTCTTCCAAGGCTTTCGCCAGATTCTCTTTTTGCGGTCCGCCGGCCTGAGCGATATCGGGTTTGCCGCCGCCCCGGCCGCCGACCAGCTTGGCCAACTCCCCGACGATTTTCCCGGCCTGATAGCGAGACGTAAGGTCGGGCGTAACCAGCGCCAGCAGGATGGCCTTGCCGTCCGATTCGCTGCCCAGCACGATAACGCCGCTTTTCATCTTGTCGCGAATCCGGTCGCCCAGCTCCCTGAGTTCCTTGGGACCTTCGGCGGCCACCTGCACGGCCAGCAAGGGAACTCCCTTGACTTCGCGCGTCTTGTCCAATATCTGGTCCACGCCTTCGGCGGTTTCCCGGTTCTTGAGCTGTTCGATTTCCTTTTCCAGTGATTTCTGATTGTTCAAAAGCTTCTCGACCCTGACCGTCAAGTCTTCCTGACCGGCTTTGAGCAGGAACGCGATCTGCTTGAGCTGGCGATCCCGGTCCTTGAGATAGGCCATGGCGCCGGGTCCGGTGAGCGCCTCGATACGGCGGATTCCCGCCGCCACGCTGCTTTCGGATATGATTTTGAACAGTCCAATGTCGCCGGTGGCATGGGCGTGCGTGCCGCCGCACAACTCGGCGCTGAAGTCGGAAATGGACACCAGCCGCACACGGTCGCCGTACCGCTCTTCAAAGAGCGCCATCGCGCCGGTCCGCATGGCTTCTTCCATGTCCATCTCCTTGGTGGTGACGGGCATGTTTTTCCACACCGCGTTGTTTACCGCGTCCTCGATCTTCGTCAGAGTTTCTTCATCGATGGAGGCGAAATGGGTGAAGTCGAAACGCAGCCGGTCCGGCGCCACCAGGGAGCCGGCCTGTTTGACGTGCGTTCCCAGAATTTTGCGCAGCGCGGCGTGCAGCAGGTGCGTGGCGGTGTGGTTGCGCGCGGTGTCGGCTCGCGCTTCTTCCTGGTAGAACACCTCCACCTGTTCGCCGATTTTGAGCGTTCCGCTGGTTATGACGCCCCGGTGCGCGATCAACGAGCCCGCGTACTTGATGGTATTCCGGACTTCCATGACCGCCCCGGCGCTTTCGATAATGCCCACGTCGCCGACCTGGCCGCCGCCCGCGCCATACAGTGTGGTGCGGTCGAGAACCACTTCGCCGGTTTCGCCTTCCGAGAGCGCGCCCACTTCCACGCCGTCCTTGACCAGGGCAAGGGTCTTGGCCTCAATGCGCCGTTCGCCATATCCTTCAAAGGGGGTTTGCACGCCCCGGCCGAGCAGCTCCCGATACACTTCGGGAATCTCCACCTCGCCGCTTCCCTTCCAGGACTTGCGGGAACGTTCGCGCTGTTTTTCCATTTCATCGTTAAAGGCGGTCTGATCAACGCCGAAGCCCTCTTCCTTTCCCACGTCAAACAGGATATCGAGCGGAAAGCCGTAGGTGTCGTACAGCTTGAAAGCCAGTTCGCCCGGAAGGGTGTGGCCGCCTTTCTTGCGCAAGGTCTCGATCTCTTCGTACAGGAGGCTCAGGCCGTTTTCCAGCGTTTGCAGGAACCGCTCTTCCTCGCTGAGGATCAGATTGGACACAAATTCATGCGACCCCACCAGTTCCGGGTAGGCCGATTTCATGGTTTCCACCACGCTGCCCGACAAGTCGTACATAAAGGGCTTGTCCAAGCCCATGGCCTTGCCGTAGCGGAGCGCCCGGCGGAGGATGCGCCGCAACACGTAGCCGCGTCCCTCATTGGAAGGGAAAATACCGTCGGCGATCAGGAAGGTTACGCTCCGCACGTGATCGGCGATGACGCGCATGGAAAGGTCGGTTTTGGGATCGGCCCCATAGGCTTTGCCGGATATTTTTTCCAGTTCGGCGAAGATCCCGGTGAACAGATCGGTGTCGTAATTGTTTTTCTTGCCCTGGAGCACCGCCGAAATCCGCTCCAGCCCCATGCCGGTGTCGATGCTCGGTTTGGGCAGCGGGGTCATCTTCCCGGATTCATCACGGTTGAACTGCATGAAGACCAGGTTCCAGAGTTCGAGGTAGCGGTCGCAATCGCAGCCGGGAGCGCAATCAGGCCGTCCGCATCCCATGTCCGGGCCCTGGTCGATGAGAATTTCCGAACAGGGTCCGCAAGGGCCGGTGTCGCCCATGGCCCAGAAGTTGTCCTTTTCCCCCATCCGGATGATGCGCTCTTCGGGGTGTCCAATCTCATTTTTCCAGATTTCGTAGGCTTCGTCATCCTCGCGAAAAACCGAGACGTACAGAAGATCCTTGGGCAGTCCGTACCCTTCGGTAAGCAGTTCCCAGCAATAGCGGATGGCGTCGCGTTTGAAATAATCGCCGAACGAGAAATTCCCGAGCATTTCGAAAAAGGTATGATGCCGGGCGGTGTGGCCGACGTTTTCCAGGTCGTTGTGCTTGCCGCCGGCGCGCACGCATTTCTGGGAGGTGGTGGCGCGGGAGAAATCGCGTTTCTCTTCGCCGAGAAACACCCGTTTAAACTGCACCATCCCGGCGTTGGTGAACAACAGTGACGGATCGTCCTTGGGCAGGAGCGATGAACTCTTTACAATGCGGTGATTGTTGGCGGAAAAATAATTTAAAAATTTTTCTCTGATTTCGTTGGCGGTCATGCAGTTCCCTCATCCGAAACGGGCTGCGCTTCTTCTGTCAGCAATCCGTAGTGTATTTTTATCCTGCGCTGAATTTCTTCCATGAGGTCGGGATTCTCGCGGAGGAAGTTTTTTACGTTTTCCCTGCCCTGGCCGATCCGCTCCTCGCCGTAGGAGTACCACGAGCCGCTCTTGTCGACGATATTCGCGTTCACGCCCAGATCGACGATATCCCCTTCCAGGGAAATACCGGAACTGTAGGTGAGATCGAATTCGGCCTCCCTGAACGGCGCGGCGACCTTGTTCTTGACCACCTTCACCTTGGTGCGGCTACCAGTCACCTCCTGGCCGTCCTTGATGGCGCCGGTTCGACGAATGTCGAGCCGAACGGAAGAATAAAATTTCAGGGCGTTGCCGCCGGTGGTGGTTTCGGGATTGCCGAACACCACGCCGATCTTCATGCGGATCTGATTGATAAAGATAACCGCGGTGTGGGATTTGCTGATGATCGCGGTCAGTTTGCGTAGCGCCTGCGACATGAGGCGCGCTTGCAGCCCCATGTGAGCGTCACCCATTTCGCCTTCTATTTCCGCGCGGGGCACCAAGGCGGCCACGGAATCTATGACCAGCACGTCGATAGCGCCGCTGCGCACCAGTATTTCGGCAATTTCCAGCGCCTGTTCGCCGTAATCAGGCTGGGAAACCAATAAATCGTCGGTGTTGACGCCCAGCTTTCGCGCGTAGGTGACATCCAGGGCGTGTTCGGCGTCGACAAAGGCGGCCACGCCGCCGGTCTTCTGCGCCTGGGCGATGATATGCAGGGCCAGGGTGGTTTTGCCCGACGATTCCGGGCCGAAAATTTCGGTAATTCGTCCGCGCGGCACGCCGCCCACACCGATGGCGATATCCAACGCCAGGGAGCCCGTGGGGATGGCGCTTACATCCACCACCTGGCCGTCGATTCCCAGCCTCATGATGGACCCTTTTCCAAACTGGCGCTCGATCTGTCCCACCGCCGCGTCGACGGCTTTATCCCGTTCGCCTGATTCCACTACGATGTCTCCCTTGATTTTACTCGCGGCCATGATCACTCCACCTCGACCCACGCCAGGGGCGTATAACGCGCCCCATCGGGAAATAGTTCACTTTTATACAGTACAAGCCTTGATACCACAAATAAGGGCTGTTCCGCAACCTCAGCCTGTTCCAGGGTCTGGCTTAACCGCTTAAGATTTTTGGTGTTTTTTACGCGGCCGATGGTAAGGTGCGGTTTAAAGGACCGCGTTTCGGCTTCAAAGCCCCAGGGCTGAAGCAATCGGTCGAGTTTGGACTTTACTTCCGCCATCGCCGGAACGTCGCCTTCCACCCCCACCCATAGGACGCGAGGCCGATATATGGAGGGAAACGCGCCGACACCGGTCAGCCGCATGTTCATTTTGGCCGCGCCGATCATGCTTTGTTTCACGGCTTCGCCGACGCCCGGTATCAGGTCCTCCTCGATATACCCCAAAAAGTTGGTGGTCAGATGAATGGAGCCGGGCTTGGTCCAACTCACGCCCTCCACGTTCCCTTTCATGCTTTTCTGGACATTCGCAAGGGCGTCCCGCACCGACTCGGGCAACTCAAAGGCTATGAAAGAACGGATCTTGGGCAAAGTATCTCCTTATCCAATCCAGCGCCGTGAAAGCGCTCAACCGTTTGATCCGTGAACGCCCTCCATGGAAAAGATACAGTTTGGACACCACGCCGCGTTCGCTCGCCATTCCCAGGTAGACCGTTCCCACCGGTTTTTGCGGGGACCCGCCCGTGGGCCCGGCTATGCCGGTCACGGACACGGCCAGATCCGAACCGCCGGCCTTCCTGGCGCCGACCGCCATGGCTTCGGCCGTTTGCGAACTCACCGCGCCGTATTGTTTCAGAGTCTCCTCGGGAACTCCCAGTTCCTCCATCTTGGCGCGGTTGCTGTAAACCACGTAGCCCCGTTCGTAATAATCGGAGCTTCCCGGCGTTTCGGTGATAAAGTGTCCAATCAGTCCGCCGGTGCACGATTCGGCGGTGGTGAGCGTCTGTCCATGCTCCTTGAGCAGCGCGCCTACCGTGGCGGCCAGCGTGTCGCTGCCGCGACCCACGATATAGCCGCCGACCTTCTCTTCCGCGAACCGCTCGGCCCTGTCCAACGACGCCTCCACTTCCCCGAGATCCTTCCCGCGAGCGGTCAGAACGACGCTCACTTCGGGAAAATCGGGATAATAACCGATCGATACCCCGGGCAGATCGCGTTCCAGATTCTCCAACGCCTTTCCTATGGCGTGCTCCGGCGCGCCGAACAATTTGAGCGTCGTTGTCCGGCAATATCCGGCTTCATCCTGGGCGTCGAGCAGAAAAGGCACGATGCGCTTGTCCAGGATTTCGCGCATCTCATCCGGAACGCCGGGCAAAACGAATACGAAGCAGCCGCCTTCGTTCAGGGAAAAACCGCACATGTGACCTTCGGGGTCCATGATTTCGGCGTCCCGTGGAAGCCAGGCGAGTTTCTCCAGCGAATCGTCCCACGCCAGCTTGTTGCAGGATATGAATTTCTTGATACGATCGAGAATCTCGTTCCTCAGCACCATGGGGCGATCGAGCGCGTCGGCCACCGCCTTGGCGGTGATGTCATCCGCGGTAGGTCCGAGCCCGCCAGTGACGATCACGAAATCCGACCTGCGCAAAGCCTGATTCATGACCGCGACGATTTCATCCGCATTGTCGCCCACGGTGGAAATCGCGCTCACGACCAGACCCGCCGCGGCCAGACGGACGCACGAGTACCAGCCGTTCAGGTCCATGACCTTGCCGGAAAGTATTTCGTCTCCAATGATTATAATTTCACCACGCATGGAAAACCTCGCCGATCCCGCGCAATAAATCTATATCCAACCGAAATACATGATGACCTGAAGAACGATCCACGTATAAACGCCCGCCGACACATCGTCCATGACCACGCCGACCCCTCCCTTGACTCTCTGGTCGAATACGCTGGCGGGATACGGTTTTATGACGTCAAAGACACGGAAAATGAAAAAGCTTGCGACAACGCTTCCGAGTGAAAGAGGAACGCCGATGTTGGCGACCAGATACCCGGCCCATTCGTCGATCACGATCTTTGAACAGTCCTTCTCGCCCCATAGACGCTCGGCTTTGTCCGCCACCACGCACGCAAACGCGATAAACACGATGACCAATACGAGGTAAACCCAAACGTTGGTAATGGACACCAAGATGGCCATAAAAGGAATGGCGGCCGCCGTGCCGAACGTTCCCGAGACGATGGGAGCGTAGCCGGAAAAAAAGCCGCTGGCGAGCATTTTGGTCACAAAATCATTCCGAGACTCTACCATTTCATCTCCCACAAGAAAGCCTTCCGGACATCGCTCCGGTATATGTCGGTATCTAAAATGTGAAAATTTCCGGATTCCGCGATCAAGTCGCGGAATGACGAACCACCTTAAACTGGTTTTGCCGATATCGGCTAATGCTCTGGAGTCCATTCCCATTCCATGTCTATTTCGACCGAGGGGAAAAATCTCCAGCGGGGCGCGATCCTCCCGCACGGTATTTCTTCTACAACGATCAAGGCTTCTCGGCTTCGAACACCGCCGCTTCGGCGGCCCGATACACCTCCTTGACCGGAATTCCTTTTTCCCTGGCGACCTTTTTTACAGACTCGAATTCGGGATAGTGGGACACGCGGCCGTCCGGCGTCACCACTTTTTTCATTTCCACCGAACCGTAGCGAGTCTCGATGGAAACGATTTCACGGGGAAGCGTACGGCGCTCGACCTTGTAGTACCGGACCCCGATGGTCGTGGTTTCGCGAAAGATGATATCGAGCGCCTGGTCGAGGTGAAAAGGTCTGACCAGCGCATGGATGATGACGCCCGGCCGGTTTTTTTTCATATAAGCGGGAATCAGACTCACGTCCAATGCGCCCATTTCGAACAGCTTTTCCATGAGCGGGCCGTACAATTCGGGGTTCATGTCGTCCAGATTCGTTTCCAGCATCATCACGTAATCGGACTCGCCCTCCTCGGTTACGCCGATGACGGACCTGAGCACATTGGGCCTGGTTTCCCATTCGCGGGACCCCACGCCGTATCCCACTTTTTCCGCCTTCATAAAGGGAAACCCGCCGAACCTGGTCGCGACGGTCCCGAGAATGGCCGCCGCCGTGGGCGTTACCGTTTCGCCCTGAATATCGACCCCGTAGGACGGAATGCCTTTCAAGAGCTCCACCGTGGCCGGAGCCGGAAGCGGAAGCGGCCCGTGCGCGGCCTTGATTATCCCTCCCCCCAAGGGCAGCGGGGAAACCACCACCTCGTCCACCTGTAAAAGGCTCAACGCCAGGCACGACCCGACCACATCGACCACCGCGTCCACGGCGCCCACTTCATGGAAGTGAATCTTCTCCTTGGGGACCCCGTGCACCGCCGCCTCGGCGTCGGCCAGAGCCGAAAACACCCGGATCGCGGTTTCCTTCACCGGATCGGGTACGGAGCTTGCGGTTATGAGACGTTCCAGATCGGAGAAGCCACGGTGGGGCTGTTTGGCGGGGAATTCCACGTCGAGCCGCAGCCCTTCGACGCCGAACCGTTTTTCCTTCCAGGTTTTTATGGAATACTCCCCGACGGGGATTGAACTCAACCCTTGCTCGATCAATTCAAAAGGCGCGCCGACCGATATGAGCGCCGACAGAATCATGTCTCCGCCCGCGCCGCCGACGCAATCAAGATACAACACTCGTTTCATGCAAACTCCTCGCGGTACACCGGGAAACTACCCATACCGGCCCGTTTTCCCGATCATGATCTTCTACTATTCATGACCGGGCGCGCTCTAGCAAGTTAATTTTTCAATTTCGGATATTATGATATTTGCCCGAGGGAATAAAGACGGGAGACGGGGAAACGTGGCCTTGCCCGCGTTTGCGCGCCGGGGATGGAAGACCCGAGGAGGCGGTTCGAAGACCGCCGCCCTTCCGAATCAAACGCCCGCGCCGCTGGCCAGGGAGCTGAGCGCCTGCTGCGCTTTCATGTGCTGGGGATTGATCTTCACCAGACGCTGCAAGCTGTCCGTGGCCTCCCGGTGCAGGCCGTGATGGTAATAGGCGATGGCCATGTTATAGAGAATGACCTCGTTTTTGGGGTCCAGAATAAGCGCTTTCTGATATTCCTTGATCGCTTCCAGATATTTTTTCTGCTTTCGCAGCGCAACGCCCAGCCGGTTGTAGGTTTCAATCTCGTTGGGGTTCAGGCTCAAAGCCTTCTGAAAGGCGCGGGACGCGCGATCGTTCATGTCGGCGGCCATAAACGCTTCACCGGCCTCCCTGGCCAGTTCGGGGTTGTTGGGCGCCTGTTTCAGCGCGGTTTCCAACGCATGCACGGCCTTTTCCGTATTCCCGGTAGCCAGAAGAGCCTTGCCATACTCAAGCTGCCGTTCCGGCGCCTGCGGGGAAATTTCAACCGCGGACCGGAGCAATTCGGCCATGCGTTGCACGTCGCCTTCCATACCGCATATCTGGGCCAGGCGGTCCATGGCCACGGCGTACTGTCGGCTCAAGGATATGGCTTTTTCATACATTTTTTTGGCTTTTTCCGTGCCTTTCTGCTCCAGGTACACGTCGCCCAGCGCGAGATATACCTTGGCCGTCTTCGGCGAAAGCTCGCGCACATGCTGAAAGGCCTTGAACGCCTCCTCCAGTGATCCATCCTTGAAAAGCTGCAAGCCCCTGCGATATACCAGCTCCGCTTCACCGGGCTCGTAGCGACGCTTCAACGCCTCCTCGACCTTCTCCACCAACGTTTTCATAACAAAAGGCTTTATTATGTACGCGTCGATTTCGCTTTCTCCGGCTTGAGCCACGGTTTTTTCTTCGATCTCCCCGGTGAGCATCAGAAACGGAAAATCGGCGCTTTTTGGTGTGGAGCGTATGAGATAAAGGAGTTCGATTCCCTTCATGCGCGGCATATTCCAATCGCAGATGACAAAATCGATAGGATTGCTCTGGATTTTTTCCCAGGCGCGGTCGCCGTCGTCAGCTTCTATGATCGGTTTTTTTACGCCCATTCGTTGCAGCATATTTTTTATAGTGCGCCGCATATTGGGCATATCGTCCACTATCAAGAAGTAAAGATCCTGAATTTTCTTCAAAGCCATATTCTCAATCCCTAATAAACTTTATGATGAATACCTTCCGGCTCCTCGGCTATCCGAGGATTTCATCCTACGTTCTGAAAACTTTCCCTGTTTTCCTCGGCCTCGCCTTCCCTGGCGCTGTTCGCGGGAAGCCGCAGGATAAATCTGCTTCCCATTCCCGGTTCGCTGACCACCGATATCTCTCCCCCATGCAATTCGGCGGCCAAACGGCACATCGCAAGCCCCAGGCCATATCCGCGTATCGTTTCGGCGGCGGAAGGCCCCCGGATATAACTGTCGAAAATGGAACGCTGCAACTCGGCCGGGATTCCCGGTCCCTGATCCTTGACTTCGATAATCCGGCGCCCCTGGGAAGTTTTCCCCGTAATTTCGATGACGCCTCCCTCGGGCGAAAATTTCAGGGCGTTTTCCAGGAGATTGACCAAGGTCCGCTGTATGAGGTTTTCATCCGCCTTGATCCGAAAGGGAATCTCATCCCACGACTTGGTTATGTGTACGTTTTTGAGCGCCTGGAGCGAGGCCGTTCCGCGAATGGCGGCCCTGGCCAGATCGTCCACCTCCAGTGTTTCGAGCTTCAGCTCCATTTTCCGTGACTGCATTTTGGACACGTCCAGGATGTTCATGACCATACGCATCAGGCCGTCGCATCCCATCAGAGCGCTGTCCAGACATTCCACGCCCAATTCGGACAAAGGCTCTTCACGAAGCAGGTCGATGTTACCGAGCGTTTCGTTGATCGGCGTCTTGAGGTCGTGCACGATCATCTGGGTGACTTCGGCTTTCCACTCCATGAGGCGCTTGAGTTCTTCATTTTCCTTCCGCGCCCGGTCGCGTTGATGGCTTATCCGGTCCAGGACGCGAGCGTTCTGCGCGTAGTCTCCCATCCGGCGTATGATTTCCTCGACGCGCGCCACGCGCTCCACGGTAAATTCTTCACCATCCGCAGGATCGGCGAACCCCGCCACGCCGATGGTCTTTCCCGATCCCTTAAGGGGTACGAACAGGCAGGATGCGGTATGGCCTTCGCCCATGGACTTGGCGTCGTCACGATCGGCGACATCGCCCACCAGCGTGGTCTCTCCGCTTCTGAACACATCCGCCGCCAAAAGATCGGCCGACAGCAGGATTTTTCTTCGCGCCACGCGCGTGTGGGGAGCATAGACCATCCACAAGCTTTTCGTGTCGCGGTCCAGAATGGCCAGAGACATCCGGCGGACTTTGAAATACCCGCGCAACAGCTCCATCAGCCGTTCCATCTTCTTAAAAAGCGGCGCGCGATGATCGATCAGCAGAAGCGCCGCCTTCCGTTGGACGTCTTCGGAATCGTATAAATAATTATTTTGGCCGTTTTGGGGGCGACTCATGGGCCGGGGCCATCCTCAAAGCATAAAATAGTTCAAAGCTTATAGTAGGATATCGGATTTTTTTCTTGAAGGTTTAGCCCTAAGCAATCAATTTCATACGATTATCTCATAAGGGGGGCGTGGCGGAGTAGGCGCGCCTTGGACGGGAAATTAAGGGAATGAGGTAAAGACGTTGATATTCGTTGTTATTTCCAGCGGTTATTAAGATAGAGGATTTTACCGCATGTGGATAGTATGATCGCAAAACGATTCAGCCATTTGGAACAATCGCCGCGCATGAGGTAGATTATCTTGGTCATTGCCCGGCTTGACGAGTGGTGGGCGCATTTGCTCCTTAAACTCCCCCGCAAAAGCTTTTTATCTTTAGCGGCGGCCGGTCCAGAATCCCCGAGGATCGTAGGATCTGATAATCTTCAGCTCTTCCGGCGTGGGTATCGGGGTCTGTTTAAGCCGGGGGGCGACCGCCAGGCCCCAGCCGGTTTGGGCTTTCACGTTTTCCACGTCCACGCCGGGATGGATGGAATCCAGGTAGGCTTCCCTGGTTTCCGGATGGAATCTGAGGATACCCAGGGTGGTAATGATCGCGTTGGGACCGCCCCTATGAGCCCCACTTCCTGTCGCCAATCGCCGCCGCTTCCGTATCCCGGAGAGGTGATGTAATCGACGCGTTCCACAAACCGCCGTTTTTCGTGCGCCATGATGATCAGCAACCGCCTGGAAAGCGGAGCGATATCGGCCCCTCCGCCGCTGCCCGGCAGCCGCGTGCATCCGTCCGCGCCGGAGTTTACCCAGGTGGTGTTCAGATTTCCGAAGCGGTCCACCTGAGCGCCACCGATGAAACCCAGATCGACCAAACCCTTTTGAAGCGTCCCCATGATTTCCAGCATATCGGCCAGCATGATCGAACGAGTAATATTGGGAGGGTCGCTCATGGTGATAATGGGAGCCGTGGACGGTTTATCACGAATAACACCGTTTTCGTAGAGGCCCATGGCCGGGGCGCGTGGGTTTCCTTGGCCAGGCAAAAGGCGAGGAGCGGAAGTCTCATACCCACAAAAACCCGTTCCCCGTCCCGGATTTCCCGCGCCGCGGCGGCTACCATCAGTTCCGCGGGAGTATAGTCCGGTCACGGCTTATGCTCCTCTCAGTATCCGAATTCCACCACCGGAGTCGGCGCGCTTTCCCGCACCCGCAGATGGTCGCGTTCGTCTTCCGGCGCGAAAGATTCAGGTACTCGTTTCGCGAATCGACGCCGAAGACATATTCGTCGAACCACGCCCGGTTGTCTTCGAGGGAACGGGTCCGGTGGGAATAATCCACATAATAGGAGTCATGATGGCCGTAAAAACCCTGCACGGACGAGGGATGCGCCCCCCAGGGCTCGTGGACGACGGCGTCCACGCGAAAGCCGGGGATGATGGTCCGGATCGGGGTCGGCTCGCACCAATTCCGGCGTCCACGATCTCCTCCGCCACCACCAACACTTTGCGGGCGGCCTTGGCGGCGTCCATGGTGACGCCGAAATTTCCCCAGGCTTGGGTATTCCCGAAACGGTCGGCTCTCTGAGCGTGGACAATGGCAAGATCCGGGTTGATGCGCCTTTACCGCCAAGACTTTTTGCCGGTGAACGGGCAGGACGTTTCGCGAAACCATGCGTGGTTTTTGGAGATGTCGGAGCCCGAACGGGAATGGGTAACGGAAAAAGGCGCGCCCATGGCTCCCGCCGATAAGGCCAGCGCCATGGAAAAGTTGGAATGGTCCTCGATGTTCAACGGGCGCGGGACACCCTTTTCCACCGCCCGCCGGAAATTGTACCCCACGCCCGTGCTGACATTGCCGACCCAGGCGGCGATGATCCTGGCGACCACGCCTCCGCCTATCATCTGGTCGAACAGCATGTCCGAAATGGGTCCGATGAGCGTAAGGTCTTTGAATCTTTGACGGATGATTTCATGACCGGCCGAAAAGGGAATCATGCTTTCCAGGGCGAGTCCCATGGCGATACTCATGCCGTCATGAACAAGCCGCTGAACAGCCTCCCGCATGGACATGATTTTGGAATCGTTTGCTCCGGACATCGAACACCCGTGGATCGGCTGAACGGCATGGAGGAACAGCGAAGCCGCCGCGCACGTCAGAGGCGCTTAATAATCATATTGTTATAGGCGCGCAGAATATCGCCCCGGCTGATGACCGCCACCAGCCTCCGGCTGTGCGGCCCTTCCAGAACGGGCAAGATGGCGAAATCGCCTCCGATCATACGCTCAAACGCGGTCAGCAAGTCATCTTCGATGTTCACGGTAATGGCTTTTTTAACGGCAAGGTCCTTGGCGCGTTGAGAGCCTGGGCTACCCGCTCGCGTCCAGCGCTGCAAATCGGAGAAGCCGATGATGCCGGAAAGCCGCCCGCGACCGTCCACGACCGGAAAGGACTTAAAGGTGGACTGGCCCATGGTGTCCTGCACGGTCTTCATGTCGGCGTTTTCATTGATGGTTTCCATGTCCGTGCGCATGGCGTCCCGCACCGTTATCCTTTTAGCTGGCTGATTTCACGTGACCCACGGATATCGACATCCTTATCGCCGGATTTAATTTTTTCGACCTGCAAATTATAAAACTGGATAACTTCACGCCTGTTGAACATTCCCATCATGGTGGAGGCGTCGTCTTCCACTGACCACAGGGAGGCTGTTGATATTGCGGATGGTGAATTTCTTCAGCACGTTGTTAAGGTCTTCGTCCGGATTGGTGGTGATCACATCGGTGCGAGCGATATCCTTCATAAGCACCAGGTCGTCGATTTCCTTGATTGAATAGCACCCCCCGCACATCATTGATGGAAAAGATACCGGACAGATGGTTAGCGTTGTCCACCACCGGGAAATAGTGCTGTTCCGTCCGGGAAAAAAAGCGCTTGAACTGATTGAAAGGCATATCCTCGGGGATAGCTTCGGCCCTCCTCATGAACGGCAGGAGGTCCTTTACCCGTATGGTTTCCAGAATATCGACGAAAAAGTCGCCCGCATGCGCTTGAGAATCGAGTTTGGTGGGGACTTGTTTACCGAAAATCGTAAATTTGCGCGACCCCAGAAACGCCAGTGTGCAGACCAGCATGCTCGGAAGCAGCAGGTGATAGGAGTTGGTCATTTCGCACACGAAAATGATGGTGGATATGGGCGTATTGGACACGGCGGTGAAGAAATCCGGCCATTCCTACCACCACGAAGGCCCCCGGTTCGCTGACCACACCCGGCATCAGGGCGTTGAAGGCATTGCCCACGGCGCCCCCGAAACACCCGCCGATGACGACCGAAGGCCCGAACACGCCGCCGCTGCCACCCGACGCGATGGAAAAAGAGGTGGTGAAGATCTTGCCCACGGCGATGGCCAGAAGAAGCAGCATGGGGAGGCGGTTTTCAAGGGCCAACTGAACAAAACCATACCCGAATTCCATGGCCTGGGGCAGGAAAAATCCGATGACCCCGGTAAGCAGTCCGCCAATGGCGGGCTTGATATGCCGTGGCACCCGCAATTTTGCGAACAGGTCATGAATGCCGTAAAACGACCTTACATAGAGATAGCCGAAGGGGATGACCAGCACGGCGAGTAGGGTATACGGCCCCAGTTCGATGGGATTGGAAAAGACGAAATCCGGCGACTGAAAAAGCGTGCCCCATCCGAAGAACAGGCAATAAACACAGTAAGCGACCACCGACGATATGCCCGCGGGGATGATAATTTCGGTTTCAAACTCCATATCCCGGTACATGACTTCGGCCGCGAACAGCGCGCCGGCAAGGGGAGCCCTGAAGATGCTGCCGACCCCCGCGCCCATGCCCGCCGCAAGCATGATGCGGCGTTCACGGTCGGAGAGCTTCAGTTTGGTGGCCAGGAAAGAACCGAATCCCGCGCCGATCTGGGCTATGGGGCCTTCACGGCCTCCGGAACCTCCGGTAGTCAAGGTAAAGGCGGAAGCTATGGTTTTAATGATGGGAACACGCCCCCTGACGAATCCTCCCTTTTGATGATAGGCGTTGATGGCCGCGTCGGTGCCGTGCCCTTCCGCCTCGGGACAGAACGTATAGACGAGCCAGCCGCTGATGATACCGCCAAGCGCGGGAAGGAGAAGCAGCATCCAGCGGTTGAAGGGCGTGGAAGTGGGCGCCAGAAGATGGTGTTCCCCGGCCGGGGCCGGGGGCGATATCCCGCCATAGAGTCCATGAAAAAATGCGTTCCCAGTTGGGTGAGCGTATTGAAGACTACGGAACCCATGCCCGCGATAAAGCCGATGAGCGTGAATAAAATCAACCACTTTCCCATGGAGGTGAGGTTGGTTGAAGAGCTTTTCATAACAATAGTTTCCCTATCGCCAACGTCACGCCATTATAGGACTTATGAGTCGAGATCGACTGAGACAATAATGAATCCAACGGTTGGCGGATCCGGGTAAAAGATGAAACCGGCCTCGATTATTCGCTTCTCCAACCGCGGTCGGAGCCTGTCCGGAGACATGCAGGTTTCATTCAGCGGTTAACCGCCATGGTGGTCGCGCGGTTTACTGTTGGGGTGGAGCCTGCTTTTCGTTATTCTGCTCGTTTCCCGTCAGGAGTGTCTTGGCCTTGCCGAACGTGCGGTCAAACGCCTCCGGGGGCACGAAATATACGTTTTTCGATCCCCGCGACATGCCGAAATATCCCTTGTCCTCGTCGGGAGACAGAAGAATTTCGTGGGTTTTCCCGTCGTCCGTGGTCAGGATAGCGCGATAGGGAGCCGAGTCAAGACCATACTCGCTGATTTTTTCCGGATCGAGGATATTTTCTCCTCTATTGACGCCGTAGCTGCGACGACCCGAATAATGTCATCGTTTTTAGGCTGAGGCGTATCGGCGGGTTCGACCTTGGTCCACAGTTCCTTTCCCTTGGGGACCTGCTCCTGGCCGGGTTGTTTTTCGAAAACCACGATCGGCGTGTCCGGGAATTGAAATTCCACCCGTTTGGTCGTGGACCAATCCTGGATATTCGCGAGCTTCCACTCCAGCCACCGCTTCGGATCGAGCGGCTGGGATTTGTCCCATACCTGGAAGGCGGAATTCAGACGGAGCAGCGCGGAATAGACCTTGTTTTCCCCCTTCTTGCGCACAAAGGTGGTTTCGCCGGCTTCGCCCTTCTTCCCGAAAAGAAAATCGGCCAGGACTTTGTCGTCCGGGCCGTAGAGTTCCATATGCACGCCTTCGTCATCCCCCAACCAGAAGGTGGGCACGTTTTCCGCCGAAGTGGATCGCAACTCGCCCTTGGCCGACGCCAGGTCCGTCAGCAGCGGCGTCACGCGGCTTTCATCCGCCGGGCCGTTAAACCGGTTTTCGACGACCCATTCCTTCCCCTTTTTGACCAGAATCAGTTCCGCATCGGGGATGGATTTCTGGTACACCTTGATTTTCGTCACCTCGTCCGCTTTCAGATCCGGAAACAGAGTCACGTATCCCGTTTCCACGGTCGTGATGCGGGCCGCTCTTCGCTGGGCGATGTAAATAACCGTCAGCGCCGCCAGAATGATAACGAATATGATGTAATGACGATTTTTCACGGGCCCTTCCCTCTCGCTATACCGTTTCCGCTATCATTTTCTGGTACTGCTCTCGGCGCCTGCGCCGGAGAATGAGCCGCGCCGCGCCGAAGATGATGAGTATCAGGGGCGCGAGCGCCGTGGTAATGAAGCGGTAAAACAATTTCTGCGCCGGTGTCAGTTCGCGGATCATGCGCGTCGTCTGCGTTTTGCTCCTGATGCTGATCAGATCGTCGCCCAGGGAGAGAGAGTCGACCGTGTTGAGCAGCAGAAGCGAGTTGTTCAAGGTGTTCAGCACCCGATCGGAAAACATGTCCGAATTGGCCACCACCACCAGATTGCCGGGCTTGCGATCGATAGGAGGCGCCGTTTCCGGTTCGGCCGGTTTATCCTTGGCTTCGCTTCCCGGCTCCGGTTCCCAGGGCGGAATGGTCTTGCCTTCCCAGGGATCGGGGAAAACGCCGGTGACGCGTATGGCCAGGGGCTGCGGACCCTGCGAGGGGTTGGAGTCCTTGTCCATCTGCGCCGGGGAAAGCGGCGCGTTCTTGTAATCCGCGAACCAGGTATCGTCGGCGGAGACAAAGATATTTTCCACCTTCAGCCCGGCCTGTTTCAGCTTGCCCTGATCCAGCTTTAGGGACGATCCCCAGATGTAAAAGAGTCCCGCGATCCGGTTGGTGATAGGCAGCTTGTGATTCAAGCCGTCCTCGGGAATGCGGATCTGAATGGGAAAATCCACCTTGGCCGGCACCATGGTCTGCATCACCCCGGCCACCCGCTGCGGTATCTGGATGCTGATGGGCTCGGAGTTCGCGTCCATCAATATCTTGGGATTTAGGGCTATCCCATACTGGCCGAGCAGTTCATCGATATTGTTCGGCGCTATTTTGGGAATGACATGGATCGCTCCCTGCGCCGCCGGCTGATATTGGAAGCGGTATTTCTGAGCCGCGACAAAAACATTGCCGCCTCGCGCCAGGAATCGGGAAATCTCATACCGTTGCCGTTCGTTCAGATCGCGCGGGTCGAAAATGAGCAGCGTGCCGGAGTGTTGCGGAATGGTTTCCTGTTTGTCCAGTTTTATGCGGGCCACCCCGTAGCCCTCGTTCCGCAGACTTTCCATGATCCGGCTGTAGTTGTCGGTTTCCTCGGGGATTTTCTGACCCATCTTGAGCAGAAACTCGCGCATGCGCGGGTCCTGATATTGAGGACTGACCGGATCGATGGGCGCCACCATGGCCACCGAGGGAGTATGTTCCAGCGTCATGCGGTAAATTTTGGACATAATCGCATATTCAAGCTGGCCCAGCATTTGCGGCGTCACCTGGTCGACGACCTCCGTTTTCTTGTCGAGATAGGAAATGGTTATGGACGAATAGATATTCTTGATGTCCATGGAATCCTTCTCGATGCTTTGCGCCTGAAACGGCTTCACGCCTTTCTTCTCCAGATCTTCCAGCTTGCCGGGGTCGGCCAGGGGATTGTACACGGCGTAGACGAACTTGTTGTTCATGCCCGCCAGATCGGAAAGCTGGTCCTCAACGTCCTGTTGCAGGTTTTTCATGACCGAGGGGAGCTTTTCCTTGGGCGACACATAGTAGTTCACCTGCACCGGCGCTTCCAACCGGGAGAGAATCCGTTTGGTGGCCTTGGAGATGGTGTATTGCTTGCCTTCGGTCAGATCCAAGCGGCCGGCGCGAACGCCGCTCATTACCAGGTTCACGCCCATGCCGATCAAAAGGAGCAGCACGATGGAAACGGCGAAACGCCCCTTGGGCTTCCTCCGGATAAGGCTCTCCAGGGTGAGTATGTTGAGCCACAGGAGAATTCCCGCGCCCACCACGAAATAGACGACGGCGCGCACCTCAATAAGACCGCGCACGAAATCCGAATACCGATCAGCCGCGCCCAGGCCGTTTTTCAGGAACGTGCCCAGACCATCGACCCATCCGTCGATGAAGATGGTGAGAAAGTTGCTCCCCAGCATGTAGATCGTAAAGCAGACCACGATACTGAGAATGAGAGTGACGATCTGATCCTTGAAAAAGGCGGATATGAAAATACCAATGGCCAGAAACAGGCCGCCCAGCATCAGCGCCCCGAGATAACCACCGATAATGGCCCCGATATCGGGCGATCCCACCAGCGAGAGCGTAATGGGAATGGTGATGGTGCCGGCCAGCGCCAGCGCGTAGAAAACGAACGAAGCGAAAAATTTGCCCAGAATCAGCGCCGAGCCGGGCATGGGGAACCCTAACAGCAGCGCCAGAGTGCCCAGTTTTCGTTCCTCGGACCACAACCGCATGCTTATCGCCGGTATGAACACCGAAAGGAAAAAGGGCAGGGAGCTAAAGTAGGAGCGCATATTTGCGCTTCCTTCGATAAAGAAGGAAGACATGTACAGACCGGTGGTCATCAGAAGAAAAATGATCAGATAGACATATGCTGTCGGCGTATTGAAATACGCGGTAAATTCCCGCTTGAATATGGTTAAGAAATTCCTCATCTTCCCTCCACATCGTCCTGACAGTGAGCGCCTCGGTCGGATTCCATCTCCGATTACCAGATCGACCTGCGGGTCGAACGGGTAAGGGCGATAAAAGCCTCTTCCAGACTGGGGCTGCGTTCGCCGAATTCCTTGACCAGCCAACCGTTCTCGCGGATCAGAAACGCCAGGTCCGCCCAGGTGTCTTTTTTGCCCTTGAATTGTATCTCGAACCGGTAACAGCCGTTTTCTTCTCTCGTCTCCAGTCTGCGCACTTTTCCCACGTGCGCCACGGACTGAAACGCCGCCTGCATCCGCTGGGGGTCGCCCTTGAGGGAAACCACGTAGGACCGCAGGTCGGAGGCCGTCCCCGCCAGTTCGGGTATGGTTCCGTTGAATATGATCCTGCCTTCGTTGATGATCACCACGCGGTCGCTGATGGCGGAAATTTCCTGGAGAATGTGGGTGCTCACCACGATGGTCTTTTCTTTAGATAGTTCGTCTATGAGGTCGCGGATGCCGATGATCTGCAAGGGATCGAGGCCGGAGGTGGGCTCGTCAAGAATCAGAATCTCGGGGTCGTGAATCAGGGCCTGGGCCAGTCCCACCCGTTGGCGGTAACCTTTGGACAGTTCGAGAATCTGCTTGCGGAACATTTTTTTCAGCCCGCACGCTTCCACTACCCATCCCATGCGCTCTTTGGTCGCGGCCCTGTCCAATCCCCGCCCCGAAGCCACGAACCGGAGGTATTCCTCCACTTCCATGTCCATGTACAGCGGCACGGTTTCCGGGAGATAGCCGATGTGTTCCCGCACCTGGAGCGGGTTTTGCGTGACTTCATATCCCGCCACGGTGGCCGTGCCCGAAGTGGGCGCCATCTGCGTGGTCAGGATGTTCATGATGGTGCTTTTGCCCGCGCCGTTGGGGCCCAGCAGCCCCAGGATAGCGCCCTTTCCCACTTCAAAGGAGGCCTTATCCACTGCCAGAGTATGACCGTAATACATGGTAAGATCTTTAACTTCGATCATACGCTCTTCTCCACTCTTCTCTGAGTTTTAGTTCGCGAAAGCGGTAGCGGTAAAAAATGAACCCGAACCAGCCGCATGATTTTTGAAGGGTTGTAGGCGTAATAAAATCAAACCAGGAATCCTGTCAACCACTTTTGCCGGGCGGCGACGGGCGTGGAAGGACGTCCGGCCCGCTTCTCCGCAAGCCGACCGAAAGAACGGTCGGCCGTCAATAACCCAACTGCCGGAGCTTACTCTCGTCCCGGCGCCAGTTCTCGGATACCCGCACGAAAAGGCTCAGGTACACCTTCACGCCCAGCAGTCGCTCAATATCCTCCCGCGCCTGCTGTCCAATCTGTTTGAGCATGGAGCCTTGCTTGCCGACCAGAATACCCTTTTGCGACTGACGTTCCACCAAAAGCGCCGCGTGAATGACCACCAGATTTTTCTCCGGCTTCTCTTCGAACGATTCCACCGTCACCGCCACCGCGTAAGGCACTTCGGCGCGGCAGAGCCGCATCACTTTTTCCCGGACCAATTCGGCCACCAGAAAGCGTTCGGGGAGGTCGGTGATCATGTCCGCGGGAAAGTATTGCGGTCCCTCGGGCAGAAGCGGAATCAACTCATCGATGACAATCCGGAGCCCTTCGTTGCGCAACGCGGAGATGGGAACAATGGCCGCGAACTCGAACAGAGACCGGTAATGTTCGATCATTTGCAGCAGATCGCCTTTGTTTACCAGATCGATCTTGTTGAGCGCCAGAACCGTCGGGGTGTTGGCTCTCTTCAGGGCGTCCAGAATCAGGTCTTCGTCCTGGCCGTAGGGCTTGGTCGCGTCCACCACCCACAAAACGACATTGGACTCATCCATGGCGGCCAGGGCCGTTTTCACCATGCGCTGATTGAACGCCTGTTCGCTGCGATGGACGCCGGGGGTGTCGATAAAAATGAGCTGCGCGTCCGCCGTGTTGTGGATGCCCAGAATACGATTGCGGGTGGTTTGCGGCCTGGCCGAGGTAATGGCGATTTTCTGCTCCAGAACATGGTTCAGAAAGGTCGACTTCCCCACGTTGGGCATACCGGCCAGGGCAATAAATCCGGATTTGAATGCTGTAGGTTCAGTGGACAATTCTCGCCTCCCCGCTGGGCACGTCCTTATGTTCCACGATATGCGCTTCCTGAAACCCGAACATGCCGCAAAGTTCTTTTATGTTGCCGCTCTTCTGACCGCGGGCCTTGGAAAGCTCCCCCGGCGCCACCCGGATCTCGACGATCCCGCCCTTTACTCCTTCCCGGAGCAGTCGCGCGCAGACCTTTCTCAGCCACAGGCGGGACCGGACCAGCTCCCCGAACGCCGGGTGATGGGGACCCGCCAGAATCCGCCCCTGAAAGGAAAGCGATTCACTGTCCTGCAAGCCCACGCGAATGACCGGAACGCCCCCGCTTTCCAGGATATCGACCATTTCCGCGCACAGGTCCACCGCCTCGTTCAGCGGTGTGGGCGCATACTCCCCACGCAGAAACAGTTCTCCCAGTTCGCTGCCCTTGAGCGCGAGCGTGGGATATATCCGGGCGAAATCGCGGGCGCGTCTCGGCGGTTTTCCGGGCGGTAAGCAACGCAATCTCGCGGGAGTCGCCGGGGAGCCCGATCATGAGCTGAAAGCCCGATTCAAAGCCATGTCGCCTAAGCGATTCCGCCGCTCGCAGCGTGTCTTGGGCGGTGTGACCCCGTTTGGACCGTTCCAGAACCGTCGAATCGAGCGACTGGACGCCCAGCTCGATGGTGGCAACGCCCCGTTCCTTCAGAAAGGTCAGCTCCGATTCGTCGAGCGAGTCCGGACGGGTGGAAATTCGCACGGAATCGATGTCCCCCGAACGCAGATACGGCGTCACACGCTCCAGGAGCGCCTCCTGAAACGCGCGGGGAAGCGCGGAGAAGCTTCCTCCGAAAAACGCCACCTGTTTTCGCCTGCCTGCCCGTTTGGGCGACTGAAGGCCCCGGTCGACGATCGCCTGGATCATTTCGGGATCGAATTCCACGCCGGTTATGGCGCGCTGATTACAAAACACGCATCGGCGCGGACATCCCAGGTGAGGGATAAACACAGGTATGATAAAAGGTGTGACGGTCATTTTGTACTGAGGGAAGGGAACCCGGCTGTAGATCCTACTTGTCGGAGAACAATTTTCCGCCCTTGGCCATTCCTTCCCTGGGATGTTCGTTAAAAATGATGGTGACGGCTTCGGGGGAACACTTGGCCACGTCCACGATCGCCCGGGTTATTTCCTGAGCCAGCGTTCGCCGCTGTTCCACGTCGCGTCCTTCCAACCAATCAATGCTCACAATAGGCATGAGTCGCCTCCTCGTATTTTTGCTGCGAATATGTCGTCTCTTGTCTCGCATGTCAAGAAACGATTTCGCCGATTCGAAATCGAATGCGCGATTGGGTTTCAACTTTAATCAATGTCGCGCTCAAGCCGGGTCAACGCCTTCCGGGCCGCGTTCTGCGCGGCTTCCTTTTTGGATTTTCCCTTGGCCACGGCGATTTCCCTGCCTTTCACACGCACCGACATTTCAAAGGTTTTGTCATGATCCGGCCCGGAGCTTTGAATCAGACAGTAATCCGGAGCGATCTTGTGTGTGGCCTGGGTCAGTTCCTGGAGCCGGGATTTGTAATCTTCCGAGCCCTTGTCTTCCACCACCTGATCGACCAGATCGCCCAGGATGAGTTCAACCGTTCGCCCGGTCGCTTCCAGCCCGCCGTCCAGGTACACCGCCGCGATCAGCGCCTCCATGGCGTCCGCCAGGATGGAGCTTTTATTCCGCCCTCCGCTGTTTTCTTCTCCCGTTCCCAACAAAAGGGCGGGCCCGAGGTTGATGGATCGCGCCACCTCGGCGAGCCGCATTTCATTGACCAACTGTGAACGCCAGCGGGTCAGATCGCCTTCCCGCGCCTCCGGAAACCGTTCAAACAATGACCTGCTCAACACCAGATCCAGGATGGCGTCGCCGAGAAATTCGAGCCGTTCGTTGTTTTCCACAGCCAGGGCTGGGTTTTCATTGGCGAAGGAGGTGTGGCACAGCGCCGATTCCAGCAGCCGCGCGTCCTGGAATTCATAGCCCAGTTCCCGCTGAACCCGCGCGAGTTCGTCCTTGTAGGCCGCTTCAAACACGTGGCCGCGGGTCTTGATGTCGTCCCAGGCCGCGTCCATTTCGGCCAAGCCCGCTTCATGCAGGCTTTTTCCTTTGAGAGTGATTTCCCGTTGAACCTGTTTAAATCTTTTAGTGAATTTCTCCACGGCGGATTGCAGCGCGAATTCGGCGTTGATCTTGAGCAGGCGCGAAACATTGACCATGGAAAACAGCAGGTCGCCGAATTCCTCGGCCAGACGGCCTCGATCCGGTTCATCCACGGCTAGCAGTTCCTTGAACTCCCGCCATTCTTCTTCCGCCTTCTCCGCGGCTCCGGCGGCGTCTCCCCAATCAAAACCAACCTTGGAAGTCCGTTCGCCTACCCGGTGGGCCTTTAGAAGCGCCGGCAGGGCGGCGGGAATGGAGTCGAGCAGCGAGGACTCCTTTTTTCCGCGCTCCTGCTCCTTGATCTTGTTCCAGTTCCGCCAGATCTCTTCGATCCCGTCTACCTTGACGTCGCCGAAAACATGCGGGTGCCTGCGCGTCATTTTTTCCACGACGCCCCCAATGACCTGTTCCAGGGTGAACTTCGATTTTTCCTCGTACAGCTCGACCAGGAATATGAGCTGGAAAAGCAGGTCGCCGAATTCTTCCCGCAACTCTTCGGTTTGGTTGTGGTTGATGGCGTCTATGGCCTCGTAGGCCTCTTCAAGCAGATAACCCTTGGCTGTCTGGGGAGTCTGTTTGCGGTCCCAGGGGCAACCGCCCTCCCCGCGCAATGTCTTTATGAGACGCCGGAGGTCGTCCATGGCGCCGCCCGGCGATTGTTTTTCATTCATCGCGATAGTGATTCCCGCAACCGGTTTTGACCGGAGGTAAAGTGATTTTATTTTGTGGTTGGAGGCGGTTGAGGCTTCTCGTCTACTTTTGCCAGAAATTCTCTCCTGAATTTTTCCGGAACCAGCTTTATTATACCGTAGCAAATCGGGATGGAATAGCTTCTCAAGGTGGAGTTCCTTAACAGAGAGCTTTCCGGCGGCAGCAGATTGGTGAGAGCCACCGTGAGAAACGACGCCACCAGAACACCCTTGGCCAAACCGAGGACGCCTCCCAGGATACGATCCCAATTGCCGAAAAATCCCGAATCGATGAGCTTTCCCAGGGAAGAGCCTAAAATCCTTATGACCAGATAGACCGCCAGGAAAACGGCCGCGAATGAAAGCATGTTGGAAAATTTCATATCCGGCGCCAGATGGGCCACCAGATCCAGAACTTCGTCATAATAATAGGTGGCCACGTAGAAACCGCCTATTACCGCGAGCATCGAAAAGCCGCTCTTGAAAAAACCGGCCATCAATCCCCGCACAAAGAGCAGCACGAGCAGCGAAATGATGATTATATCCAGGAGGTTGAATTGCATGTTCCGCTGGTTTTCGGATATTGGCTCACGCGGCCCGTATGTCGATACCGCCGGCTCCCATGGGAGTCGCGTTATAGCCGGTCGCGCTTCCCGGCGCAAGCGCTTGCCTAGGCTGAAGCAGGTGTGCTACAGGGTACGCGCAATAATACGAGAAGAGCGGTCCGCGTGCAAGCCAAAAACCATACGCTGTATTTCGAGACCACGGCCGGTACGGACGTGATCGACATTACGCCGGATGTTCTGAATTGTTTCCGCGATTCCGGTGTTGTAACCGGAGTCGTATGTCTGTTTATTCCGGGGTCCACCGCCGCTCTCTCCACTATTGAATATGAAAGCGGCGCGATCGACGATTTGAAGCGGGCCATCGATCGGATAGCGCCGCTGGACGCGTCGTACAGGCACGATCTCCGCTGGGGCGACGGAAACGGGTACTCGCATGTTCGAGCGGCTCTGCTGGGGCCTTCGCTATCCATACCCGTCGTCAACGGCGCCCTGACTTTGGGCGTATGGCAACAGATCGTGCTTCTGGATTTCGACAACCGGCCCCGAAAACGCGGGGTTATCCTCCAAATTATCGGTAATCCCTGATATTTACTCAAGAAATGGGAATGGGGCCGGAAAAACGCTTCTTGACAGGGACGCTTTTTTACCCATAATGAAAGTGTGTCCCATGAGTGGTTTGACCACACATGCTTGATATATCGCACTCACATAAAGGTTCCTCTATCGAACCTGTCAAAGAACGGATTGTCCTCGAGGACAATGAACTGGCTCGGAACCTGTTTGGGGCCGGCGGCGCTCACTTGAAGATTATTCAAAGAGAGCTTAACGTCCGCGCCCACAGCAGGGGTAATGAAATTACCCTTGAGGGTGACCCGGCCGACGTTGGACTCGGCAAGAAAGTTCTGGATCAACTCGCCCAAATCATTTCCAAAGGCTACCCTGTTTACCCCGATGATGTCGAGTTCGCCATCAGTATTCTGTCGAGCGATGAAAACGCGAACCTGAACGACATTTTCCTGGACCGGGTGTTTATCTCGGCCAAACGCCGGATCATCACGCCCAAAACGGTCAATCAGAAAAATTATATAGACGCCATCCGTAAAAACGATATCGTGTTCGGCATCGGACCCGCGGGAACGGGAAAGACCTATCTGGCCATGGCCATGGCCGTGGACAGTCTAGTCAAGGGCGAAAAGAATCGCATCATCCTGGCCCGCCCGGCGGTGGAAGCGGGGGAGAAGCTGGGCTTCCTGCCCGGCGATCTGTACGAGAAGGTGAATCCTTATCTGCGCCCGTTATACGACGCGCTGCACGATATGATGGATTTCTCCAAGGCTTCCCAGATGCTTCAGCAAGGGGCGATCGAAGTGGCGCCGCTGGCCTTCATGCGCGGCCGGACGCTCAACAACGCCTTTGTCATACTGGACGAGGCGCAGAACAGCACCACCGAGCAGATGAAAATGTTCCTGACCCGGCTCGGGTTCGGATCCAGGGCCATCATCACCGGCGATATCACCCAGATCGACCTTCCCCAGGGGACGTCCTCCGGCCTGATCGAGGCCAAGGCGATCCTTGCGGACATAAAAGGCATAGCTTTTGTATATTTTGAGAAACGAGATGTTGTCAGACACCGGCTCGTGAAGGAAATCATACGCGCCTATGAAGAGCTCGATGAACGGAAGGCCAAGGAGACCCGGTGACACAACTGAAACCCGTGCCGAAGACCAAAAAAGCGACCAAGGATAATCTGAGAAAGAAGACGATTGTCTGGCGGGATCGTCTGTCCACCTCCTGGTGGGCCTACGCCGCCCTGCTGACTATTCTGTCGCTGATTATCGCCGTTTTTCTGGTCCCCTTCCCCGGCGGCTCCGTTCCCCGCTACCGCATGGGCGACATCGCTCGTTCCGACATAAAAGCCAATGAATCCCTGCTCATCGAGGATGAGGAATCCACCGAGAAAAAACGGCAGGACGCCGCGGACGCCATTCCTTCCCTATATGACTACGACCCTTCGCTGGTCACCAAGATAAGCGAAAAAGCCCCCAAGGGCTTCCAGGCCATGCGGGAATTCCTGGCCAGCCTGAACAATCAGACCGAGGACGATGAAAAGCTGCCCCTCGACGGGCCTCAGGTGGAGGAGTTGAGCGAGGCCATCCGCATCAAGGCCGTGGAGGACGCGCGCAAGCAGTTGAACGACGTCCTGGGCATACAGATCGACGACAAGACCTTCCAGGTGCTTCTGGCGGGCAAATTTTCCGAGGATTTCGAAACCCTGATCCTGGAACTCCTGAACTCGGTCATGTACCGGCCCATCATATCCAACAAGGACATGCTGCTCGCCGAGAGCGGCAAGGGGATTGCACTTCGGAACATCGTGTCCGGCTTCGAAGATCGTGACCAGGGACTTCAGCAACTATCTTTCGCTGGACGCGGCGCAGGGCGAAATCAGGTCCCGCGCCATGAATTTCATCGGCCAGTACAAATATCCGTCGCTGCTGGCCGCCATCAAGATCGCCCAATCCATGGTTCAGCCCAACCTCACCCTGAACCGTTCCGAGACCCAGGCCCGGAAGAAAAAGGTTTTCGACGAACAGAAGCCGGTGTTCTATCAGATAGAAAAAGGCGAAATGATCGTCCGGGAAGGCGGCAGGATCACTTCCAAGATCGTGGATCAGCTGGCCATGCTGCGGCTGAAGGCGCAAAAAAGAAACGATCTGATGATCGGCGCGGGGCTGGCCATTCTGGTGGGGCTGCTTTTCTGCATCTGCTTGCAGGCTTCGGGCCTACAATTCGGCCCCTCCAAGGGTTCGTTCCGCAAGGCGCTTTTCCTCAGCGCCACGTTGCTGCTCACGTTCCTTCTGGCGCTTCCCAGCATCTTCATCAGCCAGAACATCAACGCCAGTTTCGCCGAAATTCCCATTCAATCCGTCTATTACAGCATCCCCGTGCCCATCGGGGCCATGCTGGTGAGCGTGTTCGCGGGGTTGCCCACCGCGCTGATCTTCTCCGTGGTGGCGTGCTTTCTCGTCACGCTGGTCTTGAAGGCCAACATCTACTATTACATCGTATTCCTGCTCGGATCGTTCGTGGCCGTCGCGGGGCGTGGAAGGGTGCCGGGAACGGGCCTGCATCATAAAGACCGGACTTTTCGTGGGGCTGGTCAACGTGGTCGCGGTCAGCGCCATCAACATGTCCCTGGAAAAACTGCTCACCACGTCCGCTTTTAGCGACGCGGTGATGGCCGTGACGGGCGGCATTCTTTCCGGCATCATCGTCACGGGGCTGCTGCCGCTGGCCGAATCGGTCTTCGGATTCACCACCAACATCCGGCTGCTGGAACTGGCCAACCTGGATTCGCCCATGCTGCGCGATCTCATGCTTCGCGCTCCGGGAACCTACTACCACAGCATCGTGGTGGGCAGCCTGGTCGAGGCGGCGGCCGACGCCATCGGGGCCAATTCGCTGCTGGCCAAGGTCAGTTCGCTACTATCATGACGTGGGCAAGAGCAAAAAGCCGGAATATTTCATCGAAAATCAGCGCGGCGGCGCCAACAAGCATGAAAAGCTGGCCCCCTCCATGAGCGCGCTCATTCTCATCTCCCACGTCAAGGACGGCGTGGAACGGGCCAGGAAGAACAAGCTGGGGCAGGACATTATCGAAATAATCCGACAGCATCACGGCACCAATCTCATTTCCTATTTCTATGACAAGGCGCTCGAAGCGAGCGGCGACCGGGAGATCCGCGAGGAGGACTACCGCTATCCCGGCCCCAAGCCTCAGACCAAGGAAGCGGGGCTGGTGCTGCTGGCCGACGCAGTGGAGGCAGCCTCCCGGACCCTGCAGGAACCCAACCCCTCCCGCATCCAGGGCCTGGTGCAGAAGATCATCAACAAGCTATTTTCCGACGGCCAGCTGGATGAATGCGAACTGACCCTGAAGGATCTTCACCAGATCGCCAAGAGCTTCAATCAGATGCTCATTGGAATTTTCCATCACCGCATAGAATACCCCGAGCCTGCGGAAAAAGGGACTCCGCCCAGAAAGACCAAGAATGGAAGTGCTCATCGAAAATCAGCAACGCCGGGTAAAGATCAACCTCGCGAAAACCAGGAAGGCGATCAGGAAAATCTTAAGCGCCTTGGCCTCTGAACCGGTTGAACTGAGCGTGCTGCTGGTCGACGACGAGTACATGGCCGAACTCAATGAGCAGTACCGCAACCGGACCGGGCCGACCAACGTCATTTCCTTTGCCATGCGCGAAGGCGAATTCGGCGACCTCAACCCCCACCTGCTGGGCGATGTGGTGATTTCCGTCGATACCGCCGAACGCGAGGCCGAGAATTTTTCCCAGTCATTCGAAAATCGATTGCATTTTTTGCTCGTCCACGGCATCCTTCACCTTTTCGGCTACGATCACGAACAATCCGAAGATGAAGCCGAGATAATGGAACGGGAAACCGAACGGCTTATGGAGCTGATCGCCCCGGACCGTGAAGATTGAGGAGGAGCTGAACCATGCCCAGGCTCGCGGTAAATATCGATCACGTCGCCACCCTGCGCCAGGCGCGCCGCACCTTTGAACCCGACCCCGTGGCCGCCGCCTACCTGGCCGAAATGGCCGGGGCCGAGGGAATCATCACCCACCTGCGTGAAGACCGCCGCCATATCCAGGATCGCGATCTCTTGCTGATGAAAAAGACCATCGCCACCAAACTCAACCTGGAGATGGCCGCCACCGATGAAATGATACAAATCGCCCTGGACGTGAAACCGCATATGGTTTCGCTGGTGCCGGAAAAACGTCAGGAACTGACCACCGAAGGCGGACTCCAGGTGGCGGGCCGCGAAGACAAGCTGGGCCCGGCGATCGAGCGTCTGAAAGCCAGGGGAATCAGGGTCAGCCTGTTCATCGACCCCGACGCCGCCCAGGTGCAGGCGTCCCAAAAAGTGGGCGCCAACATCGTGGAACTCCATACCGGGCAGTTCGCCGAGGCATGGATCGCGGGCGACTCGGACAACGAGTTCGCGCGGGTCGTGGCCGCCGCCAAGGAGGCGCACGCCCTGGGGCTCGAAGTAAGCGCCGGGCACGGGCTGACCTACTACAACATCGCCAATTTTCCCGCCGTGCGCGAAATCACCGAATACAGCATCGGCCACTCCATCATGGCCCGCGCCATCATGGTCGGCATGGACCGCGCCGTGCGCGATATGGTGGCCCTGGTCAAGGGCGGAGCGCGATGATCTTCGGAATCGGGGTGGATCTCACCCATGTTCCGCGCATCGAAGCCGCCATCGAGCGATGGGAAAGCCGTTTTCTGAACCGGGTGTTCACCCCCGCCGAAGTTTCTTTCTGCCATAAGCGCCCCCGACCGGTTTCCTGCCTGGCCATGCGGTTCGCCGCCAAGGAGGCCTTTTCCAAGGCGCTCGGCACCGGCATGCGCAGAGGCGTGTACTGGCGCGACATCGAAGTGTTCCATCATCCCAGCGGAAAACCGGGGCTCAACCTCTACGGAAACGCCCTGCGGCTCACCGGGGAGGCAAACATCCGGGGAATTCATATCAGTCTGAGCGACGAAGGCGAGTACGCCAACGCCATGGTCGTTTTGGAGACGTGACATGAAGCTTACCACCGCTCAAACCATGCGTGAACTGGACGGTCTGGCCATCAACGAGTACGGGATTCCGGGCATCGTCCTGATGGAGAACGCCGGGCGGAGCACGGTCCAGGTCCTGTTGGGCCTGTTCGGACCCATGGCGGGCAAACGGGTGTGCGTGTTCGCCGGGCGCGGAAACAACGGCGGAGACGGATTCGTGGTGGCGCGCTACCTGTTCAGGGAAGGCTGTGACGTGACCGTCTACCTGTTGTCCAAAATGGACAAGCTGACCGGGGACGCCGCTATCAACATGAACATCTGCGCCAAACTGGGCGTGTCCATTGTCGAAATAGAGGAAGAACCGGCGCTGGAAAACCTGGCTGGAGAGATCGAGCAGGCCGACCTGATCGTCGACGCACTGCTGGGCACGGGGTTGAACTCGGAAGTGCGCGGTCTTTTCGCCGCCGCCATACGGATCATCAAAGGCGCCGACGTCCCCGTTCTGGCCGTCGACATACCCTCGGGCCTGGAATCGGACCGGGGCGTTCCCCTGGGCGAATGCGTTCGAGCGGATGTGACCGTGACCTACGGCCTGCCCAAGACCGGCCAGCTACTCTATCCCGGCCGCTCCTATTGCGGCTCGCTCTATTGCGTGGACATCGGTATCCCCGCCGAGGCGATTCGATCCCTGAACCCGCGCCATGAACTGCTGGAACCGGCGGAACTGGTTCTGCCCTTCGAACGCAAGGCCGACAGCCATAAGGGACACTCCGGACGGCTGCTGGTGGTGGCCGGATCTCCCGGCATGACCGGCGCCGCGGCCATGGCCTCGGAAACGGCCGCGCGCGCGGGCGCCGGTTTGGTGACGCTCGCCGTTCCCGAAAGCCTGAACCCCATTCTGGAAGTCAAGCTCACCGAAGCCATGACCGTTCCGGTTCCCGATGAAAACGGGCTCCTCTGCCAACAAAGCGTGGAGACGCTGCTGGAGTTGCTGGATCAGAAAACCGCCCTGGCCCTGGGGCCGGGTCTTTCCCACGCCGACGGCCCGGCGCTGGCGGTGCGCGAACTCATCGCCAACGTCCGCGTCCCCACGGTCATCGACGCCGACGGCCTGAACATCCTGGCCGGCGACATGAGCGTCCTGCGCGAAGCCAAGGCGCCCATCATTATCACGCCGCACCCCGGCGAAATGGCCCGGCTCACCGACATGAACCCCGCCGAGGTCCAGGCCGACCGGATCGGCGCGGCCGCCAAGCTGGCCAGCGATTACAACATCATCGTTGTCCTGAAGGGAGCGGGCACGGTGATCGCTCTGCCCGACGGACGCGCCTACATCAATCCCACCGGCAACCCCGGCATGGCTTCCGGCGGCATGGGAGACATCCTCACCGGCCTTATCGGCGGTCTGCTGGCCCAGGACATGGACCCCGCCGAGGCGGCCAAAACCGCCGTTTATATCCACGGGCTGGCCGCCGACCGCTGCGCGCGGGAATTCGCCTCGGTGGGCTTTCTGGCCACCGACCTCATTCCCTTTATCCCTCCCCTGCTGGATGAACTGCGGTTGGGCGGCGAGGGCGAGGAAAACGAAATCCCGCTTATCAGAAGAATTTATTAGGCTGTTTCGGATATGACTCGGGGGAACTTTTTAAAGAGTTCCCCTCGAATTATTCAATGCGTGGTATGACGCGGCAGGATGTTGGAGAACTGGTATTCCGCCGCGGCGGCGTCCCGTTGACGCTTCAAAGTCGTCCTCGCCCCATTGCTCGATCTCCAGAAGCCGTTCTCCCGATTCGTCCATATAGCTCCAGCGCAGAAATTCTTCTCCCTCCGAATTTCCTTCCCGGAAGAAGTGGCCTCCACCCATCTCTTCCAGGTGATAGGTCACGCCATCGAATTCGATCTG
The DNA here is from genome assembly GCA_963821845.1 of uncultured delta proteobacterium. GTDB lineage: Bacteria > Desulfobacterota > Desulfarculia > JACQYL01 > CAWGVV01 > CAWGFI01. Next base: position 85,822 of record CAWGFI010000023.1, read on the forward strand.
TTCGGGCGGGTCTTCGTGTTCCTTGATATGGTTGCGGACGCCGGCCCCCAGACGGTCGAAATCCAGCTTGGAACTGACCGACCAGTAGACCTCGTCGTCCTCTTCGCGCTCCAGGTACAAGGTTTCGTCGCTGGAAGCCAGGCTCCATTCATGGGAGACGTCGCCCCCGCCCCAATCGTAACGGTTATGCGCGGTGACTTCCCACGTGCGCAGGTCATAGTCCACCATATACCCGTTTTCCATTTTCTCCAGGGTGAGGTCGTGGAGGGGATCGGGTCCTTCATCCTTGTTTTTGAAAAAATCTTTCCAGCCCATGGGCACTCTATTCCTTTACGCTCTCCGGACGCTTCATTCATTGACGATGGTTTTCCGGACTGCGTTTCGGAACATCCGGGTTTCGAAATCCCGAATGGTTATCGACGGGCTTTGCTACTTGGCGCTTTGGAGCGGCGCTTCGGACACCGTGTCGATTTCGTTCCGGCGCAGGGTCATGGAAAACATCCCGCTGTTGTAGCTCTGTTTCAAGGCGATCATATCAGATTTTAACAGGGTCATGAAGCCCTCTATGATGCGGCCGTCGGTGGTGACCACATGCACGCGCCTTCCATTCATGCCGGCCAGCCTGTCGGGCCTTTGCGGTTCGGGCAATGGGGCGTATGGAGAAGCGGCCGGCGTCAGGGCGGCCACGGGGCCGGGAAGCGGTTCGGCTTTTTCGGATTGCGCCGGAGCGGCGTTTTCAGGGGAGGTAAAGGGGGGGCGATCCCGCTGGACAAAAACCCGTTGGGGGTCGGGAATATCGGCGGGGGTGGTGATGGCCATGAAGGATTTCGCGCTTTTAACCATCTGAGGCCAGTAAAGCTGGTAGGCGGGCAGCGCCAGCACGGTCAATATGACCGCCAGCCCCGCGAATATGCCTATCTGCGCCCAACGCTGCCGTATGGTCGTCCACAGTTGGTAATCCTGCTTGAGTTTTCCCTTTTTCTTGGCGGCGACTTCGTCTTCATCGGCGGGCGCCACGGGATATCCGCACCACGAACAGGGCCGTTCGGGTCTGCCCTGTTTGCAGGTCATGCATTCGAACTTGCCGCACCGCGTGCAGACGACGCCACCGAACAGGGTGGGAAGCCTCCCGTTCTGGTGAGAATAGCTCACCTCGTAAATAGGCAGACTTTTTTTGCAGCGATCGCAGCTCGGTGTCTTTATTTTGGCGGCCATGACGGCGGTCCCCCGCTTTTTTCAGCTACTCGAAGCTCCCGGCGGCGAAGCCGTGAGCTACCCACGCGCGCTCCTCGTCCCGGCACGACCGGATTTCGCGGGCGCGTCGGAAAAAAACCGAACGTCCCCGACTCGCTCCGGTTCGAAGAGGAGCCGCGCCTCGAGTATAATGCAAGAAATTAACCAAAGGATCGGCAAACGGGACGCGCGCGAACTGAAAACGCGCGACCGCCCGCCGTTATTTCGCCGCCTCCATGATCGTCCTGATCGCCCGGGCCCGGCTTTCGATGTCCTCGGCGTTCAGGATATCGGAAACCACGGCCACGCATCGTCCGCCCGCCTCCGCCACCTTATCCGCGTTGTTCAACCCTATTCCACCTATGGCCACCAGGGGGACCTGGCTTATTTCGGACACCCTCCGCACCAGATCGACGCCCACCGTCGGGTCGGGATTTTCCTTGGTGGAAGTGGGGAACACCGGCCCCACGCCCAGATAATCCGCGCCCGCTTCGATGGCCGCCCGCGCCTGTTCAAGGGAATGAGTGGACACCCCGATGATCTTGCCCGGCAATAGGGCCGGGCGACCTCGATGGGAAGATCGTCCTGCCCCGCGTGCAATCCGTCCGCGTCCAGGATCATGGCCAGATCGAGGTCGTCGTTCACGATAAACAGCGTCCCCGTTTCCCTGGTCACCCGCCTCAGCATGCGTCCCATTTCCAGCTTGGCCCGCTTGTCGGCCCGCTTTTCCCGAAGCTGGATGACGTCCGCGCCGCCGCGAATCTGGGCGCGTACGACCTCCTCCGGGTCCCGGTTTCCCGGGAACTCGCCCGGAGAAAAGCAGTACAGCCTCATGCGCTCCAGCCTGTCCATGGGCCTACCCTTTCAGCCGCTCGATAATCATGTCCGCCGCCTTTTTTCCGGACAGCAGCATACCGCCGAAAATGGGGCCCATGCGCGGCCCGCCGTAGGCGTTGTTGGCGGCCATGCCGGTCACGAAAAGCCCCGGATACACCTCATTGGTGTTGACCACCGTGAACTGCTCTCCTTCGTCGGCCCACAAAGGAAGTTCGCCCACCACGGCCCCGGTTTCGTTGTTCAGGCGGCACGCCCATCTTGCGGGTGATGAGTGGCAGATATCCGCCGGATGGCCGGTGCCGTCGATCACGTAGGAAGCCTCATGCTAAGCGGGTCCACGTGCAGCCCCAGGTTGGTGACCGGAGACCAGTTGATGACCAGGCCGCAGACTCGTTTGCGCCGTCTCTCTTCCCGGAACATCACGTCCTCGGCCTTCATGCAGTTGAGAATGGTCGTTCCGGCCTGCACACAGCGGTACGTCAGGCAGGAGGCCGCTTCCACGGTGTCGAACGTATAGTAGCCGTCCTCCCGGTCCGCTCAGCCGGATTCCCAGTTCGTCGGCGATGGGCTCGGCGTCTTCCTGCAGGACCGCTTCGTTGAACATCATGCCGCCGCCCCACATGCCGCCCCCCGGGCGCCAGTTTGGCTTCGAAAATCACCGCTTATAGCCCCGCGTTTCCCAGGTAATAACCGGCGGTCATGTTGGCCGGGCCCGCCCCGACCATGGCCACGTCCACATCCAGCAAGGAAGAAAATTTTTCGATGTAGGATTGGACGATCAGCCGTGAAATGGTCACATCATCGAGTTTCATTGCAAGTCTCCTTTTGCTGCAAATAAAAAAGCCGCATTCCAAAGGGAACACGGCCTCATGAGGCTCTGATGCTCGCCGCATCCCTCACGCCGGTATTATCCGGATCAGGTTCAAAGGGTGTTATTCTCAGCCGGTCAACCGGCGCCCCTTGCAGCTTTTCTCGTTTATTATGCGCGCATGGCGCTTAACATGTGAAAACCACTCTGGCATGTTCGCCGGATAAAATGCAATTCCTTGTACCTCATGTAACTCCGATTACTTTCTTGATCTCCAAATCCCACACGGGTCAAAAAGCCGCGCCTGCGGCGCATGGCCAATAAAGGAAGCCTTACTTATTAATTGCCATCTGAAATGCTCTCTAACTCTCCGCATATGACCTCAAAACAGCTTATAAAGCGAGTTAAGCGGCGCTTGACATTCATTATTTAGTAAGCTAAGCTTACAGTTATGAATGAATCATTGTCTGAAATGGAAACCGCGCTCAAAGCCGCCGGCGAACTGCATCAAAGCGCGCTGCGGCTCACCCGTCTGCTGAGGAACGCCGGGCCGGAAACCGGCCTGAGCCTGTCCCGGCTGGGGGTTTTGGGCTATCTCTACCGCGACGGCGCCCGCCACCCCCACCGAACTGGCGGCCTATCTGCGGGTACAACCGCAATCCCTGACGCGGCTGATCGCCGAGATGGTACGAAACGGGCTGATCACGCGCCGGACCAACGAGGCCGACCGTCGTCAGAGTTTGCTGGAAATCACCGGCGAGGGCGTTCGATTGCTGGTCGAAGACGTTCGCGGACAGCGGGAAACGCTCGCGCGGGCGATGATGGACGCCTTGACGCCGACCGAGCGGGAATTGCTTCGGTTGGCGGCCGGGTTGATGGATCGCCTGGCCGAGGCGGCGGAAACGAGGGCTTCCGGTTCCGGGAAACCGGAGCAAGAAAAAGACTCCACGGAGTCCGATTCATGAGCGCCGCGAAAGGTTCGAAACGGTCATCCGCCTCATGGTCGGAATGGCGCGATCCCCTGCGCATGACCATCGCGGCCATGGTGGCCTACGTTCTGTCCGAAGCGGCCCACCTGCCCCAGGGCTACTGGTCCGTGCTGACCGCCCTCATCGTGACGCGTCCCCACACGGGGGCCACCATGAAAACGGGCATGGGCAGGCTGACCGGCACGCTGTACGGCGCGGGGCTGGCGACAATCGTCTCCATGGGCCGTATCTGGCAAGTCCCCCATGTTGTTTTGCTGCTGGCGACCCTCGTCCCGCTGGGTTTTCTCATCGCCTGGCGTTACGAATACCGCACCGCGCCCATCGCCGCGGTCATCGTGCTTTCGGCCGGGGCGGTCGGCCAATCTTCGCTGGCGGCGGCAGTTTTGCGGGTGACCGAGATCGCCCTGGGCGCCTGTGCGGGGGCCGGGGTGTCCATGCTGCTGTTTCCCACCAGATCCGCCCGCAAAAGCGAACTGGTCACGGCGGCCTTGCTCGCCAGGCTGGGCGACCTGCTCGACCTGTGCGCGCTGCCCGATTCCACGCCCGAACATCTCGGGGACGCGCTCAAGAAGTGCCGCGACGGCTTGCGTGAATTGACCATCGTGGCCGTGACTTCGAGTTGGAAAAAGCAGGCGCGACGGAGCGGACGCCCTCACCGGCGCCGCGCGGCGCGTATTCAGCGACGTTTCCTTTATCGTCCGCGTCACGGGCGTGGCTCGAGCCACTGGAAACCCGGCCCTGAACGGCGAATGGATTCGATCCTCCCTGCGGCGATTGCGGGAAAACATCTTCAGCCTCTCCGACACCCTGACCATGGGGACGACCCCGTCCATCGCCGCCGCGAACAATCCGCCTCCCCCGTCCACCTCGCGTGGAAGCGCCGCCCCCTCCCCTTTTTACGCCCAGGCCGCCACGCTGGGAATGCTGTTTAAAATGCTGGAAAAGGATCTCAACGCCCTGACGCTGCTCTTTGCCCGCGCCTGACCGCTTCCCTTACAGCTTTTCGTTTTTATTTTACCATTATTATGGTAGCCTTGCTCCTTTAGGCCGCGCTCTCCGCGCGCGTCCATCTCGCCCCGGTACAAGAGCGCGGGAGGGTTGGCGCGCACGCGAAAAAGCGTGTCCGATGTTGAGCCGGAGGAGTGGTAGCGTGAAACAGATAGGAAGATTGCACGTGCTGACCGACACGGTCCTGCAGACCCGTTTTTCTCATGTCGAGTTGGCGCGTATGGCGGCGCGAGGCGGCGCGGACGTGGTTCAGTACCGCCAGAAACAGGGTTCGACCCGCGACATGATCGAGACGGCCCGAAGAATGAAGGAAGTCTGCGCCGAACACGGCGCGTTGTTGATCGTCAATGACCGTATCGACGTGGCCATCGCCGCCGACGCGGACGGGGTTCATCTGGGGCAGTCCGATTTCCCCATTCTCAGGGCCAGGGAATTGCTGGGAGACAGGAAGATCATCGGCGGTTCGGCGGCCACCATTGAGGAAGTAGAGATTTGCCTCAGGGACGTGGTGGATTACATCGGTTTCGGACCGGTCTTCCCCACCGGTTCCAAGGTCGACGCGGGTCCGGTCAGCGGTCTGGACATACTGAAACGAGTGGCTCAATCCATCCAGGCGCCGGTCATCGGCATCGGCGGGATCGATGAAACCAACACCGGGGAGGTTATGAACGCCGGGGCCTACGGGGTGGCGGTCATCTCGTCGGTGTGTCTGCGCGAAGACCCCGAAGAGGCCACGCGCGTCCTGCGGCGTTTCCTTGACGAGGGGCCGAAGGGAGAGCGACATGACTGAAACGGTCGCCTCGGTCGGCGAATTCGGTCTGATTCACCGCATCGAAACGGTGCTGCGCGATGAAGGCGTGTTGGGCGAAGGAGTCAGCGTGGGGCTGGGCGACGACGCCGCCTCCTTTGTTCCCCGCGCAGGCTACGAACTGCTGGTCACCTGCGACGCGTTGGTGGAAGGACGCCACTATCTGATCGACCGCATCACCGCCCAGAACCTGGGACGCCGCGCCATGGCCGTGAACATCAGCGACATCGGCGCCATGGGGGGCCGCCCCCGGTACGCGCTGGTGTCCCTGGGCCTCAAGGCCGAAACCCCGGTCAGCCACGTCATCGACATGTATCGCGGGTTCATCCTCGAACTCCGCCCCTACGACGCAGCGGTCATCGGCGGAAACATCACCAAGGCCGACCACGCCGCCTTTATCGACATCACCCTGATCGGCGAAGCCGAACCGGACAAGATCCTGCGGCGGTCCACCGCCCAGCCGGGCGACGCCATCCTGGTCACCGGCTTCCCCGGCCAGGCCGCGGCCGGCGTACGGTTGCTCCTTTCCGAACATGGGCCGCGGGCCGCGGACGACGATCCCCTGGTGGTGGCCTACAATACGCCCGTTCCCCGGGCAAAAGAAGGTTTCGAAATCGCTCAACGCGGCTGCGCCACCGCCATGATCGACACCAGCGACGGTTTTTTGGGCGATCTGGGGCACATCTGCGAGGAAAGCAAGGTGGGGGCCGAACTATATCGGGACAGGCTGCCCCTGAGCGACGATCTGCTGAGAGGCGCGGAGTTGCTGGGCGTCGATCCCTATGACCTGTTTCTGGGCGACAGCGACGATTACGAACTGATCGTCACCTGCAAGCCCGATAACATCCACGCGGTCATGGATGCCGTGGCCGCCCCCGGCGAAACGCGGGCCGTCGAAGTGGGCCGTATCGTCGAACCGGACCACGGCATGCGGCTGATCATGCCCGACGGAGAAGCCCGGCCGCTTACCCCGGCGGGATGGGACCATTTTCGTATTACCTGACATTCGGGAGGTTACTCATGTCCATTCATCTTTTTCCCAAGAAAACCGGCGACGATCTGGACGCCATACGGCGGAAAAAACCGCTGGTGCACAATATTACCAACTACGTGGTCATGAACTGGACCGCCAATATCCTGCTGGCCTGCGGAGCCTCCCCGGTGATGGCTCACGCCGCCGAGGAAGTGGAAGACATGGTCTCGCTGGCCGGCGCGCTGGTGCTCAATATCGGCACGCTGACTCCGGCCTGGATCGATTCCATGATCAAGGCCGGAAAAAAGGCCAATGAACTGAACAAGCCGGTGGTTTTGGACCCGGTGGGTTCGGGCGCCACCCGGCTGCGCACCGATTCGGCCAAACGCATTCTGGATGAAGTGAAAGTCAGCGTGGTTCGCGGCAACGCGTCCGAAGTGCTTTCATTGGCGGGCGAAGGGTCCGGGGCCCGAGGCGTCGATTCCACCCACGGGGTCGACGAGGCCGTAAACGCGGCCATAGTTCTGGCCAAGGAGTTGAAGACCACCATCGCCATAACCGGAAAAGTGGATCTGATAACCGACGGCCAACAGACCTTCCGGGTAGCCAACGGCCATCCGCTCATGGGGTATGTCACCGGCATGGGCTGCGCGGTCACGGCTCTGATCGGCGCTTTTCTGGCCGTGGAAGCCGACCCCGCCATGGCCGCCACGTCGGCTCTGGCTCTTGCCGGAGTGGCCGGGGAACGCGCGGCCAAGGAAGCCGTGGGGCCGGGCAGCTTTCAAACCGCCCTGCTGGACCAGCTTTATCTTCTGGACGCCAAAACCCTGGAAGAAAAGAGCACGATCACGCTTCAGGAATAAAGGAAAACATTGTGGGGGAATCTCTTCCCCCACACCCCCTGGGCGCCATTTCTCGCTGCGCGAAAAATGATATGTAGCCATAATGCGTCGCATGTTTTCTCCCCTGCCCTTCTTTCGGCGCTGTTGGGTCGAACCTTTTGTCCCTCTCATCCTCTCGGAAATCTTCACCGCCAAGTCTCACATTTTTTTGCCATCATTTGTGACTTTGCAGATCCTCGCCGGTATATGGGGTAAATTCATTGAGAGGAGACACTAGAATGAGGAAGAAATTTTCAACGGTATTTGCAGCATTGGTTTTAACTCTGACGCTCGCGTGCGGCGTTTACGCGGGTAACGGCTCGGGCGTCGGTGACTGCACGGGTCCCCTAAACACCGGGACTCAGTCCGGTTCAAATAATTCAGGCGTGAACGGAAACGGCTCGGGCCTAGGCGATTGCACGGGTCCCCTATACTCCGGGACGCAGTCCGGCTCAAACAATTCTGGCGTAAACGGAAACGGCTTGGGCGATGGCGACGGCCCCATACACGTGGTCGTGGAAGACGGTACTTTTGAGATTACGGGCGAAATCATGAGCTGTGGCGAGCCCGGCAGCGGTATCATGCTGGATGACGGCACGGTTATTTATGGAGTGGCTTCCGCGCCTTTGTGGTATTGGGAAGCCATTGGCGTGGATAAGCCTGTCGAAGGCGACACGATTACCGTCGCGGGTTATACGGTGATTGTCGATGGCGTCGAACGCTACATCGCCACGTCGGTCACCATTGACGGGGTAACGGTAGACCTCAGAAACCAGGAAGATCACAAACCTTTGTGGCGCCAGGGAAGACGTTCATAACGAACTCGGGTTAGCCAAACCTCTTTAAAGCGCAAAACCGCAAGGGACCGACTCAATGAGTCGTCCTTTGCGGTATTTGTATTATTGTCTTTTTATGATCGTTATTAGGCAGATAAATAAACAAATAAGAAGCATTTTTCGTTTATCATTTTGGGACAGTGCTGTATAGTTACGCCATCGGTTGTATGATTATCGAGGCGATTTTAGAAATTGATTAACACTATCGTTGCAATTGTTGTTTTTTTAACCCTCACGCCTTGCGTGGGCCTGGGTTTTGACATTGTTTCCAATGTGGAAATAACCGCCGGTTATGACGACAATATCAACGAGAAAGAAAGTTCGAAGAAAACGGAGTCGGCTTTCATCAGCGCCATCCCTGAAATTTCCATATATGGGACTCCCTCGGAGGGGTTTACCGCCAGCGCCGGTTATCAGTTCACCTACACGCAATATTTTTCCAACGCCCTGGAAAACATGATCCTGCATGAAGGATGGGGACGGCTCACGCGCCGGTTACGACCGCGACTTTTCTTCAACGCCGAAACCAGCGTTGAGGTTCTGGAAAATCAGGAAGACCCCGACGATAACGGCTGGGGTTTCACCGTGTCTCCGGGAATTTCCTACCATGTTTCCGAGAAGTTGAGCCTGAGAACCGTCGCGCTCTATACGCGCTGGAAGTACGATAACCTCAACTTCGATACGGGACGGGCGTATATCCGCCTGGACGAACCGCAAGTGGACAACCGATATTCCATCGAAGCCGGATTGACCTACTTGCTGTTCTTGAGTGGAAACCTCGATTTCGCCTACTGGTACACCTATAATGAATCCAACAACGAAATAGACGAATACTCGGTAAACAGCGTTCTGGCCAGATTTCGTTTTGCGATAACCGGCGACCTCAACCTCACGGTCGGATATGAATTCGGAAAACGGAACTATTTTAACTGGCGGGCGGGAAAACAGTTACGCGGAAAATTGAGAGACGATTACCGGCATCGCTATTGGCTGAATGCGCTGTACTCGGCGACTCCATACCTGGATCTGGTTTTCTCGTACGAAGGCGTTTGGAACGATTCGAACCTGAGCTATGAATCGTTCACGCGGAACCTGGTTTACGGAGGGGTTCTGCTGAACTGGGACTGGCCGGTTCGATGAAATACCGGCTTCTTCATCTGGTCGTACTCGCGGCGCTGGTCCCGGCCTTGTTACTCCCGCGGCCTCACGGGCTTTCCGCCGAAGATTTCCGGAAAGTAACCCTGCGATATCAGGACGACGAAGCCGTCAGCGTCCATGTGGTGGGGTCATTCAACAACTGGCGTCCGGGAGCGTCTGAATTGCAAAAATCCGGCAAGGGCTTGTGGACTATCACGCTTTCACTGCCTCCCGGGGTATACCAATACATGCTGGCGATCGACGGCAAGCGTTGGATTCCAGACCCCAACGTCCAACAAACGGTACAGGACGGTTTCGGCACCATCAATTCCATACTTTCAGTCGATTAAAGGTGTCTTTCCTGCGTCTGGTCTGTATATACGGGTGAAGTAATATAAACACACCGCAAAGGTGGCGCGGCGAAACTGGTTGGCATGGGTATTAACAGTCTTAAACGGGTAACGGATGAGCAATCCCGCTGACGTCCTGATAGTCCAGGACGTTCTGAATGGGGACAAGGAAGCGTTCGCTCATATCGTGAACCGGTATAAGGGACCTCTCTATAACCTCGCGTTCCGGATGACCGCCAGCAGGGATGTGGCCGTCGATTTGGCGCAGGAAACCTTTGTGAAGGCTTATGCGGGTTTGAGCCGCTATAATCCTGAAAAAAACTTTTTCACCTGGCTCTATACGATATGCCTGAACCTGACGCGAAATCATCTGGAGAAAAAACGGGAGAGCCCGCTGAGTGATAACGTGGAGGTGGCGGGAAACGATCTGAATAGCTCCCGGCAATACGCTTCTCCCGAGACTCTGGCCATCCAGCGGCAGGATTTCGACGGCCTGGAACAGGCGCTGAAAACGCTTCCCGTGGATTTAAGAGAAGCCGTTGTTCTGCGATACATGCAGGACCTGCCGTACGACACGATCGCGAAGATGTTGAATATTGGTTTGAGCGCGGCCAAAATGAGAGTGACGCGAGGATTGGAAAAGCTGCGATCCGCCATGCTGCAAAAGGAAGATTCGGATGGGATCTGACGATTTAAAAGAGCGGCTTTTAGACGCGGTTGAAGGGAATCTCGAGGAATCCGAACAGCGGCGCTTTGAGGAGGCTCTCGCTCGCGATCCTGAAGCCGGAAAACAGTATCAGGATTTGAGCCACATCGTAGAGCTGATGAAGAGCGCTCCCCTGGACCAAGTCCCCCCTGACTTCACCGCCTCGGTGATGGACCGTCTCGAGCCGGTCAGACAGCCCTTGCCTATCCGTGTGTGGCGCGCGCTCATGCGCCCGCGCACAATCAAAATAAACCTGATGGGCGCGCTTTCAGGCGCCGTGGCCGTCGCGATTCTTTTGATCGTCCTGAGTTCCGGCGTCACCCGCCATGACGTGAATCTAACGAGCGCGGTTCAGGATAGCGGGAAAGAGTACGTTATCCAGTTTGTGTATCATAACCCGCGGGCCAAGCAGGTTTTCGTGTCCGGTTCGTTCAATAATTGGGAAAAACAGGAATTGCCGATGACCGATGTTACCGGCGCCGGGTCATGGGTTCGCGCTATCCACCTCACGCCGGGAGTGTACGAATATATGTTTTTGGTCGATGGCCAATGGGTGTCCGATCAACTGGCGCCCTACCACAAGGATGACGGATTTGGAAAAAGAAATGCGATCTTGAAACTGGGATCTGATAATGATGCGGCGATCTGACAGAACATTCCTTTGTATCGCGTTACTGCTGTGGCTCCTGACGCTGGGAGCCGGCGTTTCATTGGCCGCGGACGACTGGACGGATCTGCGTGACCAGGCGGCGCAAGCGTATCCGGACCGCGCCAACGATATCCGGGTTACGCTCGAGAAAGCGCAGAAGGATCAAACTCCGGCCGCCGATGTATCCATGACGCTGGATCGGTCTGTTTCTTCATCGGTGGACGCGGACGGATTCATGGGGTTTGTTGAAAAACTGAACCAGGCGGCGGAACAGGGATTACCTACCAAAGCGTTCACGGAAAAAATCATGGAGGGGCTTGCCAAGAACGTTCCGCCTTCCACTATCGAAAAGGTTTTGGACACCAAATTAGGCACCTATACCGCGGCAAAGGAAATCACCTCCGGCTTGGAAGGGGCTCCGAGTCAAAAGGAACGGGCGCTGGAATCGGTGGCCTTGTCCATGGAACGCGGCGTATCGACGGAAACCATGCGCGAAGTGTACGCCGGGGTCAAAAACCCGGCTGTGGTGTACCATTCCTCTTACGCTTTGGCGGATCTCCTGTCCATGGGCTTTAACGAAACGCAGGGAAGAAGAATCGTCAAATCAGGCATAGCGGCCGGTTACCTGAGCGACGACCACACCATTATTCCTCAAGTCGCCGCCAAAGCCGAAAAATCGGGACGCTCGCGTGATGAGATCGCTCAGACCATGGAAACCGATTTCCGACGTGGGAAACCGCTTTCGGATATCGCCATTGATCTCCAGGGACAGAAAGGCGGAGGCCACCCCTCCCGAGCGGGAGAAGGCGCCAGGCGTGGAAAAGGCGGAGCCGCCGGACAGGGCGCGGGCGCGCATGGCAAGGGTTCGGGTCGGGGAGGACATTGACCGGCCCCGCTTACTCCTCCTCGTCGCTTTCCTTTGCGCTTTCCGGCCTTTCCACCATGGAACGCACGTGAATGTCGCGCTGCGGGAATGGGATTTCGATGTCGCGTTCCCGGAATAACCGGTCCACTTCGAACCTGATCTCGGTAGCCGCGGACAGCATGTAGTTGAGGTGAGTCCAGGCCCGTAGCCTGAACATAAGCGCGCTGTCGCCGAAATCGGTAAACAGCACATCCGGTTTGGGAGTCTCCATGACCCGGGGATGATTTCGCGCCACTTCCAGCAGCGTCTGGTTCACCAACCGCACGTCGGAGCCGTACGCCACGCCCACTTCCACGCTGATGCGCACCCGGGGGTCCTTGAAGCTCCAGTTGGTGACCTGCTTGCTGATAAAATCCGAGTTGGGGATGATCAGCGAGGCATTGTCATAGGTCTGCACCACCGTGGCGCGCACGTTGATGTTCTGGATGTGACCCCAGGTCCCGTCGATCTGCACCGCGTCGCCCACCTGAACCGGCCGTTCGAACAGCAGGATCAGTCCGCTGACGAAGTTGCTGAAGATGTTCTGCAGTCCGAAGCCCAACCCGATGCCCAAGGCGCCGAAGAGCACGGCCAGTGAAGTGGTGCTGACGCCGATGGTGTTCAGACAGATCAGAATGCCTAAAAACCAGATAATGTAGATACTGATGGTGGTTATGGACGCCTGCACGCCCTTTTCCATGCCGCTCCGGTCCAGAACCCGGTCATGGAAGAACGGCCGCCAGAGGCTGGCCACGGCGTGCGTAATGAGCAGGACCAGCAGCGCGTAGCCCACGCTCTGCAAGCTCAGTTGCAGGCTGCCCACCTGGAACGGCCGATTGAGGAAGTTAAAGAAGTGAATAATGAGCGAGCCGCCCGCGCCCCACGCCACGAGCAGTCCCACGCTCATGGCGAGCACCCAGGACAGTTGCCCGACCCTGATGAGCAGCCAGCGCAGCGGATTGGACGTTTTCGGTTGATCGCCCGGCTCTTCCATTGATACTTGTCCGCGATCCAGTTCCTGCAAAATAAAGAAAAGCAAGCCGCCCCACAGGAACAGCACCAGGACGCGTCCCCAGGAGGCCAGCCAGAACAGCGAGAAGTTGCCGTAGCCGGCCAGTTCGATAAAGAGGCCGCCCATGGCGATGAGGTACATGACGCCGATGAGGATTTTTCGGCAAACCACCGCGCTGAACCAGCCGCCGGGAGTTTCGGGAACTTCGCACGCGCGGATGATCTTGGCGATCTTGAAGGCGTACAGAAACAGTAACGCGCTGAACAGAATTCTCCACAAGGAGAGAAACCAGCTTCCGTTGTCCAGGGCCCAATCCACGGCCGCATAGGTGATGACAAAAATCCTGATCAGATAAACGGCCGACCTGAGCTTGCGGAACAGGACGCCTTTAAGATCGAGTCCCTTGGATTCGTAGAATATTTTCAGGAAATCGAGGACCCAGGTCGTGGCCAGCCACACCAACAGGACATCCAGCACGAAAGGATAGACCGGCAGCAGGGAATAGAGCTGCCGGACCTCGCCATACACATGGAGGAAGACCGCCGTACCGAAAAGGCGGACGGAACGGCGGAAGAGTTCGATGGCCAGAAGCAGCGACGGGTACGGCTGTAATGACGGCTTCTGCCGGAGCGTGGCGCAGTAGCGACAAAGCCGGCTGAACAGCAGTTGGGCGAGCGCCAGCAGGACCAGGAAAGAGCCCAACAGGTAGAGATTGAACTGCGATACGCTCCGTCCCTCTTCCTTCCAGAATTGCACGGAAAGCACGGAACCCACCTTTCCCGCCGCGCGTCCCAGTTCAAGGCTCACCCGCCGCCAACTGAAATCGATGAGGGCGCTGGAACTCTTGCGGGTGAGTTCCGATTTTCGCTGCGTTTCCAGGGCGATCCCCAGCTTCTCGTACAGACCCTGATAGGAATCGCGCAGGTCGTCGAACTGCTTGATCTGGGCGGTGTAGATTTTCTGGAGACTGTTGAGCAGATCGCGTTCGGTAGACAACGCCTTCACCATTTGGCGAAGTTTCTCCAGCAGGGACGCCGCCTCGGGCCGTTTTTCCTTTTCGTCTTTCAGGCGGGCGATCTGCTCGGTGTAGAGCGCGGACCGTTCCAGGGATTTGGATCCGGCGCCGTTCGCCTGTTCGAGAAGCTTGTTCAGGTATTCGAGCTGCTGCTCGATTTCTTTGATATCGTTAAAGACCCCGGCCTTGGCCTTTCTCAGTTCCTCGGAATCCGGCTCGGTCAGCAGCAGCGGACTGGAGTAGGAAGCGCGCTTCAGTTTGAAATTTTCAATTTCGAGGTTGGTCCTTTTCTCCAGAGCCTGCGCTTCTTCCTGACGCTTTTTCAGGGACTCGATATCCGACAGAAGCGATTTGTGCGCTTCTTCCACAGAATGCAGCAGTCCTTCCTGATTGGAAACTCCGGAATCTTCCGCCTGGGCGAACGCCTGGTTCGCGCCCAAGGCGATCGTGACCCCCGCAAGGAAAATCGTTATGAAAAGAAGCGCCGATATTTTTTTCGCTGGGTGAAAATTCACTGCATGGCCTCCGCCTTTTTTTCAACATGAACGCTCACACGCATGTTAAACATGGCTGTTATCAGATATATTGCTGATGGTCCAGCGCCTTGAATGACCGCGTTGCGTGGAAAAATCACGCTGAAGCAAAAGCGGTCGACGGACGCTCGCATGGCGCTTGCATAGCGTTCCCACTTGAGCGATAACCTGATTTTCCACCCTTGCGGAAACGAGGATTGTTTTGAACGCAGTTGACTCCATTATCATTTATGTGTACCTGCTGGCGGTTTTGATCGTCGGTATTTCAGCCGGCAGGGGAGTAAAAAGTCTGGAACGGTTCTCCGTGGCCGGACGGAATTATCCTGCACTGATCGTGTTCGCCACGCTTTCGGCGTCCTTTATCGGCGGCGGTTTCACCATGGGCAACGCCGAAAAGGTGTTCACCTTGGGGATCGTGAACATTTTCGCCCTGTGGGGATTCAGCCTGAAAGAGCTGCTGGTGTCCAAATTCATAGCGCCGCGCATGGACCGATTTTCGAGCGCCATCTCCGTGGGCGACATCATGTACGAGGCTTACGGGAAAACCGGCAAGGTGGTCGCGGGTATCTTCGGCATGATGCTCTGCGCGGGGATACTGGGCGCCCAGGTCGGCGCCATGGGCTATATTTTCAACGTTTTCATGGGCATCAAATTTTTCTGGGGCGTGATCATCGGCTTCGGCATCGTTATTTCCTATTCGACGGTGGGCGGCATGGCGGCGGTGGTGCTGACCGACGTCATGCAGTTCGCGGTTCTGTCCATCGGCGTGCCCGTGGCGCTGGTAGCCGGAATTTACGCGCTGGGCGGTTGGAGCGCCATAGCTTCGGCGGTTCCGGCGGACCATTTCCGCATTATGGGGTAATCTGAGCGTCCCGGCCTTCATATCGCTTTTTTTGACGTTCCTGCTGGGCGAGACGCTCGTCCCCCCCTATGTGCAACGCCTCCTGATCGGCCGAAACGCCAAGATCACGGCCAAGGGAACCTACTGGAGCGGCCTGTTTTCCATACCCTTTTTCGCCGTGACGGGTCTCATCGGTCTGGTGGCCTACGCCCTTCAACCTTCGCTCGATCCCAATCTCGCGTTACCCTACGTCATCAAGCAGGCGCTTCCGGCGGGATTGCGGGTCTCGTGGTGGCGGCGATCATCTCGGTGGTCATGTCCTCGGCCGATTCCTTTCTGAACTCCGCCGCCGTGGCCTTCAGCAACGATGTGATACGGCCCCTGCGCAGAAACCCCTTAAGCGAACGCGCCCAACTGTGGCTGGTGCGAGTCGCGAACGCGCTGGTCGGAATTTTGGCGGTCATTGTGGCCATCAAAATCGCGAGTGTACTGGATATCCTGATTTACGCCTATCATTTCTGGTACTGCCGATCATTCTCGCGCCCTTGCTGGCCGCGCTGTTCGGCTTGAAAGCCGCGCCTTCCGTCTTTGTCACCGCCGCTCTCTCCGGATTGCTGGGAACCTGGATCTGGAAGACGGGATTGAATTCGCCCTTCGGAATAGACGGGCTCATCGTGGGCGTGCTCTGTAACGCCATCGTGTTCACGGTTATTCTGAAACTGCGGAGGAGTTCGCGCTAGGGCATGCAAGCCGCCGGAGGTTCCTTCATACGCCATAAAGAAAAAATGGTACAATAACGATATATTCGAAAAGGGCCTTGGGAATGGGGTCCCTGTTTTTTCGGATGATGAAAGGAAGTTCCCCGCCATGTTCCGGCTGACCAATGAACCCAAAAGACGCGCGCTTGCGCTGTTTTTCCTGCTCATGGCCGGAGTCTTTCTGGTCAACGCCGCGCCCGCCGCCGACGGGGACCTGTTCTCATCGGTGTTCGACGATTTCACCAAGGCGCTTTCCGTGATTGTCGGCTCTGAATTGAAGGTGAACCAGGATGACTTTTACCGGTTTATTCACAGTGACGAGTCCAAGCGGCAATTCAATCGGGATGTGATCGACCCGTTCTGGGAAAACCTGGCCAAGGACGGCGACGAACAGGCGCAGGCCCGCTTGAACGAGGCGTGCGCGGTATTCGCTCGGGAAAAAGTGGACGAATTTCTCAAGGTGAACGCGTACATGAAACAGTGATAGTCCGGGATAGTATCTTCGGAGCTGGTAGGACGCTGGAAAGCCTTTAACCGCCTTAACTCCGCTGTTCGGGATTGCAGATGAATCCCTGCAGCGCTTTTTTCAGAGAATCGCTTCTTTTCAAGGCCGTATCGATCCGGGAGAAAATTCCCGGATTCGCGTCCGATACATCCATGGATCCCAGCCTTTGTAAATCATGGTGAAGAAGGTCGTGTTCCTTCCGGATGGCGTCAATCCTGGCTCGTAAACCCGCAAGCATATCATTCAGCAATCGTTCATCCCTGTGCAGGTAATCATTCTTTCTTATTTTAACTTCTCCCGAAAGGTCGCCTGCTGAAATCGTTTTGTAGAACATGCGGAATCGGTAGAGCGGACCGACGATGCGATGAAAGACGACAATGGAATGAAGCGTTAGAATGGCTGAAATGAAAATGAACGCGGGCCAGAACCTAATGTGGATAAAAAGGATCTTTTCGGCGATCAATCCTTTTCCCGTCATATCTAAATTCGTATCATGCAAGCCCTGAAACAAGGGAAGAAACAGCGATATCGCGACAACCGCCAGTATGACGAGAAAGTAGAACACGATAACAGCGACCAGCTTATATTGCAGCTTGCTATCGACGATGTAAATTCTTCTTTTTATTCTGGCCATGTATTCTCTTCTTACGGGACAGGTTCTATTCCCGTTTCCATTTTATGTCGGGTTGATTATTAAAATGGATGGTATCGTCAATACTGTTGTACACCAGGCTCCATTCGTAAGCGTTTCCTTCCGAGTTATAGAAAATAACGCAGTTCAGATTGGGCCCCCGGTTTTGCAGCACGATCTTGGTTATCGAATGCGGGGAGACGAAATCCTCTCCCGATCCGAATTTCAGCGTATCTTTCTGAATTTCAAAATAACTGTCGCTGTATTTTTCTTCATTGGTCCTCCACGATCCGATCAGCTCATCGGGAACCTGACTGCCCGTATCTCCGCTACAGCCGATAAACAGGAGGAGAAAACCAACCAACACCGCCACGATCCTAGTCTTCATAACTCTACGCCCCCGCCGCCTGTTGGATCGTTTCAGGGGCGAAACCGCTTTCGCTTTCGATCATTTCGAGGAATATCTCGACTACCCTGGGATCGAATTGACGGCCTGATTCCTGCCGTATTATATCCACGCCCTTTTTCCATTCCATGCCCGGCCGGTAGGGCCTATCCGAAATAATTGCGTCAAATACGTCGGCCACGGCCAGGATTCGCGCTTCCAGGGTAATGTCCTCACCTTGTAGTCCTCCAGGATACCCCTTGCCGTCATAGCGTTCATGGTGCTGCAGGACGATGGGCGTAATGATGGAGTAGGCGGAAATCGGCTCCAGGATGCGGGCGCCGATAGCGGAATGCGTTTTTACCACATGGTATTCCTCATTGGTAAGGGCGCAGGGTTTGTCCAGGATTGAAACTGGCACTCCGATCTTGCCGATATCATGGAGAAGGGCGCCGCGCCTCAGGTTTTCGAGACGGTCGCCTTGCAGCCCCAGCCGTCTGCCCAATTCCACGGCCAACGCGGTAACGCGCTCCGTATGTCCAGCGGTCCAGGATGATTTGGCGTCTACGGCTCGGGCAAGAGCGGTTATCGTGCCCCAATTAAGCTCGTCGAGCTGTTCGATGAGCCGCGCGTTCGCCAGGGCGACTCCCACCTGATCGACAACCTGCCTTATCTGAAGGAGGTTTTCTATTTCCAACTGGGGGGAATTCTTTACCCCAAGGACAGAACACCGGATATCCTGGTCTTGATTGCCACCGGAAACAGTAACGAATGGCCATACCCCTGTTCCCGCTGGAACGTAAGAAACGGCATGGCGTCATCTTTGTCGGTCAGCCTGATGAGTGATGGGCTCAATTTCAGTCTTTTGAGTTCGGTAGAGGACATGGCGCATTCAAACACATGGTTCCCGTCCCGCGTGTCGCTTTTCCGTTCATGGATCGTGGCCTTGGCGGAATCCAAAGGATCGAGCCGGGCGAAACTCACGCTATCCGCTGGTATAACGCTGTTTATCTTGCCGATCGCGATGTCTATGATTTCATTCTCATTGGACGCGGACAACAGGGCCTGATGGATTTCGGAGATCGAATCGAGCGCTCTGAATTGCCGGCCCAGTTTCTCCGCCATGGTGTTAAACGCTTCTCCCAGTTCTTCAAACTCGTCTTTGCTGGTTATCCGGGCGCGGCTTTCAAATTTCTTCTGCGAGACTTCCTTGGTCAGCCTCTGTAACTGTCTGATGGCGCCAAATTCCTTTTTATCTGCGCGTAACTGAGCAGCATGATTATGAGGAATGAAAGAAACACCACGAGCGGAAAAATATTTTTAAAGGACGCGATCGGCTCCAGCGTGTGGGACGCTTCTTCGCTGAGAAGAATCTTCCACATAGGCGTGGCGAAAGCCGGTTCGAGAAAAATGGACCAGAACCCGGCGTAATACTCGGTTCCTTCATGTTCCCAATCGAACTGGCCGGACGTTGCGGCGCTCAAGGCGCGGGTCATAACCCGTGGAAGCGGTTCCGCTCTTTTGATGGCGCTGAAAAGAATGTTGTTCGAAGCGTCGAGGATCAAAGCCACCGTCGACGAGGGAAGCTTATCCGAAGAAACCGTTTCGAACAAAAAGTCGGGATTCAATTCGGCCATTATCAAAGACGATGCAGAAACATCGCTCCGCGCTTTCCGTATCATTATGATCCTGGTTTCGGAAGGAGAGACACGACGGGTCATAAGAAGGGTTTTGCCTTGTGCGATGTGGGAAGATTCCGGCAAGGAGGCCTCTACCGCTTCATCGATGTTTCCGATTACGGTCATTTTTGTTCCATTGCCTCCGAAAAAGCCTACGCCCTTGAAATATCTCTGCAAGGAACCTGGCGCGCCCACGGAGGCCAGTTCAGTCAGATTATTCGGATCGGAGACGAAATCATCCAGTTTGCCTTCAAGAAACAGGAGTCTCTCATACAAGGCCATCCCGGCGCTTTTACTGGTCCGATACATACGGTCGGCGGATTGACGCCAGAGTTGATTGCGGACGTTGATATAGGAATAAGAGGCCAACGCCGAGATAGGAATAAGGGCGCACAGGATGAAAAGCGCGAAAATTCTCTTTCCGACTTTGCTTTTTAAGAAGCCTATTTCAACGTTCATAGAAGGAGCCTCTTTTACAGCTTCGAAGCAAGACCTACATAGGCGCCGTTAAACGCTCGAATGACATCGTCATGGCTGCCTTTGGCCGTCAGCGGCGTGCTGCCGCCGCCATCCTTTCCCGAACTGTACAAATCGAAATCAGTGTTGATGGGAACCATAAACCGGTCCTTGCGCGCTTTTCCCACCGCCTTTTCATTGTCGCTTATCTTCAAATACTTATACGGGGCTCCCCAAGAGTCCGTGAAATTAGATCTTCCAATGGCGGCGAGCGAATCCGGGAAATGGCCGGTTTGTAATCTATAGACTTGGATTTCTTTCTCTATCACTCTGATGTCCATACAGGCTTTCGCGATTTTCGCCTGTTCGAGATATTCCAGATAGAGCGGCAAGGCGATTCCGGCCAAGGTACCGATAATGGCGACCGCGATGGCGAGTTCGATAAGCGTGAATCCGCGCGCCGAATTTGAACGTAACGCCTCGCCTCCGCGATCGCCTGCGCGGCCTGAATGGATTTCGAATTTCAGCAAAGCCTCCCCCCGGAATCGGCGACTGGCGCAATAAAATAAAGCAAGAACTACATGCTAAAATCAGAGCGAAACCTGAAATAGGTATCACTATCGATGTATCTCTCCAGTGAATTCCATAATCCTGTACTACATGATACTATCGGGCGATTTGAAGACAACTTTACTGGGATATGATGTATTGCCGCGCGGATGGCCAAGACGGCTTTCGAGAAAATACGGGAGGAAGTGACGGCGCCATTCCCTGGCGATTCGGCGACTAGCCGAATTTATGGCTCACGCCGTACCCGCCTCGAGGAAACCGCCATTCGATATTGAGCTGCGGGCATCCGATCCGGCAGGACCCGCATTCCAGGCAACCTTCATAGGCGACGCTTATGCGCCCTTTTTCCAGTTTGTACACGTTGGCCGGACAGATATAGAGACACGGCTGCGTCCCGCATTTGTCCACACACACGGCGCCGTCCACGATCCTGAGGTGGGGCTCTTCGTCTACCCGGTATCTGTCTAAAAAGAGTTTGTCCTCGATCTTGGCGCTCACCGCACCGCCCTCCATCCATCCCACAGAAGCTTGAGTATTCCCAGCGGGGTGATTCGCTTTCTCAGGTTTTTCCAGATCATTTTCTGTTTCCGTTTTTTGGGAACGCCGTTTACCGTGAGCATCTCCCGGGCGGCGTTTCCCAGGGCCGAGGGCAGCGTCGTGAACAGTTCCGTGTGCTCATAGAGAAAAGGATTGAAGCGCCGGTATTTTTTCATGTCTTTCATGACGAACGTCGACCGGAGCCTGTCCGCGTAGGATCGCAAGGCGCGCGAGGTGAAGTCGTTTTTCCCCAGCGCCTCCAGGATGGTCTCCGCGGCGCGCTTTCCCGAGGCCATGGCCATGTTCGACCCTTCCCGGTGCAGGGTATTGAACAGCATGGCGGAATCGCCGGCGATGAGGTAGCCGTCGCCATAGAGCGGGGGAACCTTGTCATAGCCGCCTTCGGGCAGCCAGTGCGCCAGGTACTCCACCGGTTTGCCGCCGGCGATCAGCGGCGCCACCATGGGGTGTTCCTTGAACGATTCCAGCAGGTCGAGCGGCCTCGTCCTGGTTTTGGACAGTTGTTCGAGGTTGGCCCCGACGCAGAGCGACAGGGTGGACTTGTTGGTGTATATGACGGCGACTCCGTCCAGGCCGCCGGTGACAGCGCCCATGATTTCCGTGGTCACCCCGTCGCCGGAACGCACGTTAAACCGTTCGTTGATGACCTCCTCGGACAGCTCCATGACCTCCTTCACCGCCAGCGCGACGTCCCGCGCCCGGGGTTCGGGCCGGAAGCCGGTGGTTTTGGCCAGTGGCGAGTTGACGCCGTCGGCCAACAGGACCACCTTCCCGCGAATCTTTCCATCCGGGCGGTCCGTATCCACGCCTACCACGCGCCCCCCTGAATCTCTTAAAAGGTCGGTGACCACCGTGGAACTCACCAGTAAAGCGCCTTTTTTGACCGCCTGTTGAGCGAACCACCGGTCGAATTTGGCTCTCCCCACGGTAAACGCGTTGTACCTGCGTTCGTCCTCGAAAACGGCGTCCCGGTAGCCCAGGCTGTAGCCTCCCTCCTTGGACAAATACCAGACGCGGGATTCGACAATATTCCGTTCGATGGGAGGCTTGAGTTCGGCGAAGTCCGGCAGGATGTTCGCCAGGTCGCGCCCGTAGAGCACGCCGCCGGAGATATTCTTGCTGCCCGGATATTCCCCGCGTTCCAGCACGATGACCTTGACCCCTTGTCCGGCCAATACACACGCGGCGGAAGTCCCCGCCGGTCCCGCTCCCACTATGATTACGTCAAAGGTCTCATCCATGCCAGGCTCTTTTAAGGCGCGTTCAGGAGCGCTCGGAACGTTTTCGGAATTCTTCGGTCAGCAACGGAAGAACCTCCAGGTAATCACCCACGATGCCGATGTCGGCCACGCTGAAAATAGGCGCGTGAGGATCCGAATTGATGGCGACGATCTTTTCCGAACCCTGCATGCCGACCAGATGCTGGACCGCCCCGGAAACGCCCACGGCGATATAAAGCTTGGGAGCGACCGTTTTGCCCGTCTGTCCCACTTGGCGTTCATAGGGCATCAAGCCCGACTCCACCACCGGCCGGGAACAGGCGATCACTCCGTGGACGGCCTGGGCCAGATCTTCGAGCAGCGGAAGCGCCGCCGGGTCGCAGGCGCCCTTTCCGGCCACCACCAGCGCGGGCGCGTTGGCGATATCCAGCGAATCCAGCTCCCCGGCTTCGGGAATGAAGTCCACCACTTCCGGCAGATGGTCATGAGGGGCGCTCCATTCGTGACGCTCCACCTTCCCCTGCCGCGCCATGTCCCTGGACGTCGCCTTGAACACCTTGGGCCGCACGGTGCTCATTTGCGGCCGTCCGTGTTCGCAGAAAATAGTGGCCATGATGTTGCCGCCAAAGGTGGGGCGGGTCATGAGCAGAACGCTGGTTTCGTCGTCGATGGCCAGTCCCGTGCAGTCCGCGGTGAGGCCGGTGGAAAGCTTGGTGGACACGACCGGCGACAGATCGCGCCCCAACGGGGTGGCGCCGATCAGCAAGATGGAGGGTTTGAGCTTTTCGCACAGCCCGGTCACCGCGCTTCCGTAAGTCCGGCAGAGATAGGTAGCGAGCAGCGGGTCGTCGATGATGTGGACTTCGTCGCATCCGTAGGCTATGGCTTCCTTGGCGATTTCATCCACCGCGCTGCCGGGCAGAAAACCCATGACCTTGGTTTTCAAGGTTTCCGCCAATTGGCGCGCCTTACCAATCAGCTCCCAGGAAACCGAGGCGCCCTGCTCGTTCATGATTTCTATGAACACGGCAACGCCCTGGTATTCCGATTCCGCCGATGGCGGCCCCTTGGGGGGGACGGCCTTCCTTGGCCGTTTTTTCCGCTCGAACTTGACCGCGCCGACCGGGCATACCTCGTTGCATTTCCCACACCCTATGCACACTTCCGGATTGATGACCGCCACGCCTTCCGGCGACAGCTCGATGGCGCCCACCGGGCATTCGCCAATGCAGATCTGGCAGCCGATGCATCGATCCGGCATGATTTCCGCTACTTCTATGCCTTTGGTATTTTTGGACACGAGAGGTTAGCTTTCCCAACGGTTGCGGTATTGCTCGGCGAACACGGCGTCGCCCATCAGGGCGTCCACCGCCTGCCTGACGGCTTCCCCGGCGTCGGGGCGTGTTTCAAATCGTGGGCCTCCCTTTTTGGGAGGCGGCGAGAAGATTCTCTTGACCCAGGTGGGCGAACCCTTCAGCCCCACCTTTTGGATGTCCGCTCCGATACGGGCGGCGTCCCACACCGGGATTTCGGCGCGGATGGATCGTATCAGCGAAGGCAACGGCTCCCTTCGCGGTTCGGCCAGTTCCAGTTCCACCGTGAGCAGCGCGGGCAGGGAGCCGCGTATTACTTCCAGCCCGCCTTCGACCTTTCTGCGCGCCCGCAGGACCCGGTTTTCCGGATCGACGTGTTCGATTTCCACCACGTAGGTAAACTGCGTCCAGCCCAGCCGGGTGGCCAGGCCGGGACCAGTCTGCGCGGTGTCGCCGTCGATCGCCTGTTTGCCGCAGAGGATCAGGTCGATGGGATCATCCTCGGCCAAGGTTTCGATAGCCCGGAAAAGGGTGTAGGTGGTGGCCAGGGTATCCGCGCCGGCGAAAGCGCGGTCGGAAAGCAGCACGGCGTCATCGGCGCCCAGGGAAAGGGCCGTTCTCAACACGCTGTCCGATTGGGGCGGACCCATGGTGATGGCGGTGACCCGGCCGCCGTGGCGCTCCTTCAGCCGGACAGCCGCTTCCACGGCCACCACGTCGTAAGGATTGGCGATCGATTCCACGCCTGATCGCACCAGCGTGTTGGTGTCGGGGTCGATTTTAACGTCAGCGGTGTCGGGAACTTGCTTCAAACAGCAGACAATGCGCATAGGGCCTCGGTCGAACCGGGAGTCACGGGGTACACGTCAGTCTTCATCGATTATTACCTGGATACGCTTCACCCCCAGGCATTTACAGGCTCTCCACCGCAGTTCCCCATCCGTGATGACAAACCGCTCCCCGGTAAAGCGAATGGAGATGGGCTCCACCGCGAGGCCGGACCGTATTGAACGGCACATGGATTGAATGGACTCGTTACTGCACTGCAAACGGCGATTTGGCTGGATGGTGTCAACATCGAAATCGGTGACTTGTCGCTTCATTGCCTCCCCCGTGAAGACAGGTATGTGTTTCATGGACAGGCGGGCGCCGCTCCGAAAAAGCGGTCGCGCAATCGAAATCAAAGCATAGTGTAACATAGAGTCGGAAACGCGCAAAATAATTTGGACAGGGGATGACATGTTTTTTGCATAAAGGAATCAACGGGAGATTTCTTCCCCCTGGACCGGAAGGAGTAATCCCGTTTTTGTAATCGATATCAAAATCGACGCCCGCCGGGGTAAGGGGTGTGGTATCCTGAAGTTGAACGCTCAAGATCAACCCATTCCCCCTTGTCGGCCGGCGCATGAATCTAAAAAGCGGAAAATCAGGAGGAGAGAACTATGGAAACGAACTGGGTTTCTAAAATGTTATGGGACTTCGTGTGGGGTCTCACCTATTTTATCGCCATCCTGTTTATCGTGATGTACGTCATGAGTTCCGCGGGAATGCTGCCGCTCTTGTACGCGCAGTATCTGTCCACCGGCTCCTCGGCGCTGGTCAGCGTGTTCGCCAGCTTCTTTTTCGCCTTCAAGGTGGCCGACGTGGCCAACACCAGACACCAGAAAATGATGGCCATCAAATCGGTACGGCTTATCCGGCGGCACTATAACTATCTGACCGAACTGGAACGCATCGCGGCCAGTATGTATGGGGCGGCCGAAGACACCTACACCCGGCAGAATTTCTCCGAAGTGCTCAATCACATCCGCCAGATCAAGCAGGGCGTTCAGAATTCGGAACTCGATTACTCGGAGGTGCTTCACGAAGAGCTTCAGGAGGACCGCATCATTACGGTTTCGATCAAAAAGGAGTTTCAGGAGTTGTACGACATGGAGTCCGAAGCGCACAAGCTGCAAAGATCCAGACGCGCGGAAGGCGGCGGCGACGAGATGAAGAAGATATGGCAGACCATCCAGGAAAAGGAGAGCTACATTCAGAAAACCATGATGCAATCGCCGGTGGGGCTCCCTTACTTCGATTACGAGAGTCCCTTTTCATCCATCACCTCGCTCCCCAACGGCTCCACCATCACCTTGCCCCCGGAACAATTCTACAAAGTGGCCGGACGCATGTCCCAGGAAGAACGAAAACCGGGGGCGTAAGCGCCGCCCCTCTTCCGGGCCGGACGGAATCATTCCAAAAGCGCCCCCGACCAGCCCCATCGACGGCGTCGCTGGAAATATATTGCAATGACCGCGGGTCTATCCTATAGGTTGTTCTTCCACTCCCCACACAACCTCGAGGGCTATTTCCATGTATCACGGGCATTTGCAGTGGCGGCCGATTATCGTCCTTTGTATTCTTTCGCTCACCTGGGGAGCGAACATGGCCTTCATGAAGCTGGGCTCGATCGAGATCAGCCCTATCTTCATGGCCGGGCTCCGTTCGGCGATCGCGGCCGTGTGCCTGTATATCTGGATGAAGATAAAGGGCGTGAAGATTTTCCCCTCGCGGGAGTCGCTCTATTACGGGATCGTCGTCGGTATATTTTTCGGCGCGGAATTCTGTTGCCTGTACCCGGCGCTTAAATATACCACCGCTTCCCGCGCCGTCGTGCTCCTCTATACCTCTCCCTTTTTCGTGGCCATCGGGGCGCACCTCTTTCTGGAAGGGGACCGGCTTACGGTCTGGAAGTCGGCCGGGCTGATCGTCGCTTTCGCCGGAGTGGTGACCCTGTTCATGGGGGGAATGGGCGAATGGTCCATGGAAAGACTGCCCGGCGACATCCTGGCCCTGCTGGCGGGAGCGCTCTGGGGCGCGACCACGGTTTACGTGAAGAAATACCTCACCCAACGGATCAACGCGCCCCAAACCCTGTTTTACCAGCTGGCGTTTTCCGCCCCATTACTCTTCATCGTGAGCTTTCTGCTGGAAGATCAATATATTACCGGATTTTCCCCGCTCACGGCGTTTTCCGTCTTTTATCAATCCGTCCTGGTGGCCTTTATCAGCTATCTGATCTGGTTCCAGCTCATCCATAAATACCCGGTCAGCCTGCTGCACGCCTTTTCCAACTTCACACCCGTGTTCGGGGTGCTGCTCAGCGGCGTAATTATCCTGGGCGAATTTATCAGCCCCGCCTTAATCATCGCGCTGACGCTGGTGGTTCTGGGCATGGCGCTGATCAACCACCACCCCCAGCCGAAAACGATTCCCGGAAAAATTCGCCCCGCATATAAGCATGGACACCATCATTGAGCCGAGGATTCCCCCGCACATGCTTTTCTCTTTTAACGCCGTGAAGTTTTCAGATGACCGGGCCGGTCATGTAGATGTCCATGGCCTTGGTGTAGCCCGAAATCTCGGCCTTGGTCAGCTTGCCCGAGGCCACCGTGAGGATTTCCTGGAAAATCCGGCCGCCCGCCACCGGCAGGCTTTCGGTTCCTTCCATCACGCCGCTGACATCGAGATCCATGTGGTCCTGGAGTTTTTTGAAGGTGTTGCTGTTTCCGGTTATTTTGATGACCGGCACAAAGGGAAACCCCTGCGGAGCGCCCCGGCCGGTGGTAAACGCGATCACGTTGCATCCGGCCGACGCCAGCCCGGTCAGAATCTCGGGTTCCCGGCCGGGCGAATCCATGACCACCAGACCCCTTTACCTGGGGTATTTCTCCATACTCGTAAACGGCCTGGATGGGCGAGACGCCCGCCTTGGCGATGGCCCCCAAGGATTTTTCCTCGATGGTGGTCAGCCCGCCTTTTATATTGCCTCCGGTGGGCTGCCCGCCGCGAATGTCCGCGCCCACGGACATGGCCCGGCGTTCCATCCGTTCCACCAGTTCAAGCACTTTCCTGCCGATTTCGGGGTCCTTGGCGTGTTTGGCCAGAAGATGTTCGGCGCCGATAAACTCGGTCACTTCGCCCAGGACCGAAGTCCCGCCCGCCTCGATAACCATGTCCGAGGCGATTCCCAACGCCGGGTTGGGCGCCAGGCCGGAAGTGGTGTCCGAACTGCCGCATTTCAGCCCCAGCCTGATGTGTTCGACGCCAAAAGGCGCGCGTTGTTCCATGGACGCTTCCTGCACCAGTTTCTGGGCCAGCAGTACGCCCCGCGCCGTGGAGTTGGCGGCCCCGCCCAATTCCTGGATAACCAGGATTTCCACGGTTTTCCCCGTCGACGCGATGGCCTGGGCCACCTGATCGACGGCGGTGCTTTCGCATCCCAGACTGATCAGGATCACGGCCGACAGATTGGGGTTTTGCCCGAGACGCCCCAGGGTTTTGGTCACCCGTTCGATATCGATCGGGGTCTGGCAGCAGCCCTGCTGGTGTTGAAAAGCGACACAGCCCTGGACCTGCCGGGAGATGTTGTCGGCCACTTCATTGGCGCACACCACGGTGGAAAGGATACCCACATAGTTCCGCGTCCCCACCGCGCCGTTCGCTCGTTGATAACCCAAAAATTGCATGCGCGCTCCTTTATTGCAGGTCCCCGCGTCCGCGGAGACTTTCGATATTTTGAACATGGGCGTGCGCCCCGTGCGCGATGGGCTGCGTGGCCCGCCCGATAACTTCGCCGTATTTGATGATGTTTTCCCCTCGCTCAATGTCGACCACGGCGAATTTATGCCCAAAAGGTATGTTTTCCAGGACTTTTACCTGTTTATGATCGTCACCGATTCCCACGGTGACCGTTTCAGCGCTGGTGAGGTCGCGTAGCGCGTTGGCCACGTTGTCCCCGGATTTGATCATGATGGCGTCGATTTTCATGCGACCGTTCCTCCGATAAATTCCGGCGTCTCTTTTTTCCCGCCCATCCGAACGTATTTTATCAACCGGATCGTAATTAAGAACCTTTATTCATACACCATAGGTAGGCGGCGAGCAACGCCAAGGGACCATAAATACGCCCCTGTCCGTATTATGAGAAATCGTTTTTTTCACCGCCATGTTTTCGCGTCGGCCCGTTCTGGGTTATGATAGGGAAGCGTCTATTTTCGGACCACGAAATTTCATCAGCCAAGGAGGGCCTTTTGTTTGCGACGCTTACATCCAATTCATGGCCCCAACGCCTGTGGGAGCGATGGGGGCTGACCGATCTTCTGAGCGGCTTCAGCGACTTGGTTTACGCGGCTTCGATTCTGGCCGTGGCCGCGCTCATCGCGCTGATCGTCCATATGATTCTTTTCAGGATTATCTCCCGCCTGGCCGATTCCACGGATTCGAGTCTGGACAACATCGCCGTCAAGCATCTCCATAAGCCCGCGCGCAATATTCTGCTGCTTATCGCCGTCAATTTCACCCTGCCCTTTACGCCGTTAAGCGCGGAAAATCTCATTATCGCCCGGCGGGTCCTCTATTTCGGATGGATCGGCGCGGTGGCTTTCCTGCTGGTAAAGTTCATCCGGGTCATTGAAGACGTGCTGCATGAACGTTTCGACATCACGGGCGAGGACAACCTGAGAGCCAGGAAGGTCTTCACCCAGTTCCAGGTTTTCAAGAAAACATCCTATGTGATCATCTGCATCCTGGCGTTGGCCATTGCGCTGCTCTCTTTTGAAATAACCAGCAAAATCGGAACCAGTATTCTGGCTTCGGCCGGAGTCATTGGCATCATCGTGGGTGTGGCCGCGCAGCGCACGCTGTCCAATCTGTTGGCCGGAATACAGATCGCCATGGCGCAGCCCATACGTATCGAGGATGTGGTGGTGGTCGAGAACGAATGGGGCAGGATCGAGGAGATTACCCTGACCTATGTGGTGGTGAGGATCTGGGACATGCGCCGGCTGGTCCTGCCCATCTCCTATTTTATCGAAAAACCCATCCAGAACTGGACCAGGCAGACCGCCAATATCCTGGGAACCGTCTTCATTTACGCCGACTATTCACTGCCGGTTCAGGAAGTCAGGGAACAACTGCTTACGATTCTTCAGGACACGCCCCTGTGGGATGGAAGCGTGTGGAATCTCCAGGTGACCAACGCCACCGAACATACGGTGGAACTGCGCGCGCTCATGAGCGCCGCCGACGCCTCGAAATCCTGGAACCTGCGCTGCCTGGTGCGGGAGAAGCTTCTGGAATTCATCCGCGACAAACATCCCCAGAGCTTGCCCAAGGTACGCGGTGAACTTTTCAGCGTGTCCGTCGGGCAGTCCTCGCGGTAGGAAGCCAATACAGGAGGGGGAATCTCTTACCCCACGCCCCCTGCGGGAGATTTCTCGCTGCGCTCGAAATGACGAACTCATTTTTTCTTGCCCACTAAAATAATGAATCACATGCCGACCGACTTGGCGAGCCTCTCGTTTTCGTCATTCCGCGACTTGATCGCGGAATCCAGCTTTTTCAAAGCATTAATAACCTCTGGGCCCCGCGATCAAGTCGCGGGGCGACGAAACAACAAACCGTGGTGTTATTCGAATGCTTGAGTGGGGGAGCGGACGAGTAGAGTGGCTAAGACGCCCGAATACCGCCCTTGCCATTCCGACCGAAGGGAGAAATCTCGTTCCAAAAGTCAAATAATACCAAAATCGATTCGGAAACCATGACAACCGTAGCTTGCCTGAAATGCTTTATTTTCAATAACTTGAAAGTTTTTGAAGGAGGGTGCGGGAGGGAACTTTTTTCAAAAAGTTCCCTCCCGCAAATTTACAATCGTCCTATCAATCCAGCACTTCGGCGATCATGCGCACCGGTTTCGTAT
The DNA here is from genome assembly GCA_963821845.1 of uncultured delta proteobacterium. Lineage (GTDB taxonomy): Bacteria > Desulfobacterota > Desulfarculia > JACQYL01 > CAWGVV01 > CAWGFI01. The sequence goes on from CAWGFI010000023.1 coordinate 116,159, forward strand.
TGGTGAAATTGGGGATGTCGCCTCGAAGAATGGAGCCCGCCTTGGCGATGCTCCGTTCATACCCGTCGGCGGAGTCGAAATACAGGCTTCCCACGCAGATGTACGGCGAGGGTTCGCCGCCAATGGGAACGCCCTTGGCCACTTCGGTTTTCAGCAGGCCGAAAGGCCCGAAATGTTCCTTTACCAGGTTCATGTGGGCGGTCTTATAGTAATCGAAATCAAACTGAGCCCCTTCTTCATTGGGGTACATCACGCTTACCTTATACATGGCTTTCCCTCCCTCTTTTCTAATGCTCTCTTATTCCACGAACTCTATGGACAGTCCCAGGCGATCGGCCAGTTTTTCCAGATCCTGGGCCGTGGCCGCAGCCAGGGTGACGCCCTCCCGGAGCTGTCGTTCCTCGCTGCGGGCTTCGGGTTCGCCGGGCATGAAAATTTCCTTTATGTTGGAAGCCTTGCCGCTGGCTTTTACCATGTCGATGTAGCGGTCCACCGATTTTTTGAATTCGTCCCGCCCCACGAAACAATCGGGATCGATGACCATAAACGAATGGCAGGTTCCCTGAATTCCCGAATCGTCTACCTCGTACAGGCTCTTGATGTTGGTGGTCAATTTGCCGCCAGTCAGAAGCGCGGTGAGCATTTCATGGGCCACGGCCAACCCGTAACCCTTATGGCCGCCCACCGGGGCCAGCGAACCGCCGCCCTCGTAACCCTCGTAGGGGTCTTCGGTCGGCAGGCCGTCCTTGTCCACGGCCCATCCCAGAGGAATTTTTTCGCCTTTTTTCCGATAGAGAATGAGTCTGCCCGAAGCCACCACCGTGCAGGAGAAATCCACGATGACCGGAAGGTGTTTTTCGGCCGGGAACCCGTATGAGAGCGGGTTGTTGCCCAGAATACGATCCTTGCCGCCGTACGGGGCCATCATCGGCGCGGAGTTGGAACAAATGTAGCCAATCAGATCCTGTTCGCACGCCATGCGGGGATACAGTCCGGTTACCCCGAAATGGCCGCTGTTCTTCACCGCCACCCAGGCCACGCCGTGCTCGCGGGCCAGGTCGATGGCCAAGCGCATAGCCTTGTGGGACACCACATGCCCCATGGAGCCGTTGGCGGTCACAAAAGCGGTCGCGCCCTTCTGGCGCACGATGTTGAATTCGCATTTTTTGCGAACGTAATTCTTTTCCAGCCGTTCGATGTAAATGGGTAGACGCATGACCCCGTGGCTTTGAACGCCCTGCAGGTCCGAACGAGCCAGAAGGTCCGCCACGATTTCGGCTTCGTCATCGGGCACGCCGACTTTCAGGTAGGCTTGTTTGCAAAAGTCCTTCAGCTTCTCGAATCGTATTGCGCGTGTGTCGCTGGCCATTGTTCCCTTTCTTGTTCTTCCTTGCTAGTCGCCGGTGTCCGGAGTCAGACCGACTTTTTCTATTCCCGAAATCGCGCAGATCTCGTCGTTTTCCGAGGTGTCCCCGGTGATACCCACCGAACCCAGGATCTCGCCCGAAACGGAACGAATCAGGACGCCCCCCTGAACGGGAACCATCCTGCCGCCCGACATATCGGACAGCGCGTTGAAAAACTGGGGCATCTTTTCCGAACGCCGCTTGAGTTCACGGCCGCCAAACCCCATGCCCAGAACGCCCCAGGCTTTTCCCAGAGCGATTTGGGGCCGCAGAATGCCGGAGCCGTCCTCGCGCTTGAGTACCACCAGGTGGCCGCCCGAATCCAGGACCGCCACGGTCAGGGGCGCAAAATCCTTTTCCCTGCCTGTTTTCAAAGCCTGATCCGCGATGTGGTCGGCCGTTTCCAGGTTCAGTGATCCCATGGCAAGTCCTCCGATTGTTCACCGCGCTCGATGGGCGGAAACGCGCAATGATCGAACGTCAGGGCTCGGGTCGGGTCAAGCGCAGCGAAACGTCGCCGCAGATCACGCGCTTCCGGTCGCCTTGCTCGTTTCGGATGATGAGCGCGCCGTCTTCGTCCACGGAAAGCGCCATGCCGTGTTCCACCTGATTGAAGGAGGTGACGGTCACCTCCTTGCCGATCACCATGGAACGGCTGTTCCAGAGATCGCGCAGGGGGGCGTCCTGGCCTTGCCTGAGGAGCAGGTAATGATGGTCCATTCTTTTCAGAATGGCCCTCAGCAGCTCCAGTCTGGACACCGGTTTTTCCAACTCCCGTCTTATGCTGGTGGCGGGCTGTCCAATCTCCGGATGAATGGACGGGTCGAAATTCACGTTGAGCCCAATACCCACTATAGCATATTCGATTCCGTCGGCGGCCCCGGAAAATTCCGTGAGCATGCCGGCCAGTTTGCGATTGTTGATATAGATGTCGTTGGGCCACTTGATGAGCGGCGTGAGCGGCGTGACTTCCTCGATGGCTTCCACCAACGCGACCGAAGACACCATATTGAGGCGGAAAACCTGCGCGGGCAGCAACCGCGGCCTGAGGACGACGGAAAAGAGCAGGTTCTCGCCCGGCGGCGAAACCCAGGCCCGGTCGATCCTGCCCTTGCCCATGGTCTGTTCCTCGGCGGTCAGGACCGCGCCGTCCTCCATGCCCTCCGTAGCCAGACTCTTGGCCCGGCTATTGGTGGAATCGATGACGTCAAAGCACAGGACGCGCGAACCCACGATTTCCGTATTGAGATCGGCCTGAATGAGTTCCGGCAGCAGCTTGTCGGGATGGCCGGTCACCACGTAGCCCACGCCCGGCCGGGCTTCGATGTGAAAGCCTTGCTCCTTCAGGCGGGTGATCCCCTTCCACACGGCCGTGCGGGAGACATTCAGTTCGCGGGCCATGCTTTCCCCGGATACCGGGGCCTGGGCGCGAACCAGTATATTGAGTATCGATTCGACGATGGACATGGAAATTGATGAACGGCGCGGCGGTCTGAGCCGCGAATCAGCGATTACGGGACGCAAAAAAGGGGTTTTATCGTCAAGCCATAAAACCCCTTTTGATGCTCAGACGCGGGTCGCGACCTCCCTAGCGGGGAGAATGGGTTTCGGCGCCGCTTCATATCGGCATTGCGAGAAGTCTATCTCTTTGCCACAGCTTGAGCAGGTATGTTTCTTATTGAATTCGTCGGAAAAAATTTCCTTTTCTTTTCCGCATGAAGGGCAATTGCAGACAAAGGATTTCAAGTTCTTGAAAGCTTCATATCCAGGGCAATGCATAGGCGTAGTCATGGTGATTCCTCCTCGTATCGGTCCTTTAGCGTTTAGACAAACCAATGCTACACGTTTTTTCCCTGGAATAAAAGATTTATTTGGCCAAAGGAGGCACTGCTCCCTTGTCGGCGCCAAAGCGTGGAGAGAGGCGTTTACCGGTCCTGATGCAGGCCGTGAGGCTGGTAGAGTTTTTGAACAACTGAAGGCGCGACCGGTTCGCCGGCTTTTTGCGTCATGTGGATTATGTTTTCCCCTCCGAAAAGCGCTGACACCCGCTGCTTTTGCGCGGGGCTGGAGAAGAACAGAAACCATGCCAGCGTACCCAGGATAATGAGCACTAATCCTTTTCGCATAATCGACCTCCACGGAAATAACAAGCAATAAATGCGCCATTTCTGCCAAGGCCCTCAAAACAGGGCAGGAGGAAGCCGATGTCCGGTTTTCAGGCGCGGGAAGAAAGCAGCGGGAGAGACCGTGGGCCGATGGAATTACGGAAACGGTATTTTGCGCATGCTGATTTGGTGCAGGACGAGACGACTGATTGGAAGAACCTGGATTCCGCGGTCAAGCCGCGGAATGACGAAAACGAGAGGCTCGCTATGTCGGGCGACATGCGAAGTCTTCGTTATTGGGCAATAGCGAAGGTGGCGCCTGTCATTTCGAGCGCAGCGAGAAGTCTCCCGCGCATGCCTTTTGCGTTAAAACCTCTTGATAGCCTCTTCCAGCCCTTTGCGCGCCAGCGGGTCGTACCACATGTCCACGAAAAGGTCTTCATCCTCCTGCCGCCTGTTTTGATAGGATTCAACCAGAGTGGAGATGCGGTTCAGTTTTATGCGGCGGAATGCCCGGTCGTAGCATTTGCCGATGGAGCGGACCTTTTCCAGCGCCTTGGCGCGCAAGTCGTCGGCCGGAAAAACGCCGTCCACCAGTCCGGCGGCCATTGCCGTTTGGGGATCGAGGAATTCACCCGTGTACATCATTTCCGTGGCTACCCGGTCTCCGCAAATGAGCCGCAGCGCAAGGTCGGGCAGCAGGGGCACCGGCACGCCCAGCTTGATTTCGTTCAGACCGATCATCTTGCGGCCTTCCGCGAAATACCGGTAATCGCACATGGAAGCCAGTATGCAGCCGCCCGCCGTGGCATGGCCGGTCATGGCGCACAGGGTGGGAATTTCCAGGGTGAGCAGGCGGAAGGCGGCCCGGTTGAACGCGGCGTAGAAGTCGCGGAACTCATCCTGTTTGAGCGGAACCAGGGTGGGGAGATCGAAACCGATGCAGAAAAATTTTTCATTTTCGCTGGTCAGCACGAGCCCTTGCGCCGACTCGCCGTTCAATTCGTCCAGGACGGCGTTCAACTCGCCCACCAGATCCGGAGAAATGGCGTTGGTCACGCCGTGGGCCAGACTCAGAACCACGATTCCTTCATGTGTCGATTTTTTTAGTAACGTCAACGTCCGCTCCTCCAAGAGCCGATTGCTGTTTTACTTTCCACTGTTCACGTTCGTACGCGGCCTTCAGCACACGGAAAAGCTCCCGCGAATATTTCTTTTTTCCCGAAACCTGATGTTGCACCGTGAGCGCGACGATGAACGACTGGTCGAGTTCGGGAAATCGTTCCATGACTTCCTGGAGCGCGTCGTCATGAGTTTCGGCCCTGAGCAGCGTGGAGCGAAGCATTTCCAGTTCATGAAAAGCGCCGGTTCCTTCAAACCCCGTTCTTCTCAGGTTCTGCAGGAAGTCCTCAATGGGGCGAGCGTCCCGTTCGCGCAAAAGCTTGCCCACCATTTTTGTCTGGCGTTTTTTGGCCCCATGTTCCGTGATTTTCCGCGCCAGCAGGACCTCCTCCCGGACATCCTCATCCAGCGGAGCCTGTTTAAGCCGGCTGTCCGGCAATAAAACAAGTTCGTGCGCCAACGCTTCGATGGCTTTCGCTTCCCTTTTTTTTTGTGATTTGCTGGCTAACATGGAAGACATGGACACGCCGGTCTACAAAAGGCTACATTCATTTTGTCTGAATTTCCCAATATTTTAAACATTTACAATTGTAATGACTGGAAAGACTCTTTGTCAAGATGGATCTGTCGTGAAGAGATTTCTCGCTGCTCGAAACAACAACCGCTACGGTAGAAAGGATAATTTCAGGATCAACGTTCTCCCTTTCCGGGGATCGTCAGTTCGCGTTCGATCCCGGTGTCCGGAAGGAGCGACGCGATCAGAATCCGAAGCGGGAAGGACAGGCCGGAAAACGTTTCCCGGAGGTCGGCCTCCGTCGGCGGTTCGTCAAGGACGTCCCCTTTGTTCAGAACGATGATACGCCGCGCCCGGTCGGGCGCGCCCTTGAACAATCCTCTGGGGTGGGCGGCCAGGCTCGCCAGCTCTTTCAGGGTGATGGGGGCTCCCATGGGCAGGCCGGTAAGGTCGCCAAACAGTTCCGGCTGAAACACGAACTCGTCGTCCAGCGGCTTATACAGGGCGTCCAGCCCGATAATCCCGATAACCGCCGTGGCTCGCGCGGGAATGACCGGTTCGCGTTCGCGCGGCGCCTTGAGCGGCTTGCGCCGGGCGCCGTCCGCTTCGACGATGACATAATCGATACGGGAATCCCCGAACAATTCGTCAAAGACCTCGGGATCGCATCCCGCGACTTTATTCGGCGGGGAAGTAATAGCCCTGCCGATGGTGATCGAGCCGTCTTCTTCCAGCCGCCGGAACACGCGGTCGAAAAAGCGGTCGCCGGTTTCCTGCAATTCCAGGGAAAATTCGCCCGGAAAACGCGGCGCCGCGATCTTGGTGGTGGTTCCGGTTACCACCTTTTTGCCCTGGGCGGCCAGTTCATGGGCAAGCCGGAACATGAGCGTGGTTTTTCCGCCTCCCCCCACCAGCGCTATCAGTTCCCGTGATTCCAATCGCAGCGATTCGGCCAGGGGCGCGCTCAAGTACAACCTCCCGTGATTTTCCGGTATTGATCGACAATCGAAACGAGGGGACGAGCGCCCCGGTTATTCGAGATCCTCAAGAAATTTTCGATAGGCTTCGGGGGTGTCGAGGTCGATTCCGGTTTCGGGGTCCGGGAAAATCACCCGCTGCACCAGGTCCGGATGGGCGCGCACAATGTCCCTGCCGCCCCGGTCGCCATAGATTCGTAGCAGGTCGGGAAACAGCGACCGGCCGAACAGTACCGGATTGCCCGCTTCCTTCCCGTACACCGGCTGACAGATGAGCTTGTCCGACTCGCTAAAGCGCTCCACCAGACGGTCGATAACCGAGGTGGTCACGCGGGGCTGATCGCCCAGGAGGATCAAGGCGCCTTCCACCTCATAGCGCCGAAGAATCTCGACGCCTTTTTTGAGCGATTCGCTCATGCCCTCGCGGTAATCGGGATTGATGGCGATGGCCAGTTTGGGATGGCCGGAAAACCGTTCCAGGCTTTTTTGGACATCTTCCGCCCGGTGTCCAAGCACCACCACCACCGGGTCCAAGCGTGAGGCCAGCGCGTGCTCCACGGCCAGGGAAAGCAGCGACTGCTCGCCAATGGGAAGAAGCTGCTTGGGCTGTCCCATCCGGGATGAAGAGCCGCCCGCCAACAGCAGACCGCCTACCCGCTTCAGCCCGCTCATGGCCGCGCCTCTACGTAAGGTTTCAGCTTTTCCATGGTTGCGGGACCTATGCCTTTCACCTTCAGGAGATCATCAACGGAATCGAATGGTCCCCGCCGCTTCCGGGTTTCCACGATCTGGGCCGCCAACGCCGGGGAAACATACGGAAGCAATTCCAGATCCCCCACGGACGCCCGGTTCAGATCGACCGGCGCCCCCAGGGGAATCGATTTGTCGGCCGTCATCGCGTTGACCAGGATTTCAATCGTCCCCCGGCCCGAATCCGAAAATACCAGACATTGGCCGGTTTCGAAAACTCGCGGAGCCGTGGAACGGTCCAACGCCGCCGTGGACTTCAACCCGCCCGCGGCGGCTACGATATCATCAAGCGGCGGCGGCTTTTCAAAGAAATACACGCCGGGGAGCCTGACTTCACCCTCGGCTTCCACGATGGTCAGCCGGACATGGCTTTCGCTCTCGTTCGAACGCGGGTCGCGGTGAAAAAAGAACCACACCAGCGCGATAAAGACCGCCAGACAGAGGGCGATAACCTGTTGAGGCCGGGAAAAGCCGCGCACTTATTACCCGCCGCCTAGCGGGTCCGGCGGGGTTGAACAAAACATTCCGCCCTCTTTCGTCATTCCGCGGCTTGAACGCGGAATCCGGGTTTTTCAAGCCCTAGGATTCGTTTTCAACCTTATCCAGCTCAAACGCCTTATGCAGAATCCGCACGGCCAGTTCCGTATACTTCTCGTCGATCACGCAGGAAATCTTTATTTCCGACGTGCTGATCATGCTGATATTGATGTCCTCGGCCGCCAGCGCGCTGAACATGGTGCTGGCCACGCCGGGGTTGGTCTGCATGCCCGCCCCCACGATGGACACCTTGGAAATGGACTGGTCGCCCATCACTCGTTCGGCCTTGACTTCCATGGCCACTTTTTTCACGATCCCCATGGCCTGCTTGAAATCGGTCTTGGCTACGGTAAAGGATATATCGGTCATGTCGCCGGCGCGGGTGTTCTGGATAATCATGTCCACCACGATATTGGCGGCGGAAATCGCTTCAAAAACCCGCGCTGCGACTCCCGGACGGTCGGGCACCTTGAATATGGTGATGCGGGCCTGATTTTTGTTGTAGGCCACGCCTGTTACCAGTTGCTGCTCCATTCCCTCTCCCCCCTCGACAACCAGCGTGCCTTCCGTATCCACAAAAGTCGAACGAACGTGAAGCGGCACATTGAAATTTTTCGCGAACTGCACGGACCTGATTTCCAGCACCTTGGCGCCCAGGCTGGCCATTTCCATCATCTCGTCATGGGAGATACGGGCTATCTTACGCGCTTCCTTGACCACGTTGGGATCGGTGGTATAAACCCCTTCCACGTCGGTGAAAATTTCGCACAGGTCGGCCTTGAGGACCGCCGCCAGCGCCACGGCCGTGGTGTCCGAACCGCCGCGGCCCAGCGTTGTGGTGTTTCCCGTTTCGTCCACGCCCTGAAAACCTGCCACGGTGACGATCTTGCCCGCGCGCAATTCGCTCAGGATGCGTTCCGGCTCGATACGTTCGATTCTGGCCTTGCCGTAGACGTCGTCGGTGCATATTCCCGCCTGGCTCCCGGTCAACGACACGGCCTCGTGGCCCATATCCCGCACGGCCATGGCGAACAGCGAGGTCGAAACCTGTTCGCCGGTGCTGAGCATGGAATCCACTTCCCGGGGCTCGGGAAACTCGCATATCTCATGGGCCAGATCCAACAGCCGGTCCGTTTCACCCTTCATGGCGGAAAGGACCACGACCATATCATTGCCCTTTTCCCTGGCGGCGATGACCTTGCGGGCCACGTTACGAATTTTGGTTATGGTTCCAACCGAGCTGCCGCCGAACTTCCACACTAATAACGCCACCTGGCGCCCTCCTCCTCAATCGTCGCCTTGCATGAACAGACGCGCGTTTCTATTGTTCAGCCATGTTTCCAGCCGCCGCCCTGCCTCCTCGGTGGGAGCGGTAGCGGTTATTCTTCTGCCGTCCGCGTCGATAAATTCAATGGCCATCCATACCGTGGTTCGGGGAAGATTTTCCTCGCCGATCCGTTCCGCCCACTCCACCACGGCGGCGCCGTCGGATTCCAGGTATTCTTCCAGCCCCAGGGCGTCGGCGTCTATCCCGCCTTCGAGACGGTACAGGTCGATGTGATATAGCGGTATGCGGGCCGGATATTCGTTGATCAGCGTGAACGTGGGGCTGGTGATGTAATATCCTTCGTCCACGCCCAAGCCTCGGGCGATTCCCCTGGTCAGCGTGGTCTTGCCCGCCCCCAGGTCGCCGGTCAGCGCCAGCGTATCGCCCGCTTCCATCATTTCGCCCAGCGCGCGGCCCAGAGCCACCGTTTCATCGGCGTTTTTCAGGATAAAAATTATCGGTCGCTTGGTCACGATACCATGGCGCGAATTATATCGATTTTACCGACCACGCCCACCAGCTTGCCGTCATCCACCACCGGAAGGGTATGCACCCGTTTCTCGGCCATTACCGTGGCGACTTCCTCCAGGGTGGCCTCGGGTCCCACGGTCACGGGTTCGCGGGCGCAGATGTCCCCGACCGTGCTTCCGGTCATCTTTTCCAGTTCCTTCTTGAACTGCTTGTCGCCCTTTTGATAGATCACCGCGTCGAACAGCGCGATGACTGTTGGTATGTGCAGCCGCTTGTTCTGGTCCACCAGATCGTTGTTGGTCACCACGCCCACCACCTCGTTGTGGCTGTTAACCACCGGCAGTCCGTTGTAGCGTTTTTCGACGAATATTCTGGCGATCTCTTTGACCGGCGTTTCCATGGTCACCGTAACCACGTCGCGGCTCATGATATCCTTAGCTTTCAGCATGGTCTCTCCCTCGCGTTCTTGCCCCAACTCTATCCACACTCTGAAGACAATGTCCAGCAGAAATAAAAGTCACGGAAAAATTGGGCGCCGCGCGAAATTGGGTCGTTTGGGGACGCTCAATAGGCGCCCCAATTGCCCTTCAGGTAATAGGTAAACAGCGTGGGCGACATTTCGGTGTTGATCGTGATCGCTTCCAGCAATTCCGGTTCCAGCACGCCCTTGCCGAAATGGGTCATGGAAATCATGGCGTCGCGGTCGATGAACTTCGTCTCCACGCCTGAAAAATCGGCGGCCTGGACCCGCTGTTGGAGCGTTTCCTCGCTGATGCCCACCGCTCCCAGCGACCACCCCCATTCCCCCATGGTGGGAATGCTGTTGTGATAGGGTAGGACGCTGAAACCCGCCGCGCGCATGGTTTTGACCACGCACAGGAAGGCCTGCTTGGCGAAAAACGGGCTGGACGCCTGGGTGACCGCGATTCCGCCCCGAATCAGCCGCCGCTTGACCGCGCGGTAGAAGTTCAACGAATAGACATGGGTCAGGTCGATAGTGTCCGGGTCGGGCATGTCGATGATGATGGCGCCGTAAAAACCTTCGTCGTCACGGATGAACGACGAGGCGTCCCGGTTGATCACCTTCACCCGGGAATCATGGAACGAGGCGCGGTTGATATCCACCAGGATGGGGAACGTCTTCGCCAGTTCGGTCATGCCCGCGTCCATGTCCACCAGAGTCACCGACTTGACGTCCGGGTACTTGAGCGCCTCCCGCAGGGCCAAGCCGTCCCCGCCGCCCAGGATGAGCACACTCGAGCGGTCGGCGGTAAGCCGGAGCGCCGGATGAACCAGGGGTTCGTGATACCGTTCCTCGTCATAGGTGCTGAACTGCTCCTGCCCGTTCAGGAACAGCCAGTAATATTGTTTCCACTTGGTCATGACGATTTTCTGATACGGCGTCTGGTGGGACAGGATGACCTTGTCCTTGTACTTGGCCTGTTCGCCGTACCTGATGACCGGTTGAGCGAACACCGTCAAGGTTACGAGATAAACGGCGCAGAACGCGCAGGCCAGAGCCAGCCCCTTCTTGCGGCGCATCAGATGGAAAAACCTGAACAGCAGAAACGACGCGATGATGAAATTGATGGCCCCCAGGGCGATGGGGGTGTAGGTGAGGCCCAGGTAAGGCAGCGCGAAAAAGGCGAAGAACAGGCCGCCAAAGAGCGCCCCGAAATAGTCCTTTTCCATGACCGCCGATATGTTGACCCGCAACTCCTCGTAGGCTTCGTTCAGCCGGGTGACCAGCGGTATTTCCATGCCGATCAGAAGCCCCACGCCGATGGAGGTGGCGTAGATGACCAGGCTCATGTTGTTGGTTTGCCCGGCGAGCCCGTACGCCAAAGCGGCCGACGAGGCGCACAGCAGGGAAAGCGCGAATTCCACCCAGATGAAGGCGTCCAGAATGTGGTCGCGGACCATCGAACTCAACCTGCTGCCCAGCCCCATGGAAAAGAGCATGAGCGACATGACGATGGTCCATTGAAACACCGCGTTGCCCAGCAGGTAGGTGGCCAGTGTGGACAACACGAACTCGGCCACGATCCCGGCCAGCCCGGTGGCGAAGAGCGCTATTTTGAGCGAGGAACTTAAATTCAGAGAAAAACGCATGTGCGTGGAAATGCTTTTTGTGAGCTTCGGCGGAACGCCAATCTAAGGTTTTTAAAAGACTGGATTCCGCGATCAAGTCGCGGAATGACGAAAAACGTTGAACGCTTTTTGCGGCGTCCCGAGACTCTGTCCCCAATGGCCGCCCAATACAAAATTAAGGGCAACCTAACTTTTCTTGGTTTAAAGTTTTTGGGAACTGGTCTCACCGCGTCACCCCGGCGAACGCCGGGGTCCAGAGCTTTTTGAAATACTGGATTCCGCGATCAAGTCGCGGAATGACGGAAAACGTTGAACGCTTTTTGCGGCGTCCCGAGACTCTGTCCCCAACGGCCGCCCAATACAAAATTAAAGGAAACCTATCTCTCTTCCCAGTTTAAAGTTTTTTGGAAGAGGGTCCGGGAGAGACCTTTTTTTCAAAAAAGGTTTCTCCCGGAAAAAATCTTTCCTCATTCTTTCACTAAACGCACCAATGAAACACCAGGGCCGCGGCGATATAGGAAAAGGCTTCTAGGTAAGCGGCGCCCACATTGGGTTTTTCCTGCTCGGCTATTTCGGCGGTCAGCCGCACCGTGGGCAGCAGCACCTTGTCGGTGAGAAAGCGCATGACCGGAAGCAGCGCCAGCCCGATGGCCGCTATACCCAGGTAAGCGGGAAGGTCCCGGCTCCAGGAATGAAAATCCCGTTCCGCGGCCAGCCCGATGATGATCCCCATGGAAACCAGGGCCCCGGCGAACCCCACGCCCGCCGCGACGTTATCCTTTTCGATCTGTTCGTGGATATCGTACGGGGTGATGAGATTGTACACCACGGCCGCCAGGATCAGGAACACCTGGCCGATGGCCCAGAAAGCGGCGGCGGTCCAGATGTTGCCGCCTTCGCCGGAAACCGAACCGAACACGATGAGCCCCGAAGCGATGAACACCGCGCAGACCACGGCTCCGGTGCCCTGGTTCTGGTCGCGTATCAGTTCGTCTTTTATGCGAAATTTGTAGAGGATGATCTTGTCGCACACGAACCAGGAAATGTTGAGCAGGATCACGCTTTCGATGCCGTAAATGAACAGGTCGATGAGGTCATCCACGATCCCCAGGCTTTCGCCGGTAACCGCCCCGGCAATGCCGAAGGTCAGCCCGAAATAGTAGCCGGTTATGGCCAGAGCCAGAGCCGCGTTGTCGCGTTCGACCAGTTCATAGGTGAGCCGGTATTCGCGATTGATGGCATCGTGAACGAACTTGCCGATCAGAAAAACGATGTAAAAGGAGACAATGTACAGCAGCGAGGCGACGACATTATGGACACTCATGGCTACTTCCCCCAACTTCCGCTTCTGCTTCGGAACCCGGTTTTGGTTCTGCCCACGCGGCTTTCCACCTTATCGGCGAACGATCTCTGCCGCATCTGCTCCCGTTCCATCCTGCGGGCGTAAAAGTTAGGTTTCTCCCGTTTGGTGTAGCTGCCTTCCGTGCCGTATTCGCGATTTTTGCCGTAATAGGGCCGCCCTTCGGAACGGTACCGGCCGTACGTATTGTAATCGTCGCGGAAGATGGTCCGGCTACCCATGCCGAACAGATGGGAAAGCAGCGCGTATTTGCCGTAGAATTCCCAGAACGAATTCCCCCGGTCGTCCTGTTTCCATTCTCCGTACTTGGGGTCCCCCACATAGGCGTAACCGGGCGGCTGCGGGTCGGTGTTGATAACGCCGTCTTTCTTCACCACCAGGGCCATGCCCAGAAAGGGCTCGTTTTGCCGGTAGTATTCCTCGGAAACCTTCTCCCATCCCGTGGCTTTCTGCGTTTCACCCACCACGACCCGATATTTATGGAAGTATTCGGAGAACAGGATGCCCTCTTCCTTCATATCGTCCAGCATGATGGAGTAGTCGGGAACGTCCTTGAGCTGCCGCTCGATCCGCTCGATGGGCGGCGTTCCTCCCCCGCAGCCAATCAGCAGCAGAGCCACGAACAGAAGCGGAATGAACACGGCGCCGCGAGATAGCCCTTTTCTCATATTGGGATGAGCCTTTCGTCCGGGATGTCGTTTATCGAAAGATATGAGGTCCATGCGACCTGTGTATCATAATACGGCGGTGGAGAAAAGAAGAGATGGGGAGGATGGGGTTGGGAACAAACGAACGACTGACTAAGATTCCTGGATGCCGCGATCAAGTCGCGGCATGACGAATAGTAAGCCATGGAGCCTACCGAAACAGCGGACCTTTTGATGGAGCAATCTCGGAGGACGTCGCCCCGCGACTTGATCGCGGGGTCCAGACAGCAGGTTCTCCGGCATTAGTGTGTCTGTTGATCTTAAATTCTGGAATACTCAAGACTCAGACTTTGGATAATAATTGTTGAGCGCAGGACATCGTCAGGTGAGGGTGGCCGAGACAACTTGTTGTCTTGGTCCGAAGGACAAGAGGCCAAACCGAGTATTATTCGACGTTCGACTTACAATTGCCATGACCTCCTGTTGCTTCGCAACGCAGACAAGCAAGTTGTCTGCGCTACCCTGCTTTGGGATATTCAACTTAGACTTTGGATAATCCTGGGGTTGAACGCCCGGTTTCAGTGGCACGCGCCATAGGACTAGCGGTTCCACCAACGATTCTACCGCGTAGTTGCGCTGTTGGCTGCAAACCGTAGTTAGCTCTTGAGTTTAGGTAAAAGTATCTCGTCGAGCTTCTCTGGATCGTTGACGAAAAGTTTGATCAATTCACCACGAGTCAACCCCCAGTTGCTATTACCAAGATCTTTGCGCATGGCTTTGAGCAGGTCGTCTACTCGAAGCAAAATATTCGGATTAGCCCCAGCGGACCGAAACGCAGAGTATGCTCGAATAACGGACGGCGACCCCCAAACGATGACATCACCAGTGAATGAAAAAAAAAGTTCCTCTAGTTCTCTCTGATACTCAGGGCTCTCGATCCTTTTTTCCTTGGAAGCCTTGAGAAGCCCGACAACTGCCGTATCCATGAATCGTTTATAGATTTCAACTTTTTGCGGACGATGGGAGTTATCTATCTCACGCGTTTTTGTCTTTTGCTGAGTATATACCACGGTAGCGACAGAAACAATCACTGTCGTGCATGCTGCGATAATTGCTACGGTCATTTTTTCATCAAACCCTGCAATGCCTCTTATCATCCAGCGCACTGTAACAAAAGCACACAATAAAATAACGACAATTACAGTTACAGCCATTACCGAAATGATTTTATTACTTTTCTTATTCATGCCCTTATCGATCATTGAGGTTAAACAGAAAATTAGGTAGACTAGAGAGCAGGGTTCCCCTGCCCTCCCTCATCAAACCGTGCGTGCAGTTTTCCCGCACACGGCTTTCCGATGTTCTTCACGACAAGACATGTGCTTTCGTCCAGCCCGCTGTCGTCGGCACTTTGTACAAGCTGTACTTTTATTCTCGTTCCCAAGTTGTACTTGGGAACGCATGTATTATTGGGAGCTTAGCTCCCACCGAAGAAAGATGTTACCTAGCATAAGCTGGAACGAGACCAAAAGGTTTCAAAGCACAGCTTTGAGCGATATCGCCGTTCCCAAGTGCAACTTGGGAACGAGGGGGCTGGAGGCTCTTTCCTCACGAATACTTGCATTAATCTGGACTCACTCAAAAACTAAAGAATACAATTGATAATCTTCTTTTTCATGGCCACCTGAGAAGCTGCATGATGCCCTAAAAGCCTCATCATCATTGATTTGACGCATATTAATAGAATTGCTTTCCTATTTGCAAGCGACAAAATATATCATTATTTATGTTACTGAATTGCGCGTGGCAGGCTTTTTTCAAATAATGCCGCGATGCAGGACTTCGACCTTTCACATATCCTCTATAGGCAAAAGGGACGGACACGATCGCTCGGATCACTGCCCATCAGCGTTGAGAAAACCAGTCGATCAATTGTCTGGCAATACTGAGTTTTGGTGGTATGTGAGGCAGGTTGTTTTTGGAGAACCAGGTCGCGTCAACCATTTCCGAGCCATCGATGACAATTTCTCCCTGCGGCATAGTCAGCCGTAACCCAATCATGAGGGAATCGGGGCGTCGCGCGATGAACAGGTCCTACCGGCGGCGCAGGACGAGCGTCATGATCATTGTTTCCGATGCGTGCCGCCCCGGCTCGGCCTGGTAGTACCGGGTCAGACGCCCGAAGAATTCCTCGGTGAGCGTATCGATTTCCGCCGCATTCTTCGCCGAAGGACCGAACAAGTGCAGCCGCAGGGTGGATTCGCCGAAACCGCGGATATAGCCGGCGTAGAGCCGAGCGTAGGTCGCCGGATCGCTGAGCGAGTCTTCGTACACGTCGTTGGGGTGAACAGGGGCCGGCGTCACGGACGCTTCGATGACCTCGAACGCCTCTTTCAGCTCGGGCTCTCCGTTGATCGGGGCGCATGCCTCTTCCGCCGTCGGAAACCAGAGCGGGAACACGAAACGGTCGAGGGCCGACGCCTCGAGCAAACCGTCGGCCACCATCTGGTTCGCCACGTGGAAAATGGCGCGATAGAGCTTTCTGGCCGACGATCTGATGCCGTTTATCTCGCTGTCATCGGGAACGCTGCCGAGCGTCGACACGATGGCCATCCCGCCCGGCCGCAATTCCGCGGCGCGGCAACGCAGGAATTGCGTCCAGTCGGCTCGGGCGAGCGCCGCAAATTCCGCACGCGCCTCGCCTTCCAGATCGGCGAACCACACCGTTCCGGGCGAGTAAGGCGAGAGGGCCCGGCTCAGCCAGTGGCTTGCGGCAAAGCAGGTGCCGAGCGCGACCGAGCCCGGCGCTGCCAGTTGCGTGTAGAAGGAACCGGCCACGGCTTCGGTTCGAATCCCGAATCCGTTGCGCTGATAGCCGTCGGGACCGAACACGAGCGCAAAGAGCGCGTTCCAGTCATTGCCCGCCTGATCGGAATGGCGGATGACCATAGCGCCCCGCGGATCGATGCGCCGGTAGGCTTCGATCACCGGCGCGACGGCATCAAGCGCGCTGTGACCAGGACCGCATCCGTAGTCCATTGCCGTGAATTCCGGCGCCACCGGCCCGATGCGCTCCACCGCGGCGCGCAACCACTCCGCCCGGCTGCGGACCATCTGATCCTGCATGTAGGAATTGCGGTCGTAGTCGACCATGCGTTCGGTCGATGCGACATGTTTCTGAGCTTTGCGCTTCATGACTTGGCATCCCCACACGCCGGCGCAGCATGGCTCGCCGACGGCAAATGATCCACGCCTCCAAACCCTTACCTACTAATTATAATACAGTCTGAAACGCATTGGGGGCAGGACTTGTTTTTGACTTTTTTCCCGCTGAACAATCCTAACCAATGTAAAAAAAAGAGGACCTGACTCCAAGTCTACCGTTGAGAGAACCAGTCGATCAATTGTCTGGCAATACTGAGTTTTGGCGGGATTTGAGGCAGGTTGTTTTTGGAGAACCAGGCCGCTTCGATGATTTCCGAGCCATCGATGACAATTTCTCCGGCGGCATGGTCCGCCACAAACCCAATCATGAGGGAATCGGGAAAAGGCCAGGGTTGACTGCCAAAGTAACGGATGTTTTTGACCGTAACGCCGACTTCTTCCTTAATTTCCCTGTGGACGCAGTCCTCCAAGGATTCTCCCGGCTCCACAAAACCGGCCAGCACACTGTAAAAAGGAAGCCTGAAGCTTCGGTTGCGGGCCAGGAGGATTTGATCGTCTTTAATAATCGCGACGATGACGGCGGGCGACAAACGCGGGTAGTTGACGTGGTGACATCGAGGGCATTGCTTCGCTCGTTCGTCAGCTTTATCGATGGTTTCATGACCGCATTTTCCGCAATATCGGTGCGTCAGGCGCCAGTGTATAAGCTGGCTGGCGCGACCGGCGATCCAGAACAATTCATCGGGGATTAATCCGAAAAGCGTTCGTAAATTTTTTAGGTTAAAGTTTGAATCGGCGAAATCCTCGGTTTCCAGCGCGCCCGCATGGCACGGGCGCCCATCCAGGGCTCCCAAATATGATACATTGGACGGCGCAATCCCAAGGGCTTCCAGGTCGGCCATATCCGGGATAGAGACCCGGTCTCCATTTACTTTGGTCAGTATCCGCCCCTTGTCGATGATGAACCAGAGGGCGGATTCCTCCCGGCTGAGTGGGGCTTTAAAACCCGGCTTAAAAATCATCTTTTATGCTGCGCCTTTTACACTTCATGATCCGAAATCCAGTGCCATAAATGGGTAACGCCAGGGACTTTTTTTCCTTGACCGAGGGCCTTTCAATGGGCGCCCTCCAAATCCAGGTTTCCGATAAATACTCTGCTTCAGGGGGTGACCTCCATCGGGAATACTCGAAATAGCTTTAAGTCAGCGATTCCCTCCCATTGTGGCAGTCGCGCCATAGGCCCTTCAATCCTGACCAACGGTGGTTCACGATCCGCCAACGCGTTGATTTTCTCCCAAAGTGTGATATCTCCCCAGTATTGTGGTGGCGTCTCTCGTGCGGACACGAACGAAAAAATATCCGACGAAGTCTCGCAGCCTGAACGGATCGCCTCCAGCGCAAGCCGCTCAATCCTGCTCAATCCCGTTACTCTATCCGGCTGTTCCTCTATCCAGCGCTTTACCGCGGCGGGGACCCAAGGTAAGGGCGCCTCAATAAGACCTGACAGTTCCTTGAAGGCAATTTGATCTTGGAGCGCAAATGCGCGATCAACGCGTTTTGCAAAAAGGAACTGATCCTTTTTTAGCGGTTGACGCCGGTTATACGCGGATGCCAGTTGGTCGGGAGAGAGCTGTCCGATTCCACGATACGGCTCGATTCCCGGGAAAGCGTCAATACAGAGAAGGTCAGCCTTTTCCGCTCCAAGAACCTGCAGACACGTGAGAATGTGGCAAAGCATCGACTGGTCGAAAAGGCATGCGTCGAACCAAAGGATCAGCATGTCATAGCGCGCTGCTGTTTCGAGCTTGGCATACTGAGCTTTCAGCCCCTCAAGCACGAGCTGCCGGCTTAGCCCTCCTCCGGTTGTTATCTCAAGGAACCGAGCTCTGGCCTCCAACGTGGCGTCATCCGGCCAGCCGGGTTTCCTCGGGCCATCGTAGAGGATATCATGCCAGACGAACACTTCTCCAGGAATGCCGCTCTTCGTCAAACTCTGTCCCGCTATGTCACCGCTTGTGATATGTATCGCCGTTTTCATGGATCACCGCGCCTCTCCGCTGTTGGAATACTCAAATACTCAGACTTTAGAACGAGGATAAATATTTATCTGCCGGGATACGCATAGCAGGTCCAGTCTTGTTTTTTGATTTTCTCTCAAAAGACAAGACCGGACCCAAGGCCGTACGATAAAGCCTGAAAATTAACCAAACTTGGAACTTACGAGCACATCAACTCTCGTTCGGCACCCCGCCACGCCAGGTACATTCGATAGCCGCCGGATAGATTTTGAACCTTAAAACCATTTTGCGACAACATTCGGCAGGCCACGTACGATCTCAGACCGACATAGCAATAAGCCCAGATTTCCCTATCCGAGGGCAGCGTGTCCATCCGCGATCTCAGTTCATCCACGGGTATGTTGATCGCGCCGTCGACACTCCCTTTTTTATATTCTTCCCGAGTGCGCACATCCAACACATAGGCTGATTTCGGCAAATCCCCCCAATGACGCACGGATACCAATCCGGTAAGAAAATTGTCGGCAATCATGCCCGCGAAGTTCACGGGATCTTTAGCGGAACCGTACTGGGGAGCGTAGCACAATTCAGCTTCGGCCAGATCGAATACGGAGCCCTTATACTGGATCGCCGTGGAAATCACGTCAATCCGTTTTTCCACACCGGCTTTTCCCACGGCCTGGGCACCCAGAATCCGTCCGTCGGGAACGCTGAAAAGTATTTTCATGGTGATGGTCTGGGGGTCGGGGTAATAGGCCGCGTGGTCGTTGGGATGCAGGTAAATTTTGTCGTACCCGATCCCTGTGTCTTTCACCTGCCGTTCGTTGAGGCCTGTTGTCGCGGCGGTCATTCCCAAAATACCGCAGACCGCCGTAGCCTGAACACCCCGGAAAGACGGCGCCTGAGCCTGCCCCCCTACGATGGCGTCGGCCGCAATGCGCCCCTGACGGTTCGCGGGACCGGCAAGCGGCGTCAGGGTTGGGCGAGAGGTGATGGCATTGGTAACTTCCACGGCGTCGCCAACCGCATAAATGCGCGGGTCGGAAGTTCGCATGGTCTTATCGACCCAAATGCCGCCGGTCGAGCCGATTTCGATTCCCGCCTCCTTGGCCAGATCCGTTCTTGGAGCCACGCCCACCGACAGGATCACCATATCCGTTTCCAGCTTGTCGCCGCTGGAAAGCCGAACCGCAATAGAGCCATCGCCGGAATCTTCAAACCCTGAAACCGCATGGCCCAATCGCAAGGTGACGCCATTCTCTTTCATGTGTTCGTGAATAAAAGAAGCCATTTCAGGGTCAAAGGGAGGCATGACCTGCCGCGCCATTTCAACCACGGTCACTTCAAGCCCAAGACGTTTTAAGTTCTCCGTCATTTCAAGGCCGATAAATCCACCGCCCACCACAAGGGCGCGTTTGACGTCAGCCCGTTGGATCCAATCCATGATGTCGCGCGTATCCGGAATTGTCCACAAGGTAAATATTCCGGGAAGATCAATCCCCGGGATTTTAGGCCGTATGGGGCGAGAACCCGGCGCCAGTACAAGGTAGTCGTAGCGCTCTTGGTACGAACCCCCTGCATTCAGGTCTTCTATAGTGATGGTTTGGTTCTCTCGATCAATGGCGAGCACATTGCTCTGAGTCCGCACATCTATATTGAACCGTTCCTTGAAAAGTTTCGGAGTGGCCACCAGAAGTTTTTCCTCGTTCACGATGACCTTTCCCACGAAATAGGGAAGCCCGCAGTTAGCGAATGAAACAAATGGGCCACGTTCAAAAATGATGATTTCGAGGTCCTCGGATAATCGTCTTGCCCTGGCTGCGCAGGACGCGCCACCCGCAACCCCGCCAACAATGAGTAGTCGCTTTTTTTTCATAATTCAGTTCTCGGTTCCACGTTTGTGATGTCGATGGTTTTCACGTTCATTCGAACGCATGAATCGACCAGTTGTTTATTCATCGGCTTTTCGTATGTCGCGCTTGTTATAGCAATGTCCGAAAATCAACCTTACTTGTATCGGTGGAGCTAACGGCTTCCATCACCCGGTCATCAGGGCTCGAATAAGGAAGAAATAAGCGCCGCCGGAAACAAACACCGCGATCACCGGAACCCACAACTCCCGGTACACCGATGACAGGCTCGCGTTGAAGTAGGTGTTGGACAGAATCAGACACAGATGGAGCGGAGACAGCATCACGCCCATGAATCCGCAGACTATGGCCAGGGCCATCAAAGGCAGCATGAACTCCGCCTGCCCGGAACTCTGAATCAACGACACCAGGATGGGAAAGGTGGTCCCCACAAAAGCGATGGTAATACCGGCCACGCCGCCCACCAAAAAAGGCAGGATCGCGACCACCAGGACCAGCGGGATGCGCCAGTCCAGCAGTTCCTTGCTGATCTGCCCCACCGCGCCGCTATCCGCCAAAAGCCCTTTGAAAATGAGGATGGAGGCGATCATAAAGAATATCTTAACCAGCGCGTCCTGCCTCACGATATTCCAGCACTGCCCGGCCGCGAGACGGTTTTTGCGCCACACCAGGCCGATGGCTACCAGCAGTGACAGAATCAGCCCCGATTCCTTGGAGACGCCTCTGAACGGATGACCTGGGAGCGCGGAAAACAGCGAACCCGCGCCAATCCCCAGCACGATGACCAGCATGATGGGAAAGAGTTCCGTAAAAAAGGTCCGGTAGTCCCTTGGCGCGGACTTATTTTTTGCCTCCGCCTTGAGCGACCCCAGGCTGTGCCGCAATGGCCAATACCCCACGGCCGTGGCCACGACGCTTAGAGGGATTTGGCAGGCCATGAAAACCCACAAATCGATGTTCGCCAGCGCGGTAGTCAGCAGCACCCCTGGATACAGCGGCCACCAATATTCCCAGATGTGGCGGAACCAGTAATTAGTGTAGCTCAACTGCGCGTCTGAAATCCCGTGCCCCCTCCCGATATTCCGCACCATGGGCGCGGAAAAGACCGCTCCACCAGGCATGGGCAAAAGGCCGATCAGGGCCGGGAAGATAAGCAGGTTGATCAGGGGATACCGGACCAGTCCCTTGAAGCTTTCCAGCATACGTTTCATTTGTCCCGTGGATTCCAGACTGTTGCTGAACACCAGAATCAGGCTCACCACCACGGACAAACTCAGGGTCTTGGGATCGATCAGGGCATAGACCATGGACAGTCCCAGAGCGGGAATGGACATCCCGAACATCAGCCCCACGAAGATCGCTCCACCGAGAAACGCGTAGCTCAAGGGAACTTTCTTCTTGATGGCGAACAGCATGAAAACAAAGGCGATAAGGAGCCGGACAAGCGGCGGTATGGAGGCGATTACGTTCATTCCCTCGTTTCTTCCTTACTGGTATGGATGAGATGGCGCAGGTCCGCGCGCGTGAAAGGAACTTGAATACAACCACGTAAAAGGATCTGTCAACGATTTTAGAAACATTTGCGGGGGAATTTCTTCCCCCACGCCCCCTGCAGGCTATTTCTCGCTGCGTGGGAAATGACAGTCAGTACATTGGATGACTGCGGTAGGGACGGTTCGCGAACCGCCCCTACAATGCCAACAAACCTCTCCATTTCGTTATTACCTGACGTTCCACTTCCGTCATACCCCGATCACTATCCAATGCCCACGTCCTCCGCCATCAGAAAAACAGCGCTTTGAATAGAAAACTGAAAAAAACATAAAGTTTGGGGGAATAGCAGCCGAAAGTAAGTCCTATGGAGGAGCGCAAAGCGCGCATCGAAAAATCTTATCCATGGGGGTCATCTGAATGATTTTCTCAATCGCTTTTTCCCGCCTGCGAGGACTGTTACACAAGCTTTCACCTAATACTTCTACTCATTCATTGAAACCGGTCGGCGCTACGCTGCTGATAGCGCTGTTATTCATCATGGGCGGTCTGTACGGCTGTGGGGGAGGAGATAGCGGAGGTGGCCCCACTGCTGTTCTCACCGCCAAGCAATCGCCCCTTGTGCCAGGCATGATGGAACTCGATGGCAGACAATCGACCGCGGGCAAGGGCAAGACGATTGTCTCGCACACTTTTACGGTGACAAATCAGGAGACCGGTCAAATCGTGTATGGGCCGGTGACGCACTACGATCATATGGACCGGGGTCCGATTAAGGTCTACCCGCAAATAAAAACCGACGCCGCGTCAAATATTTCAGGCGCCGATAAAGTAACCGCCAGCGCTACCTCGGTGTCAGGGCAGTACGCCGCCTCCCTCACCGTTGAGGACGAAACCGGAAATACGGCCACGACGGTTGAGACTTTTGCCATGGACGCCATTATTGCAGCCATGAGCGCCCTCTCCGACGCTACCTGCTCTGTTATACCCGATGATTCGAGCCTTGTTGTGTGTACCCTGAGTTCCAATAGCGATTACGCCGACCTGGTGGACAACGTAATGACGAAGGCGTCCGATCTGAATTCCGCCATAGACGAAACCACGACCATGTGGATGCAGGCCTATGGGGCTGGCGGCGGAAACGGCACCAACGAGGTTTTAGGCGGTGATGGAGGAACAGGCGGAAAAGGCGGTGTCGCGCAGATTATCACCTCAATATCCGATTATGAATCCGCATTTGGGACTACAGCGATTTACTACTATATTGGACAAACAGGTAGTCACGATGACAGCGGCGGCTCCGGAGGAGCTTCCACCATGGCGTTGGCCGCCGTGCCGAACGGTTCTCTGGAAAAGGATCAGATTGTCCTGATCGCCGGAGGAGGAGGAGGCGCCGGTGAAGGAAGCGCCTTTTATAGCGGATCCGAAACAGGCGGAGATGGTGGCGACGGCGGGTTTGCTTATTCCGACCAAGGCGGCGAGTCAGCAACCGGAAAAGGCGGCGACGCCTATTTTGACGGAATTGACACGCCTTCCTACGGTAGGGGGGGCGGCGGAACCGGTTGCGACGAAGGCGTAGCCTGCGGCGGCGACGGGTATAACGACGGGAACCAAGGATATGGAGGAAGGTCGGGAGGCTCTGGAGACGACGAGGGATCAAAGGGCTGGATCAACGCTACCCCCGACATTGGAGACGTCGGGAAAGGCGCGGAGGGCGATAACCCCGCCACCTGCGACGGTGGTGGTGGCGGTGGCGGTTTCGGCGGCGGAGGCGGCGGCACGGCAGATGGTATTGCAAGTGATCATGGAAATTCTTACAGATGCTACGGTGGTGGTGGCGGTGGAAGTTATGCGGCGGCTTCAACCAAGACAGATGGCGACGCGCCCACTTCAATTGAAGGATACTCCGACGACGGCCTGGTAGTAATCTTTTTCAATACTAATCCCATGTAAAAAAACATTGTGGGGGATCTTTTCCCCCACACCCCCTGTTGGCAATTTCTCGCTGCGCTCGAAATGAAAATATTACATAGGGCGGGTAGAGCGGCTAGCGAAACCCGCCGATGAACGGCCAAAGGCCGACCACAATGGATTCCTTCTCCCTCTAGGATGAGGGGCTAAAACTGTTGCGGGCTGAGGGTGAGAGTGACTCACTAAAAGCGCTTTTCCAGTTCCGTGGTAATCGCGCCCAGTTCCGGGCAGGAAACGCCTTCCATACCGGCGACAAAAAAGGACAGGTTCCGAACCGCCGCCGGGATATAGGCTTCAAAAAAAGGTTTGTTCTTGACCCTGGTGAGGAAACCGTAAGCGCCCAGGATCTGCATGGCCCGATGAATCCCCACCTGGAAAAAACGCTGTTTGAACCGGTCGCGGTTACCCTCTTCCTGTACGTCGAGGTAGTGGTCGATCAATCGCCAGCGAAGATTGAACGCCAGGTTCACGTAGGGGTCACCCAGCAGGGAGGCCAGGTCGTACTGGGAAGGTCCGAAACGAGCGCCCTGAAAATCGATAATGTACAGCCGGCCGTCCTTGACCATGAGGTTCCGCGACTGGAAATCGCGGTGGATGAAAACCAGGGGTTCATCCGTTTCCACCAGCCCGGCCAGTCCCTCCACTTCACGCTCCAGCCCGCTCAGATCGTCCTTGGCGCCCAGATAGCCCTTAAGAAACGCGTCGATAAAATAGCGCCCTTCCCGTCCCCACGCCATGCGCCGGTCGTAACGCGGCGTATCGAAGCAGAGATCCTCGCGGAATCCGGGCGTGGCCTTTCTCTGCATGGCAGCCAAGGTTTCCACGGCCTTGCGGTACCACTCCTCCCTGCCATATTCATCAAGCCCCAGCGCCACGTCATGCAGCTTCAGGTCGCCCAGATCGTCCATCAGAAAAAGACCGCCCTCTCCCACGGCCAGGAACCTCGGCGCGGGCAGGCCGCTTTGCAGGAGATGTTCGCCGATCAGATGGTATGACCGGTTTTCACCTTCATTTAAGGGGTTTTCCACCAGGATATAGGACCCGGCGGAGGCGTACACGCGCGAAAAGCGGCGGTCCGAACCGTCGGCCGCCAGCGGTTCTATTTTGAAATCACGGCTTTTAAGCGCCGTTGCGAGAAAATCCCGTACGGTCGAGGTCATGGGGTGGTTTCCTTGAGGCGATTGAGGCGGTAATAGATGCCCTGGAGCGCCATGAGTTCATCATGGGAGCCTTGCTCCTTTATCTCCCCATGGCTCATGACCAGTATTTTGGTGGCGTTCCGTATGGTCGAAAGCCGGTGAGCGATCACCAGCGTCGTGCGTTCCTTCATCAGTCTGGTAATGGCGTCCTGAATCAGCCGTTCCGATTCGGGGTCAACATTGGACGTGGCTTCATCGAGCACCAGGATTTGCGGGTTCAAGACGAGGGCGCGGGCGCTGGAAAGGAGCTGCCGCTGTCCCGAGGAAAGAATGGAACCGCCCTCCTTTACCGGCTGGGCGTACCCTTGGGGGAGCTTTCGGATAAAGTGGTCGGCGTTTACATGAACGCAGATGCGCTCCAGGTCCCCGGCCTCCACGCCGTCGCGGCCCAAGGTCAGATTTTCGGCCACATCGCCCGCGAACAGAAACACGTCCTGCATCACCAGCCCCACCCGCTCGCGCAGCTCGTCCGGGGACCATTCGCGGATGTCCAAACCGTCCACCAGGATGGCGCCGGACCAGGGCCTATAAAATCGCTCCAGCAAATTTATGATCGACGTCTTGCCCGCGCCCGTACGCCCCACGATGGCCACTGTCTCCCCGGCGTTAACGGTAAAGGAGACGTTTTTCAATACAGGTTGGTCCGGTTCATAGCCAAAGGTGACGTCGCGGAATTCGATGGTCCCGCCGTCGCGGGGCGGTTTTTGAGGATTATCCGGGCCGGGGATCTCCTCGTGCGTGTCCAAATAGCTAAAAATGCGCTCCGAGGAAGCCATGGCCGACTGCATGGTGTTGTAACGTTCGGCCAGATCCCGTATGGGGCGGAAGAACATGGCCATGTACCCCATAAAAGCGGCGAGCGAGCCCAGGGACATCTCATCCGAAAGCACCCGGAGCCCTCCATACCAGATGGTCAGGGCCACGGCAATGGACGCGCACGCTTCGATGGCGGGCATGAACAGCGCGAATACCTTGATCTGTTTCATCCCGGCGAGATAGGCGTCATGATTGAGCGCGCGGAAACGCTTCATTTTTTCCGCTTCCCGATGAAACGCCTGGATAACCTTCATGCCGGAGAGGCTTTCCTGCACATAGCCGTTTATGGTGGCAAGGCGGGCGCGCAGCTCCCGGAACGCGCCTCTTACCAGGCGGCTGAAGAGAAACGCCAGCGCGAAAATAACCGGGGTCAGGGTGAAACAGACCAGCGCCAACCGCCAGTTCATGCCCAGCAGCACGATAATGATGCCCACCAGCACAAAAAGGTCGCGGCAGAGCGCGCCGATGATCGATTTGAAGGTTTCGTCGAGATTCTGGACATCGTTGGTCACGCGGGTGACCAGACGGCCCACGGCGTTGCGATCGAAAAATCTCATGCCCTGCTTGAGCAGGTGGTCGAACAGTTCCATGCGGATGGTCTGCATGACCCCCTGGCCCACATATTCGGAAAAGTAATAGTCCGCGTAATTGAGCAGGAACATGACCGCCAGAATCGCCAGGTAAACGATCGCAAGGACCGCGACGCCCCGCAGGTCGTTGGCGCGCAGTTCCCGTATTTCCGGGCTGTCCAGTTTGGACAGATCGTCGTAGCTGATGAACAGCCCCTGGCTGGTTCGGATAAACAGGTCGGCGTGTTTCAGCGCCACCTTGCTATCGGCTTTATTCGGGGCTGCGCGATAATAGCGTTCCCGGGACAACAGCCCCATATTCTCCCAGCGCTTTTGCGTCTTTTCCGGCAATCCCCTGAAGGTCGAGCCCTGGATAAAGAGGGACTCCCCGGGCTTTCCCCGCTCGATCACGCCCGGCCGTTCCCGTTGGAATTCTTCCAGCGCCGCGCGATCGGACTTATCCGGCGTCAGTCGGGTCCAGCCGGCCACGATGTAGTCGTCCATGGCCAGCTTGGTGATGTAGGGAAGCATGAGGTTGAGCAAGGTGGCCAGCAGCGTCACCAGGAGGATGACCAGGATATGCTTCTTGAAGCTCAGCGCATAGGGGTAGAGTCGTCTCAGGAGTCGTACATTGTACACATGCCCCTGATGTTCATCTTCCATGTACCCGTAATCGCCGTGCATGTCAGGCCGCCTCTTCCAATTCTTCTTCCAGGCTCTGCCGCCGGTAAAGTCGGGCGTACTCCTTGCCCGCGGCGATAAGCTCCTTGTGAGCGCCGTCCTCGACCAGAACGCCGTCCTTGAGCACGAATATCTTGTCCGCCCGGACCATGGTGGAAACCCGGTGGGACACGATGATGGTCAACCGTCCCTTGCGGTAGTTGAGCACGTTGTCCAAAATTCGCCGTTCGGTCTGGGTGTCCACCGAAGACAGCGCGTCGTCCAGAATCAACACCACAGGATCGAGCAGCAGCGCCCTGGCGATGGTCAGCCGTTGGCGCTGTCCGCCGGAGAGCGTGATTCCGCGTTCGCCGAGCCTCGTTTCCAACCCGCGCGGCAGCGAGGCCGGGTCGAGTTCGAACTCCGCCTTTTCCAGCGCGGCGTACAGTTGTTCCTCGCTGAATTGGTCCGAACCCAGGGTCAGGTTGCCCCGTATGGTGTCCGAAAAAAGGAAACCGTCCTGGGCCACGTACCCGATATACGACCGCAGTCGGGCCAGCGAAAGACGGCGTACGTCCACGCCGTCCAGAAACACCGTCCCCATGGGAGGCTCGTTGATGCGGAGCAGAAGTTCGAGTAGGGTGGTTTTCGCGGCTCCGGCGGCGCCCACCAGCGTTATGGTCCGGTCCGGTTCCATGGTGAGCGAAATATTGCTCAATGCCGGTTCGTTTTGTCCGGGATGGGAAAAGGTGAGGTCGCGAAATTCGATGCGTCCCTTGGCCTGTTCCAGGGGAACGGGATGGGGGTCGTCCGTCTGCGGCGCTTCTTCCAGCACGGCGTTGATGCGGGCCATGGACGCGGAGCCCCGCTGCAGCAAGGTGGTGACCCAACCCATGGCCATCATCGGCCATGCCAGCATGTTGAGATAGCTCATAAAAGCCACGAAGCCGCCCGTGGTGATGGAGCCGGTTATGGTGAGGCCGCCGCCCAGCCAGATGACAATGGCGATACTCACATTGGTAAACAGAATCATGGCCGGGAAAAACAACCCCATGCTCAAGGCCAGCTTGAGGTTGGCCGTGACATACCGCTTGCCCACGGTTTCCAGCCGGTCCCGCTGCCAGGTTTCGCGGTTATACGATTTGATGACGCGAATGCCCGCGAACGCTTCCCGCACGTGTTCGGTTATATCCGAAAAAATGTCCTGGACTGTTCTGAATTGGACATGAATTTTCTGGCTCAGCTTCCGTCCAATGATGATGATAAACGGCATGGGGATGAGGGAAATGAGCGTCAGCCGCACGTCGATGAGCAGCATGAACACGATGGCCGCCGCGCCCAGGGCGATTCCGTCCAGCAAGGCCACCATGCCCAGGCCGCAGGCCATCCGCACGGCTTCGATGTCGTTCACGGCCCGGGCCATGAGGTCCCCGGTCCTTACGCTCTTGAAGTAGGGAATGGGCAGGGTCTGCAGGTGGCCGTAAAGGCGGTTGCGCAGTTTTTCCTCGACTCGCCGGGAGTTGCCGAAAATAAGGGTGCGCCATACGTAACGGAAACCGGCCATGCCCAGGGCCAGGGCGGCGATGATTCCTCCCCAGCGCAGGAGCGACCAGCCGGTGGCCGTACCGTCGGTGAGCCCGTCCACCGCGCTCTTGACGATGCGGGGGATATACACCTGGAAGCCGTCGACCATGATCAAGCATACGATCCCGATCGCAATGGCGAGCGCGTTTTCCCTGAAATAGGGATATAAGGTCCTGAAGTTTTTAAGCATTCAATATACCACAAGGATGTGACGCGGATGGGGGGCGGTCCGGCGGTCTCCAAACACCTCTTAAAGAAAGGTTTCCTTGATCTTCGAAATCGCTTCTTCCACGCCGCCGGGAACGTTCTGTTCAATCTGTCGTCGAATGGCTTCCACTCGCTGATAGAGCGCGGGATTGTTCATACCGTCCATGGTTTCGTAGATACCGGCCCGTTTGCCGATCCTGAAGTTGATCTTGTCGTCCTCGCTCATGTCCAGAAAGCGGTCGATGGTGTCCAACATGGATTGTTTGGCTTCGGGCAGCCGCCCCTCCACTTCCATGAGCAGGTTGAGGATGTGATCGCTCGCCACGTAGCTGGTAATGTTTTCCAGGTGTTCGATGAGCAGCCGCTGCTCCCGCACCACTTCCTCTTCGGACTGAAGCTCGAATTCCCCACTCGCCACCTTTTGATAGAGCGGCATGTTTGTTTTGACCTTTAAAGTCCTGAAGCGGATGAAATTCGCGTCGATTTGGCTCAATACGCGAGCGGTTTCCAGGGCGTGTTCACGGGCCCATTTGCGGCCGCCCAAACCCAGCAGCACGTATTCGGAGAGTTCTATTCCGGACGCGCGAACCTTTTGTCCCGCGTCGATGTGTTCGGCCGCGGTCACCCCTTTCTGGATGTACTTGAGCAAGGGATCATAGCCGGTTTCCAGGCCGATGTGCAACCTGTCCAAACCCGCCTTGCGCAGCCGGATCATGTCCTCCGCGGTCTTGCTCTTGCTCACGCTCTTGGACCGCGCGTAACTCGTCACGCGGGTGACCGACGGAAACTGTTCGCGCAGAAAGGTGAGAATTTCCACCAGGTCGTCGGTGGGCAAAATAATTGAATCGGCGTCCTGCAGAAAAGCGGAGGTTCCTCCCAAATAAAGCCAGGCCGCCACGCTTCGGAATTGTTCTCCATACCCGCCGGGATTGTCGAAAATATATTGGACGACTTCACGGGTTACCCGGCCCGCCTGTCCCATTTTCCATGAAAGAGCGACCGCGTCGTTGGCGATGTTCTTGGCCGCGCGGATGTCGTTTTTCACCTCTTCCACGCTTCTGCGCGAAAATTTCTCGTTTTTATAGGTCGAGCAAAATTCGCAACGATTCCAGGTGCAGTTTCGAGTCACCCGAACCAGGAGGCTTTGAGCTTCGCTGGGCGGACGTATGGGCCCCTGCTCGAAGCCGGCGGCGCGTTCATTCATGGGGGGTTCTCCTTTGAAAGGACTGTAAAAAACTATAAGTGGCGGGGTTCGAGCTGTCAACCTGACCGGAACGCCGGTTTGCGCCTTGCAAAGGATTCTTATTGGTGTTAAATATTTGTAATGTCAATGAGTAACTGCGTTAAGCATCCTTCAGAACCCAGCGTCATGCGGTGCTTGAAACATCAGGTCGGCTATTGCGAAGAATGTGTCGAAGCGGGCGTCGAATGTCGGGATCCCAACCTGTATTGCAAATTCAGGCCTCAATGTGTGATTTCCTTCAATTCCCGAGAGAAAAGGCGCGAGGAAAAGAGAAACGCTTCTGTCTGAACCCTTTCCTCCCCGGCGTCCCCCGCTTCTCTCTTCGGTCGAAAAAACCTTGCCCGTTGTTTCAAAAGATC
The DNA here is from genome assembly GCA_963821845.1 of uncultured delta proteobacterium. Taxonomy (GTDB): domain Bacteria; phylum Desulfobacterota; class Desulfarculia; order JACQYL01; family CAWGVV01; genus CAWGFI01. The sequence goes on from CAWGFI010000023.1 coordinate 146,619, forward strand.
ATCTTAACGCAGTCAAAATCTATTAATGATATCACACAGACGGAGGTTAAAGCATGAATCAGTTTTTGGAAGATGGTAAGAAGAATCCTCTGAAGATCATGGACACCACGTTCCGGGACGCCCATCAATCGCTGTTCGCCACCCGTATGCGGACCGAGGACATGCTTCCCATCGCCGAGAAAATGGATGACATCGGCTTCTGGGCCATGGAAGTGTGGGGAGGGGCCACTTTCGACACCATGCATCGTTTCCTGGGTGAGGACCCCTTCGATCGCATCAGAATCCTGAAAAAGCATATCAAAAAGACGCCCTTCAGCATGCTGCTGCGCGGTCAGAACGTAGTCGGTTATCGCAACTACGCCGATGACGTGGTCAAGCTGTTCGTGGACAAGTCATGCGAAGCGGGCATGGATATTTTCCGCGTGTTCGACGCGCTCAACGATTTCCGCAACTTTGAAACCTGCGTGGAACGGATCAAGGCCAACGGCAAGTTCTTCGAAGGCACCATCTGCTATTCCTTGACCGAACGCCGCATGGGTGGCGAGGTGTACAATCTTGATTACTATGTGTCCAAAGCCAACGAGCTTCAGGACATGGGCGCCGACTCCCTGTGCCTCAAGGACATGGCCGGCATCATGGCCCCGTTCGATATCGCCAAGATCATCACCGAGATGAAGAAGAAGATCACCATCCCCATCCATCTCCATACCCATTACACCAGCGGCATGGGATCGATGGTTTATCTGGAAGCCGCCATATCCGGGGTGGACATCGTGGACACCTGCCTGGCGCCCTTCGCGCTCAGGACCTCCCAGCCGGCCGTGGAACCCATCGTGGCGGCGTTTTACAAACCGACCGCGACACCGGGCTCGACCTGGAAAAACTCATCAAGCTGGGCAACTTACATCGAAGAAATCGCGCCCAAATACCGCGACTACTTCGCCAAACACAAAATGTCGGTCATCGACACCGGCGTGCTCATGCATCAGGTGCCCGGCGGCATGATTTCCAACCTGGTCAACCAGCTCAAGGAAAACAAGGCTCTGGACAGGCTGGCCGAAGTGTACGCGGAAGTTCCCAAAACCCGCAAAGAACTGGGAACCCCGCCGCTGGTTACACCGACCTCGCAGATCGTCGGCGTGCAGTCCGTGCTCAACGTGCTGTTCGGCCGCTACAAAATGGTCACCAATCAGGTGAAAGACCTGGTTTACGGCCTGTACGGCAAGACCCCCACGCCTATCGATCCCGAAATCGCCAAGATGGTGCTCAAGGGCTACAAACGCGGTCAGGAACCGGTGACCGGACGCGCCGCCGACTATCTGGAGCCCGAACTGGAAAAGGCCAAGGCCGAAATCGGCGATCTCGCCAAGGACGATTACGACCTCCTCATCTATACCCTGTATCCCACCACGGGTAAGCAGTTCCTGAAATGGAAATACGGGTTGGAAGAAAGGCCCGCCGAGGTCAAAGCGAAAACGCTGGAAGACGTGCGAAAAGAAGACGAGGCACTGGCCCGCGCCATCGAACAGGTGTGCCAGACCATTCAGTAAGACGAAGAATCTTTCTTAACATAGAAGTGGGAGGAAACTTTTTTGCAAAAAAGTTTTCCTCCCACGCCCTCCTTCAAAAAACTCTCAATTATTACTCGGAACGATCAATCTAAATACCGGGATATGACGAAATCGAGGCCGCGTCCATCCGCGCGCCGCGCGCGGCAATCGAGAAGTTTTAGAAAGAGTTTGAGAAAACCTTTTTCAAAAGGTTTTCCCATATTCTTCATATTCATACTCTTCATATTATCCTTGCATTCATCTCCCTCACGGCTTTTGAGGCGGACCCAAAAGGGGTGTTTTAACCGGGGCCGCAAGGCCTATGAGCGCCACCACCTGGTGGCCGCCGGGGTTTTCGAGGTTCTCCAGGGCGTTTATCATCCAGTTGTTGGCGAGCCACACGTTGCCCGAAGGATCGATGGAGACACCGGTAATCCGGACCAGGCCATCGCTGGTGTAGCCCGTGGGCGGGGAAATAGGATCGCCGGTTTTATATCCCGGAGGACAAGCTCCGGTTTGCGACCCGCAGAGTTCGCTTACGCCAATCAATCCGGACCGGGGACCTCCGAAGTTGCCCACCCATACGTTGCCGTCGCCGTCAACCGCGATACCCCAGGGCATGAAAATGCCTCCGCCGGTAAATTTTTGCAGTTCGCCATGGAGCGTACGCAGGGTGACCGAAGCCTTCTCGGGCGGCAGTTCGGTGTTGGCGTCGTCGGACGACAATCTGTCCGAATCCAGGTCACCGGCGCACGGCGGCCGCACGGCGCCCGAGTTCGCGACCCACACGTTACCCCACCGGTCCGTGGCGATTCCCATGGGCAGGTTTACGAAGTCGCCGTCGATCTGTCCGATGGGCGTCCCGTTCCGGTCAAGTTCGATAACCTGGTCATTGCCGTTGCTGGTGACCCAGGCGTTACCCATGGCGTCAATGGCCACGGCGAAGGGCTTATCGAGTCCCACATTATCGAAATTGACTACGCTATTGGGGTTCGAGCCTATGATTTGGTTACGCTGGCGTTTCCACAGTTGGCGATCCAGATGTTTCCCGCCTGATCCGTGGTCACGCCCTGGGGTTGGCTGATGGTGTCATGCCAACCACCGTACGGCTGGGGAGGACGACTAGGAGAGACGGCGTTCCCGAAGTAATCGAACTGCGATACGCTGCTCGAAAGCAGGGCTTGCTCATCGGGTCCGATGAAACACTGGGTCCCCTGAAAGCCGAAATTGCTGGCCCAGACATAGCCGAACGGGTCCATGGCGATCCCGAAGCCCGAGCCATACAGGCCGCCGTTGCCTTCGATGCCGCCAAAGGGAGAGCCGGGAAAAACGGAGCCGTCGGGATTCAATTTGAACACATGGTCGTCGCCGCAGGCGAGCGTAGGGTCGGTGGCATCGATGTAATTGTTGTTGACCCACACATTGCCCTGCGCGTCTATGGCGAAGGCGCCCGGCCCGTCAAGCGTGCCGCCCGCGTCGAACCTGACGGCCAGAGTCCAGGCGTCGGGAACCATGGAAGAATCCAGGGCGGGTTCGTACACGGTGGAATCCAGGGACAGATCGAAGAGTTCGGAAACGTTTTGCGCGGGATAATGGGCTATATTGACGATGGCCCGCCAGGTGTTTTCCGGTTTGGATCCGGCGGGCGGGTTCGCCAGGTTGAAGAGCGCGGAGCACGAACCCTGCGTCTCGTCATTGACGCACGTGGCCAAGCAGATTGGACAGGGAGTTGAATTCACGCATCGCCGAGGTTTCCGTGCCGTTGGGGCTTGAAGCGAGCGTGGTCCACCGCTCCGGTGGCCATGTCAACCAGATTTTCGCCATCAACGCGGCGTTGCGCAGGCCCGGGGACGGTCTGCCCACGAACCGGCCGTCGATAAATTGAGCCATGGCGTATGCGGCGGCCACGGTGGTCCGTTCATTGATCACGATGCTCTCGCTCGACTCCAGAGCCGGGTCCAGAAGGCGGCCAGGGTAACGGGTCTGGACATGAATCCGTAGCCCGATCTCGATGATTGAGGCCTTCCGTCGGCGATCAGGTAGAGGACGGCGTTATCGTCCGAGTGGGCCTGGTAGCGTATGGCGAAGTTTCCGCCCAGGTCGCTCCGGGCCGAACCCAAAAGAAAGGCGGCCGCCTCGACCGCTCCCTGCCTTATAAAGCGTTACGGAAGCAAAAGGGAATCGGGGCCTCGCCGCTTCGAATCACACCGTTCAGTACGGACTTCGGTTTTAAAGGGGAATAGTAGGGGCGTTTGCCTTGGCCGGAAGCCGCCATGGCCACGCCGAAAAGTACGATTGACATGATACCTAACGAGATGGGGGCAACCCGGCTGTCGATTCATCTTGACCCTCCTTTGTCTTGGGCGTGAAGAACAATCATATATTCAGAAATTAACATTATACGCGGGGTTGTAAAGAAATAGAGCGTGGAAATGAACAAGGAGAGCCTGGGTATCTCTTGATTGTAGGGGTAAAAGATTTGTCGCCCTTACGGGTTCCGTTAACTCTAAGTCGTCGATCGTTAAAAACGTTTAAGTGTTTGAATTAACTGTAATTATTGCCGTGTTTATGGTATCTTGTTTTGCAAGAAAACGATCATTTAACCCTCATTTTCTGGCAAAACCATGCGACCGAAGAAACCTGTTGCACGACCCCAAAACGAGCTTTTCCATATTCGTCTGGAAGTTATTTGTAACCCAGCCCATCCTCTGGTCAAGCTGGCGGACCGGATCGAATGGGACCGCCTGGATGGGCTATTTGCGCCGCTGTACGCCGAAGACGGTCGTCCCGCGACAGCAACCCGACTGATGATCGGTTTGACGCTCCTGCAGAGCCTTTACAAGCTGAGCGAGGATGACGTTGTCAATCGCTGGCCGGAAAATCCGTACTGGCAATACCTGTGCGGAGAGACCTTCTTTCAGCATCGGCGTCCCATCGTTCGAAGCGGCCTGAGCAAATGGCGCAAACGGATCAAGAGCAGGGGGATGGAAGCTCTTTTGCAACAGACATTGGCTGTCGGTCTTGATGTGGGCGCGGTCAGGCCGACCAGTCTGAAACGGGTCAGCGTCGACACCACGGTTCAGCCCAAGGCGATCGCCTATCCGACCGACGCCAAGTTATTCAACCGCAGTCGGGAGCGGCTGGTTCGCCTGGCTGGGAAACAGGGGGTTACCTTGCGCCAGAGTTATCGCCGCAAGGGCCCACAAGCGGTTCTCAAGGCTGGTCGATATGCCCATGCCCGGCAGACGCAGCGAATGCGTAAGCAGATCAAACGGCTGCGCACGTACCTGGGGCGCGTCATTCGTGACATCGAACGCAAAGCCGAAAAACCGCCGGAGGCTCTCCGGCATGAGCTTCATCTGGCAAAACGGCTGCTGAAACAGCGGCGTTCCGACAGCAACAAACTTTACAGCCTGCATGAGCCCCATGTGGCCTGTATCAGCAAAGGCAAGGCGCACAAAAAATACGAGTTCGGAAACAAGGTCAGCATCTGCGTCACCAACCGGGAGGGCTTCATCCTGGGCGCCCAAGGTCTGGAAGGCAATCCCTATGACGGGCACTCCCTCAAGGGCGCTCTCGATCAGGTAACCGAACTCACCGGCGTCAGACCGGAACGCTGCTATGTGGATCGCGGATACCGGGGGCATGGAGTGACCGACACTCAGGTGTTTCTGTCCGGTCAAAAACGCAACGCAACTCCCACGATAAAACGGGAACTGAAGCGCCGCAGCGCCATCGAAGCGGTCATCGGACACCAGAAGACCGAGGGACGACTCGGCTGGAACCGTCTGCGAGGCATTCTTGGTGATCAGATTAACGCCCTCATGGCCGCAATCGGTTACAATCTCAGGCTGATTCTGAAAGCCCTGAGTTTTTTACTGCAAATCCTCAAAGAGCTGTTGACCAAATGGCGAACGGCCAAAACGAAATATCAAACAAAACATTTATCATGGCCTAATTTCGAGCTTTAGAACGATCGACTAAGTCGCTTACGTTCTGTCACACCACCATGACTCTTTTTAACACATCCAAGATAAAAGGGCGCTTCCCGAAGCCCCCCTACCGAGAACAACGGTCGGCCTCTTTTGGACTGTCATTTCGAGCGCAGCGAGAAATCTCTCGGGGCGCGGGGGGCGCCAACCCCCGCAAATTTTTTTCTTTTCTTTTTTCTTTATTTCGCCTCGGGGGCCGGTTCATCCACGGTGATTTCGAAGAGTTGCGGCCAGAGTTTGCCGGTGACGTAAATGCGATCGTTCCAGCTATCGTAGGCGATGCCGTTGAGCACGTCGTCATCCCGGCATCGGCGGACCCGCATGCAGAGTTCGGCGCAGTCTATCCATCCGATCACGGCGCCGTCCAGGGGCGATATGCGGACGATCCAGGAGGTGGGAAAGACGTTGGCCCAGATTTCGCCGTGGATAAATTCGAGTTCGTTGAGGCCTTCCACTTTCCGGCCCCGGCTGGTAACCTCCATGCTGCGCGTTACCTGGAAGGTTTCGGGGTCGAGGAAACGCAGCGTGGCCGTGCCGTCGCTGTAAATGAGATTGCGGCCGTCGTTGGTGATGCCCCATCCTTCGGTATCGTACTGGAACTGGCCTATCAGATGGAAACCGTCCTTGTCAAAAAGGAATCCGATTCTTTTTTTCCACGTGAGTTGGGCCAGCTTGGTTTCCCAAAGGGTTATCCCTTCTCCAAAGAAGGTAAGCGGTAACCGTAGTTGTTCGATCACCCGGCCGGTGGCCAGATCCACCCGGCGGATGCTGGATTTGCCGTACAGTCCCGTGCTTTCGTAGAGATTGACGCCGTCATACACCAATCCCTGCGTAAAGGCGTGGGGATCGTGAGGATAGGAGCGAACGACCCGGCATTGGGATACGTTGAAATACAGGGATGGCTTCTCCACGGGTTGGGACGCCGCGATACGAACAGCGCACAGGGAGGAGATTATGACCACGCTAAACAGGATGACGGCCGCCGGTGTTTTCATAAGAATAACCGAAGAGCGAGCCTTTTAGAGCTTGAGAAGCTCCACCATTTCGTCATGGATGAGTCCGTTTGTAGCGAGTATTTCGACTCCCCGGAGATCGAACGGACCGCCGTCGAATCGAGTCACTTTTCCGCCCGCTTCCCGGATAATGGCGCAACCCGCGGCCATGTCCCATGGTTTAAGGTCCTGCTCCCAGAACCCGTCGAACATTCCGCCGGCCACGTAGCCAAGGTCGACAGCCGCGGCGCCGGGTCGTCGAACCCCTTGCGCGGCCAGGATAAGCCGGAAAAACCGGGGTTTCACTTCTTCCAGCTGAGATTCAATATCGTAGGGGAAACCGGTGCCGATGAGCGATTCGCGCACCGTATCGTTTTTGGACACGGTGATGGGCTGCCCGTTGAGCTTGGCGCCCCGGCCCAGGCAGGCCGAATAAAACTCATTATGAAAGGGATTGAAGATCACCCCCAGCGCCAAGGTCCCTTCGACTTCCAGGGCGATGGAAATCCCCACGCAGGGGAAATTATGCGCGAAGTTGGTGGTGCCGTCAAGGGGGTCGATGATCCAGAGAGGGCCGCCGGAGCCTTTGACCTGCCCGCCCTCCTCTTCCGACAGGATGGAATGATCGGGAAACCGTTCCAGAATGGTTTCCATGATAATTTCCTGCGACTTCAAATCGACGTTGGTCACGATATCGGCGCGGCCCTTGTAAGTGACTTGCTTGGCGCCCCGCGATCCTTCCAACAAACATTCGCCCGCGCGCCGCGCCGCTTCCCGGGCCGTTTCAAACCAGTTATCCAAGTCCTTAAGACGCGCGATATCGGTCATTAGTTTATGAAAACCTCCTGGTACTTCCTGACATCCTCGAGCGCGATACCGGCGCCGTGAACCACGGTCAACAGCGGTTCCCTGTCCAGGCGCACCGTGAATCCGCTGGATTTGGTGAGCCGTTCGGCCAGTCCGGTCAGCATGGCCCCGCCCCCGGCCAGGGTAACGCCCGTGTCCCCGATATCGCTGATAAATTCAGGGGGCAGCGCGCTTACCACCTTGACCAACAACCCTTCCATGGCGGAAAGAGAGCCTTCGAGCGCTTCACGGGCTTCGCCGTCCCTCAGTTTAACACTTTTAGGCGATCCGTCCGCGCGATTTTTCCCGTGGACTTCAAATATCTTGGGAGGCGACTGGGGAACGGCCGAGCCGATGGCGATCTTGATTTGTTCGGCCTGGTTCATCCCGATGTACAGACCATACTGGTCTTCCACGTAATCCGCGATGGCCTGATCCATCTCGTCGCCGGCCACGCGGAGCGATTCCTTGATGATGGTGGAATACATGGAGATGAGCGCCACTTCCGTGGTGCCGCCGCCGATATCCACCACCAGTTTTCCTTCCGGCGTGGACACGTCGCAACCGGCGCCGATGGCCGCGGCCATGGGCTCTTCCATCATGAGCAGCCTACCCATGCCGCTTTCGTCGGCGGCTTCCAGCACCGCTCGCCGTTCCACCTGCGTGATGCCGCTGGGAACGCAAATGATGAGCGGCGGTTTGGAAAACAGCCCCCGCTTGCTGATTTTTCTGAGATACGACTTGATCATCGCCTGAGCGACGTCATAATCGTTGATGACGCCATCTTTCAGGGGGCGGACGGTCCGTATATTCTCGGGCGTACGGCCGATGTAGGACTTGGCCTTCTCCCCCACCGCGATGATCTCCCCGGTGACATTGTTGATCGCCACGACGGATGGCTCATTCAGAACAATACCTTCCCCATGTTTGTGGATAAGCGTATTGGCTGTGCCCAGGTCCATGGCGAGGCCTTTACGCCAATTCATTTCCCCTTACCCCTCATGCGATCCCCCTCCCCCAATGAGGGTTTTAATTATGCTTTCGGAATTCCGCGGCCGGTCCTCGACCTGTCGGGACTTGATCGCGGAATTCCGAATTGCGGGTAAAATCGCTACCCGCCCCCCTCGCGCGATTTCTCGCGACGCTCGAAATGCTGGACAATACGGTAGACACGCAAAAGGTCGGCCTGGATCTCCTTACCATGGAAACCGGCCCAGGCGCCTAAGACGCGAGAGGCGTGGGTTCCGAAAATCAAACCGGCTTCATGATCGGCTCCCGCCGTGTGTCCCGGAAAATTGCCGGTTCATTCAACCGCGGTATCCGGGGCCGTCAGGCCGCCGCGCCCAGAAAAGCGGTGACGACATTCAACACCGCTTCCTCATACGCGCTCCACGTTTTGCTCTCGGGATACAATACAATAAGGGCGCCATAAACCGCTTCGCCCAGCCGCGCGGGCGTCATGGCGAACGCGCCGGCCTGAAAATCGGGCTCTCCCTGGCTGAATAAAAAGGATTTTCCAGAGTCCGATTGAAACCGCTCCTGAAAAAGCGGCTGTTTTCTGCGATATACCCAGCCGACGAGGCCTTCATGCACGGAAAAGGCGCTATGAAAAAATGCGTAATTCTTGACCTTGCCCACACGCGCGCGGATGAAATATTCCCCGTTTCCCTCGGCGAGGACGGTCCACATGACGTGCGAAGCGCCAACGTATTCACGCAGCGCTTCCAGCGCGACTTCCAGCGGCTCGCCGTTTTTGATCAGCCGCTCCAGTTCCATGATAAAGCCCGCCAGCGCCTGATCGCGCTCGGCCCGCCGAACCTGTTCCTCCAGTATGAGCAGGCTCTCGGCCATGTGGCTGAAATCGGTGAGCAGCTTCACGATTTTATCGGTGAACACGTAGGTCGCCTTGCTGTCCACCGACAGCACGCCCGCGCCCCCGGCGAAGGGCACGGCCAGGAACGACTTAATTTCCTCTATTTTCCGGTAGATACCAAGTAATTTATAGTCCTGCGTAAAGGGCGATATGTTAATGGGCTGCTCGTTTTTCGCCACCCACCCCCAGAACCCCTCGCCCTCCGCAAAGGTGAAGTCGGGATTGATATGATTGCTCAGACTGTAGTGGGATGCCAGATGGTAACGAAACGTATCGGGACGCCTGAAAAAGAGGGCTGTCGTAAACGCGTCGGTAGTGTTGCTGATCAGTCGGGTAAGTTCAGCGAGGGGAGTTCGGGCGCCCATGCGATACGGCTAGCGAGAGCCATGCACCTCCAGAAATTTGGCGATGGACCGGTCATAGGTCCGTTCTACGTCATTTGGGAAATAGCAGGCGGGAAGCTCTCCCCGCATCCGGTGGTAGCTCACGCACTGGCAACAATTGCCCTTCTTGGGGCAACCAGGGTAGGAGCAGTTGCAATGCTCTGAATTTTTCCCGATTTGGGAGCATTTGCCATCCGGCATACGAATTCCTCCAAACAAGCCGGATTGTTAGCCCAATACGCGGTGGTTGTCAACTTGATTTTCGCTAAAAGGTCGTTAAATGAGAATGTTACGGAAGGCGCGATTACTCGATAAAACGCCCGCAGTCGGGAATGTTGCGCTCCGTTCCCATCAGGTCGGCATGTTCGTTGATCAGGTTGGTAAGCGCATTCTGGAAGTCGTTTTCAACCTCCACATTTTCGATTCGCAGGTTGCAGGTGTCCCGGTCCAGCACGCCCACGGCCTTGATCAGCGCGGTGCGATCGAACGCCAGAATGCCGTCGTTGCGGCTTCGCAGCCGGGCCGTGGCCACCACCCGGTAAAGGCTGCCCTGGATATGGTCGATATAGACGCCGGTCAATTTCCCCTGCCTCCTGTTTCCCAGACAGTAGTCAAAGCAGAATTGGGCGACCTGCTCGTCGAGCTCCGTTTCCCGTATCACCTGATTGGTGATGTCCTTCGCGGCCGCGTTGGTTCCCCAAAGAAGAGAGGCGATCAGAAGCGCGAGATTGATCAAAACAAAGGCCTTACCATTTATCATAACTGAACATATCCTTTGGCGGTCGAACTCGTTACCAGGGGGGCTCGGCGCCTTCGGGGAGCGGAACATCAAAGGCGAAAATCACTCCCGCTATCATCAGGTAAAAACCGACAAGCGTCACCAGTTCGACAACCCCTTCGATCCCCAATTGTTCAGTTAGTTTATCCTGGACTTCTCGAGGTATGGACTTTCGATCAAAAACGAAGGAAGCGGCGGCGACCGCGGTCATCATGTTGGTGACGCCCGGCCCTCCGATAGCGAAACAGACGCCGAAACGTCCACCGGCTCTGGCGTATCCGTCGGCCATGCACGCCGCGCCGCCTTCATGGGCGGCCACGATCGGCTTTATCCCATTTGTGGAAGAAAAAGCGGGGAGGAATGGATCGATGAGCCCTCCGGGCACCAGGAAGACCTCGGAAATCCCCTCAGTACGGAAAGCCTCCAACAAATATGTGGTTGCTCGCATAGGCGGCCGCGCTCCCTTCTATCCCTCGGATGATACAAAAGAATATAATTAATCTAGTCGTACTTCAACTTATATCCCACCCCGTGCACGGTCCGGATGTAAGAAGCGCAGGGGCCCAGCTTCTTGCGAAGAGCCACGACGTGCAGATCGATCGAACGATCGTTGACGTCATATCCCCAGCCGTGAATCTCATCCACGATCTGGCCGCGTGCAAAAGCCCATCCCGGCCGCTGGGCCAGCGCTCGGAGCACACGGAACTGACCGGGGGTCAGGCGGATGGGATGCCCCCGGACGAACACCTCGCGCTGGGTGAGGTTGATGAGCAGATCGCCGATACGGATCAACGAGGTATCGTCTTCCTGTTTTCCGGTCCGCCTCAGCAGGGTTTTGATTCGAGCCAGAAGAACCGACGGGCTGAACGGCTTGGTCACGTAGTCGTCCGCGCCCAGTTCCAGCCCCACCACGATATCCGAATCCTCGGCTTTCGCGGATAACATCAGTACGGGAACTCCCGCGGTTTTCGGATTGCGTTTGATCTCCTTGGTGGCTTCCAGACCGTCCATTCCCGGAAGGATGATGTCCATGACGATCAGATCCGGCATCTCCTGAAGGCTCAATCTCACCGCCTCCTCACCAGTGGTGGCGCTCTTTACCAGGAATCCCTCCCTGGCCAGAATGTACCTGAGCAACTCCAGGATATCCTCTTCATCATCCACGATCAGGACGCGACCCTTGGACATTCGTTTCAGTATCTCCGTGCTTATTTGAAAACAGTTTGCTAATATTATATTAACATTTTTCTAACAGGAAGCTTTTTTTCAAAATCGAAGCGCCGGAGGCTTTTAATCATGCCGAAGAGACTTCAACAGGGACTGAATAATCTGAGGCGGACCATCCTGGACCTTGGAGCCGAAGTGCGGGAACGGGTGGAAATGTCCGTCAGGGCGGTTCGCGACAAGGACGCCGCGTTGGCCGAGCAGGTGATCGGGCGGGATTGCGAGATCGATCGGAAGGAAGTGGAGATCGAGGAGCAATGCCTGAAAATGATCGCCCTGAACCAGCCGGTGGCGACCGATCTGCGTTTCCTGGTCACCACAATCAAGATAAACAACGATCTGGAACGGATCGCCGATCAGGCGGTCAACATCTCTCAGCGCGTGGAGGTTATCGCCCGGCGGGGGCGAACGCTGGATTTCAGTATCGACTATTCCGACATGGCGGAAAAGACCCAGCGCATGCTCAAGCTGAGCCTGGACGCCCTGGTCGATGCCGATATCGATATCGCCTATCGGGTGATCATGATGGACGACCAGGTGGACGAACTCAAAAGCGTCATCTATGACAAGGTGAAAGGGGAACTTGCCATTCATCCCGGTCATGCGGGTTATCTGATCAATCTCTTTCTCGTTTCCCGCCATCTGGAACGCATCGCCGATCTGGCCAGCAATGTAGCCCAGGAGGTTATCTACCTGGTGGAAGGAAAAATACCCCGCCACATGGCGGCGTAACGTTCCGTTCCCGCCATCGCCTATAGGACGCATTCCTCCGCGCATTCGGAGCCGCAAAACTCCGCCCGAATATCACTTTTCACAATCATCCGTAGCTGATTTCCACGCCTGACACAATCATTTTCTGTATATTATTTTATATATGTAAAATATTGTTCACTATAATAACCGGCGCGGTCGATCGGTGGAGCCTTTGACCGGATGTCGGCGCCTTTTCCTCTGTTAGCTCTTTTTAACTTAAGTTATTGGCTGCTATGTCGATGTTTTCAGCAAATGGACCACGGACAAATTGGATTGATAAAAACAGACAACGATTGGAACGGGGGAAAGGATGGAGCCCGCGAACGGCCTGACGGGAGTCGATCAAACGACTGATTCATCACGACATGAAGCGCTTCAAGACTCCCGGGTCCCAGGGAAAAGTCTGGCGGGGAAATATCTGACCTTTAAACTCGACGGCGAGGAATACGGCGTCGGCATCTCCAAGGTGAAAGAAATCATCGGCATGATGGCCATAACCTCCCTCCCGGGAACGCCCGATTTCGTGAAGGGCGTGGTCAACATCCGGGGGCAGGTCATTTCCGTGATCGACCTGAGGTTGAAACTGGGCCTGCGCAAAAGCGACTACACCGATCGATCCTGCATCATCATCGTGGAGGCGCAACGTTCTGATCTGCAAGGATGCTGGGTACGCCAGAACTGCTCCAAGGAACAATGCCCGGCCTACAAAAATCACGATCTCCGCTGTTGGATGCAAACCAATACCCTGTGCCGTGACGAAATCCAGGGTTCTTTTCTGGAGAAAAGAAAGGCGTGTTCGCAGTGCGATTTTTTCAAACGCGCCAATTCGAGCAGAGGCGTGTTCATGATCGGGATCGTGGTTGATTCGGTTTCCGAGGCCCTGAACATCAAGGAACAAAACATCTCCGACGCGCCGACCTTCGGATCAGGTGTCAACACCGACTATATCCTCGGAGTCGCCCGGATGGAAGATTCGGTGAAACTCCTGCTGGACATCGACCGCGTGATCGGCGACCGAGGCCCCGCTACTCTTGCATAAGGTTTTTAATGGAAGTGATGGGAGCTTTTCCGCGGAAAAGTTCCCATCACACTCCCTTCAAAGCCTTTAATGTTTTCCGCCGGTAAGATTCTCTCTCCCGATTCGTCTACCATAATTAAACACGCCATATTTCATAAATTCGAAGCGTCCTTGCGCCAACCGTTTCACTGGGGGAATACCATGAGATCGCGATTCCTGGGTTTGGGACTGTCGTTGGTCATGATCGTTCTATCCGGTTGCGGAGGTAGTGACAGCGGCGGTGGAGAACCGGCGCCCGTTCCTTCGGGAACCATAGTGTGGGAAAAGACCCTCGGAGGCGCGGGCGACGAGGAGGCGCATGCGATAAAAGCGACCGACGACGGCGGGTATATCATAACCGGCTCGACCACCTCCTTCGGCGCGGGTGATTCCGATCTGTACCTCGTGAAGCTGAACGCCGCGGGAGATGTAACCTGGGAAAAAGCCTTTGGAGGCCAAGGCGTTGAGGTGGGGTATTCGGTCGCTCAAACCAGCGACGGCGGGTATATAGTTACCGGATCAACCCAGACGGCTTCCGAGCAGACCGGGACCGCGTCTTCGATCCTGCTTATCAAAACGGACGGCAACGGATCGCTCATGTGGGAACGGACCTACGGATTATACTCCATGAATTCCGGAAATTTCGTGTTTCAGCGAAGTGACGGCGGCTATACGGTCGCCGGTCAAACCTCCGGTATAGTTTCGGAAGATGATTTCAATTTCGGGGAACTCTACATCCTTATCCTGGACCCGGAAGGCGCCGTGTTGTCCGAGTACCTATCCGATACGTCCATAACCACCGAATCGGTTATTGCGGGCCGCAGCTACCCTGACGATAGTTTCGCTCTCACGGTTTATTTATACAATGTCATCAAGTCCTACTTTTCCGGCGTTGCCATGGCCAACTTCGATCCGCAAGGGAATCCCGGGGAAAGTTTTATCTTGCAGGGAGTCACCGGCGGCGTGAAAGCTGCGATCTGGACCGGAGACGGCGGATACGCGACTACCGGCATTCCCGGTCCCATAACGGCCCCGCCTTTCCGCATGCTTTTGCTCACCTTCGATCGTGACGGAAACAGCGCGATCATAGACCGGTTCGCCGGAAGCGGCTACGCCTGGGGCTCCTCCCTGGATCAAACACCTGACGGCGGGTTCATCGTAGCCGGGGAAACGCAGGTCGACGAGGTCCAGCCCGCCGACATATATCTGGTCAGAACCAACGCCGCCGGGGAGCGGCTCTGGGAACTCATTCATGGCGGGGACGGTGAGGACCTGGGCGGGCCTATAGCGCCTTCTGACGACGGCGGCTGGGTGATAGCGGGATCGACCACCTCGCTCGGAGCGGGCGGAAAGGATTTGTATATTCTTAAGGTGGTGGAAAGCGGAATTTGAGATTTAACGGAAAGAGAAGCTCCGGATTCCTCGGTCAAGCCTCGGAATAACGAATGCGCCGCCCTCACCTCGGCCCTCTCCCACAGGAGGGTGTCGATTTTGAAATTAATCTGACCATTAAGAACGAGATTTCTCTCTGCGGTCGAAATGACAGAAAGGAGAATGCCTGAAATTCCAACGACTTGTCATTTCGAGCGTAGCGAGAAATCTCTCTCGTAAATCGTTTAGAGAACCTTTATCGACAGCCCCACAGGGAGAGGGAGCAAGCGGGCAGGGATAGTCCACAGAGGGCGCGTCCCGACTGCGTCGAGGATCTTCGAGGCGCAGAAATTCTCCCGCTAGATTTTTTATGTAACACACAGGGTATATATCTCGGCTGTCAGCCGATCAGCAGATTCGGGAGCCACAGGGTAACCCACGGGACAAAGGTTACCAGCATAAGCATACCCACGTCGACCAAAAAAAACGGGAACATTCCTTTTGTTATCTCTTCGATGGGCAGCCCGCTGATCGCCGAGCCCACGAACAGGGAGTAGCCCAGGGGCGGCGTTTCCATGCCCACCGCGAAATTGATGACGATGATGGGGCCCAGTTGAATGGGGTCGAGGCCCAGTTGCGTGCCCAGCTTCATCAAAAGCCCGCCCAGGATGATCATGGCGGCCAGGTTGTCCATCACCGCGCCGATGAGCAGCAGCGTGGCGTTCAGGAGCAGCAGGATAACGATTTTATTGTCCGAAAAAGACAGGAGCAGGCTCACCAGCTTGTCCGGAACGCGTTCATACGCCAGCAGCCAGCCAAAGACCGAAGCCATGGCGATGATGAACATGACGATGGCGGTGGTGCGCATGGATTGCAGGACGATCGAGCCCAGGTCCTTGATCGAAAAGCCCCGGTACAGGAACAGGCCCACGAACAGGCCGTAGGCGACACCCACCATGGACGCTTCGGTGGGCGTGAATATGCCGCCGTAAATGCCGCCCAGGATAATGACCGGCGCGACCAGGGCCCACTTGCCTTCCCACACCGCTCTTGCCAACTCGGCCATGGTCGCCCGCGGCATCCTGCCGATTCCCACGTGGCGGGCCATAAGATAACAGACGCCCATATAGGCCACGCCATCGATGACGCCGGGCACTACCCCCGATAGAAACAGCCGGGATATGGATTGTTCCGCGATCACCCCCCAGACGATAAAGGGAATGGAAGGCGGGATGATCTGGCCCAGCGGCCCCACGCTCACCGCCAGCGAGGTGGCGAAACGTTTGGTGTACCCGCGCTTTTCCATCTCCGGAATCATGATGGAACCCACCGTGGCGGTAGTGGCGGGAGCCGACCCGGAGAGGCAGGCGAAAAACATGGAAGACAGCACCGAAACCATGCCCAGTCCGCCCGTCACGTGGCGCACCATGCGGTCGGCCACCTGCATGAGCTTGGATGACAAGCCGCCGGAAGTCATCAAGTCACCGGCCAGGATGAAACCGGGTATGGCCAAAAGAGGAAACGACTGCGTTCCCGCGATGATGCGCTGCGCGAGCACGACCAGATCGATATCCAGGGCCCACAACGCCACGACCGACGAGATGCCGATGGCGAATACAATGGGAACTCCCAGAACCAGCAGAACGAGAAAACCGACGGTCAAGATCCAGGACGCTTCACCCACGAATCAGTTCTCCTTTCCCGGCGTAAATAAGCTGGAAAGGCAGTGAATCGCGATGAGGGCTCCGCATACCGGCGCCGCGTAATTGAGCCAATCCAAGGGCAGCCTCAAGGTGGGGGTAAGGTGTTGGGACGTTCGCACCACCAGGTCCCGGCCGCTGTAAACCAGCGTCAATCCGAATAATCCGATGGCAATGACGATGAGCCGGTCAACGAGCTTCCGAAGAGGTCCCGGCAAACGTGAAGTAAAGAGCGTCAGCCGGACATGAAAGCCTTCCCGAACCCCCATGCTGCCGGAAAGCAACACCAGCCAGGCGAACAGGATGAGCGAAATTTCCTCGGGCCATGATAACGCCTGCCCCACGACATACCGAAAGAAAATGGAAATAAGCAGGCTCGCCACCAGCGTCCCGGCCAGGGCCACCACGGCCCATCCGGTAACCTGCGCGAGCCTGTAACTAATAGTGTCGATAAGTTTTGCCATGATCGTTCAAGATATTAAAAGGGCGACCCCGAAGTCAAGAGGTCGCCCCATATACCGCCGGGCCGGCGTGGTTACCAGGTAAGCATATTAAAGATATCCGATCCGATGCTGTCCTTGAAATCATTGTACACGGGTTCCACTTTTTTGCGGAACGCCGCCGGATCTTCAACCTTGTTCACCTTCATGCCCTCGCTTTCGAGCTTGGTCAGGATAGACTTTTCGTTATCCTCGGTGATCTTGCGCTGTTCGGCGATGGCGTTCTTGGCCGCCTTGCGCACCGCTTCCTTTTGCGCGTCGGAAAGCTTGTCCCAGGTCTTTTCCGACATCAGCATGCCCAACGCCGAATAGGTGTGGTTTGTGAGCGACAGATACTTGGTCACTTCAAAAAAGCCGTTATTCTGAATGACCGCGATGGGGATTTCCAACCCGTCCACCGTGCCCTGCTGAACGGCGGTGAAAGTTTCTCCCCAGGCCATGGGAACGGCGTTGCCGCCAAGGGCGCGGAACATGCCGATGTACACCGGGTTCTGCATCACGCGCCATTTGATGCCTTCAACGTCCTTGGGCATCAGAATGGGACGCACGTTGTTGATCATCTGCCGGAAACCGCCCTCGGCGAAACCCAGGCCGACGATTTTCTGCGATTTCAGCTTCTGCAGCAGCGCCTCGCCCAGGGGGCCGTCCAGCATTTCGTGAGCCTTGGCCTCGTTCGGGTACAGAAACGGCATGTCATTGACCTGAAACGCGGGTTCGATACTGGCGATGGGCGCGTTGGTGATGACGCCCATGTTCAGGGTTCCGAAGCTCAACCCTTCGAGCATTTCTTTTTCATCGCCCAACTGCCGGTTGGGATAATATTCCACCTTGAACTGGCCGGGCGCTTCCTTTTCCAGCGCCGCCGCGAACTGCCGCGCCGCGATGGCGTACGGATCGGTGGGGCCGTCGGACGTGGTCCAGCCAATCTTCAGCGTGATCGGCGCGGCCAAGGTCACGCCGGCTATCAGAAATAAAGCGAGAAAACTCATGACGCTCAATGCGATACGTCTCGTTTTTAATCTACCCATGCGTTGCTCCTCCATGCGTTTTGTAATTCAGGAAGGGCCGGCGGCGCCCTGTGATAGTCCTCTCCACCGGCTACGGACTTTGGTCCGGCGTTCACATCGGCCGGAAACCTCGAAAGAAAAAAACTGCCCTCTACCTTTATTTCCAGAAATGCGGTCGATTGTAAAGGATTAAAATAAGAAATGTTTCCCTTGTTGCGTGATAGTAGCGGCGAACCGAAGAATCGATTTTTAACTGGCGGTCGGCGGAGCTTGCAAGGAGGGAGGATGACTCAAACAGAGTTTAAAGGGCGCTTCGCGAAGCGCCCTTACGGCAAAAACAAAACGCCTTACGAGCTATCTCAATAATGTAGGGGCAAAAATCTTTTGCCCCCTACATCAAAAAGAACTGCCATGACCACTGGAGACGAAAGTCCCACCTGTCATTTCTCGCGCAGCGATAAATCTCTCGGAGGCGCTGGGGCGCGCCCCCCGCAAAATCACCTAATACATTCAAAGAAACGCCTTCACGCGGCGTTGCGTTGGGGTATGGTCGACCGCCTCGGCCAGTCTGCCGTCGGACATTTTCAGCATGCGTTGAGCGTAGGCCGCGCAGTCGACGTTATGGGTCACCATGATGATGGTCGCGCCTTCTTTTCCCAGCTTGCCGAGCAGATTCATCACTTCGTTACTGTTATGTTCGTCCAGGTTGCCGGTGGGCTCATCCGCCAGGATGATGGGCGGCTGGTTCACCACGGCTCGCGCGATGGCGGCTCGTTCCTGTTCCCCACCGGATACCTGGTTCGGCAGCCGGCCGCCCTTCCCCGCCAGCCCTACTTTCGCCAGCGCTTCCTCGGCCATGTCCCGTTTCTTTTTGGCGCTTATCTTTTTAGTGGTCAGCGGAAGCATGACGTTTTCGGCCACCGAAAGGTAGGGAACCAGGTGGAAATTCTGGAAAATAAACCCCAGGTATTCCCGCGCGGAAGTCCGCCCTGCGGTCCCCTTGCAGGCCGTAGATGTCGATGCCGTCGACCAGGTATGAGCCCTCGGAGGGCGTGTTGAGCGCGCCCATGATGGACAGCAGGGTCGATTTCCCCGAACCCGAAGGTCCCATGACGGCCACGAATTCACCGGGAGCGATAGTGAACGTCATGCCTCGCAGGGCTTCCACCCGCGCTTCGCCGGCGCCGTAGCGTTTGACCAGATTATTCGCTTCGATGTAAACCATATTCCCGGACCTCCTACAGGGTTCTCAACGCTTCGTGAGGGTCGAGACGGGCCGCCATAAGCGCGGGATAGAAGCTGGAAAGCAGGCCGACCAGCAGGGAGAGCGCGAACGCTCCGCCGATAAGCGCGGGGTCGAAGGATAAATGCGCTCCCTGGCTTTCCGAAAAGAGCGGGATGGCCAGTTCTCCAGCGCCCAAGCCCAACAGATAGCCGAAGATTCCGGCCGCGGCGGAGATTACCGCCGCCTCCAGAAGCACCACCTTCATGACATGGGAACGCCGGAATCCAATGGCCCGGAAAATGCCGATTTCACCGGTGCGCTCCTTCACATTGCCCATCATGGTGACCATGACCACCAGACTACCCACCAGGATCACCAGCGCCGAAACGCCAAAGGAGAAGTTTCTGAAATGCTTGATCGTCTCCATGCGGCCTTTCACCACCGATTGTATAGCCATGACTTTTGCGTTAGGGAGCTTCTTCGAAATCTGAATCACCATGTCATCAATGGGACAGTCCTTACAAAGCGCGGCCACTTCCACCAGAGACACAAGCCCCTGTTTTCCGAGGATTTCCTGCGCCACGTTGAGTTGAGTGAACAGGATATTGTCATCCTGGGAGCCGGTGGGCTGCAGAATACCCGTGATCGTCAGGGGACGGCCTTTGATGTCGATGGTCTGGCCGGTCGACAACCCCAGAACGCGAGCCGCTTCCGATCCCGCCACCAGACCGTCCTCGCCCGGCAGGGAACCCTTGATTTCCCACCAGGGCTTCAGGGTCAGCAGGGATTCGAATTCCTTGCCCGCCAGCAGCGCGTGCGCGCCGTTTACTTCGACCGCCCCCAACACCATGGGATCGATGGCGGCGACATTGGCGGCGTTTTTGATTTCATGAATGCTCTTTAGTTCGGCTTCCCTGATTTCGCTGGTCTGAAACGAAAATCCTCCCAGCGAAATACCTTCATAGGAGAGGGACAGGTTTTCCGATTTGGGCGTGATGAGGATATTGGCGCCGTACTTTTCCAGTTTGTGGTTGATTTCATGGGTCAACGCGGAAGTCAGGCTGACCAGCGCCACCATGGTGGCCACGCCGATCATCAAACCGGCCAGCACGAACGCCGCTTTGCCCTTACGCCGTCTGAGATTGAGAAATGCTATGGATTTCAGGGTCATGGCGATACCTCATCAGGAGGAGAAATCGAAGTAGTTCTGACCGGCGGCGATATCGGCTTTGGTGATAATCACCTGGTCCTTTTCCAGGGACCGTTTTAACGGCGCCGGATTGCAGCCGCCCTGAATTTCATTGATCTGCACCGAGGCGAAACGCCGGCCGCAGTTGTTGCAAACCATGAAATCGCCTTCCTGGCTGTAGCCCTTGTTCGACCGCCAGCACACGTCGCAGGCGTCATAACGCAGCGCGGATTATGCCGTCCGAGCTCTTGAGGATAAAATAGCGCACGTTGATTCCCTGGGGTGTGGTGAAATCGAAATGGTGGGCTTTGCCGTCCTCGAACAGGCTGGCCTGAAAGGTAAAAGCGTCATTGGTTTCCTGCGCCACGGCGCTCGCCGTTGACGCGGTTGTGGCCGGGGGGCCGGAAGGCCGCAGGGCCATAAGGGCGACGGCCGCCACAATGGCCAAGACACAGGCGCCAATCAGCCAGAGAGGAAATTTTACTTTTTTTCTATCGTTTCCCAAAACGGCCGCCTTTTTCTCTTCGGACAGGGACCGCCGCTGATTTCCATTTTGATTTTGATTATTCTTGCGAGACATATGCGCTGCTCCTTATTGACATCATAGTAGTATGATCCATCGCGCCCTGAAAACGGTTTGAGGAGAGAATCCACACGGACTCGTCAACCGGAAACGGTTCGAGCAAAAACGGACAGACCTGAATTTTGGTTTTACGGAATCGAAAGGAGACAGGCAATCAAATGAGAAACACGCGTTTCAGCATGTAGATGGGATCTTCCCCCCCCCGGCGCTTGCCAGGTTGGGACGGGCAATCTTCCGTTGTCGGACGACAGGGATCGCTCGATATCAAAGGACGAGACGTACAGGGCCACCACGCGCGGCGACGACGGCAACATGGATGGCTGCCCTTCCACGAAGCGCTCGCGTTTCACGCGGCACGCCTGAATTCCGACCGCGTCGCAGCAGCATTGCGGCCGTGACGTTTTGTATGACCGGGCCGCCGCCTGATGATGACAAGCCGGGTCCGGCGTCCGGACGACCGTGAGCGGGCATGGCGTAACGCCGAAACCCCACGCGCCGCCGACGAGCAGAATCTGCGAAAGAAACATCGCGGTCAAGATTATGCGAATTATAAGGCTCATACCCCGCTTAGTTATCTACACATTATTTTGACTAAGCATAACGACAAGGCGCATATTTGTCAACAGAAGAGTTCCTTCTCCTTCCGGAGGGTGTCGATTTTAGTTCGCTTACGCTTCACCCACCTTAAGAGCTTACGATGAGCATAGGAACCTGTCCGGGGAGCGCGTCATAACTACTTGAAATGACTGGATTGCCCGGTCAAGCCGGGCAATGACGACCAATAACCACCTCGTCATCACCCTCCCCCGGTTTAGAGACTGTGTCGTTATCAAAAAGCTGGTTGCGCTACCCACAATATGTTGCGTTGTTATTAATATTCTAAGTAATATATTGTAGTTAAAAATGGCAAAAACTAATTGTGACACAGTCTCTTAACCGAGGGATCTACCGGGTGATCCAGAACCTAATCCATTTCAAAAGGGCGGTTGAAAACAGTATTTCGGAGCAAACGTAATAGCCACATTTGAAAAAAGTTTCCTCCCACGCCCTCCTTTAAAATCTGTAAGTTATTGATAAATAGATAATTTAAGGCAAATAGTCGGTCATTTCGAGCGAAGCGAGAAATCGCTTACAGGGAGCGCGAGGGAAGAAATTCCCTCGCACGGAATTTAACGGTTCAGACCGGCAGGACGGCCAGCGCCACCAGGAAGAAGATGAAGCCGATCAGCATGACGGCCATGCAATAACCCATGATCTGCCGGGCTTTCAATCCGGTCAATCCCAACAGAGCCAATGCCCAGAAAGGCTGAAAAAGATTGGTCCATTGGTCGCCGTAGGCCAGGGCCATGATGGCTTTGGGGTACGACGCCCCCAGTTGCGAGGCGGCCTTGACGATCACCGGTCCCTGCACCGCCCATTGTCCGCCTCCGGAGGGCACGAAGATGTTCACGATGCAGGCGGAAATAAACGTGAACAGGGGATAGGTGAACTGGTTGGAAATGGCTACGAACCAGCCGGCGATAACGACGATCAGGCCGGAGAATTTCATCATTCCCATGATGCCCGAGTAAAACGGGAATTGAAGAATGATTCCCGAGCAGCCTCGAACTCCTTCGCTCACGGCCCGCACGTAATTGATCGGTTTGTGGTGGAGATGATCCCCACGAAGAGGAAGGTGAAATTGACGATGTTCAGATTGAGGGCGAACCCCTTGGTGGCGAAGTACCAGATAATAATGATCAATCCCATGATACCCACGATCATGGAAATGATCCAGCTATGTTCCAGCTTGCTGGCGAACGTGTTCATCTCCGCCTCCTGGAACCCCTCCTCCTCCTCTTCCAGGAGCTTGTCCACGTTAGGCAGCACCATGTCCACGGTGACCATATCTTTCGGGTCGCGCGGTGAAAGCAACTTGGCCATCAGGGGCAGAAAGATAAGCAGACAGATCGCCACCACGATATTCAAGGGCGTGAACAAGGTATCGGAAACCGGGATAATTCCCATTTCCTTTTCCAGGAAGTGCCCCTTGGTGGCCACCAGAAGCGGCGCCGATCCGAAAAGCCGCCATGCCAGACGGCGAAGCCGATGTATCCGGCCGCGCCCAGCAGCGGATAATGCATGGGCACGCCTTTTTCATATCCTCTGAGCGCCACTTGCCGAGCCATAAGAGCGCCGATGATAATACCCAGTCCCCAGTTGATAAAGCTGGCGATGACGGCCGTGAGCGCCACCAGGGCCGCGGCTCCGCCGCTGCTTTTGGGGATGTCGGCCAGTATGTCGATTCCCTTCCTGACAACCTTGGTGGTCGCCAGGGCGTACCCGGTAACCAGGATCAAACACATCTGCATGGAAAAGGTGAGGAGGTCCCAAAAACCTTTGTTCCAGTGTTGCAGCATCTCAAAGGGACCGTTCTTGGTGAAGATAACTCCCAGGATCAAGGTGAGAAACGTGAGCAGAATGGCGAACAAAAATGGATCGGGCATGTATTTTCTCGCCCACTCCGAGAAGTACTCTCCCATCCTCCGAATCATAGCAACCTCCTTGTAAGGGTTTACCCGCCGAAACCGGACCAGGAGGCCGGACGCCGGGATAGAACACATAAAACAACGGGGAAGACCAATAAAACGCAGGTATCTTCAACGGATCGTCGCCCTTGACAGGCGCTTGCTCCTTTTGTTCGATAAATCCCTTTGTAACTGTTCGGTTGAATCCGGAATATACATACGGCGCGCCAGGAAAACGGGAAGGCCGATACGGCGATCCCGGCGCGCGGCGTGACCTTGATGAAACGATCGGATCGAACGAACCTCGTGTTCACGGAACACGCGTCTCGCCTTCCTCTCGATTTCATGAGAGCGAGGACTGGTCGTTAATGAAACGTTAATAGAAAATAATGTTGTTTCTTATATAACAAAATTGCAGGTAAATAAATAAAAGAAGTACGATCATATGATTTTTCATGAATATATGACGCCGGGAGCGCTCATGAAAATAAATGGGGCCGCTTCCGGTCGAGCGCGGCCAGTCCCAGGGAGAGCGCTATCCCGGCTATGGCCGCGGCGCCCAGCATCCATGACGCGGAACTCCATCCTCCGGTCGCCGAGACGATCAGGGCCAGGGCGGGCGGACCCACCACCTGCCCCAACTGCGATCCCTGGATGATCAGGCCGTTGGTGGTGGCCACGTGCTTGGGAGAAGGCGCGTACAGAGGCACGCCGCCCAGGAGGCAAGCGGGTATCAGCCCCCCTACCCCCGACAGCGTGAGGCACGCGGTGTAGCGGGCGGCAAAGGGAAGCCAGGAGGCGTATAGCGCCACGCCGCTGAGTCCCATCACCAGATTGGCGAAGACGACCAGCCGCCAGCGCTTGTACCCGTGGTTAAGCAGCCACCCACCGGCCAGATTGCCGGGCACGCTCACGAAAACCATGCCGGCGGTAAATAGCGACGCGGCCCCCACGCTCATGCCCTGTTGCTCCACAAGCAGCGTCGGCAGGAAGCCCACCACCGAAAGCCACTGAATGGTGTAGGTGGTAAAGGTAAAAGCCAGCAGCAGAGGCCCGGCGGACGTAACCGTAATGAGCAGATCCCGCCCCATGTTCCGTTTCTTTACCGGGAAACCCGTGGGAAACGCCCGCAGACCGGTGGTCTTCCGGGCCAGCCAGATCACGTAGGCGATAGTGATCACGGTATTGAAATGCCACAGGCCTCGCCAGCCGAAATTACCGGTCAGCGCCGGCGCGAGCAGCATAATGAGCGCCGCGCCCCCCGGCAGGAAGCAGCTCCAGAGCGAAAGCGCCACGCGCAAATCGCCGGGGTTGGTCACGCGTACGATAAGGGCCGGAGCCGACACGGCGAGCGCCAGGAAACCGAAACCTTCCACCACGCGGGCAGCCAGAATAACCGGGCCGCTATGGGCGAAGGCGCCGATGAGGCTGCCGAGGGCCTGAAAAATCAGACCCGCCAGGAGTATCCGTCGATGGCCGAATTCATCGGCCAGAACCCCGGCCACGGAACCGAGCGCCAGGCCGATAAGGCTGAAGATGGACAAGATCCAGCCGGCCATGAAGAGGCTCATGCCGAATTCCCCGCGAATCACCGAAAGCGCGGGCGGAGCCTTGCCCACCTGAAACGCGCCCACCACACCCGCGCCCACCAGAAGCAATACCAGCCCCCACTGGGTTTTCTCAGCCGGAAACGCGGAGCCGCCCCCCACGTTCTCCACGCGCCCTTCCGTCTTCAGACTCTTCAAACTACAGACCCCGTATTGACGCGCCACCGGGAGATCGCTCTCCCGCGCGAACCACGCTATGCGTTTTGAAATTGACAGGTTCCAGGCCGGATAAGAAACGGAGGTCGGGCTTGGCGAGACAGGCCTCCGGAATCAAAGAAAACGAGGCCCCGTGACGCGAGCCACAGGGCCTTTGCTTATAGTATTCGGTCGCCCGTTCAGCTCGGCGCTCCAAGGCAACTTTGTTCATAACCGGCGCCGGTTCATATGTCAATCCGCGAGCCGTGGCCCGTACTTGAAGAAAATCGGGGCCGAAGTATCCCCGCCGGGAAAAAACGGCTCATGACGCGGCGTTAAAATCATTTATGCCTCTTTTGCGCCTGACGCTGTCTACGACCGGAGATCCCCCGGTAACGCCATAAAAACAACAGTACGCCCTTTCATCAATTTTCGGTAATAGGGAAAGAGCGCCAGAAAATAACCATTAATAGAAATATTATAAATCAACAATATCCTCATGCGCGCCTTTTACTAATATTCATGTGAAAATAGAGACATTATCGATTATTCGTTAAGTTTCCCCTAACGTTGTCGATATACTGAAGGATCTCAACAGCGATCTCGGCAAGCAAAGCCAGGCTATCCAGATCTACGTGCTGGACAGCCTTATGACCGAGGAGCAGTTTATCAATCAGCGCGATCCCAAGATTCTCGAAAAGATTACCCGGTCCAACACTCGGCTTATGGAAACCATGCGCGAGCTCCAAGCAACATCTCATGACGCGGAAATTCAAGGCGCCGCCGTTGAATTGATAAAAGCCCAGGACGGGAGCCAAAATCTTTTTAAGAATATAAGCGCCAGCCTGGAAGCCATGGACAAGGTCCGGGTCAGCTTGAACGAGAAAACCTCCGAAGTGGGAGCTTTATTGATAAAGATCGTGGACACGATCGCCACGGAAGAAACCAACAAGATCATGCTCGGTGATTCACTATCCGAAGGTGAAATCACCCTAAGGGACCTGATCAAGGATTTACTGATCACCGTCAATGTGAAAATTCAGAACCTTCAGGACTTGTTTGTCACGGGCAACAGCGAGCAATTCGAACAGCGCGCTCAGGAATTGTCGACGCGACTGGACAAAGAGAATAACAACGTCGATCTGGCTTTCAAGGGAAACGACATGCCCGCGTATGCCGCGGATTGGGATCGCGCCAAAACAATTATTAAGGGTCTCGCAGTCGATGAGCAAACGATCTTCGAGGCATGGCAGACGCAAAAAAAACAATCCGCCGATCTCAGCGCCGCTGTGAACAGAGTTCGTGATTTGGCGAAATCAATATCCGATACGGTCGAAGTGAATATTCTGCGGTATGACCGTCTGCTGAACCGGGCCGGTTTGGCCGTTTCCATCCTCGGGGCCCTGATGTTCATTTTGCTCGGCTTCCTGATAATCCGTTCAACCCAGAAATCGCTTAAAGGCGCCATTGAAAAACTCGGGCGTCTCTCCGACGTAGCCGCCGGGGCGGCCACCCAGGTTTCCAATTCGAGCCATGCCGTAGCCGAAGGAGCCTCGGAACAGGCCGCTTCCATAGAGGAAACCTCATCATCGCTTGAAGAGATGGCTTCCATGACCAAACAGAACGCCGACAACGCCAATCAGGCGCATGGCCTCATGCATGAGGCCAATCGGATTGTGAAACAGGCGGATAACACCATGTCTGACCTTACGCTTTCCATGCAGGAGGTCTCCCAAGCGAGTGTGGAAACATCCAAAATAATCAAGACCATAGATGAAATAGCCTTTCAAACGAATCTCCTGGCGCTCAACGCCGCCGTTGAGGCCGCCAGGGCCGGAGAGGCGGGAGCCGGTTTTGCCGTGGTGGCTGGCGAGGTACGAAACCTTGCCATGCGAGCCGCCGAAGCGGCAAAAAACACCTCGGCTCTGATCGAAGGGTCCTCCGTAAAGGTTCAAAACGGCGTCACGTTGGTAAATAAAAGCAACGACGCGTTCAAACAAGTAACCGTAAGCGCTGGAAAGGTCGCGGAACTAATCGCTGAAATCGCCGCGGCTTCCGGCGAGCAGGCGCAGGGGATCGACCAGATAAACAAAGCCATAGCCATGATGGACAAGGTGACCCAGGAAAACGCCGCTAACGCCGAAGAGTCGGCCTCCGCCAGCGAGGAAATGAACGGACAGGTCGATCAGCTTCACCAGACAGTGGGAGAACTAAAGGCGCTGGTCAGCGGCCGCGCTGAAGTGAACAAGGATCACCTTAAAGAGAGAAAGGAATCGAACTCTTCAGCTCATACGGATCACCCGGGTAGATCAAGCAGGGAACAAGCGAAACTACCCGGAGCCCGCAAGGCGCCTCCGGAACGTATGATTCCCCTGGAAGACAATTTCTCGGACTTTTAAATTGGTGTTCACGCAATCATTATTTGTTTTATCAGCAATTTACGAATGACTCCCCCCCGGCTTCGCCGACCCCCCTCACTGAGGGGGGCTTGGGGGGAGTTGCCCTTTCGGAGGCGCAGCGGATAGCAGTGGCATGACGAGAAATGAGCGTGATCGCCAAACCACCCACCGTGTCGTTGGTCATTTCGAGCGCGGCGAGGAATCGCCTACAGGCAGGGTGAGGCGGTTTTCGGCGTCCTTTTAATAAACTGGATTGAACAAGGCGGGCTTGTCCCGCCTTACTATTTTTATCGGCTTTCCCTGGGAAACCAGGACTGGAGCGTAGCCTTCAGCTTTAGAAAGGATCGATCCGTACATCGGTTGAGGCTGACGTTCTTCATCAAATCCTCATAAATCGAGGATGAACGGGGCAAGCGCGCATTACGAAGCGCCGCTTCCATGGCTTCCTTGGGATTGGACGGTTTCATTTGGCCCGCTTCCAGAAGACCTCGTTCTTTCAGCCAGGAACGTAACGGCGGTGTCTTACCGCTCCAGCCCAGCGCGCTATCTACTTCCGGCGAATCGCTGAATACCCAGTTCTCCAGCTCGGGATCGATAACAATGCACGCCGCGCGATCTTCCCAACCTGATCGTGATAACCGCTCGGTTACTTCTTCTTCCAGTTCCTCCCTGGTCTTTTGCTCCTTGCCGCACCCTTCACGATCGAATACGACGAGCGCACGGGAGAACTGTTTGACGAATGGCTGAAGGAAAGCGTCGGACCTATGCAGACATCCGGGATCTCTTTCTTCGTGAGTATAAATTTTAAAGGTCGTTCGTCCGATATCCAATGATTGTCTTCGGTTTATCAGGCTCTGGATTGTAAACTGTATATTTTTATCCGCCGCCAGGACAATCAAATCAGCCACAAGAAGACCACTACTCATCCCAACACCCCACCGGCGAACAATACCCCCAGATTGGCCTCTCCCTGCCAATCCTTCAAGGCGGGATGCTTATCTCCTCGCACTATGTCGACAAAACCTTCCTCGGTTTTCGCGAAACAGAGAACCTTGTCCGCGTCGACCATGCTGAGAATGACCGGCGAATGCGTGGCCACCAGAATTTGCGCGTCATAAACGGAGGAAAGCGACTGATAGAGCGTGTCCACGGCTCGCGGATGAATCCCGTTTTCCGGTTCCTCAATTAAGTACACGCCGGAGAAACCGGGAATATAGGCCAATATGGTAAGCGCCATCAGGCGCAGTGTGCCATCCGAAGCCATCCACGACGGAACCCTGAGCCCGCCACCATATTCAAGCACGAGATAACGGTGCCGGTCATCATCTCTCAACACCGTGCTCACATTTTCCAGATCGGGTAGGGCGGTTCTCAGATGCGACAGCCAATGCCGGAATCTGTCCGGGTCGTTCTTTTTGAAATGATCCACCACCCAGGGCAGGTTGGAACCATCCGCCTTGAAATTTCGACCCAGACCCGGCGGACTCGCCTGCCGGATGAGCATACTGTTGAGCGTCAGTTGGGTCACATTCTCGGTTAGCAGGCTTTTGAGCCAGGAAGTTACCGGAAAATTCTCCTCGTCGGCGGGTAGATTGCCAAGGGCCGATTTGTGGGGACCGAGCTTGAAAGCAGGAACCCATCCTTTACCTTTTTTCTGGTATACTTCCGAATAAAAATTGTCATTGCCGTTCGTGACCTTATTCACAACTAAGCTCGCGTCCTTGGCTCTTGGCGGCGTGATAATCGTTTCCGGCGGTTCGACAGCCAGTGGAAAGAGCGTCCGTTGGCGTTCGGATGGTTGGGGGTCGGGAGCCTTCAAGAGGACTTTTTCCGATTGAATCACGATTTCCTGATTCACTTCATCGAATCTCAGGGCGATTTCATAGCGTATCGTCTCGCTGCTTTGTTCGCGTAACAGCGGCCTTAGTTGATCGGGAATCACCGCTTCCACGGCCAATTCAAACCCGGCGCCGGTTCCCCACCATAGTAGATCATGGAAATTTTTCGTTCTTTCCTGGACCGCCGCCAGCGGTCCCTTGGAAACGAAGTCTCCGAGAAAAGCCACCACATCGAGGAAAGTTGTTTTGCCGCTCGCATTCGGACCGACAAGAACGTGGAAGGACCCAAGACGCTGACGAGTGTAACGAAGACAACGGTAATTCTTCGCTTCAATAAGGCTAATCATGGGAGCGTCCTTCCAAATGCAAGAAGAGTTATAAGTTCAATTCATCCAAGAACTTATTCTATTATCTACCAGTCAATTGGAATTCAAGCCAGCTTTTTCCTGTCAGCTTGCCGATTCGGGGGGAGAATACTGAACGCATGGAGGGCGTATAAGCGTCATTTCACGGGCAGATTGCGGAACAGGAAGAAGGCCGCGCCGGCCAGGCACAGGCTGGCCCAGAGATAATCCCAGGTCAGTTTTTCCTTCATGTAGAACACGCAGAAACCGGCGAACACGATCATGGTGACGATCTCCTGGATAATCTTCAACTGGCTGAGATCGAAGAACCGGCTTCCCAGGCGATTGGCGGGAACCTGCAGGCAATACTCGAAAAAGGCCACGCCCCAGCTCAGGACAATAACCAGCAGCAGGGGTTTGGCGCGCATGTCCTTGAGGTGGCCATACCACGCGTAGGTCATGAATATGTTGGAGAACACCAGAAGTACAACGGGCGCGAAACGCAGCATAGCTTTTCCATCCATCGGGCGCGCCGGCTTGGCGGCGGCCGTTAATTCCAACTAACAAGAGCCCCGAGGATTTCTCCACGAGGCTCTCCGTAACCAATTGGGGGAGTCCCATCCCCTATTTATCCGGCTTAAGTCATTACAGCGCCTGCATACTCTTTCCTCATCAGGCTGTCAACGCTCCTTAATCAGGTCGAAATGCCCCCGGGACGGTCCCCTGGACCCTCCCCTTACCGGGAAAATCTCCCATCATTGTTGGGGCGGCGTATTCGTGAAGAGTATCGCCCTGTCCGGGATAATTTCATCTATAATAGTCCCCACGGTAGTGGTGACGTCAACGTACGCCCTGAATCCCATGAACGCCAGGTCGCCATCGTTTAATCCCATATAGGAGTTGTCCTCGTTTCGTGGAATGACAAACGTATCATTGTCTATCGCCGTTCTGGCAAATTTATAAACGTACAGCATATCTGCAAGCTCGGGGTCTACATCGGGCAGGTAATTCAGCGCCGTCCCTTCATAATCGCTGTTCTTGATTCCACCAAATCCATTGAAATATTCCGCGCCGTAAATGCTCACATTTCCGTAGACGTCCTTCATGGTCGTATTGTGATTAACTCCGTACGCGACAATGAAATCTTCTTCCTCAAGAGGGAATGATTCCGTACGCGTATATAAGGTATCCCTGGTTTCCCCGAGCACGTTAACGCCTTCCTCAATGGCTTCCTGCCCCTCGATGAGCCACGTTGTCGTGTCCATGTCCTTGTAATACCGGTAACCGGATCCGTACCGATTAATTATTTCCGTCCGCAGCAAACCGAGCGTTCCCCTGAGCTGGTCATTCACGTCGTCTTCGGTTACCCCCGTCGCTCTTTCACGAAGAGGTGGCGCATTCAGAGGAACAAACTCCATACTTTCTTTTGGAGTGACGCGGAGGATTTCAACGGTTGGCTGATCGGTATACGCCTGCCCCTTCTGATCATTTGAAAAAATCGACGCCCGATGTAAAAGATTAAGACCGTCCGCATAGCGATCAAGACCGAATCTCACGATATCGGCGGGAATGATGTCATACAAAATATGATCTTCAGTTATACCGGCCTGGACAACAGCGTCTCGCACAGCCTCCTGTGTCTTTAAATTACCTGTGGAAATAATGACGATCGGGCTTTCATATGCATCAACGTAGCCATGATATCTGGTAATATTGTAATTATTTATCGTATCTCCCAGGCTTGCGTAAATCTTTTTCCTTGTTGGTGGGGTTTCTTGCTCATAGTATCTATTAACCAGATAGCTCCGGTAACTGTAATATTTACATTCCGGTGGAGTTCTGCCAATGACCACAAAAGCTTCGTCTTTATCCATCTGGAAGATGAGAGGGAGTTGGGCTATGATGTCGGTTCTGGGAGAAGGTGGAGATTGAAGGACAAGATAAGGGAAACTGGCGTTGTTACCGTTGCAGTCCGGCAGATATCCGGCGGCGAATAATTGTATCGCATTCGCCAGATTAATACCTCCTTGACGCGCTACGAATTTGCCGTCAAGCGCGTCCGCCACTTTTCTGGTTTCAGGGATCAGGTATCCTATCTCATGAGGTTCAGGCATCGTTACATCAATAATACGCTCTGATTTTAAAAATGCGATATCACCGGAAACTGATTGAGCGAAGAAGTTCAGTGGGGCCCATATGGTATCCTGAGACAATTCTATGGGCGGTTCCATGGTGACTTCTACCAAGGAACAAAATCCTTTTATAAAGCCAACCCCTGCAAAGGATATTTTTTCACCGTATTGGACCGCAATCCCCGAATTTTCAGCGAAAGGATACATTACAACCGCTGGAAGCTGCTTGGAGAACGCAGCGGCGTCCACGAGACATCTTTCCCCGCGAAGCTTGTAATGAACAGCGCCCGCGGTCAATTCTCCATTGACGCGTACGGAAGCTACGGAAGAACCGTCGTTTCCATTACATCCGGCCATAATCAGTAACACGAAACTCAACAGAAGATAAACGGCGCGCGCAAAGAAATCCTTTTTCACATACAGTCTCCTTGGAAAGCGGATACGCGTTTTGTATGAAAGCATTCAAGCCAGTATTTACGGGCCGGCGCCTTGCCAACAGGATCTGGATTAAGGATATCTTGCCGATAATTGTCAAGGAAAAAGAACTATTCTTCTCGATCATCAGGTTACAATGAAATGAGTAGAGCGGCGATCGAAGATGTCTCAACGATCAAGTCGCCGAGTTGACAACCTCCAGGGAGGGAAAAACATGGCGGCGCTTGAAATCCGCGGTTTAGTCTCGCTTCATTACGCCGAGATCTATGGTTCACTGATACGCAGCACGGGTTTGATGGCGAGGCCGCTTTTCGAATCCGCCATGGCCTGGTTGACGTCGCCGAAATCATAGAACCTCAGCGTGCGGTCAAAAGGAAACCGTCCTTCTTTATAGAGCTTGATCATTCTGGGGATAAAGACTTGCGGTACCGCGTCCCCGGCGATTATCCCCAGGATTCTCCGTCCCTTGGACAAGGACCGCGAACCGCTGGGGGCGGCGATAAATGCGGCCGTTCCTTGCGGGTTCAGAACGTCGATGGCGAGGCTTTCCACGCCGGAATTACCCGTGGTTTCCAGGGTGTAATCCACCCCATGGCCGGTGATGGCGACGATGCGGGAAGCAACATCTTCCCGGCGATTGTCGATGGCGTGGGTGGCGCCCAACTCCAGCGCCAATTCCAGCCGGGCGGGAACGATATCGACCGCGATGATGGGGTCGGCCCCGGCGATTCGCGCGGCCATGACCGCCGCCAGCCCCACGGCTCCGGTCCCCAGAACGGCGACGCTCGCCCCCGTGGGAACGTCGAGCGAGTTCAATATGGTTCCGGCGCCGGTCTGAAGACCGCAGCCCAGGGGAGCGAGTATCTCCGGCGGCGTTGTTTGGTCGACTTTGACCAGGTTGCGTTCGGTCGCCAGCGTGTGGGTGGCGAACGACGACTGCCCGAAGAAATGTCCCTGGACCCCGCTTCTTTGCAGGGCGTTGTCGCCATGCGCGCGGGTGAACTCGAAATTCAGTTCGAAGAAACGGCGGCAGTGAGCCGGACGGCCGCCCAGGCACTGGTCGCACGCTCCGCATGACTGGTACGAGAGCGCCACACGGTCGCCCGGTTTGACGAGAGTGATGTTCCCGCCGACCCGCTCCACCACTCCGGCGCCTTCGTGCCCCAAGACCACCGGCGTCCCGCCGTCCCAGCCGTCGCAAAGGTCGATGTCGGTGTGGCAGACGCCCGAGGCCACGATCCTTACCAGAACCTCGTCTTCAAGCGGCCCGTCCATTTCCAGCGTTTCGATCCGCAGGGGACCGCCCCGCTTTCGCAGAACCGCCGCGCGGATCGTTACCGGCTCGGATTCTTCATGACCAGTCATACGGTCCACCTCTTTCCGGCGGCTTTTCCAGGGATTACAGAGTCAGTGAGCTACCCGTATCTTTATCCACCGCGCGTTTCAGGCGTTCGGAAAGCGCCCATCCGATCATGGCCAGACATTCCATGTCCAGATACTTCTCGGCCCGCTGTTCCAACAGGAGCGAGCATTGGGCTGGGAAATCCTCATCCTTATCATTGAACATCATCAGTATGGGAATCTTGGGCAAGGCGTCGAACCGCATGATGAGATCGCAAGAGATTTCCATCCCGCCCGGACGGCCGTTCATGTTCTCGCAGGCTTGTTTGAGTTCCGCGAGCCGTCCCGCGAACGCCCGGCTGAGCGGTCGTTCGGTGTTATTCAGGAAGCCGGCGGCGAATGGGGCCGCACCCTTGAAGTCTTTGTACGTAACCCAGTCCGCGCCGTTTACCGGTTCACTTTCCGGGCACAGCAGCAGATACTTGCAAAGAATAACGCTCACGGCGTGGTTCGGCCGATCCCCACAATCGTCCACGACGTCTTCCGGGGTCACCCGGTGCGGAACTCCCAAAAAAGGAATGATGGCGTCCCTTCCTTCCACGGTTATTCCGAGCCGGTCCTTAACCTTAAGTAAATCGATCCGCGCCACCTGTTCGATGTAGTCCTGGTAGATCTTTTCAAATATCTCGGCTTTTTGCATGGCGCTTACCACAGTCTCCAGACGACCCGGTCGCCCTGTTTCTCTCCACGAGCTTTTTCCATATGCCTGAGAGCGGAAAATTCCCGTTCCAATTCCTTTTGGGTGAGCCTGCCCTGAAAACGCTCCAGCAGGTCCTTGGGCTCGATGCCGCCGGTCTCTTCCATGATCTTCAGGATCTCGGTTTGCTGTTCGGTCAGCGTTTGGGAGCCGCCCGAATATTTTTCCAGGCTCTTGGCGCTGTGCACCGCCCAGGGGTCGCAGGTTCGCGTGGGCGAAAGAGCGTCCATATAGCAGTCTTCGCACAACATCTGATCCGCGTATTCGCGTTCTTCTCCGTCCTCGATAGCTGTTTTGCAACGATCGCAATTCATGATGGTATCTCCTATTCTTATGAGGCGCCGTCCAACTCTTCCATAAGAAAACGAGCGCAATAAGCGGTGGTCGGCGCTCCACCCATGAGGATGGCGACTCCCGCCGCTTCCAGTATCTCTTCCCGGCTGGCGCCGGCTTCCAACGCGCCTTTCACGCTCCTGCGAATACAGGGCTCGCAGCGCAGCGCCAGCGCGATCCCGACCATGATCAGTCTTTTTGTTTTTACGGTCACCGCGCCATCCGCGAACGCGGCGTCGTGCAATCCGAAAAAGGCGTCCATCACGGACGGCGCATTTTTCTTGAGGTTTTCCAACGCGGCTTCCATGTTCTCGGCCATTTCACGCATCTCCTTTGTTTCCGTTTGTTCAATAAGGTTCCAGCGAGAACCCGATTCAGCCCATGTTGTGATGGATCAGCAGGAACTCCGCATCTTCCATGACATCAAAATGATGATCGTGCAGGGCCTTAAACCGCACGGCCATGCCCGGCCCCAGTTCGTAGGACTTTCCGCCGACGGTCAACCTGATTCTTCCCGAAAGCGTCATACACACTTCCGCGGTGTTTTCGTGCCGCTGGGGGTCTGATTCCTTGCGCGTCCCTGCTTTGCCCTTGACGTGGTACACCTCGAAGTCGGGAAACCAGACGTGAACGCAATCGAGTCCCGGCTGCTTCCCGAAGGGCTGGGCGGTCGCCTCCTCGCATCGAGCCACCTCGGCCAGCCGTATCAATTCGCTCGAAGTCAGGTGAAAGACGGCGCTCAACGCCTCGATGGTGTCGATGGTCGGATTGCCGCATCCGGATTCCATCTTGGCCACCGTGGCCCGTGTCAGGTTCGCCCGGTTGGCCAATTCCTCGGCCGTGATTCCCCACTTCCCGCGGAGATTTTTTATGATGGAAAAATCGAATTTCTTCATATTCCTTGAACAAATAAACATGTCCGCATAATGCGAACAACCGAATTTTTTGTATCTTTAATTATCCTAAATGTCAATTATATTGAGCAGCCAATCCCGGTCCGACAGACTATTCCTTAACCGCATGTTCACTTTCCTTGAACATATATCCCTCTCCGATGAACATGTGAACTTTTATGAACGGCGTTTAAAGCTCGGTAATGTGCGCGTAAAAGCTCCATATATCCGTATTATCCTGTAATTACCGGTAATTACCTGAATGTCACGGTCTTGGCACAAAAGATGCCTATACATGAGTGGATTAAAGAAGAAAACGAGGAGCGTTACGGGGAAGAAAAATTATGCATGGAAGCGTTTATACGACGAAGAGAAACGTATCTTCCATATTTCACAATAACTAAACGAACATATTGATAATAAAACAATTTATAGGAGAACGAACAATGTTAAAGAGCATGACCATTGGAAAGAAAATCATTCTCGGGTTTTCCGTGGTCCTGATCCTCCTGGTGGCCGTTTGGCTGGTGGCCTACGAAGCTTTGGACACGGGATCCAAAGGATTCGATAGATACCGCCAAATAGCCCGTAACACCAACCTGGTCGGACGGGTGCAAGCCAAT
Source organism: uncultured delta proteobacterium (assembly GCA_963821845.1). GTDB lineage: Bacteria > Desulfobacterota > Desulfarculia > JACQYL01 > CAWGVV01 > CAWGFI01. The sequence goes on from CAWGFI010000023.1 coordinate 182,986, forward strand.
ATGCTGATGGTTCAGACGAGCGCGAAGGATTTCATTCTTTCGGGCAGTGACGAGGACCTCAAAAAGATCGAGAATTATACTGAAAAGGTGAACGGGTTCCTGGCGGAAGCCAAGGAACAGATAAAGAACAAGGAACGGGCGGAACATGTTCGGGAAGCCGAAGCGGCCTTGACCCAATACCGGGCGGCGTTCGAGCAGGTGAAGGAATCCCAGAAGCAGAGTCGAAACATGTTGACCGATACGCTCAATGTGAAGGGAGCTTTCCTGGAAAGTAAGCTGACCGAGATCATGAAGGCTTCTGAAAAACAGGCCAACACGGCCGTAGCGTTCAACGCGGGAATGGCCTTGCGGAACCTCATGCTGGGCAGGCTCTATGTGGTCAAGTTTATAAACGCCAATGACCCGGCGGACGCAGATCACGCCAAGGCCGAGTTCACTGAAACAGAACAGAAGATCAAGATCCTGGACAGTGAGCTGCAGGACCCCGAACTGAAAAAAACCCTCTCCCTGTTTCAGGGCGCCGAAAAGGAATACCGAACGACATTCGACAGCATGGTCGACGTCATTTTCAAGCGGAACGATATCATCAAGGGAACGTTGAACCGGATCGAACCGGAAATCGACCGGATCACCGAAGACGTAAAGCTGACCTATATGGCCGAACAGGACAAGTTGGGCCCTAAACTGGTGAGCGCGAACGCCCGCAGCATGTCGGTCATGACCTTCATAGGAATCGGCGCCCTTGTAATCGGCGCGCTGTTCGCTTTCCTTATCACCCGAGGGCTTACCAAATCTCTCGGCATGGTCAGCGAAGGCCTCAAGGGCGGCGCGGACCAGGTGGCGGCGGCTTCCGGACAGGTTTCCGCCGCCAGCCAGTCCCTGGCCGAGGGGGCTTCCGAGCAGGCGGCTTCCCTGGAGGAAACTTCCTCTTCACTGGAAGAGATGTCTTCCATGACCAAGCAAAACGCCGAAAACGCCGGCGCGGCCGACAAATTAATGAAGGAGACCGAAAAGGTGGTGGCGACGGCCAACAAGTCTATGAGTCAACTGACTTCTTCCATGGAGGAAATAACCGCCGCCAGTGATGAAACCGGCAAGATCATCAAAACCATCGATGAAATCGCCTTTCAGACCAACCTGCTGGCGTTGAACGCCGCGGTTGAAGCGGCAGAGCCGGGGAAGCCGGGGCCGGGTTCGCGGTGGTGGCCGACGAAGTGAGAAACCTGGCGATGCGAGCCTCCGAAGCCGCGAAAAATACCTCCGACCTGATCGAGGGCACCGCCGCCAAAGTCAGGGAAGGTTTCGGACTGGTGAAGAAGACCAACGAGGCCTTTGGCAATGTGTCCGAATCCGCAACAAGGTCGGCCGAGCTGGTGGCCGAGATCGCGGCCGCCTCGGGCGAACAGGCCCAGGGCATCGATCAGGTGAGCAAGGCCATGTCCGAGATGGACAAGGTTACCCAACAGAACGCCGCCAACGCCGAGGAATCCGCGTCGGCCGGCGAGGAATTGAACGCGCAGGCCGAGCAGATGCAATCCTTCGTCGAAAAGCTGGTGTCCATGGTCGGCGGTTCCGTCAACGGTGGGAGACGCCGGGAACGGAAAACGGCCCCGGAAGCCGAGTGGAACGTCCGGGAAAGCGGCGCCCTTCCGCGGGGCATCGGAAACAACAGCAAAGGAAAGCACCTTGCCATCCACGCGTCACGAGAGATTAGCGCCGACGTTGCCCTGGATGGCGCGGACTTCAAGGATTTCTGATCCTGAACGCCCTATCTTTAAAAAAGAAAGCGAGGTCGGGGGAGACAGACTCCCCGCCTCCCTTTCCCCTATTGACGCGCGCCGAGCAACCCTGATAGCCTATCGGCTATGCGGCTCTTTGTCGGGACAAGCGGGTACAGCTACAAAGAATGGAAGGGATCGTTCTACCCCCGGGATCTGCCTGCCAAGGATATGCTGAAATACTACAGCGCGAATCTGCCCGCGGTGGAGATCAACAACACCTTTTACCGCATGCCCACCGCGCATATTCTGGAAACCTGGGCCGAACAGGCGTCGCCCGACTTCCGGTTCGTTCTCAAGGCGCCGCGCAAGATAACCCACATCAAGCCGCTCAGGGAGAAAGGCGATGAAGTCGCCTTTCTCTTCGAAACGGCCGCCACGCTCGGCGAACGCTTGGGGGCCGTCCTGTTTCAACTGCCTCCCTACCTGCATAAGGACATCGGCCTGTTGTCCGGTTTTGTGAGTCTCTTGCCCTCCCCTTCCAGGGTCGCCTTTGAATTCCGCCATGTGTCCTGGTTCGACGAAGAAGTCTACGGCCTCTTGCGCGACAAGGGCCTCGCCCTGTGCTGTTCGGACGGCGACGACGAAGAACTCCGCCAATTCGTCCCTACAACGGACTGGGGCTATCTCCGGTTGCGGAAACCGGGATACTCCGAGTCTGACCTTGCCGACTGGGCCGGGAAAATAAAATCGCAAAACTGGCGGGCGGCCTATGTCTTCTTCAAGCATGAAGACGAGGGCGCCGGTCCGAACTGGCCCGGCGATTCCTGGAGATCGCGGCCGGGAGCAAATAACTCAAAAGGCCTTTTCGTGAACAGCTTGACAGATGTGTGAACTAGCTATACTATCGCGGTAGAAATTTTTCCCGGTCTCCATATTTTTGAAAAAGCCAAAGCCCTGGAATAAATATTCCTGGGCTTTTTTTATTTGGAGCGCAGAAAGAAGGTATTATTGGACTTTACGACATTTAATTTCCATCCCAGCGTATTCGCAGGAATAAAGAACGCCGGTTTTGAGAAACCGACTCCCATTCAGGCCAAGGCCATCACTCCATTGATGGAGGGACTCGACGTCATGGGCCTAGCCCAGACCGGCACCGGTAAGACCGCGGCCTTCGCGCTGCCTTTGCTGAATCGGTTGATTAACAAGAAACGCGGCCGCATACGAGCCCTCATCCTGGCCCCCACGCGCGAACTAGCCGAACAGATCCACCAGGATATCAACACGCTCGGATGTCAAACCAGGTTGCGCTGCATCACGCTTTACGGCGGCGTGGGGCTCCCCCCTCAAATTCAGAAACTGAAACGAGGCGTCGAAATTATCGTCGCGTGCCCCGGCCGCCTTCTCGACCTCATCAATCGGGGACATGTGGATTTCTCTTCGCTCGAAGTTCTGATCCTCGACGAGGCCGACCAGATGCTGGATATGGGGTTCGTCCCGGACATTCGAAGAATTCTGACGTTCATACCCTCCCAACGCCAGACGCTGATGTTCTCCGCCACCATGCCCAAGGAAATTCGGGAATTGGCCAGCGAGGTGCTCTGCAAGCCGATTACCATTCAGGTGGGGAACACCGCGCCCGCCGATACGGTCAGTCATCTTCATTTTCCGTGTACGCAGGATTCGAAGACGCCCTTGCTGCTTAAAATTTTGCGGGAAACGCAGATCAAATCGGTTCTCGTGTTCACCCGAACCAAGCATCGCGCCAAGCGGTTGAGCGAGGTTTTATCGAAAGCCGGATACGGCTCCACATCGCTGCAAGGGAATCTTTCCCAGGTACGCCGTCAGGCCGCCCTGAACGGCTTTCGGTCGGGGAAAATCCAGATACTGGTAGCCACCGACATCGCGGCTCGCGGAATCGACGTTTCCAATGTCTCTCATGTCGTTAACTACGACGTCCCCGACACGTCCGACGCCTACATCCATCGCATCGGCAGAACGGGCCGCGCCGAAAAAAAAGGGAACGCGTTCAACCTGGTCACCAGCGACGACCAGTTCATCGTACGCTCCATCGATCGAATCCTCGGCTCAAAGGTCGAACACCGCACCTTGCCGGACTTCGACTACGGCCCTTCGGCCCCTCCGGCCCATCCGGCGGCGGGCAAACGGACCCACCCGGTAAAGCCTTTCAGGTCAAGGCCGCGCCGCAATACCGCCAGGGCGATATGATATCATTGCAATGCGCTAACGGAAATGTTCTCCCAAGGATTATTCAAGGCGGTATGGGGGTCGGCGTATCGGGGTGGGAGTTGGCGAAAGCGGTTTCGCAGACCGGTCAGATGGGAGTGGTCTCCGGGACCGCGCTGGATCAGATCCTGGCGCGAAAGCTGCAACTGGGAGATTCCGACGGCCATTTAAGGCGGGCGATGAGCTTTTTCCCCGACCCTGAAATGGTCCGTCGAATCCGGGACATGTTTTATGTTCCGGGTGGCAAATCCGACCGAGTACCGTTCAAGCCAACTCCCATGTTCACGCTCGATGTATCCAATCCGCTGATAGAACTAACGATTGTCGCCACCTTCGTCGAGGTGTTTCTGGCGAAGGAGGGGCACGACAAGCCCGTCGGTATAAATCTTCTTGAAAAAATTCAGTTGCCCACGGTCTTCTCTCTTTACGGCGCCATGCTGGCGAATGTTGACTATGTCTTCATGGGCGCCGGAATACCACGGGAAATTCCGGGTGTTATCGACCGATTGGCCAAACATCAGGATATTTCCCTGAAGATCTCGGTCGAAGAATCGTCAGCGGCGGATGACTTTCGCTTAAAATTCAACCCGCAATCCTTTTTTCGGAAAAAGATTGAAGCGCTTAAACGGCCGCAGTTTATTCCCATCATTTCTTCCGCGACGCTCGCCAAAATGATGCAGAAAAAGGCGAACGGCGCAATAAACGGTTTCGTCGTTGAAACTTCGTCAGCCGGGGGACATAACGCCCCGCCGCGAGGCAGGCCTACACTCACTGGAGAAGGCGATCCGGTATATGGCGAACGGGACGAGATCGAATTTGAAAAGATCAAGGCCCTGGGTCTCCCTTTCTGGCTCGCCGGCGCCTGGTGCAGTCCCGAAAAGCTGGATAACGCCTTGTCCATCGGCGCGCAGGGAATTCAAGCCGGCACCGCCTTCGCCTTTTGCGATGAAGCGGGTCTGACGGAGCAAATAAAAAAAAGCGTTATACAAAATATTCTGATGGGAAACGCGTCAGTAATTACCGATGCGAAAGCCTCTCCGACGGATTTCCCCTTCAAGGTGCTCTCGCTGAAAGACACGCTTTCCGAGGATGACGAGTATTTGCGCAGAAAACGCGTCTGCGATCTTGGATACCTGCGGCATCTTTACTCAAAGGGTGATGGGAGCGTCGGATATCGCTGCCCCGCCGAACCGGCCGAAGCGTATATCGCGAAAGGCGGAAAACCGCAGCGGCTGGAAAAGAGAAAGTGTCTGTGCAACGCGCTGCTTTCGAATATAGGTCTGGCTCAATGTCGAAAAGACGGGTATGTCGAGAAGCCCCTCATTACCGCGGGGAAAGATATTCTCACCATTGCCCGTTTTTTAAAGAATAAGGATTCATATAGCGCTAAAAATGTTATTGATTGGCTGTTAAGCAAAAACTAATATCCGAACAGAGCAAAACCCTGTCAAGGCGATAACCCCGCCGCGCAATCAGAAAAATTGAAACCGGATGGCTGGACAGCCCCGGCCTTTCCATACGGATCTTCCTTTTCCTTCTCCATGTTCCGCCTCTCGACAACACAATAAATTCCTTCGCCTTGCCGGAGCGGGACTCGGCGCGATATCCGGCGCCACGCGGGCCTTCTTTCGCAAATCCGCCAAGGCGCCACATACGGCGGGTGAGAGATAATCTTTCCGGGGCCGGACTTCAAGGCCGTCGGGAGAGGCGCCGGATTCCCCACGTTCTCCAGAGACTGTCGATAAAAGCATAGAAAGGGAATCTTGCGAGGGAATTTCTTCCCCCGCGCCCCCCTGCAGGAGATTTCTCGCTGCGCTCGAAATGACAAACGACACGGTGGGTGTATGGCAATCACGCTCATTTCTCGTCATTCCGCGGCTTGACCGCGGAATCCAGGTTCTTAAAAATATTCAATAACTTCTGGACCCCGCGATCAAGTCGCGGGGCGACGAAACACAAAATCGTCGTGTTATACGAATGCTTGGTCGGAGGAGCGGAGGAGTAACTTCACCCCCTCGAAAGTCCGTCGATTCCTAGGACATGTTGGGGTTCGGGGTCGGCAGCAGTTTGGGCCTGTTGAACAGGGGCCACGAATCATATTGGCCTTCCTTGTACGTTTCCCCCCAATCCATGGCCAGCTCCGTGGTGTGTTTGGAGATCGTTTGCGGAGGCAGCATGGTTTTCTTCGCCGGATTCCTGCCCAGCAGGTATAGATACAGGGCCTTTACCGTCTGATCGGCGTACAGGGCGGGGTTGTCTTCAATCGAAGCGCCGAGATAGCCGCTCTCTATCTCCTTCAGCGTCGAAGGATCGCAGCCGACGGAGACAATTTCAATGTGCCCTTTTTTGCCTTCCGGCTCGTCTGTCCCGGCGGCTTTGAGCGCCTGCGTGACTCCCCCCAACATGCGGTCCGATTGACAGAAGATGGCGTTGATGTCGGGATGCGCGGCCAGGGCTTCACTGGTAGCTTTTCTGGCCGCTTCGTCCTTCCAGCCGGTGGGAGGCGATTCATATATTTTTTTAATCCTGCCCATCTTTCTCGCCGACATCTTGAGACCGGTGTCGAGTTCCTCGGCCACACCCGTTCCCGCCCGCCCCCAAACCTCGAATACGATTCCCTTTTTGCGCGTCTTTTTCAGATATCCGGCGAAGTATTTTCCCGCCAGAAAACCCGTTTGCCGCCAACTCATGCCCACGTAAGCGACGACCGAATCCGATTCCACGGGGGAAACTTCTGGGTGAAGACCGGTATCCCGGCCTTGGCGGCCCGATCGACGCTGTCCGCCAGGGAGTCGCCGTTTACCGGGATCAGGATGATCGCATCGTATCCGGCGGAAACGGCGTCATCGAGCGCTTTCGCCTGGGCCTTGGCGTCCCCCTTGGCGTCAAAAAGGACCATCGCGCCACCGGCCCGTTCGATGAGGCTTTTGGTAAAAGCGGAGTTGACAGCCGTAGTTTCCGGAGGCCTGGTCGCAGAGATAGAAAACCCGCAAAGGGGAGCCGTCTTGTTTGGCCAGCCCGTGATAGGGATTTTCGGGAGTCGGTTCCCAATCGGAGCCGATGGTGGGCCTGATTACGTATCGTTGTTCCGACGCGCCGAGGCCGCCGCACGGCGTAAGGCCGAATAGGCAAACCATGGCCAGAAGAATAATCGTCTTTCGCAGCATTGAATCCTCCTCTTTCCCATTCCCGTTCACTGGACCCGCTTCACCGCTTGTTCATTCCCCTGATTACCTTGACGCCGCCTCCGCGTCAACCGCATGAAGCTTCGCGGAGGGCAAGCGCGCCACGAGGGATTCCATGGGGCGATTTTCACGCCTTCCGGAACAACGGATCGTGGAGTTGGCATTTTTTCAAACGGTCGGGATTGCCGTCGCGTTCCCGGTGGGTTTTTTACTGATGCGCGTCTGTTTTCGTGCGGAAGTATCGGAAACCTGATGGAGGGTGGGGCCGCGTCGCGCCGCCCTGTTTTTGCCCCTGCGGGAAGGGCCGCGGCCCGGCCCGCAAGGGTCTTGTCGTTTCAATGACGTTGTGCGGTCTTATTCGCGGATTCCTAGTTGAAGTTCACCGTGGCTTCCACTTGCTGGATTTGCATGTAGGGCTGGTAGATCTTCAGGAAGTCCTTTTGTGATTTCCAGACCTTCTGAAACATCGGGTCGGGTTGATCGTTGTATTTTTCCACAAAGCGATCCACGATTTCCTGCTGCATTTCCGGCGGAAACTTCACGATTTCGACGCCCATTTCCTTGAACTGCTGAAAGGCCTTGCAGTCATCCAGCAGGAACGCGGAAAAGGCCCGGGCGATACTGGCGTCACAGGCGCGCCGCACGATCGCCTTCAGGTCGTCGGGCAGTTCATTCCATTTTTTGGGGTTCACGATCAATTCGTGGCAGCATACCATCTGGTGGAGACCGGGGTAATGCTGGAACTTGGCCACTTCATGGAAGCCCAGCGGCATATCGAGAACCGGCGTGGCGAACTCGGCCGCGTCCAGCGTGCCCCGCTGTAATGACGGCACGATGTCGCCGGCGGGCAGCGTGACCACCGAAGCGCCGATATCCGAAAGAATCTGGCCCCATATCAGGGCGGTCCGGTACTTCAACCCCTTGAAATCCTGTAGGCTCTGGATCTTCTTGTTGGCCCAGCCGCCGCTTTCGGCGTAGGTCATGGCCGAAGGATACACGATAACCTGGTCACCGTAGATCTCCTGATGCAGTTCCTTACCTCCCCCGGCGTACATCCATGACAGGTATCCCTTGAAATCGAAAAACGCGGGGGTAGCCGCCAACAGCGTAAGCGCGGGGAACTTGCCGATGTTGTAACCGGCCCAGGTGTGGCCCGCGTCGAGCGTGCCCATGCGCACGGAGTCGAAAATTTCGAACGCGGGCACCAGCTCTCCGGCCGAGAAAAGCTGTATTTCGAGTCTTCCGCCGCTCATCTCCTCGACGTCCTTGGCCCAGATTTGCGCGTCCTTGTGGACCCACAGGGCCTGCGGCCACGGCGTCTGGACTTTCCACACAATGGGCTTGTCCTTGGACTCGGCCAAACCATTCGCGGTCACGCCGAAGACGACCAGCAAACAAGCCGCTAAAAATAAAAACACCAACCCTGAAACCTCGCTTCTTCATCACCCTACCTCCTCATCATCTTGATAATCGTTAAACCACCCTTCATAACCCGCAACGCTCTTCGTAAGAATATCACGCCGGAGTCATTCCCACTCCTATCCGGATCTTCGATGAATCATGGAATATCTTGAAAAAACAATTTTCTTACGGGTGTTTCCTTGCCCCAACCGGGCGCCCCGCATAAGCCGCTCTTACCGCGGTTCAAAAAATCGACGCCTCCTTCTTCCAGAAGCAGCTTGATAAACTGGCTGGTGGTGTATATTTCGAATTTCTGCTTGCGCAGTTTGGCGTTGGTCAGATTGTGTACGCAGGAATTGCATTCGGTCAGGAGTATGTCGGCTCCCACCTCTTCCACCTGACGCAGCCGGTTGCGGGCGATGGCCAGAGAATTCTGGGCGTAGGCGCCGCGCATGCCGCCGCCGGCGCCGCAGCACAGGGCCTCGGCGTGGTGGTTGGGCAGTTCCACAAAGTCGGGCGCCAGCTTCCGAATGGTCTGGCGCGGCTCTTCATAGATGCCGCTATGCCGCCCCAGGTCGCAGGGATCGTGATAGGCTACTCTCAGGTCTGTCTTCACCTTGAAGTCGAAATCCTTGAAGAACTGGGATACGTGCAGGATCTCCACCCCGGCGTCCCGAAGCGGCTTGTACTGTTCCTTGTTTTTGAAGGACCGCATGCAGTAGGGGCAGCCGGTGATCACCGCCTTGGCGCCGGTATCGAGGATCAGATCTACGTTCTTTTGGACCAGGTCGTCATGGATGGAAAATCCCACATCCTCCAACACCCCGGAACAGCAGACTTCCTCCACCAGCGTGTAATCCACGCCCAGGTAGTCCATGAGATCCAGCGTGGACTCCACGGCCTCCTCTTCCCGGTACTGGCCCACGCATCCCATGAAGTAGACATACTCGGCCTTGGCGTTCACCCTGCGGCCGAACGTCTCCCGATCGTCCATGGCGTAAATGTTGGCGTGAGTATCCAGAACCTGGTTCATACCCTTGAACGCGGGGTGGCAGGTACCCACGTCCACCATGTCCTTGCGAACCGCCTTGATGACATCCGGGACTTTTACTCCGGCGGGGCACTGGTGAGCGCAGGCGCCGCACAGCGTGCACTGGAAAAGGGTTTCCACCAGTTCGTCGCAGATTTCCTGCCGGTCTTGCAGCATGTCCTGCACAACGATCATTTTTCCTCGCGCGTTCAGCGCGCTGCGCCGGGTGGCCTTGAAGATGGGACAGGCGGCCTGGCAGAAACCGCAGCTATTGCAGCGCAGGATGCGGTCGTATGATTCCCTGGAGCGCGTCAGTTTATCACTCATCGCAGACCTCCAGATTCATCTTGCCGGGGTTCAAGACGTTGTGCGGATCGAACAGATTCTTGAGCCCTCGCATGGACGCCATGGCCACGGGGTCGTGCTCCAGGCGCATAAACGGCGCCTTGGCCAGGCCGATGCCGTGTTCGCCGCTCAGGGTTCCGCCCAGATCGATAGCCCGCCGGTACAGTTCCTTTTCCGCCTTTTCCACGCGAGCCACCTGGTCGAGATTGGTGCGGTCGTAAGAAAAATGGGGGTGCAGGTTCCCGTCCCCCATATGGCCCACGGTGGGGAAAATCAGGTCATACTTGGCGCCGATCTCTTCCAGCGCTTGCAGCATGTCCGGCACCTTGGACAACGGGACGGTGATATCCTCGCCAAAAGTCGTGTTGTTCAGGCTGCTGACCACCGGGTAGGAGGACTTGCGGGCTTTCCAGAGCGCCTGGGCCTCTTCCTCGGTTTCGGCCCACTTTACTTCCATGGCCGCGTTGGCCCGGAAAATCTCGATAATCTTGTTCATCTGAAACAGCGCTTCCTCCCGGACGAAGCCGTCGGTCTCCGCCAGCAGGATGGCTTCCACTTCGGGCAGGTTCAGCGTGGTGTTCCGGTTGATGGCCCGGATGCAGGTCTTTTCCACGATTTCCAGCACGCTGGGTATGGCGCCCGAACGCATGATCTGGCTCACCGCCCTGCCCGCGTCCACCAGTTTTGGGAAGGTGGCCATGGCCGTGCAGGTTTCGGTGGTTTTGGGGTCCACCTTCAGGATTATCTCGGTGATGATTCCCAGCGTTCCTTCCGAACCCACAAAGAGCTGGGTCATGTTGAAACCGGACGAGGATTTCATGACTCGGCCGCCGGTGCGCATGACTTCGCCGCCCGGCAGGACAACCTGAAGCCCGCGCACGTAGTCCATGGTGACGCCGTATTTGCTCGCCCTCATGCCCCCGGCGTTGGTGGCCACATTGCCGCCGATGGTGGCGACGATTCCGCTGGAAGGGTCGGGAGGGAACACAAAGCCGTCGGCCGCCAGCGCCCTGTTGAGATCGGCGTATATTACGCCCGGCTGCACAACGGCCACGCGGTCTTCCAGGCTTATTTCCAAAATTCGGTCCATGCGGCTCAGATCGAGCACGATGCCGCCCTTGATGGGCACGGCCTCGCCGGAAAGGTTGGTGCCCGCTCCTCGGGGAGTGAGCGGAATGCGTTCTTCGTGGACCATCTTTAAAATCGCCGACACCTGTTCGGTGGTCGTCGCGTAGACCACCACATCCGGACGGCTCCTGAATACCGAGGCGTCGGCTGAGTGGGAGATCAGATCGATCAACTCACATGAAACCTGATCCTCTCCCACGGTTTCTTTCAGAAAATCGACTATCCTGGGGTTCAAATGCGGACTCCTTGTTACTCGTTTACCAAACGCCAACGCGGACGGTCCGGCCCTGGCGAACTATCCGGGTTGTTCATTCATCCGGGCCGCCCGTTACGACCGGACGGCCCACGATGGTTCTCTCTGGCGATCTAATCGGTTTTCACCTTGGAAACCACATCCTGCATCAGGCCGTTAAAAGCCCCGGCGATGATGTTCAGATCCGAGCTGAAGTGCTGGAGCTTGACGCCCATGTCCGACAGCTTTTTGGATTGTTCCACCGTGCACGGGTTTACCGCCGCCAGAATGGGCAGCCCCTTCTTGTTGGCGGCGGCCACGACCATTTCGAACGTCTCCTTGATCCTGGGATGATCGAAGTCATAGAGGAGGTTCAGACCCAGCGAAAGGGCGTAATCCGTGGCGCCGAAGCAAACGCCGTCCACGCCGTCAACGGCAAGAATGTCTTCCAGGTTGTCCGGAAATTCCTTATCTTCCAAAAGCGGAATGACCATGATCTCTTCGTTGCTTTCCCGGATGAATTCCTCCCAGTTGAAGTTTCCGCATTTGTATTTGGCGCTGCGAACGGTCGGATCGGCGCCCCGCACGCCCCGCAGGGGATAGCGGGCGTAACTGACGGCTTTCTCCGCGTCTTCCCTGGTGGCCACGTGAGGGATGATGACGCCCTGCGCGCCCGCTTCCAGCGCGTTACGGATGTAGTTTTCCGCGTTTTGTTTGACCCGAACCAGCGGAACGATGTTGCTCGCCTCCGCCGCCCGGATCAGGTGCTCCAACTCCAAACCGCTCTCGATGGGAACATGCTCCGTGTCGATGAAGACCCACTCGAACCCGCAATAACCCAGCATTTCTATGATAATGGGGCTTCTGCTGGTCACTACGCAGCCGCACGCCACCTTGCCTTCGGCCAATTTTCTTTTCAGAGTATTTTTTCTGACCACTCCCGATCTCCTCTCCTGGTTCGTTTTTCAACCCCGCGCGCAAGGGCTCGTATGCTCCCGGCGGCGGAGGCTGCCGATAAAGGCGTATGCGGGGGAATTTCTTCCCCCGCGCCCCCTGCGGGCGATTTCTCGCTGTGCTCGAAATGACAAACAATATCGAATACATGGCGACGATGGATCGAAAAAGCGTTCGTCCTTCGGTCAGCGTTTTATGTCAATCCTGCGCTTTAAGCCTGTTCGACAACACGCCGATCTTCTCTATGTCCACCTCCACCAGGTCGCCCGGCTTCATGGGGGCGATTCCCTTTGGGGTTCCCGTGGTCACGATATCGCCGGGGCAGAGGGTGAGACAGTGCGACAGATAGCTGAGGATGTTCCGGACCTTGAAAACGCACTCGCCGGTGTTGTCGTCCTGCATCACCTTGCCGTTCAGGATGGTCTTCAACTGGAGCTTGTCCGGATCGATGTCGGTGACGATGTATGGGCCGAAAGCGCTGAAGGTGTCGAAGCTTTTCCCGATGGTGAGATTCAGGGGTTGCGCCATCACCATGTCGCGCTCGGTCACGTCGTTGAAACAGGAGTAGCCCAGGACATACCGTTCGGCGTCGGCCTCGGGCACGTCCTTCATGGTTTCCTTGATCACCACCGCCAGTTCGCCTTCATAGTCCACGCGGGTGGCCGTCCGGGGATACACGATGTCCCCTCCCGGCCCCACCAGGGAGGACGGAGGCTTGAGGAAAAAAAGCGGCTTCTCGGGCGGGGTCGAGCCTATTTCCTTGATGTGCTCGATATAGTTCTGCCCGATACAGACAATCTTGGTGGGCGTAATCGGCGCAAGCAGTTTCACCGCCGACAACGCATATTTTTTCCCGGTTTCCTTGTAATCGCCCAAGGGGGACCCGTCGATCCCCAGCAGATCATCGCCCTGGACAATTCCGAAAAGTTCCCGGCCCTCAAATTCAAAACGCGCGTATTTCATAGCTTTCCCCTTTACCCTAGCTTTTCAGCCATTCCGGAAGGTCTTCCTCCTTGGTTCCGACGAAACGGCACTGGTAACGACAGACCTCGCAGGTTCCCTTGAATCCGGGCAATGACGGCTCGCCCTTGATCGATTCCATGATTTCGATGGCCTTTTTGACGTTTTCATCCGCGCCCTGGATCACCAGAACCACCGAACCCGCCGATTCTCCCACGCCGCCGGAAGCCACGTGTTTGGCTTCCACGTCGGCCAGGATCTTCAGCGCCTCGATTTCCGTCACCACGTCGGCGTTGGGGATGAGGAACATGCCGAAGTCGGCCCCCATGGTGTAATCGAACGTCTTGGCCCCGGTGCAGGCGCAGGCCGCTTCCACATCCGGGATCATTTTTTCAAGGCCCACAGGAACGATGTACCTGAGTCCCTGCGAAACCACGGTTCCCAGAGTCGCGCCCATGGTTCCGCCGTCAAAACCCGCAGCGATAACCGCCACCTTGCCGGTGGCGTCGATGGCGTTGGCGCCCTTGATGACCACCGTCTCCGGGTGAAAGTCGGTGAGCGCTTCGGGGAGCTTCTTGTCGCTTCTCTTTCCCTGATAAAAAATGATGGGGAAGGGGTCGCGCTTGTCCGCGTCGGTCACGCAGAGCAGCCGGTGAGTGTTGGTTCCGGCGGTATATTTCTCGGGCGTGGGTTTATCGCCGCCCAGAAGTTCCTGAGCGACATAGGCATTGGTGGTCCCACCGTTGACGATCACATAGCCTTTTTCCTGGGCGCGTTTCACTTCCGGCATTTGCGCCACGGCTTTTCCAATCAGCCTCCTCGATTCGGAAGGTATCAGAGTAAATACGGCTTTCATTTCGACCTCTCTTTGCGATTGAATTTCGTTTTTCCTCACGCCGGTTTGCCGGCGTTCCAGGCGATGAACGGGCGCCGGTCCGGGGAAGAGGAATCTCTCTTATAGTCTTCCCGAGACGCGGCGAGGGAACAGTTTCATTATTTAAAACGCTGAATCCTTGCTTTCCCCACAGAAAAAATTACGTTTATCCAAATTATTGCCCATGCGCGAACCATTCGCCCGTCTTTTCAGGGACTTGCAGACGTTTGATCATATGAGCTAATTATCATACGATCATATCATTTAAAATAATGAAACGTCATTTCATATTTTTCACAAAACAAATCAAACACTCGACGTAATGGATCTTGATTGCTTGTAAGACTGGAAACGCTTGTTCCGCCGGAGGGACGCCCTTCCGGAACGTTTTGCGCCGATGACACGGCGCCGGCGACGCCCGATTCAATCCGCGTTATCCGTCGGCGCGAGCGCCGCACCCTATAAGTGGACACTGATCATTTCATCGGATATGCTTTTGGCGGTCGCGGTCACCAAGGGTATCAGGCTCTGGCTTATTTTCTTCATGGTCATGCTGAAGATGGAGCCGGTGATACTGACGCTGGCGACTATCCGGTCTCCCGCCCTGACGGGGGCCCCCACGCACCTGACCCCTTCGTAGTATTCCTCGTCGTCGATGGCGAAACCTTGCTTCCTGACCACTTCCAGCTCTTTAAACAACTCGTTGAAATCGGTGATCGTATTCTTGCCGTACGATCTCAGGCTTCTGTCGGGATAAACGTCCAACACTTCCTTGGTCGACAACTCGGAAAGCAGCGCCTTGCCCGCCGCGGAAGGGTGAGGCTCGGTTGTCCAGCCGATAAAGGACGCAATGGAAAGCCCGCCCATGGGGGAGCCGACCTTGTCGACGCAGATGAGCTTGCCTTTTCTCAGGATATAGAGCTGCGCCACTTCGCCGCTCTGTTCGTTGAGCTGAACCAGATATTTCTTGGCGATTTCCCTGACATCGAAATTTTGAAGCATCCGTGAAGATATTTCAAAAAATCTCGACCCCAGGGAATATTTCTTGGTATCTTCGTCCTGAGCGACGAAATCATATTCGAGAAACGTGCTCAGCATGTGATGCGCGGTGGACTTGGGGATCCCCATTTTCCTGCTGATCTCGGCGAGCGCCAACCCCTTGGGGTATTCGCTCAAGGTGTCGATCAACAGGATTCCCCGTTCAATGGTCCGAAGCTTCATTTTTCAGAAACACCATTTCATCATTTGAAATGCAAAAGTATCAGCCACTGTAAAAATAAACCCAAATAAATGTCAAGATATTTTTGGAAGGCCGCGAAAAAACGTTTCGCAGCGGGAAGGTTCGGCTTCAGGCGCCCTAATCGGCCATATAACCACCGCGTTTATCGGACGCGCCGGTATTCCTGTCCGGCAGGCTCACGCGCCAGAAGCCTGACCTATGGCGAAAATATTGAAAACGTCGCCTTCAATCCACGCTCCGGCGCATGGATTTTCAAGCGGCTTCCCGATAATCAAGGTTTCGGAATTAAAACGCGTCGTCGTACATCCGGGCCAGGGAGTCGGCCGTCACCATGGCGTCGTAAACCATTTCCGCGGTCACGTCGAACGGTTCGCCGTGAATGGTGGAGTCCGCCGCGATGGACTTCCAGGCCACTTTCATCAGGTCCTCGTGGGAGGCGTTTTCCAGCCCGAGGTCCTTCAGCATGGTCGGCAGCCCCACGCTCCGGCAGAACTCGATGACCTCGTTGATCTCTTCCAGCGAACGGTTTTCCATGACCAACTGGCAGATGGTCCCAAAGGCGACCTTTTCCCCATGGTACAGGTGATGTGTCTCTTCCAGGGCCGTCAAGCCGTCGTGGATGCCGTGAGCGGCGGCGCATCCGCAGTTTTCAAAACCCAGGCCGCTCAACAGCGTGTTGGCCTCGATGACGTCTTCCACCGCCTCGGTGCAGGCCCCGCGTTCCACCGCGGCTATGGCCTTCAGGCCCTGTTCCAGCAGGATGTCGTAACACAGCTCCGACAGGGCCATGGCCGACAGGCTTCTGCGAAAACCCTTACCCACGTAATTGGCCGAATCCGAGTCCTGATTGGCGCGGGCTTCGAAATAGGTGGCCAGGGCGTCGCCCATTCCCGACACCAACAGCCTGACGGGCGCCTTGGAGACGATCTCGCTGTCCACCAGCACGATGTCCGGGTTGCTCTTATGTTTCATCACTTCGCTGTACACGCCTTCATCGGTGTAAATGACCGAAAGGGCGCTGCACGGGGCGTCCGTCGACGCGGCCGTGGGCGAGACGATGATGGGGCATTTGATATTGCTCGCCACGGCCTTGGCCGTATCGATGGTCTTGCCGCCGCCGATACCCACCACGGCGTCGCACCGTTCTTTTTCCGCCACGCCGGTCACCCGCTGGATTTCATTCCGGGAAGCCTCGCCTCCGAACTTCAGAAAGGACAGGGTAAGCCCGTCCACGGAGATACGCTTTTCAAGCCGTGCCCTTACATCCTCATAGAGAAATGGATCGATGAGGATCAGGGCCTTCTTCCCCAAATCGGAAAGATACGTCCCGAGATTATCAAGCTCTCCCCTCCCCTGGATATACCTTCCCGGGGAACCAAACGCTCTGGTTCGACTGGTAATTCTTCCCATCCTTACACCTCCGTAAGATTTAGTTGGTTCTCTGGAGTGTCCGCCGCCGCGTTCCTGCGAGCTTGCCGGGCCGTTAAACAAGCGGTCTCACGGCCTTGCGGCATCCCGCCGTCCTCGGTGAATCTCATTCATCGCATATGGTTACTACCTCTTCTCGCGAAAAATCTCCATCATCTTTTTCCGTTTTCCAGCCCTCTTCCCCCACGCGTTGCAGCTAACTTCTCCTATCATTGATGGAAGCCGTTTTTCGTTCAAAAAAAGCTGTTTTCAGACTTGATTTTCCGATAAGCCATCCGATTTCGGCCTGGACCGATCCTGGCGACGGTTCGGATTCGGACGCCAAACGGCGGGCGTTTACACGGGGTCTAAAGCTACGGGTCCCTGAACCCTTTTGTGGTATATTGAAAATGAAAAACTCAGCAAAAGCCGTCGGCCAAACGGTTCCGCTTCCTCAGCAGACTGCGAACGATGCGGGTTACAAGACGAGAGGTTCGCGTTCCATGGGTACGAAGTTGGCCAAGATGGGTTTGAATAAGGCCGTGGTGGCGCTGTCCGTGGCCAGACTGGCGGACGCCATCGGCAACAGCATTCTTTTTATTATCATACCGCTCTATGTGGCGAAGCTGCCCGCCCCCTGGTTTCCCTTGCCGGAAGCCGTTCGCGCCGGGATACTTATTTCCCTGTTCGGGTTGGTGAGCGCCTTGCTTCAGCCTTTCACCGGCGCGTTGAGCGATCGGGTGGGAAAGCGCAAGCCCTTTATCATGGGGGGCCTGCTCCTCACGGGCGTGGGCACGTTTTCCTTTATCTACGCCTCGCGGTTTACGGACCTGTTGTGGCTCAGAATGCTGCAAGGGGTCGGCGTCGCGTTTACCATCCCCGCGTCCATGGGCCTGATGGCCGGCGCGACGGACAAAGAAACGCGGGGTGGATCGATGGGTTTTTTCAGCACCGCGCGAATGGCGGGATTCGCGCTGGGCCCGCTCATGGGGGGTATCCTCTACGAGCGTTACGGGTTTGACATGGCATTCTATGGCGGCTCTTTTTTCGTCTTCGCCGCCATGGTCATGGTCCAGATCATGGTCAGGGAACCGCCGGCGAAGCCTCAAACGCCGGGGGAGAAATTCCGGTTCATCGATCTGACTCTGGTGAATCCGGGTATTCTGAGCGCCGGGCTGGCCACCTTCATGATGGCGGCCGCCTTTTCCATGGTGACGCCCCTGGAGACGCAGTTCAACGCCCGGCTCCATGAGACGGCCGTGGACTTCAGCATCGCCTTCAGCGCGCTCATCGCCGGTCGGCTGCTCTTCCAGATTCCCTTGGGCAGGCTTTCGGATAGATATGGACGCAAACCGTTTGTCATCGGCGGTCTGATAACGCTGGCGGCGACGACGCCCCTGGTCGGCCTGTCCGCGACCACGGGCCAGCTCATTTGGCTCCGGGCCGCGCAAGGGGTGGGGTCGGCCGCGATCGCGGCCCCGGCGTTCGCCCTGGCCGCCGATCTTACCAGCGCGGGAGGCGAGGCCCGGCAGATGAGTGTCATCACCATGGGATTCGGCTTGGGCGTGGCCCTGGGTCCTCTGATGGCGGGGGTGCTGGCGTCCTACAAATTCGAACTGCCGTTCGCCGTATTCGGCGTGGCGCTTTTGGCGAGCGCGTGGTTGTTTCGCAGGACGGCCCCTGAAACGGTCAGTTGAACCGCGGCCTCAGGGGCCGGTTCCTCTTTAGTCGCCCACGCTCACGCCCATTTTCGCTTCATCGACGCAATTCTTGAGTTCGTCCGGGGAAGCGTGTTTGGGGTCCTTTAACGCGTCCATGGGGCAAATGAACTGGTTTCCCTTCTTGTCAGTCACCCATACAAAAGGTTTGGCTGCCTTGTGAGCTTCGGCCATTGGATTGTACTCCTTTATGTTTGCTGTTACTGACCAGACTAAATTTTACCTTTACTCGCCTGTTTTTGCAATAATCAATTTTTAAAGCACGTTATTGTTCTTGGAACTATAATTTTAAAATATTTCATGTAAATAAATAATATAAATGAAAAACGTAGAGGTGATTAGAGGGTCGATGGATTTCTTTTACTGAGCCTCTTTCGGCGCCACGGGATATTGTAAACGAGCGGTTTAGCGGGTAAGCTGTAACCTTCTGCTCTATCCTTCTTTCACAGGAGACAAAGTCATGGCGCGTTATTTTAGAAAACAGCTTATTTTCGTGGTCATCCTTTCGCTCTGCCTTTCAATTTCCGCCGTAAAGCCCACGCAGGCCATGGAAACCGGAGACTGCCTGAGCGACATGAGCCTCCAGCTTGCGCGCAGCCTGGAAGTGGTCCTGGAGCACGTCGCGGAAAGCGTCAAGGCGCTGGCCGATGAGTACGTCCGCGTGTATGAGGCCACCCCTCCCATGGATGAGGCGGAGAAAAATCTCTGGTTGAGCAAGGCCATGGAAAAGGGGAAGACCGTGAGTTTCCGGCCGTTTTCAAACGGTCCTGAACCGACTCTGCAAGCGCCGGCGCCTGGTTATCTTTTCTACAACGGCCGCGACGTCACACCCAAGGTGACCAGGGAGTTGAAAACGTTTGTTTCGATGGCGCCGATGTTCAAGGCGGCGTATCGGACCTTCCATTATTCATGGGTGTACATGACCACGCCCGACGAGGCCTTTTTAATCTATCCGTACCTCACCCTGGATCAGGCGGTGAACAACCTTCCCCCAACCAAGCAGGCTTTCTACAAGGCGGCGGATTTTGAGGGCAAAACCTTTGGCTGGGAAAAACCCTATCTTGATCTTGCGGGCGCGGGCATGATGGTGACGGTTTCCTATCCGGTGTATAGCCAGGACAAACTTCTGGGGGTGATATCCCGGGATATGACCCTGGAACAGCTTTCAAGCAGGATTCTGGAGCCGATCTCGGGCCGGTCCCACCCGATCGGTCTGCTCATGGACCGGAACGGCCTGGCCGTCGCGGCCAACAATACGGCGGTCGTGGATGAGATCGAACAGGTCAACACCAAGGCGGGCGCCGCCGTTTTATATTATCGGACACCAAAGGGAATCAAATCTCTGGGAAATGAAAAAGCGGTTTCCTCTTCCAACGGCCTGTTGAACGAGGTGGGCGAGAAGGCCGTGGCCTTAGCCGCCAAGGACCCGAACGCCGAAAGCTGGCGCATAAAAATAAACGAGGGACAAGCGGCGCATCAGGCGGCGGTGGCGAGGATTCCCGCGACCGGCTGGTTGCTGCTGACTATTGAATAGGCTCCGGACAGGTAGCCCAAAAAGGGGAGACGCCGAGAACATGCGATCGATATTGCCGTTGTTCCTCTTTTCAGGCGCCGAGGTTGGCGACGCGTTCAAACACGCTCATTGGGAGGATGCGCATTACTCATAAGCGCTCTCCTGACCGCCAGCGCAAAATCCTTCATGAGAAGGGGTTTGGTGACAAATTCCTTAATTCCCAAAGCTCTGGCTTTCTCTTCGGTTAGATGTTCGCTGAATCCGGTACAAAGGACAATGGGAATATCCGCCCTGACTTTCAGCAGTTCTCTTGCCAGATTATCTCCCGTTAACTCGGGCATGGTCAGATCGGTTATCACCAGGTCGTAATTCATCGGCTCCTTACCGAAAAGTCTTAACGCCTCCCGGCTCTTGGTCTGTGTGGTTACGGAATATCCCAACCGTTCCAAAAGCTGTCTCTCCACATCTATCAAGGGGGACTCATCGTCCACCAGCAATATACGTTCATTTCCCCTGGGGAGCGCTCCATCATCGGCAAGCAGCGTCTGCTCATCGGAATCGATAGCCGGCAGGAATACCCTGAAGATTGTACCGCTATCGAGCTGACTCTCGACGGTGACCGCGCCATGATACGATTTAACGATCCCGTGAACGACGGCTAATCCGAGACCGGTTCCTTTTCCTCGTTTCTTTGTGGTGTAGTAGGGATCGAAAATTCTATTGAGGTTTTCCGGGGGGATGCCGTGGCCGGTGTCGCTTATGATAAGCTCGACATACTTCGCGGGCCGCATGTCGGCGACCGGCAAGTCCAGGGCGGTAACAAATTCCCGGTATCGCAAGGTCACGGTTAAAACCCCGCCGTTTTCCTGCATCGCATGGTAAGCGTTGGTGCACAGATTCATTACAATCTGGTGAATCTGTGTAGGGTCGCCCATTACCATGGGCGTATTCTCGATATATTGACGGATTTCAATCGTTGAAGGCAGGGTCGATCGCAGGAGCTTGATGGTTTCCTTTATAATAGAGGCTACCCTGATCTGCTGTATTTCCACATCGGTTTGCCTGCTGAAAGCCAGGATCTGTTTCACCAGTTCCCCCGCGCGTTTCCCCGCTTCGAACGTCTGTTCGAGGTAAGACTTTATGCGGCTTGTTCGAGGAACCTCGAGGAGGCCCAGTTCCGTGTATCCAATGATAGCGGACAGGATGTTGTTGAAATCATGCGCGATCCCCCCCGCGAGCGTTCCAATGGCCTCCATTTTCTGAGCCTGAATGAGCTGGCTCTCCAATTTGCGACGCTCCTCTTCCGTGATCATTCTTTCGGTGACGTCGCTGATAACATGGACAACGCCTCGAAATCGACTATCAGGTTGCAAGCGGGGCAGCGATTTGATTTCCAGGTGTGTATCGGATTCCGGCAAATACAGATCTTTGTCTATGAGTCCCTTCCTTGAAACGGAATCTTCGCTGTCCTTGTCTTGATTCGGCCTCCGACTTTCGGCGAGCAAGGCGCGGTAGTTTTCCTCCAGGCGCTTCAGCAACGGCTCCGAGGAGATATCTTGCGCCGGTTTGTTGACTCTGACGATTACGCCCTTTTCGTCCTGAATGATGATGGTGTCATTTAACGTGGCAAAAGCGTCTTCCCAGTCCAACTTCGCTCTTTTCAGTGATTCACGGGCATACTCCAATTTTTCCATATACGCCCACAAGAACATAACAAGGACGGAAACAAGAAGAGCCGCGGGCTTGATCCATATATTCTGGGATTTAAAGAGCGTAAAAGTAAGGACGATAAGGAGTACAATGCACGATGAAAAAAAAATCGACGTCGCCTTCGGACTCAAGGCGCCAAAGAGTAGAAACGCAATAACCGAACCCAGCAAGAGAGCGATCCATCGTACCGGTTCACTGACCGCGATTATCTGATTTTTATCGAGCAGGTTGTTCAAGATAGTGGCGTATAACTCCGAACTGGTTATAACGCCGTGCCCCCCGGTGAACGGCGTCAATATGGTATTTTCTATACCCGGCGCCGTAACCCCGATAATAACAATTTTATTTCTGAAATATTCAGCCGGGAATGTATCCTTGAGCGCTTCCGATAAGGAAATACGCTCATAGACTCCGGGGGGGCCATAGAAGTTGATAAGCATGGGATGCATTTGTTCTATCTTGAAAGGACCGGCGTTCGAGACGCCCGCATCCGTGCGCTCCGAGCTAAAATGGCCATCATTGGTTATGGTCTCGTAAAGCGCAGAGGGGAATGATTCATACTGTTTGTTTCTGAACACTAACGTATGAAATACGCGCCTTACCAGACCGTCATAATCTATCACGACATGAATATGGCCGCTTTTGACATGAGTAAAATTATATGGTTTTGATATCTTGAAATCCCGTTCTATGTACAGAGGCAACACTACTTTTCCATTTTTGGCGATGGCCGAATCCAGATAAGCGTCATCATCGGAAGGTTCGGAAAAGATCAGGTTAAGCCCAACGGCTTTCGCTTCATCCAGCTTTTCAATCAATCGGGCGTAATATTTCCTGCTCAAGGGCCAGCGCCCCAAGGAGTTCAAGGTTTTTTCGTCAATAGATATTAATACAATATCCCGATTGTGAGGAATAACCCCTCGTATCCTGAATGAAAGGTCGTACAAATACGTATCGATTCCTACAAAGACGCCCATCCTGTCTGCAAGAAGAACAAATACAATCATCATCAGAGCGAAAACAAACGCTCGCGGTCGTGTTTTTTTCAAGGATGAAATAAGAGACGACATAAAGAATGATTAAAACGTCCGACTACAGAATTAAAAGCATAAGAAGGACCGATCCCAGAAAGATACCAACGTTCGTGAAAGGAAACGGCGTCTTGACTTCAAAGGTCTGCGGCGTCGAGTAGTCGCCTTCGTAGCCGGTAGCGTCAATGGCGCTTGTGCGCACATAGTACACCCCGCTATCCTCGGGCCTTGGAATAGTCGTTTCCGGTTTGTCCAGGACTTGATCCGCCATAACGTCCTTGAATTGTTCATCCCTGGCCACCTGAAAATGGTATCGAACGTCCTTACCGAGGTCGCGCCATCGTATTGAAATGTCTTCCTTGCCCACACCGGGTTTTTCCAGGGGAGGAGCCGGTGGAGGAGGCATGACGCGGAAGGAAATCACGTCCGACCAGACGCCTTGGTATCCGTCCGCGGCGATTGATTTAATGCGGAAAAAATATTCTTTCGGCGCGAGGTTTTTCAGTTCGAGCGTCAGATCCTTCAGATCCCGATCGTCCGCCAACAAAACGGTAAAATCCTTATCTTCGGCGACTTGCGCGTGATATTTAGCCGCGTCGGTGACCTTGAGCCATTTGAGCTGAACGTCTTTCGCTCGAACCTCGGCGCCGTTCTCGGGAAATTGGGTGAATGGCGGCAGCGGATTGACGCGCACCATCACCAGGTACGCTTCGGACCAGGGGCCTTCAAGTCCCTGGTCGTCCCTGGCCGCCGTTTTTAAATAATACCGCCCATCCGACAGGCCGATTTCGGATAATTTTTCGGAAGGCTCGATCGCGTATGTCTTGACGATATCCCTGAAGTCCCTGTCCCTCGCCAGCATGATCACGTACATGGCGGCGTTTTCGACTTCCGTGAATGTCATCTCAAAAGGCATGGATCGATAAAGGTCCAAGAGCTTGACGGGCTCGGGCGGACGCAACAAGCTGACCGGATTTTGAGGAACCTCGCCCGGGCCCACGACCGTGCCTTCGCCGGCGGTCACTTCGAGCTCCCGTCTGTGGCCCTGGATGAGCACAATCCCCTCCAGCACCTCGCATCGAGTGAGTTCATTGAAATCGCTCGATAACCTGAATCCTGTCCCGCGGGCGCCCGCTATGGCGGATGGGGTTTCCACGGAGAACCGTGAACCGCGCCCCATGCTTTCCTGGATGCGGATAATCGATTTGCCTATGTCGAGAAGATACTGGAAAAGGATATGAGCGGGATCGATTTTCCGGGTGATTATCAGCTTGAGTTCCGTATTGGATCTGAGAAAAATGGCGATACCGTTGTCATAGGATATTTCGACCGCGCTGTCGTCGCCTGTCTTGATCGAGGTTCCCGCGTCTATGGGGTCGCTTTGCCGAACCGGCCGCCAATCCCGGCCCGGTTCCTTTAATATCAGGACTTCACCTTTGACAAACGTGACCGTTCCGTTGGTGGGCGCCCCGCGGAAAAAATCGAGCGGGATCTTCAATTTTTCGCCCGGATAGAGGAGATTCGGATCTTTCAGCCGGTTGAGGGCCGCAATGTCCCTCCACCTCACCGAATCTTTCAGGTATGAGTCGCAGATATCAATTAAATAATCACCGCTCCGCACTGAAATCTCGATTATTTTTTTATCAAGAGCGTGAGCGGGAACGGATAAGGCCATCAGAAACGCGAGGATTATCGGCGCCATTCTTGACGATTTCATACGCGGCCTCATATTTTTTAGTTTAGAGAACCTTATACCCCAACAAAATTTTAACAATTTTCAGAGCTTTAATCTAATATATTTTCCTTGATAAAAATGAATGTAAGTATCGCCCATAGATCAATAAAAACAATCAATAACGCGGCATTTATAAGGGAATAAGGACCGGAACAGCTTGAAAAAGCTGAATATGTCATCTTTCGGAATGACAGTATTTGCGGGGTTGTAAGTATCGACGGGAACAATATGAAGAGTGGTAATTGGGTCGAGTGGGGATCGCATCAAGAAAAGAGGACTTCCTCAGGCGGCTTCATAGATCACTTTCCCGTACTTGTTGGCCGGGTACGCGATGCCGCCGATGACATCTTTGCTCTCCTCGAACCGTTCAGTCGAGATCACGATGACATCGAAAGGGTAACCCTGTCGCGTGAGCGTCCCGCTCAAACGGACACTTTCCTTGCGCCGGTCGCCGGGGTCGTCTGCGATGATCAGCAGGTCAATACCGCTGTCTCTGGTCATCTGTCCGGTAGCGGCTGAACCGAAAAGAATGATCTTATCCGGAGCCGTGACCGAAAGAATCCGACGGATGATTTCATTCATCGTTTCTTCATCGATTTTCATCGCTGGTCTCCTTTTCCGTATGAAAAATTCCTTCCGGGAGGCCGAACGTTTCCGAAACATGTGATTTGAATTTCTCGTAGCTCCAGAATACATCAAGGGAAACAGAGGGATCAATCCTTCCGTTTCCCCTGGTGAGTATTGTCGAACCGCCGTATGCGCGGGACTTCCCCGGACGTGACTTCTATCCGCGCGTTACGCCTTCATGAGGTTTTTGGCGATCGCCGCCGCATCCCCGGCGTCCTGGGCGTAGGCGTCGGCGCCGATATCCTTGGCGAACTTGGCGTTTACCGGAGCGCCGCCGACCATGATCTTTAGCTTGGGACGCAACCCCTTGGCTTCCAAGGACGCGATGATACTTTTCATTTCAGGCATGGTGGTGGTCAAAAGGGCCGACAGCCCCAAGATATCGGGCTGATATTCCTCCACCTGCTTCACGATGGTTTCGCTCGGCACGTTGATACCCAGGTCCTTGATCTCGAACCCGACGCCCCGCAGCATGCTGACCACCATGTTTTTGCCGATGTCGTGCAGATCGCCGCGAACGGTGGCGATGAGCACCTTGCCTCCGGCGCCTCCTTTTCCGGCGGCAAGATACGGTTCCAGCACGGGGAGCGCCGCGTTCATGGCTCGGGCGGACAGAAGCACTTCCGGAATGAAGAGATCGCCCTGCTTGAACTTGACGCCGATAACCTCCATGGCCGAGATCATGCCGCGGTTCAGTATGTCTTCGGCGCTCACGCCCTTGGCCAGAAATTCCTCCACATGGGTGACGATTTCCAGGTGTCTGCCGCGCGTGACGTCTTCCTGAATGACGCCGAGTGATTCATCCAGCGCCGGTTCCGCCGAAACACGTTGGGCGGCGGCTTTCATTTGTTCGTCGCTCACCGGACGCGCGGCGCCCCCTTCCAGCGGAAGACGGCCTTCTTTTTCCACCCGCTCGCCGATGCGTATGAGGCGATCGAATATCGCGTTGGGGGGCGTGGTGTCGGCGATTCCCAGAATCATGCGGCTTCCCGGCGCGATCACCTGGAAGAGGTGGTCCAGATACGCTTCAAACTCTTCCTCGGTGGCGGATTCCGCCAGCAGCATGTTGGAAGGAATTCCTCCGAAAATGGTGAGCTTGTCGCTCCATTGCCGGTAGTATTCCTCGATTTTCACCTTGGTCATGGGAGCCGGGCATATGGCCTCCGCTATATGCATGCCGGAGTCGCGGATCGAATTCATCAGCCCCAGGTTTTCGCCATCGCAATGGCACAGGGCGAGAACCCCATTTTCGCCCAACACCGATGACGCCTTTTCGATCCAGGGTTTGATTTCCTTATCGAAATAGCTGGGGTAGGTGATCATGTCATCGAAATTGGTCGCCTCACAGAACCATTTCGGCGGGCGAGTCGGCGATGATCTTCAACGCCTGATCGTAGAAATGCTCGAGACTCTTCGCCAGCGCGACCATTTCCTTGTTGTTGTCGTTGTAGTGGTAATAAAAATCCGTGGCGTCCAGAAACTCCTTCTGGATATGGTGCATGGGAGACGAGGACAGCGCGACCATGGTGGAGGCGACTCCATCTTCTCCCACATACGCTTTCCACTGCTTGAATCTTTCATAGTCCGGGACGAGTTCCAGATTCTCGAAAATATAGCCCACTACTCGGTAATCTTCAGGTTTTTTAAGGATATGCTCCTTGATCCAGGTTATGGAAGCCCCGGATTTCTTCATCTCCTCGGTGTACGCCGTGGTCGCGCTCACCGTTCCCAGGGGCGTATGATATTCCACGTGGGTAAAATCGCCCTCCCGCTTGGCCACGATTTCAATGTCCGAGGAAAACCTGAAGGAGAACACCATTTCCTTGAGATTGTACAAACCGAGCGCCCGATGCAGACTATCGTCGGGATGGGCGATGTCGAGGAACTCGGGCACCACTTTATGAAGCGCCCAGCCCCGGTCGCGGGAAATTTCGTCCTGGGAGCGCCCCCGGCATTGCTTGGGAAGCGTATTGAAATGCGAATTGGCATTATACCAGAGATCGATTCGAGGAACATACGGCAAAATATCCGGTGTCGCGCCTCGAGCCGCCATAAGAATTCGTTCTCTGTGGGTCATGCTTACGTACTCCTTTAGTTCTCACGAATTACCAGAAAAAAAGAAAAGGCCGCCGGCATGCGCATCGATCGCCGACAGCCTTTTGACGCTGCCCGAAACTAATCCTTTTTGTCGGAAAAAAAAAGCCGTTTTTCATTTTGAAAGAAAAGCATCGCGGGGGAATCTCCGCGCCTCTCAGCCCCGAAGAAGTCGGGGGCAGACTGTTGAAAAAGTCCCCACCTCGTCGCCCCGGCGAAAGCCGGGGTCCGGAACTATTTGAAAATACTGGATTCCGCGATCAAGTCGCGGAATGACGAAGCATATTAGATGGGTTTGTCAACACTCTCGGTCGTTTTTCATTTGAAAACAACCATCATTAGCGTAGTTCTCTTCCTCCCCCCGTCCCGATTCCGAAAGTTATGATGATCGGCCGAGTCGCGGAACCCGCCGCGCTTCGCGGCATCTATCAATCGCAGCACTTCGGACCGCTACCGCCGAACTGCTCCTCATTGGCCCTGTTCATCCTGTCGAGGAAACGTCCGAACCAACCTTTTCGTTTAAGATACTTGCCGGGGTTTTTCTCAAAGGCCTCACGGCATTCCCGGGCGCAGAACCAGTAACTTTTCCCGTTATGATTGGTTGTCCACACGTTCTCGCCCGGCGCGACATTCATTCCGCATACCGGGTCGATGGCCATGTTTGTAGCCGCTCCGGATGTGACGCCTGAATTTGCCATTGCGCATCTCCTTCCCGTCCTCACTAAAGGTAAAGGCGCGGGAAGCGTTGTCAATGCGATCGTCGCCAAGCTTTTTTTCGCGCCGGCGGTGAGGAACGATATCAAAAGCCAAGACCTGCCCCCAAATCTTACCGGCGGGGCGGGGCCGGGTTAAGACACCATGACTGATTGACGGAAGGTAGGGAATAGGATTAATTACTTTGTGTACAATATACTTGAATTGCCTGCCTTATCTCTGGCATAAAACGGCCAAAGAGACGAAGATGAACCGCCCTCCGTCGCTTCCCGGTGGAGTCGTGGCTCCAATGCCGTAGCGCCGGGAGGTCAAAAAACGGCTGGCGGCGACCACCGCATAATCCGGGCTCGGATTCGAAAACGCGCGCAGCCCCGCCAAATCCCTTTCCATGATCAAGGAGAGTCAAAAACTATGAGCAAGAATGTGAAACTGGTGGACCGGGCCGAGCAGGCTTACGCCTATCCTCTGCTCATCAAACAGCTACTGTACACCCCCATCATCTACGCTCCCGACCAGGAAATCGTGTATCGCGACCAGATGAGGCTCACCTACCGCGACCTGTACGCCCGTATCGCCAAGCTGGCCAACACGCTCAAGGACCTGGGCGTGGGGCCGGGCGACACGGTGGCGGTGCTGGACTGGGACTCCCACCGCTACCTGGAGTGTTTCTTCGCCGTGCCCATGATAGGGGCCATCCTGCACACGGTCAACGTGCGCCTCTCTCCCGAACAGATCTTGTGGACCATGAACCATGCGGAAGACGACGTGGTGCTCTGCCACCAGGACTTCCTGCCCATCATGGAGGACATTCAGGGCCAGTTGCCCACGGTCAAAAAATACGTCCTGCTCAAGGAAGCGGGCCAGGCCCCCGACGGTATAAAGCTGCCCCTGGCCGGTGAATACGAGGAGTTGCTGGCCAAGGCCTCCGACAGCTACGACTTCCCCGACTTCGACGAAAACGCCAAAGCCACCACCTTCTATACCACCGGCACGACCGGCGATCCCAAGGGCGTGTTCTTCAGCCACCGCCAGCTGGTGCTGCACACCCTGTCCACCCTGGTGGGCGTGGGCTCCTATGTGGCTCCCGGGCGCTTCCGCTCCACGGACGTGTACATGCCCATTACCCCCATGTTCCACGTGCATGCCTGGGGCGTGCCCTACGTGGCCACCGTGTTGGGGGCCAAACAGGTTTACCCCGGCCGCTACGAACCGCCGATGCTGCTCAAGTTGCTGGCGACCGAAAAAGTCACCTTCTCCCATTGCGTACCCACCATTCTGCACATGCTGCTCAACGCCGAGGCGGCCAAAAGCGTGGACCTTTCCCAGTGGAAGGTCATTATCGGCGGCGCTGCCTTGCCCCGGGGCCTGGCCGAGGCGGCCTTGAAGCGAGGGGTGGACATCTACGCCGGCTACGGCATGAGTGAGACCTGTCCCATCCTGACCCTGGCCATGGTCCAGCCCGACAAAATGGACGCAGACATGGAATACCAGCTCGACATCCGCACCAAAACCGGACGGCCCGTCCCCCTGGTGGACCTGCGCGTAGTGGACGAAAAGATGCAGGACTTGCCCCACGACGGGCGCTCCGCCGGCGAGATCGTGGTGCGCGCCCCCTGGCTCACCCAAAGCTATTTCAAGGCCCCGGACAAAGGCGAGGAACTCTGGGCCGGCGGCTATCTTCACACCGGCGACATCGCCGTCATCGATCCCGAGGGCTACGTC
Organism: uncultured delta proteobacterium; assembly: GCA_963821845.1. GTDB lineage: Bacteria > Desulfobacterota > Desulfarculia > JACQYL01 > CAWGVV01 > CAWGFI01. The sequence continues at coordinate 212,571 of CAWGFI010000023.1, forward strand.
AAAATCACCGACCGCTTGAAGGACGTCATCAAAACCGGCGGGGAGTGGATCTCCTCCCTGGAGCTCGAAAGCGTCATCAGCCGCCATCCCGGTGTGAGCGAGGTTGCGGTGGTGGGGGCGGCGGACGAGAAATGGGGCGAGCGGCCCCTGGCCATGGTGGTGGCCAGGCCCGATGCCAAGGACAGCCTCACCGCCCAAGCCATCAAGGACTTCATGGGCGAGTTCGTGGCCAACGGCGAGCTTTCCAAGTGGGCAATCCCGGACAAGATCCTGCTGGTGGAATCCATTCCCAAAACCGGCGTGGGCAAGATCAACAAGAAGGCCATCCGGGCGGAGATCGCGAAATAGGAACAGGGAAGCTAAAAGCCGGAGCGAGGGCGGGGCCATTTGGCCCTTCCCCTTGAAATCGGGGTCAGGTCTTGCTTTTTGACTTTTCTCGTTCCCGTTGAACAATCCTGCTCACGGTGGAGTAATGGAGCCCGATATGCGCGGCGATCTCCTGCTGAGAGTAGCCATGTCGCAGACCGGCTTCGGCGATTGCCTGGTTTCGTTCCTGTCGAGTCTGACCTTCGGGGAAGAGAGCATTAAACGAGGGGCGGACGGCAAAACGTTGAATGCGGGGAATCTCGGCAAAGGCGGTTTTGTCTTTCAAATAGGGTAAAAGTTTTTCCAAGAACGACGTTCCGCCAAGAAGACACTGCCCCGCAAGCTTTTTCCAGGGCGCCTCTTCATCCGTCCCCGCCAGAATGAATCCTTGGTATTTCTTTTGCGCCGCTTTCCGATTGCGGCCAAACTGCGCAAGAACCCAATCAGTAAACAGAAAATCGGGCTTCTCGCCGGTCCCGGCCGTGGATTTGAAGCTGGACCACGGATAATCCTTGGGATGTCCGACCAACCCGGCGCGAACCGGGTTTAAGACAATATACCGGTAAAGCTCGAGCAAGTAAGAATCCTTGTCCACTACGATCGACTTGAACCGCCCTTGAAAAACATGCCCGACCGTCCCGCGCCTGCGATTGAATGCCTGCGTGTAGACCCCGTTTAGCTGCCGCATCCCTTCCGAAAGGTTTCCGTCGGGCGTTTCGATGAGAAGGTGGTAATGATTATCCATGAGACAGTACCCATGACAAATCCAATTATACCGCTCCACGACATCCCCAAGAATAGCGAGAAATGCCCGTCGGTCTGAATCGTCAAGGAAAATAGCCGCCCTTCCGTCTCCCCGAGCGGTGAGGTGATAAAGAGCGCCTGGAAATTCAAGTCTCAGTGGTCTGGCCATGGGCAATGTTTATCATTATTGATGTCAAAAAACAAGACCTGACCCCAGCTCCTCTTCGTACAGTGTCCGGAACAGAAGCTCTCCCATCTCCACTATGCGCGGGCCGGTGCGGCAGGTAAGACCGCAGTCGAACTGATATACCCGTCCCGTCTGAGCGGCCTTAAAAGCATGGTATGCCTCATGCGCGCAGAAACGTGGCACAAAGTTGCGGTCATATCCGCAGAAAAAAATCACGTCCGGATCCCATCGTTTGAATTGTTCAAGCGTGACCTTGGGATACGCTTCGTGGATCTCTCCGGTCACATTGCGCCCCCCGGCCCGGGCAATAACGTCATATTGAAACGAGAGCGGCCCCGCCACAATAAACATGTTGTTTTCCACTTCGAGCACCCGGGAGACGGTGGGCCGTTCGGCAAGCGGAATCTGTGCGACTTTGGAGTCCAGCCGAGCCAGACGATCGCGCAGATTTTCGAGGCATGCCTGCGCTTCATCGGCCGCTTGCAGACGCTCCCCCAGCATGGCCATGACTTCCAGTGATTCCTCGACCGTGGCCGGGTTGACGAGAATCATGGGGATACCCCTCTTTTCCAGCTCGGGCTTCAAACCGGAATGGGCCGTTTGCAGCCCCAGGACCAGGTCCGGCTTAAGAGACAGAAGCTTCTCCATATCCGGCTCGAACCAGCACGATACATGCGGCTTTTCCCGGACCTCATGCGGATAGTCGCAGGTGTCGGTGACCCCGACCACTTGGGCGCCCGCGCCAAAGGCGAACAGCGTCTCGGTCAGGGACGCGGCGAGAGACACAATGCGCTGATATTTGACTGCTGTTTTTGCCATCATGTGGATTCCTTCTCGCTCAATGCCGGGGTTTGAGTTTTGTTTTTTGAGTTTTATCTTTCTCGTTGAACAATCCAACTATCGATGGAGTAATGGGGTCCGATATGCGCGGTTAAAAAACAAGGTCTGAACCTGGGGTGTTTCTCTTGCGACTTTGCCCTCGTTGCCAAGTTGGACTTGGTAACGGATTCCCGGTTGAGGAGTTTAACTCCCCGACATCTTTACGTTCCCAAGTGCAACTTGGGAACGAGAATTAATAGCGAGAAATGCCCGTCGGTCGGAATCGTCAAGGAAAATAGCCGCCCTTCCGTTCCCCCGAGCGGTGAGGTGATAAAGGGCGCCTGGAAATTCAAGTCTTAGTGGTCTGGCCATGGGCAATGTTTATCATTATTAATGTCAAAAAACAAGACCTGACCCCAACTCCCAAGTCCTCCTCGTCAGGCATAATCCGAACCTTTCTCCCCAAATTGAGTCCATGGCTCGCTTATGAGCTCGTGCCTGAACTTATGCTGATCCATGGCATTGAATATATCTTCTAACAAGATCACCCCAAAGCGGCCTTTTAATACGTCTTGAATCTCCTTCACACGTGGATACTGTTTCCATGAGATAGAATGAATCAAGATGTACTCACAATGTATGCCAACAGTATTGAGCCAATCCACGCAGTCTATGTAAGCTCCTCCTGGGCCTTGATTACCATCGAAAGTAGATTCGTAATATGGCTTATTCTCCATTATACTAATGCCGTGTTTGTTAGGTTTAATCAGCACCAAGTCGGGGTATATACCGGCAATGTCGCCCTTTGTCGTAAAACGGCCTGGATGATTAATCAGATCGAGATCAAACCTACAACCAATGACTCGTAAAAATTCATTTGGACCGGGTTCCTTCAACAAGTCTCCACTGACGCGCAATATAGGAGATTGTTCTCGTGATTTATACCAAGGCCCCTTAGGTGACGGAGCGTCAATACAGATAGATACCGGCAAGAAAGGCACACAATTAATAAAAAAATCGTGCAAACAAGGAGTCCATAACACCGACTCTTGTCTCGGGTATTTTTCAGTGAGGTAAGTCGCGTTAGGCATGTTTTCTCTCCCGTTTATAAACTTCCAAAAAGCATTTGGTCCGTAACGACACGTTAATCTAAAGTATGTAAAGAACGGCTATCTCGAGGAAATCATCGAAATCTCAGCGGCAGCCTGAACAATTGCAATCGTAGGAAATTCATTTTTTCATTCCATCGAGTCTACGTATGATCTGTTGCAGCGAGCGCAGCGGTAATGTTCATCAGTGGCAATTTCGATCCGTGTGTCCGAAAGCTCGAATAAATCGATCAGCCTTTTGTAATCATTCTGCCTCAGGCAAGGATCGACATAGAGACGGAATACATTCACACCGGGAAGAAAACCACCCGGCCACGAGGATAGAAGTCGTAATCACGGCTTTTAAAGCGTCGCTCCAGTGGGTTCATGGGAACCAGAGATTCATGGAATACATAGTGTCCGCCGTGCTGAATAGCCGCCCCGTACGGCTCCCCACTGTCGACCGAGACAGCGTCGATAAGAAACCTGGCTTCAACTTTAAAGAAAATTCCTATTTTCATTGCAGCGTCCTGCTTATCCATTCCTCTTAATCGTAGCTGGCTCTATCGCTTCATCGGTCATGGTCGGCTCGATAAGCGCTTTCCAGATAGTATCCTCCCAATGTGCCTAGAGATGCGGTGCATGTCCATATATTTTTTTGGTATGGGATGCGTTCCTACGACGACCTTGATGGGATAACGTTTTTCGAGGAAGGCCTTAAATGTCCGGATAGAGGGACAGGGAGGGTAACCAACGACCATGCCGGTGGCGAAATGAATGACCTCAGCCCCATTCTTCACCATCTCATCTCCGGCATATTCGATGTTTCCTCCTGGACAACCGTCACATGTTGTAAAACCAACCAACTCCACCTCGGTATCCGCATAAATGCTGAAAGCCCCTTCCTTGTTCTTCATCGCTCGGAAACACTTACCGCCCGCACAGCGGTGATAACGATCGCAGATAATAATTCCAATCTTCGTCTTTGAATTCATTTCAACTCCTTTTGCTGATTCATTGATCAACGTTCGTCCTCTTAGACCAAGTCATCGGCTTGGCATATCCCGAATTGTGAGGTGATCAAGGGCGTCTGGAAATTCAAGTCTCGGTGGTTTGGCCATGGGCAATGCTTGTCATTATTAATGGCAAAAAGCAAGGCCTGAGCCCAATTATGTATCCAGTATCTGGTTCAAAACCCAACAATGGGTTGAAAACGACCTTTCAGGTCGTATCAATCCTTGTGGTTCGGCACGCAATCATTTTTGGCCATACATCTCATTGTTGTGATAATCTACAAAAGCTTCCGCCACACTTGGTACTTGATCTTTTTCAAGCCTGATTACTTTGTAATCAAGTAAAACATGACAAGTCGGGCAAACACAAATAATATTATCTATCTTATCGGGGCCGTTGTGTGGGCGTCCCAGTGGTCTCACATGATGGGCTTCAGCATAAAAACTGCCGTAACTTAATCGAATCCTATTCCCACATAATTGGCATTTATAATTTTGTGATATTTTGACTTCACGAGAGAGAGCTGTGTCGCGAAGAATACGATAAATTGTCGTTTCAACACGGTTTGCCTCATCAGGATCATTGATATCTGATGCCTTTGGTGTGTCAAGCACCTGAGGTTGGCCGAAAAAATTTTCAATACGCTTCTTATCTTGCGCATCTGCGTGTTTGAGATACCATTCCTTTAATTTTGAGGAGTTTTGAGTTAGCCATTCCTTGAGCAAGCTATCAAACTTCCTCGCAGTTAATGTTGAGGCTGTATTTTTCCCAACTAAATGCGCGAATACGGTCCTTTTATCAACGCCTCTTTTAGCTATAATCCCTACGGCCTTAATCCGTAGATCGTCCATCCTGCTTTTTTTATCCTTCAAATAAGAGTCTCTAATCAATCTGAGAACGTCTAATGAATCTCTAATTCTCTTGCTCATATTTGTTCACCAAAAAAGCACTAAAGGTCCTGTAGTCCTGTAGGGTGGGTAGAGCGCAGCGAAACCCACCAATCTCTTTTGTTATCAACTACTTATTCTCAAAAATCACCGTGCAAGCCAACATTGCCGCCCCAATCCATTGTATATGTCCCGCGCCGAACATACTCATGAAATGTTGAATGAGGCCAATCAACCGCGCGCGAAACGAATTTGTGTTTCACCGGGTTGAAATGGATATAATCGAGGTGATTCTGCAAATCATCCTCATCGCGAATGGTGTGTTCCCAAAAACGCCTCTGCCATATTCCTCGCTCATGTTTGGCCGCGCGGCTGGGTGAAATCCGTTCACCGGCAGGCAGAGCCCGTGAAAAATGGGATTTGATGCGACGCCAGCGAGTCGAATAATCGGTATCTTTTTCCGGCAATTGCCATATGGCATGCAGATGATCGGGCAAAACCACCATTCCGAGGGTGATGAAATGCGCCCGTTTCCGTTCGTCTCGCAACGCCTGTTTTAAAAGTCCAATATGGCGAACCAGCAGCTCATTGCGGCGTTCGGCGATGGCCACGGTGAAGACGTATATTCCGCCTGGCGCGCGATTTCGGAGATAATCGGGCATATTTTTAGTTTTAGGTGGGTTTCGCTGCGCTCTACCCACCCTACGTCAAAAATCAACTCCTAATACTCAACCATTCTTATTTATTCTAAGGTTAGCCAAAACTAAAAGAATATAATCGATAATCTCCAGTCTCATGGCCCACATCCACACTGTCCACTCAAATCTTTGATTCGAGCTATACTAATAGAATTAATTTCTTTTTTGCAAACGACAAAATTTATCAACATTTATTTTATTAAGCGGAGGAATAAGAAAACGGCTGAAAACCGTTCTTTCCTTTCGACCGGAGGGAGAAACCATTTGAAGGGGGCGCGCCACGACTGCATCGGGTTTTCGAGGCGCGGAGTCCCCCCACCGACTTTCTTCGGCCTATTTGGCGCTTAACTGCTTTAATTCTTCGGCTGTTCGGCAGATTTCGGCGCCTTGAATGGAGTCAAAACTTTTAGGCATGGAAAATCCATATTTTTCATTGAACATGGTCAGGCCCCAGAGGCAATCCTCAACCACCTGGTGGTCCTGTGGCCGCATGATTTTCCAGCCTTCCGGGGTTTCCCATGCCAGGGGTTCCCGGTCCACGGCCTTTATGATCGCTTCGGTATCGGTCGTACCCGCGCGCTCGACCGCCGTTTTGATAAAATAGACTCCCGCGTACGTCTCTCCGGCCATATAATCCGGGTATTCCTTGTAGCGTTCCCGGTAAGCCTTTACGAAATCCCGGTTCAGGGAAGAATCGGGCGAAGTGAAGAAATATCGGGACGATACATAGACCCCTTCGGGCATATCCTTGCCCATGGGGACCAGGACCTCCAGCGCGCCGGCGCAGGGAAAGGCGAATTTTACGTCCTTGAACAGTCCGGTGGACAAGGCCTGTTTTATGAAATTAACGGCGTCTTCGCCCCACAAGGGAGACCACACGGCGTCGGGCTTGGCTTCCTGGATCTGTTTGATATATGACGTGTAGTCCGTGGCGAAAAACTTGGGAAACAGTTCGCCGACAAACTCCACATCGGGCCGAAGCTCCTGGAGCTTTGCCTTGAACATATTCCAGGAAGAGTGCCCGTAATTATAGTCGGGACCAATACACATGTACCGCTTGTACGGTTTCGAGGCCAGGAGGTAGGCCCCCGAGCGGGCATGCATCATGGCGTTGCTGAGGGTGCTGTAGATATAAGGGTGCAGTTTATCCCCGGTCAGGGCGTCGGTCGCGGCCTGGGTGACGATCAGGATCTTTTTATTATTTTCGGCGAACTCGCTCAGCGCCATGGCAAGACCGCTGGAGGTCGGCCCCATGAGGAAGTCCACCTTGTCCTGATTAACGAATTTTTCCGCGAGTCCCAGCGCCACATCCTTTTTGAGCTGAGTGTCCTCGACCACCGCTTCCAGTTTTCTGCCCAAAATTCCACCGCTTGCGTTGATCTCGTCGACGGCCAATTCAATCGCCTGACGACCGTGTTTCCCGTACCCGCCCACCTTGCCGGTAGAGATAAACATGGCGCCTATTTTAATGGGGGGAGTTTCGGCAAAGGCCGTTCCCAAGGAAAATACGAGGCACAGCAGGACAACGCCACTTCCAATGGACCATCTTCTTTTATTCATAACGACACGACCTCCTTTAGAAAATCTGTTGTTATGGGACAAGGGCCGTACCGGGGCATCCTTATGCCTCTCGTGGGTCGGAGCTTCCGACAGAGGCAATTACCCGGCGGCGCCCTTGCGGCTCATGTTTGGTGGCTGGGGGTCAGGTCCGCTCTTGGCTCTTACTCAAGTGACGGCTCATGGTATCAACCGGTATTGGGTCCATTTCTCTTTTTAAATACCTGCATTATTCGGCAGTAAGCCAAAACAAAGAAATATAATCGATAATCTTCCGTCTTATGGTTCAATAAGCCGAATAATATCCGTCAATTTTGAATTGAGCCATATTAATAGAATTATTTTCCTGTTTGCAAGCAACAAAATTTATCAATTTTTATCGTGCCGGGATGCGCCGGGCGAGTTGTTTTTTCGACGGGCGGCGCGAGGCCTTCTCTGACAGCGCGAGCGACGGCGACGGATGGATCATGCGGGATGATCGGGAGAATTCCCGACGGCGGTCCCGGGACGTTCCATCTCGAATTTTCCCGCTAACGACGGCGTCAGTGATGTTATAATTGAGGAGTTGTTCGCATAGCATGATGGGATACGATATTCGGTTATTTCCAAATCAAAGGAGGGAACGTACTCATGCCTGAGATCTCGCGTGAAGAACGCAAAAACAAAGTAATCGGGGTATTGAACGAGGCCAGGAGCATGGAGTTGCACGCCATCTCCCAGTACATGAACCAGCACTACGGGCTGGACAACATGGATTATGGCGAACTGGCCAAGAACATAAAATTGATCGCCATCGACGAGATGCGGCATGCGGAGATGTTCGCGGAGCGCATCAAGGAACTGGGGGGCGAACCTACCTCGGACCTCGCCGACGCGGTCCGGAAGGGTCAGAAGGCTGAACAGGTTTTCGCCCACGACTCGGGTCTCGAAGATCACACCATCGACAAGTACAATCAGTTTTTGCTGGTGAGTAGAGAAAACGGCGACAGCTCAACGATGAAGCTCTTTCAACTGATCATTGACGAGGAGCAGGAACACCTGAACTACTTCGACAACATAGGGAATCATATCAAGGAGCTTGGTTCCGCATATCTGGCGCGCATTGCAGGCACGCCGTCGAGTACGGGTGGCTATTCAAAGGGATTCATAATGGCCTCGCGCGCCCCGAATCAGGGCGGCGGCCAATAACCCGTCCTTGGATTGAACCTGTCAGACTCCGGACGGCCTCCGGCCTTTCAACCAGACAAAAAAAGGCGATCACCATTGCTTGGGTGGCCGCCTTTATACTGTGGCTCCCCGGGCAGGATTCGAATTCCGTCGTTGCCGGAATCTCGGCTAGGTCTCGACCTGCGCGACCTCGTGGTTAATCCCGACTAGTCGGGACTCAGCCGATTGAGCATACGATATAAAAAAAGACGATCACCCGTGTTGGGTGGCCGCCTTTTTTAATGTGGCTCCCCGGGCAGGATTCGAATTCCGTCGTTGCCGGAATCTCGGCTAGGTCTCGACCTGCGCGACCTCGTGGTTAATCCCGACTAGTCGGGACTCAGCCAATTGAGCATACGATATAAAAAAAGACGATCACCCGTGTTGGGTGGCCGCCTTTTTTAATGTGGCTCCCCGGGCAGGATTCGAATTCCGTCGTTGCCGGAATCTCGGCTAGGCCTCGACCTGCGCGACCTCGTGGTTAATCCCGACTAGTCGGGACTCAGCCGATTGAGCATACGATATAAAAAAAAGACGATCACCCATGTTGGGTGGCCGCCTTTTTTAATGTGGCTCCCCGGGCAGGATTCGAATTCCGTCGTTGCCGGAATCTCGGCTAGGCCTCGACCTGCGCGACCTCGTGGTTAATCCCGACTAGTCGGGACTCAGCCGATTGAGCATACGATATAAAAAAAAGACGATCACCCATGTTGGGTGGCCGCCTTTTTTAATGTGGCTCCCCATGTGCAACCCTTTTCATAACCGTTCTCGTTCTCCGGCTGTTAACCGAAAACCGTTGTGATTCAATGATCTATCAAAGAGCATGTGGCCCCCGGCAGGCCGGAAATCCTGACAATCCCATTTTCCCACCTACCTTACCAAAGTTGGCGTCGTAAGGCGAATCATAATCCTGTTACGAATCGATTTTGTAAATTTTTTCAAGTAGAAACAATTTTAATCGCGGTCCTTTTTTGACTTTGATGGCACCTTCTTTTGACACTCAGGACACAAACATGTAAACATTTCGGATAGATGCTGTGGAAGCGCTTCCTTCATAGGGTCGACAACAATTTTTCTTTTTAATATTTCCTTTATTAGGCACTCGAATTCACCTATGTTCATCGTATACATTCCACCTCGAGCACCCTCATAACTGCAATTCAAGGCGGCCATCGCTTGTCCTAACTCGAGCGCTTTAACAATTCTATTTTCTGAAAAATTGCTTAGTTCCACATTTGTTCTTTGTGCTAATGAAAAAATAATACCAGCGCTGCACCAGTCTCCAGCTCCAGCTGCGTCTCGAAATTCCATAACCGGAAATGGTGCTAAACGTTTCCAATTATTATTGGTAAATCTAAACCTAATTCCGTCATTACCAAGTGTTTGAACAATGAGCCTTGGTCCTTCTATAGCATCGAGATCCAAACCTTCACAAATTCGACCATTTGCAATTTTTATAACATCCGAAAGCTTTATTGCCTTACCAAAAATTTCGTCATTTTTTAAGGTGGGAGGCTCAAAAAAAACAAAACCACCTAATTCTTTGGCTTTGGTAGCGAGGGCTAATGCCCCAGGAGAAACTCTATCAAAATAAAAACAATTCACTTTTGGGATTAGATCTATTACTTGTTTTGCCTTATTTAGTAACAATGACCGGTATCTTGGAAGCCATGACCCACAATTTGGGCACAACCATTGAAACCTATGGGTAGGAATTCCATTCAGCCCAGAACTTATTTTTTCTATGATAATGGGTGTTGAAATTGCTTTGTCCAAGTCAACAAAATCATTGCAAACACCGAATGTTCCCAAATCCTTCAAGATCAATTTTGCTGGCTCATCCTCACCAATTCTAATGATTGGCATTGACTTCCAACCAAGATAAGAAAGGATTGTTAATACATTACCGCAGGACCCACCAGCCCAAAGCCTAGGGGGTGTTCTTTCATTATCATTGAACACAACATCCAAGGCGACCAAGCCTGTTCCTACGCATATTGGCTGCACCTTCTTTTGGGTAAATATTGACTTATCCATGGTAGCATTCTCCAGCTAGCCATAAACTGAATAGATCATGTTCTTTCTTCGTATAATCAGCTTTTTGCATTGCATAACCGTGTGTTTCAATATGAGAAATTGCAATCATATAACCGGCCTTTTTAGCTTCATAAGCAGCTAAAAGTGCACCAATCGACAATAGTTTACTAGATACGGCCGATATTACGATTTTACATCCCTGTAACGGCTTGAGAGAATCATCATAACGCTGAATTGCTTTATAAATTTGCCTATAAGTTTCAAAGGGGTTATGTTCACAAGTATATATAACATTTTGAGGTTCAACACGTAATCGGTCGAAAAGAAGATCTCTATATTCCATTAACAGATTATCGCTGCGGCGTGGATTTCTTGAAGGGGATGGCAACACAGGACATATTTCATCTGGTTTGACATTATCATACATTCTTATCAACTGAGTCTCTTTCCCTTCACCAAGAACAGGAATCCATACTACAGGAATTCCAGCAGTAGCCTCACGTTCCAGCGCACTAGAAAACCCATGAAGGTAACATGCGGTCTCATCAATACCTTCTTCTTGGATTGATTTGTCTAACAAAACGTCTTCCGTAACAACAACATGGAGATTTAATTTATTATTATTTTGGCATCTTTCATCAATGAGATATAAAAGTTTGGCAATCAATGGAAAGTAAACACCTCTAGGTAACGCACTTACGTCAATGATAATATCATTCCATTCGTTTAAACTTGATGAATCACCGATGATTTCAGATGCACGTCTAGCGCCAATGCGGCGTCCGTCATCGGACCACATCTGCAATTGTTTACTAACTATTTTACCTTTTTGATTAAACAGTTGCTGCAATTCTTCTTTGTTTCTTTGAACTTCATTGTTGTATTTTTTTGAGGGAGAATCGTCTCCTTCGTCAAATTCAATTAGTAGACACTCTCTTTTTCCAGTACCTCCCGCGTTCATTATGGCGCTAATGCCCGTGCACATTCGGGGGTCGAAACCCAATCCAATAATGAAAAGAACGTTGCGATTCTCGGCACGAAGATGCTGTTCCCAGAAAATATCGAAATCTGGACCTTTAAAAAAAATATAATCATTCCATCGAAGTCGATTTCGTTCTTCGGGTTTCACGAAAACATCCCTCCATTTTTATTTGGGGCTGTGAATCCCTTTGTTAGCCATTTACATAATTCTTTCAAACTTTTTTCACGCCATCCTCCATACTGAAGAGGTAAACCAAAATGAACACAAAGCATTCGATTTAGATTCATGACCATCCAGTACTGACCTTTGCATTTTTGGTCTAAAGTGATCTCGAATAAATTATGAGTGATACACGATGTAATTACTCTCGCAAGTCTCTGGATGTCTTGATCTTTTGAAATGTTCTTGGGGTCTGCTAACCATTGGCGATCTACCATTGAAATAGCAATCCCTGTGACTCCAGGGGAATATGGAGCGTTCGGTTTGTCCGTCTCCCAGCGGGCAAATTTTCCAACCGAATCTAAAAACATACAGACATCCGTACCATGTCTTATTTGCTGGGGTAATGTGTCCCACTTTGATTTAATGGTCCTTTTAAGTATCCTTTCTTGAGCATTTGGACTCAGCTGTCCGCTTCTTTTAAGTAATACGCTCGAAACCGACTCTTCGAAAATATCTCCTGCTAACCATAAAAATTGTTCAATATTTGATGAAGCGAGTGCAGCAAGTCGAGATAGGCCAAAATAATAGGGTATCTCAAGTTCTCTACATAAAAATAGTTCAGCCGCGCTACGAACCGATGATACATCCTTTTGTTCAAGGTCATCAGTCCCTAGTGCAAAATCAAATGTTTGTTGAGTTTTTCTGAGATCTCTTTCAATTAGTATTTCTAAAGTACGCCAAGCAAGAGCCACCTCTCTTGGACTTCCTTCAATGGATTCTCTCTCTTTTATCCATTCAACAAACCTTTGTTTGTTTGCAGCCTTTTTTCTGACTCTTGCTTCAATAATCTCTTTGCCTTTTGAATAATGGTTTTGCCACTCTGCTCCATCTAGTGATTCCTGAAAGCACTCAGAGAATGACCCCAATTCAACGTCTTTGGCATCTCGTGCTCGACGGTCAGCAACATTTGAAACGATCTTTTCAAATCTCTTGCTTGCACTCCCACGCCAATAATCCTCAATAGTAACTACACGACCATAATCCCTTCCTGGTAATGATCCTGATGACAATAACTCGTTGGTGTCCAGGGCCTCTAAACGTTCCGCAATCCAGATCGAAACAGGAAAACGGGTTGAAATAATTGTGTCAAGGATGAATCTACGCTGACTCACGGTTAATCGATGCATGTCATCCAGCATCAGTAGAACCTTGACAGCAATAGGTTGATTATCATGCTTCAAGGTTGCACCTGAAATCCAATCCAGTGAAAGCAAACTATCGTGACCAGTGAGACTTGTATCAGTGAGCGGTGCAAAGCTATCAAGTGCATCACAAACATTCTTTTCTAATTGCATTGCCCAATTGTATAGGCCTTCTCCATCCTTGGGAAAGTTTTTTGGCGCGTTTGTTAAAGAGTCTGATTGTTCGATACTAAAAGATTTCAAATCATGAGGATAGGTCAATCCTTTCAACGAAATCGCGCCTTGTAAAACCCCCAGAATAAATCTTGCATTAAGGAGAGACAGAAGAAGTCGTTGCCTTTTACCCGGATCGATCATTAAATCATCAAGCGTCGAGTAACTTTGAGCACAGCTTAGAAAAACACCCAGTACAAGCGGGCCATTATCATTAAGTGCATTTATACTCTCGAGCTGCCTGAAAAGCTCCTTACAATAGTCCCTAGTTCGCAATGCATGAACCGTCATAAGCGAACGTGGCGTAAAAAGTCTAAATAGCGATGTTTTTCCACCGCCAGGTGCACTCCTAATAACCTGAGGCTTATCCCAAATTTCATCATGTTTCAGGATGTCAATAACATCAGGGCTGAATAGCCTTACGAAGGTTTCCTCAGATTCAATATGCTCCGACGCTCTTAACCTAAATGGGTTCCGTGGCTCCCTCATGATTCGCTCCTATGTCGGCTAATTCTAGGGAATAGACCACGATAACGATGTTGGCTTGGATTGGCCCAAAGAAGAAAAATGGAATTGTTTGGCGTGTTGTGAGAAAGAACTACTGGGAGGCCACAGCCAGCAAAGCCCTTTTTTACATCCATTCCGCCCTTTTTAGTATGCTCATCTTCAGCGTCTGGATCATAATATTCATCAACTAACGAAAGGAACGAACTATCTTTTTCAATATGTATTTTAATATCTTCTGTAAGTTGCTGAACGATATGAACACCCCATTCTATTTTGGTTCCTTTGAAAAGCTCTCTTAAAGTATCTTCGAGGTGTCTTCTTGTTTTTTCGGTCGCGATATATAGTGTTACGCCGACATATAGATCGTCTAAATTAACTAGCGTTGAAAGCCCTGTTCCGTTCGTCGTGAGTTGTTGATAGAATTTAGCGATTTTTCCACTAAAGATATTATCAGGTGTTGATTTGCGCAGATAACTAATGCCGCTGCCAGAAAAATCATCTAATAGAAATACCATTCGAAAGTTAACATTATTTTTCTTTTTTTCGTCTTCAAGGATGTTTTGAACATCTTTTTCCAGTTCTTCTCTTACGCTTTTGGCCTTTTCAGAGGAAAGCTCATATGCTTGCCAAATTTGCTCATGGCTTAATTCGTTATTGCTTCGTCAAAAAATATCAATTCGAGCTCCATCACTGAGCCCCAAAAAAAGGCAGCTTCTTCTAAGAGATCTAAACTCCGTATGCTGGACAAGATATTGAATTTTCCACGTAGCGGTATTTAAAGTTGTTGCAGTTCTGTTAATAAGTAACGGGCGAATATGATCAGGATAAGCAACAGACACAAAATGCACCATTTCAGCGTTTGAAAAAAACACCAATCTTGACTTCATAAAAGCATATGCGCTTTCTCGTTCATCCTTCTTTTTGAACTGATTTAGCCACAGTGCAAGGCTTTCTATAAACCGCATTCCTGGTGCAAATTGTTGATACTCATCATACTTGAAAGCTGCCATTGCTTGTAGTAACGGCCTTTCACGCGCAACATCTGCTGGTGTCCTGCATAATCTGAGCTAAAAGGCGTTCTGCGAGTGCCTCTCTCATGGCTTGCAAACCTTTTTTTGATATTTCATCTTCATTGTTACAAAACCTTTTTCAATTTTCATACAGTCTAAATAATAGAGTGTGGCTTCAACTCCCCGATAACCGGATGGTGCGAGATTCCAACACGATTCTGAGTCCTGGGGAACCTGATCCACGCTTAGGGAAAAAGGTGCTCCTAGCAGATCATAATCATTACCAGGCCACGCTCCCATATCGCCGATACATAAGATATGGTCATTTGTTTGAAATTGTTCCATAACCATATTGACAACTTTAGTTTTGCTTGCCGAGGGAGCGATTATATCAACTGAATGACTCGAACAAAAAACTTTTGTTCCTGGAATACCATGTCGATGCATAATTGCGTTTACAATTTCCCAAATCGATTGCATTTGTCCAAATTTAAGTGCTTCAACGGTGATTTGATATTTTCGATAAGTTATTTTCGAAATATATTGAAGATCCTTATGCACACTTAGCGCTGCGCGCATATACTCCAGCTCTGAACACACTTTATCTGTCCCATCAGGTAGAGATAAATCAGAAAGATAGCCGCATTCTGCACCATTATAATATCCAATAATGATGCGATTAAATAAAGTATCTGGAATGGCTTTTCTGAGAGCAAGACTAACAGATTTCCCTCGACCCGTTGCTATGCCCAAAGGGACTCCGGCCTGTAAAACATTAACAAGATATTGAACTACACGAGTATCTATCCCACCAAATCTATCTTTAGGAGAGCAAAGAGTCCCGTCATAATCAAAAACAACAGCTGAAAATTCCTGTTTCTGAATCTCACTGATAAACTTTTTTACCCCTGCTTTTAGATATTTAACATATTCACTTGATACTAGGGATCGTGGCGTGCGGACTTTTCGTTGTATAACGATATCAACACTATGGGTATTTGAATTTTTAAGACCCCGTAAATGATATATTTTACTGCCAAAAGCAGGTACACCCGGTCTTCCCGGATCAATCGAATGAATCTCACCAGCAATTGCGACGATGTGCAGGACTGTTGCTATCGCAGCCACTGGGGCATTAACTCCTTGTTCAGTAAAATCAAGATGAGCTACTGGTATATCCTTTGGAAGAAGCGACAGAGTTTTGGTTGCAAGTCTATTTTCCTGATCTGAAGAAAAGGCTAAAACTGCGGAACTATTTCCACGCTTAGCAAACCAGTGGTGTCGACCATGTGCAAAATTGCGATAATCTGAAAGTAAAATATGCCCGAGGGAAGCCTCGGTGAACTTGGATTCTAAATCGAAAGCGGCTGCTTGAGTCGATGGTCCAAAAAGCACTAATAACGAATCTCTTTGCAAGACTGGGGCTAATAGATTTCGCAGGGCAGCTATATTCGATTCAGTTGAACCGGTAGGTCCGATAATATCACTGAGCTTAAGTTGTCTCAGATTGGATTTGTCTGGACAAAATATATCATGGTAGGCTCGAGAAGCAAGAATCACAAAAGCTAGTAGCGAATTCGTTGCTAAAAAACCGTCACGCTTAGAGGCAAGATCGAATTCGAAAATATCGCAATAGCTATAATTTTGAGCATGACATGCAAGAGGGCTATCTGTTTTGGCACAGGTTATACAGATCTGTTTTGGTTCTTGGTTGGCGACTTCTTTAAATGCCTCATTTATATCAGTATTTCTGCCTCCAGCGCTTAAGAACCAGTAACATGAATTTCTCGGAATAGGAAGGCTGACAGCTTCTAAAGGGGTGATAGCTTTTGAAAAATTATTTGCCCATCTTTGGTGCAGATAGGAGACCACATGCGCCGCAGAGAGTGAGCCACCGGAACCAACGGCATGAAGAGGGGATGAGGATGCAATCGAAATAAAGGCGGTTAGAGGTGAAAGGTCCATCCTCATAGCTGAGTTATATGTATTTTCAAGCTGCTGTAATTCTTTAATATATGGCTTTCCCACCTGAGCATCCCTTTAGTAGTACCGAAACATTAATATCAATCATACAAAGTCAGACGTTTTCTTTTCACTATACATTTACGTCATCCCCAGTGCCTTCATCGCCGCCGTCATCGGGTCCGAGAAGAAGATGGGATCGACCCGCTCCACGATGTCGCCGGAAACCTCAAGGAAATTGCGTTTGTTCTCCAGCGGAACCAGCGCCCGACGTGCCCCGTTATCCATGCCGACCTGCAACGGCTCCGCCAGAGATCGAAGGGACTTGATATTTCCCTGGATGCTCAGATCGCCAAGGATCACAAGCCCCGCCAGAACCGACTGCCTCTTGATGGCGGAGTAGACCGCCACGATCAGCGCGATGCCGGCTTCGCAAGGCACGTGATTGCTCAGCAGGTCGATGGCCTCAACATGGAAATCGGTCATGTCGACCTGCTGGGAAATCCCATCTTGACCTTCTGCGCAGCCAAATAGGCAAAGGCCCGCTGGATGGATTCCTTCATCGCTCCTTCGATGCCTCCGGCGATCTTGAGTTTCCCGGTTCCGGGAGAGCAGCCGACCTCAAGGCGGTAGAGGCCGACCTTGCCCTGGTCATCAACCGAGGCGGTGTACACCGACCCAGGGGCCAGCGGGTCGGACGCGATCATGTCGCGCCCGCCTTGTTCCGGGACCCCCACGAATCTTTCCTCGCGCGTGTCGTTGTCGATGTATGAAAACGATGTCTGATGGTACTCGAAGGAACCCAGCTTCTTGAGTTGTTCCTTGACCCGCCGCCGGCCTTCGATGGCCAGCTCCGTAATCTCTGCAAGCTCGTCGCGGGTCATTTCACCATGGGGATAGATCAGCTTGATCAGTCCTGAGACCGTCTTCCGAACCGCCTTCACGTCACGGGCGTTGAGATGGGACCCAAGCGAGAAATGCCGGTCGATCACTTCGGTGAAGTTGTGCTTTCGAAGCTCACGCAGCGCCTCGGCAAGGTAATCCACCACGAACCCGTAGTGGTCGGTGAAGAACTCGACCCGCATCTTCGGAATTTCCCAGCCGGGGATGTAGAAGTGGAGTGCGGTCAAGGAAGGCCATGTCCTCTCGGATCACATCCGGCATGGGCATGAACAGGTGCGACGACCGCACCATCACTTCGACGGGCTGGTTCGTGTTGCCGAACATGGCTATCGAGGCCATGCCGGTAAGAGCGTCTTTCCCTCGGGCAAACGTGCCGGATTCGCAATAGGTCTTGAGTGTCGTGACCACCTCTTTCGGCATCTTCTGGAGATCGGCCACCTCATCAAAGGCGACGGCGTCCCAGATGCCGACCAGGCCCATCTTTCCGCTGGCCATGTTGTAGAACAGATTGGCGACGGTCGTCGGGCCGGTCAGCAGGATCGTGTATGGCGAAAGCTCCTGATAGGCGTAGCTCTTGCCAGTCCCCCGAGGCCCAAGCTCCACGAGGTTATAGTTGTGTTCGCAGAGCGGGATCAGCCGGACAAGGAACAGCAGCTTGAGCCGGCGGTCGAAATTCTGCGGCTCCAGGCCGATGGTGCGCAGCAGAAGGTCGAGCCACTCGTCCGTCGTGAACTGGCGGCGGCAGTCCCGGTACTCTTCCAGATCGAACGTGGCAAGCTGAATCGGTTTCAAGCTGTCGATCCAGAAGGGGCTCCGCTTGCCCTTGGCTCCTCGTCGTATTGATGCCGGATGTCGATCTGTGCCCAGATGCCGCCCATCAGCAGACGGTCGTATTCCCGCAAGAAGTGCTCTGGGACGTGGACAAACTTGTGGCCGAAGTTCATCAGTTCGGCCCAATATTTGTCGTCGTCCGAAACATACCGGACCTTCACTTTGTCGATGAGCGTGTGCTTTCCCTTGTCCTTGACCATCGACTGGGCTTTGTTGGCTTCATCGGGTCGGACGAAGTTGGAGCAGATCGTGTTGTTCACGACCCGCAGCCCCGCCTCGATGGCGGCGGGGTCATCGGTGGCGCAGTATTTGCCGAGAAGATACTCAAGGACGAAGACCGGGACGTTCGCCCCGACCTTCACCTTTCGGACCAGGTCCTTGCGGACCACCTTCCCCGCAAAAACTGTTGTTGCTTTGCGATCAAGTTCTGGCATCGTTTTTCCCTTACATTGAGATGATCACTTCGATCTTCTCCAGCCGCGCCAATTCAGCTCCAGTCGTGGCATCAAGCAAGTACAATCCGACACTCTTCTGATCCAGCTCCTCGGTGATCATCAGGGTGACCGTGTTGGGTGCTATCTTCTTAGAATTGGCTTCCTCATTGCGAAGCGCCACATCGCCTGTAGCTTCCTCGAATCCATAGGAAGCACTGACCGCCCGCGACACGACCTTTCCTTTGGCGCGAAGTTCGATACGGACTTTTGGCGGCGCGATGTCGAACAATCCCGAGTTGAAACCCGTGATTTGAACTGAGAAGAACCGAGTTGTGAGCTTCTCACTCCCGGGCACGAGCGTCCATGAGATACCTACCGGCGGACCAGCGGATGGCCTGGATGACGGCCTGAGGATCACGACCGGCACCAGCAATTCTTGTGGGGAAAGTCCGCCATGGAAATATGCCTTCGCCCCCCCCTTGCACTTGAAGCAGGCGAAGGTCCACGGCGTCGCCAAGTCGAATTCGCTCTCCATGCCAAGCGCTTTGAGCGGCACACGAAGGAACGCATCGTCCGCATTGCCCCCATGCCCGATCCAAACCCGGCGATGGAGGTCTGCGGTCTCGCCGCCCGGTGCGTCCATCTTCATGTCTTCGCTGAGTTCATCGGCAAAGAGGTGGCCATGGTCAGCCGCCAGGACGATTCGCTTGATGCCCATGTCAACGAGCACTCGAACGCCTCGCCGCAGGTCGTTCAGAACCCCGTCCATTTGCCTGCGCGCCTGGGTGATGTTGTCCTGCTCGCAGAGCTCATCAATCTCCTGGGATGTCACAAGGATCAACTGCGCGTTTTCGATGCCCTCGCGAACCTTCTTGGAGGGCTTGGGCAGGAGATTGTCCAACTTGGCGTCATAGACCCCCACGCCGGCATGCTTCTTCAGAAGCGCCACTCGGTCCTTGCGATCCTTGATGACAGTCTTGTTGATCTCCAACGCCAGCTTGCCGCTGCCTGCCGTCACCACCTTCACATCGCCATGAGCGCCGGGCAGCAGGGCCGCCATGCCGATCTCGGTCACGGTGGGTACGGCCGCGAGGGCTGGATGGAAGTCAACCTCGAAGTCTTCTCTGAGCAAGCGGGCAAGCTCCCGGCCCATTTCATACCGAAGCGCATCCACCCACACATAGGCGGTCTTCTTCTCGGCGAGGAACGGCTTGACGTGGTTCTCGAAAACCTCGCGCTGGCGTGCAACGCTCTTGTCCGGGGCGTTTTTATGCAGTTGCATCAGGAATTGTCGTGGCCATTTCGGAGCCTACAGCCACGTAACGTCGTCTGGCCCGGATTACGAGTTTCTCTATACTGTCGTGGTCGTCGCCATACGGCTCGAAGTTGTACCAACGGCTTTCCATGTGACGATGATGGGTATCCAGCAGACACCACGGGTCCGCACCCTCTGTATACTCCTTGATCATTCCGGTGACCGACGCCGGGGCTTTTTTCAGGGACTTCTCGACGCGATCTGCCTCCAACAGCACCTCGGCAGCGGAGGCGACGAGCGCCCACCGAGCCTGGAGTTTTGGTTCCGCATCGCACCAGAATCGCGACAAACGGGACTCTGCCAGGGTCAATATATCGCCGTCTGATTGCTCGAGCAGCCGGTTTTCAGCATGCCTCAAGAGCGCCCTTTCGATAGCCGGGAAAGTTTCAACCTTGACCATCCCATCAGGTTCAAACGTCAAGGCGGCCAGGTTGAACTCCTGTTCCACCCTGCAGGCGGCCTCCACATAGCTTTCTCGCCGATCACGGCGCAAACGCCACGCACAGGCCACAGCCGAACATGCAGCAGCAGTAGTCGGCGTTGAGGCGACCGGAACCGAGGACAGCTCGTGTGGAACGACTTCACCGAGGCCCGAAATGAAATCAGTCATCAGAACATGCCGGGCCAGGCGTCGGCGGAGGTCCTCCAGTTCCGCGCCATCAGGGGCGTTGAAGCCAAAGTCGTGTCGCAGAAGTTGCCCAAGTTCACCCTTGGCGTCTTTCTTGGTAATGCTCTCGTCGAGCCGATCATTGTCGAGGAAAGAAAGGGCGACCTCTTGCGGGTTGCCTGTGCCGAAAATGAGGGCGATCACTCCCTTGGAAATCTCGCCGCCTTTGTCGGCCAGGGTGTCGAGATCGGCCAAAGTCAGTTTCCCGGCCTCGGTCTGCTTTTCCACATGGGCGGCGGTGTCTTCGCCCAGAATCCCTTTAAGGGCATTGCGCGCCACGACGGCCAGCCGGGTGTTGCGCGCCGGGGGCTGCTGGCCGGGTTGCATGATCACGCCCGCGGCTTCCAGCTCGATGAGGGCATGATGGGTTTGGTCTTGGGCTATCGGGACATAAACCACCAAGCGCGGGGGCTCTTCGCCTTCCATGAGATGCTTTTGGTCAATTTCCCAGCGCAACTGGACAAAACTGCCCATATAGCGGAGAACTGTGGTGTCCGGCAGGTTCAACGCAGCCATAGCGCTGGCATACGCGCCGTCCGGGTCGTACCAGACCACGAGGCCATTATCGTTGACCTGCTTGGCGATCAGGCCGATGAGATGTTCTGTTACGATTCCGGGATAGTTCATTTTATTTTCCAAAAGTAATGCCAAGAACACTGCATAGTTCATCTTTAATTTTTTTCTCACGCTCCTCGAAAAAAGATCTGAAGCTTGATAAGGAATGATTCGTTTCAGGTATTAGATGCCTATTCATATAGTCAGTCTTTT